>NZ_PDKW01000042.1:424823-438583 GCF_002573965.1 Azospirillum palustre | reverse complement strand
AGCCTGCCGGTGCCGGTGGTGATCGGCTGCATCTTCGTCGTCTGCGTGCTGGTCTTCCGCCGCGGCATCGTCGGCGAGTTGCTGCACTGGCTCAAAAGCCGGGCAAAATGAAAGGGTGGTGGGCGACGTCGGCGCAAGTCCGCACAAAAAGCCGAAGCCAAGGCCGGCCGCGCCGTCATCGATCGGATGAGCAGCCTCGGCTTCCCGCCGAACCGCGTCAGCCCTTTATGGCTCCTTTCGGACCCGCGCGGTATGATCGGTGCCCGGCTTGTGAGAGAGCATCGATGCGCATACTGGTTATCGAGGATGCCGAGGACTTGGCCGACGCGGTCGTCGACAGCCTGCGCGGTCTCGGGCATGCCGTCGATTGGGCGGCCGACGGACATCAGGCCGAGGATCTTCTCCGCACCGAGACCTATCAATTGGTCATACTGGACGTGATGCTGCCGGGACCGGACGGGCAGGCGCTGCTGGGCCAGCTGCGCCGTCGGGGGAATCGGACGCCGGTGCTGGTCACCACGGCACGGTCGCAGATCGACACCAAGATCCACATGCTCGATCTCGGCGCGGACGATTACATCGTGAAGCCGTTCGACCTGCGCGAACTGGAGGCGCGGTGCCGCGCCCTGCTGCGCCGGTCGCACGGGATGGCCTCGTCCGAGACCGTCATCGGCAATCTGGCGTTCGACACGGCGCGGCGGACGGTCTCCATCGACGGCCGACCCCTCGACCTCAGCGCGCGGGAGTTCAGGCTGCTGGAACTGTTCCTCGGCAACATGGGGCGCGTGCTGACCAGGACCGCGCTCATCGACCAGCTCTTCGACCTGGAGCAGGCGGTCACCCCGAACGCGGTGGAGATGTCGGTTTCCCGGCTGCGGCGCAAGCTGGAGGGCGCTTCGGTGGTGATCCGCACCGTCCACGGCGTCGGCTATGTGGGTGAAAAGCAAAATGCCGAATGAGGGGCGCGCCGTGGCGGGAGGCTCGCTGCGCCGACGCCTGCTGACCCGGATGTTCGTGGTTCTCGGCGTCGTGACGCTGATCCTGTTCCTGTTCGTCCGCACTTACGCGCGCGAGGCGGCGGACAGTGCCTATGACCAGCTCCTGTCGGCCTCCGCCCTGTCCATCGCCGACGCCGTGCGGGTGGAGAACGGCGCCATCACGGTCGATCTTCCCTATTCCTCGCTCAGCGTTCTGGGCACGGCCCGGCACGACCGCGTCTTCTACAAGGTGATGGCGCCGGGCGGCCTGATCGTCACCGGCTACGAGGATCTGCCCGGCGCCACGGTGCACGACGACACGCCGGTGTTCCAGAACGCCGTCTACAGCGATGCTCCGGTGCGGATCGCGGTCACAGGGCGTTTCATCAGCGGCGTGGCGCGGTCGGGATGGGTGACGGTGGTGGTCGCCCAGACCCGCGAGGCACGCGATCTGCTGGCCTCCCGTCTGGTCGCCAACTCCTTCGCCCCCATCGCCTTCGCCGTGGTCGTCGGCGCCCTTCTGCTCTGGTTCGGCGTCCGTCAGGCGCTGGCGCCCCTGGGCCTGCTTGAGTCGCTGATCCGCGCCCGGCCTCCACAGGATTTCTCCCCGATCGACGCCCCGGTGCCGACCGAGGTCGGGCAGCTGCTGGCCGCGATCAACCAGCTGATGATCCGCTTCAAGGCCAACCTGGATTCCACCCAGTCCTTCCTGGCCGACGCGGCGCATCAGATCCGCACCCCCCTGGCGGCACTGCGGTCGCAGGCCGAACTGGCGCGGCGCGAGGCGGATGTCGAACGGCTGCGGAACCGCGTCGAGCGCATCCACCGCAACGCGGTCGAGGCGAGCGAGCTGACCACACAGCTGCTCAATCATGCGACCGTCGTCCATCGTGCCGAGGCGGTCCAGCCCCAGGTGGTGGACCTGGACGCGCTGCTCCGGCAGATCGTCCAGCAGATGGCCGGCCGGCCCGACGCGCCCCCCATCGCCCTGGCGCGCGAGCCGGCCGAGGGGGACGCGCTGCTGCACGGCGACCCCGTGACCCTGCGGGAAGCCCTGACCAACCTGCTCGACAATGCGGTCAAATACGGCGGTGCCAACCCCATCGAGGTGCTCGTGCGGCCGGGAACCGGCGATTTCGGCCCGCTGGTGGAGATCGCCGACCGCGGTCCCGGCATACCGGACGGGGAGAAATCCAAGGTGTTCGAGCGCTTCAGCCGCGGGCGGCTGTCCAAGGGGATCGCCGGCAGCGGCCTCGGCCTTTCCATCGCCGCCGCGGTGGCCGAGGCGCACAATGCGGCCCTGTCGCTGCTCGACCGTCCCGGCGGCGGGCTGGTCGTCCGGCTGGAATTCCCGGCTCCCGCCCAGCCCGGCGAGGGAACCGCGAACGGCGTCCCGGCCGGGCGGCGCCTGCTTCCCCTGATCCTGTTCCTGTTGCTGGCGGGAGCGTTGACGCTGACCGCCGCCGGGCCTGCGTGGGCGCTGGAGCCGGTCGTCTATCCTGCATCCGCAAGCCCCACCCCCGCAGGCGGCACGGAACGCCTGCGCATCGACGCGGCGACCGACCGGCCGGCGATCGAGCCGCTGATCCGGGATTTCCAGCGGGAGAACCCGACGGTCACCATCGAATTCCGGGAGATGAACACCGGCGAGCTGTACGATTCCGTCGTCAAGCGGGCCGCCGGCGACGTGCCGGACCTCGTCATCAGCTCCGCCTCCGGCCTGCAGGTGAAGCTGGTCAATGACGGGCATGCGCGCCGCTACAGCTCCCCGGCGACCGAGGCGCTTCCGGACTGGGCGAACTGGCGCAGCGCCGCCTTCGGCTTCACCCAGGAGCCGGCGGCCATCGTCTACAACCGCGATCTGGTGCCGGCGGAGGACGTGCCGCGTTCCCGCGAGGATCTGATCCATCTGCTGCGCGACCGCAAGGAGCGCTACCGCGGCCGGGTGGTGACCTACAATGTCGAGGAGAGCGGCATCGGCTATCTGTTCGCGACTCAGGACTCCGTCCTGACCAGCCAGTTCTGGCAACTCGCCGACGCGCTCGGCGAAAATCAGGCCAGGCAGATGTGCTGCACATCGGACATGGTCGACGCCATCGAGCGGGGCGAGACCTACATCGGCTACAATCTGCTGGGCTCCTACGCGCGGGAGCGGCAGATCCGCGGCGCTCCCATCGGGATCGTCCTGCCGTCCGACTACACGCTGGTCATGACGCGCGTCGCCCTCATCCCGCAGCGGGCGAGCGCTCCCGACTTGGCCGGGCGTTTCATCGATTACCTGCTGTCGGAGCGCGGGCAGTCGGTGGTCGCCGGCAGCACCGCCTTCTACTCCATCCAGCCGACGGTCGGCGGTCCGATGTCGGCGACCCATCTGCAGGAGGAGATGCGCGGCCCGACGCAGCGGATCGGGCTCGGCCCCGCCCTGCTGGTCTATATGGACCATCTGAAGCGCGCCCGCTTCCTCCAGCAGTGGAAGGCGTTCCTGCATCAGCCGTGAGGGCAAAGAAACGGCGCGGGCAAAAGAATGGCCCGGGGACGACCCGGGCCAGTTCGTGCCGATGCGGGACCAGCCGGGCGGTCAGCTTCCCGGCAGCGAATGGACGTTGGCGATGAACAGGTCCTGCCAGCTCGCCGGCCTGGTCTTGATCGAGCCGACGCGGCCCATGAAGTTGGCGAACTGCATGACGCCGTTGGGGGTGGTCGAGAATTTGGTGTCCGGATCCTTGATCATCCGCTCGACCTCCTCGGCCGACAGCTTGGCCTTGGCCGACTGGACATAGATCGTCGCCGCGCGTGCCGGCTCGTCGGCGATCAGCCTGTCTGCCTCCTCCAGCGCCGCGAGGAAGGCGGCGGTCAGCTTCGGGTTGGCGTCGATGAAGCGCTTGGGCGCATAGACGAGGTCGAGCGAGATGTTGCCGAGCACGTCGACCGAGTTCATCACCCGATGCACCTGCGGGTTTTCCAGCTCCATGAAGGAATAGGGCGGCGAGCCGAGATGGCTGTTCACCTCGGTCTTGCCGGAGACGAGCGACGTGTAGGCTTCCGGATGCGGCAGGCCGACCGTCATCGGGTCGAGCTTGGCGTAATTGTCGTCGCCGAACTCCTTGGCGACCGCCATCTGCAACACGACCGCCGACAGCGAGGTCTTGATGCCCGGCAGGGCGATCTTGTCCTTCGCGGTGAAGTCCTTCAGCGACTTGATGCTGGGGTTGTTGGTGTTGAGGTACAGCGAGGTGGCGCTGAGCCCGGCCAGCCCCGACACCTCCAGCTTGGCGTTGCCCTTCACCTTCGCCCACAGCGTCAGGAAGCCGGGCACGCCGATGGCGGCGATGTCCAGATTGCCGGAGATCATGGCGTCGTTGATGACGTTGCCGCCGTCCAACTCCAGCCAGCCGACCTTGACGTCGCCGAGCCCGGCCGCCTTGGCCTGCTTCTCCAGGAGCTTTTCATGCTCCATGACGATCATCGGCAGGTAGAGGATGCCATAGCCCTTGGAGATGTGGACTTCCGGGGCTTCGGCGCGGGCCGGGCCGGTCGCCAGCACACCGGAAGCCAGGGCGACGAGCGCCGTCGCCAGGACGCCGGCCCGGCGCAGGGTCGCGAATGCGGTCATGAAGAGTCCTCCCATAGGAATTCTTGGCGAGCGGATCAGTGCTGCATGCCCCAGCGGCGGATGGTGCGCCGCTCGATGGTGGCGAAGACGCCGTTCTCGACGACGAGGCCGATCAGGATCACGGTGAACAGGCCGGCGAAGACGTTGGCCGTTTCCAGCTGGTTGCGGTTCTCGAAGATGTACCAGCCGAGCCCGCCGGAGCCGGAGCTGACGCCGAACACCAGTTCCGCCGCGATCAGCGTGCGCCAGGCGAAGGCCCAGCCCACCTTCAGGCCGGTCAGGATCGACGGGAAGGCTGCCGGGATCAGGATGTGGCGGACCAGCCCCAGGCCGCTCAGCCCATAGTTCCGGCCAACCATGCGCAGCGTGTTGGAGACGGAGCGGAAACCGGCATGGGTGTTGAGCGCGATGGCCCACAGCACGGAATGGACCAGCACGAAGATCACGCTGCCGGAGCCGAGCCCGAACCAGATCAGCGCCAGCGGCAGCAGGGCGATGGCCGGCAGCGGGTTCAGCATGGAGGTCATCGTCTCCAAGAGATCGGTGCCGATCTGCGAGCCGATGGCGACGGTGGTCAGCAGCGCCGCCAGCAGGATGCCCATGGCATAGCCGATCACCAGCGTCTGCAGCGAGACCAGCGTGCGCGCCGGGATGATGCCGTTGCCGAGGTCGGCGACGAAGGCCTGCAGCATCGCCGTGAAGGGCGGGAACAGCAGCGGGTTGTCGAGCCAGCGGCCGTAGACCTCCCAGATCACGGCGAGCGCCAGCAGGATCAGCCCCTTGCGCAGCAGCGGCACGCGATACAGCCGCTCCCACGCGCTCAAGGGCTTCTCGACATCGGCGATGACGGTCGAGCGGGAGACGTCGCGGACGATCTCCGGACGCTCGACGAGGATGGAGTGCATGGTGGATTCCATGGTCATGGCGGGCCTCAGTGGACGAACAGCATGTCGTTGATGCGGGCTTCCAGCTCCGCCTGGGCGGCGGTGCCGAGCTGCTCCGGCGGGATGCTGTTCAGTTCGGCCTTCACCTGTCCCGGATGCGGCGACAGCAGCAGGATGCGGGTGCCGACGCGGATCGCCTCCTCGATGGAGTGGGTCACGAACAGGACGGTGAATTTGGTGTCGTCCCACAGGCGCAGCAGTTCGTCCTGCATGCGGCGGCGGGTCAGGGCGTCGAGCGCGGCATAGGGTTCGTCCATCAGCAGGACGTCGGGCTCCATCGCCATGCCGCGGGCGATGGCGACGCGCTGCTTCATGCCGCCGGACAGCGTGTGCGGGAAGCTGTGCGCGAACTTCGCCAGACCGACCTTGTTGATGTAATGGTCGGTCCGCTCCGCCGCCTCCGCCCCCTTGGCACGGCCGCTGGTGGTCAGCGCGAACAGCACATTCTCGCGCACGCTCTTCCAGGGCAGCAGCTGGTCGAATTCCTGGAACACCATCATGCGGTCGGGACCGGGCTTGGTCACTTCGTGCCCGTTCAGCCGGATGGCGCCCTCCACCGGCTCCAGATAACCGCCGATGGCTTTCAACAGAGTGGATTTTCCACAGCCGGAGGGCCCAAGCAGAACATAGCGGTCTGATTTGAAGACCTGGAAATCGACCCGGTAGGTCGCGGTCACCAGATGATCCGTGGTCTTGTACTGCAAGGTGACGCCGGATACCTCCAGCAGCGGGGTAGCCGGAACCGTGGCAGCCACCGGATCGGCCGGGGTACCCACGGCATCCACAGGGGCGGGACGGACCGTCTGCGACGTCCTGCTCATCGTTTCCTCCAACACAGCCTGTCGTTTTGCTGATGCCGCGCATTGCGGCTCTTGCTGACAGTATGTGGGCGAAACCTGACAGCTTCCTGACGTGACCGGTGTCGTCAGGTCGGCGAGCGGGAGCCCTCCTGCAAGGCCTGACTCCAGCCATCAGGGCGAGGTGGAGAAGCTGCCTGCGATGATCGGCGAGGCCGGAGCCGGGATCGGCCCCCGGATCGATGCTGCAATGCCGAACGCCCGCACCCGGCGCTCGGCGGCAGAAACCCGGCAAGAGGCCTGCGAGGGCACACCGGGCCGGATCGGATCGGCGGCGCGACACGAACCTGAACCAAGCTTATTCCGGCCGCCGAACCGTCGGGGAAACGGAGCCCGCCTCCCATGAATGTGGGATACCCCATAGGTAGAACAGCTTATACACTCCCCCCCAATTTGGGTGAAATCGATGCCGTCGGGTCCATCCTGGCGGAGGCGATCGTCAACGGCGATTGAGCGAATGGGAGCGTCGGCACCATGACTTGGAAGGGGTGGCTGAGCGTCATTTTGAGCACGAGCAGCTTGACCAGCCTGTTGGTCATGAGCGGCTCGCTGTCGGCGCAAACCCTTCCGACCGGCGGGGGATTCGTGGCGGGAAGCGGCGGCATCGCCACCACCGGTGCGACCATGACCGTGACCCAGCAAGGCAGCCGTGGCATCGTCAACTGGGACAGTTTTTCCATCGGCCAAGGCGCCAAGGTCGCGTTCGAGAATGGCAGCGGCGCCACCCTCAACCGGGTCAGCGGCGGCAATCCGTCGGCGATCGCCGGTTCGCTGACCGCCACCGGTTCGGTTTATCTGATCAACCCCGCCGGGGTGGTGGTCGGCCCCACCGGCACCGTGACCACCGGGGGCAGTTTCGTCGCCAGCACCCACGACGTGCCCAGCGACGATTTCATGTCGGCCAAGCCGCTGACCTTCAAGGGCGACAGCACGGCCAAGGTGGAAAACCTCGGCGCCATCTCCTCTTCCGGCGGCGACGTCCTGCTGATCGCCCGCGAGGTGTCCAACAAGGGAACCTTGTCCGCGCCGAATGGAACCGCGGCCCTTGCCGGCGGACATGAGGTGCTGCTGACCGAGGAGGCCGACAGCCGCCGGGGACGGGTGCTGGTGCGGGCCGGAACCGGCCAGGTCGACAACCAGGGAACCATTGCCGCGGCCCAGGTGGAATTGCGGGCCGCCGGAGGCAACGTCTACGCCTTGGCCGGCAACAACGGCGGCATCGTCCGCGCCACCGGCAGCGCCAACCGTGCCGGTCAGGTATGGCTGACGGCCGGCGACGGGCATGTGCAGAACAGCGGCAGCATTTCCGCGGTGAATGCCGACGGCGACGGCGGTCGGATCAAGGTTGCCACCGACACCTCCCATGCGGCGATCAATACCGGGACGATTTCCGCCAGCGGCGCCACGGGCGGCAAGGTCAAGATGTCCGCGGGCCGGGTGTCCAGCCAGGGCAGGATCAAGGCGGATGGCGCGACCGGGGCCGGCGGCAAGGTCACGGTGAAAGTCGCCAAGACCTATGTCGATACGGCGGCGGCGGAAACGACGGCCCGCGGTGCGACCGCCGGCGGCAAGGTCGCCGTTACGGGCACGGCTGCTGATTCGACCCTGTTCACCTCGGGCACTCATGCCGCCACCGGTGCAACCGGCGGCGGCGGGAGCATCGACCTGTTCGCCGCCACCATCAATGCGGTGGGCGCGACGCTGGACGCGTCGGGTGCCACCCGGGGCGGCGGCATCCGGGTCGGCGGCGACTACCAGGGCTCCGGCGATATGCTGAAGGCCGGCACGGTGACGGTCACCGGCGGCACCACGATGCGCGCCGACGCCAGCGGTCCCACCGGCGACGGCGGCCGGATCGTCGTCTGGTCGGAAGACAGGACGTCCTTCGCCGGCGCCGCGTCGGCCCGCGGCGGCACGGTCCGGGGCGACGGCGGCTTGATCGAGGTGTCGTCCCACGACACGCTGGTGTTCGCGGGGCTGGGCGACGCCGGGGCCACCGCCGGCACCGCCGGTACCCTGCTGCTCGATCCCAAAAACATCGTCATCAGCAGCGCCAGCGGCGTCACGCCGCAATTCGACCTCATCGATCCGAACCCTGCGGCGTCAAACGCGTTTGGGGCCGGCGTTCAAGTTCTGTCCGGCGGCAACATCCTGGTGACGGCCTCGGGAGATGATTTTTCCGCGACCAACGCCGGGGCGGTCTATCTTTTCAACGGAACGACCGGCGCACTGATCAGCGCATTGTATGGCGCCATTGCCGACCAGGCCCTCGGCATTTCCTCCCCGACGACGCTGACCAACGGCAATTTCGTCGTCAAAAGCAGCGCCTGGGGCAGCGGCAGCGTGACGAATGCCGGCGCCGCCGCCTGGGGCAGCGGCGTGACCGGGGTCGCCGGTGTGATGTCGTCGAGCAACAGCCTGGTGGGGAGCACCTCCGGCGACGCGGTTGGCAACGTGGTGAACACGCTGACCAATGGCAACTATTTCGTCACCAGCTCGTCCTGGTCATACGGCACATCGACGTCGGCGGGGGCGGTGACCTGGGGGAACGGGACCGCCGGGGTTACCGGCGTGGTCTCCTCCACCAACAGTCTGGTGGGGACCACCGCCGGGGACAGGATCGGCTACAGCCCCCAAGCGCTGTCCAACGGCAACTATCTGGTGGTGAGCACCTATTGGACGAACGGCACGGCGGCGGGGGCGGGGGCGGTGATCTGGGGGAACGGCACAGCCGGCGTTACCGGCACCGTCTCCTCCTCCAACAGTCTGGTTGGAAGCCGAGCGGGCGATAACATCGGCCTGTACTACGGCACCCTGAGCAACGGCAATTACGTCGTCAGAAGCCCGTCTTGGTACAACGGAGTAACGTCGGCGGGCGCCGTAACCTGGGGGAGCGGCACCGCTGGGGTCACCGGCGTGGTGTCATCCACCAACAGTCTGGTGGGGACTTCCGCCAACGACAAGGTCGGCGTCTCGTTCACTGAACTGAGCAATGGTAATTATGTCGTCTCCACATCCTATTGGACCAACGGGGCGGTGGCGTCGGCCGGGGCGGCGACATGGGGGAACGGCACGGCGGCGATAACCGGCGCCGTGTCCTCTTCCAACAGTTTGGTGGGCAGCACAGCCAACGACAAGGTCGGTGGCACCGTTACCGTGCTGACCAATGGCAACTACGTCGTAAATACCTCCAGTTGGATCAATGGGGCCGCCTCCAGCGCCGGCGCGGTCACCTGGGGCAACGGGACCACCGGGGTCACCGGCGTCGTCTCCGACTCCAACAGTCTGGTGGGCAGCACCACCAATGACCGCGTGGGATCGAGCATCTCAATGCTCAGCAACGGCAATTATGTCGTGGGCAGCTCCAGTTGGTCCAACAACGGGACGGCATCGGCCGGCGCCGCGACGTGGGGGAACGGAACCACGGGCGTGACAGGCGTGGTTTCGGACACCAACAGCTTGGTCGGCAGTATGGCCAACCAAAAGATTGGCGCATCGGTAACGACATTGACCAACGGCAATTATGTCGTTACCAGCACCGCCACGTCCAATGGGGCGACCACCTACGCCGGTTCGGCGACCTGGGTGGACGGGACGCTTGGGTTGACCGGCACCGTGTCGACCACCAACAGCCTCATGGGGTCCAGCGCCAACGATGGGACGGGCTTTAGCACCACCGGCCTCAGCAACGGCAATTATGTCGTAGCCACCACCAGTTGGACGAACGGTGCAGCGACGTATGCGGGCGCTGTGACCTGGGCGAACGGCTCCACCGGCCTTACCGGCACCATCTCCTCGTCCAACAGTCTGGTAGGGACCACCGCCTCGGATCGGGTCGGCGTTGGGGTCGTGGCGTTGAGTAACGGCAACTATGTCGTCAGGTCCTCGACCTGGGCGTACAATGGGGCGGCATCCGCTGGCGCCGCGACCTGGGGGGACGGCACCGTCGGCGTGACGGGAACCGTGTCGTCCAGCAACAGTCTGGTGGGGACCACCGCCTCGGACCGGATTGGCACGGCTATCACCACGCTGTCCAATGGCAACTACGTGGTTTTTAGCTCCTACTGGGCGAACGGCGCGGCGGCGTCGGCAGGTGCCGCATCCTGGGGGAACGGCACCGCCGGGGTGACCGGCGTCGTCTCCGCATCCAACAGTCTGGTGGGGAGTTCGAGCAATGACAAGGTCGGCAACGGCATCACCACGCTGTCCAATGGCAACTATCTCGTAACAAGCACTTTTTGGAGCAACGGCGCCGCGGCGTCGGCGGGTGCCGCCGCCTGGGGGAGCGGCACCGCCGGGGTGACCGGCGTCGTCTCCGCATCCAACAGTCTGGTGGGGAGTTCGAGCAATGACAAAGTCGGTAACACTATCGTCAGGCTCACCAATGGCAACTATCTCGTAACAAGCACTTCGTGGAGCAACGGCGCCGCGGCGTCCGCCGGTGCGGTGACCTGGGGAAGTGGGACCGCCGGTGTCACCGGCGTGGTTTCGTCCACCAACAGCTTGATCGGCTCCTCCACCGGCGACAAGGTCGGCGCGAGCACCTCCACTTTGGCCAACGGCAATTATCTGACGCGGAGCAGCCTCTGGGCGAACGGCACGGTGTCATCGGCCGGCGCGGTGACCTGGGGGAACGGAACCGCCGGCGTGACCGGCGTCGTCTCGGCATCCAACAGTCTGGTCGGCACGGCGACCGGCACGATGCTGGCGGCTGCCGGCGCCGACGGAACGTATCTGGCCTATTCGAGCGTCCAGGGCGTCGGCGGCCGGGTGACGGTCGGGGTGCCCGTCAGCGCCCTGACCTATGCCACCGCGTCCGATCAGACCGTGACCATCCAGCCGGACGCGATCACCGCGGTGCTCAACACCGGCACCGCCCTGACCCTGCAAGCCAACAACGACATCACCGTCTCCAGCGACGTCATCGTCAACAATCCCGCCGGCAATGGCGGGGCCTTCACCCTGTCGGCCGGGCGCAGCATCCTCCTGGACGCCAACATCACCACCGACAACGGCAATTTCACCGCCATCGCCAACGCCAAGGCCAGCAGCGGGGTTGTGGACGCCCAGCGCGCCAGCGGCGCCGCCGTCATCACCATGGCGTCCGGCAAGACGATCAACGCCGGGACCGGAGCCATCACCCTGACGCTCGACAGCGGAGCCGGCAACACCAACACCACCAGCGGCGCCATAACCTTGGGGAGTCTGACAGGCGGGACCATCACGGTCGACAACGCCGGTTCCGACAAGGGCGACATCGCGATCAATTCCGGCGCGGTGCTGGCGGCATCGGGTTCAGGGGACGCGTTGGTGCTGGCGGCGTCATCGGGGGGGAATTTCGTCAACAACGGTGACTCCACCGTCCTTTCAACCCCGAACGGTCGCTGGCTGGTCTATTCCGCCGATCCGGCGCTGAACACGCTGGGCGGGCTGACCGGAGCCGCTCAGTACAGCATCACCTATTCGGGGACGCCGCCGGGATCGGTGACCGGCACCGGCAGCCAGCTGCTCTATTCAAGGGCCCCGGCCAGCATCCTGACATTCTCCGCGCTGGACGCCACCATCACCTATGGCGACACCCTGCCGACCTACACCTACAGCTATTCCGGCTTGACCGGGATGGATACGCTGAGCTCCGTGATCACCGGCACGCCGACCCTCAGTTCCACCGCGGTGAGCGGCAGCGGCAGCGGCAGCGGCGTCGGCACCTACACCATCACCATCGACCTGTCGGGGGTGTCGATCAACAGCGGCTTTACCAGTGCTTACACGCTGGGCTCGGTCACCGCGACGCTGACCATCGTCGCCAAGACGCTGACCGCCACCGGCGACCGGGTTTACGACGGCACCACCGACGCCTCGGGGCTGAGCCTCAGCGGCATCGTCGGCAGCGATGCGGTCAGCCTCGGCGGGACCGGTGCCGTGGCCGACAAGAATGTCGGCACCAGCAAGACGGTGACCGGCCTGTCGCTGGCGGGGGCGGGGGCCAGCAACTACACACTGGGCGGCGCCACACTCGACATCACGGCCAAGACGCTGACCGCCAGTGGCGACAGGATCTATGACGGCACCACCGACGCCTCGGGGCTGAGCCTCAGCGGCGTCGTCGGCAGCGATGCGGTCAGCCTCGGCGGCACCGGTGCCGTGGCCGACAAGAATGTCGGCACCGGCAAGACCGTGACCGGCCTGTCGCTGGCCGGGGCGGGGGCGAGCAACTACACGCTGGGCGGCGCCACGCTCGACATCACCGCCAAGACGCTGACCGCCACCGGCGACCGGGTTTACGACGGCACCACCGACGCCTCGGGGCTGAGCCTCAGCGGCGTCGTCGGCAGCGATGCGGTCAGCCTCGGCGGGACCGGCGCCGTGGCCGACAAGAATGTCGGCACCGGCAAGACCGTAAGCGGCCTGTCGCTGGCGGGTGCGGGGGCCAGCAACTACACGCTGGGCGGCGCCACGCTCGACATCACGGCCAAGTCGCTGACTGCGACCGGCGACAGGGTCTATGACGGCACCACCGATGCTTCGGGCCTGAGCCTCAGCGGCGTTGTCGGCAGCGACGCGGTCAGCATTGGCGGGACCGGCGCGGTGGCCGACAAGAATGTCGGCACCGGCAAGACCGTGAGCGCTTCCCATGCCTATTTATTCAGCATGGGATACCGCTTGCGCGGTGGGTTTCCCCATTCGGAAATTCACGGATCAATGCCTGCTCGCGGCTCCCCGTGACTTATCGCAACGTGCTACGTCCTTCATCGCCTCTCAGTGCCAAGGCATCCACCAGATGCCCTTCAGACGCTTGATCTCAACTCCAACGAAAACGCTTGCGCCACGCGCAGGAACAAGCCTGCTCGCGAGCTAGCCAACAGGGCCAGCTGTTTCCGCCGTTCGATGCTACTCCCAGCCAGGATTTCTCCCGGCCGAGGAGCGTCCTCGGTCACTTGCACTTCATCTTCACTTGTCCATGATCCCGTCCCTTGCGGGACACAATAATTCGCTTCCCATACCTATTTATTCAGCATGGGATACCGCTTGCGCGGTGGGTTTCCCCATTCGGAAATTCACGGATCGATGCCTGCTCGCGGCTCCCCGTGACTTATCGCAACGTGCTACGTCCTTCATCGCCTCTCAGTGCCAAGGCATCCACCAGATGCCCTTCAGACGCTTGATCTCAACTCCAACGAAAACGCTTGCGCCACGCGCAGGAACAAGCCTGCTCGCGAACCAACCGACAGGGCTGGTCGTTTCCGCCGTTCGATGCTACTCCCAGCCAGCCTTCGCCTTGTGAGCTTGAGCCGGCCGAGGAGCGTCCTCGGTCACTTGCACTTCATCTTCACTTGTCCATGATCCCGTCCCTTGCGGGACACAATAA
>NZ_PDKW01000042.1:424526-424723 GCF_002573965.1 Azospirillum palustre | reverse complement strand
GCGATCTCCTGAAACGTCGATACTGATACAGTTTCTCTGCTCAAAAGATGCACAGACGATCCTCGATTGTGCCGATCCCCTTAAGAACCCAGCACCCCAAGGCCGCAACGGCTACCAACTGCCGCCGCCTGCGCATCCCTTCTCACAACACGGTATTAACTTGTCAATGAACCCGCCCGATGCAGAAACCGTTGCTT
>NZ_PDKW01000042.1:0-424426 GCF_002573965.1 Azospirillum palustre | reverse complement strand
GCCGCCGCCTGCGCATCCCTTCTCACAACACGGTATTAACTTGTCAATGAACCCGCCCGATGCAGAAACCGTTGCTTCGCCGAACCCCTGGGGTTCGACTGTCAAGCGCCGGTTTGTCGGGCTTCCCTTCCGCGTGTCGATCGCTGCCGTTTCGGCGGCGCCGGCGTCGTTCGCGTCGGGAGGCGTCTTATATGCGGGCCCGCCCCGACCGCGCAAGAACTTTCTGCATCCCCATGACGATTTTTTTGACCGGAGGCCCGAGAGGGGCACCGCATGGCGCGGCGCCCCCTGCCCGTCAGCCCCCGCCCGTCAATAGGCGGCGTGGTCCCAGAACTGGGCCATGCTGCCGTCGGCGTGGTAGCCGTCGGTTCCCATCGACGACCAGCTGAGGTCGTGAATGCCGTGGGCCAGGACAGGCGCCTTGTCCTTCAGCGAGTAGTCAGCATGGGCGCTGTCGCGGAACCCCGGATTGAAGACCGCGTCGTTCGGACCGAAGGCGCGGCCGTTGGCAGCGACGTTGCCGTCCATGGTCAGCCGGCCCGGGCTGAGCAGCTTCCAATACTGATCGATCGGCATATCGCCGGCCGCGAGGTTATGGATCACCATGTTGTCATGGGGGCGCGCCTCGTCGCCGGCCTTGGGCACCCATTCCAGGCGGATGAAGGCATCCTGCGGACGGCTGGCAATGCCGAAATTATTCTCCAGCAAATTGTTGTCGCCGCCATGGACATAGATGCCGGCCCAGGCGAAGCCCTTCACGAAGTTGTCGCGCACGATGACGCCGCTGGTCAGATCGTCGAGCGAGATGCCCCAGCCCTTGTGATCGGTCAACCAGTTGCCCTTTCCGTCGGTGGCGAGACCGCCGGTGTTGATCACCTCGTTGCCGCGGATGACCGACCCCATGTCCTTGGCCGAGCGGCCGAGCATCTCGATGCCGCCGCCATCAGCGGTCTCCTGCCCGACATGGTGGATTTTGTTGAACTGGACGGTGTTGTTGCGGTTCAGCTGGCCGTCGTCCCATTCCTTGAACGACACGCCGTAACGCGGGGCATCGGTGATGTCGTTGTTGCTGACCATGCTGTTGCTGCTGCCGACGGCGCCGATGCCGGCCCCGCCCTTGGTGATCTGGCCGATATGCTCGATGGTGTTGGCGTAGATGCGGTTGCCGTCGGCGGCATGGATCATCGAAACGCCGGTGTCGCCGAGCTGCTCCATATGGTTGCCGGCGATGCGGCTGTTGTCGGTGCCGTCGAGCGAGACCGCGGTTCCGACATTGACGAAATGATTGCCGCCGACCGAGTTGCCATGCCCGCCCTGCATCGACAGCGCCGCGCCCTCATAGCGGGTGTCGGAGAAGGTCAGTCCTTCGATGCTGACGTTGCTGGCGTTGCTTGACTTGATCAGCGTGCCGAGCCGGGCGACGACGACGCCGTCCGACTGGAAGCTGGCGGCATGCTCCGGCTTCACCACCAGCTTGCCGTCGCCGGCGCGCCAGCCGAATTCACCGGCGTCGCGGATCAGCGAGGCGTCGTTCATCACCCGATAGGTGCCGCCGGTGCGCAGCGCGTAGGAGGCCGCGTCGTCGAGCGTCACCGTGTGGTGATACTGGTCGATCGACTTCACGGCTGAGATGTCGTCCCTCAGCCGTTCCGTATCGAATGTCTGGACGACCAGACCGTCATGGGGCTTCAGGCCCGACGGGATGTCGCCGTTCGAAAAGTTGAAGCTGGTCTTGCTGGCGCCGGTCGAGTTGGCCTTCAGCACATGCCAGCCGCTGGTGGCCGCCTCGGCGGGATCGAAGTCGCCGGTCTGCGCCGCATGCTGGCGGACGCCGCCGATGCTGACATCCAGGCCGTTGGCCGAGGAGAGCTTGGCGGAATAAAGGCCCTTGCCTTCATAGGTGAAGCCGGTCACACGCTCCCCGCCGCTGAGAACCGGCGTCTCGTTCCCGTAGGCAAGGAAGCTGTGGCCGTCGTCATGGGAGTCGAGTGTCAGAGTCTTGTCCAGGCGATAGGTGCCGCCACGAACATAGGTGGTGTCGACATCGCCCGCCCGCATCGCGTCCCGCGCCTTCTCGAGGCTGGCGAAGGGACCGTCGGTGCCGGCGGCGTTGGGAGCGGCGAGCCGCCCGGACCAGCTGTCATTGCCCTTGGTGGACACGAAAAAAGCGGTCTGGTCGGTGGTCGTCATAAGTCATTCCTCCGTTCTGATGGAGACATGAGTCGAATTTTTTAGTTAAAATTTTATTTACGGCCTTAGTACCTCTGATGGACAGGGGGGGGCTCTGCAAGAACGGTATTATGCGATGCGCCGAACATCCACGAATTAGTGGCAATGTGATCCGGCATTAATTGTGAAACCGAACCTTCTTTACGGACGATCTCCCGTCATCGGGATTCGCGCATTACGCGCATCGACCGACCTGCAAGTGATGCCGACAGTCGCCGCCGCGTTACAGGGCATCACTGGACTGGTCATTTTCTGGAATTTTATGATAAGCTGACGACTGCCGGGGTTTTGTTCTTGGTCATACAGCGGTGCCGCGCCCAGTTCAGCGTCAGGGCCGCCCCTCCCCCGGCTACAGGACGTGAAAGGGACCTGTCTTGAGCGAAGAGTTGAAGAACGTCACCGCGACGAACGTCACCGCGACGGTAAAGTGGTTCAAGCCGGAAAAGGGTTTTGGGTTCGTCCGCCTTGCCGATGGCTCCGGCGAGGCTTTCTTGCACGCTTCGGTCCTGGCCGCCGCCTCCCTGCCCAACCCGGTCGAGGGCACGACGGTCGTCTGCGATCTGGCCCAGGGCGCCAAGGGGCCCCAGGTCGTCGCCATTCACTCCGCCACGCCGCCGGAAACCCCGCCCGCCCCGCGGGCCCGCAACCAGCGCCCGCCGCGCGGCTCCGCCTCGGCATCCCAGTCGATGGGCCAGCCGATGGGGCAGCCGGCCGGTCAGGCCGCCGGACAGGGCCCGCAACCTGAGGATGGCGGCGAGGGCTTCGCCCGTCCGCCGAAGCCGCCGCGCGAACGGCGCGAGCGCCAGTCCGAGCCGGCCGGGCCAGCCACGATGGCCTATGGCACGGTGCGCTGGTACAATCTGGACAGCCAGTCCGGCCTGATCGAGCCGTGGGAAGATGGCGCCACCGTCTATTTCGACCGCGCCACCCTGCGCCAGTCCGGCCTGGACATCGTCGCCGACGGCGAGGATGTGCGCTATCTGGCCGTCGGGTCGGACGATGCGCCGGTCGCCCAGCGGGTCGAGCTGATCTGACGCTACCGCCTTCGCAGGCGCTTGCCGCCGCCGGTTGGCCCTGACAGGCCGGCCGCGCGGCGGTCGCATTGCATCGGGTTGGGACCCGACCGCTTCACAAGCGCGTCGCCTCAGAATCTGGTCGAGAGCGTGAAGAAAGCCCGCGGGGCGCGGTCCTGCGTGCTGAACGGCGTGGTGATGAAGGGCTTGGCCAGTTCCACGCTGGCATCGATGCGCTGGAAAACGCCGAAGCGCAGGCCGACGCCGGTCGAGGCGAGGGACCGGCGGCCATGGCGCGTGCCGCCTTCGTAATTGTACACCGCCCCATAATCGCCGAAGCCATAGGCGACCGCGTAATCCAGCCCGTCCTCCTGGACCGGAAGGATGTATTGCAGCTCCGCCCGGCCGGCGAAGCCGCTGTCGCCGGTGATTTCCGAGGGGTCGAAGGCGCGGCCATACTGCTTGCCGCCCAGGCCGTACTCCTCGGACGACAGCAGCTGGTCCGGGCTGTATTGCGCTTCGCCGGAAAGGGCGAGGATCAGCTGGTCGGTCAGGGGCTGGTTGCGCTGGGCCGACAGCAGCAGCTTGCGGAAATCGCTGCGCCCGCCGCTGCGGGTCAGGTTGGCGCTGCCGGATTCCGTGGCGTTCAGGATGTCCAGCCCCTTGGACAGCTCCGCCGTCAACAGGTTAGACCCGCCCCAGCCGTCGGCGAAATCGTAAGCGACGTTGGCGGCGACGATGCGCAGCCGATCCTGCGACAGCTTATCGCCCAGCACGTCGGTGCGGCTGTCGCGGATGGTGACGCTGAGGCCGGCGCGCAGGGTCTCCGCCCGGCTGCGGATGAAGGGATGCGACACCGCCACCCGGCCGGAGGTGGTCAGGCTGTAAAGGTCGAGCGGCCGCACGCTGTCGCCGGGCTGCGACCAGGAGCGGCGGACGCCGTACTCCACCGTCGTGCCCTCGGCATCCACCGGCACCAGCTGCCCGACGTCGAAGAAGCGCAGCTCGCGGATCTGCGGAGTGACGATGCCTTGCGCGGTGGTCCGCTCGAACAGGCCGAGCTGATCCTCGACGGTGGCGACGCCGGTCATCTGCATCGGGCCGATGGAGCGGGTGCCGCGGTTGTCCAGCGACAGGAAGCCGTTGAAGGGCGTGCGCTCCAGCGCCAGGGTCAGGCGCGAGGCGCCGGGGGTGTCGGGCGATGCCTCCAGCACCGTCTTCACCGCGACGCCGGGCAGGTCGTCGGCCAGCAGGACGTAGCGCTCCATGTCGGCCATGCGCAGCGGGCGGGAGGCCTTGATCTTCTCCCCCATGCGCCGCAGCAGGCCGAGCCGGTCCTTTGCCTCGCCCTGGACGACCACCTCGTCGACATAGCCCTCCACCACCTGCAGGCGGACGACGCCGTCGCGGATGCGCTGGGCCGGCACCACCGCCTGGGACAGCACATAGCCGTCGTTGCGGTAGCGCGCGGTGATGGCGTCGCGGATGGCGTAAAGGTCGGCCAGCGTCACCGGCTTGCCCAGCTTGTCGCGCCACAGGGCGGACAGGCTGTCGCCGTCATAGACGCTGTTGCCGTCGATGCGGATCTCGGTCAGCGTCAGGGTGATGCGTTCGGCATCGCGTGGCGGCGGCGCCTTCTCCGGCGCCGGCATCTCGATTTCCGGTGAGGATTGCGGCACGGCAGGGCGTTCGAAGCGCTGCTCCAGCCGGTTGGGGTCGAGCGAGGGCGGCAGCACCGGCAGAACCGCCTGGGCCAGCGCCGGCAACGGAGCGGCTGCGCCGGCCAGCAACAACGCGGACAGGCGGAC
The DNA here is from genome assembly GCF_002573965.1 of Azospirillum palustre. Classification (NCBI taxonomy): domain Bacteria; kingdom Pseudomonadati; phylum Pseudomonadota; class Alphaproteobacteria; order Rhodospirillales; family Azospirillaceae; genus Azospirillum; species Azospirillum palustre. Next base: position 419,376 of record NZ_PDKW01000042.1, on the reverse strand, counting down.
GAAGCGCCGGAGGCCGGGAGGCGCGGAAATGAGCATGGCGGAGGGTGCGGTTCGGGACACGGCTCGTCGTCGCAAAGCTATTTGTCGGTAAGGGCGGTCACACCGGCCCAGTCCGGACCCGCCGGCTGCCCGATGCGCTTCTCTGCCTTGTGCAGCATCGCCAGCGCGGCGCCGTCGGCAGCCACCAGCGCCCGGAACCCGGCGGCGGCGGCCTCGAACCGGCCGGCACGCCAGTGGTCCAGCGCAGCGGCGTAGGCGGCACGCTGGGCGCGGTCCTCGGGATCGGCACGGCGGGCCTCGGACAGCGGTTCGAACACCGTGACCGGCTCGCTGCGGCCGACGACCTGCACGATGTCGAGGGCGCGGAAGGCGTCCGGGTCGCCATGGTGGCGCACGGTCTCGCCGCTGACCATCAGCACGGAGTTGTAGTATTTGTTGGCGCCTTCCAGCCGGGAGGCCAGATTCACCGTGTCGCCCATCACCGTGTAGTTGAAGCGGCGCGGCGAGCCGATGTTGCCGATCAGCGCCGGGCCGGTGGCGATGCCGATGCGGTTGGAGCCCCGCCCGCTGGCCGTCGCCAGCAGGGTCGGGTCGTCCGCCATCGCCTGACGCATCGCCAGCGCGGCCGACACCGCGGCGCGGGCATGGTTGTCGATGGCATAGGGGGCGCCGAACACCGCCAGCACGGCGTCGCCGATGTATTTGTCGACGAAGCCGCCATGCGCCTCGATGATGTCGGTCATCACCGTGAAATAGCGGTTCAGCACGGCGACCAGCGCTTCCGGCTCCATCCCTTCCGACATCCTGGTGAAGCCGGCGATGTCGCAGAACAGGATGGACAGGTCGCGCTCCTCCCCGCCCAGGCTGGGCGACTGGCCCGACGCGATCATGTCGTCGATCAGCGATCCCGGCAGGTAGAGCTTGAAGGCGTTGCGGATGTGCCGCTGGTCGCGGTCGAGCACGGCGAAGCGGAAGCCGAGCGCCAGCGGGAAGACCAGCAAGGCCGCCAGCGCCGCCTGGAGGTAGGGCAGCACCAGCCCGCCCTGGAACGCCTGCACCGCCACCCCGCTCCACCCCGCCAGCAGCAGGAGCAGCACGGCCGCGGCCACCGCCGGCCGGGTCGCCAGCGTCACCACGGCGGCCAGTCCGGCCAGCAGCAGGACCAGGGACGCGGCGGCGGGCCGGCCGGTTTCCTCCAGCGCATCGTGCGCGATCAGGTTGGAGATGGCGGCGGCGTGGATATAGACGCCGGGAATGCTGTCGCGGGTGCGGCCGGCGACATACAGCTCGCTCATCACCGGCAGGGCGCAGCGTTCGGGAAGGTTCATCCCCTCCGGCTTGGTGACCCAGCGGTTGGAGGAGAGCTTGCGGTCCTCCACATCCAGCACGGTGCCGACCATCACCGCCTTGCCCTTGAAGTGGCTGGCGAAGAAGTCGGTCTTGCCGGCTTCGGCGCAGGCATGGAGATCGGCCAGCGAATAGGTTGGGATCGCCCCGGCGGCAGTGGCATGGTTGACCAGCAGCCGGTTGCCCTCCCCGCCCGGCACCCGGTAGCCGGCCAGCGTGGCGGAGCCGTCGGCCCCCCGCTCCAGCGGTGCCTTCAGCGCGCGGGAGGCGACCTCGACCGCCATGCCGGGCTCGGCCTTCGGCTGGCCGTCGGGTCCGGCGACGGACAGCGTCAGCGGAACCCGGCGCAGCACGCCGTCGGCATCCTCGACCAGATTGACCGAGCGGACATTGTTCACCCCGGCGGCGATCGTATAGCCGCGGTAGGGCATCAGCGGGTCGCTCTGATGCTGCACCTTGGCCAGCACCAGCCGCCCCTCCTTGCCGCCGCGGCGGAGCGTCAGCAGGTAATCGCGCTCGAAGCCCGGGATCAGCGTCTCGACGGACGTCGGGTGGACAAGGTCGAGGCCGATGGCCGCCGCTCCGCCATCCAGCATGGCGCCGAGGACGGTGCCCAGCCGCGGCCCCCACAGCGCCTGCGGCGTGCCGGCGAAGGGCGGGCGGCGGTAGGTCTCCTCGTCGATGCCGACAACCACCACCGGCGAGGGGTCGGGGGCCGGCCGCGGGCCATGCACCTGCTCCCGCAGCCAATAGAGGCTGTCGATCGACGGCCCCTGCAGCATGGACGAGCCCGCCAGCACCAGAAGCGATGCGACCGCCGGCGCCACCGCGCCGAGCAGGACCAGCCGGACGCGCCGGGGCAGCCTCATCGCACTCAACGGCCGCGCCCGCCGCTCAGAACCGGATCAGCCGGCCGAGCGCCGGACCGCCGCCGGCCGCGGCCTTCTCGTCGATCTTCACGACGAAGGACTTCTGCCCGGCGGCGATCTTGTAGAGCCCGCCCGGCTCCAGCCCGGCGCCGCTCTTGGCGGTGTCCAGCGTGGTGCCGGGAACATTGACCGTGCTCAGCGCGATGCCCTGCACGTCCAGCCGGTCGATGGTGACCGGGCCGGGGGCCGACAGGATCAGCACCGGGTGGGTCTTGAACAGGGTCAGGTCCGGCTTGGGCAGCGGCGCCTTCATGCCCGGCAGGGCGATGGGGGCGCTGCGGAAGACGGTCACCCCCGCCTTGCCCGCCTCGTTGGAGGCCAGCAGCAGCTTGCCGCCGTCGCAGGGCAGCGTGTGGCGGTCGAGGCTGCCGCCCTGCACCGCCGATTCGCGGGCGCCGACCGTCACCGAACCGCCGGTGATCGTCTCGTTGACGCAGGATTCCAGATAGCTCAGCGTCAGCGTCTGCCCGGTCTTCAACGTGACGGTGCGGCCGGCCGCCAGGTAATCCATCGGCTGCACGCCGTCGACTCCGTCGGACACATCCTCAACCAATGCGGTGGGTGCGGCCGGGGCCAGGGCCGGATCCGCGGCGAGCGCCAGCGGCGATGCAGCCAGCAGAAGCAGGGTTCCGGCAACGGCGGAGCGGACAGGCATCTGGAACGCGACGGACATGGCGACGGACATGGAAAAACGGCCTCCCGGTCAGTGCAGGGGGCTGTACCCCCTACGGACGGCATCACTATAGCCAACGTTCCCTTTAACGAAGTTACCGGGGTACTTCAAATCCAATACGCCGCCGTGGCCCCCGGTCACAGCGATGCCGCCGGTAAATTCCCGTCATCCCGGCGACATCCTATTGTCAACAAAGTGAAATACTCCCGCCACAACGCCGTCATGACCACCGGCTAATATACACCTCCCGCGCGTGGCGGCCTTCCGGGTCCCGCCGGATGGGACGGACATCATTGGAGCGTCGCGACCGAACATGGGTACCGAACACATCGTCCGCTCCTTCGCGCAGGAATTGCAGCGTCTGTCCAACCTCGTCACCCAGATGGGCGGCGTGGCGGAAGCCCAGGTGGAGGCCGCGGTGAAGGCGGTGACCCGCCGCGACGTCGGGCTGGCCTCCCAGGTGATGCAGGCCGACGCGCGGCTCGACGCCTACGAGCGCGACATCGACGCGGAGGCGGTGCGGCTGCTGGCGCTGCGCCAGCCGATGGCCCAGGACCTGCGCGAGATCGTTTCGGCCCTGAAGGTCTCGGCCGATCTGGAGCGCATCGGCGATTATGCCGCCAATGTCGCCAAGCGCTCGCTGGCGCTGGCCCAGGTGCCGGTGGTGCGGCCGGCCGCCGGCATCCCGCGCATGGGCCGGCTGGTCGAGGCGATCCTGAAGGAGGTGCTCGACGCCTATATCGAGCGCGACGTCGACAAGGCCATCGCCGCCTGGGAGCGCGACGAGGAGCTGGACGACCTCTACACCAGCCTGTTCCGCGAGGTCCTCACCTACATGATGGAGGATCCGCGCAACATCACGCCCTGCACGCATCTGCTGTTCATGGCGAAGAATCTGGAGCGCATCGGCGACCACGCCACCAACATCGCCGAGATCATCCATTTCCTGGTGGTCGGCAGCCCCCTGACGGTGCTGCGCCCGAAGAACGACGGCAGCAGCTTCGCCGTCGTCACGCCGATGGCGCCGGGCCGCGGCTTTCCGGAAGACGGCTTTGCCCTGCCATCCGAGGACGAGGGCGAGGACTCAGGCCCCGCCGACGCCGGCTGATTCCCGGCAGCTATGATCGCCCTCTCCCGCCCCGGGAGAGGGAGGGGACCCACGAAGTGGGGAGGGGGAGGGGTGGTCCAAAACTCCCGAACCGCATGGCTCCTTGCACTACCCCTCACCCTTCCCACCGCTTCGCGGCGGGCCCCTTCCCTCTCCCGAGGCGGGAGAGGGAGCGACACTCACCGCCCGCCCGCCTGCGCACTTGCCCGGACCGTCGCCGGCAGCGACACTTTGTCCGGCCGCAGCCGCGGATTCGCACGCGCAGGGGAGATACCGCCACGGTGCGGGTCTTTTCCGTTTGCATGCGGCGCGGGGGTCGGGTATTAGCCCGCCCCGTGTGCCCGACATCAGCCGCGGCATCCCTTTCCCTGCCTGCAACGAGACACGCTGGTCATGCCCGCCGACGCACTGAGCTCCGCCCTGCTTCCCGCCGGACTGCACGACGTGCTGCCGTCCGAAGCGGCGCATGAGGCGGCCGCCGTCGAACGCCTGCTGGCGGAATTCGCCGCGCAGGGCTATCGGCGCGTCGATCCGCCGCTGGTCGAGTTCGAAGAGAACCTGCTGTCCGGCCCCGGTGCCGCGATGTCCAAGCAGACCTTCCGGCTGATGGACCCGCATTCGCAGCGGATGATGGCGGTCCGCGCCGACATCACGCCGCAGATCGCCCGCATCGCCACCACCCGCCTGAAGAACGAGGCCCGGCCGCTGCGCCTGTGCTACGCCGGGCAGGTGCTGCGGGTGAAGGGGTCGCAGCTGCGCCCCGAACGCCAGTTCACCCAGGTCGGCGTCGAGCTGATCGGCGCGCTGGAGGCCGAGGCCGATGCCGAGGTGGTCCTGCTGGCCGTCCAGGCGCTGACCGCCATCGGCGTGCCGCACCTGTCGGTCGATCTCTGCGTGCCGACCATGGTGTCGCGCATCTGCGCCGGCCTCGGGCTGGGCGAGGACGAGATCCGGCAGCTGCGCGCAGCACTCGACCGCAAGGACTCGGCCGCCGTGGCAGCCGTCGGCGGCCCCGCCGCCTCGCTGCTGGAAACGCTGATGAGCGCGTCCGGCCCCGCCGACCGCGCCATGGAAGCGCTGGCCGCCCTGCCGCTGCCGGAGGGCGCCGAGAAGGACCGCCGCCGGCTGACCGACACACTGGCCCTGCTGCGCGCGGCGATGCCGGACCTGACGGTGACCATCGATCTGGTGGAGCATCGCGGCTTCGAATACCAGACCGGCCTCAGCTTCACCCTGTTCTCCCGCGCCGCGGGCGAACTGGGCCAGGGCGGGCGCTACCGCGCCGGCGCGCAGGGCGAAGCCAAGGGAGATGGGCGCGGGGAGCCGGCGACCGGCTTCACGCTGTACATGGATACGCTGCTGCGTGCGGTTCCGGCGGCCAAGGCTCCGGGACGGGTTTATCTGCCGCATGGCAGCGGCTGGGAAACGGCGCGCAGGCTGCGCGCCGACGGATGGGTGACAGTCGCCGGGCTTGCCCCGGTGGCCGATGCGGCCGCGGAAGCCAGACGGCTCCACTGCGGCCATTGGCTGGCCGGCGGGGACGTCAAGCCGGTCGGGTGACCCTGGGTTCAAACGACTTGCGTTCAAAGAAATTGGGTTCAAGCGAGTTGGGTTCAGGGTGAACGGGCCCCCACGCCGCGCGGATGGTACCCTGCGGTGGATCGGGAGGCTGAGCGGTTCCTTTTTGAAGTTTTGCGGAGACGAGAGATGGCCAACGTTGCGGTGGTCGGCGCCCAGTGGGGCGACGAGGGCAAGGGCAAGATCGTCGACTGGCTGTCCAGCCGGGCCGATGTGGTGGTGCGCTTCCAGGGCGGTCACAACGCCGGCCACACGCTGGTGATCAACGGCGTCGAATACAAGCTGAGCCTGCTGCCGTCCGGCGTGGTGCGCCAGAGCAAGCTGTCGGTCATCGGCAACGGCGTCGTCTTCGACCCCTGGGCCTTCATCCGCGAAGTGAACGCGATCAAGGAAAAGGGCGTCACCGTCAACCCGGAAAACCTGATCGTCGCCGAGAACGTGCCGCTGATCCTGCCGGTGCACAGCGCGCTCGACAAGGCGCGCGAAGAGGCCAAGGGCGCCGGCAAGATCGGCACCACCGGCCGCGGCATCGGCCCGGCCTATGAGGACAAGGTCGCCCGCCGCGCCATCCGCCTGTGCGACCTGACCGACGACGCCGTGCTGGTGGAGAAGGTCGACGCCCTGCTCGCCCATCACAACGCGCTGTTCCGCGCGCTGGGCGCGCCGGAGATGACCCCGGCCGACATCCTGGAGCCGCTGCGCGAGATCGCCCCGCAGGTCCTGCCCTACGCCGCCGTCGTGTGGAAGCAGCTGGACGAGCTGCGCCGCGCCGGCAAGCGCATCCTGTTCGAGGGCGCCCAGGGCACGATGCTGGACATCGACCACGGCACCTACCCGTACGTCACCTCCTCCAACACGGTGGCCGGCAACGCCGCCGCCGGCAGCGGCATGGGCCCGCGCGCCGTCGGCTATGTGCTGGGCATCTGCAAGGCCTACACCACCCGCGTCGGCTCCGGTCCCTTCCCGACCGAGCTGCTGGACGAGATCGGCGAGCTGATCGGCCAGAAGGGCAAGGAGTTCGGCGTGGTCACCGGGCGCAAGCGCCGCTGCGGCTGGTTCGACGCCGTCATGGTCCGCCAGGCGATCAAGACCGGCGGCATCGACGGCATCGCCCTGACCAAGCTCGACGTGCTGGACGGCTTCGACGAGATCAAGGTCTGCGTCGGCTACCGCCTGGACGGCCAGGAACTCGACTATTACCCGTCGAACGCCGGCTCCCAGGCCCGCGTCGAGCCGATCTACGAGACCTTCGAAGGCTGGAAGGACACCACCCGCGGCGCCCGTTCGTGGGCGGAACTGCCGGCCCAGGCGGTCAAGTATGTCCGCCACATCGAGGAGCTGATCCAGGCCCCGGTCGCCCTGCTGTCGACCAGCCCGGAACGCGACGACACCATCCTGATGACGGACCCCTTCGCCGACTGATCCGGCGGGAGGTTTTCCTGAAGAAAAAGGGCCGGCATTTCGCCGGCCCTTTTTCGTTTCTGCAGCCTCAGGTCGGGCCGCCCCCATCACACCGCCCCAATCACACCGACCGCGTCAGCCCGCCATCGACCCGGATGTTCTGGCCGGTGATGTAGCCGGCGCCCGGCGAGGCCAGGAAGGCCACCGTGGCGGCGATCTCCTCGCTGCTGCCGTAGCGCTGCATCGGCACACTCTGGCGCCGCTCCTCGGTCGCGGGCAGGCTGTCGATCCAGCCGGGCAGGACGTTGTTCATCCGCACATTCTCCGCCGCATACTGCTCGGCGAAGAGCTTGGTGTAGGCGGCCAGACCGGCCCGCGCGACGGCGGAGGTCGGGAACATGGCGCTCGGCTCGAACGCCCAGGCGGTGGAGATGTTGACGATGGAGCCGGCCTTCTGCCCGACCATGATCGGCGCCACCAGCCGGACCGCCCGGACGACGTTGAGGAAATAGACCTCGATGCCGCGGTGCCAGTCCTCGTCGCTGATCTCCAGCAGGGGGCCGCGCGGACCATGGCCGGCGCTGTTGACCAGCGCGTCGATGCGGCCCCAGCGCTCCATCGTCGCATCGACCAGTCGCTTCAGGTCGTCGTTCGACTGGTTCGACCCCGTCACCCCGATGCCGCCGAGTTCCGCGGCCAGGGCCTCGCCCTTGCCGGAGGAGGACAGGATCGCGACCTTGAACCCGTCGGCCGCCAGCCGGCGCGCCGAGGCCGCACCCATGCCGCTGCCGCCGGCGGCGATCACGGCAACCTTTTCGTCGGACATGCTCATTCCTCCCAATCCTGCAGTTGCCCAACCATAAGGGCGGCCGGTCGCCGCCTCAAATGCGATTTCAGCGGCGGCCTTGGAACTGCGGGGGGAGCTGCGGAGCGGTAGGGGCCGCGACGGCGGCCCCGCAGGCCCATGCCTGCGAAGGCAAGCGGCCGGAGGGCCGCGCCCGCCGATTGAGGGCGAGCGTAAAGCCTGATGTGTCAGGCTTTACGCTTGATACTATCAGATGTCGAAATTAGCGGCGATGGTGCCGGTGGACTGGCGATGGCGCAGGGCGTCGGCCAGCGTCTGGTTGTCCAGCACGGCGGCGGTGGCGTCGCGAACCTGGACCATCAGCCAGCGCACCGAACAGGTTTCGGTATCGATGCAGTCCTCGCACGGCCGGAAGGACGCCTTGCTGGCACAGGGGATCGGCGCCAGATGGCCGTCGATCAGCCGGATCACCTCGCCGAAGGTGATCTCCGCGGCCGGGCGGGCAAGCCGGTAGCCGCCGCTCTTGCCACGCTTGGCGAATAGGATGCCTTCCTTGCGCAACTCGACCAGGATCGCTTCCAGGAACTTGCGCGGGATGTTCTCGCGCTCCGCGATGTCGGCGATCAGGATCAGGTCGCCGTTGTCCTTCTCCGCCAGCATGATCAGGGCACGCAACGCGTATTTGGCTTTCTGCGACAGCATTCCGGCGGAATCCGTATTATGGCGGCGGCGGTAGGGTGGTCCGCCCCGATCTAAAGCGTCGGTGGTTAACATTTCGTACCGGTCCGCTATTCCACCCAAAGGCGCAACGTCCGGCCGGAACCAGCGGACCTTAGATCGGATCGCGGAAAATCGGAATCGAATTGACGCGTGAATGGTTTGCGGCAGCCGTCGCGGGCGCGTTAAGGTCGCCCTGCCGATAGGATCATTCCGCCATTTTCCCGCAGAACCGAAGGTCAGGCCATGCAGTACGCCATCGTTCCGGTCACCCCGTTCCAGCAGAACTGCACGGTGCTCTGGTGCCCCGAGACGATGAAGGGGGCCGCCATCGATCCCGGCGGCGACCTGGACCGCATCCTGGCCGCCGTGAAGGCGAAGGGCGTGACGCTGGAGAAGATCCTCGTCACCCATGGCCACATCGACCATGCCGGTGCCGTCGCCGATCTGGCCGACAAGCTGTCGCTGCCCATCGAGGGTCCGCACCGCGACGACCAGTTCTGGATCGACGGCATGCCGATGCAGAGCCAGATGTTCGGCTTCCCGCCCGTGCGCTCCTTCACCCCCGGCCGCTGGCTGGAGGAGGGCGACACGGTGACCGTCGGCAACCAGACGCTGGAGGTGCGCCACTGCCCCGGCCACACCCCCGGCCACGTCGTGTTCGTCCATGTGCCATCGAAGCTCGCCATCGTCGGCGACGTGCTGTTCCAGGGCTCCGTCGGCCGCACCGACTTCCCCAAGGGCAACCACGGCGACCTGATCGCCTCGATCCACGACAAGCTGTTCCCTTATGGCGACGACATCGCCTTCATCCCCGGCCACGGCCCGATGTCGAGCTTCGGCGAGGAGCGGCTCTACAATCCATTTTTGAATGATTGAGGGCCGTTCCTGAACGACTGAGGGTGGCCCCCCTCAATCCACCGCCGGATCGTCGCCCAGCAGCAGGTCGATGCGCCGGCGCAGGCTGATCAGTTCGCGGCGCTGCATGTCGTCGACATAGGCGCGGTGCTCGCGCGGATCGCCCAGCCGGGCGGTGGCGCGGCGCAGCGCGTCGAGGAAGCGGCCGACCGCCGACATGGTGCGCAGCGACGGTTCCTTGGCGGCGTCCTTGCGGCTGCGCGCCGCCTGCACCGTCCCGTCGCCGGCCTTCACCTGCTCCCACAGGGCGATCTGCTCGTCCAGATCCTTGATCCAGGCGATCTCGATCAGGGTGGAGCGCGACACGTCATGGTGGGCGGCGGCATATTCCTGCTTGATCGTCTCCGGCAGGCTGTTCAGCCGCAGGGTATGGCTGACGTTGCTCTGGCTCTTGCCGATGATGCGGCCCAGCTGTTCCTGGGTGTAGCCGAAGCGGTCGATCAGCCGGGCCAGCGCCTCCGCCAGTTCCAGCGCGTCGAGGTCGACGCGCTGGACATTCTCCACCAGCGTCAGCTCGTCCGGGTTGCCGGAGGTGACCAGCGCGTAGATGGTCGCCAGCCCCAGCATCTCGTGCGCCCGAAGCCGCCGTTCGCCGGCGACCAGACGGTGGCCGCCCACGACCTCCTGCACCAGCACCGGCTGCTTCAGCCCGTAATGCGCAATCGAGTCGGCCAGCCCCTGCATGTCCTGTGGGTCGAAATGCCGGCGCGGCATGCTCGGGTTGCGCATGATCCGGGCGACGTCGAGTTCCAACAGCCGGGGCGGCCTGCCCGTATCGTCGAACAGATCCGAGTGATCGGGTGCGAGCGTCGGCATGCCTGGTCTGGTCCCCTGGTCCCCAATCCTTCCGGCGTTCTTCCGGTTCCGCAACGGTGCCCGGCGGTTACCGCCCTGTCAACGGTGCAGTGGAAGAAAAGGAGAACATTGCCCCGCCGATGCTGCGTGCGCGAGAGTCCGATTGAAATACTCGATGACAAGGATCCGTCATGGCGGCGTCACCGTTTTGTTAAACGATCGTTCAAAATCCATTCGGCTGGCGCAATGAAACGTAACTCAGTAGAAAGGGGTTATACAGAGCCGAGGAATTGATCGGGCGTCTGTTGGGAGGTCGGTCGATGTCACTTGCTGAGCGCAAGCTTTTTGTCGAGCGCTGGATTCGCTCACCACTGAAGGTCGCGTCGGTAACTCCAAGCGGACCCGAACTGTGCCGGACGATGGCGAAGGCCGCCCAGTGCAGCCCCACGCGGCGGGTGGTGGAGTTGGGGCCGGGCACCGGTCCCGTCACCTCGGCCCTGCTCGCCCATGGCGTCACGCCCGACAATCTGCTGATGGTGGAACTCGATCCCGCCTTCGCCGACCATCTGTCGATGCTGCACCCCAGCGCCACGGTGGTGCGCGGCGACGCGACGCGGGTCCACCGCATCGTCCAGGCCCATGGCTGGGAGACCTGCGACGCGGTGGTTTCCGGCCTGCCGCTGATCGCCATGCCGCTGTCGGTGCAGGCGCGGATCGTGCGCGGCGCCTTTTCCGTGCTGGCGCCCGACGGCGTTTTCGTGCAATTCACCTACGGTCCCTTCGCCCCGGTCAATCCGGAACTGATCCGGCGGCTGCGGCTGAAGCCGCGGCGCCATGCCTGGATCGCCCGGAACCTGCCCCCGGCGTCGGTCTGGACCTTCCACAGGCTGCCCTGACGACGAGTCATTTTGACCGCTGATACCGTACTGGACGAGGCGCGCGCCCTGATCGACGCGCGCCGTTACCGCCCCGCCCTGCGCCTGCTTCGCGGCGCACCCGCGTCCTCCGGGATCTCCGGGATCGAGCGGCTCCATCTGCTGGGGCTGGCCCATCTCGGCCACCGCGGTCCTGCCGCCGCCGTCGCCTGCCTGCGCCGGGTGCTGGCCGACAGCCCCGGAGACGCCGACCGGCTGGCCATGCTCGCGAAGGCCCATCAGGCCGACAACGCCCCCTTCCCCGCCGTCGGCTGGCTGGAGCGCGCGCTGCGCATCGCCCCCGGACGCCCCGACCTGACCGCGGCGCTGGCCGGAGCCCTGCGCCGCGACGCCCGCTACAGCGATGCGATTGCCCTGACGCGCGAGGCGCTGGCAGCCGGCGACCTCTCCCCCGACATCCGCTTCGAGGCCGCCACAGCCGCCGCCTATCTCGGGCGCGACGGGGAGGCTTTGGCCCATTTCGACGCGCTGCTGGCCGACGATCCCGAGCATGCCGCGGCCTGGTTCGGCAGCCATGCCCAGGCGCTGCACGATCACGGGCCCGACGAAGCGCTGCGCCGCCTGCGCCGCGCCACCCGCTGCGGCGGTGCCGCCGGCAAATACTGGGGCTATCTCGCCGCCACCCTGCGGCTGCTCGGCCGCGATGCCGAGGCCGATGCGGTGGAGGAGGCGGAGGTCGGCGACAACCCGAAGCGCCGCCCGCTGCCCGACGGGGTCAAGGCGCTGCTGCCCAAGCTCTCCGCCGACTTCCGGCTGTTCGGCAACAGCGGCCGGCTGCTGCGCCACGCCGTCGCCTGCGCCGCCACGCCCGGTCTGGTTCTGGAGTTCGGCGTGCGGCGCGGCACCTCGCTCGACCACATCGCCGATGCGGCGGGCCAGGAGGTCCACGGCTTCGATTCGTTCGAGGGCCTGCCGGAGGGCTGGGTCAACTCTCCCCGCGGCGTTCTGACCACCGGCAGCCAGCTGCCGCCGGTGCGCGACAATGCCCGCCTGCATGTGGGGTGGTTCGAGGACAGCCTGCCGCCGTTCCTGTCGGCCCATACGGGGCCGGTGCGCTTCGTCAATGTCGACAGCGACATCTACGCCTCGGCCCGCACCGTGCTGACCGCGCTGGCCGACCGGGTGCGTCCGGGAACGATCGTCGTCTTCGACGAGTATATCGGCAACCGCAGCTGGCGCGACGACGAGTACCGGGCCTTCCAGGAGTTCGTCGCCGACAACGCGGTGCGCTACGAGTATTTCGCCGCCAGCCCCTACACCAAGCAGGTGGCGGTGCGGGTGCTGGACATCGGCCACTCGGGATAAGTGCTGCGGGGAGCGAGGCCCCCCGCAGCGAAGACCGACCTCAGCCGGCCGCCTTCACCTGACGGCGGCGCGCATGCAGGACCGGCTCGGTGTAGCCGTTCGGCTGGACGCGGCCCTTGAACACCAGATCGCAGGCGGCCTGGAAGGCGATGCTGCCGTCGAAGTTGCCGGCCATCGGCTTGTACAGCGGGTCGCCGGCATTCTGCTTGTCGACGACGGCGGCCATGCGCTTCATGACCTCCATCACCTGGGCCTCGGTGCAGATGCCGTGGTGCAGCCAGTTGGCGATGTGCTGGCTGGAGATGCGCAGGGTGGCGCGGTCTTCCATCAGCCCGACATCGTGGATGTCCGGCACCTTGGAGCAGCCGACGCCCTGGTCGATCCAGCGCACCACATAGCCGAGGATGCCCTGGGCGTTGTTCTCCAGCTCCTGCCGGACCTCGTCCTCAGACCAGTTGGGGCGGTCGGCGAGCGGGATGGTCAGGATGTCGGACAATGCTGCGGCCTGCCGCTTGGCCAGCTGGTCCTGCACCTCGGCCACATTCACCGCGTGATAGTGGGTGGCATGCAGGGTGGCGGCGGTCGGCGACGGCACCCAGGCGGTGTTGGCGCCGGCCTTCGGATGGCCGATCTTGGCGACCAGCATGTCGGCCATCAGGTCGGGCATCGCCCACATGCCCTTGCCGATCTGGGCGCGGCCCTTCAGACCGGCGCGCAGCCCGACATCGACATTGTTGTCCTCATAGGCCGAGATCCACTTGGTGGCCTTCATCGCCGCCTTGCGGACGACCGGGCCGGCCTCCATCGAGGTGTGGATCTCGTCGCCGGTGCGGTCCAGGAAGCCGGTGTTGATGAACACCACGCGGTCCTTGGCGGCGCGGATGCATTCCTTGAGGTTGACGCTGGTGCGGCGCTCCTCGTCCATGATGCCGACCTTGAGGGTGTTGCGGGCGATGCCCAGCAGATCCTCGACGCGGCCGAACAGCTCGTCGGCGAAGGCGACCTCCTCCGGCCCGTGCATCTTCGGCTTCACGATGTAGACCGAGCCGGCGCGGCTGTTGCGCAAGCCCCCCTCGGCCTTCAAGTCATGCAAAGCGATCAGCGAGGTGAAGACGCCGTCGAGGATGCCTTCCGGCGCCTCGCTGCCGTCGGACAGCTTGACCATGTCGATGGTCATCAGATGGCCGACGTTGCGGACCAGCAGCAGGCTGCGGCCATGCAGGGTGACGCTGCCGGCCGGCGTGGTGTAGACGCGGTCGGGGTTCAGCTTGCGGACGACCGTCTTGTCGCCCTTGGGGAAGCTGGCCTCCAGCGTGCCCTTCATCAGGCCCAGCCAGTTGCGGTAGGCGACGACCTTGTCCTCCGCATCCACGGCGGCGACCGAATCCTCGCAGTCCTGGATGGTCGACAGCGCCGCTTCCAGCACGACGTCGGCGACGCCGGCGGCATCGTCCTTGCCGATCACGCTGCTGCGGTCGATGCGGATCTCGATGTGGGTGCCGTTCTGGACCAGCAGCACCGCCGACGGCGCCGAGGCCTCGCCCTGCCAGCCGACGAAGGCGGCCTTGTCCTTCAGGCCGGTCTTGCCGCCGTCCTTCAGCGTCACCGCCAGCGCGTCGCCCTCGACCGCATAGCCGGCGGCATCGGCATGGCTGCCGTCGGCCAGCGGAACGCTGTCGTCGAGGAACTTGCGGGCCCAGGCGATCACCTGCGCGCCGCGGGCGGCGTCATAGCCGCCGGCCGCCGGGGTGCCGGGGATGGCGTCGGTGCCGTACAGCGCATCGTACAGGCTGCCCCAGCGCGCGTTGGCGGCGTTCAAGGCATAACGGGCGTTGGTGATCGGCACCACCAGCTGCGGGCCGGCGAGATAGGCGATCTCCGGATCGACGTTGCCGGTGCCGACGGCGAAGTCGCCGCCCTCCGGCACCAGATAGCCGATCTCGCGCAGGAAAGATTCGTATTCGGCCTGATCGAAGAGCTTGCCGCGGCGGGCGGTGTGCCAGCCGTCGATCTGCGCCTGCAGGCTGTCGCGCTTGTCCAGCAGAGCCTTGTTGCGCGGCGCCAGCTCGTGCAGGAGTTGGTCGAGGCCGGTCCAGAGACGGTCGGCGTCGACACCGGTCCCCGGCAGCGCCTCGTCATTGATGAAGTCGTACAGCGGGCGGGCGATTTCGAGGCCGCCACGGCGGATCCAGTTGCTCATCTCGTTGCGTGTCCCATTCTCTTGCGCTCGGTTCGCAGACTCCTCTCCGGGAGTCTTTGTCATCGGTTATCGCGTCTTCCGATTGACCCGGTCAACACAATGTCGCACCGCAGCGTATGGAGAAATGGTAGCAGGCGGCCGGCGCCGGACCGGCCGCGCTCACGCCAAGAGATTCAGCACCGCTGCCGGCTGGGCGGCCGAGGCGGCGGCGGTCGACAGGGCCGCGCCATCCGCACCACCCGCCTCCTCCGCAGCGCTGCCGCCGGGCGCTCCGGCGGCCCCGAGCGCCTGCCCAAGCTCCTTGCCGGACCCGAGTGCAGCGGCGCGCAGGGCGTTGACCTCCTTCTGGGCGGCTTCGACCATCTTGTCGTCGGCCTTGAAGCCTTCCCGCCGCTCGCGCCGCCGTTTTTCCGACTCGTCCAGCATATTGGCGGCCTTCGCCTCGCCGATGATGCGCTTGGAGGTGGCGAGCACCCCCTCCACCCGCTGGCCGAAGGTGTCGGCCTCGCGATAGCGCGACATCTTCATGGCGTTGTCGGCCATCAGCTGCTGGATCATCGCGCTTCGCCCACCGGTACCGGCCGTCGGAGCGGCGGGATGACCGGCGGCAGGCTGGCCAGGAGCGGACGGATCGGCGCCTGACGGATCGGGCCTTGACGGATCGGCGCCCGACGGGCCGGCGCCGGTCATCCCGCCATTGCCCAGGCCCGACAGCACATCCTCCACCATACGGGCGATGTCGGCGGGCAGCTTGCCGTCCTGCATCTCCGCCGCCCCCGCGGACTGCGCATCCGCATCCGCATCGGCGCCGGCATCGGCCGCCATCAGGTCGGCGGCGCTTTCCGCGGAACCGGCGGCCGCCGACGCCCCCTCCCCGGTCGAGATGCCGATGGTCAGCGTCACCTCGGTCTGTTGCAGGGTCAGGCTGGTGGTCGTGCGGGTGATCGTCGTCTCCGACGACAGCATCGTGCCGCCGCCGGTGGCGGCGCTGCTGTCACCCGGCAGCCCCAACTCCGCCGCGGCCTTGATCCCGGCCCCATATTCCTTGGCGGCGCGCCCGGCCTCGCGCGCCAGCAGCGCCGCCTCCCGCGCCAGGGTCGCCAGCTTCTGCGGATCGCCCTGGGCAAAGCGCATCGCCAGCTTCAACTGCTCGATCTTGCGTTCGACCTGCTCGAGCCGCGCGGCAGCCGCCTGCTTGGGACCGCCGACCCGCCTCGCCTCCTCCAGTGCCGCCTGGGCGCTGGCATGGTCGCTCTGCCATTTGGTCGCGGCCTGGGTCAGCGCCTGCGCACGCTCCGCCTTCTGGGCGAGCTGGCCGTGGGCATCCTTGGCCTGCAGCTCCTTCTCCCACGGCTTCTTCGCCTGCTGCAGGCGGAAGAGCCCGGCCTGACCGTCGGCCACCACGCTGAAAACGCTCATGCCGCCACCCCCCGGTCCGGCCGAACCAACTTGTTCGCGGCAAAGTTTAGCACAATCGGAGAAACTGTCCATTTCGCGCGGTGCGTGCGTGGAACCACGAAGGCTTGGCCGGTGTTTCACTTCCCGACACCCGTTTCCGCAACGGGCGGTTCGATACCGCAGGCGCGGAGCCACGGAATACCGGAATCCCCGAGGAGGAAAGACAAGATGCCGAACCGCGACATGACCGGCACCGGCGGACCGACCCCGACCGGCTCCACCACCGGAAGTTCAACCGCTGGAAGCTCGTCGACCGGAAATTTCGCTGCCGGCAGCTCCAACATCGGCGGCAGCGTCGATGAGATGAAGAAGACCGTCAACCGCGCGGCCGACGACGTGATGTCCACCGGGCGCGAGACGCTGGACAACGCCCAGGGCCGCATCCGCTCGCTGCTGGAACAGCAGACCGGCCGCGCCGCCGACCAGCTGGGCGGCGTCGCCAACGCCCTGCACAAGGCCGCCGAGCAGCTGAACGAGGAAAATGGCGGCGTCGTCGCCGATTACGCCGAGCAGGCGGCCAGCCGTGTCGAGCGTGTCGCCGACATGCTGCGCGACGCCTCCGTCGACGACATCGTCGGCGAGGTCGAGGGCTTCGCCCGCCGCCAGCCCGAGGTGTTCATCGGCGCCGCCTTCGCCGTCGGCTTCCTCGCTGCGCGCTTCCTTAAAAGCTCCAGCGACCGCCGCATGCACCGCGCGTCGACCTCGCTTCGCGGCAACGCACACCCGTCGCAGACCGTGCGCACCGCCCGCGGCTCCTCCTTCGACGCCGGCCGCGATACCGGCCGTGACCGAGACACGGGCCGCGGCGCCACCCCCAGCCGCGGCATGGCCGGCGGCATCGGCGAGTCCGTCAGCCGCAGCACCCCGTCCCACAGCGCCGATACCCCGGCGACGGGGGCTTCGGGCGTGAACACCGGCCACCTCGCCGGCCGCATGGACTCCGAACGCGGGTCGGAGCGTCTGGGAGAGCCGAAGCCGACCGCCGGCCGCATCGGCATGCCGCTGTCCACCGCCCCGGCCTCGGTCACCGGCCACGGCGCCTCGCCGTCGGCTGACACCGCTCTCGGCACCAGCACCATCGGCACGCCGGCCGGCGTCTCGGGTGCCGCCGGCGGCGGCGTGAACTCCGGCACCGCCGGCATCGGCAACATCCAGGGCGGCAGCGTCCAGGGCGGCAGCCAGGGCGGCCCTGCCGGGACCGCCTCCTCCACCTCCAAGCCGCAGGGTCAGCGTCCATGAGCGCCGCCGAGAACCGCTATGACGAGCCGCGGGATCCGCGGCAGGACCGGCCGCTCGCCGGCCTGTTCGCCGATCTCGCCCGCGAATCCGCCAACCTCGCCCGATCCGAGATCGCGTTGGCGAAGGCCGAGCTGACCGACAAGGCCTCCGAGGCGGCCGGTGGCGTGGCCTTCATCGCCGTCGGCGGACTGGTCGCCTTCGCCGGCGTCCTGGTCCTGCTTGCCTCCGCGGTTCTCGGCCTGTCCAACGTCCTGGCCCCGTGGCTGTCCGCGCTGATCGTCGGCGTGGTGGTTCTGGCGGTGGGCGGCATCCTGGCTTACGTCGGCAAGAACCGGCTGAGCCCCGCCAACCTCCGCCCCCGCCGCACCATGAACACGCTGGACGAGGACAAGCGCTGGGCGAAATCCCAGCTTGCCCGCTGAGGGGCCGGCCGATGACGGACGACGATCGCAACCCTGCAGCCGGCCGGACGGCCGGGCCGAAGGATCTCGACGCCCTGGAGGGCGACATCCGCGCCAGCCGCGCGCGCATCGGCGGCACCGTCGATGCGCTGCGCGACCGGACATCCCGTCTGCGCGACAGTCTGACGCGGTGGTCTCCCCAAACCCTGATGGAGAATTCCATGAAGCACACCTATTCGCCGTCGACGCCGGACACCCCGTCCCAGCGCGCCAACCTGCACCAGACCGACCGTTACGAAAGCGGCCAGACCGTCCATTACAATCGCCGGCAGTCCCAGTCCTCCGGTTCTGTGCTGGACAGCGTCACCAGCAACCCGATCCCGCTGGCGCTGGTCGGCATCGGTCTGGGCTGGCTGGCCCTGTCCAGCACCGGCTACGACCGCCGCATCGTCCGCTCCAGCACGGTCCGCAACGCCCGCCACCGCATGGGCGACGCCGTGGACTATGCCCGCGAGACGCTGAGCGACGCCGGTGAAAGCGTCCGTAACGCCGCCAGCTCGGCTTACGACAGCGCCTCGGGTGCAGTCAGTTCCGCCTACGACAGCGCGTCCGGCACCGTCAGCGGCATGGTGGGCGGTTCGGACAACGGCCATGTGTCCGACCCTGTGTCCGGCCGGGGCGACCTCCACAGCCAGCGCCAGTCGCAGGGCTATGTCAGCCGCGGCGTGTCGCGCCTGTCCTCGATGACGCCGTCGGCCGACCATCTGCGCCACCGCGCGCACGACATGTCGACCGGCTTCTGGGATCTGATCGAGGATCATCCCATCGTGGCCGGCGCCATGGGCGTGGCGCTGGGTGCGGCCATCGGCGCCGCCCTGCCCGGCACCCGCTATGAGAAGCAGTGGGTCGGCGATTATGCCGACGAGGCGACCGAGCGGGCCAAGGCCATCGCCATGGACGCGCTGGACCGCGGCACCCGCGCCGCCCAGGCGGCCGCCCAGACCGTGGTCGAGTCGGCCAAGGAAGACGTCCGCGACGTCGTCTCCGAAGCCACCAGCGCCGCCCGCGAAGAGGTGAAGAAGCCGGGCTGACCCCCGCTTCCATCGCCACAGGACAGACCCCGCGCCGCTCCCGGCGCGGGGTTTTCCGCATTGGGGCTCTCCTTTGCCACCCTGCGGCAAACCGCCGCATCCTGTCCCCTGAGCTGCGGCTTCGCTGTAGCGTTGGGACAATCGTGGCGCTATAACCGAGCGGCGTTGACGGGTATTGCCGGCACATCAGCCATGCAAACCCGCGAAAGCCGCGGAAATCCTGCACTTTTATCGACAAACGCCCCTTGCCCCCCGAAGCAATCAGGACTAAATTGGTCCTGTATTCGAAACCGGGGTGAAACGGGGTGCGGGCATGATCCGGCTGAGCAAGCTGACCGACTATGCCATCGTCGTGCTGAGCGAGATGGCGCGCCAGGTCGGCGCGGTCCATACCGTCGCCCATCTTGCCGACCGCACCGGCGTTCCCGCTCCCACCGTCGCCAAGCTGATGAAGGCGATGACGCCTGCCGGGCTCACCACCTCGCAACGGGGTGCTGCCGGCGGTTATGCGCTGAGCCGGCCGGCCGATGCAATCTCCATCGCGGAAATCATCACGGCGCTCGACGGTCCCATCGCGCTGACCGCCTGCGTCGATGGCGCCGACAGCCAGTGCGGGGTGGAGCAACTTTGCCCCATGCGCGGCGGTTGGGAAAAGGTGAACCGCGCCATCCGCGGTGCGCTGGAGGAGGTGTCGCTGGCCGACATGATGGTCCCGATCACCTTCCCGGCTCCCGCAGCCGCAACGAATTCCACTGCCGCCCAGCCGGCCCGCCCTGCGCACTGAACGGCGCGCACCGAACAGCATTCTTGAGAAGGACGAGGCAAAGCCATGGCCGCCCAACCGGAAACCGTCGAGCAGGTCCGCGCCGTCACCGAGCAGAAGTACAAGTACGGCTTCACGACCGACATCGAGGCCGACGTCGCGCCGAAGGGCCTGAACGAGGACATCGTCCGCTTCATCTCCGCCAAGAAGGAGGAGCCGGAGTGGCTGCTGGAGTGGCGCCTGAAGGCGTTCCGCGTCTGGCAGACGATGGAGGAGCCGCAGTGGGCCGCCGTCAGCTTCCCGCCCATCGACTATCAGGACGCGCATTACTATGCGGCGCCGAAGAAGAAGGCCGGGCCGAAGTCGCTGGACGAGGTCGACCCCGAACTGCTGAAGACCTACGAGAAGCTGGGCATCCCGCTGCGTGAGCAGGAGATCCTGGCGGGCGTCGAAGGGTCTGAGGGCAAGAGCCCGGCCATCGCCGTGGATGCCGTGTTCGACAGCGTGTCGGTCGCCACCACCTTCAAGGCGAAGCTGGAGGAGATGGGCATCATCTTCTGCGCGATCTCCGAAGCGGTGCAGAAGCATCCGGAGTTGGTGAAGAAGTATCTCGGCTCGGTGGTGCCTTACACCGACAACTATTATGCGACGTTGAACTGTGCGGTCTTCACCGACGGCAGCTTCGTCTACATCCCCAAGGGCGTGCGCTGCCCGATGGAGCTATCCACATATTTCCGCATCAACCAAGCCAACACCGGCCAGTTCGAGCGGACGCTGATCATCGCCGACGAGGGCGCCTACGTCAGCTATCTGGAAGGCTGCACGGCGCCCCAGCGCGACGAGAACCAGCTGCATGCCGCGGTGGTCGAGCTGGTGGCGATGGACGACGCGACGATCAAGTATTCGACCGTCCAGAACTGGTACCCCGGCAATGCCGAAGGCGTCGGCGGCATCTACAATTTCGTCACCAAGCGTGGCGCCTGCCGCGGCAAGAACTCCAAGATCTCGTGGACACAGGTCGAGACCGGCTCCGCGATCACCTGGAAGTACCCGAGCTGCATCCTGCAAGGCGACAATTCGGTGGGCGAGTTCTATTCGGTCGCGATCACCAACAACTTCCAGCAGGCCGACACCGGCACCAAGATGATCCACATCGGCAAGAACACCCGCAGCACAATCGTGTCGAAGGGTATTTCGGCCGGCAAGGCGCAGCAGACCTACCGCGGCCTCGTCAAGATCCTGCCGAAGGCGGAGGGCGCGCGCAACCACACCCAGTGTGACAGCCTGCTGATCGGCGACCAGTGCGGCGCCCACACGGTTCCCTACATCGAGAGCCGCAACCGCTCCGCCCGCATCGAGCATGAGGCGACGACGGCGAAGATCAGCGAGGACCAGCTGTTCTATTGCCGCCAGCGCGGCATCTCGGAAGAGGACGCGGTGTCGCTGATCGTCAACGGCTTCTGCAAGGAGGTCCTGAAGGAACTCCCGATGGAATTTGCCGTGGAGGCGCAGAAGCTGGTGGGCATCAGCCTGGAAGGCAGCGTGGGGTAAAGCCCCTCTGGCAGAACGTGAAGACCGGACGGCGTGCCGGCGGCCTGAAGAAGACAACGAGGCGAAGACGATGATCGAAATCAAGAACCTGCACGCCACCGTGGACGGCAAGGAAATCCTCAAGGGCGTCGACCTGACCATCCGCCCGGGCGAGGTCCATGCCATCATGGGGCCGAACGGCGCCGGCAAGAGCACCATGTCCTATGTCCTCGCCGGCCGCGACGGCTACGAGGTCACGGAAGGCTCGGTCACCTATTACGGCAAGGACCTGCTGGCGATGGAGCCGGAGGAGCGGGCCGCCGAGGGCGTCTTCCTGGCCTTCCAGTATCCGGTCGAAATCCCCGGCGTCGGCAACACCACCTTCCTCAAGACCGCGATCAACGCCATCCGCAAGCATCGCGGCGAGAAGGAACTCGACGCCATGCAGTTCCTCAAGCTGATCCGCGAGAAGACCAAGGCGCTCGGCATGAGCGACGAGATGCTGAAGCGCGCCGTCAATGTCGGCTTCTCCGGCGGCGAGAAGAAGCGCAACGAGACGCTTCAGATGGCGGTGCTGGAGCCGAAATTCGCCATCCTCGACGAGACCGACAGCGGTCTCGACATCGACGCGCTGAAGATCGTCGCCGAGGGCGTCAACGCGCTGCGCTCGCCGGAACGCTCGATGCTGGTGATCACCCACTACCAGCGCCTGCTCGACTACATCGTCCCCGACCATGTCCATGTGCTGGCCGCCGGCCGCATCGTGAAGTCGGGCGGCAAGGAACTAGCGCTGGAACTGGAGAAGAACGGCTACCGCGACTTCGGCGCGAGCGAGGCGGCGTGATGACGGCCAACCATTCCCCGCTCCACCCGATGACCTACTCGACGCGCGGCGCCGATCCGGAGACGGCGCCGGCCTTCCTGGCGCCGCTCGACGAGGTGGGCGCCGGCCTGCCCGGCAGCGGCCTTTCCTGGCTGACCGACCTGCGCGCCGCCGGACGTGAGCGCTTCGCCGCCGTCGGCCTGCCAACGATCAGGAACGAGAGCTGGCGCTACACCAACCTGCGCGACCTCGCCAAGGTCAGCTTCCAGCCGGCCGCCCCCGCGGCGGCCGTGATCGACTTTCTGCCGACCGTGCGGGCCGAAGGGCAGAACGGTCCGCGTCTGGTCTTCGTCGACGGCCGCTTCCGCGCCGACCTCTCGTCGGTCGAGGGCCTGCCGCCGGGCGTGGAACTGCTGAGCATCGCCGCTGCCCTGACCAGCCACACCGACCTGCTGGCCGACCATATCGGCCGCCTCGCCGCGGCGGATGACCGTCCGCTGGTGGCGCTGAACAGCGCCTATCTCGCCGACGGCCCCGTCCTGCATGTGCCGGCCGGCGTCCAGGTCGAACGCCCCATCGAGCTGGTCTTCGTTTCGGTCGGGTCGGAGGCGCAGGCGACCTCCTGCCACCCGCGCAGCCTGCTGATCGCCGAGGCAGGCTCCAAGGCGGTGGTGGTCGAACACCATGTCGGCCGCAGTGCCGGCACCACATTGGCGAACCACGTCACCGAGGTCTTCGTCGGCGAAGGCGCCACCCTGCACCATTACAAGTCGCAGCGCGACGGCGCATCCGCCATCCACCTGTCGCACATCGCGGCGACGGTGGCGACCGGCGGCTGCTACGACAACTTCATCCTGACGACCGGTGCCAAGTTGTCGCGCAACGAGGTGGTCAGCCGCCTCGACGGCACCGACGCCCGCACCCATGTCAGCGGCGGCTATCTGGCCCGCGGCACCCAGCATGCCGACACCACCACGCTGATCGTCCACGCCCAGCCGAACGGCACCAGCCGCGAGGTCTACAAGGGCGTGATCGATGACACCGCGCGCGCGGTGTTCCAGGGCAAGATCACCGTCTGCCCCGGCGCGCAGAAGACCGACGGCTACCAGTTGAACCGCGCCCTGCTGCTGTCGGACGGGGCCGAGATCGACAGCAAGCCGGAGCTGGAAATCCACGCCGACGACGTGAAGTGCAGCCATGGCTGCACCGCGGGCGAGCTGGACGACGACGCGCTGTTCTACCTGCGCGCCCGCGGCATCGACCGCGACGCCGCCCAGGGCCTGCTGATCGGCGCCTTCCTGTCGGAATCCCTTGAGGAAATCGCTGAAGAGTCGATCCGCGACGCCTTCCAGGGGATCGTGGCCGGCTGGCTGGAGGAGCAGAAGTAACCATGTCCGATGCCATCCTGAACCAAGCCTACGACGTGCAGCGGGTGCGGGAGGATTTCCCGATCCTCGCCCGCAGCGTCCACGCCAGGAAGGGAAAGCCCGGCAAGCCGCTGGTCTATCTGGACAGCGGGGCGTCCGCCCAGAAGCCGCGTCAGGTCATCCAGGCCATGACCCGCTTCCTGGAGGAGGATTATTCCAACATCCACCGCGGCGTCCATTTCCTGTCGCAGACCGCGACCGACCAGTTCGAGGCGGTGCGCACCAAGGTCGCGCGTTTTCTGAACGCGCCGAACGACCGCTGCATCGTCTTCACCCGCAGCTCGACCGAGGCGATCAACCTCGTGGCCTCCAGCTATGGCCGCACCGTCCTGACCGAAGGCGACGAGGTCATCCTGTCGATCATGGAGCATCACGCGAACATCGTTCCGTGGCAGCTGCTCCAGGCCGAGAAGAAGATCGTCATCAAGGTCGTGCCCTGCGACGAGGACGGCGTCCTCGACATGGACGCCTACCGCAGCCTGCTGTCCGACCGCACGAAGCTGGTGGCGATCACCCACTGCTCCAACGTGCTGGGCACCGTCACCCCGGCCAAGACCATCGCCAGGCTGGCGCATGAGCGCGGCGTGCCCGTCCTGTTCGACGGCAGCCAGGCGGTGGTGCACGGCACGGTCGACGTGCAGGACATCGACGCCGACTTCTACGTCTTCACCGCGCACAAGCTGTATGGCCCGACCGGTCTCGGCGTGCTCTACGGCAAGTACGACCTCCTGAAGAAGATGCCGCCCTACCAGGGCGGCGGCGACATGATCGAGAGCGTCAGCTTCGAAGGCACCACCTTCAAGGCGCCGCCGTCGCGCTTCGAGGCCGGCACCCCGCCGATCACCGAGGTGATCGGGCTGGGTGCGGCCATCGACTATGTCGAGGCTCTCGGCCGCGACGCCATCGCCGCGCACGAGCACGACCTGCTGCAATACGCCACCCAACAGCTGGCGCAGATCGGGGGCTTGCGCATCGTCGGCACCGCGCCCGGCAAGGGGCCGATCGTCTCCTTCGCTCTGGACGGCGTGCACCCGCACGATGTCGGCACCATCGTCGATCAGTATGGGGTCGCCGTGCGCGTCGGCCGCCATTGCGCCGAGCCTCTGGCCGAGCGGTTCGGCGTCGGACCGACCGTCCGCGCCTCCTTCGGCCTCTACAACACCCGGGAGGAAGCCGACGCCCTCGTCCAATCCCTCCAGGCGGTCAAGGAGTTCTTCGGAGCATGATGGACGATCTGCGCGAGCTGTATCAGGAAGTAATCCTGGACCATGGCAAGCATCCCCGCAATTTCCGCCATCCCGACGACGCCAACCGCGAGGCGAAGGGCGAGAACCCGATGTGCGGCGACCGCTTCATGGTCTATCTGACCCTGAAGGATGGGGTGGTCGACGACGTGGCCTTCCAGGGCCGCGGCTGCGCCATCTCCACCGCCAGCGCCTCGATGATGACGGAGCTGGTGCACGGTAAGACGGCGGCGGAAGCGGAAAAGCTGTTCCACGCCTTCCACGAGCTGTGCACCCAGGACGAGCCCGACATCCCCGAGGGTGTCGACGACGAGACGATGGAAAAGCTGATGGTGATGTCCGGCGTGCGCCAGTTCCCGGTGCGGGTGAAGTGCGCGACGCTGGCCTGGCACGCCATGAACGCGGCACTCCATGGCGAGGCTTCGGCCTCCAGCGACCAGTTTTGACGGAAGGGGATCGAAATGCCCGATGAAGCCCTGACCCAGCGCCCGATGGCTCCCAATCCGGCCGAAGCCGAGGCGCAGTTGAAGGCCGACGCGGCAGCCGATGCGACGACTGCGGCTCCGGACTCCAAGGACTTCGCCCCGATGCCCCAGCCGCCCGAGGGCTATGACCCGCGGGAGGAGATCATGGATCGCGTCGTGGCGGCCATCAAGACCTGCTACGACCCGGAAATCCCGGTCGACATCTGGGAACTGGGGCTGATCTACCGTGTGGACATGGATGGTCAGCGCAATGTCGAGATTGATATGACGCTGACCAGCCCCATGTGTCCGGTGGCCGGCGAACTGCCCGAACAGGTCCGTCAGGCCGTGCTGGGCGTCGAGGACGTCAACGAGGTCAAGATCGAGCTGGTGTGGGAGCCCCCGTGGCACCAGGGCATGATGTCCGAGGAAGCCCGCCTGCAACTGGATATGTTCTGAGCCGCATTAGGAGACCGTCACCATGGCCCGCCCCCTGCCCAAGGCGCTCACGATCACCGACGCCGCCGCGGAGCGCGTCAAGGCGCTGATGTCCAAGGCCACCGACGATATGGTCGGCCTGCGCATCGGCGTGAAGGCGCGCGGCTGCTCCGGCCTCAGCTACGACGTCCAGTATGCCAAGGAGAAGATGAAGTTCGACGAGGTGGTGGAGGACAAGGGCGTCACCATCCTGATCGACCCGGCCGCCGTCATGTTCCTGATCGGCAGCGAGATGGACTATGTCGACGACAAGTTCCAGACCGGCTTCGTCTTCAAGAACCCGAATGAAAAGGGCCGCTGCGGCTGCGGCGAGAGCTTCCACGTGTGATCCCAGATCGCCCTCTCCCGCCCCCTTTGTCCCCTCTACCCTTTCTGCATCCCCTCTCCCCCCCGGGGAGAGGGTTAGGGTGAGGGGGACGCGTAGCGAGTATTTTCAAGAGTCGCGCACTCTCGGCCTCACACAAAAGCCACCCCGTGCGCCCCCCTCACCCCGACCCTCTCCCCGGGGGCGGAGAGGGAGATTAAAGACTCCCCGCCCCATCACGACATCGGATTCGCCGGCGGCTTCGGCATCTCCGGCAGCGGGATGAACTCGCCGTTGTCGAGATCCGGCAGCTTCATCCGCCCGGCCCGCCAGTCCGCCTTGGCCTGCTCGATCCGCTCCTTGCGGGACGACACGAAATTCCAGTCGATGAAGCGCTGCCCCAGCGGCTCGCCGCCGACGGCCATGACGATGGACTGCGTGGCGGCGGTCAGCGCCGCAGGGTGGCCGGGGGCGAAGACGATCATCCGCCCCGCCTCGAACCGCTGCCCGTCCACCTCCACGCTTCCCGCCACCACATAGGCCGCGCGCTGCCATCCGTCCTCCGGCAGTGCGATGCGGGCGCCGGGGGCGAGATCCCAGTGGATGTAGAACAGCGGGGAGTGGGTCTTCACCCCCGCCCTGGCCCCGAACGCCTCGCCCGCCACCAGCCGGCCGCGCACGCCACCCTCCTCAAAGACCGGCAGGTCGCCGGTGCCGTAATGGGCGAAGGCCGGGTCGGTCTCCTCGTCCGCTTCCGGCAGGGCGACCCACGCCTGGATGCCGTGCATCGTCCCGCCTTCCATCCGGGCGCGCTCGAAACGCTCGGAGTGGGTGATGCCGCGACCGGCGGTCATCCAGTTCACCTCGCCCGGCCGGATCGGCTGTTCGGAGCCCACGCTGTCGCGGTGCATGATCTCGCCCTCGAAAAGGTAGGTCACGGTGGACAGGCCGATGTGCGGGTGGGGGCGCACGTCGACGTCACGGGGAAGGCCCGGCTGGAAATCGACCGGCCCCATATGGTCGAAGAAGACGAAGGGGCCGACCATCCGCCGCTGGACGAAGGGCAAAACCCGCCCCACTTCGAATCCGCCAAGGCTTTTGCGGCGCTGCTCGATCACCAAATCCAGCATGGGTCTTCCTCCCGACGGTTGATGTTCGTTTCGTTCAGGTTCGTTTGGTTCAGGCGTTCGGATCGCGCGGCACGGTCTGGATGACCTCGAACCCCTCGAACTCCGGCGGCCCGACATAAAGCGGCTTGCGGGCACCGGCATTGCCATGGGCGTTGCGGAAGGCTTCCGACCGCGTCCAGCCCTGGAAGGCGCCTTCGGACTCCCAGACCGTGTGGGAGGAATAGAGCCGGTGGTCGTCCCGGTCGGGCCCCCGCAGCATGTGGAACTCAACGAAGCCCGGCACCTTGTGCAGATGCACCTCGCGGTTCAACCAGACCTCCTCGAACTCCTGCTCGGCCCCATGGCGGACCTTGAAACGGTTCATCGCGATGAACATGCGGCATTCCTTTCCGGCGTGATCGACAGGCCCGACCCGGTCGAGGATAGAGGTTGGCGGCACCGCGGGGCAATCGACCTGACGCGCCGTCCCTTACGATCGTGCTGTCCCGGACCGGGGACGCCGAATCCGCTAATTCCTCAAGTAAATCAAATCCTTGATGTCTTTTTTCCCAAGTGCCCACATGGTTTTCGACCGATGGGATACACTGCGCACGCCTTCCTCGCTTCGGAGACGCCGCCATGCACGTTCCCCGCAAGGTCTTCGCGATCTCCACACGGCACGGACGCACTGAACAGTGGAACAGCCTCCGGAATCTGTTTCACGCTGTTCCAAACGTCCGATCCGGTAAGGGTTGTCCGTGTCTGGACCCCTAATGCCGTTAAGCCCTAATATACCCATAAGAGGTACAAGGTCTGCGGGCCGGGTGACCGACCGAGTGGCCGGGGGGAGCGAAATGACTGCAACAGTCCCAAAGCAGATGGGGACGGTGCAAGGCCGTGCCGGGACTCCCGGCGCCATCGGCACGCTCGTTACCCTCTCCGTTCCCTTCCTGCTCGTGCTTCAGGGCGCCCGTGTGCCGTGGTCGGTGGAGCTGGCCCATTACCTGCCGCTGCACACCTTCTTCGAAACCTTCTCCATCGCCGTCGCCACCCTGATCTTCGCCATCGGCTGGCACTCCCGGAACGACGACACCCCGCCAGCCCTGCTGGTGCTGTCCACCTGCTTCCTCGGCGTGGCGCTGCTCGATTTCGGGCATCTGCTGTCCTTCCCCGGCATGCCCGACTTCGTGACGCCGTCCGGCCCGGAAAAGACCATCGCCTTCTGGCTCGGCGCCCGGCTGGTGGCGGCGCTGGCCCTGCTGATGGCGGCCGTCCTTCCCTGGAAGGCCGGCACGGCGAACTCGGCGGCCCTGCGCTATCCGCTGGTCGGCGGGGTTCTGCTGTCGAGCGCCGCGCTCTTCTGGGCGGTCCTGTGGCACCCGGATCTGCTGCCGCACACCTATGTGGAGGGGAGTGGGCTAACGCCGCTGAAGATCGCGGCCGAATATCTGCTGGTACTTCTCTATGCCGCGGCGGCGCTGATGTTCTATCGCCGCCGGCGCGCGGCGCGCACGCTCGACGTCCACCGCATGGTGATCGCCGCCATCGCCATCGCGATCAGCGAACTGTGCTTCACGCTCTATCTCAGCGTCTACGACCTCGCCAACATGGCAGGCCATGTCTACAAGGTGATCGGCTACTGGTATCTCTACCGCGCCGTGTTCGTCACCGCGGTGCATCACCCCTATGACGCCCTGCACCAGTCGGAACGCGACCTCTGGCGGGAAAAGGAGCAGGCCCGCGTCACCTTGCTGTCCATCGGCGACGGGCTGATCGTCACCGACACCGCCGGCCGCGTCAGTCTGATGAACCCGGTGGCGGAGCGGCTGACCGGCTGGACCCTGGGCGAGGCCGCCGGCCGGCCGGTGACCGAGGTGTTCGACATCGAGAATGCGGAGACGGGGCGGCGGGTGCCGGTGCCGGTCGAGCAGGTGCTGAAGAACGGCGACATGGTCGGCCTCGCCAACCACACCGTTCTGGTGGCGTGCAACGGAACCCGCAGCCATATCGCCGACATGGCCTCGCCCATCCGCGACCGGGACGGCACGCTGCACGGCGTCGTCATGGTGTTCCAGGATGTGACCGAGACCTACGCCAGCCGCGAGGCGTTGAAGGACAGCCTGTCGCTGAACACCGGAATCCTCGAAAGCGCCGCCTGCGGCATCATCGCCACCACGCTGGACGGCATCGTCCGTGTCTTCAACCGCGAGGCGGAGCGCATCTTCGGCTACCCGGCGGCGGAGATGATCGGCAGCACCGACCTGCCGCGCCTCTATGACCCGGACGAACTGCGCGCCCATGCTGACGGGCTGTCCATCGAACTCGACCGTCCGGTCAAGGCGGATTTCGCGGCGCTGGTCGCCCACACCCGGTGCAGCGGCCGGCCCGAGCCCAGCGAATGGACCGGAGTGCGCAGGAACGGCGCCCGCATCTCGATTTCCACCGTCACCAGCGTTCTGCGCGACAGCGGCGGTGCGGTCCGCGGCTATCTGACCGTGGTGATGGACGTCACCGAGCGGAAGCAGGCGGAACGGCAGATCGAAAATCTCGCTTTCTACGACCCGCTGACCAACCTGCCGAACCGGCGCCTGCTGATGGAGCATCTCGACGTTCATCTGCGGGCGGCGCGGCTGGGCGCGCGCTGCGGTGCGCTGATGTTCCTCGATCTGGACGATTTCAAGGGTTTGAACGACGCCCGCGGCCACATGGTCGGCGACATGCTGCTGCGCGAACTGGCGGTGCGGCTCAACGCCACCCTGCGCAAGGGCGATCTGGTCTGCCGGCTGAGCGGGGACGAGTTCGTCATCCTGTTGCCGGACATCGGCACCACGCTGGAGGAGGCGACCGCCATCGCCTCAAAGGTGGCGGAAAAGCTCCGGCTGGCGGTGGCCCAACCCTTCCAACTCGACTGCTGCGAGCACAGCATCTTCGCCAGCATCGGCCTGACCGTCTTCCCCAAGACGCCGGACGAGTCGGTCGAGGATCTGCTGAAGCAGGCCGACACCGCCATGTATGCCGCCAAGGATGGCGGGCGGAACACCATCCGCGACTACGACCCCGCCATGCTGGTCGAGGCCCAGGCCCGCCTGCTGCTGCTCCAGGATTTGCGCAAGGCGGTCGATGCCGGGGAATTCACCCTGTTCCTGCAACCGCAGACCGGCGCCGACGGCACGCTGGTGGCAGCAGAGGCTCTGATCCGCTGGCAGCATCCGCAGCGCGGCTTCGTCGCCCCCGGCGCCTTCATCGCCGAGGCGGAGGAATCCGGCCTGATCCTGCCGATCGGCGACTGGGTCCTGATGGAGGCCTGCCATGTGCTTCGCCGGCTGGCCGATGCCGGCAGCGACTGCCACCTGTCGGTCAACATCAGTCCGCGCCAGTTCCGTCAGCCGAATTTCTGCGCCGGCGTCATCGCCGCTCTGCGCGCCACCCGGACCGACCCGCGCCGCCTGACGCTGGAGATCACCGAGGGCATCGCCGTCGGCGACTGCGCCGACACCGCCGCCAAGATGTCGGAGCTTGCCGCTCTCGGCATCTCCTTCTCGCTGGACGATTTCGGCACCGGCTTCTCGTCGCTGTCCTACCTGAAGCGGTTGCCGGTGCGGGAAATCAAGATCGACCGCTCCTTCGTCCAGGATGTCGACAGCAACAGCCACAATGCGGTGCTGGTGGAGACGATGCTGTCGATTGCCAGCCGCCTCGGCCTGAAGGTGGTGGCGGAAGGGGTGGAAACTGCGGCCGAACGGGACTTTCTTGAGGATCGCGGCTGCGCGGTTTTCCAGGGATATTACTTCGACCGTCCGATGCCGGTCGAAGACTTCATCACGAAATACATGAAGAATCCGGAAATTCTGAAAATGGAAGAGCCGGCCCACGCATGACGGTGGGCCGGCACTCCGCCCTGGTTACTTCTGGGAGACCATCTTGGGCTGGCCGTTGTTCCAGACATACATGACATAGTTCGGCTTGGTGATGTCGCCCTTCTTGTCGAACTCCACCGGGCCGACGACGGTGTCATAGCTGCCGGAATGCAGGGTCTTCGCCAGCTTGCCGCTGTCCGTGCTGCCGGCCTTCTGGAGCCCCTCGGCGATCACCTGGACCGCGGCATAGCTGTAGAAGGCGAAGTTGCCCGGTTCCGGCAGGCCAGCCTTCTTGAAGGAGGCGATCAGTTCCTGCGCCTTCGGATCGCTGGCGGCCGACGCGCTGTCGGTGTACAGCGTGCCCTCGCCGGCCGGGCCGGTGATCGACCAGTATTCCTGGTTGTTCAGGCCGTCGCCGGCGATGAACTGCGGCTTCATCCCCTGTTCCTGCGCCTGACGGACGATCAGGCCCAGTTCCGGATGGTAGCCGCCATAGTAAACGGCATCGATGTTCTTGTCCTTCAGGCTGGTGATCAGCGCCGAGAAGTCCTTCTCACCCGCCGTGACCGACCCGCGATAGGCCACCTTGCCGCCGGCCTTTTCCAGCGTCTCCACCACGACGTCGGCCAGCCCCTTGCCATAGGCCTGCTTGTCGTCCAGCACCGCAACGTTCTTGCCCTTGAAGGTCTGGGCCAGATAGGTGCCGGCAACCACGCCCTGCTGGTCGTCGCGGCCGCAGACGCGGAAGATGTTGGGATGGCCCTTGGCGGTCAGCAGCGGGTTGGTGGCGGTCGGGGTGACCATCACCACGCCTTCCTCCTGGTAGACGTCGGCCGCCGGGATGCTGGCACCGGAGCAGAGATGGCCGACCACCGCCGTCACCTTCTCGCGCACGAACTGGTTGGCGACGGCCACCGCCTGACGCGGGTCGCAGGCGTCGTCGCCCACCTTCAGCACCAGCTTCTGACCCAGCACGCCGCCCTTGGCGTTGATGTCCGCGACCGCCTGCTTGGCTCCGTACACCGACTGCTCGCCCAGCGCCGCGACCGGGCCGGTCGTCGCCGTGCCCAGGCCGATCACGATGTCGGCCTGCGCGGTGCCGAAGCCGGCCAGCAGTGCCGTCGCGCTGACGAAGGAAAGGACGGTGAGACGCATGATTGGTTCTCCCAGGATGGCCATTTTGTGCCGGACCATATCCGCCGGCCACGGCATGTTTCCTTTTCTGACCGATACGACAGGATTTTGAAAGCGCGATCATGGGTTTCGCAGCGCTCCGACGGAAACCGCGACCGTTCGCCGCCATAGCCTGAGCGCCATTTGGTGCCGACGAGAAAAACCCCCGCCGGATCGCTCCGGCGGGGGTTTCCTTTACCGACCGCTGCTTGCGGCCATCAGGCCGGAACGGCGACCTTGTCCGCGACTTCCTGGAAGGCCGGGATCTGGTCGAAGTTCATGTAGCGGTAGATGTCGGCGGCGGACTTGTTCACCACGCCGACCTGGGCGAGATACTCCTCGGTGGTCGGGATCTTGCCCAGCAGCGCCGCGACGGCGGCCAGTTCGGCCGACGACAGGTAGACGCGGGTGTCGATGCCCAGACGGTTCGGGAAGTTGCGGGTCGAGGTCGAGACGGCGGTCGAACCCTTGCGGACCTGCGCCTGGTTGCCCATGCACAGCGAGCAGCCCGGCATCTCCATGCGGGCGCCGGCCTTGCCGAGGGTGGCGTAGTAGCCTTCCTCGGTCAGCATCATCGCGTCCATCTTCGTCGGCGGGGCGATCCACAGGCGGGTCGGGATGTCCGAATTCCCGTTCAGGATCTTACCGGCGGCGCGGAAGTGGCCGATGTTGGTCATGCAGGAACCGATGAACACCTCGTCGATCTTGTCGCCGGCGACCTCGGACAGCGTCTTCACGTCGTCCGGATCGTTCGGGCAGGCCAGGATCGGCTCCTTGATGTCGGCCAGATCGATGTCGATCACCGCGGCATAGTCGGCATCGGCGTCCGGACGCAGCAACTGCGGATCGGCGATCCACGCCTCCATCGCCTTGATGCGGCGCTCCAGGGTGCGCGCATCGGCGTACCCGTTGGCGATCATCCACTTCATCAGCGTGATGTTGGAGGTCATGTACTCGATGATCGGCTCCTTGTTCAGGAGCACGGTGCAGCCCGCCGCCGAGCGTTCGGCCGAGGCATCGGTCAGCTCGAACGCCTGCTCGACCTTCAGGTCGGGCAGACCTTCGATCTCCAGCACGCGGCCGGAGAAGATGTTCTTCTTGCCCTTCTTCTCGACCGTCAGCAGGCCGGCCTTGATCGCGTAGAGCGGGATGGCGTTGACGAGGTCACGCAGGGTGACGCCCGGCTGCATCTCGCCCTTGAAGCGGACCAGGACCGATTCCGGCATGTCCAGCGGCATGACGCCGGTGGCGGCGGCGAAGGCGACCAGACCGGAGCCGGCCGGGAAGCTGATGCCGATCGGGAAGCGGGTGTGGCTGTCGCCGCCGGTGCCGACGGTGTCAGGCAGCAGCAGGCGGTTCAGCCAGGAGTGGATGACGCCGTCGCCCGGACGCAGGGCCACGCCGCCGCGGGTGGAGATGAAGTCCGGCAGCTCGTGGTGGGTCTTGACGTCCACCAGCTTCGGATAGGCGGCGGTGTGGCAGAAGGACTGCATCACCAGATCGGCCGAGAAGCCCAGGCAGGCCAGGTCCTTCAGCTCGTCGCGGGTCATCGGGCCGGTGGTGTCCTGCGACCCCACCGTCGTCATCTTCGGCTCGCAATAGGTGCCCGGACGGACACCCTTGCCTTCGGCCAAGCCACAGGCGCGGCCGACCATCTTCTGGGCCAGGGTGTAGCCCTTGCCGGTGTCGGCCGGCGAGGCCGGCTGGCGGAACAGCTCCGACGCCGGCAGGCCGAGAGCCTCGCGGGCGCGGGTGGTCAGGCCGCGGCCGATGATCAGCGGGATGCGGCCGCCGGCACGCACCTCGTCGAAGATCACCTCGGAGCGCACGGTGAATTCGGCGATGACCTCGCCGTTCTTCAGCGCCTTGCCCTCATAGGGGCGCAGTTCGATGACGTCGCCCATCTCCATCTTGTTGACGTCGAGTTCGATGGGCAGGGCGCCGGCGTCTTCCATGGTGTTGAAGAAGATCGGGGCGATCTTGGTGCCGAGGCAGACGCCGCCGAAGCGCTTGTTCGGGACGAAGGGAATGTCCTCGCCGGTGAACCACAGCACCGAGTTGGTGGCGGACTTGCGCGAGGAGCCGGTGCCGACCACGTCGCCGACATAGGCGATCAGGTTGCCCTTCTGCTTCAGCGCTTCCAGCTGCTTCGTCGGGCCGCGCTGGCCCGGCTCGTCGGCCTCGATGCCCGGACGCGGGTTCTTCAGCATGGCGAGCGCGTGCAGCGGGATGTCCGGACGGCTCCAGGCGTCGGGGGCCGGCGACAGGTCGTCG
The DNA here is from genome assembly GCF_002573965.1 of Azospirillum palustre. NCBI lineage: Bacteria > Pseudomonadati > Pseudomonadota > Alphaproteobacteria > Rhodospirillales > Azospirillaceae > Azospirillum > Azospirillum palustre. The sequence continues at coordinate 385,010 of NZ_PDKW01000042.1, read as the reverse complement.
GTGTTGGTCTCGCCCGACACCTTGAAGACGGTCAGCGTCATCGACGCCGGGACTTCCGGACGCGAGGTGAACCACTCGGCATCGGCCCAGGACTGCAGCACCGACTTGGCGTTGGCATTGCCCTTGTCGGCCAGTTCCTTGACGTCGTGGAAGAAGTCGAAGACCAGCAGGGTCTTCTTCAGGCCTTCCGCGGCGGCGGTGCCGCACTCGGCGTCGGCCAGCAGGTCGATCAGCGGCTGGACGTTGAAGCCGCCGAGCATGGTGCCCAGCAGTTCGGTGGCCTTGACCTTGGAGATCAGCGGCGAGCTGTCGGCGCCCTTGGCGACGGCGGCCAGGAAGCCGGCCTTGACGCGGGCGGCATCGTCGACGCCGGCCGGAACACGGTGGGTGATGAGGTCGAGGAGGAAGGCCTCCTCGCCCGCCGGCGGGGCCTTCAGCAGGTCGATCAGTTCCGACGTCTGCTTCGCGGTCAGGGGCAGGGCCGGGATTCCGAGGGCGGCGCGTTCGGCCGCGTGCTGGCGGTAGGCTTCGAGCACGGCAGGGTTCCTCATAAATGAAAGGCCGGCCCTTGGATGGGAACCGTGAGACGGCCCGCTTGAACTCAGGTCGGGTTTATATGCCTGCTTAAATGAAAGTGCAAGGGGGCGCCCCGCTTACGTGAAGCGGACAGGACGAAGCTGCCATTCTTTTTGCACTGGTATTACCGGCGCTTGGTATGACCACTTCGTCTTCCCCGCTTTACTTCAGCGCGGCCGCCTGCTCCGGCGTCAGCAGCACGATGCCGTCCTCGTCGGCGAACAGGATGTCGCCGGGGCGCACCGCCGCGCCAGGCAGTTCCACGGCCACGTCGACCAGCCCCTGGTCGCGGCGGGTGGACGCCCGCGGAATCGACGCCAGCGCCTTGATGCCGAGCGGCAGGGTCGCCAGTTCGGCCACGTCGCGGACGCAGCCCCAGATCACCACGCCGGCCCAGCCGTTCTTCACCGCCGACGCGGCGATCATGTCGCCCATCAGGGCGCAGCGCAGGCTGCCGGCGCCGTCCACCACCAGAACGCGGCCGGCGCCGGGGGTGGCCAGCAGCTCCTTGACGCGGGAATTGTCCTCCAGGCACTTCACGGTGACGACCGCCCCGGCGAAGCGGGTGACGGCGCCGAAGTCGCGGAAGCCCGGCAGGACATAGCGGGCGTCGTCCTTGAAGCGGTCGAACAGGTCGCAGGTGGGTGTGAAGGTGGCGGAGGTCTGGTTGGTGGCGGTCTGGTCAATCGTCATGGGGCCTGGAACTCCGCAGCGTGAACGGTGCAGGGATTTTCTTGGGTCACCTCTTGCGCCAAAGGCAGGCGGCAGGCAAGAGCCGAGCGCCGCGATGGCGGCAGGTCGGCGAACGTGACGCAGGAGATTTGCCGAACGTGCAATCGACGTTCCGGCGACCGCCACCCATATTTTCAAAAAGACGAAGAAAACGGATGGTGTCTTCCCCATGAAAACGCCGAACCTCGCGGCTTTTGCCGCGGCCGGTGCGCTGACGATGCTGGTCTCCGCCTGCGCCTCGACCCTCTCGCCCCCGCCGGTGGCACAGCCCGATCCGGCACTGCTTTCCATCATCAACAGCAATGTGACCAACGACTGCAACCCGCAGACCGCCGCGGTGCTGACCGGCGTGGGCCTGCCTGCCAGCAATGTGCGCGGCGTTAATTACGGCATCTATCGCGACGAATACCGCGACAAGATCGTCCGCTGGGACGCCTGGGTGTATCTGAAGGACCAGCCGGGCTCGCTGGTTGTCACGCTCGACGAGGATTGCCGGCCGATCCAGATCTATGCCCGCGAAGGGGCGACGCTGCCGGGCAGGCGCTGAGACGCTGACCGAGATCATTTTCCGCGATGGAGCCGCTCCACTTGGCGGTGGGCGGCTCCACGGCGACGATGTCGCCCCTTTTTGAATCGTCCACGAATCTCTGACCTGTCTTAACTTTGGGGGGCAGGAAATCCACCGGCCCGGACATCTCCTTCAATCATTGCTTCGATCTCTAAGTTTTTATTTTGTTTTTCTTCATACTTACATATGTTTTACTTTAAATTCCCCAATTTCAACTTGACGCGCAAATCCGATGTGGGTAACGGTAATTACATATCCGGACTATGGTCATACCGACCGCTGCCGAACGTCCTCCGCACCGCCACGATCCGCTCGCCGGCCGGATTCCATGGAAAAGCCGCGAGCTTCCCATGACGACGGCTTGCACGTCCGTGCCGCTCTGCTGCTGGCCCGCCGGCGAAAGGCCGACCGGAAACGTCACCTCAGGAGAAAACATGACGGAGCAGAGGTCCATGCGTGCCGTGGGCATGGTCGCGATCTTCGTCGCGGCGATCCTGTTCGGTGCGGCGGGAGCGGCGGCGAAGGTGCTGTTCGTCGGCAACCTGTCCCCTCTCGACCTGACGGCGATCCGCAGTTTCGTGGCCTGTGCCGTTCTCGGGGCGATCATGGCCCTCGTTCCGGGTCGGTCCTTCCACATTCCCCCCCCTGCCCGGCCGATGGCGGTGGTGGCGGGCATCGTGTTCGTCGTGGTGAACGCGACTTTCTATCTGGCCATCGACATGATGAACGTCGCGGCGGCCATCACGCTGGAATACACCTCGCCCTTCTTCGTGCTGGTGCTCGGCGCGCTTTTCGGCAGCAGGCGCATCGGCGGCCGCGATTGCGGGATCGTCGCGCTCAGCCTCGTCGGCTGCTTCCTTCTGACGGGCGGCGGCGGCGAATGGGTAAGGCTCTCCGCCGGTCTGGCCGTCGGGCTCGCCTGCGGTCTCGCCTTTGCCATCTTCAATATCATCGGCAACGCCTGCAAGGCGCGGGGCATCGGCGCCACGGCGCTGACCTTCTGGAATTTCGCCATCTCTTCGGTCGTCTGGGCCGCCGCACTGCCTTTCCTCGGGCTGCACAGGCTGGAGCCGACGGCGGAGATGATCGCCTATATCGGCTTCATCGCGGTGGTCGCCACCATCCTCCCCTACTGGCTGCTGCTGTTCGGCCTGCGCCATGTCGATGCGCTGCCGGCGACGGTGGTCGGGTTGCTCGACCCGCTGGCCGCCGGCCTCATGGCTTACTTTCTCTTGGGAGAAACGCTGACTCCCGCCAACATGGCGGGCATCGCGCTCGTCTCCCTTTCCGTCATCCTCGTCACGCTTTCGGAACGGCAGAAGAGCAGCGCGCCGGCAGAACCGCCCCGCAGCCCCGCCGAAGGCGCCCCCCTGCTGGAGGCAAACAATGGTTGATACCCCGGCCACCCTTCCGCTCGATCATCTCCGTATCGAGCCCGATCTGGACCGGCGCTCCCTTCCCCACATCCGGGCGGCGGGAAGGCGGCTGGAGGATTTGTGGGCGAAAGGCACGGATCATTGCCCCAGCCTGATCGGCACCGCCGCGGCGGCCGGGCGGATGATCCATCTCGATCTGGACCTGACCGGGGACTGCGCCCTGAAGTGCTTTTATTGCGACCGCACGCCCGACCGTTACAACGGCGTTCCCAACCGGCAGGAACTGACCACGGCGGAGCGCAAGGACATCATCCGCCAAGCCAGAGCGCTCGGAGCCACGACGGTCGAGTTCCCCGGCGCCGGCGAGCCGATGCTGGATCCCGGATTCTGGGAAATCGTCTCGTTCATCCACGAACTTGGCATGACCAGCGTCGTGTTCACCAGCGGCTATCACCTGGACGAGGCGGCGGCCGACCGGCTGTACGATCTGGGGGCGACGATTTTCCTGAAATACAACAACATCGACACGGTCGTGCAGGACCGCATGGTCGGCCTCCGCGGCTATGGCGAGAAGGCGCACGAGGCCATGCGCATCCTGCTCGCCCGCGGGTTCAACCGGACCATTCCGACCCGCCTTGCGATCGACGTCGTCGTAACCCCGAAATACCACGATCTGAACGGAGTCGCCGACCTGTTCCGCTGGTGCAGGGACAACAATGTCCACAGCTATATCGTCACCCTCATCCCCGAAGGATTGGCCGACCACAAATCGATCCTGCTCGAACGAAACCGCGCCGACGAACTGATCGAACTGATGCGGGGCATCGACGAGGAGGAATACGGGATCGTCTACCAGCCCAGCAGGCCGATGGGCGGGGGCTACCGCTGCCGGCAGGTCAATTGCGGCCTGTTCGTCAATCTGTTCGGCGAGGTCTACGACTGCAACGGGCTTTCCCGCCTGATCGGCCATGTCCGCACGGATTTGCTTGAGGCGATCTGGAGTTCGGCCTATGCGCGCCATGTGCGGCAACCGGACCAGGACGGCTTCTGCCTCGTGCGCGAACGCCAATGGGAAGGGCGCGACCAGTCGGCCGTGGCCCGCAAGCTGGAGGATTATCAAAGCTGGCAGACAGCCAATGCACCGGACGACATCGTCGAGCGGGCGAAGGAGATGGTGGGAGTCGGCCGCATCGAACTCGCCCGGACCGGTGCGGTCGCGGTCGGGTCGGACGATTAGAGTGTGATCGGTTCAAGCGGAATCGCTTGAAGCGTGAATCACACGGAAAACCAAAAGGCTAGAGTCTGTCCGATGCTTCAATAAGCATCGGACAGACTCTAACGGCGGGAGGGCGATATGAGCACGCGCGTCGTCGAGGACTCCACCGTCCACTGGATTTCCGGCGCATGGAAGGAGCCGGAAGGAAACCGAGACCGTCACTGCGTCGAAGCCGACACCGGCATTCTGTTCTTGGAAATTCCGTTCGACCATGCGGTCAGCCATCGGCCGGGCACACGCTTCGGCCCGTCCGCCATCCTGGCGGCTCTGGACGGCTTCAGCCTCTACTGCACGGACAAGCGGACCGATCTCGGCCGGTTGCGGCTGCGCCGTTTCGGCGAAATCGAGGTCACCAACGACATCCACGCCACCTATCGCCACATCACGGAAACCGTCGCCGGCCTGGCTCCCGGCGAAACCCCGGTGTTCCTGGGCGGCGACCATTCCATCACCGACCCGATCCTGCGCGGCCTGCTGAGACGCCATCCGGACCGCATGCTTGGGCTGATCGTCTTCGACGCCCATTTCGATTCGCGCATTCCGGTGCCGGGGAAGGAGCATTCCGGTCATTGGATGCATACGGTGGCCGAGGTGTTCGACCATCGCCACAGCGTCCAGCTCGGCATCGACGCGCCGATCTACTCCGGTGCATACATGGAACTGGCGGAAGCGGCCGGGATCATGGTCCGCACCCCGTGGGACATCCGCCGCGCCGGGCTTGCCGCAACCGTCGCCGAGACCATCCGGCATGCGGTGGAGCCGACCGACGCGGTCCATGTCTCCATCGACATCGACTGCCTGTCCGCCGGCTTCGCTCCGGGCACCAGCGTTCCCAATCCCGCCGGATTGACGCTCTGGGACGTGGCCGATGCGGTGTTCGAGATCGCACGCAGCGCAGCCCACGCCAGCCTGGACATCGTCGAGGTCAGCCCGCCGCTGGACAGCAACGGCCTTACCGCCCAGTCCGCGGCCCATCTGGCGATGAATTTCCTGGCCGGCCGGGCGGCCCGCCTCCAGCCCGCCTTCAGCAAGGCTGATCCGGCTGCCTAACGCTCCGACACATGGGCATCCACGGCGCGGTCGTGACGCTTCAGACGTTCCTGAAGCGTGTCGCCCATGCGCAGGGCGACGGCGATGGACAGGATGTCGCCCAGCACCAGATGGGCGATGCGGACGGTCATCGGCGAGTGGATGTCGAAATCGTCGGCCACGTCGGCGACGAGGCTGACCGTCGCCATGTCGGCGAGCGGCGATCCGGAGCGGGTCAGTGCCACCACGTCGGCCCCGGCCTTCCGGGCGTTCTGCACGGCGTCGAGAATGTCGCGGGTGCGGCCTGTGCTGGACACCGCGACCACGGCATCGCCCTTCGCCAGCGTCAGGGCCGAGGCGAAATAGACGTGGGAGTCGGTGTAGGCGACGGTCGGCATGCCCAGCCGGAAGAATTTGCGCTGGATGTCCTCCGCCACCGTGCCGGAGTTGCCGGAGCCGTAGAACTCGATCCGGCGGGCCGCGGCCAGCACGTCGGCGGCGCGGTCCACCGCCTCGGCCGGCAGGTTGTTGCGCACCTGCATCAGCGTGGCGATGGTGCGGTCGAACAGCTTGCCGGCCAGCACCGATCCGGGCACACCGCCATCAGCGTCCAGCTCCCCGCCCACCGACAGGTCCTGGTGGAGGAACGGCATGCCGCCGGCGATGTCCTGCGCCAGCTTGATCTTGAACTCGCGGAAACCACGGCAGCCCAATGCCGCGCAAAAGCGCGCCACCGTCGGCTCGCTCACCCCGACCCGGTCGGCCAGTTCGGCCATGGACAGGTTGATCACGTCGCCCGGATGGGCCATCGCATAGTCGGCCAGCTTGCGTTCCGAAGGCCGGATCTGGTCGCGGACGGCGGCGATTCTCGCCAGCATGTGGGGGGCGCTCCCTTCTGATTGTGGGTCAGCCTAGCACATGTAGCAAAGCTACATATACAGCGCTGCGAACGACCGATTCCGTCGCGGGCGCGACCTGCACTTTCCGAGCGTTTCCAACCACTCCGACCTTGCCCTGCGACAAAATGCCGGGCCTGTTCGCCTTGTCCGGAAGCCCGCCCGGGAGTATGTAGTAAAACTACAGAACGGGCGCAACGCACGGCATCGGTCACCGCACCGGCCGCACCGCGCCCGGTCTGAAAATATGACGTGTATCAACGAATCCGGCGCCAATTGCGCCTATGCTTCCAATCGTCCCGCGCGGTTCGCGGGCACCACGAGACCGCCGACACGGCCATTGACCCGCGCCGACGGCTATATCTCTGAGGAGTCATCATGGACACCCTGCTGATGGACGGACTTGCCCAGGCCACGGAGCAGCAGTCCGCCGCCGACCCCTGGCGCGGCTTCGCCCCGGGCGTCTGGCGCCGCTCGGTCGACGTCCGCGATTTCATCCAGCGCAACCTGACCCCCTATGAAGGGGACGCGGGCTTCGTCGCCGGTCCCACCGCCCGCACCACCGCGCTGTTCGCCAAGGTCACCGACCTGCTGAAGCAGGAACGCGCCGCCAAGGGCGGCGTTCTGGACGCCGACACCGAAGTCTTCGCCTCGATCACCTCGCACGCCGCCGGCTATATCGACCGCGAGCTGGAAGTGATCGTCGGTTTGCAGACCGACAAGCCGCTGAAGCGCGCGATCATGCCGTTCGGCGGCTGGCGCATGGTCAAGACCGGCCTGGAAGCCTACGGCTACACCCCGTCGCCCAAGCTGGAGGAGGTGTTCCCCGGCCTGCGCAAGACGCACAACGACGGCGTGTTCGATGTCTACACGCCCGAGATGCTGCGCTGCCGCAAGTCCGGCGTCATCACCGGCCTGCCCGATGCCTATGGCCGCGGCCGCATCATCGGCGACTATCGCCGGCTGGCGCTGTACGGCGCCGATTTCCTGATCAAGGATAAGAAGGCCCAGCTGGCCTCGCTGGAAGTCAGCCGGATCGACGAGGACGTGCTGCGCCTGCGCGAGGAGATCTCCGAGCAGATCCGCGCGCTGAAGGAGCTGGTCCAGATGGCCGCCTCCTACGGCTTCGACGTCAAGCGTCCGGCCGCCACCGGCCGTGAGGCGGTGCAGTGGACCTATCTGGCCTATCTGGCGGCGGTCAAGGAAGCCAACGGCGCGGCGATGTCGCTGGGCCGCGTCTCCACCTTCCTCGACATCTACATCGACCGCGACCTGCGCGACGGCGTCATCACCGAGGCGGAAGCCCAGGAGATGATCGACCATTTCGTCATGAAGCTGCGCCTCGTCCGCTTCCTGCGCACGCCGGAATACGACCAGCTGTTCTCGGGCGACCCGACCTGGGTGACTGAATGCCTGGGCGGCATGGGGCTGGACGGCCGGACGCTGGTCAGCAAGACCAACTTCCGCATGCTGCAGACCCTGCACAACCTGGGCCCGGCGCCGGAACCGAACCTGACGGTCCTGTGGTCGGAGAAGCTGCCGGACGGCTTCAAGCGCTTCTGCGCCGACACCTCGATCAAGACCTGCTCGGTCCAGTACGAGAGCGACGACCTGATGCGCGGCTATTGGGGCGACGACTACGGCATCGCCTGCTGCGTCTCGGCCATGCGCATCGGCAAGCAGATGCAGTTCTTCGGCGCCCGCGCCAACCTGGCCAAGACGCTGATGTACGCCATCAACGGCGGCAAGGACGAGGTTTCGGGCGAACAGATCGGCCCGGCCTATGCGCCCATCACCGGCGACGTGCTGGGCTATGACGAGGTCATGGCCCGCTTCGAGCCGATGATGGAGTGGCTGGCCAAGGTCTACATGAACGCGCTGAACGCCATCCACTACATGCACGACAAGTACATGTACGAGCGGATGGAGATGGCGCTCCACGACCGCGACATCCTGCGCACCATGGCCTGCGGCATCGCCGGCCTGAGCGTGGTGGCGGACAGCCTGTCGGCGATCAAGCACGCCAAGGTGAAGGTCATCCGCGACGCCAACGGCCTCGCCACCGATTTCGAGATCGAGGGCGACTATCCGGCCTTCGGCAACAACGACGCGCGGGTCGACGACATCGCGGTGTGGGCGGTCGAGCGCTTCATGACGGCGCTGCGCAAGCAGAAGCCCTACCGGAACGCCATGCCGACGCAGTCGGTGCTGACGATCACCTCGAACGTGGTCTACGGCAAGAAGACCGGCAACACGCCGGACGGCCGCAAGGCCGGCCAGCCCTTCGCGCCGGGCGCCAACCCGATGCACGGGCGGGACAAGAAGGGCGCCATCGCGTCGATGGCCAGCGTGGCGAAGCTGCCCTACGCCCATGCGCAGGACGGCATCAGCTACACCTTCACCATCGTCCCCGGCGCTCTCGGCCGGACCGAAGACGAGCGGGTGAGCAATCTGGTCGGCATGCTGGACGGCTATGCCGCGCAGGGCGGTCACCACATCAACGTCAACGTCTTCGACCGCGAGACGCTGCTGCACGCCATGGACCATCCGGAGCTGTATCCGCAGCTGACCATCCGGGTGTCCGGCTATGCCGTGAACTTCATCAAGCTGACGCGCGAGCAGCAGCTCGACGTCATCAGCCGGACGTTCCACGACAAGCACTGAGGACCGTCCGGACAGTTCGTCCAACGGCCAGGAACTCCGATCCGTCATCCCCGCCTCACCGGCGGGGGTGGCGAAGCCGGAATGCGGTCCCATGTGGACGACAGATTTTCAAACGGACGTTCTGCGATGACAAACGCCTACCCCCCGATCCGCCCCCCGAACGGCCTGGGGCCGGTTTCCGGCTGGATCCATTCGGTCGAGACCGGCGGTACCGTGGATGGGCCCGGGATCCGCTATGTGCTGTTCATGTCGGGCTGTCCGCTGCGCTGCCTGTACTGCCACAACCCCGACACACAGCACATGCATGACGGGACGCGGACGACCTCGACCGAAGTCCTCGAAGATATCGCGCTCTACGCCACCTTCCTGCAACGTGCCCATGGCGGGCTGACGCTGAGCGGCGGCGAGCCGCTGGTGCAGCCGGAATTCACCGCCGCCATCCTGCGCGGGGCGAAGGCGCTGGGGCTGCACACCGCCCTCGACACCTCCGGCTTCCTCGGCAACCATGCCGACGACCATCTGCTGGAGGACGTCGACCTCGTCCTGCTCGACATCAAGGCCTTTTCCGAGAAGACCTACCGCCACTTGACCGGCGTTCCGTTGCGCCCGACGCTGGAGTTCGCCGAACGGCTGGCCGGGCTGAACAAGCGCATCTGGCTGCGCTATGTGCTGGTCCCCAACCTGACCGACGACGCGGCCGAGATCGACGGGCTGGCGGAGTTCGTCGCCGGGCTGGGCGTGGTCGACCGGGTCGACGTGCTGCCCTTCCACAAGATGGGCGAGCACAAATGGAAGGCGTTGGGACGCAAATACATGCTGACCGACACCGAACCGCCGTCGCGCGAGCTGGTGGAGCGGGTGCGCAAACAGTTCCAGGCGCAGGGGCTGCGGGCCGACTGAGCCCCCTGCCGAAAACGTCATCGACACGTCACGAAGGCGACACGACGGCGTCACGCGCCCTCGCCTAATACCCCCTTTGGAATTCGCTTGGGTTTCAATTGGGGGGTTCTTTTCAATGCGGACGATACACCGCGCGGGACGGTTGAGGACGGCGTTGCTGTCCGCCACCGGCCTCGCCTCTCTCATCCTGTCCACCTGCGGCGTTGCGATGGGGGTCGCCTCCGCCCAGACCGTGGACAGTGTGACCGTCGGCGGCTCCAGCTTCGTCAACCAGGGTCTGGTCGGCGTCGGCCGGATCGGTTCCGCCACCCGCGACAAGTATGGCGAGACCTTCGGCTCGATGTCGGGGCTGACCTTCGACGCCAAGTCCTGGCGGCGCAGCGGTGACAGCTACAGCGGCATCATGTATGCCCTGCCCGACCGCGGCTACAACGTCGTCGGCACCACCGACTACCGGCCGCGCTTCAACACGCTGGCTCTGTCGTTGACGCCCTATTACGGCAGCGCCGCACTGGCCGCCGGCAACGGGCAGCAGTCGCAGATCGGGCTGAGCCTGCTCGACACCACCCTGCTGACCGAAGCGAACGGCGCCGTCACCACCGGCCTCGACCCGCAGCCGCGCAGTGGCGTGCGCGCCGCCGCCGGCGGCCTTCCGGCCCTGCCGCAGGCCTACAACGGCAAGGTCAGCCTCGACACCGAGGGCATCGCCCGGCTCGCCGACGGCAGCTTCTTCATCAGCGACGAATACGGCCCCTACATCTATCACTTCTCCGCCACCGGCCGGATGATCTCCGCGGTGCAGCCGCCGGCAGCATTGCTGCCGGTGCGCAACGGCGGGCTGGATTTCGCCTCCAACAACCCGGCCACCGGCCAGCCGGCGCCGACCCCGGCCGACCCAACCACCGGCCGCCAGAACAACCAGGGGCTGGAAGGCCTGTCGCTGACGCCGGACAAGACCAAGCTGGCGACTTTGCTGCAAAGCGCCACCCGGCAGGACGGCGGCACCGGCGGCAACAGCGCCACCCGGCGCAACACCCGCCTGCTTATCTACGACGTGTCGTCCAACCCGGACAGCCCGGCGCTGATCGGCCATTACGTCGTGCCGCTGCCGACCTTCCGCTCGGGCAGCAGCACGCTGGTGGCGGCGCAGAGCGAGATGCTGGCGCTGAACGACAAGCAGTTCCTCGTCCTGTCGCGCGACAGCAACAACGGCCAGGGGCTGAGCGGCACCAACTCGCTCTACCGCAGCATCGACATCGTCGACGTGTCGAACGCCACCAATCTGGTCGGCACCGCCTATGAGGGCACCACCCCGGTCGCTCCCGGCGGCAATCTGGTGGCCTCGGTCACGCCGGTGTCCTACAGCCAGTTCCTGAGCATCAACAACAACGGCCAGTTGGCGAAGTTCGGGCTGCACAATGGCGGCGCGCAGGACGCCAACCTGCTGTCGGAGAAGTGGGAGGCGATGGGACTGCTGCCGGCGCTCGACGCCGCCAAGCCCGACGATTTCTTCCTGTTCGTCGGCAACGACAACGACTTCCTGACCCGCAACGGCTATCAGGTCGGCGCTGCCTATGACGCCGGGGCCAATGTCGACACGATGCTGCTGGTCTACCGGCTGACCTTGCCGACCTACGTCGATCCGCTCGCCATCGAATCGCTGCGCCAGACCGCCCTGCCGGTGGCACGCGGCCTCGGCAACGCGTCGGTGGCGATGGCCGATGCGGCGTCGCGCTCGGTGCGCAGCCATCTGAACGGCCTGCGCTTCCTCGGCACCTCCGGCGAAGGAGGCGGGCAGGCCGCAAGCGGCCCGGCGATCAGCGGCTGGGCCGGCGGACGGCTGGGCTACAACAACGCCGACGACACCGGCATGGCGCTGGGCGGCGACACCGATTCGCGCACCGGGCAGGTCGGTGCCGACATCCGCATCGCCGACAACCTCGTCGCCGGCTTCGCCGTGGGAGGCGCACGCAACAGCCTGTCCTTCGGCGACACCGGCAGCGCCAAGGTCCGCTCCGCCTCGATCAGCCCCTATGTCGCCGGCCAGTACGGCGGCTTCTTCGGCAGCCTGTCGGGCACCTATTCCTTCGACAACTACGACAAGATCGCCCGCAACACCGGCGCCTATGGCCTCACCGCCCGCGGCGAGACCAAGGGGCGCAGCTGGTCGGTCGGCGTCGACGGCGGTTATGAGCTGGGCGAAGGAGCGTGGTCGTTCGGGCCGGTCGCCGCGGCGCGCTACACCCGCGCCACCATCGACGGCTACACGGAGGCGGAAGCCATCCACCTGAACGGCATCCTGCCGAGCCAGACCCAGCGCGGCTGGAGCTGGGAGTTCGGCGGACAGGTCGCCCACCGCTTCGAGACGGAGAGCGCGTCGATCATCCCGCAAGCGCGCCTCAGCTACGAGTGGAACCGGGTGCGCGGGGCCGAGACGCTGGCCGCCACGCTCGCCAACCGCACCACGAGCAGCCTGGGCACGGTGACCCGGACCTTCGGCACGCCCGAGCGCGACGGGCTACGCGCCGGGGCCGGCGTCACGCTGCTGAGCGGGGCGGTGGCGTGGCAGGTCGGCTATGACGGCAAGTTCGGTCACGACAACCGTGACCACAGCGTCTTCACCTCGGTCGGCTACCGCTTCTGAGAAACCGGCGAGTCGGACGGGAGGCCATCCCGCCCGACTCGCCGCACCGGTCCCGTTGAAGATCAGGCCGGGCGGATCGCCTGGGCGAAGGTGAAGAGCATGGTCGGGTCGACCGCCTTCTTCACCTCGGCCAGCTTGGCGAGATTCTCGCCGTAATAGGCCCGCTGCCAGTCGGCGAGCGACGGGTCGGGAAAGTTCTGGAACGCTCCCTGGGCCCTGGTCCGGCGGTTCACGTCGTCATAGAAGCGCTGCTGCCACTCCAGCGCCTGCTCGATCAGCAGGACCGAATCCGTCGGCCGCCACCAGTTGGCCTCGACCGAGAACAGCCAGTCATAGCCGCGGTGGACATAGGCGGTCTCGGTCGGGCCGACGCGGTTGATGGCGCCGCCGACCTGGAAGAACTTGAAGGCGACCGGCATCGAGGTGGCGGGCATCCTGGCCGCCCAGTCGAACATCGCGGCGATGGCCTCGTCGCCGATGTCCACCGCCTTCATGTAGCTGGATTTTTCCTGGTAGTAATAGGGGAAGGTGGTTTCTGTCAGGAAATCCTGCCCAGTCCAGTAGGGCACATTCTCCTCAAGCTTGGACTGGCTCCAATCGATCGACTCCCAGGTGGATTTGAAGATTTCCTTCAGCGTCACTCTGGATTTGTGCAGCTGGCCGAGGATCGACAGCTTCAGCGGCACGTTGGCGCAGCGCTCCTGCCAACTCGGGACGGTGACGTTGATCTTGCTGCCGAACTCGTCGGGGGCCGCCGCCAGCTCGGTCAGCAGGAGCTTCAGGATTTTCGGCAGATCCTTGCCGGTCCAGACCAGATTGAACACCGTCACCGGCTCCGCCGGACGGGTTTCCAGGGTGAAGGAGGTGTTGATGCCGAAATTCCCGCCGGCACCGCCGCGGCAGGCCCAATAGAGGGCGGACTCACTGTCCGCATCGGCCTTGACGTGGCTGCCGTCGGCCTTGACCAGCTCCGTCGCCCGCAGCAGGTCGGACGCCATGCCGAACTTGCGCATGTTGAAGCCGATGCCGCCGCCCAGCAGGAATCCGGCGGCACCGACCGAATCGCAGCGCCCATGGGTGATGGTGCGGCCCAACCGTTCCATCTGCTTGTAGACATAGGAGTTCAACGTGCCGCCCAGCACCCGGACCAGCCCGTCGGAGCCCTTCACCGGCTCCGCCCCGGCCATCAGCGTCATGTCGATCAGCAGGCCGGGCGTGGTGGAGAAGCCGGCGTAATTGTGCCCGCCGGACCGCACGGCAAAGGGCATGGCCTGCTGCTTCACCCAGGCGATGCAGGCCTGGACATCCTCCGCCCGCGAACAGCGGGCGATGCCGGCCGGCAGGGTGGCGCCATAGCGCAGGTTGTTGGGCCGGCAGATGTCGGCGAAGAACGGATCCTCCGGCCGCAGCACCCCACCCTTCACCCCCTTCGCCAGATCGGACCAGGCCGACGGCGGCGGGCAGTAAGCCCCGCCGGTCTCGGCCGCCAGGGCGGAGCCCGGCATCAGCCGGACCGCGGCGGCGGCACCGGCGAACCGGCCTGCGCCGACAAGGAAATTGCGGCGGGAAGCGTGGAGTCCGAGCGCCATGAGCCTGTCCATCCTGCTTTATAAGTTGTGTTTTTCTATATTTACTATCCTATTGATAATAATGTCCGTCAACTGCACCCGGATCAGGGGCCGAAAACCTCCTCGGCCACCGCATCCAGCAGGGCATCCTCGCTCTGCTGGTTGCCGTTCGTCAGGAAGATCAGCGCGGTGCGGCGGCCGGGGTAATAGCGGACATCGGCCTCGAACCCGTCATAGCGCCCATCATGGCCGGCCCCGCGTCCCCAGCGGTCCTTCCACAGCGCCACGCCAAGCCCCTGCCCGTCCTCATTCTCCGATGGGGTCAGCATGCGACGGACCGTTGCCGCCCCCAGCAGCCGGTTGTCGCGGAACAGGGCGAAGACGAAGCGCTCCAGATCGCCGGCGGTGGTGACCAGCGGCCCGTCGCCGGTGGTCGCCGCCCAGGACCGCCGGCTGACGTCGCCCTCCTCGGTGTAGCCATGGGCGAGGCTGCGGTCGCGCGGATCGGCGCCGACGCTGGTCGAGCCCATCCCGGTCCGCTCCAGCACCCGGTTGCGCAGAACCTGCGCGAAGGGAACGCCGTCGCGCCGCGCTGCGATGTGGCCGAGCAGGACATAGTTGCTGTTGGAGTATTCGTAATGCCCGCCGACCGGACCGGTCGCCTTCTCCCCCGCAGCATAGGCGAGCAGGGTGCCGTCGCGCGGCAGCCGTTCCGGCCTGGCCGCCTCGTCTTCCTCATACTCATCGGTGATGTAATCGGGAATGCCCGAGCTGTGGTCGAGCAGATGGACCAGACGCGCCCGGTTGGCGTTGGCGATCCTGTCCAGCGGCAGGTCGGAAGCCAGCTCCCGCACCGGCTGGTCGAGCGAGAGCAGCCCCTCCTCCACCTGTTGCAGCACGGCGGCGGCGGTCGCCATCTTGCCGACGGAGGCGACATAGAAGCGGGTGTCCTCCATCACCGGCCGCCCGCCTTTGCGGTCGGCGATGCCAGACACCACCACCCGCCGCCCGTCCGGACCCGACACCAGCAGGATGCCCCCATCCAGTTCCTCATCGGCGAGGAAGCGGTCGAGCAGCCGTTGCAGCCGGTCGGGCTTGGCGGCGACGGCACCGGAGCCTGGGATTGCAAGCGCCAGCAGCAGCGCCAAGCCCGGCATCAGCCGGCGCAGCCCCCCGGCACGGTTCGGATAGCGGCTGGTATCGTCCCGTCCTTGCGTCCGCATGCACCCTGCCCCCGTCCATTGAGCGGCCCGGCGGGATTACGCCGAAAGCCATAACCGGAATCGAGGGTATGACTCGCAATCGGAAAACGGCAAGGCGCGGACGCTAGCGCTTTTCAACCGCCCCCTTTACCACCGGCCGGGTGCTGCCGCGGACCACCAGTTCGCAGTCGAGATTGTGGTGCTTCGACGTGACGCGGACGCCGTCGAGCGCCGCCAGGATCTGCGTGGCGCTGAGGCGGCCGATCTCGCGCTGGGGCGGGCGGACGGTGGTCAGCGGCGGCGGGCAGGAGCTGCTGAAGGGAAGGTCGCCGAATCCCACCACCGCCAGATCGTCCGGCACCTTCAGGTCGCGGCGGGTGACCTCGAACAGCACGCCCAGCGCCAGCGCGTCGTTGGAGCAGACCACGCCGTCGATGTCGGAATGCCGGGTCAGGATCTCGTCGATCAGCCAGCGCCCGACTTCCGTCGTCGCCGCATCGGGAACGGTGAAGTCGATGGGATCGTGCAGGCCGCGGCGCATCACCTCCGCCTCGTAGCCGTCGGTGCGGCTGCGGACGCGCAGATCCTGGTGGGCGGCGGCGCCGATGTAGGCAACCTTGCGGCTGCCCTGGTCGTAGAGGTGGCTGGTCTGCATGCGGCCAACCTCGAAATGCGAGAAGCCGACGCTGATGTTGACCGCCTCGCCGGGGTGGCCGGGCATGTCCCACATCTCCACCACCGGCACGCCGCAGGAGGCCAGCATGGCGCGGGTGCGTTCGGTGTGGTGGAAGCCGGTCACCACCATCGCCGCCGGCGACCAGGCGAGGAACGCGCGGATCAGGCTTTCCTCCTCCTCCGGGCTGAACTCGCTGACGCCGAGCAGGGTCTGGTAATGCGCCGCCTGGAACATGCCCTGGAGCGTGTTGTAGGTCTCGGCGAAGAAGGAGTTCAGGATGGACGGCAGGATGACGCCGACGGTACGGCTGCGCGCGGCGGCGAGGCTGCCGGCGACCAGGTTGGGCACATAGCCCATCTCGTCGATCACCCGCGCGATGCGTTCGGCGAGATGGCGGGACACCGCCTCCGGCCGGCGGAGATAGAGCGAGACGGTGCTGGCCGACACATCGGCGGCGGTGGCCACGTCGGTCATCGTCACCCGCTGGGTGCCGCGGCGTGTCCGCTTCCTGGTTTCGGTCGTCTGCATCGTCGGTCTTCCTCACGCATCAGGTGCGGCGCATCAGTGCCGCGTCGGCGGGTCGGCATGGGCCATGTCGCCATGGTCCGGGTCGGCGAGCGCCAGTTCGGACAGCGCCAGGATCGCGTCGTGAACGAGCTGATAGGCGGCCTCGATCCGGCAAAGCTCCGAATCGCAATCCTCCCCGCTGTCACGCGTCTCCTGACGCACCGCCCGGAACAGGCTCAACGCCTCACGACCGATGATCCTATGGCTTGCCCACAGACCGCAATCCTCTTGCAGTGCGAGCGGGATATGCAACAGGCGATGGCGCAGCACGGCCGCGTCAAGCTCCAGTTCGGCGATGCGCCGGCTGAGAAGGGGTGTCATCGATGTCATGCCTTCGGGGCGCGCCCCGATGGACGCGCCCCGCTTTCCCACAATAAAGCTGCCGGATCAGCCGGCGACCAGATCGGCCATGGCGGCCTTCATGCCCTTCGCCTCGATGGCGGCGAGGCTGTCGGCCACCCGCGCGGCGAGACCGGGGACGGCGGTCAGATCCTCCTTCCACAGGCGGACGTCGGACAGGGTGGCGGCAGCCAGCGCCTTCGGATCGCTGCCGTTGGCCGCCCAGGCGGCGCTCATGGCGGCGATTACCTCGGCATTGTCGCTGATCGGGTAGGATCCGGCCTCGCGCGTGCCGGCATAGGCGCCGCCGGACAGTTCGCCGCGGTAGAAGCGCAGCAGCGCCGCCAGCGAGAAGGACAGGCCGGCCGGGGCCGAGCCGTTGCGGACCACCGCATCCTTCAGGCTGGGCAGGACGCGCACCTGCCACTTCGACACCGAGTTCAGCGTGATCGAGATCAGTTCGTGCCGGATATAGGGGTTGCCGAAGCGCTCCATGATGGTGCGGGCGTAATCCTGCCGCTCGGCCTCCGGCAGCGGCACGTAGGGGACGATCTCCTCGAACATGACCGTGTTCAGGTAGGCCGACACGGTCGGGTCGTCCATCATCGACTTGACGGTGTCCAGCCCGGCGCAGTAGGCGGCCAGCGCGCTGGCGGTGTGGGCACCGTTCAGGATGCGGACCTTGCGGGTGCGGTAGGGTTGCAGGTCGTCGGTCCACACCACGTTCAGGCCGGCCTTGTGCAGCGGCAGCTCGTCCGCCAGATGGGCCGGCCCCTCGATCACCCAGACATGGAACGGCTCGGCGGCGACGGCCAGCCTGTCCTCATAGCCCCACTTGGCGCCGAGGGCCGCGGCCTCGTCCTTCGGATAGCCGGGGACGATGCGGTCGACCAGCGTGTTCAGGAAGTGGTTGTGCGTCTCGATCCAGTCGGCGAAGCCGGCCTCCAGGCCCCAGCGCCTGGCATGGGCGAGGACGATGCGCTTCAGGTTGGTGCCGTTGGCCTCGATCAGCTCGCAGGGCAGGAAGACCAGACCGCTGTCGGCGCTGCCGCCCAGCGCCGTGTAGCGGGCGTGCAGCAGGGCCGCGACCTTGGCCGGGAAGCTGTCCGGGCAGGCGCCGGGCGCATAGGCTTCTTCACGGTCGGCGATGCCGGCCTCGGTGGTGTTGGAGACGAAGAAGCGCAGCGCCGGCGACACGGCCAGCTCGACCATCCGCGCCCAGTCGGCATAGGGGTTCAGCGCCTCCGACACGCAGGAGACGACGCGGCGGGATTCGACCTCCTGCCCGTTCTCGATGCCGCGCAGCAGGACAGTGTAGAGGTTGTCCTGCGCCTTCAGCAGCGGCGCGATGCCCTGGTCCAGCGGCTGGGCGATGGCGACACCGGCTTTGGTCAGCCCCTGCCCGTTGGCGACATCGACCATCCAATCGACGAAGCCGCGCAGGAAATTGCCGTCGCCCACCTGGAGAATGGTCACGGGCAGGGTCGGAGCGCCGTCGGTGTGAGCGACGTCGAACGCGCCGCCGGCAAGCTGGTCACGGGTCAGGGAACGCATGACTGGGCATCCTTAAGGGGAGCTGAAAATCCGGGCCCGGCGCCAGAAGAGCAAGCACGGGCGATGGGTTCAATATACTAATATATTAATGGGCGGGGCAAGGGGAAAAGGGTGCGGCATTGTGGTGGGGGAGAGGACGACACTCGTCAGAAGTCCTCTCCCCCTGTGGAGAAGGAGTCCCGCCTACTCCTTGAATCCCGCCATATGCTCGAACAGGTGGCGCTTGCGGCGGATCTCCGCCTCGGCTTCGTCCAGCAGGGCGTGGAAGCGCTCGGGATTGGCGCGCTCCACCGCGCTGAAGCGGGACTCGCCGGCCATGAAGGCGGCGAGACCGGCCGACGGGGCGCCGCTGTCCAGTTGCAGGGCGGTCTTGCCCTCGGCCAGCCGCTGCGGGTCGCGGCGGTAGAGCGACCAGTGGCCGCTGTCCACCGCCAGCTTCTGATGCTCCAGCCCGTGCGACAGCTCGAAGCCGTGGGCAACGCAATGGCTGTAGGCCAGCACCAGCGACGGGCCGCGGTAGGCCTCGGCCTCCATCAGGGCGTTAAGCGTGTGGCTGTCGCGGGCGCCGAAGGCGGTGCGGGCGACATAGACATGGTCGTAGGCCATCGCCATCAGCCCCAGATCCTTCTTGGCCGCCGACCGGCCGGCGGTGGCGAACTTGGCCGAGGCGCCGATGGGCGTCGCCTTGGACTGCTGGCCGCCGGTGTTGGAATAGACCTCCGTGTCCATCACCAGGATGTTGATGTCGCGCCCCGACGCCAGCGCATGGTCGAGACCGCCATAGCCGATGTCGTAGGCCCAGCCGTCGCCGCCGACGATCCACACGCATTTGCGGACCAGATAGTCGGCCAGCTGCTCCAGCCGGCGGGCCAGCGGGTCCGTCAGCGGGGCGAGCTGCGTCCTCAGCGTGGCGACATGGGTGCGCTGGGCGGCGATGCCGGCGGCGTCGTTCTGTTCGGCCTCCAGCAGTTCGGTGACGAGGCCGGGCTCCAGTTGGGCCGACAGCAGCGCCAGCGCGTCGCGCGCCTGTTCGGCCATTCCGTCGATGGCGACGCGCAGGCCGAGACCGAACTCCGCATTGTCCTCGAACAGCGAGTTGGCCCAGGCCGGGCCGTGGCCGCTGGCGTCGGTGGTGTAGGGCGTGGTCGGCAGGTTGCCGCCATAGATCGACGAGCAGCCGGTGGCGTTCGCCATCACCATGCGGTCGCCGAACAGCTGGGTCAGCATCTTGATGTAGGGGGTTTCGCCGCAGCCGGCGCAGGCGCCGGAGAACTCGAACAGCGGCTCCAGAAGCTGGCTGTGCTTGACGGTGACGGGAACCGACTCGCGCGGGATGGCGGGCAGGTTGCGGAAGAAGTCGAAGGCCTCCTGCTGGCCGGCCAGCGCCTGGATCGGGCGCATCTCCAGCGCCTTGCGGCCGGAACCACTCTTGTCCTCCACCGGACAGGCGGCAACGCAGAGCGTGCAGCCGGTGCAGTCGGCAGGAGAGGCTTGCAGGCGGTAACGGCCGCCGGGGAACTCGCGGCCCTTGTAGGGGATGGTCTCGAAACCGTCCGGGGCGCCGGCCAGCGCCGACTCCGGCACCACGGTGGCGCGGATAGCGGCATGCGGGCAAACCAGCACGCATTTGTTGCATTCGATGCAGAGGTCGGCGTTCCAGCCCGGCGCCTCCGACGCGATGTTGCGGTGCTCATATTTCGAGGTGCCGGTCGGCCATGTGCCGTCGACCGGGAAGGCGGAGACCGGCAGCCGGTCGCCATGGCCGGCGATCATCATGCCCGTGACCCGCTTGACGAAGTCGGGAGCGGTCTCCGGCACAGGGGCCGGGCGGACATGGTCGGCGGTGACATGGTCGGGCACCGGGACGGGATGCAGGTGGGTCAGCGCCTGATCGACGGCGGCGATGTTGCGCGCCACCACCTCATCGCCGCGGCGGGAATAGGTCTTGGCAATCGCCGCCTTGATCTCGGCGATGGCGTCCTCGACCGGCATGACGTTCGACAGGGCGAAGAAGCAGGTCTGCATGATGGTGTTGACGCGGCGGCCGAGCCCGACCTCCCGCGCGACGGCGCCGGCATCGATGGCGTGCAGGGACAGCCTGCGCTCGATGCAGAGCCGCTGGACCTCGGCCGGCAAGGCGTCCCACACCTGTTGCGGCGTGCCGGGGGCGTTCAGCAGGAGGGTGGCGCCGGGGGCGGCCATCTCGGCCACCTCCACCCGCTCCATCAGCGGCAGATGGTGGCAGGCGACGAACTGGGCCAGCCCGATCAGGTAGGGCGCGCGGATCGGTTCCTTGGAAAAGCGCAGGTGCGACACGGTGGTCGAGCCGGACTTCCGGCTGTCATAGACGAAATAGGCCTGGGCGTGGCCGCCGCTGCGCGACTGGATGATCTTCAGCGAGTTCTTGTTGGCGCCCACCGTGCCGTCGGCGCCGAGGCCGAAGAAGACGGCACGCGACACGCCCGGTTCCTCCACGGCCCAGTCCGCATTCCAGGAAATCGAGTGGTGGGTGACGTCGTCGGTGATGCCGACGGTGAAGCGGCGCTTCGGACGGTCGCGGCCCAGCTCGTCGAACACCGCCTTCGCCATGGCGGGGGTGAATTCCTTGGACGACAGGCCGTAGCGGCCGGCAATCACCACCGGATCGATGGCAGCCGGATCGGCGGCGCGGGCTTCGGCCAGGGCGGCGACCACGTCGAGATAGAGCGGATCGGCGACAGCGCCGGGCTCCTTGGTACGGTCGAGCACGGCGATGCGCCGCACCGTCGCCGGCAGGGCGGACACGAAATCGGCGATGGCGAAGGGACGGAACAGGCGGACGGTCAGGCAGCCGACCCGCTCCCCCTGCTCCAGCAGCCGGTCGACCGTGCCGTTGCAGGTCTCGGCACCCGATCCCATGACCACCACCACCCGCTCCGCCTGCGGATGGCCGTGATAATCGAATAGGCGGTAGGCCCGGCCAGTGCGGGCGGCGAGCCGGTCCATCATCTCCTGCACGATGGCCGGGCAGGCGTCGTACCAGAGGTTGGCGGCCTCGCGCGCCTGGAAGAACACGTCGGGATTCTGCGCGGTGCCGCGCACGACCGGATGGTCCGGCGTCAGGCCGCGGCGGCGGTGGGCATCGACGCAACGGTCGTCGATCAGGGCGCGCAGGTCGTCGTCGGCAAGAGGCTCGATGCAGTTGAACTCGTGCGAGGTGCGGAAGCCGTCGAAGAAATGCAGGAAGGGCACGCGCGCCCGCAAGGTCGCCGCATGGGCGACGAGCGCCAGATCCTGCGCCTCCTGCACATTGGCCGAGGCCAGCATGGCGAAGCCGGTCTGGCGGCAGGCCATCACGTCGGAATGGTCGCCGAAGATCGACAGCGCGTGGGTCGCCAGCGTGCGCGCCGCGACATGCATGCAGAAGGGCGTCAGCTCTCCGGCGATCTTGTACATGTTGGGAATCATCAGCAGCAGGCCCTGCGACGCGGTGAAGGTCGTCGCCAGCGCGCCGGCCTGCAAGGCGCCATGGACCGCCCCGGCCGCACCGCCCTCCGACTGCATCTCCACCACCTGCGGCACGCTGCCCCACAGGTTGGGGCGGCGCGCCGCCGACCATTCGTCGGCGAATTCCCCCATCGGCGAGGACGGTGTGATCGGGTAGATCGCAATGACGTCGCTGGCGCGGTAGGCCACCGAGGCCGCCGCCTCGTTGCCATCCATGATGCGGGCCATCCTGGGGGCCATGGCCGGGGTGGAAGGGGCGAGCCTGATGGGGGCGGTGGAGGTCGGGCTTTGGGTCATGCCGGAAAAATCCTTTGTGCTGGCGACAGTCGTCTCCCGAGGGGGGCGTCTTCGATGACGGGGCCGGCGGGTCTTTCAAAAGCCGGCGCTGGGTGCGGCAGAAAACGGCGGTCGACCAAGGCGAATGGTCGGTCCGAAGCGGGTCGGACACATTGACGCCGGTCAGTCCGGAGCGGAATTTCCGGGCGCCGCTGCTCTGCGCTGCACAACTATCTGATATATTACTTTTGCAAGGAAGGGCCCAGATTGTCGCACTGCAGCAATGGACAAAGTCCGAGCATTTCCGCGGAGATGGCGGCGGCATGGCGGCCGTCCCCTCATGGCCGGCGGGACGGAAACGGCGCATAGGCCATTGATCCAGGTCATTTATCGCGAGCCGATGCTGTGGCTTCCTACGGGCGGATGAACCGGACAAACCGGGCCGCCTTTAAAATCCGAACAGCAAAACAGGCCTTTCAACCTTCAATGATATTGCATCGCAGCAAGTAACCGCTCTCGGGTAACGGGCGGGTTTATGCTGCGACTGCGAAGAAATCAGCGCTCCGCATCATTGGACTGCGACATTTTCGCAAGAGCCGAAGGCGGCACCGGAAAACCGCTTGCACCCAACACTGATATATTAATATAACTCCGTCAGCGATGCTCCCGCCCCTCTTGAAGCAGAGCGGAAGCGACCCATTCGCCCGGCACCGAACACCCGCCGGCCAGGCATCCCGCCCGAGGATCGCCGCCTGAAGGGCCTGTACGTGCTCACCGGCGCCTGCCGTGGCAGGCATGTGAGGAAAAGATGAACAAGATCCGTGGTTTGCGGTGGCAAATCCTTGCCCTGATGATGCTGGGCACTGTGGTCAACTACATCGACCGCAACACTCTGGGCATCCTGGCGCCGACGCTCAAGGAACAGCTCCACTTCACGACCGAGCAGTATTCCTTCATCGTCAGCGCCTTCCAGCTCTGCTACAGCCTGATGCAGCCGGTCGCCGGCTACATCACCGACCTTATCGGGCTGAAGCTGGGTTACGCGATGTTCGCCGGCGTCTGGGGCATCGCCGCCGCCATGCACGCACTGGCCGGCAGCTGGCAGTCGATGGCCTTCTTCCGCGGCCTGCTGGGCGTCAGCGAAGCGGCGGCCATGCCGTCGGGAGTCAAGACCTCCACCCTATGGTTCCCGGCCAAGGAACGCTCCATCGCCACCGGCTGGTTCAACACCGGCAGCTCCATCGGCGCGATGATCGCCCCGCCCTTCGTCATCTGGCTGTCGCTGACCTATGGCTGGCAGGAAGCCTTCCTCGTCACCGGTCTGCTGGGCGTCGGCATGTCGGCCCTGTGGTACATGCTGTATCGCAACCCGGAAAACCATCCGCGCCTGACCAAGGAAGAGCACGCCTACATCCTGGACGGCCAGGAGCAGGTCGAGCTGCCGAAGCCGTCGATGAAGCGCGTGCTCGGCAAGGGCAAGTTCTGGAGCATCGCCGCCGCCCGTTTCCTGACCGAGCCGGCCTGGCAGACCTTCAGCTTCTGGATCCCGCTGTACATGGTCTCCACCCGCGGCATGGACATCAAGCAGTTCGCCCTGTTCGCCTGGCTGCCGTTCCTGGCCGGTGACATCGGCTGTGTCCTCAGCGGTTACCTGTCGCCCTTCTTCGTGAAGCGCTTCAAGATGTCGCTGGTCAATTCCCGCATCGCCGGCGTCGGCGTGGGTGCGGTCTGCATGATCGGCCCGGCGCTGATCAGCTTCACCGTCAGCCCGATCGCCGCGATCTTCCTGTTCTCCCTCGGCGCCTTCGCCCACCAGATGCTGTCGAGCCTGCTCTATGCCCTGGTCACCGACACCTTCGAAAAGCAGGACGTCGCCACGGCGACCGGTTTCGGCGGCATGGCCGGCTACATGGGCGGCATGATCTTCTCGCTGATGATCGGCCAGCTCGCCACCACCATCGGGTACGAGCCGCTGTTCGCCTGCCTGACCGTGTTCGATCTGGCCGCCTTCGCCATCATCGCCCTGGTGCTGGGCCAGCGCGGTCCGAAGTCCGCCGCTGCCGTCCCGAACGCCACGGCCGGCGCCGACTGACGGTCCGCCCGTCCCTGAAACGCCCCTTCACTGTGATCGAGACGCCCCCCGGCTCACCGCTGGGGGGCGTTTCCGTTCCGGCGGTACTGGATAAAAAATACGAGCGTAAGAAGGAATGCCGCTTGCCAGACCGATGAGATATTAATATATTAGTCCTGTACCGCTGGATGCGCCGTGGGTTGACCCGGCACAACTTGTTGGACGTTCCTCTCGGACTTCAAAGCCGCTGGTTTTTCCGGCGGCTTTTTTTTGCCCATCCGATCAGAGAACGCCTGGTCTGGAGACGGTGGTCAGTTGAACAGGAAGGACTGGCTGTCGATGGCGGTCGCAGGAACCGGGCGTTCCGGGGTGGCGGCGACAGACGCCGCGGCGGCGACGGACAGCAGCGAAGCCAGCGCGAAGGCCGAGGCGACCAGGGCGCGGGCGACGGTGTGGCGGCCAGTGACGTGATGGGCGGGCATGCGGCTGCTCCTGATCCGGGGTTTCGATGATCGGGGCGTCGGGAAGCGGCGTCACCATCATCGGCAAACCCATGCTGCCACCGGCCCGCCATTGTGAAACGCACCGTTACCGCATGTCCTTCATGATCATGTTGCACTGCATCACAGCGCTGTGACTGTGCATGATCCGTAATACGGCGACAGCTCGCAGCGCTCCGACTGCACCGGCGGGCCGGATACTTTCCTGTAACGTCGTTTTACTGAGCCAGCCCGCGGCGCCCACCGACTTCATCCAGATGATCCAGCATATCGGCCGGGTCCTCATAGACGCGCAGCGCGCCGGAGCGTTCCAGCTCCTCCCGGCCATAGCCGCCGGACAGCAGACCGATCCCCAGCGCCCGCGCCCGCTTGGCGGCGATCATGTCCCAGATGCTGTCGCCGACCACGAAGGCGCTGGCGATGTCCACGCCGATGCGCGCGGCGGCGGCCAGGAACAGGTCGGGGTCGGGCTTGGCATATTCGACCTCGTCACGGGTGATGACCGCGGCCTTCAAGGGATCGACGCCCAGCTTCTCCAGCGCCGGCCGCGCCGTCTCCATCCGGCCGCTGGTGGCGATGGCCCAGGGGATGTTCAGCTCCGTCAGCGTGTCCAGCAGCTCGCGGGCACCCGGCAGCGGAACCACGCCGGGAGCCAGCCGCCTGTAAGCCTGCGCATGGCGGTGGCGCAGCCGGTCGAGAAGAGCCTGGTCGGCGCCGAGACCGGTTTCACGCAGCAGCATGTTGGTGAACAGCCCGCCGCTCATGCCGATCTTGCGGTGGATGCGCCAGACCGACAGGGCGATGCCCTCCTCGTCCAATGCCTCCTTCCAGGCCAGCACATGCTGGTAGACCGTGTCGGTCAGCGTGCCGTCGAGGTCGAACAGAAAGGCGTTGGTCACACGGGGGGTGCCGGTCATGTCCAGTATCCGCGGTTTGTGGTGGTTGGACCACAGATGGGGCGGGCCGGCTGCTTTCGCCAAGCCTTTGCCGCGGACGGCAATGGATTTCCCTCAACGATAATCCACGCGAATCATCGCGGCACTTTCACCACGCAGACGCGAAGACTGCCGCTTCCGCTGGCGCGTTGACTTCGCTACAGTCCACCGCCAAGCTTGCCGCCGGTTGGTTCGGTGCAGTGTCGGGAGGGAGAGAAGCGCGTGTCGGAAAGGCCGGAGGATGGCGACAACCCGTCGACCGACGAGGATCTGGTCACATTGCTGGACCAGGTCAGCCGGCTTGTCTATGGCATCAGCTTCACCGATGGGCTTTTCCCGGCCCAATGGGTGGCGTTGCGCTATTTCCACGATGCGCCGGAGCCGGCGCGCACCCTGACCGCGCTGGCGCGGTTCCAGAAAATCCATTTGGCACCGGTGTCGCGCACCGTTTCCACCCTGGTGGACAAGGGGCTGCTGACCCGACGCCCGCACCCCGGATTCAAGCGCGGCTGGCTGTTCGATCTGACCGACGACGGCAGGCTCCTGCTGGGGCGCGACCCTTTGCGCCAGTCGCTGAGCCCGCCCATCGCCGCCATGGCAGCCAACGAACGGGCGATGCTGGGGCGGCTGATGAAGCGGATCATAACCCACATGCAGACGGACAGCGGCGACGGCGAAGCCGGAGGGGAGAAGGCGAACGGCACGCCGGACGCCTGACCCGGCCTGCCGCTCCTCCCGCTCCGCCCCGCCATTTCCGCCCCACCCCATCAGAACGTCAGCCGTTCGATGTTCTGCAGCACCAGCTGGTGATGGTTCTGGTCCTCCAGCGTGACGGTCGTCTCCTGGGTGAAGGTCAGGCCATGACCTGACGGATCCACCGTGTAGGCATGCCCGTCCAGCTGCTGCATCCAGTTGGCGCCGGCATTGGCGACGAAGGCGCCGACCTCCACCACGTCGGTCCAGCCCACCCCGCCGTTGATGGTCAGGTCGCCGCCCCGCGGGGCGAAGATGAACAGGTCGTCGCCGGCCCCGCCGGACATGCTGGTGGTGGTGCTGCCGGCATGCAGGATGTCCGCACCCGCGCTACCGGTCATCGTCGCGCTGTTCGAGACCAGAACCTGCACCGCCAGCGGATCGCTGGACAGCCCCTGATCGTCGCTGACCGTCACCTCCAGCGTGCGGGCGCCGCTGCCATTGGGCGTCAGGGCCAGATGGTGGAGGATGTCGGTGTAGGTCGCGGTGGAGGCCGTGCCGGACAGCGACAGCTGGTGGTTGGCGTCGTCCCAGCTGACCTCGATCCCGGTGCCGGCGACCGTCTTGCGCCCGGTCGACGGATCGGTGGCGATGGTCAGGCTGTCGAGGTTCAGCGTGTCGCCGGTCTGCGACCCGGCGGCGATGCGGATCGACATGCCGGACATGACGCTGCTGTCCACATCGGTGATCGTCGCGTCGGAGATCACGGCCGGGTGGTCGGTCGCGTCGGCGGCGATCACGGTGGTGGGGTGGGCGGCGGCCAGCGTCGGCTTGTCGTTCACCGGATCGACCGTCACCGCCAGGGTCTGGTTGACCGACGCGGTGCTGGCCCCGTCCTGGGCGGTCGCGGTGACCGACAGGGTGACGGTGCCATTGGCGTCGGCCGGCGGGGTGTAGGTCAGGCCGGTCAGGTCCGCCGCGCTCAGGGTCCAACTGCCGTCGCTGTTGTGCGTGCCGTGGTTCAGGCTGGCGCCCGCCGGCATGCCGGCGATCCGCACCGTCACCGTTTCCGAACCATCGGTGTCGGTGGAGGCGGCGGTGATGGTCAGCGGGATCGCCGTGTCCTCCGGCCCATGGACGGCCGGGGTGGTCAGCGTCGGGGTGTCGGCGACCGGCGTCACCGTCACCGCGAGCGAGCGCGACAGGCTGGCCGGCGTGGCGGTGCCGTCGGTCGAGATAGCGGTGACCGACAGGGTGAAGCTGGTGCCGCTGTCGTGGGGCGGCGCGATCGACAGGCCGGCCAGCTGTGCCGGGGTCAGGGTGATCGCGCCGTTGACGATGGTCAACGCGTCGCCCGCCGTGTTCGACAGGTGGGCGCCGGTCGGGATGTTGGCGATGGTGACGCTCAGCGTCTCCGACGGGTCGGTCAGGGCCGGGGCGATCGACAGGGCGACCGTGCCGTCCTCCGCCACCGTCGCCGGATTGACCGCCAGGGTGGGGGTGTCGGAAACCGGCAGGACCGTGACCGCCAGCTGCGCCACGGTGGAGGCCGGAGCGGCGCTGCCGTCGGTCGAGGTCGCGGTGACGGTCAGGGTGAAATCGGCGTCGTCGTTCGGCGGCGGCTTGATCTTCAGCCCGGTCAGCTGCGCCGGCGTCAGGGTGATCGACCCGTTGCTGATCGTCAGGGTGTTGCCGGCGCTGTTGGTCAGCTTGGCCCCGGCCGGGATGCCGGCGATGGTGATGCTCAGCACCTCCGACGTGTCGGTCAGGGCCGGGGTGATGGACAGCGGGATCGCCGTATCCTCGTTGCCGCTCGCGGCCGACACGGTCAGGGTCGGTGCATCGGACACCGGGTTGACCGTCACCGTGAGCGTCGAGGACACCGACACCGCAGCGGCGCTGCCATCCTTGGCGGTGGCGGTCACCGTCAGGTTGAAGTCGGCATCGCTGTTCGACGGCGGCGTGATCGCCAGCCCGGCCAGCTTGTCCGGGGTCAGGGTGATCGAGCCGCTGCTGACCGTCAGCGTGTCGCCGGCGCTGTTGCTCAGGGTCGCACCGGTCGGGATGCCGCTGATGGTGACCGTCAGCGTCTCCGACCCGTCGGTGTCGGTCAGCGCCGGGGTGATGGTCAGCGGGATCGCCGTGTCCTCGTTGCCGGCCGCCGGCATGACGCTCAGGGTCGGCGTGTCGGACACCGGGTTCACCGTGACCAGCAGGGGCGCGCTGGTGCTGGCCGGTGCCGCAGTGCCGTCGGTGGCGGTCGCCATGACGGTCAGGGTGAAGTCGGCGTCGCTGTTCGACGGCGGCGTGATCTTCAGCCCGGCAAGCTGCGCCGGGGTCAGGGTGATCGAGCCGTTGCTGATGGTCAGGGTGTTGCCGGCGCTGTTGCTCAGGCTGGCGCCGGTCGGGATGCCGCTGATCGTGACCGTCAGCGTCTCCGACCCGTCGGTGTCGGTCAGCGCCGGATTGATCGTCAGCGCGATGGCGGTGTCCTCGTTGCCCGTCGCCGCCGACACGCTCAGGGTCGGGGTGTCGGACACCGGGTTGACCGTCACCGCAAGCATAGAGGACACCGACACCGCAGCGGCGCTGCCATCCTTGGCGGTGGCGGTCACCGTGAGGTTGAAGTCGGCATCGCTGTTCGACGGCGGCTTGATCGCCAGCCCGGCCAGCTTGTCCGGGGTCAGCGTGATCGAGCCGTTGCTGACCGTCAGCGTGTTGCCGGCACTGTTGCTCAGGGTCGCTCCGGTCGGGATGCCGCTGATGGTGACCGTCAGCGTCTCCGAGCCGTCCAGATCGGTCAGGGCGGGGGTGATGGTCAGCGCGATGGCAGTGTCTTCATTGCCAGTCGCGGGCGCGACGCTCAGGGTCGGCGTGTCGGTGACCGGATTCACCGTGACCAGGAGCGGCGCGCTGGTGCTGGCCGGAGCGGCGCTGCCATCGGTGGCAATGGCCGTGACGGTCAGGGTGAAGTCGGCGTCGCTGTTCGACGGTGGCGTGATCTTCAGCCCGGCAAGTTGGGCCGGCGTCAGCGTGATAGAGCCGTTGCTGATCGTCAGCGTGTTGCCGGCGCTGTTGCTCAGGCTGGCGCCGGTCGGGATGCCGCTGATCGCAATCGTCAGCGTTTCCGAGCCGTCGGTGTCGGTCAGTGCCGGATTGATCGTCAGCGCGATGGCCGTGTCCTCGTTGCCGGTCGCGGCGGACACGCTGAGCGTCGGGGTATCCGACACCGCGGCCAGGGTGATCGGCACGGTGACGGTCCTGGTCGCCGTGCTGCCGTTGGACTCGATGCTGACGGCGGTGACGGTCAGGGTGATCGCCGCATCGCTGTTGGCGGGCGGGGTCAACGTCAGGCCGGTGAGCTGGGCCGGCGTCAGGGTCCAGCTGCCGTCGGCGTTCTTCGTTCCGGCCGACAGCAGCGCACCCGTCGGCACGCCGGCAATCGTCAGCAGCCCCAGCCGCTCCGACCCGTCGGTGTCGTACAGCGCCACTGAGAGGTTCAGCGGCACGGCAATGTCTTCGGTGCCGGTCAGCGGCGCCCAGGTGACGATGGGCTGGTCGGCGACCGGATCGACGCTGACCCGGAACAGCTGGCTGGTGGTGGCGGTGGCGCCGGTGGAGGCTTCCGTCGTCGTCGCGGTCAGGGTCAGGTTGAAATCGGTGCCGGCGTTGGCCGGCGGCATCAGCTTCAACCCGGACAGCTGGGCGGCGGTCAGCGCGACCGAGCCGGCGGTGGGCGTCAGGGTCGTGCCGTTTGCATCGATCAGCACCGCACCGGCCGGCATGCCGGACAGCACGATGGCCATCGTCTCCGACCCATCGGTGTCGACCAGCGCCGCCGTCAGGTTCAGGGCGATGGCGGTGTCCTCGCTGCCCGAGGCGTTGGCGACGATGACGGTCGGCGCGTCGGCGACCGCAGTAACGGTCACATGGATGGTGGCGGTGGTGCTCGCCGTGTCCTTGTTGGAGCTTTCCAGGCTGGTGGCGGTCAGCGTCAGGTCCATGCCGCCCGAATAGTTGCGCGGCGGCGTGACGGTCAGGCCGGCCAGTTCCGCCGGCTTCAAGGTCCAAGACCCGTCGCCGTTGTTGGAGCCATGGTTCAGCACGGCGCCGGCCGGCAGGCCCGACAGGATGACCGCCATCGTCTCCGACCCGTCGGTATCGACGAGGCTGGCCGACAGGTTCAGGGCGATGGCGGTGTCCTCCGCCCCCGTCGTGTCATGGACCGTGACGGTCGGCGCGTCGGCGACCGCGGTGTAGCTGACCGAGAAGCTTTTGCTCGACCAGGCGGGGGCCGCCGTCCCGTCCTGGGAAGCCGCCTCCACCGTCAGCGTCACCGTGCCGGCATAGTTGGCCGGCGGCGTCAGCGTCAGGGCCGCGCGGTCGCTGGCCGACAGGCCGGTCAGGTCGTAGACGCCGTTGCCGAGCGACGTGCCGCCCGACAGGGTGAAGCCGGCCGGCACCGTCACCCGCAGGGCGGTGATCACCTCGCCGGTGCCGACCAGATCGGTGACCGCGGCGTCGATGGACAGGTTGGCGGCATGATCCTCCAGCGCCGTGGCGGCGCTGACGGAAATGGCCGGGGCGTCGCTGACCGGCGCCACCTCAATATTCAGCGTTTTGGTCGTGGTCGCGCGGTCGGCGTTGCTGATCTCGCGCGAGACCGCCGTCACCGTCAGCTGGAAGGTGCCGCTGGCATCGTGCGGCGGGGTGAATTTCAGCCCGGCCAGCTGGCCCGGCGTCAGCACCCAGCGCCCGGTGGTGGAGTCGAGGTACCCGGCCGACAGCGAGGCACCGGCCGGCACCCCTTCGATGATGACGCTGGCGAGCGTTTCCGACCCATCGGTGTCGGCCAGCGCGGCGGTGATGTCCAGCGCGATGGCGGTGTCCTCGTTGCCGGACGCCGTCTGCACGGTCAGCAGCGGGCTGTCGGCGACGGCGGTGACGGTCACGGCCTGGGTCAGCGTGGTGTGGGCGTTGCTGCTGCCCGACACCACGTCGATGGCGAGCGTGAAGTCGGCATCGCTGTTCGAGGGCGGGGTGAGTTTCAGCCCGTCCAGCTGCGCCCTGGTCAGCGTGATCGAGCCGCCGGTGACGGTCAGCGTGTCGCCGGCCGTGTTGGTCAGGCTGGCGCCGGTCGGGATTCCCGACAGGGTGACGGTGGAGACGTCCTGCCAGTTCGCCAGCCCATCCTTCAGGCCGAGCGCGATCGACGTATCCTCGGCAGTGGTCACGGCATGCGGCCGGTCGCTGCCGACGCTGGGGTCCAGCACCGGCGGCGGGGGAGGAGGCGGCGGAGGGGGCGGCGGAGGCGGAGGGGGCGGGCTGGTGCCGCCGCCGGTGTTGCCGCCCCCGGTGCCCGGATCGGTCGAGCCGCCGCCGGAAGAGGCCGTGGTGGTCCAGCTCAGCACGAAGCTGTCGGACACGCTGGTGTTGCGGTCGCCCTCGCTTTCGATGCTGTAGGGGTTGACCGTCAGCGTGACGCTGGCGGTGTCGACGCTGCCGGCCACCGTGTGGGTGATGCCGGTGGCGTTCGCATCCTTGACGGTCAGCTTCAGGCCGCCCTCGGCCAGCGCCGCGGTATAGTCCTCGGCGGTCAGCGTCCAGGTGCCGTTGCCGTTGTCGATGCCGCGCGACAGCACCGTGCCCTTCGGCACGCCGCCGATGGTGACCGCCAGCTTTTCCGACCCGTCGGTGTCGGCCAGGAAGGCGTTCAGGTTCAGCACGAAGCCGTCCGGCACGCCGGCCGTCGACTGGTCGTCGACATGGTAGGGCACCGCCGAACCGTCGGCGGCATGCGACACCGGGGCGTCGGCCACCGCGGTGATGGTGACGGTCGGGGTGTAGGTTTTGGTCAGGGTGTCGGTGCCGTCCATCGCCGTCACCTTGACGGTGATGGTGAAGTCGTCGGCGTTGTTGGCCGGCACGATCAGGCGCAGGTTGCCGAGCTTCGCCGGATCGACCGTCCAGCTGCCGTCCGCATTCGCAGTCAGCGCGCCAACATCGCTGCTGGTCAGCGCCACCCCGGCCGGCAGGCCGGAGATGACAATGGAGGAGATGTGCTCCGACCCGTCGCTGTCGCCGGTCAAGGCGGAGATGGTCAGCGGAATGCCGCCGACGGCATCCTCCAGCCCGCTGGCGCCGATCGAGACGACCGGCTCGTCCGCCTTGGGATCGATGGTGACCGTCAGGTCGCGGGTATCCTTCAGCGTCCCGCCCGAGGTCACGCCGTTCACGGTGACGATCGGCGCGCCGTTGCTGTCGGTGGTGATGACGTCCACCTTCAGCGTGATGGTGCCGGAGAAGTCCTTCCTGGTCGTCAGGGTCAGTTCGTTGCGGTACTCCGCATCGACCGACCAGCGGCCGTTGCCGAGATAGACCAGACCGCTGTCGTGGCCGGCCGCCAGCGACAGCCAGGAGCCCGACGGCAGGTTGCTGACGACCAGCGACAGGCGTTCCGACCCGTCATTGTCGGTCATCACCAGATCGCCGAGCTTCAGGTTGATCGCCGTGTCCTCGTCGCCGCGCGCGGTCAGCGTGCCGTTCGGCGTGACCACGTCGGCAACGCCCTGAACCTCGACATGGACGGACACCGCCGCCGCGTCGGCGAAGGCGCCGTTGGAGCCTTCCGTCGCCCGCGCGGTGAAGGTCAGGTTGAAGCCGGTGTTGGAGTTGGCCGGCGGGGTGACGGTCAGGCCGGACAGGTCGGCCTGGGTCAGCACCCATTTGCCCAGGGTGGCGTCGTAATGGCCGTGGTTCAGCGTGGCGCCCGCCGGCACGCCGCCGACGAGGATGCTGAGGCTTTCCGACCCGTCGCGGTCGGTCAATGCTGCGACCACCGACAGCGGGATGGCGGTGTCCTCGCGCCCCACCGCGTCGGAGGCCGACAGGACCGGCGTGTCGGCAACGGCGGTGACGGTCACCGACAACGACTGCGGCGCCGAGGTGGCGGTGGTCGCCCCTTCCACCGAGGTGGCGGTGATCTTCAGCGTCAGCGTGCCGGAATAGTTCGACGGCGGAGTGAAGGTCAGGCCGGTCAGCTGCGCCGGGGTCAGCGTCCAGCTGCCGTCGGCGTTGTGGATGCCGGCGGACAGTTTCGCCCCTTCCGGCAGGTCGGTGATGGTGATGTGGTCAAGCGTCTCGCCCGTCACGTCGGACAGGTGGGCGTCGATGGACAGCGGGATGGCGGTGTCCTCAAAGCCCGTCGCCGCCACGGGGATGACGATGGGGGCGTCGGCCACGCCGGTGACGGTCACCGTCAGGGTCGCCGGCGCGGAGTCGGCGGTCGAGCCGTTCTCGCGCTCCACCGAGGTCGCGACGACGCGGAGGGTGATGGTGCCGGAGAAGTCGTGCGGCGGGGTCAGGCGCAGGCTCGCCAGATCGGCCGCGTTGACCTTCCAGCTGGTGCTGCCGTCGCCCTGGGTGCTCAGGACCGTGCCGAGATTGAGGCTCGCCCCCGCCGGCACGCCGGAGACGGTGACGTAGCCGATGCTCTCCGACCCGTCGGTGTCGGTCAGCGCCGGGGTGATCTTCAGCGCGACCGAGGTATCTTCATCCGTCGCGGCGGCGGCGGCGGTCACGGTCGGCGCATCGGCCACCGCATCGACGGTGATGGTGCCGGTCGCCGACTTGCTGCCGCGCACCGTGCCGGCGCTGGTGCTGTCGATGGTCCCGACCGTCAGGGTGTAGGTGAGGTCGGCGTCGGAATTGCGGGTGGTGACGATCTTCAGGCCGGACACCGTCCAGGTTCCGGCGGATCCGCCGGCAACCAGCGCGCTGGTCGGGATCGTCCAGCTGTAGGTCCCGCTGCCGCTGCGCGTCAGCTCCGTGCCGTTCAGGTACAGCTTGGCGCCCGCCACATCCAGTTGCGCGGCCGACATGGTCAGCGTGACCGTTTCCACCGCCTCCGGGCTGGCGGCATCGACGTCGCTGAGCGTGATGGTGGGGGCGATGGCGATGCCGCCGGCCGCATCCTCGTTGCCGCGCGCATTCAGCGTGGTCAGCGTGATGGGGTCGGCAACCGGCGCCACCTTGATGGTCTGCGTGGCGGTGGAGCTGCCGCCATAGGCGTCGGTCACCGTGAAGGAGAAGGTCTCGGTCCCGCTGAAATCGCTGTCCGGCGTGTAGGTGAAGGTGCCGTCGGCGTTCACCACCAGCGTGCCGTGCGCCAGCCGCACCGGCTGGCCGTTGTCGCCCGGCCCCTTGAAGGTCAGGCTGTCGTCGGTGCGCCCGTTGAGGGTGTCCTGGTCGGTGGCGACGAGGCGGCTGGAGACTGCATTGTCCTCGGTGGTGGCCGTGGTGGCGGCGGCGGCGGTGGCGCTCGGGGTGTAGTTCAGCACCTCGCGCACATTGACCGGCTGGCCGTCGACGTAGATTTCGAGCTTCTCGAAATCCGCGACCTTGATGCCCAGCGCCGTCAGGGTGAGGGCGTTGGCGACATCGGTGTCCTTGGTCGCGGCGTTGGGATCGGCCGCCGCCGCCTCGATGCGGTCGCGCAGGGTGCGCAGGTCGGCCAGGATCGCCGGGTTGGACATCTGGGCGGAGGTCAGCATCACCCGGAAGGTGTCGATGCCCGCGTCTCCGTCCTGAAGTTCGGGAGCGGACGCGGTGCCGCCGTCGGTGCCGACGGTGAAGATCGACAGGTCGTCGCCGGCCCCGCCATGGATGGTGTCGGTCCCGGCCCCGCCGGTGATGGTGTCGTTGCCGCCGCCGCCGAGCAGGATGTTGGCGCCGCCGTCGCCGGTGATGACGTCGTCGAAGGCCGAACCGGTGACGTTCTCCAGATTGCGGAGCACGTCGGTGCCCTCGCCGGTGCCGACCCCGGTCGCCAGATTGGCGTTCACCGCGGTCGCCGAGCCGGCATAGGTGACGGTGTCGTTGCCGGCCCCGCCGTCGATGGTGTCGTTGCCGGGGCCGCCGGCCAGCAGGTCGTTGTCGTCGCCACCGTCCAGGCTGTCGTCGCCCAGCCCGCCGATCAGGGTGTCGTTGCCGGCCCCGCCGAGGATGGTGTCGTTGCCGTCGCCGCCGTCCAGGCTGTCGTTGCCCTTCGGCGTGTTGCCGAAGCTGACGGTCAGCGTCCGCGGGTCGCTGTCGGCGGTGCTGCCGTTCTCCAGCTCCGTCGAGGTCGAGACGACGGTGAGGGTGATCGGGTGTGTGGTGTCGCCTTCCTTTGCGGTCAGCTTCAGCCCGGACAGCTGGGCCTGGGTCAGGGTCCAGGTGCCGTCGGCGTTGAGGGTGCCGGCGCTGAGCGTCGCACCGGCCGGAACGCCGGAGATTGTCACCTTGGAAATGTATTCCGACCCGTCGCGGTCGGTCACGGCGGGGGTGATCGACAGGGCGACGGTGAAGGTGCCGGTGCCGTCGCCATAGATCACGTCGTCGCCGGCACCGCCCAGGATGGTGTCGTTGCCGGCACCGCCCGACAGGGTGTCGTTGCCGGCGGTGCCGGTCAGCGTGTCGTTCTGCCCGACCGCCAGATCGTAAGAGACGTTGGTGACGGTGACCGTCGGCTTGTCGGCCACCGCGATGACGGTGACGGCCAGGGTCGTCTGCACCGAGACGGGGGACAGGCCGCGGTCCGTCGCCGTCGCGGTGACGGTCAGGGTGAAATCGACGTCGCTGTCGGCCTTCGGAGTGATCTTCAGGTTGGCCAGCTGGGACTGGGTCAGGGTCCAGCTGGTGGTGCCGTTGCTTTCCGTGACGAAGGTGCCGGCGCTGAGCGTCGCCCCGGCGGGAACGCCGGTGATCCTGATGCTCAGGCTCTCCGACCCGTCCAGATCGGTCAGGGCCGACCGGATGTCCAGCGCGATGGCGGTGTCTTCGTTGCCGCTCGCGGCGGTGACGGCCAGCGTCGGGGTGTCGGTCACCGGGTTGACGGTGACCACCAGCGGCAGGGTCGTGGTCGCCTCCGCCGCACCGCGGTCCTTGGAAGCGGCGGTCACCGACAGGGTGAAGTCGTCGTCGCTGTTCAGCGGCGGCGTGATCTTCAGCCCGGCCAGCTGGTCGGGAGTGAGCGTGATCGAGCCGTTGGTGACCGTCAGCGTGCCGTTCAGCGTGTTGGCGAGCGTCGCACCGGCCGGAATGCCGCTGATGCGGATCGTCAACACCTCAGACCCGTCGGTGTCGGTCAGCGCCGGGGTGATCGTCAGCGGAATGGCGGTGTCTTCGTTGCCGGTGACGGCGGTGACGCTCAGCGTCGGCGCGTCGGAAACCGGGTTGACGGTGACCGGCAGGGTCTGGGTCACGCTGACCGCATCGGCGACGCCGTCCTTGGCGGTCGCGGTGACGGTGAGCGTGAAGTCGTCGTCGCTGTTCAGCGGCGGCGTGATCTTGAGCCCGGCAAGCTGATTGGGGTTCAGCGTGATCGAACCGTTGCTGACCGTCAGCGTGCCGTTCAGCGTGTTGGCGAGGATCGCACCGGCCGGAATGCCGCTGATGGTGATCGTCAGGGTTTCCGACCCATCGGTGTCGGTCAGCGCCGAACTGATCGTCAGCGCAATCGCGGTGTCTTCATTGCCCGTCGCCGCGGTGACGCTAAGCGTCGGCGTGTCGGTGACCGGATCGACCGTGACGTGCAGGGTCTGGCTCGCCGTCGCCACCGGCGCGCTGCCATCCTTGGCGATTGCGGTGACCGTCAGGTCGAAGTCCACGTCGCTGTTCGACGGCGGCGTGATCTTCAGGCCGGTCAGCTGGTCCTTGGTCAGGGTCCAGGTCGTCGTGCCGTTGCTTTCGGTGACCGAGCTGCCGGCGCTCAACGTCGCTCCGGCCGGAACGCCGGAAATCCGGATGCTCAGCGTCTCCGAGCCATCGGTGTCGGTCAGGGCCGGGTTGATCGTCAGCGCAATCGCCGTGTCTTCATCGCCACGGGCGGCGGACACCGACAGGGTCGGGGTGTCCGACACCGGGTTGACGGTGACGACCAGCGGCGCGCTGACACTGACCGGAGCGGCGACACCGTCCTTGGCGGTTGCCGTGACGGTCAGGGTGAAATCGTCGTCGCTGTTGGCCGGCGGCGTGATCTTCAGGCCGGCAAGCTGATTGGGGTTCAGCGTGATCGAACCGTTGCTGACCGTCAGCGTCCCGTTCAGCGTGTTGACGAGCGTCGCGCCCGCCGGAATGCCGCTGATGGTGATCGTCAGCGTTTCCGAGCCGTCCAGATCGGTCAGGGCCGGGCTGATCGACAGCGCAATCGCCGTGTCTTCATTGCCCGTCGCCGCCGACACGCTCAGCGTCGGGGTGTCGGTGACCGGATCGACGGTGACATGCAGGGTCTGGCTCGTCGTCGCCACCGGCGCGCTGCGATCCTGCGCAATCGCGGTGACGGTCAGGTCGAAATCCACGTCGCTGTTGTGCGGCGGCGTGATTTTCAGCCCGGTCAGCTGGTCCTTCGTCAGGGTCCAGGTCGTCGTGCCGTTACTTTCCGTGACCGAGGTGCCGGCACTCAGCGTCGCTCCGGCCGGAACGCCGGAAATCCGGATGCTCAGTGTCTCCGACCCGTCGGTATCGGTCAGCGCCGGGCTGATCGTCAGCGCAATCGCCGTGTCTTCGTCACCGCGCGCAGCCGAAACGCTCAGCGTGGGAGTGTCCGTCACCGGGTTGACGGTGACCGCCAGCGGTGCGCTGACGCTGACCGGAGTGGCGCTGCCATCCTTGGCGGTCGCGGTGACGGTCAGCGTGAAGTCGTCGTCGCTGTTCGACGGCGGCGTGATCTTGAGGCCGGCCAGTTGATCCGGCGTCAGCGTGATCGAGCCGTTGCCGACCGTCAGCGTGCCATTCAACGTGTTGGCAAGGGTCGCACCCGCCGGAATGCCGCTGATGGTGATCGTCAGCGTTTCCGACCCGTCCAGATCGGTCAGGGCCGGGGTGATCGACAGCGCAATCGCCGTGTCTTCGTTGCCGCTCGCCGCCGTGACGCTCAGCGTCGGGGTGTCGGTGACCGGATCGACGGTGACATGCAGGGTCTGGGTCACGCTGACCGCGTCGGCGGCGCCGTCCTTGGCGGTCGCGGTGACGGTCAGGGTGAAGTGGTCGTCGCTGTTCAGCGGCGGCGTGATCTTCAGGCCGGCAAGCTGATTGGGGTTCAGCGTGATCGAGCCATTGCTGACCGTCAGCGTGCCGTTCAGCGTGTTGGCGAGCGTCGCGCCCGCCGGAATGCCGCTGATGGTGATCGTCAGCGTCTCCGACCCGTCGGTGTCGGTCAGCGCCGGGCTGATGGTCAGCGGGATGGCGGTGTCTTCGTTGCCCGTCGCCGCGGTGACGCTCAGCGTCGGGGTGTCGGTCACCGGATTGACGGTGACCGCCAGCGGTGCACTGACGCTGACCGGAGCGGCGACGCCATCCTTGGCAGTCGCAGTCACGGTCAGGGTGAAGTCGTCGTCGCTGTTCAGCGGCGGCGTGATCTTCAACCCGGCCAGCTGGTCGGGGTTCAGCGTGATCGAGCCGTTGCTGACCGTCAGCATCCCGTTCAGCGTGTTGGCGAGCGTCGCACCGGTCGGAATGCCGCTGATGGTGATCGTCAGCGTCTCCGACCCGTCCAGATCGGTCAGCGCCGGGCTGATCGTGAGCGCAATCGCCGTGTCTTCATTGCCGCTCGCCGCCGTGACGCTCAGCGTCGGCGTATCGGTCACCGGGTCGACGGTGACATGCAGGGTCTGCGTCGTCGTCGCAACCGGCGCAGTGCCGTCCTTGGCGATGGCCGTGACCGTCAGGTCGAAGTCCACGTCGCTGTTGGCTGGCGGCGTGATCTTCAAGCCGACCAGCTGCTGAGGCGTCAGCGTCCAGGTGGTTGTGCCATTGCTTTCCGTGACCGAGGTACCGGCGCTCAGCGTCGCACCGGCGGGCACGCCAGCGACGGTGATCGTCAGCGTCTCCGAGCCATCGGTATCGGTTAGCGCCGGGCTGATCGTCAGCGGGATGGCGGTGTCTTCATCGCCGCGGGCGGCGGACACGGACAAAGTCGGGGTGTCGGTCACCGGGTTGACGGTCACCGCCAGGGTCTGCGTCACCGAAACCGGGTTGGCGACGCCATCCTTGGCCGTGGCGGTAACGGTCAAGGTGAAGTCGTCGTCGCTGTTATGCGGCGGCGTGATCTTAAGACCGGCAAGCTGGTCCGGCGTCAGCGTGATCGAGCCGTTGCTGATGCTCAGCGTGCCGTTCAGCGTGTTGGTGAGCGTCGAACCCGCCGGAATGCCAGCGATGGTGATCGTCAGCGTTTCCGAGCCGTCCAGATCGGTCAGTGCCGGGGTGATCGACAGCGCAATCGCCGTGTCTTCGTTGCCGCTCGCCGCAGCGACGCTCAGCGTCGGCGTGTCGGTGACCGGATCGACGGTGACATGCAGGGTCTGCGTCGTCGTCGCAACCGGCGCAGTGCCGTCCTTGGCGATTGCGCTGACCGTCAGGTCGAAATCCACGTCGCTGTTGGCCGGCGGCGTGATCTTCAACCCGGCCAGCTGCTGAGGTGTCAGCGTCCAGGTCGTCGTGCCGTTCTGCTGGGTGACCGAGGTGCCGGCGCTCAGCGTCGCTCCGGCCGGAACGCCGGCGATGGTGATCGTCAGCGTCTCCGAGCCATCGGTGTCGGTCAGCGCCGGGCTGATCGTCAGCGGGATGGCGGTGTCTTCATCGCCACGGGCGGCGGACACGGACAGAGTCGGGGTGTCAGTCACCGGGTTGACGGTCACCAGCAGCGGCGCACTGGTGCTGGCCGGCGCGGCGCTCCCGTCCTTGGCGGTCGCGGCGACGGTCAGGGTGAAGTCATCGTCGCTGTTCACCGGCGGCGTGATCTTCAGGCCGGCCAACTGGTCGGGGTTCAGCGTGATCGAGCCGTTGGTAACGGTCAGCGTGCCGTTCAGCGTGTTGGTGAGCGTCGCACCCGCCGGAATGCCGGCGATGGTGACGGTCAGCACCTCCGACCCGTCGGTGTCGGTCAAAGCCGGCGTGATCGACAGCGCAATCGCGGTGTCCTCGTTGCCCGTCGCCGCCGTGACGCTCAGCGAGGGAGTATCCGACACCGGGCTGAGGGTCACCGGCAGGGTCTGGCTGACCGAAACCGGCGCGGCGACGCCATCCTTGGCGGTCGCGGTGACGGTCAGAGTGAAGTCATCGTCGCTGTTCAGCGGCGGCGTGATCTTCAACCCGGCCAGTTGGTCCGGCGTCAGCGTGATCGAGCCGTTGCTGATGGTCAGCGTGTTGCCGGCCGTGTTGCTGAGGCTGGCACCGGTCGGAATGCCGCTGATCGTGATCGTCAGCGTCTCCGAGCCGTCCAGATCGGTCAGCGCCGGGCTGATCGACAGCGCAATCGCGGTGTCTTCGCTGCCGCTCGCCGCGGTGACGCTCAGCGTCGGCGTGTCGGTCACCGGATCGACGGTGACATGCAGGGTCTGCGTCGCCGTCGCGACCGGCGCGCTGCCATCCTTGGCGATGGCCGTGACCGTCAGGTCGAAATCCACGTCGCTGTTGGCCGGCGGCGTAATCTTCAAGCCGGCCAGCTGCTGAGGCGTCAGCGTCCAAGTCGTCGTGCCGTTCTGCTCGGTAACCGAGGTACCGGCGCTCAGCGTCGCACCGGCGGGCACGCCAGCGATGGTGATCGTCAACGTCTCCGATCCATCGGTGTCGGTCAGCGCCGGGCTGATCGTCAGCGGGATCGCGGTGTCTTCATCGCCACGGGCCGCGGATACGGACAGAGTCGGGGTGTCAGATACCGGATTGATGGTCACCGCCAGGGTCTGCGTCACCGAAACCGGGTTGGCGACACCATCCTTGGCCGTGGCAGTAACGGTCAGGGTGAAGTCATCGTCGCTGTTATGCGGCGGCGTGATCTTAAGACCGGCAAGCTGGTCCGGCGTCAGGGTGATCGAGCCGTTGCTGATGGTCAGCGTGTTGCCGGCCGTGTTGCTGAGGCTGGCACCGGTCGGAATCCCGCTGATGGTGATCGTCAGCGTTTCCGAGCCGTCCAGATCGGTCAGTGCCGGGGTGATCGACAGCGCAATCGCCGTGTCTTCGCTGCCGCTCGCGGCGGAGACGCTCAGCGTCGGGGTGTCGGTCACCGGATTGACGGTGACCGTCAGTGGTGCGCTGACGCTGACCGGAGCGGCGACGTCATCCTTGGCAGTCGCAGTC
This sequence comes from Azospirillum palustre, assembly GCF_002573965.1. NCBI lineage: Bacteria > Pseudomonadati > Pseudomonadota > Alphaproteobacteria > Rhodospirillales > Azospirillaceae > Azospirillum > Azospirillum palustre. The sequence continues at coordinate 343,368 of NZ_PDKW01000042.1, read as the reverse complement.
ACGGTCAGGGTGAAGTCGTCGTCGCTATTGAGCGGCGGCGTGATCTTCAGGCCGGCCAGCTGATCGGGGTTCAGCGTGATCGAACCGTTGCTGACCGTCAGCGTCCCGTTCAGCGTGTTGGCGAGCGTCGCACCGGTCGGGATGCCGCTGATGGTGATCGTCAGCGCTTCCGACCCGTCCAGATCGGTCAGCGCCGGGCTGATCGTGAGCGCAATCGCCGTGTCTTCGTTGCCGCTCGCAGCGGAGACGCTCAGCGTCGGCGTGTCGGTGACCGGATCGACGGTGACATGCAGCGTTTGGCTCGTCGTCGCAACCGGCGCGCTGCCGTCCTTGGCAATCGCGGTGACCGTCAGGTCGAAGTCCACGTCGCTGTTGGCCGGCGGCGTAATCTTCAACCCGGCCAGTTGCTGGGGCGTCAGCGTCCAAGTCGTCGTGCCGTTCTGCTCGGTGACCGAGGTGCCGGCACTCAGCGTTGCACCGGCCGGAACGCCGGCGACGGTGATCGTCAGCGTCTCCGATCCATCGGTGTCGGTCAACGCCGGGCTGATCGTCAGCGGGATCGCGGTGTCTTCATCGCCACGGGCGGCGGACACGGACAAAGTCGGGGTGTCGGTCACCGGGTTGACGGTCACCGCCAGGGTCTGCGTCACCGAAACCGGGTCGGCAACGCCGTCCTTGGCCGTGGCGGTAACGGTCAGGGTGAAGTCATCGTCGCTGTTGTGCGGCGGCGTGATCTTCAGCCCGGCAAGCTGGTCCGGCGTCAGCGTGATCGAGCCGTTTCTGATGGTCAGCGTAGTGCCGACCGCATTGCTGAAGCTGGCGCCGGCCGGGATGCCGGAGATCGTGATCGTCAGCGTCTCCGAGCCGTCCAGATCGGTCAGCGCCGGGCTGATCGACAGCGCAATCGCGGTGTCTTCGTTGCCGCTCGCCGCGGTGACGCTCAGCGTCGGCGTATCGGTGACCGGATCGACGGTGACATGCAAGGTCTGCGTCGCCGTCGCAACCGGCGCAGTACCGTCCTTGGCAATCGCGGTGACCGTCAGGTCGAAGTCCACGTCGCTGTTCGATGGCGGCGTGATCTTCAACCCGGCCAGCTGCTGAGGCGTCAGCGTCCAGGTGGTTGTGCCATTGCTTTCCGTGACCGAGGTGCCAGTGCTCAGCGTCGCACCGGCGGGCACGCCGGCGATGGTGATCGTCAGCGTCTCCGAGCCATCGGTGTCGGTCAGCGCCGGGCTGATCGTCAGCGGGATGGCGGTGTCTTCATCGCCGCGGGCGGCGGACACGGACAGAGTCGGGGTGTCAGATACCGGATTGACGGTCACCGCCAAAGTCTGCGTCACCGAAACCGGGTCGGCAACGCCGTCCTTGGCCGTGACGGTAACGGTCAGGGTGAAGTCATCGTCGCTGTTATGCGGCGGCGTGATTTTCAACCCGGCAAGCTGGTCCGGCGTCAGCGTGATCGAGCCGTTGCTGACCGTCAGCGTCCCGTTCAGTGTGTTGGCGAGCGCTGCGCCGGCCGGAATGCCGCTGATGGTGATCGTCAGCGTCTCCGACCCGTCCAGATCGGTCAGTGCCGGGGTGATCGACAGCGCAATCGCGGTGTCTTCGCTGCCGCTCGCCGCCGTGACGCTCAGCGTCGGCGTGTCGGTGACTGGATCGACGGTGACATGCAGGGTCTGTGTCGTCGTCGCAACCGGCGCGCTGCCGTCCTTGGCAATCGCGGTGACCGTCAGGTCGAAGTCCACGTCGCTGTTCGACGGCGGCGTGATCTTCAAGCCGGCCAGCTGCTGAGGCGTCAGCGTCCAAGTCGTCGTGCCGTTCTGCTCGATGACCGAGGTGCCGGCACTCAGCGTTGCACCGGCCGGAACGCCGGCGATGGTGATCGTCAGCGTCTCCGAGCCATCGGTGTCGGTCAGCGCCGGGCTGATCGTCAGCGGGATGGCGGTGTCTTCATCGCCACGGGCGGCGGACACGGACAGGGTCGGGGTGTCGGTCACCGGGTTGACGGTCACCGCCAAGGATTGCGTCACCGAAACCGGGTCGGCAACGCCGTCCTTGGCCGTCGCCGTGACGGTGAGCGAGAAATCCGCATCGCTGTTCGCCGGCGGGGTGATCGCCAGGCCCGCCAGTTGGTCCGGCGTCAGCGTGATCGACCCGCCGGAAATGGTCAGCGGATCGCCGGCCGTGTTGGTCAGCACCGCACCGGTCGGAATGCCGGCGATGGTGATCGTCAGCGTCTCCGACCCGTCCAGATCGGTCAGGGCCGGGGTGATCGCCAGCGGGATCGCCATGTCTTCGCTGCCGGTGGCGGCCGCAACGCTCAGCGTCGGCGTGTCGGTGACAGGGGTCACCGTGACCGCCAGAGGAGCGCTGACGCTGACCGCATCGGCGCCGCCGTCCCGGGCGGTGGCGGTAACCGTCAGGGTGAAATCCACGTCGCTGTTGGCCGGCGGCGTGATCGTCAGGCCGGCCAGCTGGTTCGGCGACAGCGTGATCGAACCGTTGCCGATCGTCAGCGTGTCGCCCGCGCTGTTCTTCAGGCTCGCGCCGACGGGAATGCCGCTGATCGTGATGCTCAGCGATTCCGAGCCGTCGGTGTCCGTCAGGGCCGGCGAGATGACCAGCGGAATGGCCGTATCTTCGTTGCCGCTCGCCGTGGTGACCGACAGGGTCGGCGTGTCGGTCACCGGGTTGACGGTGACGGCCAGCGGAGCGCTGACGCTCACCGGCGCGGCGGTGCCATCCTGCGCGGTCGTGGTGACCGTCAGGGTGAAGTCGGCGTCGCTGTTGGCCGGCGGCGTGATCCGGAGGCCCGCCAGCTGGCCGGGCGTCAGCGTGATCGAACCGTTGCCGATCGACAGCGTGTCGCCCGCCGCGTTGGCGAGGCTGGCACCGGCGGGGATGCCGCTGATCGTGATGCTCAGCGTTTCCGACCCGTCGGTATCGGTCAGCGCCGGGGTGATCGTCAGCGGGATCGCAGAATCTTCATTGCCGGTTGCCGCAGCGACGCTCAGCGTCGGGGTGTCGGTCACCGGGTTGACGGTGACCACCAGCGGCAGGCTGGTGCTGGCCGGCGCAGCGCTGCCATCGCGGCTGGTCGCCGTGACGGTGAGCGTGAAATCGGCGTCGCTGTTCAGCGGCGGGGTGATCGCCAGCCCCGCCAGCTGGCCCGGCGTCAGGGTGATTGAGCCGCCGGAAACCGTCAGCACCTCGCCGGCCGCATTGGTCAGGACCGCACCGGACGGAATGCCGGCGATGGTGACCGTCAGCGTTTCCGAGCCGTCGGTGTCGGTCAGGGCCGGGCTGATCGACAGCGCAATCGCCGTATCCTCGGCACCGGTGACGGCCGAGACGCCGAGCGTCGGCGTGTCCGACACCGGATTGACCGTGACCGGCAGCGTGGCGGTGACGCTGTTGGGCGCGGCGGTGCCGTCGGTGCTGGTGGCCGTCACGGTCAGGCTGAAGCTGTCGCCGCTGTCGGCCGGCGGAGTCAGCGTCAGGCCGGGGATCTGCGACGCGGTCAGCACGATGCTGCCGTTGACCACCGTCAGCACCGCGCCGGAGGCGTCGCGCAGAACCGCGCCGTCCGGAATGCCGGCCAGGGTGACGGTCAGCACCTCCGTCCCGCCGGTGTCGGTCAGGGCGGCGGCGATGTTCAGGGCAATGGCGGTGTCCTCGTCACCGGACACCCCGTTCACCGTCAGGCTGGGCGTGTCGGACACCGGCGCCGGGGCCGGCGTCGCGGGTGCGGCGACGGCGGGAACGACCACCGTGGCAGCCTGCAGGAAGGTCACGCCCTCGGCTGTGGGAACCACCCCGTTGTCGATCACCTGGGCGGGCGTCCCGGGCATGGGGATGGCCGACGCCGCAACTTCGAGCGGGTCGTAGGCCGAGGTCGTGCGCGCAGTCGACAGCAGCTCCGCCCGCTCCGCCGTCTTGCCGGCGGCCCCGTGGCCCTCCCCGTCCGTCGGGCCGGAGCCCTCGGGACCGGCCGGGCCGGAACCGCGGGTGCCATCCGTGCGCAGCACGTCCCCGTTCAGCAGCAGCGCATTCGCCGCCTGGTCGGCGGCGACCGCCACCGATTCGCCGACGACGGCACCGGTCTGCACCGCGCCGCCCACCATCAGATCCTCGGCGCCGCGATAGTCGGTCTGGACATAGCCCAGCGTATCGTCGGGCCGCTGAAGCTGTACCGAGCTTGCCTCATGGATGACGCCGCCCAGGCGGGTGCCGTCGACCTGCTGGAGAAGAGTCAGATCGTCCAGGATCTGACGATCGTCGACCGCCGCGACCTTACCCTGAACCGCTTCCTCAGCCATCGGACCGCTCCATAAGTCGGGTGCAAAATCGCACCGCACCACTCGTCACGACCCTAGGTTCTAGCGCTCCTACTTGCTTGTGATAAGAAACATCCTGTGATGAGTTTCAACATGTTGGACATTGAACCACCCGTCACCGCTACCTTGAGGGGTCTGTCTGGACGCAACGAAATCCCTTGGAACCGTTGGGTTTTTACCGCCTTCGCGCAAGCTCCGAAGAGTGCTGCGCAACACGCTTTGTCACTCGGTTGCCTTTTGTTGCTATTCGCGGATTTACCTATCACTAGCAAATATGCTGTTGATTAGCGCCCGGTTAACTCCGTGAACAGGTCGACCCGCTTGCAGCCCGCCCCCCAGCCCACGTCCCGCACCACACCGTCCGCCGACTCGGCCAAGGCTTCGGCCGGCCGGGACCGGGCCGACAGCAACCGGGCTGCCGAGAAGGCTGCGCGGAGCCTGCTGTCCGGCATGCTGGGCCCGCGCCGCGACCGGGGGATGCTGATCCTCGCATCCTTCGCCCTGAACATCTTCGGGCTGGCTCTGCCGGTCACGCTGCTGCACGTCTACGACCGCATCCTGCCGAACGAATCCTACGGCACCATGCTTCTGCTCGGCATCGGCTGCGGGGCGGCGGCGGTGATGGAGGCGATCCTGCGGGTTGCGCGTTCGGCGCTGACCACCTGGATGGGGGCAAGGATCGAGCACCAGTCGAGCGCGTCGCTGATCGACCGGCTGATGCACATGCCGCTGAACGCCTTTTCCCAGCAGGGCATCGGCACCCATTTCGAGGTCTACCGCGCCATCAAGCTGGTGCGGGAATTCTATTCGGGCCAGGCGCTGCAATCGGCCATCGACATCCCCTTCGCCGTTCTCTACCTCGGCCTGATCGCCCTGCTGGCCGGCTGGCTGGCGGCGATCCCGGTGGCGGTGCTGGGGCTTTTCCTGATCGTCGGCGCCGTGCTGGGCCGGCGGATGCGCCGGGCGCTGGAAAGCCGCCACACGCTGGAGGAGCGGCGCCTGAACTTCATCAGCGAGGTGCTGGGCGGCGTCCACACCGTGAAGGGCCTGGGAGCCGAGGCCGGCCTGCTGCGCCGCCACGAGCGCCTGCAACAGGGTTGCAGCGAGGAGGACTTCACCGTCGCCCGCCTCAGCGGCACCGCGTCCGTCGTTGCCGGCACGCTGGCGCAGGCGACGATGATGCTGGTGGTTCTGCTGGGCAGCGTGTCGGTTATCGACGGGGCGATGACCACCGGCGTGCTGACCGCCTGCTCGATGTTGGCCGGGCGCTGCGTGCAGCCTGTGCAGGCGCTGTTCGACCGCTGGGTGCGCTACCAGTCGGTATCGCTGGCCCTGCGCCGCATCGGCCATGTCCTGCTGGAGGTCGGATCCGACGGCGCCGCACCGCTGGTGGACAAGAACGAAGGTTCCGAGACCGACGGCGCGGTCGCCACGCCGCTGGCCCCCGGCTCCATCGAGATGGACAAGGTCAGCTTCGCCTACGACCGCGGGCCGGAGATCCTGAACGGCCTGTCGCTCAGCGTCGGGCCGGGGGAGTTCCTGGGCGTGGTGGCGACCAACAGTTCGGGCAAGACGACGCTTCTGCGCCTGATCCTGGGCGTGCTGCGGCCGCGGTCCGGCGAGGTCCGGGTCGGCGTGCGCACCTTGACCGGGGCCGACGCCATGATCGGCATCGGCGGCGTGGTCTATGTCGGCGAGCATCCGGAGCTGTTCAAAGGCACCATCCTGCAGAACCTGACGCTGTTCGACCCCAGCCGGGCCGATCTGGCGATGGAGGTCTGCCGGCGCCTTGGCCTCGACCGCCGCATCGCCAGCCTGCCGCAGGGCTACGAGACCATCGTCGGCGACGCCTCGCAGGAGGCGCTGCCGCGTGGCGCCCGCCAGATGATCTGCCTTGCCCGCGCGCTGGTCCGCGAGCCGGCCGTCCTGCTGCTGGACGAGCCGAACTCGTCGCTCGACGTCGAGTCCGACAAGGCGTTCCGCCGCACGCTCGACGAGCTGCGCGGCAGCGTCACCATCCTGCTGGTCAGCAGCCGCCCGTCGCTGCTGTCGCTGGCCGATCGGGTGGTGCAGATCGTCGACGGCCATGCGGTGGCCCGCAACCCGGCCGCCGAAGCTGTCGGCGGACAGCCGGCCCTGCTGGCTGCCGTCTCCAGCGCCGTGAAACCGGACGCCGAGGCCGGCATCGATGCGGAACCGATCCGCGCCGCCCATGACGATGGCGACATCCTGCGCCGCCGGCTGGCCGAGGCATCGGCCGTCGGCGCCTGCATGGTGCCGCTGCTCGACGCGCTGGGCTGGCGCGGCGCGCCGCAGACGCTGGCCGAAGCCCTGCCCCACTTCTCCGAGGTGCAGACGGTGGAGGAGATGTGCGACGTGTTCCAGCGCCTGCATTTCGAGGGGCGCAGCCTGCGCTTCGACCTCGGCCGGCCGGAATCGTCGCTGCTGCCCTGCCTGTTCCGCGCCCGCGACGGCGGCATCTACACGCTGCTGTCCGCCGATGCCGACGGCGTCACCGCCTTCAGCGGCCAGTCGCGCGAAACGGTGACGCTGAACTACGGCAAGGGCACGGCCTACGTCTTCACGCCGCGGGAGGCCGCCTCCGGCGCCGGGAACCAGAACTGGGTCGGCACGGTCATCCACGCCTATTTCCCGCTGCTGTGGGCGGTGCTGGGGCTGAGCGCCGTCATCAACCTGCTGTCGGTCGCCGCCCCGCTCTTCACCATGGCGATCTATGACAAGGTGATCGGCACCGGGTCGTTCGACACGCTGGCGACCATCGCCGTCGGCGCCTTCCTGGTCATCGCCGGCGACTTCGCCCTGCGCCAGATCCGCGGCCGGGCGCTGGCCCATGCCGGGTCGCGCATCGCCCGCACCGTCAGCAACGCCACCATCGACCGCATCCTGATGCTGCCGGTGGGGATGAGCGAACGGGCGGCCATCGGCACGCAGATCGCGCGGGTGAAGGACCTGGAGTCGATCCGCGATTTCATCAGCCAGGGCCAGGTGGCGGCGCTGTTCGACGTGCCCTTCGCCCTGTTCTATCTGGGCGTGATGGCGGTGCTGGGCGGGCCGCTGGCTCTGGTCCCGCTGGCCGCCGTGCTGGTCACCGCCGCCATCGGCGCCGCCGTCCATCCGCTGGTGCGCGCCCGCACCGGCACCACCGCGCGGGCCGACACCGAACGGCAGGAATTCTTCGTCGAGATGGTCGCCAAGATGCCGGCCCTGCGCGCCATCGGCGGGCTGGCCCACTGGCGCGACCGCTATGACCGGCTGTCGGCCCGCACCGCCCGGTCGGGCCACACCGCCGCCAACCTGTCGGCGACCCATGCGGCACTGGCCGGGCTGGTGGTGCCGGTGGCGGGATTGGCCACCGTCGGCGTCGGCGCCCTCCAGGTCTTCGCCGGCACGATGACACCGGGCGCGTTGATGGCGTCGATGATGCTGCTGTGGCGGGTGATGGTGCCGTTGCAGACCGCCGTGTCGATGCTGCCGCGCATCGAGCAGCTGCGCGCCAACGCCCGCCAGATCAACGGCCTGATGAGCATCCGGCCGGAGCGCGAGCCGCGCTGCGCCACCTTGCAGCCGCGCCGGCTGAAGGGCGAGGTCTCCTTTTCCCGCGTGTCGCTGCGCTACCGCAACGATGCCGATCCGGCGCTGGTCGGCGTGACCTTCACCGTCAAGCCGGGGCAGATCGTCGCCATCGTCGGGCCGGATGGCGCCGGCAAATCGTCGCTGCTGAAGGTGATGCTGGGGCTCTACGCGCCGCAGGCCGGCAATGTGCGGGTCGACGGTGTCGACATCCGCCAGATGGACCCGGTCGATCTGCGCAAGTCCATCGGCTATGTGCCGCAGGCCAGCTCGCTGTTCTACGGCACCATCGCGCAGAACCTCCGTTTCGCCGACCAGACCGCCGACGAGGCCGAACTGCGCTGGGCACTGTCGCTGGCCGGCGCGCTGGACGAGGTGGAGGCGCTGCCGCGCAGGCTGGACACCCGCATCGGCGACAACCAGTCGCTGCGCCTGTCGCCCAGCCTGACCCAGAAGATCTGCCTGGCCCGCGCCTACATCCGCCGTCCGCGCATCCTGCTGCTGGACGAGCCGGCGAGCCGGCTGGACTTCGAGGGCGACAAGGCGCTGCACGCGGCGCTGGCCGCCCTGCGCGGCCACAGCACCATCTTCCTGGTCACCCACCGGCCGGGCCACCTGACGCTGGCCGACACGGTGCTGACCATGGATGCCGGCATGATCGGCCCCGCCCCGGCCGGCGGCCTGCCCGGCCCCCGTCCGGTCGGTCCCGGCACCAGCCCCAATGGCGGCCCGGGTGGCGGCCCGGGTGGCGGCAACAGCGTCGCCAACGGCCTCGCCGGGGCGTTGCTGGGCGGGATCGGGCTGCAACGCCCGCCCGGCGTCGCCGCCACGCCACAACGCTGATCGGGCGCTGACGCCTTTCGCTCTTTCCTCCAGTTCGTGTGATCCGCAAGATGGCCGCTTCAGACCTCGCCCGCCCCACCGGCAAATCGCTCAGCGCCGACGATGCGACGCTGTCGCTGGTCCGCGCCACCATCCTCGTGCTGGTCCTGCTGATGGCGGCCCTGCTGACCTGGGCCACATTGATGCCGGTCAAGGAGGCTGTCGTCACCGCCGGGCAGGTGGTTCCGTCCGGCAATGCCCAGGTCGTCCAGCATCTCGAGGGCGGCATCGTGTCGTCCATCCTGGTCAAGGAAGGCGATCTGGTGGAGGCCGGCCGGCCGCTGCTCGCCTTCGATCCCAAGCAGGTCCAGGCGGAGCGCGAGCAGATGAACGCCCGCCTGCTGACGCTGGAACTGCGGGCGGAGCGGCTGCGTGCCTTCGCCGCCGGGCGGGCCCCCGATTTCGCCCGTGTCGCCGGCCTCGACACGCCGCAGACGGAGTCGCAGGTCGCCGATCAGACCCTGATCTACGACACCCAGCGCCAGGCCCGCGACACCGCCATCGCCGTCCTGCGCGCTCAGGTGTCGCAACGCGAGGCGGAACTGGCGCTGTATGAGGGGCAGTTGGCCAACATCAAGGACCAGATCACCTTCATCACGGGATCGGTCGACATCCGCAACAAGCTGGAATCGATGGGCCTGTCGTCGAAGCTGCAATCGCTGGAAACCCAGCGCGAGCAGTCGCGCCTGATGGGCGAACAGCGGCGGATCGAGGGTCAGATCATCGCCACCGGCCAAGCGATCACCGAGGCCGGCAACCGCATCCTCGACCAGTCGGCCAAGCTGTCGCAGGACGCCGTGACCGAGATGGGCACCGTCACCGCCGAGATTGCCCAGCTGCGCGAGGCCCGCGCCAAGCTTGACGACCGTGCCCAGCGCCTGACGGTGCTGTCGCCGGTGCGCGGGCTGGTGCAGGATCTGCGGATCAACACCATCGGCGCGGTGGTGCCGGAAGGCGGCGTGCTGATGCAGGTCGTCCCGGTCGACCATGAAATGACGGTGGAGGCGCATGTCACCCCGCGTGACGTCGGCCATCTCCAGGTCGGGCAGGAGGCGACGGTCAAGGTTCTGACCTACGACTTCGCCCGCTATGGCGCCATCACCGGCAAGCTGCTGCGCATCTCGGCCTCCACCTTCCTGGACGAGCAGCACCGCCCCTACTACAAGGCGGTGGTGGCGCTCAGCCGCAATCATGTCGGCCGCGACGATATCCAGCACCCGGTTCTTCCCGGCATGACCACCCAGGTGGAGCTGCCCACCGGCGAGCGGTCGTTGCTGGAATATCTGCTGAAGCCGATCTATTTCGCCCTGTCCGACAGCTTCAACGAGCGGTGAACATAATGCCCTCTCCCGCCCCGGGAGAGGGAGGGACCCGCCAAAGGCGGGAGGGTGAGGGGCGATCCGGACATGGATTTCGATCCATGGATCACCCCTCACCCTTCCCATGGCGATGCCATGGGCCCCTTCCCTCTCCCGGGGCGGGAGAAGGAGATTCAGAGCTTCACCTACAAACGCAAAAAAGCCGCCGGTCCTGACTGGACGGGCGGCCGACATCGGAACGGTGTAAAGGGTCAGTAGGCGCCGAGCGACCGGGCGACGGCGGTGAATTCCTCGGCGAGCCAGCCTTCCTGCCGGATCAGTTGGCCCATCAGCTGCTTCAACGCCGCCTCGTAGGCCTCGGCCCGTTCCTCGGCCGACAGGCCGGCCGCGGCGAGATGGGCGACGAAATCGTCTGCCGCCTGCTCGGGTCCGATCTTCTCAGCCTTGCGGGAGTCGGCCTGGGTCATGACTTTGAACAACCTGGGAGCGGTGTCGGCGATCTGCTGCGGAACCATTTAAGCGCCTTGATGCTGGAGGCGATGCCTGCCCCCATAATGGGTGTACGGAACACGTGTGTGAAGGGACCATTTAGCGCTTAAATGAAATAAATTTTGAATGCATTTGATGCATCTCGTTTCAATTGTGTCGGCCCGTCGGCCAAAAGTTGCGGAGGTGCTGCAAGAAACGGCTCCGACACAGCTCGACAGAATATGTCACGACATACCAGTAGCAATCATTCGTACCAGTACCTAAAATTGCCGCGATTCAGCAGCGCCCGTGAACGCCAATGGCCGGCCGCCCCAACCGCAGCGCCTCCCTTCAGACCGCTCCGCTCCGCGCGGTCGAATCCGATCCGGCTGCCGTCAGCCTGGACAAGGTGAAGGCGATTCTGGCTCCGCTGGACCGGGCACAGAAATCCAAGCTGTTCGAACTGGTGCAGGCCGGGCATCTGGAAGACGATCAGATGACGGTCGAGGTCGGCCGGCTGATCGTCGCCATGCTGAACGGCCCGCGCACCGAACATGCGCGCCGCATCTGGACCGGCTGGTTCGATCCGGTGATGCTGCGCACCGACCAGCTGATGCTGGCGGAAAGCCGGCCGCCCGGCTGCATGCATGTGGTCGACGCCAGCGCCTGGTGGTTCGCGCTGCTGCCGCATCTGCGCGAACTGGCCGGACGGGTGCAGTCCGACATCGCCGCCCGTGCCAGCGAGCATCCGCTGGACAGGGTCCTCGCCTCCCCCGCCGCGGCGGACTGGGCGGAAGAGCTTCGCGTCCGCTCGCTGGCCGTCCTGCGCCAGCGCGGCGGGGCCGGGCCGCTGCTGGCCACCGCCAACTCCGAGCGGCTGACGCTGCTGCGCAAGCGCGGGCTAGCGGGCGTGGCGCCGCTGTCGATGGGCGATCTGGCGATGCTGGATTCCATGCTGGATCATGCGCCGCTATGGAAGGGCATGGTCCGCCCGCGCGACACCATCGGCATGCTGCACGCCGTGTCGGAGATGGCGGAGCACGGCTCGCCCGACGGCGCGATGCACTATGCGCTGGCCCTGATCAACGGGTCGCGCGATCCCGATCAGGCGCTGGCGCTCCATGGCATGTCGCCCAGCCCGGCATTGGTGGAGGCGGCGGTCGGCCATGTGCAGTTCGCCTGGCAATGCCTGCGCCAGAAGCTGGAGGATCTGCATCTCGGCCGCCCTGCCCCGCCGCAGTTGACGGCGGGCGAGACGGTGGACCGCCTCCAGGAGCGCGCATTCCGCTGGTACGACGCGTTGCAGGGCTTTGGCGTCGAGCGCGGCGGCCGCAATTGGGCGGCGGTTTCGGCTGCCGTCGGCCGGGCGACCGGGCTGGTCGAGGGGGAGGTCGTGCCGGTGCTGAGCCACCGGCTGCTGACGCTGAACGCCAGCATGTCGGCCCGGCCGCTGATCGATCCGGTGCGCTTCATCAACGGCTTCAACCACCGGCTGCGGCGCCGCGGCATCGCCGCCTCGACCAATCCCTGGCTGACGGCGATTGGGGAGCATCTGGCTGCCCTGTTCCGGCAGATCGGCGCCTATGGCCGGGAAGATGCGCTATCGGCCATGGCCGACCTATGCGAACTGGCGGAGGAAGCCGGCTACCCCATCGAGGTGACGGCCATCGACAAGACCCTGCTGGGCATCGCCGAGCGGGCCCTGCGCGACGGCCGTGAGCTGAACATCGGGGAAAGCAGGCTGATCGAGCGCGTCGTGACCGTCGCGACAGAGGAGCGCCGCCGCTGCCGCTGGTGGGTGTCGGGCGAACTCGTCAGCCTGCTGGATGCCGCCCAGCAGCGCGGCATCGGCCCGACGCCGCAATAGATCGGCACTGCTACGGAGCACCCCGGATCAGGACGACAGCTTGATCCCCGACAGCATGGAGGCGGCGCAGGCCGACGCGATGGAAACGGCCCTGGGGGTCGCCCTGCGGACCCATGAGGAGCGGGTGGAGCTGTTCCAGCGCCTGGGCGACCATGCCCGCGAACGCGGCCAGGACCTCATCGCCGCCAATTGGGACAGCCGGAAGCGGGAGGCACGCAAGAACGTCGAACTTCTGCGCGCCGTGCTGTCCAGGCCGGAGATCCGGAACACCAGTTCGCTGAAGAAGCGGTGATCGGGCCGGGGGAACCGGATCGCATTCCGCGGGTTGGATCCTTTCGGAATCTAAGTTCCGGTCCCAGGAGCCTGCCCCCGAATGTCGCAAGACCACCCGCCAGAGTATCGCCCCATGAGCATCGACGGACTGTCGGACGACAAGGACACCCCGCATTACGACGGTCCGGCCGGCGGCTGGGGATCGGTCGGGTCGATGGCCCGCATCATGGGGGAAGAACGGCCGCCCCCCGCCGTGCTCGACACGCTGCGCCGTCAGAACAAGCCCGGCGGCTTCATGTGCGTGTCCTGCGCCTGGGCCAAGCCGGCCAAGCCCCGAGCCTTCGAATTTTGCGAGAATGGTGCCAAGGCGACGATCTGGGAACTGACCAGCCGGCGCTGCACCCCCGACTTCTTCGCCCAGCACACCGTCACGGAGCTGAAGGGCTGGAAGGATTACGATCTGGAGCAGCAGGGGCGACTGACCCACCCGATGCGCTACGACCGCGCCGCCGACCGCTATGTGCCCTGCGGCTGGGACGAGGCCTTCGCCGCCATCGGGGCGGAGCTGCGGGCCATCGATCCGGAGCAGGCGGTGTTTTACGCCTCGGGCCGCGCCAGCCTGGAAACCTCCTATCTCTACGCGCTGTTCGCGCGGCTCTACGGGCACAACAATTTGCCCGACAGTTCCAACATGTGCCACGAGACGACCTCCGTCGGGCTCAAGAATACGATCGGCTCACCGGTCGGCACCTGCGTGCTCGACGATTTCGAGAGCTGCAACGCCATCTTCTTTTTCGGCCAGAACACCGGCTCGAACAGCCCCCGCCTGCTCCACCCGTTGCAGGACGCGGTGAAGCGCGGGGCGAAGATCGTCACCTTCAACCCCGTGCGGGAAAAGGGTCTGGAAAGCTTCCGCAATCCGCAGAGCCCGCTGGAGATGCTGACCGGCAAGGACACCCAAATCTCCACCCTCTATTTCCAGGTGAAGGCCGGCGGCGACATCGCAGCCATCACCGGCATGATCAAGCATGTGCTGGCGGCCGAGGAGGAACGGAAGGCGGACGACAGGCACGTCCTCGATCACGACTTCATCGCCCAGCACACCGCCGGCCTCAATGAGATGAAGGCGCGGGTCGACGCCATCGGCTGGGACGAGATCGAGGAGGAGTCCGGCCTGACCCGCGCGGATCTGAAGGAGGCCGCCGACATCTACATCGAGGCGGAACGCTCCATCGCCATGTACGGCATGGGCCTGACCCAGCAGGTGCGCGGATCGGAGACGCTGGGGGCGCTGGTCAATCTGTGGCTGCTGAAGGGCAACATCGGCCGCGACGGCGCCGGCATCTCGCCGGTGCGCGGCCATTCCAACGTCCAGGGTCAGCGCACCGTCGGCATCTCAGAAAAGCCGGAGCTGGTGCCGCTCGACCGGCTGGCCGAACAGTACGGCTTCGAGCCGCCGCGCAAAGAGGGGCTGAACACCGTCAAGGCGTGCGAGAAGATCCTGTCGGGCGAGGTGAAGGCCTTCATCGGGCTCGGCGGCAACTTCGTCCGCGCCATCCCCGAGCGCGAGCGGATGGAGTCGGCCTGGACCCGCCTGCGCCTGACCGTGCAGGTGGCGACCAAGCTGAACCGCAGCCACCTGATCAACGGCGAGGTCGCCTATCTGCTGCCCTGCCTGGGCCGGTCGGAAGAAGATGTGCAGGAAAGCGGCGCGCAGGCGGTGACGATGGAGGACAGCCTGAGCTGCATCCACGGTTCGCTCGGCAACAACACGCCGGCCAGCCCCCATCTGAAATCGGAAGCCGCCATCGTCGCCGGCATGGCGAAGGCGACCCTGCCGCCGAATCCGAAGGTGACCTGGGACGCGTGGGTGGCCGATTACCGCCGCATCCGTACCCTGATCGAGGCGACCTATCCCGACCAGTTCCACCATTTCAACGAGCGGGTCTTCACCCCCGGCGGCTTCTACCGCGGCAACCCGGCGCGCGAACGGATCTGGAAGACGGACTCCGGCAAGGCCCACTTCACCCCGCCGGGCCGTCTGCGCGCCATCGGCTTCGAGGACGCGCCGGGGCGCTGGCGTCTGATGACCATGCGGTCGAACGACCAGTTCAACACGACGATCTACGGCTATTCCGACCGCCTGCGCGGGATCGAGGGCACCCGCGACGTGCTGCTGATGAACCCGCTGGACATCGCCGCCGCCGGTTTGCGGGAGGGCCAGGTGGTGGCACTGGCGAGCGACGCCGGCGACGACGTCGCTCGCCGGGTGGGCGGCCTGACGGTGACACCCTTCCACCTGCCGCGCGGCTGCCTCGGGGCCTATTATCCGGAGATGAACCCGTTGATTCCGCTCTGGTATCACGATGAAGCGTCGAAGACGCCGGCGGCGAAGGGCGTGCCGGTGCGGATCGTGGCGTAGGGCTGAGAATACGCCCTCTCCCGGTCTGTCAACCCGGGGCGGGATTGAGCCGTCGGCCACACCGGGCCCGGCGACGCAGCCGGGTCATCGTCGTCGTCGTGCCGGTCTCGTCGAGGACGATGATTCCATTGCCGCCATGACCCGTAAGATCCGTCAATGCCGTAGCGCCTCGGCCGGGATGAGGCAAAGTGCCTTCGGTCGCAGGATGTTATAGATTTCCCTGCACCTGCCCCCTACGCATTCCCCTCCGGCGTCATCCCGGCCAATCCACCGGCAGCGCCGCCGGCGGCGCGCACCGACGCCAGCGTCAGCGCATGCCAATAGAGGTCCAGCAGGGAAGCCGGCATGCCGCCCTGCTCATGGCCCTCCATCGGCAGGATGGCGGCGGCATGGGCCAGCGCCGCCGTGGCGGCATTCGGGCTGCGCGACACGGCATCGCCCAGCAGCCCCAGCGTCTGGCCCAGTGCTGCGGCGTCGAAGCGCAGCAGGGCGGGCGGCACGGTGATCTGCGCCTCGCCGCCGCGCAGGCGGCCGACGGCGACGTAGACATGCAGCAGGTCGGGCCGCTCCTCCGGCCGCAGCAGGGCGGCGACGACGCGGTTGCCGGTCAGCGGGCCGGTGCCGTCGAACTCGTACATCGTGGCGCGCTCGCCCTGGCGGGTGGCGGCGAGGCCGGCGAGGCGGGCGGCCAGCGGCTCGCCCGCGCGGCGGTTGGCCTCGTCGAACAGAGCGGGGTGGCTGCCGCCCTCGCTCAGCACTACCAAAGGCGCGTCGGTCGCGGCGGCGGCGGCCAGCAGGCGGGCCAGCACGGCGAAGGGGTCGGTTCCCGCCTCGCCCGCTTCCGCGTCCAGCAGGCCGGCGCCACGGCGCAGCATGGCCTCGGCGAAGCTGATGTCGTTGTCCATGGCGGATCCCTCTTCCCGTCCGAAGGCGCCCTTTTTATGCCGGGGCGCCCTCTCCGCTCAATGGTATCCGAAGGCCCCCGTCACCTTTCCGCGGAAGACCCAGTAGGAATAGGCGGTGTAGCCGAGGATCGACGGGATCAGGAAGGCCATGCCGACCAGCAGGAACACCTGCGTCTTGGGCGGGGCCGCCGCCTCCCACACGGTGACGCCGGGCGGAATCAGATGCGGCCACAGGCTGATGGCAAGGCCGAGGTAGGACAGGGCGAACAGCGCCATCGACAGCACGAAGGGCGCCACCTCCCGGCTGTTGTCGATGGCCCGCCACAGGGCGAAGGCCAGCACCGCGGTGACGATGGGCACCGGTGCCAGGAAGAACAGGTTGGGCAGCGAGAACCAGCGCAGGGCGATCTGCGGCAGCAGGAAGGGCGTCCACAGGCTGACCACCGCCACGCCGGCGAGAACCACCAGCATCAGCAGCCGCGCCATGCGGAAGCACCAGTCCTGCAACGGCCCGACGGTCCGCCAGATCAGCCAGGTCGCCCCCAGCAGCGCATAGCCGACCACCAGGGCCGCGCCGCAGAACAGGGCGAAGGGGGAGAGCCAGTGCAGCATGCCGCCGACGAACTGCCGCTCATACACCGGAATGCCCTGGATGAAGGAGCCGAGCACGACGCCCTGCGCGAAGGTGGCCAGCAGCGACCCGAGGAAGAAGGAGCGGTTCCACCAGTGCCGGCCCGCCCGCGCCTTGAAGCGGAATTCGAAGGCGACGCCGCGGAAGATCAGGGCGATCAGCATGACCAGCAGCGGCAGGTACATCGCCGGCAGGACCACCGCATAGGCGATGGGGAAGGCGGCGAACAGGCCCGCCCCGCCCAGCACCAGCCAGGTCTCGTTGAAGTCCCAGACCGGCGCCACCGTGTTCATCATGGTGTCGCGGTCCTCCTCCGTCGGCGCGAAGGGGTAGAGGATGCCGATGCCGAGGTCGAATCCGTCCATCAGCACATACATGAACACCGCGAAGCCGACGATCCCGACCCAGATCAGGGTCAGCAGGCTTCCTTCCGCAATTTCCTGCATGGGGCTTACTCCGCGGCTTCGATGGAAGGATCGGCGGCCGACAGCGGGCGCTTCGGGCTCTGCGCCTCCGGCGGATGCCGGGCGTCGTGGACATGGGTCGGGCCGCTGCGCAGCAGGCGGATCAGGTAATAGGTCCCGGCGCCGTAGATAATGGTGTAGGCGACGACAAAGGAGATCAGCGAGACCAGCGCCGCCCCGGTGGTCAAGGACGGGGTTACCGCGTCGGCGGTGCGCAGATGGCCGTAGACGACCCAGGGCTGGCGCCCGATCTCGGTGGTGAACCAGCCGGCCAGGATGGCGACGAAGCCGACGGGCATGCAGCCGACCAGGATGCGGTTGAACCAGTCGCTGCTGTAGAGCCGGCCGCGGACCCTCAGCACCAGATGCACCGCCGCCACCGTCAGCATTAGGAAACCGATGCCGACCATCAGGCGGAAGGTCCAGAAGACGATGCGCGGGTCGGGCCGCTCGTCGGCCGGGAACTGCTTCAGGCCCGGGACGCTGCCGTTGAAATCGTGGGTCAGGATCAGGCTGGACAGGGCCGGGATGCCGATCTCCAGATGGTTGGTCTCCATCTCCACGTCGGGGATGGCGAACAGCACCAGCGGGGCGCGCGGACCGCCCTCCCAATTGCCTTCCATCGCCGCGATCTTGGCCGGCTGATGCTCCAGCGTGTTCAGCCCATGCTCGTCGCCGAGGAAGATCTGCAAGGGCGCCAGCACGGTGATGAGGGAGAGCGCCATGCCGAGCCCCAGCTTGGCATGGTCGAAATGCCGGCGCTTCAGCAGGTAGAAGGCGCTGATGCCGGCAACGACGAAGCTGGTGGTCAGGAACATCGCCGTCACCATGTGGGCGAGGCGATAGGGGAAGGACGGGTTGAACACCACCTGCCACCAGTCGGTGACGAAATAGCGGCCGTCCTTGATCTCGAAGCCGGCCGGGGTGTGCATCCAACTGTTGGCCGACAGGATCCAGAAGGACGACAGCAACGTGCCCAGCGCCACCAGACAGGCCGCCATCAGGTGGATGCCGCGCGGCACCCGGTCGCGCCCGAACAGCAGGATGCCGAGGAAGGCGGCCTCCAGGAAGAAGGCGGTCACCACCTCGTACTGGATCAGCGGCCCCAGCACGTTGCCCACCGTGTCCGACCAGCGGCTCCAGTTGGTGCCGAACTGGTAGGACATGACGATGCCCGACACCACGCCCAGACCGAAGGACAGCGCGAAGATGCGGGTCCAGAACTCCGACAGGCTGCGGTAGATGCCCTTGCCGGTGCCGACCCACAGCGCTTCCAGAAGCGCGATCCAGCAGGCGAGCCCAACCGTGAAGCTGGGGAACAGGATGTGGAAGGAGATCGTGAACGCGAACTGAATCCGCGACAGGATCAGCGGGTCGAGGTCCATGGCCGCCGCCTCTTGTGTTTGGGCGCGATGATACGCCTGCGCCAGAACAAGAGCCGGCGCGGACGTGGCAGGTGGCCATGTAGAGTGAGCGATTGGACCGGAAAGGGGGACTGGTCTTTCGGGCTTGGGCAGGACTACGGGAAGCGGTAGCGAGGAAGCGCTGGCAGAGACGCGCTGCCACTTTGGACGATTCGATCGGTGGGGCGGCCAATCAATGTGGGGGATATACCGCGGTGATGCCGGATATCACCGTCTGCGCGGCGAGAGCGGCCAACACGATGCCGAGCACCCGGCTGACCGTGTGGATCACCGTGCGGCCGAGCAGCCGCCCGACCCGGTCCGCCCCCAGCAGGATCAGCGTTACCCCGCCGATCACCGTCGCCGCCGCCCCAAGCACGCTGACCTGTCCCGCCGCCGTGGTGCCGGCGCGGTCCATCAGCAGCAGGATCGAGGTGATGGCGCCGGGACCGGCGATCAGCGGCACCGCCAGCGGGAAGACGGCGATGTCGTGCGCGTCCTCGTCGGTCATCGCCTCGCCGGTGTCACGCTCCTTGCGCTCGGAGCGCTTGGCGAACAGCATCTCGAAGGCGATCCAGAACAGCAGCGCCCCGCCGGCGATGCGGAAGGCCGGCATCTCGATGGACAGCGTTTCCAGCACGACCTTGCCGAAATAGGCGAAGAAGACCAGCACCACGAAGGCGATGGCGGTGCCGCGCAGCGCGATGATCCGTTTGTGCCGGTCATCGAAGCCACGGGTCAGCGCGATGAACAGCGGCACCAGCCCCGGCGGATCGACGACGACGAAAAAAACGACGAGATTGCTGATGTAGTCCGACAAAGCGGGCTCCAGCCTGATGGCATCGTGGATCGGGTGGCGACGATCATAGGCTTGGCGGTGCAGAGTGTCACGCCTCCGCCAGGGCATGGGCGAAGGCCTCAACCCCCTGGATGCCGGCCGGGGTCAGGCCGTAGGTGCCGCGCCCGACCCGCTCGAACCAGCCATAGACGTTGCGCAACAGCATCGCCCCGACATCCTTCGGCGCCCCGGCCTTGCGCAGGGCGGCGACGGTCAGCGGCCCGCCGCGCAGCAGGCGGGCGATGCGCAGCGCGTCCTGGCGATAAGCGGTGACGATGGCGACGCGGGTGGAGCCGCCCCGGTTGGGATCGCCGACCCGGCGGGCATGCTCGCCGAGCAGGCGGACGGTGCGCTTCTTGTCCTTGCGCGGGGTGTAGGGGACGGGGTCGAGCAGCACGGTGACCTGCTGCCCCTCGGCCAGCCCCGGATCGACCATCAGCAGGCCGAGCCCGAGCCGGCGGCAGAGCTTCTTCACGTCGCCATCGAGGGGAGACGGCCCGGTCGCCTTGCGCCCCGGCTGCGGCACGGCGAGATAAACGCTGTCGCTGACCGCCAACCGGTCCACCCCCTGGAGCACGAGGTCGAGGGTGAAGCGCTTCTTCAGCTCGACGATCACCGGCGGCTCGTCCCCGCGCGTGGCGACGAGATCGCAGCCCCGGATCTCCGCCTTCACGTCGTAACCCTGGGCTTCGAGGAAGGCTTTGACCGGGGCGTAGAGGTCGGTTTCGGCGGTGACGGTCATCAATCCCCTCTCCCGCCCCGGGAGAGAGTGGCGCGAAACGCCGGGTGAGGGGTGGGGCAAGAAACCATGCGGTTCAGGTTCCTTGCCCCACCCCTCACCCTCCCCGCTTGCGGCGGGTCCCCTCCCTCTCCCGGGACGGGAGAGGGCTTAAGTCAGCTGCATGGAGGCGTCAAGCCGCCGTCTTCTGCTTGCGCAGGATCCCCAGTATGTCCGACGCCGCCTTCGGGATGTTGGTGCCCGGACCGTAGATGGCCGCGGCACCGGCCTTGTAGAGGAAGTCGTAATCCTGCGGCGGAATCACACCACCGCAGACGACCAGAATGTCGCCGGCGCCCTGGCGGCGCAGTTCCTCGATCAGCTGCGGCACCAGCGTCTTGTGGCCGGCGGCCTGGGACGACACGCCGATGACGTGCACGTCGTTCTCCACTGCCTGCCGCGCCGCCTCGTCCGGGGTCTGGAACAGCGGGCCGATGTCGACGTCGAAACCGATGTCGGCGAAGCTGGTGGCGATCACCTTGGCGCCGCGGTCGTGGCCGTCCTGGCCCATCTTCACCACCAGGATGCGCGGCCGGCGGCCTTCCTCGGCGGCGAAGGACGCCACCTCCTCCTGGATCTTCCTGAAGCCTTCGTCGCCCTCATAGGCCGAGCCGTAGACGCCCGACACCGAGCGGATGACGGCGACATGGCGGGTGAAGGCCTTTTCCAGCGCGTCGGAGATCTCGCCGACGGTGGCGCGGGCGCGGGTGGCTTCGACCGACAGGGCCAGCAGGTTGCCGGTCTTCGCCGCGGCGGCCTCGGTCAGCGCCGCCAGCGCCGCCTGGCATTTGGCCTCGTCGCGGGTGGCGCGGATCTGCTTCAGGCGGGCGATCTGCGCCTCGCGGACGGCGGTGTTGTCGATGTCCAGCACGTCCACCCCCTCGGGGTTCTCCGGACGGTACTTGTTGACGCCGACGATCACCTCTTCGCCGCGGTCGATGGCGGCCTGACGGCGGGCGGCGGCCTCCTCGATCAGCAGCTTGGGCATGCCGCTCTCGACCGCCTTGGTCATGCCGCCCATCTCCTCGACCCGGCCGATCAGTTCCAGCGCAGCGTTGGCGAGGCTGTGGGTCAGATGCTCGATGTAGAAGGAGCCGCCGAGCGGATCGACCACCTTGGTGACGCCGGCCTCCTCCGCGATGATCAGCTGGGTGTTGCGGGCGATGCGGGCCGAGGTCTTGGTCGGCAGGCCCAGCGCCTCGTCGAAGGCGTTGGTGTGCAGCGACTGGGTGCCGCCCAGCACCGCCGCCATCGCCTCGATGGTGGTGCGGATGACGTTGTTGTAGGGGTCCTGCTCGGTCAGCGAGACGCCCGAGGTCTGGCAATGGGTGCGCAGGGCCAGCGAGCGCGTGTCCTTCGGCTGGAACTTCTCCTGCATCAGGGACGACCACAGCAGGCGCGCGGCGCGCAGCTTGGCGATCTCCATGAAGAAATTCATGCCGATGGAGAAGAAGAAGGACAGGCGCGGCGCGAACTTGTCCACGGCCAACCCCTTCGACATCGCGGCGCGGACATATTCGAGACCGTCGGCGATGGTGAAGGCCAGCTCCTGCACCGCCGTCGCGCCGGCCTCCTGCATGTGATAGCCGGAGATCGAGATCGAGTTGAACTTCGGCATATGCTGGGAGGTGTACTCGATGATGTCGGCGATGATCCGCATCGAGGGTTCGGGCGGGTAGATGTAAGTGTTGCGGACCATGAACTCCTTGAGGATGTCGTTCTGGATGGTGCCGCTCAGCTTGTCCTGGGAGACGCCCTGCTCTTCCGCCGCGACGATGTAGCCGGCCAGGATCGGCAGAACGGCGCCGTTCATCGTCATCGACACCGACATCTTGTCGAGCGGGATGTCGGCGAACAGAACCTTCATGTCCTCGACGCTGTCGATGGCCACGCCGGCCTTGCCGACATCGCCGACGACGCGCGGATGGTCGCTGTCATAGCCGCGGTGGGTGGCGAGGTCGAATGCCACCGACAGGCCCATCTGGCCGGCCTTGAGGTTGGCCTTGTAGAAGGCGTTCGACTCCTCCGCAGTGGAGAAGCCGGCATATTGCCGGATGGTCCAGGGCTTCACCGCATACATCGTGGCGCGCGGGCCGCGGGTGAAGGGCGGGAAACCGGGTAGCGTGTCCAGCTCCAGCCCTTCCAGGTCGGCGGCGGTGTAGAGCGCCTTGACGTCCAGCCCCTCCGGGGTCTTCCAGACCAGCTTGGAAATGTCGCCGTCGGCGCCGAGATCCTTGGCGGCCAGCTTGTCCCAGTCGGCAAGGGTCTTCTGCGGGAACTCGGTCATCGACGCCTCCTGATGGCTTCTTATGGCGCAGGTAATGTTGGCAGTGCGGTCCCCCCGATGCCCCCCATCCGGCGTCCGGATGGGGGGCAGGGGCGACGCTTCCTCTCGATTGCGTTTCTTATTCTTATACGGTTACGCGAATTCCACGATCTTCTGATCGACCGCCAGGCTGCTGCCCGGCGCCGCGTGGATTTTCGCGACCGTCCCGTCCTGCGACGCGCGCAGAATGTTCTCCATCTTCATCGCCTCGACCACGGCCAGCACCTCCCCGGCCTTGACCTCCTGGCCTTCCGACACCGCCAGCGACACCAGCAGGCCCGGCATCGGCGACAGCAGAAACTTCGACATGTCCGGCGGCGCCTTGACCGGCATCAGCTCGTCCAGCTTGGCCGCCTTCGGCGTCAGCACCTTGACGATGGCCTGCGACCCGCTGTGGTGCAGGCGATAGCCGATGCCGACGCGGTCGATCTGGACGCAGACATGCCGCCCGTTCACCGTGCCGCGGAACAGCGGCTCGCCGATCCGCCAGTCGCTCCGCACCGTGTGGTGGGTGCCGCCGACATCGACGGTGTAGCCGATGCGCTGCGCATTGCCCCCGGCGGCATGCAGGTGAACCGGATGCCGGGTGCCGTCCAGCACCACCACCCAGTCGTCGCGCACCGTCACCTTGCTGCCGGGCATCTTGCCGGAGATCTGGATGTCGCGGTCGTTCAGGCTGCGGTGGATCACCGCCGCCACCGCGACCAGCACCGCCGGGTCTTCCGGCGGCAGGTCGGTGGCGTGGAAGCCGTTCGGATATTCCTCGGCGATGAAGTTGGTGGTCAGCCGCCCGTCGACGAAGCGCTGGTTCGCCATCAGCGAGGCCAGGAACGGGATGTTGTGGCTGACGCCGCGGATGTAATACTGGTCCAGCGCCTCGCGCATTTCGGCGATGGCCTCGTCGCGCGTCTGCCCCCAGCTGCAGAGCTTGGCGATCATCGGATCGTAATACATCGAGATCTCGCCGCCCTCGAACACGCCGGTGTCGACGCGGACGTTCGGGCCGGCGGCCGGCGGCCGGTAATGGGTCAGGCGGCCGGTCGAGGGCAGGAAGTTGCGGAAGGGATCCTCGGCATAGACGCGCGCCTCGACGGCCCAGCCGTTCAGCTGCACGTCCTCCTGGCGGAGCGTCAGCTTCTCGCCGGCGGCGACGCGGATCATCAGCTCGACCAGATCGAGGCCGGTGATCAGCTCGGTGACCGGATGCTCGACCTGGAGACGGGTGTTCATCTCCAGGAAGTAGAAGTTGCGCTCGGCATCAACGATGAATTCCACCGTGCCGGCCGACTTGTACTGCACCGCGTTGGCGAGCGCCACCGCCTGCTCACCCATCGCCTTGCGGGTGGCGGCGTCGAGGAACGGGCTCGGCGCCTCCTCGATGACCTTCTGGTGCCGGCGCTGGATCGAGCATTCGCGCTCGTGCAGGTACAGGCAGGTGCCTTGCCCGTCGGCCAGCAGCTGGATTTCGATGTGGCGCGGCTGCTGGATGTACTTTTCGACGAAGACGCGGTCGTCGGCGAAGCTGGAGCGCGCCTCGTTGGTGGCCGAGCGGAAGCCCTCGCGCGCCTCCTCGTCGTTCCAGGCAACGCGCATGCCCTTGCCGCCACCGCCGGCCGAGGCCTTGATCATCACCGGATAGCCGATGTCGCGGGCGATGGTCACCGCTTCCGAATCGTCGGCGATGACGCCGAGATAGCCGGGGACGGTGGAGACGCCGGCGGCCTTGGCCAGCTTCTTGGACTCGATCTTGTCGCCCATCGCCTGGATGGCGTGGGCGTCCGGCCCGATGAAGGCGATGCCGGCGGCCGCCAGCGCCTCCTGGAACTCGCGCTTCTCAGACAGGAAGCCGTAGCCGGGATGGACGGCCTGGGCGCCGGTCCGCTTGCAGGCATCCACGATCCTGTCGATCAGCAGATAGCTCTGGGCGGACGGGGCGGCGCCGATGTGGACGGCCTCGTCGGCCATCTCGACATGGAGCGCGTTCCTGTCGGCGTCGGAATAGACCGCGACGGTCTTGATGCCCATGCGGCGTGCCGTGCGGATGACGCGGCAGGCGATCTCGCCACGGTTGGCGATGAGGATCTTCTCGAACATGCTGCCGGCCCTCACAGCGGAATGTTGTCGTGCTTGCGCCAGGGGGTCTGGAGCTGCTTGTTCTTCAGCATGGACAGCGCCTTCGTGATGCGGCGGCGGGTTCCGTGCGGCATGATGACGTCGTCGATGTAACCGCGCGACGCGGCGACGAAGGGATTGGCGAACTTCTGCCTGTACTCTTCCGTACGCGCCTCGATCTTCTCGGCGTCGCCGATGTCGCTGCGGAAGATGATTTCCACGGCACCCTTGGCGCCCATCACCGCGATTTCAGCCGACGGCCAGGCATAGTTGAGGTCGCCGCGCAGATGCTTGGACGACATCACGTCGTACGCGCCGCCGTACGCCTTGCGGGTGATGACGGTCACCTTCGGCACGGTGGCCTCGGCGTACGCGTACAGCAGCTTGGCGCCGTGCTTGATGATGCCGCCATATTCCTGGCTGGTGCCGGGCATGAAGCCGGGGACGTCGACCAGGGTCAGGATCGGAATTTCGAAGGCATCGCAGAAGCGGACGAAGCGCGCCGCCTTCTTGGAGCTGTCGATGTCGAGGCAGCCGGCGAGCACCATCGGCTGGTTGGCGACGATGCCGACCGTGGAGCCGTTCATCCGGGCGAAGCCGATCAGGATGTTCTTGGCGTATTCCGGCTGGAGTTCGAAGAAGTCGCCCTCGTCGACGATCTTGAGGATCAGCTCCTTCATGTCGTAGGGCTTGTTCGGGTTCTCCGGCACCAGCGTGTCGAGCGAGAAATCCTCGCGGTCGAGCGGGTCGGCGCAGGGGCGGACCGGTGCCTTCTCGCGGTTCGACGACGGCAGGAAATCGACGAAGCGGCGCAGCTGGAGCAGGGCCTCGACATCGTTCTCGAAGGCCAGATCGGCGACGCCCGACCTGGTGGAGTGGGTGACGGCGCCGCCCAGCTCCTCGGCGGTCACGACCTCGTGGGTGACCGTCTTCACCACGTCGGGGCCGGTGACGAACATGTAGGAGCTGTCCTTCACCATGAAGATGAAGTCGGTCATGGCCGGCGAATACACCGCACCGCCGGCGCACGGCCCCATGATGAGGGAGATCTGCGGGATGACGCCCGAGGCATCGACGTTGCGCTGGAACACCTCGGCATAGCCGCCGAGCGAGGCGACGCCCTCCTGGATGCGCGCACCGCCCGAATCGTTCAGCCCGATGACCGGGGCGCCGACCTTCAGCGCCTGATCCATGATCTTGCAGATCTTCTCGGCATGCGCTTCGGACAGCGCGCCGCCGAAGACCGTGAAGTCCTGGCTGAAGACGAAGACGAGGCGGCCGTTGACGGTGCCGTGGCCGGTGACCACGCCGTCGCCCGGAACCTTCTGGTTTTCCATGCCGAAGTCGATGCAGCGGTGTTCGACGAACATGTCGAACTCCTCGAACGACCCGTCGTCGAGGAACAGCTCGATCCGCTCGCGCGCGGTCAGCTTGCCTTTGGCGTGCTGGCCGGCGATGCGCTTCTCACCGCCGCCCAGCCGCGCCGCGGCGCGCTTGGACTCCAACTTGGCCAGAATGTCTTGCATCGGGCGTTCCCATTATGTGGCGTCGCAGTGACGGTCCCCGCTCCGGCGGCAAGCGACGCAATCATTCACCGGAACGCCGCGGATTATTCACAAACTTCGCAGCGCTTCAAACAGCCTCTTCGCAAAAAGGTGCGAACTTGCGAAGCCCTTTGCAAATGCCGCTTTGCGCTTGCTAAGATTGCGAAGAACGGCTGATTTCCAAGGCCGGCGCCGGGCAGGATTTTATACGCATGCAAAAGAAGCTGTTCCTTGGCTACAAGCTGCGCCGCCTGCGCGAACAGCGCGGCCTGACCCAGGCGTCGCTCGCCAAGACGCTGGAGCTTTCTCCCAGCTATCTCAACCAGTTGGAGAACAACCAGCGCCCGCTGACTCTGCCGGTGCTGATGCGGATCTCCGCCACCTTCGAGCTGGAGCTGTCCGCCTTCCTGGAGGACGAGGACAGCCGGCTGGTCTCCGACCTGCGGGAGGCGCTTGCCGACCCGCTGTTCACCGGCGCGCCCCTGACCGCGGCGGAACTGCGCAGCGTGGTGGGGTCGAGCCCGGAACTGGCCCGCCGGGTGCTGAGCCTGCACCAGGCCTATCAGAAGCTGCACGAGCGGGTGCAGTCGCTGACCGACAGCCTGTCGAACAGCGAACCCAGCAGCGAAGGGGGCGACAGCTTCGCCGGACCGCAGTTCCCCTATGAGGAGGTCCGGGACTATTTCCACTACTGCAACAACTACATCGGTCCGCTGGACGAGGCGGCGGAACGGCTGTGGGACACCGAGAAGATCCATTCCGGATCGCTGCTGAACGAACTCGCCGCCTATCTGAAGCGGCGCCACGACGTGCGGGTGAAGATCGTCGCCGACGAGGCGGGCGACACCGCCATGCGCAGCTACGACGCCACCACCGGCACGCTGCGCCTGTCGGCCCTGCTGACCAGCTCCAGCCGCGCCTTCCACATGGCGAACCAGATCGCGCTGCTGGAGTTCGGCGACCAGATCGACGATCTGGTGGAGCAGGCGAAATTCTCCAGCGAGGATGCGCGGTCGATCTGCCGGGTCGGGCTGGCGAATTATTTCGCCGGGGCGCTGGTTCTGCCCTACCGCGCCTTCGCGGCCCAGGCCCGCGCCCTGCGCCACGATGTCGAGCAGTTGCAGAGCCGCTTTTCCGCCAGCTTCGAGCAGGTCTGCCACCGGCTGTCCACCTTGCAGCGGCCGGGAGCCCGCGGCCTGCCCTTCTATTTCGTCCGCGTCGACATGGCCGGCAACATCACCAAGCGCCATTCGGCGACGCGCTTCCACTTCGCCCGCTTCGGCGGCGCCTGCCCGCTGTGGAACGTGCACGAGGCCTTCGCCCAGCCCGGCAAGATCCTGGTGCAGTTCGCCCAGATGCCGGACCGCACCGCCTATATCAGCATCGCCCGCACGGTGACCAAGCGCGGCGGCGCCTATCTGAAGCCGTCACGGCAATTCGCCGTCGGGCTGGGCTGCGAGGCGAGCCACGCGCCGGAACTGGTCTATGCCGCCGGCATCGACATCGCCGACCTGAAGGCGGCGGTGCCGATCGGCGTCAACTGCCGCCTGTGCGAGCGCACCGACTGCCAGCAGCGCGCCTTCCCGCCGATCGGCAGCGAATTGCGGGTGAACGAGCATCACCGCAGCTTCGTGCCCTACCTGTTCAACCCGCCGGACACGCCGTCCGGCTGAACGCCCTGCCGGGCCGGCCGCCGCCCTCAACGCCGTCGCTGTCGTCGCTGTCGTCGCTGTCGAGGACGACGCGGTCGCGCCCCTCGTCCTTCGCCCGGTACAGCGCGTTGTCGGCCCGGATCAGCAGGCGGTCGATGCTGTCGCCGTCGCGGACTCCGGCGACGCCGAAGCTGCCGGTCTGCCGGTGGCCGTTGGAGAAGTCGTAGCCGCGGATCGTCCGGCGCAGCCGCTCGGCCAGGGCGAAGGCCGCTTCCGGGTTGGCCTCCGGGCACAGGATCAGGAATTCCTCGCCGCCCCACCGGCCGACGGTGTCGGTGCCGCGCAGCGCCTGGCGGGCCAGTGCGGCGAATTCGATCAGCACCCGGTCGCCGAAGACATGGCCATAGCGGTCGTTGACCTGCTTGAAATGGTCCAGATCGACGAGGATGATCGACAACGGCCTGCCGTAGCGGGCGGCGCGCTCCATCTCCGCACGGCAGACGTCGTTCAGATGGCTGCGGTTGGCGAGCCCGGTCAGCACATCGGTGCGCGACTGCACCCGCAGCCGCTCGTTCACCCGCATCAGCTTCACGATCCAGAACAGGCTGGTCAGGATGACCGCCGCCGGGATGGCGAGCAGCTTCGCCAGAGTCCACGGATCGAGCGGCGACTGCACCTGGATGGCGACATGCCGGTTGGCGATGGTGGTCCGTTCGGCGGCGGAAATCGTCCGGACACCGCGGTCCAGCGCCGCCAGCAGCTCCGGCTCGTCCCGGCGGACGCCGATGCGCAACAGATTCTCATAGCCCGGCAGATGGCCGGCGACCTTCAGGTTGAACCAGCCGGCCGTCTTGATGGTGAAGACGGCGACGGTCAGCGACCGCAGCGTCATGTCGGCCTTGCCGTGGGACACCATGGCGAAGGCTTCCGCCTCGCTGTCGACCATGACGATGCGCAGCTCGGGAAAGTCGCGGCGCACCCGCTCCTCGACCGACGTTCCCTTGGGAAGCACCATCGTCTCGCCGCCGAGCCCGGCGAGATCGGCGATGAAGTCGTGGCTTTCCCGCGTTACCAGCACGTTGGGATCGACGAACAGCGGCTCGGTGAAGGCCAGCCATTCCTCCCGCTTCGGCGTCCGGTTGAGAAAGCTGAGGAAGCGGCAGCGCCCGTCCCGCACCGCCGCCAGGCTGTCCTCCCAGTCGCGGGTCGGCAGCGGGCTGAGCGCCAGCCCGGAGCGCTCCGACACCAGGGCCAGCAGGTCGGCGGCGATCCCCTGGTGCCTGCCGTCGGCGGTGATGGTTTCGTAAGGAGGCCAATCGGGGTCGGCGCAGTAGGTCACGCCTCCGCTGGCGCTGTCGGCACCATAGGCCGCAGCGGCAATCAGGAGATGAACCGGAACCGCCAGGACCGCCAGACATTGCAGCAGCCGCCTTGCCGCTCTCCCGGACATCGAATCTGCCATACAGCCACTTCTCCGGCGTCGGTCGACGCAGCCTGGTCGGCTTACCCAAGTATGTCCCGGCAGGATAACGCTCTTTTCCACGCGCGGCTCGCGAAATGATGCCGCGCTGGCCCGCAACTTGCTGAGAATTGGTCGCAAGATCGGCCGAATCGCGGACCTCGGTCCTTTTCTGACCCGATCGATGCAAGCTGCTTTGCATTTTGCCAATGGCGGGCCATGAACGGTGACATTCTGCATCACGCCCCCCACCACAGGGGGACGGCGTTCGCTCCGGAAGCGATGGCCCGCATGCTGGCGGTTTCCACCACGGCCCTGGCGCAGGGGCGGGGGATCACCCTGGATGTCGGCGTTCTGACCGGCACGCCGCCGCGCCTGATCGGCAATGCCGAGACCGTCAGCAGCCTGTGCAACGCGCTGGCGGCGAGTGCCATCGCCAGCGCAGCACCAGGCCGGCTCGGCCTGCGGCTCTCGGCCCTGCCGGCCGGCGAGGACTCGGTCGTCTTCCGGGCGGAGCTGCATGGCCGCTATGAAGCCAAGTGCGAGGACGGGTTCAACAAGGATTTCATGCGCCGCCTGCTCGCGGGGCTGGGCGCGCAGATGAGCATGACCGAGGATGCCGACGGATCGCGGCGCGCGGTGCTCGACATGCCGGCGGCCCTGCCCTCCCGCACCACCGACGGCGAGCTGCTGATGAACTGGGCGCGGTCACGCGGCGGCAGGCTGCTGGTGGTGGACGACAGCGCCACCAACCGCATGGTGGTGGCTGGGCTGCTCGCCAAGGCCGGCTTCTCGGTCGAGACCGCCAATGGCGGGGCGGAGGCGGTGGAGGCGGTCGCCCAGGCGCCGGTTCCGCCCGAGGCGGTGCTGATGGACGTGGCGATGCCCGACATGGACGGAGCCACCGCCACCGCCACCATCCGCCGGATGGGCGACGACCGGGCACGCATCCCGATCATCGCCGTCACCGCCAACGCCCAGCCCGAGGACCGCATCCGCTGCCTGGCGGCCGGGATGAACGACTATCTGACCAAGCCGGTCCGCCGTGCCGACCTGCTGGGCGCGCTGGAGCGCTGGCTGGCGCCGCAGCCCGCTTGATGTCGCTGCCGGCCTGAGGAACGCAGGCCCTCAGAAGGAGGAGTCGGGTTCCTTGAGGAACGCCTCCTCCTCCGGCGTGCTCGCACGGCCGAGAACGGCGTTGCGGTGGGGGAAGCGGCCGAATCGCCCGATGATCTCGCGGTGGCGTTCGGCATAGCGGATCGTCGTCTCGTCGCCCACCCGCTCGGTGAACAGCGTGACGGAGCGCTCCTGGCTGCCCATGTCCTCGTGATGCTCGAAGGGCAGATAGAGGAAGGTCCGCTCGTCCTCGTTGCATTCCAGATCGAAGCCGTTGGCGACGGCATGCTCGCTCACACCGCGCGCCTTGGCGTCGGTGGCAAAGGCGCGCGGGTCGTCGCGGAACATGTTCCGCGGCACCTGATCGAGCAGAACGCACAGCGCGATGCAGCCGTCGACATCCTCGATCCAGTCATCGTAGTCGCCGCGGGCCGCCGCCTCGTAATGCGGGCCCAGCGTGTCGGCCACCGCGCGGTCGAAACTGGCCGACCTGCGGAACCAGTAGGGCTTCATCGCCTCGTCGAACCAGAAATCGACGATCTCGTCGATCAGACTGTCCACCATTGTCTTCTCCGCCTTGCCTTGCGTCGCCCGACGACACGCT
The DNA here is from genome assembly GCF_002573965.1 of Azospirillum palustre. Classification (NCBI taxonomy): domain Bacteria; kingdom Pseudomonadati; phylum Pseudomonadota; class Alphaproteobacteria; order Rhodospirillales; family Azospirillaceae; genus Azospirillum; species Azospirillum palustre. Next base: position 312,377 of record NZ_PDKW01000042.1, on the reverse strand, counting down.
CCCACAAACAAGAACAGGGCGCCCGAAGGGGCGCCCTGTCCAGATACCAATTGCCTCAGCCAAGCCGTCAGGCTCAGTGCAGCGTGCTCCACAGCTTGCGCTTGGCGGCGTACATCAGGCCGGCCAGCACCAGCAGGAACAGGATGACCTTGACGCCCATCTGCTTGCGGGCATCGAGGTGCGGTTCCGCGACGAAGGTCAGGAAGGTCGCCACGTCGTGCGCCTGCTGCTCCACCGTCGCCTTGGTGCCGTCGGCGAAGGTGACGCCGTCGGGCTGCAGGATGTTCGGCATGCCGACCTGATGGCCGGGGAACACCTTGTTGTAGTTCATGCCGGGCATCACATGGACGTCGGCCGGCGGCTCCTCGAAGCCGGTCAGGAAGGCGTAGAGGTAATCCTCGCCGCCGACGCGGGCCTTCGCCATCAGCGACAGGTCCGGCGGCAGGGCGCCGTTGTTCGACGCGCGGGCCGCCTGGTCGTTGGCGAACGGCGACGGGAAGCGGTCGGCCGGGAGACCCGGACGCATGAACATCTCGCCTGCGTCGTTCGGGCCGGCCTGCACCTCATAGCCCGACGCGATGCCCTTCAGCTCGTCTTCCTTGAAGCCGATGCCGGCCAGCGTGCGGATCGGCACCAGACGCATGGAATGGCAGGCCGAGCAGACTTCCTTGTAGATCTGGAAGCCGCGCTGGGCCGCCGCCTTGTCGATGGTGCCGAAGATGCCGGCATGCGGCCAGGTCTGCTTGGGGATGTGCACGCCTTCGGAGGCCTGCGCGGCCCCGGCGATGCCGAGAGCCAGCGCCGCCGAGAGAATTGCAGTCTTCAACGCGCGCATCAGGCCTTCTCCATCGGCTTGGCATGGGCGCCGGCGGCGATGCTGCCCCCGCCCTTCAGAATGGACTCGGAGATGCTGTTGGGAAGCGGACGCGTGCGTTCCAGCTTGCCCAGCACCGGCAGCAGGACCAGGAAGTGGAAGAAGTAGTAGAAGGTGCCGATGCGCGCGATCAGCAGCCAGGAGCCCTCGGCCGGCATGGCGCCGGCATAGCCCAGGATCAGGGCGTCGATAGCCAGGATCCAGAAGAACTGGCGGTAGACCGGGCGGAACTTGCAGCTGCGGACCTTGGAGCGGTCGAGCCACGGCAGGAAGGCCAGCAGCGCGATCGAGCCGAACATCGCCAGCACGCCGCCCAGCTTGTCCGGGATCGCGCGCAGCATGGCGTAGAAGGGCAGGAAGTACCATTCCGGTACGATGTGCGCCGGAGTCACCAGCGGGTTGGCCGGGATGTAGTTGTCCGGATGGCCCATGTAGTTCGGCATGAAGAACACGAACACCGCGAAGACGATCAGGAAGATCACCACCGCGAAGCCGTCCTTCAGCGTGACGTACGGGTTGAACGGAACGGTGTCCTGCGGGCCCTTCGGGTCGATGCCGAGCGGGTTGTTCGAGCCGCAGACATGCAGCGCCGCCGTGTGCAGGATCACCAGACCCAGCAGGACGAAGGGCAGCAGGAAGTGCAGCGCGAAGAAGCGGTTCAGCGTCGGGTTGTCGACCGAGAAGCCGCCCCACAGCAGCGTGACGATGGGGTCGCCGACGATGGGGAAGGCCGAGAACAGGTTCGTAATGACGGTGGCGCCCCAGAAGCTCATCTGGCCCCACGGCAGCACGTAGCCCATGAAGGCGGTGCCCATCATGACGAGGAAGATGATGACGCCGAGGATCCACAGGATCTCGCGCGGGGCCTTGTAGGAGCCGTAATAGAGCGCGCGGAACATGTGGATGTAGACGGCGATAAAGAACATCGACGCGCCGTTGGCGTGGATATAGCGGATCAGCCAGCCGTAATTGACGTCGCGCATGATGCGCTCGACCGAATCGAAGGCCAGCGAGGTGTGGGACGAGTACTGCATCGCCAGGAACAGGCCCGTGGCGATCATGATCATTAGCATGATGCCGGCAATCGCACCGAACGCCCACAGATAGTTGACGTTCCGCGGCATCGGGTAGTGGTTGTACTCGTGATCCAGCATCGTGAAGATCGGCAGGCGGCTGTCGATCCAGTTCACGAGGGGATTCTTGAACTTGGTGGCTTGAACCTGAGCCATCTCGGGGGTCTCCAGAACCGTTGGGCCGCGTTAACCGAGCCGGATCTTGGTATCGCCGGTGAAGGCGTACGTCGGAAGGACAAGGTTGGCGGGGGCCGGGCCCTTGCGGATGCGCCCAGCGGTGTCGTAGTGCGAGCCGTGGCAGGGGCAGAACCACCCGCCGTAGTCGCCGCGCGGATCGGTGACCTTCTGCCCGAGCGGCACACAGCCCAGATGCGTGCAGATGCCGATGACGATCAGCCATTCAGGCTTCTTCACGCGGGCATCGTCGGCAACCGGATCGCGCAGGTCGCCAAGATTGACCTTCTTGGCGGACTCGATCTCCTCGGCGGTGCGGTGGCGGACAAAGACAGGCTTTCCGCGCCAGGTGACCGTGATCGCCTGACCTTCGGCCACGGGGGCCAGATCGACGTCGATGGAGGCAAGCGCCAGGGTGTCGGCCGCCGGGTTCAGGCTGTCGATGAAGGGCCAGGCAGCCGAGGCCGCCCCGACGACACCGACCGCACCGGTGGCAAGATACAGAAAATCGCGGCGGGAACCCCCCTCGCCGCTGGAGGCCGCGTGGCCACCCGTCCCGGGCGGATGCGTGGTCTGAGCCATAAGCCTGTTTCTCCTCAAGGCATGCCCGACGCCCTTTGCCCGCGCCGGACGACCGATGGACCATTTTTATGCATGACACGGCACGCCCGCCCGCCGAAGGAAAAACCCTCAGGCATGCCGCATCGGTCCGGAGTGGGTATCTCCAGCTTCTGCGCTGCGGTATACCGTCGCGTCGACATCTTGGAAAGTCCTTGGCCGGGAGACAATTTGTCGCGTGTACAGGGGCAAGAACATTTGTATGCAAAACAAACACTTCGAGGCAAGGCCCGCGTTGCGCCTTGTGCTGTTCGAACCCGACATTCCGCAGAACGCCGGAACCCTGATGCGACTCGCAGCTGGGCTGGGGGTGGCTATGGATCTGATCGAACCCTGCGGTTTCGTTCTGGATGACCGGCGGTTGCGCCGCGCCGGGATGGACTATCTCGACCATCTCGACTGGACCCGTCACAGCTCGTGGGCCGCGTACCGCGCGGCTCCGCAAAGCGGCCGGCTGGTGCTGCTGACCACGCGGGCGGCGATTCCCTACACCGATTTCCGCTTCGCCCCCGGCGACCGCCTGCTGGTCGGCCGCGAGAGCGCAGGCGTGCCCAACGAGGTGCATGACGCCGCCGATGCCCGGCTGGTGATCCCGATGGTGCCGCCCGCCCGCTCCTTGAACGTTGCGGTCAGCGCGGCAATGGTGTTGGGTGAGGCCTTGCGGCAGACTGCCGCATCCTCTTGCGCACAGCCGGAAACACCATGACTGACGCACCCCCCAGCACCGTCGAAGAGCGCAAGGCCCGCGCCGCCGCCTGGTTCAAGGAGCTGCGCGACCGCATCTGCGCGTCCTTCGAAGCGCTGGAGGACGAGCTGACCGGCACCCATGCCGACCTGCCCCCCGGCCGGTTCGAGCGCAAGAGCTGGACCCGTCCAGACCATGGCGGCGGCGAGGGCGGCGGCGGCACCATGTCGGTGATGAAGGGCCGGGTGTTCGAGAAGGTCGGGGTCAACATCTCGACCGTCCACGGCACTTTCAGTCCGGAATTCCGCGCCAACATCCCCGGCGCGGCCGAAACCGGCGAATTCTGGGCGGCGGGCATCAGCCTGGTCGCGCACATGCGCTCGCCGCTGGTGCCGGCGACCCACATGAACACCCGCCACATCGTGACGACCAAGGGCTGGTTCGGCGGCGGCGCCGACCTGACGCCGATGATGGAGGACGAGCGCGACACCGCCGACTTCCACGCCGGCCTGCGCGCCGCCTGCGACCGGCACGACCCGGACTATTACCCGCGCTATAAGGAGTGGTGCGACCGCTATTTCTTCCTGCCGCACCGGGGCGAGGCGCGCGGCGTCGGCGGCATCTTCTTCGACAACCTCGAGTCGGGCGACTGGGAGGCCGATTTCGCCTTTACCCGCGATGTCGGCACCGCCTTCCTCGACAGCTACGCCGCCCTGGTCCGCCGGCACATGAACCGGCCCTGGACCGCCGAGCAGCGCGAACACCAGCTGGTCCGCCGCGGCCGCTATGTCGAGTTCAACCTGCTCTACGACCGCGGCACCACCTTCGGCCTCAAGACCGGCGGCAACACCGAGGCGATCCTGATGAGCCTGCCGCCCGAGGTGAAGTGGCCGTGACGGTGAGGGGCTGAGCTTAGCGGCTTAATCTAACGGCGCTGTCCCATCTGGAGCCAGGGCGCCCAGGCCTGCCGCACCATCTCGCCCCACAGCCGCATTGGCGCCATCCACAGATCGGCCGCGGCCGACCCCATCGGGTTGGCGCCGCCCTGCCCGGCCCGCGCATCGAAGGCAGGGCCGGCCAACAGCAGCGGGTTCATCATGGCGGGGGCCAGCATGCCGGCGACGGCGTCGAAGGACGGCGTGGCGCGCAGCTGGATGGCGATGACCTCCGCCCCATCCTCCCCGGCCTCGCGGTGCCGGATCTGGATTTCCAGGTTCGGCAGGTGGGCGGTCAGAATCGTCTCGTCCGGCTTGCGGTCCATGGTCTGGCGCTCCAATCGGAATCGGGTCGGGATGTCGTGTGGATCTTGCGTCGCAACACTACGGTTTTTGCAACTGCGAAGAAACCCTCCCCGAAGGGGGTAGCGGAAACCAACGCCCGTTCCGGCCGTTGTTGGCCTTATGGACAGCCCCCTCCCCCCGCCCGACACCGCCAGATCCGATGGCGCCACATCCGATGCCGCATCCGATAAGGACGGCCCCTCTCCCGAACAGGAAGCCGCCTGCGCCGGGCTGGCCTACAGCGCCGACGAGACGCCCGGCATCCGGCGGCGGCGCTACGGCAAGGGCTTCCGCTTCCTGTGGCCCGACGGCACCCCGGTGGCGGAGGACGACACGCTGGCGCGAATCCGCAAGCTGGCGATCCCGCCGGCCTACAAGGACGTCTGGATTTGCCCCGATCCCGACGGCCATCTCCAGGCGACCGGCCGCGATGCCAAGGGGCGCAAGCAGTACCGCTACCACCAGCGCTGGACCGAGCTGCGCGAGGGCACCAAGTTCGGCCGCATGGTGGAGTTCTGCCACGCCCTGCCGAAGCTGCGCGAGCGGGTGAACGCCGATCTCGGCCGGCGCGGCCTGCCGCGGGAGAAGGTGCTGGCGGCGGTGGTGCGGCTGCTGGAAACCACGCTGATCCGTGTCGGCAACGAGGCCTATGCCCGCGAGAACCGCAGCTACGGCCTGACCACCCTGCGCGACGACCATGCGGAGATCGAGGGGACGGAGGTCCGCTTCTCCTTCAAGGGCAAGTCGGGCAAGGAATGGAACGTCGCGTTGAAGGACCGCCGGCTGGCCCGTGTCGTCGCCGCCTGCCGCGATGTGGCCGGCGACGAGCTGTTCCAGTATCTCGACCGCGACGGCCAGCGCCACGCCGTGACCTCCGGCGACGTGAACGCCTATCTGCGCGAGGCGACCGGCGCCGACTTCACCGCCAAAGACTTCCGCACCTGGGCCGGCACCGTCCTCGCAGCCATGGCCTTGCGGGAGTTCGAGAGCTTCGACAGCGCCAGCGCCGCCAAGCGCAACGTCACCCGCGCCATCGAACAGGTCGCCACCCGCCTGGGCAACACCCCCAGCGTCTGCCGCAGGAGCTACGTCCATCCCGAGGTGCTGGACGCCTATCTGGAAGGCGGCCTGCTGGCCTCGCTCAAGCAGGAGGTGGAGGCGGAACTGCGCGACGATCTGGCCGGCCTGACCGGCGAGGAGGCCGCTGTGCTGGCTTTCCTGCGCGAAAGGCTGGAGCGCGAGACGGCGGCGCGGGCGCGGGAGGGCGCGCGGCGGAAGAAATAGGGGGCGGGCAGGAGCATCGCCAGCCGACGCTCCCCCTCAGACTAACGGCTCTCAGACTGCCGGCCCTCAAACCGCCTCGGCCGTCTCCGTCACCGGCAGCAGGCGGCGCATGACCAGACACACCAGATCGCCGGCAAGAATACCATCCGCGCCGACATGCGTCTGCACCGTGCGCAGGACCATCTCGGTGCGGTCGCGGGCCGACATGCCGCGGCTGTGGGCAAGGGCCGCGGCGAGGCGGGCCTCGCCGAAGGGCTCGCGCTGGCCGTCGACGGACTGGAGCACGCCGTCGGTGCACAGGAAGAGCGTCTCGTCCTGCGTCAGCAGCGCCGTCGCCTCGCTGTAGGGGGCGCCGCGGCGCACGCCCAGCGCCGGGCCGCCGGCCTCGGAGAGGAACTGCACCGCGCCGTCCGTCGCGATGCGGGCGGCGCCGCGATGGCCGGCGGAGGCGTGCACCAGCGTGCCGGTGATGCGGTCATAGACGGCGACGAAGGCGGTGGCGAAGCCGTTGAAGGGGCTCTCGCCGCACAGGCGCTCGTTGGCATGGGTCAGGATGGCGGCCGGGCCAACGCCGGGGCGGGCGGCCTCGCGGATGGCGCCGCGCACCATCAGCATCAGGAAGGCGGCGGGCACACCGCCGCCCGACACGCCGGCGGCGACCAGCAGGCTGTGGCGCTCGTCCAGCTCGACCACGTCGTAGAAGTCGCCGCTGACGGTGTGTCCGGGCAGCAGGATGCCGTAGAACTGGCTGTCGCGGCCGACCGGAAGCTGGCGCGGCAGCAGGCCGGACTGCACGTCGCGGGCGGCGCGCTGCTCCTCCTCGATCAGTTGTTCGGCGGCGGCCAGCTTCTCGCTCTTGGTCTCAAGCTCCGCCCCGCGCATCACCAGCTGGGCGTCGAGGGTCTCCTCGCGCGCGTTCGCCTCCATCGCCATGCGGCGGAAGACGCGGGACAGCCGGCCGAACTCGTCGTCGCGGCCGGCGGCCTCGTTCAGGGTCAAGGGGTTGAAGCGCCCGGCCTCCATCGCCTTGACCGCCTCGCCCAGCCGCTCCACCGGGGCCATCTGGTCGCGGGCGAAGCGCATGCAGGCATAGACGCCCAGCGCCAGCACGAAGATGCCGACCAGCCCGCCGATCTTCAGCTGGCGGCTCAGCATCGCGCCCGGCTCGCCGTAGGCCACCCGCACCGCGGCGACCGCCGGCACGCCGGTCGCCGAAGTGGCGGTGGGGGTCGGACCGGCATATTTGACCGGCGCCAGCGCCAGCAGGCTGTTGCCCGACACGCGGACGGTCACGTCGCCACCGGGCGTCACCGCCTTGGCTGCGGCGGTGTCGGCATCGGACAGCGGCGTACCGGCGCCATCGGTCACCACCGCGCCGCGGGCCAGCACCCGGCCGTCGCGGTCGAGCAGCCACGCCGCCTCCACCGCGCGGGTGGCGATCAGCCCGTCGACCAGCCCGTCGGCCCCCGATTTGCGCAGCAGGTCGCCCAGCCGCCGCACGTCGGCGCCGACCTGCACGATGCGCGGCTTGTCGACACCGGCCACCCCGGCGAACTTCATCAGCTTGCCGTTCTCCATCGCCGGTTCGGAGACCACCGACGCCGGGGAGCGGTTGAGCAGGCCGGCATAGGCGCCATGGCGCGGGCCGCCCTTGGCATCCTGGCCGAACAGCGGATCGGGGCCGGGCAGGTTGTGCAGATAGGCGCGGCCGCGGTTGTCGGTGATCCACATCTCGTCCGGGCCGCCGGCCTCGGCGATCTGCTTCAGCCGGTCGTTGATGGCACGCGGCGCCATCTTCGCAGTTTCGGCCAGCGCCACCAGATGCGCTGTCAGCGTCGCTTCCGACAGCAGGCGTTCCGACAGCAGGGCGTCGACGTCCTGCGGGATGTCGCGGGACTGGGCGGCGCCACGGGCGAGCAGGCCGGCGGCCAGCCGCGCCTCCGTCTCGATCCGTTCGGTCAGGGCGGCGCGCGTCGTCCAGGCCATCGTCGTGGTGACCGCCGCAACCGCCAGCAGCACCAGACCGGTGACCAGCAGGATCAAACGCTGTTGGAACGTCATGGGATTGCGCCCGCCCCCTGTCGCTGAAGAAATGGCCGATGCCACCGCTTCTACCGGTCCGGGGCGCGCAAGTCCAGGCACCGGGGCGCTGCGCCCCTCATGTCACGGCGACGGATGGCCGCAGCAGCCCAGCGACCGCCCTTGCGCCGGATGCGGAGCCGATCCACGCAAGATTCGACCGGGAGCGCGACATTATCTCTTTCGTAACCAGATGTTCGGTAAGACGGACCGATCCGCCGCCTTCCTGCTGGTGCACGCCGATGCCGATGAATGTCCTGGAAATCGCCATCTATGCGATGGTCCTCACCGCCAGCCAGCCGCAATCCTTCGAATGCGTCGCGGTCAAGCCGGAGGGGGTGAACTGCACCAACGGCCTGTCGGCGAAGCCCGACGGCCCGAACCTGCTGTTCAACACCGGCATCCAGGTCATCAAGGACCGTCAGGGCCGCGTGAAGCTGAGCAACGGGGTGCAGACCCGCTTCGACAGCTCCGCCTGGGTGGAATTCCAGGATGCGGGAAAGAAGCCGGTGGCCAGCGTCCGCAAGACCGGCCCGCTGCGCTTCAAATTTTCCAACGGCTTCCAGTGCGAAGCCATGGGCAACCCGGAAGACATGGCCCGCTGCTACAAGCCTTGACGGCTGGCCTTTCCTCAGCGGCTATTTTTTAGAGTCTGTCTGATGCTTATTGAAGCATCAGACAGACTCTTAGCTTTGGTTTTCCATGTGATTCACGCTTCAAGCGATACCGCTTGAACCGATCACACTCTAGCGGTTGATGCCGCGGCGCTCCATTTCGTCCTCGATGGCGCGGCGGTTCTGCCGGAGCTGGCGCTGCTCCTCGCCCAGCCGGTCATACTGGCTGCGCAGGTCGCGGTCGGAATAGTCGCTGTAGGCGTTGCCGCGGCGGTTGCCCGACGAGCCTTCGGTGCGGCGCCCGTCACGGTTCGCATCGCGGTTCACGTCCCGCTCATCCGCGGCGCGCCCGTCGCGGTCCTGCGGATAGGCGTTGGGGTTGACGGCCCGGTTCAGCTGGTCGAGAGCGCCGCCCCATCCGCCCTGGCCGTTCTGGGATTGCCCGCTTTGGGCCAGGGCCGGCGACGACAGGGCCAGGACTGCGGCGGCAGCCAGGATGACTGTACGCATTGGACGAACTCCCTCATGCGGTTGTCGTTTCCTTCTGACAACCGCCGGGGAGCCGATCCGTCACGCCTCAGACGGGATCCGGCCCGAGGCCGCCGCGCCCGTGCGGCGCGTCGAGGTCGAGCTTCGGCCCCTTCGGCACGATGCCGGTCGGGTTGATGGTGGCGTGGCTGCCGTAGTAATGGCGCTTGATGTGGTCGAAATTCACCGTCTCGGCCACGCCCGGCACCTGATAGAGATCGCGCAGATAGCCGGACAGGTGCGGATAGTCGGCGATCCGCCGCTGGTTGCATTTGAAATGCCCGACATAGACCGCGTCGAAGCGCACCAGCGTGGTGAACAGCCGCCAATCCGCCTCCGTCAGGCGATTGCCGACCAGCCAGCGCTGCGTCGCCAGCTTGGCGTCGATGCCGTCCAGTGCGGCGAACAGCGCGTCGAAGGCCGCCTCGTACTTGTCCTGGGAGGTGGCGAAGCCGGCCTTGTAGACGCCGTTGTTGACGGCGTCATAGACGTGGGCGTTGACGCGGTCGATCTCCTCCGCCAAATCCGCCGGGTAGAAATCGGTGCGGACGTCGGTGAAGGCGTCGAACGCGCGGTTCAGCATGCGGATGATCTCCGCCGACTCGTTGTTCACGATGTTGCCGGTCTTCTTGTCCCACAGGACCGGGACGGTCACCCGGCCGCTGTAGCCGGGCTTGGCCTTCAGATAAACTTCGTAGAGCCGGCCGGCGCCGGTGACCGGCTCCGGTTCGGCGAAGGTCCAGCCGTCCGCCAGCATCAGCGGATCGACCACGCTGACGCCGATCACCTCGTCCAGCCGCTTCAGTTTGCGGAAAATCAGCGTGCGGTGCGCCCAGGGACAGGCCAGCGACACCATCAGGTGATAGCGCCCGGCCTCCGCCGGGTAGGGGGTGGAACCGTCGGCCGACACCCGGTCGCGGAACTGCGCCTCCGTCCGGACGAACGCGCCGCCGGTCTTTTTGGTGTCGTACCACTGGTCTTGCCACTGTCCATCGATCAGCAGGCCCACGGCTCCCTCCCCTTTTTCACTGTAACCCGGAATCAACCGTGCAGCTTCGCCGTGATCCCGGCGACATGGCGGCCCTGGAAACGGGCGCCTTCCAGCTCGACCGCGCTCGGGCGGCGCGAGCCGTCGCCGTCGGCGATGGTGCTGGCGCCGTAGGGCGAGTTGCCCATGACTTCCGAAACGCCCATCTGGCCCTGGAAGGAATAGGGCAGCCCGACGATCACCAGGCCCAGATGCAGCAGGACGGTGTGGGTGCTGAGGATGGTGCTTTCCTGCCCTCCATGCTGGGTGGCGGTGGAGGTAAAGACGCTGCCGACCTTGCCGACGAGCGCGCCCTTGGCCCACAGCCCGCCGGTCTGGTCGAGGAAGTTCTTCATCTGCGAGGCCATGTTGCCGTAGCGCGTCGGCGTGCCGATGATGATCGCGTCGTACTGGGCCAGCTCGTCGACGGTGGCGACGGGGATGTTGCTCTCGTCCTTGTAGTGGGCGGACTGGCGGACGGCTTCCGGCACCAGCTCGGGCACGCGCTTCACCGCCACCTCGGTCCCGGCGACGGAGCGGGCGCCTTCGGCCACCGCCTGCGCCATCTCCGACACATGGCCCCAGCTGCTGTAATAGAGAACCAGAACCTTCGCCATCGCCGTCACTCCCTGTTGGTTTGCGTGAATGGGTCGTCGATTTTCCGGCCGCCGCGGCCGGTGCCGGCCGTGGCGGTGACACCAGAAATAGGGTGCGGCGGCGCTTCCGGTAATGCCGGATCTTGGCACCTCATTGTTTCCGGGTGTAGAACAATGCCATGGATCGCCTCGACGACATGCTCGCCTTCATCAAGGTGGTGGACACCAAGAGCTTCACCGCCGCCGCCGACCGGCTCAACCTGTCGAAGTCGGTGGTCTCCCGCCGCATCGGCGAGCTGGAGAACAGACTCGGCGCGCGGCTCTTGAACCGCACCACCCGCAAGCTCAGCCTGACCGAGGTGGGACAGGCCTATTACGAGCGTTGCACCCGCATCCTCGCCGATCTGGAGGAGGCGGAGCAGGCGGTGGCCGACCTGCATGCAGCCCCGCGCGGCCGGCTGCGGCTGAACGCGCCGGTCAGCTTCGGCATCATGCATCTGGCCCCGGCGGTGGCGGAGTTCCTGGAGCGCTATCCGGCCATCGAGATCGACATGGACCTGAACGACCGCACGGTCGATCTCGTCGACGAGGGGTACGATCTGGCGGTGCGCATCGGCCGGCTGCGCGACAGCTCGCTGATCGCCCGGCGATTGGCCCCGGCGCGGATGGCGCTGTGCGCCAGCCCGGCCTATCTGCAAAAGCATGGCGTGCCGCAGACGCCCGACGAGCTGAGCGGCCACGCCTGCCTGATCTACACCAACGTGCCGACCCCCGACCTCTGGCCGTTCATCGTCGACGGGGAGATGCGCAGCGTCCGGGTGACGGGCCCGATCCGCAGCAACAACGGCGACCTGCTGCGCGAGGCGGCGGCGTCAGGCGTCGGCTTCATCATGTCGCCGACCTTCCTGTGCGGGCAGGCTCTGGCGCGCGGCGAGCTGGTCAGCGTGCTGCACCGCCACGTCCCGTCGGAGGTCAGCGTCAATGCGGTCTATCCGCAGAACCGCCATTTGTCGCCGAAGGTGCGGGTGTTCGTCGATTTCCTGGTGCAGCGCTTCGGCCCGCGCCCCTATTGGGACTGCGCGCTGCACGATGCCTTTCCGGAGGAATACGGGCCGCAGGACTAAGCGGGCAATCGGCACGAGAGAAATCGCCTAAAGCGAGAATCACACGAAAAGACAATCACCTTGGACATAGCAAAGGCGTTCTAGAAAACGTCTGGAGCTTTCCCATCGGTCATGGCAAGCGCGCTTTTGCGAGTGTATTCGGCCTTGCTTTCATCTCTGGGTTTTGCAAAAATTGAAGGATATTTTTCGGGGCTCAGATTCCAAAATGCTGTCGATTGGCAACGAGCAATTCCAGGCCATGGAAAGGCAGTCGGTCCGCTCATTTGCGGGCCGGGCCGCCGATTTTCTCAAAAAGCATTTTCAGGGCGCCCAATCGGTCGGTCGTGGTGAACTGACCGAAGAGATCCTCCCGTTGATCGACAAAGCGAAACATTACGGATTAACGGGAGAACGCGATGTGGTCGCCTACATCGTGACAGCCGCTTATCTCGGCCGAAATTTTGATGAAGCTCTTGAGCAGGCGAACGTCATTCTCCGTCGAGGCACCGACTCCAGTGCCGTCAAGGCGCAGAAGCTCGAAGCGCTGACGGCGGAGATCGTTGCTCGCCTTCAGGCATAGGGGAAAGCGCTCGTGGACTTCATGATCGACACCCCGGACGTGGTAAAAAAAGCTGCCAAGGGAGTTTATGACAGCGCAGTCAGCAGCGTGGTTTCCGGTGCGGACTATGTGGGCGACAAGGTTTCGGAGGGCGCGCAGTATATCGGTGACGCAGCCGTGGCGGTCGGCAACAGCATCGTAAGCGGTTTCAATTACACTCTGACCAAGGCTCAACAGGCGGGCCGAGCGGTCAAAGACGGCGTCGCCTATGTCTATGACGAGTCGAAAAAGACATTCACGGCAATCACGGTCGGCGCCACCGTTGCGCTTTGCGAAACGGCGCGGGCCGCAAAGTTCGTCACGGCGGCTGCGTGGAACGAACTGGTCAATCAAGTCGCGTCCGTAGGCGCCAATAAATTGTCCAATACTGACATCGATGCGCAGTTGCGTGAGTTGGTGGAATACTTCTCTCCGGATCCGAGCATGGATCAAAGTCGCGACGGCGAGCGGATCGAGGCGGACGACTGCGGCTGCCAGTCTCCCGGCGGGATACGCCCGCCGAACTGCAGCCAGAAGTCTGGGACGTTGCCCAAGGCCCATTACGTCAACGGCATCAACACAAACATCGCCGGGCATTGCGCGACGTTGAAGAATTTGGCGAAGACCCTCTGCAAGGAAGTGTACGGAACCTACAACGCCACATCCGGCATAGGGGGCGACGTCGTGGAATGCGTCGACAACATAAGCCGCAGCGAGACAGTCCCCGCCACCCAGCTTGCCAAGGAAATCCTCGCCAACCTTGGCAAGGATCCGCCGCAAGAGATGGACCTGTATGCGCACAGCCAAGGTGGGTTGGTCACGCAGCATGCCGTGATCCAGGTAAAGAATACGCTGACCGCCAACTACATCGCCACACACTGTCAGGGACACACGCCAACCGCCACGGAAGCTGCGGCAGCCCAGAAGGACACGCTCGCGCGGATGGCAAAACTGAAGATCAACAGTTTTGGCACGGCGGTCTTGGGGTGGCCGGAAGGGCCGCGCTACGAGAGCTATACGAACCTCGCCGATCCCGTGCCGCGGGTCATCATCTCGGCCCAGCTCAACCACATGGCGGAGACCTTTACCGACGGCAAGATTCTGTCTTCCATCTTGTTCGAGGAGCCGTATGCCAACCCCATCCGGGCTCACAGCATGGATGAGGTTTACATTCCCCGGATGAAGGCTGCGCGGCCTCCGCCGAACTGCCTGTGCAAATGAATGGAGACAATGCCGTGATCCGTCCCGATGAGGCCTTGGGGTTGCTGCACATCTGGGCTGTCACTGTGCATGCCACCGACGCCCCGCTGGACCCCATTCTGGCCGGCCGTGCCGGCTTCGTCGGCTCCGTGCTGTTGCAGTACGATGCCCGGCTTTCGCTGCTGATTGCCCGTGGGGTTGTCTTCTCGGACACCTCGACGCTCGTCAATCCGCAGGACACGTTCCGGCGGTTGGTCGGCTATGCCCGCCGCCATCCCGAAACGCTCGAAGGGGCAGGACTTGAACTGGCGGCCGGGAAGTCGACCGACGGCGGCGATGGGCGGATTGTCCTGCGCAGCGATTTTGCCGCTCCCCTACCGGGCGAGGACTTCGTCAGGGCTTTGCAGGTTTTGTCGCGCAATGCCGATATATGGCGCCGCAAATACGTAGAGAAGGCAATGCTCGGCATCGATTGAGGGCAGGCCCGCCGCGACCAAGCTCTAGGCGGGCGCGGCAGCCCGGCCGACCGGCCTCAGGACGGCTGGTTCGGCCGGCGGCGGGAGCGCAGGTTCAGCGCGGTGATGAAGTTGGGCTGCTGGCCGACCACCTGCCCCTGGGGAACCGGCTTCTTCGGGGCGGTGGACAGGAAACCGCCGACCCGGCCGCGCAGTTCGACCGAGTGATGCGCCGCCTCGTCCGCGGTTTGCGCCACCTGGCGGCGAACCGACGGTTCCAGCGTGTTGAAGGCGCGGGAGGCGAACTCGAAGGCCGGCTGCGATTTGGTGGCGATCACCTGACGCAGCGCCTTGGACACCAGCACCGTGTCGAGACCGCCCGGCCCTTCGACCCCATCCAGCACGTCGGCCAGGATGCCGATGGCCTGGAGCGTGCGGTTGTCGTCCAGCGAAAGGTCGTGAGCGTCCATACGGGTCTTCCGATCGTCTCAAGCGGTACGGGTCTCACCCTGAGGACACCCGGCTTCTACCGCTTGAATCATAGTGTTTGCCCCGGCATCTGGCAATGGACGGCAGCGCGGGCCAGCAGTGGATTCGTTAAGACCGTGGCGGCCACGCTACTCGGCGACGGTGGTCAGGACGGCGGAGCGGACGGCAATGGCGCCTTTGGCGTCGGCCGGCAGCGCCGCCAGAGCGGCGCGCAGGCCCGCCAGATAGGGACCGGCGGGCTCGACCTCCTCCCGGTCGGCGGGGAACAGCGGGTCGCGGGTCACCAGCGCCAGGATCATCGCCGGGCCGAAGGGCGGTGAGATGGTATAGATGCGGTCGGTCGCCGACTTCGCGACGCCGAGCGTCACCCGCCGCCCGGCCTCCACACGGTCGTCGGGGCGCAGGCGCATTGGCACCATGTGGATCACGCTGCCGTCGGTGTCGATGTAGTCGACGGTCAAATGGCCCGGCATGCCGGCGGTGACCGTGATCTCCAGCGTCTCGCCCTTGCGGTAGACCAGTGACGGCTTGTTGAGGGGCCGGTTGAAGCCGAGCGTCGGGGCGTCGGCCCCCTGCCCTTCCGGACTCTCCTTCGGCCCGCCAGCCAGCCCGGCGATGCCCAGCGCCTCGCACAGCGGCCAGGGCCGCACGGCGACCTGCGCATCGAGATCGATGCCGGGCGGCAGCGCGGTGAGCGCCGCCTTCAGGACACCGGCATCCTCGCTGCTGCCGACATAGCCGGCGATGCGCAGCCCCTTGCCGGTCTCCGTCGTTTCGACACCGGCGCAGGTCAGGCGGCCGACCGCCGCGTCCACCTGCCCACGGGCCTCGGCGGCGGTCGGACGCGGGGTGTCCACGGCCGGCGGCGGTGGGGATTGGGCCTGCGACACCCCGACCGTCAGGAGGCAGGCGATGCCGGCCGCCGCCGGAAGCCGGGCTCCCCAAAGTCGCGGGAATGACGGATCGGAGAGCACGGGGATCATGATGGGCACTTTCCAAACGGGCATTCAGGGCTTCGCCGGCTCCGGCGCCGCCAGCGGGAAGGGGTTCAGCTCGTTGCCACCGGTCTTGAAGATGGCGGACTGGTTCCACCGCTTCTCCCGCGCCAGACGCGGCACGGCGCGGTTCACATACTGGCCGAGCGTCAGGTTGTAGACCGCCTCGTCGCCCGGCAGCAGCGCCTTGCCCCTCAGCCCCTCCAACACCGCATGGGCGAAGATGCCGTTGCGGCCGTCATAGCTGTCGAGCGCTTCCTCCTGCTCCGACGAGGCCGCCAGCAGATAGCGCTGGCCCATGTCCTGGTACAGCTTGTCGACCGTGCCGGCGGACACCGCGCCCGAATGGCAGGTATCGAGCAGGACCAGCACGTTGCGGGCGGCGATGGCGCTGACCAGCCGGTTCAGATCCTTTTCCGACAGGCCCTGCCGGGTGATCGCCCCGGGCGTGGTGGCGGCCACGTCCTGGGTGATGAAATGGTACAGCTTGACCGACGGGTCCTTCGGCGACGGCACGATCACGCCATGGCCGGCAAGGTAGAGGACAACCGTGTCCTGTTCACGTGCCGCGGCTGCCAGCGCCTCCAGCCCGGACACGACGGCGTCGCGGCTCGCCTCCTCGTCATAGAGCGTCCGCGACAGCGCCAGCGACTGCTCCCGGTCGTAGGTCTCGGGAATTCGGCCGCGCACCGCCTCGGCGAAGGAGGAGGCGTCGGCACGGGCGAAGCGCAGTTGCGAGCCCGCCGGCCTGTATTTGTCGATGCCGACGACGAAGGTGATCAGCCGTGGCCGGTCCGGCACCTCCCGCGCCTTGCCGTCTTCCGCCTCCGCGACCGGTACCGGCGCCGGCGCCGGCAGAACGAAATCGACCAGGGCAGAGCGCTCGTAGATGGCGTCGGACCCGCTGTAGGCACGGATCTGCACGCGGTTGCTGCCCGGATCGAGCCGGACGGTGCTCACCCGCTCCTCCGGCACCGGCGCCTGGTCCTTGGCGACGTCGCCTGCGGCGGGCGGGGATGGCGGCGGCGGGGAGAGCTGCTCGGCAGGCTGCGGCGAGGGGGCCTTGGCGCGGGCGAAGGCGCGGGACTTGTCCTGGCCGCTGACGTTGCGGCCATTGCGGAAGAGATCGACCGACCCGATGCCGCCGCCGGTATCGGCGACACGGTAACGCAGGCGCACCGCACCGATCCCCTCCGGCAGCGTCACGGTCAGGCGGGGCGTGTCCGCCGTACCGTCGGGATCCGCCGCCTGGGCCGCCCCTTGCGGCGGCGCCTTGGCGGCTGCCGCCGCCGGTGCGGGGGCCGGGGCCGGCTCCTTGGCGCGCGCGAAGGCGCGGCTGACCGGCGTCATGTCCAGCGGATGGCAGGTTTCGGCATCCGCCGTCACCGCCGGGGCTGCGACTTGGGCGGCGGCCTCGACCGCACCGGTGCCGAGCGCCAGACCGCGGGAGGCGGCGGGCACGGTGCAGTAATCCAGCAGGGTCACCTGCGGACGGCGCTGGGTCAGCAGGCGGATGTCGCCGATGGCGGACAGGCGCGCCGCGATCTCCGCCTGCCCGGTCTGGCGCAGCCTGGCGCGCACCAGTTCGGGGGCGTCGAACACGCGGTAGACCTGCTTGAACTCCACCCATTGCAGCCCCTTCTTGCTGGGGTCGTTCAGGTGGAAGCCGACCAGGGTCTCGCCGCCGCTTTCGGAATGGTCGAAGAAGGCCTCCGGCGTCCACAGCACCCAGCGGCGGCCGTCGCGGTGCGGAAACAGCGCCGCCAGTTCCTCCAGCGGACGGGCGCCGCCGGACAGGGCATACCAGCGCAGCGTGCCGTCGCCCAGCGCCGCCACGGCGACCCGGCCGTCGGCCGACGCGACGACGCCCCACACGGCGGCCGGCACCTCGGCGCGGGCAAGCTCGGCCCCGGCGGAATCGAGCAGGCGCAGGCTGAACTCGCCACCCAGCAGGACGCGGCGCTGCGCCCCCAGCACGGTCACGCTGCGCGCCCACTCGCCGCTGTCCAGCTTCACCGGCTGGCCGTTGACCTTGGCCGCCCGGCTGTTGCGCCAGTCGGAGACGCCGATGCCCGGCCCCTCGGCCGACGGTCGGTTCAGGCCGGGCAGCGCCTCGGGCGCCGGCGTCAGGCTGCGGGCCAGCACGTCGAAGCGCATCGGCCGCCGGCCGCCCTGCTCCATGCCGAATTCCAGCACCAGACCGTCGTCCGACAGGCCGAAACGGCCGAGATGGATGTCGCGGTAATCGGCGATGTCGCCGATGCGGGCGAACAGCAGCCGGCCGGCCGGATCGAGCACGCCCCATCCGGGATCGGCGGCGGCGAAGGCCACCCCGCCGCCGGGCAGGGCCAGCAGATGGGTCACCGAATCGCGCGCCACGGGGGTGTCGGCGAAGGCGCCCTTGCCGCCGTCGGCCCAGCGGCGCACCACGTTGCGGGCGCCGTCCTGCGTCGCGGTGCCGGCGGCGACCAGCGCCGTTCCGTCCCAGGCGACGGCGGCGAAGCTGCCGCCGGAGATGCCGGTGGTCTTGGGCGACAGGCGCGCCTTCAGGTCGCTGCCGGACAGCACATCGACCCGCGTCTGGTCGGCATAGCCGACGGCCAGCAGCGAGCCGTCGGGCGAGAAGGCCACCGAATAGGGCATGCCGCTGCCCGGCTTGCGCTTGGCCTTCTGCTTGAAGCCGGCATCGTAGAGGCGGATGTTGCCGTCGAAGGACGCGGTGGCGAGCCGCCCGTCGGGCGAGAAGGCCAGCGCCGAAACCCGAGCGCCGTAGCCGGCATCCTCGGCGACCAGCTTGAAGCCGGCGCTGTCCCACACCCGGATGCCGGCGGTGCCGCCGAAGGCCCCGGCGACGAAGCGCCCGTCGGGCGAGAAGGCCAGATCGTTCAGCACCTGCGGCTGGCCGGCAAGGCGGGCCTTCAGCCGCTGGGCCTTCACGTCGAACAGATAGAGCGTGACGCCGTCGCCCCAGCTCGTGCCCGTGTTGCCGGCCGCCACGGCCAGCGACCCGTCGGCGGACAGGGCAATGGCATAGAGCGCCCCCTCGTCCCCCGCCTCCATCGGCACGCGCAGCACGCCCAGCGGCTCGCCGTCGCGGCTCCACAGCCGCAGTGACTTGTCGTTGGACACGGTGGCGATCAGCCGGCCCTCGGCATCGCTGGCCAGCCGGTTGACGCGGGCGGTGTGGCCGCCGGTCTCGATGCGCAGGAAGGCGCCGGTCGATGCGTCCCCCGCCAGCGCGCTTCCCACCGCCAGCCAGCCCAGCAGAAGGCCGAGGAGGGCCGCAAGGAGAGCGCCGGAGCGGATGCCAGTACAGGCACCGCGCCGAAGCCGCGCGATCGGGTGGGTGAGACAGCCGGCCATCGTCGGTTCCGCTTGCACTGAATGTCGAAGACCGCCCGGCCGCGGCACCCCTGGGGATGCTGCCGCCGGGCGGGTCCCATCGGACCTTGTCGGATCGCGCCTCAGGCCGCGCCTCAGACCGCGTCGAGGGTGGCTTCCTTCTGGGCGATCTGCTGGATGGTGTTGGTGGAGGCGTTGATGCGCTCCGACGTTTCGAAGGCGGTGTTGGTGCGCTGGACCACCTGCGACGGCGAGGCGGCGGTGGCGGTCGTGGTCTGCTTGGCCGGCTTCTTCTTGGTCTGCGCCTTGACCGCGGTCTTGGTGCGGATCTTCGCGGCGGCACCCGGCTCGATGTTGTCGGCGGCGATCAGATACTCGTCGCGGCGCTTGACGATGTTCTGGTTGATGCCGCTGGCGATGACGTAATCCTTGTCCAGCTGGCTGCGGATCAGCGCCAGCCGCTGCTCGGCCTCCGGCTTGCCGATGCGGTTCGCCTTGTAGTCGGCCTTGACCCGCGCGATCTCGGCGCGGCGGCAGTTGACCAGCTGGTCGAGCGCGACCTGGGTGCGGTCCAGGTTCTGGTTCTCGGTGTCGAGATCGTTCGCCACGCCCAGGATCGCCTGATCGCGGCCCTGCTGCATCCTGGAATTCCAGTAGCCGCCGAGCGTGCCCACGGCGGCCCCGGCCGCGGCGCCGATCAGGGCGCTCTTGAGGTTGCCGCCGGCCAGCGCACCGGTCAGAGCCCCAGCGCCCGCACCGATGGCGGCGCCCTTCAGCATATCCTCGGCGTAGAAATTGCCGGTCGAATCGAGGGCGACCCGGTACTGATAGCAGGCATCGGAACCGTCATTGGCGCCGATGCGGTCCTGCTGCGTGGTCACGCAGCCGCTGAGCGCTATGGCGACGATGGTGACGGAGAGGAGGCTTGCCCTGACACGGTTGCTTCGCATTGCCTGGATTCCCGTTTGCTTTTCTGTTCGATCGCGTCTTGCGTTTCAGATCCGAAACCGTGACCATCGGCGCCACCCCCCAGCGGCTTCTTCGTCACAATGGCTCGAACCCGGCTGCAACGCTGCCACAGCAACAACCCTGAAGGAAGGGGTCATTGCTACCAATTCGTGCAGTCTTTTAACTATCATCGGCCGTAACCCGTTCGGGCGGGTCGGCCTCTTCCGGGGTATCGGGGGCATCGAATGATTGCAGGATTGCGGCGGCTGACCGTGTTGGCGACGGTGTTCGCGGGCCTCTCGCTCGCCGCCGGGCCGATGCTGGCCGCGGGCCCGGCGCGGGCGGAAATCGCTGCGCTGGTGATCGGAATTGACAATTACAGCCGGATCAATCCACTCCAGGGGGCGGTCAACGACGCCCGCGACATCGCCGATGCGCTGAAGGGTCTCGGTGTGCGGAAACTGCGCCTGTTCGTCGATGGCGAGGCCGAGCGCAGCCGGATCATCGCCGCGTGGCGGCAGCTGATCGCCGAAACCTCCCCCGACTCGACGCTGGTGCTGACCTTCGCCGGCCATGGCGCACAACAACCGGAACGTGTGCCCGGCAGCGAGGCCGACGGGCTGGACGAATTCCTGGTGCTGGCCGATTTCGCCCCGCGCGGCCCCGGCACCGCGCAGCGTCTGACCGACGACGAGATCGCCGTCCTCTTCAAGGAGGCGGCGCCGCGCCGGGTGATCTTCGTTTCCGATTCGTGCCATTCCGGAACGATGACCCGCGCCTTCGACGACCGCGCCGGCAAGCTCGGCACGCGGGCGGCGACCATCGACGGCGTGCCGGTCGACCATATCGAGGGCGACGCCCTGCCCCTGCCCACCCGCGCCGCCTTGCAGGCGGAGGCGGAAGAGCAGCCGAACGTCACCTTCTTCGCCGCGGTGGCAGACGACGAACTGGCGCCGGAGGTGCTGATCGACCGCAAGCCGCGCGGCGCGCTGAGCTGGGCCTTTGCCAACGCGCTCCGCGGGCAGGCCGACCGCGACGGCGACGGCGTCGTCACCAAGGGGGAACTGGAGGCGCACATCCGCGGCGCCGTGCGCATGGCGCTGGAAGGGCGGCAGCATCCGCAGGTCCAGCCGCGCGGCCGGGGCGAGGTCCCGCTGATCGACCCGGTCGCCAGCCGGCCGAAGCCGCCCTCCCTGCTGCCGGCGGCAGGCGCCATCCCGCTGCGCATCCTGGGCAAGCCGGCGGCGGCCAAGACGCTGGCGGCGGGCTTCACCGGCATCGAGCCGGCCGGAAAGGACGATGCCGCCCTGGTCTGGGACAGCGCCTCCGGCGAGGTGGTCAGTTCGACGGGCGACGTGCTGGCCAGCATTCCCGGCGACCCGGCGGCAGCGGAGACCCGGCGGCGGGTGCAGGGGGTGATCGACAAATGGGCGCTGGTGCTGCGGGTGAAGGCGGCGGCGCAGGACCGCTCGCTCGCGCTGGCCGTCGAGCCGGGCGACCGCGATTACCGCAAGGGGGAGACGGTCTCGCTCGACATCGGCGGCAACAGCGGCACCTATTTCACCCTGATCAACCTCGCCGCCGACGGCACGGTGAACTACCTTTACCCGCTGGCGGACCGCAAGGACCCGCCGCAGATCCCGCGCGGCGGCCCCTACCGGCTGGCGCTGACGGTGGAGCCGCCCTTCGGCGCCGACCATTTCCTCGCCATCGCCTCGCCCAAGCCGATGGCGGCGCTGCAACGCGACCTCGCCGCCCTCGACGGCAAGCCGGCCGCCGCGGAGGTCGCCGCCCTGCTGAACCGCCATCTGGCCGGACAGCCGGTGGAGTTCGGCATCCACGGCGTCTACAGCACGGCGCGCTGAAGCAGGGCGCGCCGGCCGGCCGTCGCCGTGCCGTCAGCCGAGCGCCGGCAGTTGCGGGGCAAGCGCCAGATGCAGTTCGTGGCGTCCATCCTGCTGGCCGGGCCGGTGGCCGAAATCCAGCGCGATGCCCGACAGCGTCAGCCCGTTCGCCGCGGCATGGGCGTGGAGCCGGGCGAAGCCCTCGGCAATCGCCGCCTGCGGGCCGCCCTGCGCGGTGCGCAGGTAGCGGCCGGCGTCGAGGTCGAGGCGGGCCATGCCGTTCGGAATCTCGCTGGCCTTGGCCGCCATGAAGCCGACCAGCCGGCGGTGCAGCCCGCTCTCGTCCGGCAGCGACACCGCGGCGTAGGCGGCCGTTCCGACATCGGCGGCAAACACGCGCTCCCACGCGGCGGCGACGGCGGCGGGCAGTTCGTCGCCGCTCGCCTCCACCATGCAGCCGATGATGGTCAGTTCGGGAAAGCTCACGGTTTCGATCATCGACGGTCCCTTGGATGGCGACGGATTACAGGTCGGGATCGGCCAGCAGGCGGGCCAGAACCGGCCCCGCCGCCCCGCTGCCGACCGGGTGGCCATCGACCGCCACCAGCGGGCGCAGGCCCAGGCTGTTGGTCAGGATGGCCTCGTCGGCGCGGGCGAGGTCTTCCGGGGTGAGCGGTGCTTCCTCGGCGCCATGGCGCTCCAGGATCAGGGCGCGGCGGATGCCGGGAAGGGCGCCGTCGGTCAGCGGCGGGGTCAGCAGCCGTCCGCCGACCGAGAGAAACACATTGGCGACGCTCGATTCCGCCAGCCGGCCGGCGGCGTTCAGCAGCAGCGCCTCGTCGGCGCCGCGCTCCGCCGCCTCCTGCCGGGCCAGGATGGAATCGAGGTAATTCAGCGACTTCAGGCGCGACAGCGGCGAATGCTCGTTGCGACGGGTGCTGCGGGCGACGATGGCGGCCCCCGGAGCGGTCATGTGGGCGGCGGGCGCCACGGTCATCAGCAGGGTCGGCCGGGCATCGGCCGGCGGCAGCACCCCGCGCGCGCCGGTTCCGCGCGACAGGGTCAGGCGCAGCACACCGTCGGCAACGCCGGCCGCCCCGATCAGCGCCGCCATCGCCCCGGTCAGTTCCTCGGCGCTGTAGGGCAGCGGCAGGCGGAGCAGTTCAACCCCAGCCGTCAGCCGGTCGAGATGGCGCGGCAAGTGGCGCGGCAAGCCGTCCTTGATCCGGATCGTCTCGAACAGCCCGTCGCCGAGCGTGAAGCCGCGGTCGGCCGGGTCGATCCGCGCTTCCGCCGCCTGGATCAACCGCCCGTTCAGCCAGATCGTCATCGCGTTCCCTCCCCCACCAGTTCCCCCGCCGCGCGCAGTTGGGCACGGGCCTTGACCAGCATTTCCTCATGCTCGTCCGCCGGATCGGAATCGGCGACGATGCCGCCGCCGGCCTGGGCAATCACCGCGTCCGGCGTCACCGACAGGGTGCGGATGACGATGTTGCTGTCCATGGCGCCGTCGAAGCCGATCCAGGCGACCGAGCCGCAATAGGCGCCGCGGCGGGCGACCTCCAGCTCGTCGATGATCTGCATGGCGCGGATCTTCGGCGCGCCGGTGATCGATCCGCCGGGACAGGCGGCGCGCAGCAGATCGACCGGCCCCAGCCCCGGCAAGAGGCGGGCGGTGACGACGGACACGAGGTGATGGACGGTGGCGAAGCTCTCCAGCCCAAACAGCACCGGCACCCTGACGCTGCCGATCTCCGACACGCGCGCAAGATCGTTGCGCAGCAGGTCGGTGATCATCAGGTTTTCCGCCCGGTCCTTGATGCTGGCCGACAGTTCCGCCGCAGCCGCCGCGTCGGCCGCCGGATCGGCGTGGCGCGGGCGGGTGCCCTTGATCGGCCGCGTCTCGATCCTGCGGTCGGCGCTGAGCCGGATGAAGCGCTCCGGCGACGCCCCGGCGAGCCGCAGCCTGGGGCCGTAGTTGAGGAAGGCGGCGAAGGGGGCCGGGCTCAAGGCGCGCAGGCGTTCGTAGAGCGCGTAGGCGTCGATGACCCCGCCGGTATCGGCCAGGAAGCGCTGGGTGAAGTTCGCCTGATAGATGTCGCCGGCTCGGATATACTCCAGGACCCGCCCGACCCGGTCGAGATAGTCAGGGCGCGACAGCTCAGACCGCCAGCGCAGCGGCGCCGGGCCGGCCGATTGTTCCGGAGGCGGAACGGATAGCCGCGCCGCCATGCGGCGGGCGCGGTCCTCCGCCTCCGGCCGGGCGGCGATCACCCAGGCACGGCCCTCCTGCCGGTCGAAGGCGGCGACGACATCGTAGAGGCCGAAGGCGAAGTCCGGCTGGCCGCCCGGATTGCCATGGCGGGAGATCAGGCCCTCCAAAGCCGTTCCGGCTTCGTAACCGACGAAGCCCACGGCCCCTCCAGTGAAGGGAACCGGGCCGCCGGAGGGGAGCGGACAGGCCGCCAGCGCCCGCTCCAGCGCGTCGAAGGGGCTGCCGCCGACCGACCGACCATCGACCAGGGTCTGCCCGCCGGTGGCCTCGATTGTTTGGAACGGCTCCGCAACGATGTAGGAATAGCGCCCGTTCTGCGGATGGGGGGCGGCGCTGTCGAGCAGCATCGCCCAGGGCTCGGCGCTCCAGGGGCGGAACAGGGCGGCGGGATCGCCGCAGGAGATCGGGATCGTCAGCATGGCTGTAGGCAAGTTGACAGCGGCTTACATCAAGATGGTGGCGCCGCCATCGACGACCAGGACATGGCCGTTGACGTAGGACGCGGCGGCCGAGGCCAGGAACACCGCCGCCCCGGCGATCTCCTCCGGCCGGCCCCAGCGGCGCAGCGGCGTGCGGTTGGCGAAATAGGCGCCGCGTTCAGGATCGCCGGCAATCGCCGCATTCGTTTCGGTTGCGAAAAAGCCGGGCGCGATGGCATTACTGGTCAGGCCCTGCGCGCCGTATTCGGCGGCCAGCGCCCGCACCATGCCGTTCAGCCCGGCCTTCGCCGCGGCATAGACGCTGTCGTTGGCCCGCGCGATCTGCCCGGCGACGGAGGTGACGGCGATCAGCCGGCCACGCCTGCGCGGCAGCATCAGCCGCGCCGCCTCCCGCGCCAGGATCAGACTGGACGCCAGATCGACGTCAAGAAGGCTGGTGATCTCTTCGTCGGTCAGGTCGGCCAGCGGCTTGCGGTTGCGCTGCCCGACATTCTGGACCAGCACGTCGAGCCGGCCATGCTCGCGGTCGATCCGCGCGAAGGCGTCGCGCACCGCCGCCCGGTCCGCCACGTCGAAGGCCAGCGCCGACGCGCTGCCGCCAGTGGCCTCAATCTCGGCGACCCGGGCCTCCAGCGTCGCGGCGTCGCGGCCGTTCAGCAGCACATGTGCGCCCGAGCCGGCCAGCGCCCGTGCGATCTCAAGCCCCAGCCCGCGCCCCGAGCCGGTGACGAGCGCCACCTGACCGGCCAGCGAAAAAGTCGACAGGTAGGCCAAATTGGAAGGAGTCGTCGCGGTCATCTCTGCCCCCTGTCCGGTGCGGCGTTGCAACGGTCATTTAGCAGACGCAGCAGCCCAAGGGCAGCCCCGGAAATGGAAAAGGGGCGCAAAGCCTGCGCCCCCTTCCCCATCACGCGTCATCCGGTCAGTGGACAGAGGCCTCGCGGCGGGCGGCGGAACTCGCCACCGGCGGCAGGGCGAAGCCGAGCGGCGGGCGTTCCGGCGCCTTGAAGCCGTGCGCCCGGTCCTCCTCGACCACCACGCCGTCCAGAGCCAGCTGGCCGTCGACCACCGACAGGGTCATGGTGGTCTTGCCCTCCACCTCCTCGTCGAGCAGACGCTCGGCGATGGGATCCTCGACAAGGCCCTGGATGGCCCGCTTCAACGGGCGGGCGCCGAAGGCCGGATCCCAGCCCAGATCGCCCAGCCGCCGCTTGGCAGCCGCATCCGCCGCCAGGGTGACGCCACGCTCGGCCAGCCGCTCGTTGACGCGGGACAGCTGGATGTCGACGATCCGCGACATCTGGTCCCGGCCCAGCCTGCGGAAGATCAGGACATCGTCCAGCCGGTTGAGGAACTCCGGCCGGAAGGCCTTGCGCACCGCATCCATCACCTCCACCGTCACACCGGCCATGTCCTCGTCGTCGCCCAAGGCGCTCAGCGCCTCGGCCCCCAAGTTGGAGGTCATGATGAGAATGGCGTGGCGGAAGTCGGCGGTGCGGCCCTGCCCGTCGGTCAGCCGCCCGTCGTCGAGCGCCTGCAACAGGACGTTCAGCACGTCGGGATGCGCCTTCTCCACCTCGTCCAGCAGCACGACCTGATAGGGCCGGCGCCGGATGCGTTCCGCCAGCGAGCCGCCGTCGTCATAACCGACATAGCCCGGCGGCGAGCCGATCATGCGGCTGACCGCGTGCTTCTCCATGTACTCCGACATGTCGAGCCGGGTGATCGCCGTCTCGTCGTCGAACAGGAAGGACGCCAGCGCCTTGGCCAGCTCGGTCTTGCCGACGCCGGTCGGCCCCAGAAACAGGAAGGAGCCGGTCGGGCGGCTGGGGTCCTTCAACCCGGCACGGGCGCGCCGCACCGCCTTGGACACCGCGCGCACCGCCTCTTTCTGGCCGACGACGCGCTCACCCAGCTTGTCCTCCATGCCCTTCAGCCGCTGGCGTTCGCCTTCCAGCATCCGCTCGACCGGGATACCGGTCCAGCGGGTGACGACGGCGCCGATGTCCTTGGCCGTCACCTCGTCACGCTCGGCACTGGCGCGCGATTCGGCCTCGGCCAGACGCTTCTCCAGATCGGGCACCACGCCATAGGCAAGCTCGCCGGCCTTGGCCCAGTCGCCGTCGCGCTGGGCGCGCTCCAGCTTCGTGCGGGCTTGGTCAAGCTCTTCCTTCAGGCGGCGGCCCTCGGTGCGGCGGGACTGCGAGGCGCGCCACTCCTCCTCCATCGAGGTCTGGCGGGCTTCCGCTTCGACCAGTTCGCCGTCCAGCACATGCAGGCGTTCCTGTGAGGCGGCGTCCGGCTCGGCCTTCAGCGCCTCGCGCTCGATCTTCAGCTGGGCGACGCGGCGGTCGACGGCATCGAGCGCCTCCGGCTTGCTGTCGATGGCCATGCGCAGGCGGCTCGCCGCCTCGTCGACGAGGTCGATGGCCTTGTCAGGCAGCCGGCGGTCGCCGATGTAGCGCGCCGACAGGCTGACCGCCGCGACCACCGCCGCGTCGGCGATGCGCACGCCGTGATGGACCTCGTACTTGCCCTTGATGCCGCGCAGGATCGACACCGCGTCGTCGGCCGACGGCTCGTCCACCGTCACCGGCTGGAAGCGGCGGGCCAGCGCGGCGTCCTTCTCGATGTATTTGCGGTACTCGTCCGGCGTGGTGGCGCCGACGCAGCGCAGCTCGCCACGCGCCAGCGCGGGCTTCAGCATGTTGGCGGCGTCCATCGCCCCGTCGGTGCGGCCGGCGCCGATCAGCGTGTGCAGCTCGTCGATGAACAGGATGATGCGGCCGTTGGCCTCCTGCACCTCGCTCAACACAGACTTCAGCCGCTCCTCGAACTCGCCGCGGAACTTGGCGCCGGCCAGCAGTGCCGTGAGGTCGAGCGACAGGACGCGGCGGTCCTTCAGCCCTTCCGGCACGTCGCCGGAGGCCAGGCGCTGGGCCAACCCCTCGACCACGGCGGTCTTGCCGACACCGGGGTCGCCGATCAGGACGGGGTTGTTCTTGGTGCGGCGAGCCAGCACCTGGATGGTGCGGCGAATCTCGTCGTCACGGCCGATGACCGGGTCGAGCCGGCCCTGCCGCGCCTCTTCGGTCAGGTCGCGGGTGTAGCGGGCCAGCGCCTCGCCGGCCGTCGTCTCGGTCTCGGCGTCGGCGGGATGGTCCTTGCGCTGGGCATCGGCGGCGGCGGCCAGCGCGTCGGCATCGACGCCGGCGCGGCGGAACAGCGCGCGCAGCGGACCGCTCTGACGGGCAAGGCTCTCCAGCAGGCGTTCGGCGGTGACGAAGCGGTCGCCGCCGGTACGGGCCGAGGCGACGGCGCCCTGCAACACGGCGGCCAGCGCCGGCGACATGTAGAGCGGCTGCGGACCGTCGTTGGCGCCGGCCTGGACCGGCGCGCGGGACAGCTGCTCCTCGGTCGCGGATTTCAGCAGATCGGGGTCGCCGCCGGTGTCGCGCACCAGACGCGCCGCCACGCCGCTGCCCTCGTCGATCAGGGCCTTCAGCAGATGTTCGGGGAGAAGCTGTTGATGCCGCTCGGCAAGGGCGGCGATCTGCGCGGCCTGAATGACGCTGCGCGCACGATCGGTGAATTGACCGAAGTCCATCCGGCACTCCGTTTCCATGGTCTTCCGCCCAGTCATCCGGCGCGGAACGGCGCCTCCGCAGTCCGCAAAATGCGCGACCGCCCGGTGCCTGATGGGTAAATGGTTAACGGATTTGCGGCGATCAAGAGGGGGACCCGCGAGGAGATGCATCCGGCCGCATGGACGGCGCGGCCATATTGACACACGATCCCCGCCGCCCCTTTCATAGCGCCATGGTATGGACGGCAAGGGGTCCGGCGGGATGGATGTGCGGCAGCTTCGCTATTTCCTGGGCATCGTCGAGCATGGCTCGATCTCCCGCGCGGCGGATACGCTGCGGGTGGCGCAGCCGGCGCTCAGCCTGCATCTGAAGCGGCTGGAGGAGGATTTCGGCTGCCAGCTGGTGCTGCGCACGGCGCGCGGCGTGGTACCGACGGAAAGCGGGCGGCGGCTGGCGCAGCGGGCGGCGGCGCTGATCGGCCAGATGGACGGGCTGCGCGACGAGGTCAGGGCGGTGGAGGCGGTGCCGGCGGGTCCGGCCACCGTCGGCATTCCGACCTCGCTGGGGCCGGTGCTGACCGTGCCGCTGGCGCTGGCGGTGCGGCGCACCCATCCGCAGATCAGGCTGCGGGTGGTGGAGGGGCTGTCCGGCCACATGCTGGAATGGGTGCTGTCGGGGCAGCTCGACCTCGCGCTGGTGTTCGGCACCAAGGAGATGGGCGGGCTGGAGACCGAGCTGGTGGCGCGGGAGAAGCTGCATCTGGTTGGGCCGGCCGACGACCCGCTGCTGCGCGGCCGCAGCGCCATCCCCTTCGCCGAAGCGCTCTCCCTGCCGCTGATCCTGCCCGGCCGCCCGCACGGCGTGCGCGAGGAGGTGGAGCATGCCGCCCTGCTGGCGCGGGCAAGCGTCACCGTGGCGCTGGAGATCGACGCGCTGGAGCAGATCAAGGCGCTGGTGGCGGAAGGCTGCGGCTATACCGTGCTGTCGGACCGGGTGGCACGCCACGGCGTGGCGGCGGAGCGGCTGACCGGCCTGCCGATCGCCGATCCGCAGATCGACCGGACCATCCTGCTGGCCCATGCCGCCGGCCGGCCGATGTCGGCCGCCGCCCGCGCCACCCACGCCATCCTGTCGGACATCCTGTCCGGCCTGACGCAGGACGGCGGCTGGCGGTGAGGCCCGGATAAAGGGAGGGGGAATACGTGAGAGCGGCATACCCCCCTGCTGCCGGCCGGCGCATCGCTGCGGACCATTTTTGCCGCAGGAATCCACGGCCCATGGCCTTGCCCCCGCCACAGTGCGGCGATACCGTGCAGCCCACGCCGCAGCCGTTCCGTGGAACCATGCACGACATCGTCATTCAAGTCCTCGGCGTCGCCGGGCTTCTCGCCCTCGTCAGTTTCCTGCCGCCCCTCGCTGCCCGCTTCCAGATGCCCTATACGGTGCTGCTGGCCGGCGTCGGCGTGGCGCTGGGGGCCGTGATCCAGACCTTCGCCGGGCCGGGCAAGGATCCGCTGCACGACTTCCTGAATTCGCTGGCCGAGCTGGACGTCTCGTCCGACGTGCTTCTGCACGTCTTCCTGCCGATCCTGCTGTTCGAAACGGCGCTGGCGGTCGATGTGCGGCGGCTGTTCGAGGATCTGGGGCCGATCCTGCTGATGGCGGTGGTGGCGGTCTTCGTCTGCACCTTCGCCGTCGGCTATGCCGTCAACCTGTTCACCCCGCTGCCGCTGGTCGCCTGCCTGCTGCTGGGCGCCATCGTCGCCTCAACCGACCCGGCGGCGGTGATCGGCATCTTCCGCGACCTGGGCGCGCCGAGACGGCTGACCACGCTGGTCGAGGGCGAGAGCCTGCTGAACGACGCCGCGGCCATCGCGCTCTTCACCCTGCTGCTGGAAATGCTGACGCGCACCTCCCACGGCGGGGCGGCGGCGGCGGCGGTGGATTTCCTGCGCGACTTCTCCGGCGGCGTCGTCACCGGCTATGTCTGCGGCCGCATCGTCTGCATGCTGGTGGAGCCGGTGCGCAACCAGCCGATGGCGGAGATCACGCTGACGGTGGCGCTGGCCTACCTGTCCTATGTTCTGGCCGACCATTATGTCGGCGCGTCGGGCGTGGTGGCGACGGTGACCTCGGCGCTGGTCATCGGGTCGGTCGGGCGCACCCGCATCTCCCCGGCCACCTGGGGCGCCATGGAGCATGTCTGGCAGCAGCTGGGCTTTTGGGCCAACTCCATGATCTTCCTGCTGACCGCCATCCTGGTGCCGCGCCTGCTGGCCGATGCCGGCTGGGCGGAGGTCGGGCTGGTGGTGGTGGTGGTGCTGGCGGCCTTCGCCGCGCGCGCGGTGGTGCTGTTCGGGCTGCTGCCGGTGCTGTCCTGGGCCGGGCTGGCGCAGAAGGTCAGCAATTCCTACAAGTCGGTGATGCTGTGGGGCGGCATGCGTGGGGCGGTGTCGCTGACGCTGGCCCTGGCGGTGACCGAGAATTTCCGGGTGCCCGACAAGCTCCAGAGCTTCATCGCGGTGATGGTCACCGGCTTCGTCTTCGTCACGCTGTTCGTCAACGGCACCACGCTGCGCTGGCTGATCCGCCTCTTGAAGCTGGACGAGCTGACGCCGGTGGAGCGCGCCATGCGCAACCGGGCGCTGGCGCTGTCCACCGACAGCATCCGCGACCGCGTCTCCGCCGTCGCCCAGACCTATGAGGTCGACGGCGCGGTCAAGGACGTGATGATCGCCCGCTACGAGGAGCGGCTGAAGAAAATCGACCGCGACAGCCAGGAGGAGGCCAAGCTGACCGACGAGGACCGCGTCACCATCGGCCTCGTCATCCTGGTGAACCGCGAGGAAGAACTCTATTACGCCCACTTCTCCGAAGGGGTGGTGTCGCGCGCGGTGATGGAGATGCTGGCCGGCCGCAGCGGGCGCCTGCTCGACGCGGTCAAGAGCCAGGGCCGCAACGGCTATCGCGCCTTCGAGGAGCCGTTCATCGCCTTCTCCCCCTGGATGCGGACCGCCAGCTGGCTGCAACGCCGCTTCGGCATCCACAGCCCGCTGGCCCGGCGGCTGTCGATGCGGTTCGAGGTGCTGGTCGCCGTGCGCACGGTGCTGCGCGAGCTGCTGGCCTTCACCCGCGACCGGCTGGCCCGCGTGCTGGGCCAGGAGGTGGCGTTCGAGCTGGAGGGCATGCTGGTCGGCCGGCTCGGCATCGTCGAGCAGGCGCTGGCGGCTCTTAAGCTGCAATATCCCGACTACGCGGTGGTGCTGCAGAGCCGATATGTCGGCCGGGCCGCGCTGCGGCTGGAGCATGCCGAATACCGCGCCATGCACGCCGAATCGATCATCAGCCAGGAGGTGCTGACCGACTTGGAGCGCGATTTGGAACAGCGGCGCCGGGTGCTGGAGCGGTTGCCGAAGCTGGACGTCCGCTTCGACGTGGCGGAGCTGGTGCGCCGCGTGCCGCTGTTCGCCGAACTGCCGGCGGAGCGGGTGGCAACCATCGCCACGCTGCTGCGCGCCCAGCTTGCGCTGCCGGGCGAGACCATCGTGCGCAAGGGCGAGCGCGGCGACGCGATGTTCTTCATCGCGTCGGGTGCCGTCGAGGTGCTGGTGCCGATGCTGGCGGAGCCGGTGAAGCTCGGCACCGGCGACTTCTTCGGCGAGATGGCGCTCCTGTCCCGCCAGCGGCGCAATGCAGACGTGCGGGCGCTGGGCTATTGCCAATTGCTGGTGTTGGATGAGAAGGATTTCCGCCGGCTGGTGCAGAAGGACGCGGATTTGCAGTCCCACATCCAGGCGGTCGCCGAAGCGCGCCGCCAGCCGACCCAGTCGTCTCCGGCCGTTCCGGCGGTGAGCTGACCGGACGGGGAAGGATTTTGGAGATGAGCGGGACCGCGACGGGCGGCCAGACCTGGCTGCGCCTGATGCCGGGCCTTTTCGTGCTGCTGTGGAGCACCGGCTTCATCGGTGCGAAATACGGCCTGCCTTATGTGGAGCCTCTGACCTTCCTGCTGATCCGGCTGGGGCTGGTCGCCGTGGTGCTGGCGCTGGTGGCGCTGGCGAGCCGGGCGCCCTGGCCGAAGGACTGGGCGACCGCCGGGCGGATCGCGCTGGCCGGGCTGCTGGTGCACGGCGTCTATCTCAGCGGCGTCTTCCTCGCCATCGCCCATGGTCTGCCGGCCGGCGTCACGGCGCTGATCGTCGGTATCCAGCCGCTGCTGACCGCCGCCCTGTCCGGCCCGCTGCTGGGCGAACGGGTCAGCGGCCGGCAATGGGTCGGCCTGCTGCTCGGCCTTGCCGGCGTCGGGCTGGTGGTGCGCGAGAAGCTGTCGGTCGACGCCGAGCACCTGGTCGGCATCGGCTATGCCATGGCGGCGCTGGTCGG
The DNA here is from genome assembly GCF_002573965.1 of Azospirillum palustre. Lineage (NCBI taxonomy): Bacteria > Pseudomonadati > Pseudomonadota > Alphaproteobacteria > Rhodospirillales > Azospirillaceae > Azospirillum > Azospirillum palustre. The sequence continues at coordinate 279,886 of NZ_PDKW01000042.1, read as the reverse complement.
GATCACGCTCGGCACGCTGTACCAGAAGCGCCACGGCGGCGGCATGGATCTGCGCAGCGGCACCGCCATCCAATATGCCGCCACCGCAGTCGTCCTGGCTGTGGTCGCCCCGCTGACCGAAACGATGCAGGTGCAGTGGACGGGCGAGTTCATCTTCGCCCTGCTGTGGCTCTGCTTCGTGCTGTCGGTCGGCGCCATCTTTCTGCTGTTCGCCCTGATCCGCCGCGGTGCGGCGGCCAAGGTCGCCAGCCTGTTCTACCTGACCCCGCCGGTGACGGCCCTGGTCGCCTGGATGCTGTTCGGCGAGAAGCTGGGCGTCGCAGCATTGGCCGGGATGGCGGTGGCGGTCTGCGGCGTGGCTCTGGTGAACCGGAAGTGAGGGTGGAGACGGTGGAGCGTCAGCCCCACTTCATCTCGCCGGTCGCCACCTTGGCACCGATTTCGAGCGAGATTGCCTTTTCGGCGTTGGGGTAGCGCCGCTTCATGGCGGCGATCAGATCGGCGCTCGTCTTCGCTTTGGCAAGCTCCTCCTCGAAGGCCAGGAGATAGGCCTTGGTGTAGGCGATGGCGGTTGCATCGGATGCGGCGCCCGGCGCGGCATGGCCGGCGACCACCGCAGCCGGATTGCGGGCGGCCATGGCGTCCAGCGCCTTCACCCAGGCGGCCCGCGCCTCCGCCGTCGGGGTATCGGCGGTCCAGACATGCAATCCCGACGTCACCAGCACTCCACCGAAGACGGCGCGCAGCGACGGCACCCACAGGTACCGGCGGTTCGCCATCCCCTGGAGATCGACGATTTCGATGGTCTGGCCTTCCAGCATCAGTGCGGCAGCGTCGAAGGGTTGCGGCATCACCACATCGGCCAGGGTCTGCGGGCCGTTCTCCTTCAAGGTCGGTCCCCAGACCGCGAGCTTCTTTTCGACATTGCCCTTGATCGCCTCGACAGTGGCCGAGGCGGCGATGATGCGGGCATCGGGGAAGGCCGCCCGCACGGGACCCAGGCTGAAATAGTAATCGGGATCGCTCTGGCTGACATAGATGGTCGTCAGCGTCTTGCCGGTCGCCTTGATGCCTTCGGCCAGCGCCTTGCCGTCGGACAGGGTGAAGCCGCCGTCGATCAGGATCGCTTCGCGGCTGCCGGACAGCAGGACCGGAGCGCGGAAGAAGCCGCTGTCACCGGCCGGAAATGCCCGCCAGTTCAGCGGAGCAGCAGACGGCGTCGGCGTGGCGGCAAGCGCGCCCGCCGGAGCCAGGAGGGTGGCTGCCCCCGCCAGCGTCAGGGCATGCGCAGCGGTGGCAAGGAGGTCCCTGCGTGTGATCATCGTCGATGTCCTTGAGTTCGGTGCGGGTTGGGTGTTCGCAGTCAGCCGGCGCTGAGAATGGCGGCCAGCCGGCCGGGCTTGGAGAAGAGGATTTCGGAATCGAGTTTGCGCCGGTGCGATCCGTCGTCGAACAGCAGGGTCGGCACGCCACTGGCGCGGTAAGCCGCCATCAGCTGCCGGCCACGCTCCACCCGCGCGGCGTCGGCGACCGTCAACTCATCAGCCCCCTCGGCGAAGAGCGACGCCGCGGCATCGAGCCCCAGGCCGGTCAGGATGTCGGTCAGCGTCGCCGCCGCGGTGATGTCGAGCCCGTCGGCATAGCGCGCCGACTGGATGGCGGCCAGCGCCGCGAACTCGCGGTCGGGCGCGGTCAGCGCGACCGCCGTCAGGGCCAGCGTCGCCGGACCGCTGTCGATCCTCTGGCTCCGGTCGCCCAGGACGCCTGTGCGGTAGTGTTCGCTGAAGACCTGCCCGGTCAGGGCGTGGATGCGCTGGTCGTAGGCCCAGGCATGAGCGGCGAAGCCGTCGTCCAGCGGCCGGGCGCCCGCGCCGGAAAACAGGCCGGTCGGCAGCAGTTCCAGCGCGAGATCTTCGACATCCGACAGCGACGCCATGGCCGGCGAAGCGCCGTAGCACCAGCCGCAGAGCGGGTCGAACAGATAGGTGACGGTCCTGGTCCGGCTCATGAACAGCATCCGTGGCTGGCGGTGGGGCGATGGAACGACCTTAACCCCGGCCGATTGTGCTGGGTAGCCGGTACAAAACCGACATATCGTATGCTATTGGCAAACAATGGTCAGGCGTCCGATGAGCGACCCGAGGCATCTGAACCGCATCGCCTATTTCGCCGCGGTGGTCGAAACCGGCTCCTTCACCGCGGCGGCGGCGCGGTTGGGCATCACCAAGGCGGTGGTCAGCCAGCAGGTGGCGAAGCTGGAGGAGGAGGTCGGCGCCAGCCTGCTGGTCCGCACCACCCGCAAGGTGCGGCCGACCGAGGCCGGCATGAGCTTCCATCGCCGCTGCGTCGTGATCCTGCGCGAGGCCGAGGACGCCTTCGGCGAGCTGGCGGAGACCGCGGCGGCGCCGTCCGGGTTGCTGCGGCTGACCGCCCCCTTCGATTACGGGGTCGCGGTGGTCGTTCCGGCCATCGCCGCCTTCGTCGCCGCCCACCCGGCCTGCAAGGCCGACATGGCGCTGTCCGACCAGTCGCTCGACCTCGTCGGCGGCACCTTCGATCTCGCCATCCGCGTCGGCTGGCTGGCCGACACCAGCCTCCAGGCCCGCCAGTTCGGCAGCTTCCGCCAGCTTCTGGTCGGCACCCCCTCTCTGGCCGCGCAGATTGGCGAGGAAGCCGGGCCGGAGGACATTGCCGCCCTGCCCTTCGTCGCCAACACGGTGCTGCGCACCCCGCTGAGCTGGCAGTTCAGCGCCGTGACCGGCGAAGTGCGCACGGTGTCGCCGCGGGCATCCATCGCGCTGGACGCCACCTTCGCCGTGCGGGAGGCGGTGCGCGAGGGAGCCGGGCTGTCGGTCCTGCCGGATTACTGCGTGGTCGACGATCTGGCGTCCGGCCGGTTGGTCCGCCTCCTGCCGGGCTGGAGCCTGCCGCCAGGCGGCATCCATGCCGTCTTTCCCGCCGCCCGCTTCCGCCCGACCAAGGTTCGGGCCTTCGTCGATCTGCTGACCGAACGCGAGCGGCGGCGGATGGCGGGGTGAGCGGGTGCGAGGAGCGGGTGGGAGACCGGGGAGTCCGCAGCGACGGATCCCGCTGCGGCGAAATTTCGCTGGATCGTCCGCACGGTCAGCAATCTAATATGCCTGACAAATCAACAGATCCCTCGGGAGGGACGCGGATGGCGGACGGGATGGCAGGCGTGCTCGACTTCGGCAGCTTCGATTACATCATCGCCGGGGGCGGCACGGCCGGCTGCGTGCTGGCCAACCGGCTGTCGGCCGATCCCGACGTCTCGGTGCTGCTGCTGGAGGCCGGCGGCAAGGACAGCTGGATCTGGCTGCACATTCCCGCTGGCTACCTGTTCTGCATCGGTAACCCGCGCACCGACTGGTGTTTCAAGACGGAGGCCGAGCCGGGGCTGAACGGCCGCAGCATCCATTATGCCCGCGGCAAGGTGCTGGGCGGCTGCTCCTCAATCAACGGCATGATCGCCATGCGCGGTCAGGCGCGCGATTACGACGAATGGGCCGCCCTCACCGGCGACAGCCGCTGGAGCTGGAAGGAGGTGCTGCCGGTCTTCAAGGGCAGCGAGGATTACTGGCGCGGCGCCGACGAGATGCATGGCAGCGGCGGCGAATGGCGGGTGGAGCGGCAGCGGCTGCGCTGGGACCTGCTCGACCGCTTCGCCGAGGCGGCGCGGCAGGTCGGCATTCCCCGCAATGACGATTTCAACCGCGGCGACAATCTGGGCGTCGGCAGCTTCGAGGTGAACCAGAAGGGCGGCATCCGCTGGAGCGCCGCCAAGGCCTTCCTGCGCCCCGCCCTCGACCGCCCCAACCTGAAGCTCACCATCGATGCGGCCATCGACCGGGTGGAGATCGCCGACGGCCGCGCCACCGGCATCCGCTTCACCGTCAATGGGCAGCCGGCGCGGGCGGCGTCGAAGATCGAGACGGTGCTGGCCGCCGGGTCCATCGGCAGCCCGGCGATCCTCCAGCGCTCCGGCATCGGCCCGGCGGCGCATCTGAAGTCGCTCGGCATTCCGGTGGTGCTGGACGCGCCGGACGTCGGCGCCAATCTGCAGGACCATCTGCAACTGCGCATGATCTACAAGGTCGACGGCATCGTCACGCTGAACAAGCGGGCAGGCAACCTGTTCGGCAAGGCGATGATGGGGTTGGAATATGCGCTGTTCCGCAAGGGGCCGCTGACCATGGCGCCCAGCCAGCTCGGCGTCTTCGCCAAATCCTCGCCGGAGGTCGAAAGCGCCGACCTGGAATATCATGTGCAGCCGCTGTCGCTGGAGAAGTTCGGCGATCCGCTGCATGGCTTCCCCGCCTTCACCGCCAGCGTCTGCGACCTGCGCCCGGCGTCGCGCGGTTGGACCCGCATCACCAGCGCCGATCACCGCGCCAATCCGGCCATCGCCCCCTGCTATTTGTCCGATCCGGCCGACCGGGCGAAGGCGGCCAAGGCGCTGGCGCTGACCCGGCGCATCGTCTCGCAGCCGGCGCTGGCCCCCTACCACCCGCAGGAATACAAGCCCGGCCCCAGCTTCCAGACCGAGGAGGAGCTGGCGCAGGCCGCCGGCGACATCGGCACCACCATCTTCCATCCCGTCGGCACCTGCCGGATGGGCGGCGCGGACGACGCCACCGCCGTCACCGATGCGGAGATGCGGGTGCGCGGCGTGCGCGGCCTCCGGGTGATCGACGCCTCGGTGATGCCGACGCTGACCTCCGGCAACACCAACACGCCGACGGTGATGATCGCCGAGCGCGGCGCTGCCCTGATGCGGGCCGACCGCCGCGCCTCCCTGAGGGAGTAGCCCCGCCCGGACGCGCCGGCACCGCGCAAAACTTTCGCTGACTCAGCCAACAATCCGCAACAGGATTTTCCGGACCCCCCCGATCCCCGACCAACCCGCAAAATCATTTGCCTGCGAAAGGCGCAGACTTGTCCTCAGAAAAGAAATCCGAGGGGACGAGAGATGGACGGCATGCCGAAAGGTCTGCGGCCGGAGCAGGGGACGGCGGAGCGGGCGGAGATCGACCGGAGCTATCGCCTGGATGACCGCTACAGCCGGGCCGAGGGCCAGGTCTATCTGTCCGGCACCCAGGCGCTGGTCCGGCTGCTGCTGCTCCAGGCGGAGAGCGACCGGCGGGCCGGGCTGAACACCGCCGGCTTCGTCAGCGGCTATCGCGGCTCGCCGCTGGGCGGGCTGGATCAGGCGCTGTGGCAGGCGCGCAAACATCTCGATGCCCACGCCATCACCTTCGTCCCCGGCGTGAACGAGGATCTGGGCGCCACCGCCGTCATGGGCACCCAGCAGGTCGAATCCTCCGGCGAGGCCACCGTCGATGGCGTGTTCGGGATGTGGTACGGCAAGGGGCCGGGGGTGGACCGCTCCGGCGACGTGCTGAAGCATGCCAACGCCTATGGCAGCTCGCCGCGCGGCGGGGTTCTGGCGGTGGCCGGCGACGACCATGGCTGCGTGTCCTCCAGCATGCCGCACCAGAGCGACCTTGCGATGATCGCGTGGTCGATGCCGGTCCTGAACCCGTCGGGCGTGCGCGAGTATCTCGATTTCGGTCTCTATGGTTACGCCCTGTCGCGCTTTTCCGGGGCGTGGGTCGGCTTCAAGGCGATCTCGGAATCGGTGGAAAGCTCGGCCACTGTCCGGCTGCCGTCGCTGGAGCGCGGCTTCCTGCCGGTGGCATTCGATCCGCCGCCAGGGGGCTTGCATTACCGCTGGCCCGACCTGCCCAGCCTCGCCATCGAGGAGCGTCTGGCCGCCAAAATCGCGGCGGTGAAGGCCTTCGCCCGCGTCAACCGCATCGACCGCACTGTACTTGGTAAGGGCGGCTGGCTGCGCATCGTCACCACCGGCAAGGCGCATCTCGACCTGATGGAGGCGCTGCGCCTGCTGGGCATCGGCACGGCGGAGGCCGCTGAAATTGGCTTGTCGGTCCACAAGATCGGTCTGTCCTGGCCGCTGGAGCCCGACTTCGCCCTGACCGCCGCGCGGGGGGCGGAGGAAATCCTGGTGGTCGAGGAGAAGGCTCCCGTCGTCGAGGGCCAGTTGAAGGATCTGCTGTTCCACCTGCCGGCCGGCGAGCGCCCGCGCGCGGTCGTCGGCAAGACCGACGAGTTCGGCGCGCATCTCCTGCCCGCCACCGGCGAGTTGCGGCCCTGGATCGTCGCCAAGGCGCTGGTGGAGCGCATCCGCCACCGCTTCCCGGAACGGGATTTTTCCGCCCGGCTGGCGGAGCTGCTGCCGGGCGAGGCGCCCGCAGCCCCTGCCCTGCCCCGCACGCCTTATTTCTGCTCCGGCTGTCCGCACAACAGCTCGACCAAGGTGCCGGAGGGCAGCAAGGCGATGGCCGGCATCGGCTGCCACTTCATGGCGTCGTGGATGGACCGCGACACGGTGGGCCTCAGCCAGATGGGCGGCGAGGGGGTCAGCTGGATCGGGCAGGCACCCTTCAGCAAGCGGCCGCACATCTTCCAGAATCTGGGCGAGGGCACCTATTTCCATTCCGGGCTGTTGGCGATCCGGCAGGCGGTGGCCGCCAAAATCAACATCACCTACAAGATCCTGTTCAACGACGCCGTCGCCATGACCGGGGGCCAGCCGGTGGACGGCCCGATCTCCGTCGACGCCATCACCCGCCAGTTGGCGGCGGAGGGCATCACCCGCATCGCCGTGGTCAGCGACGCGCCGGAGAAATACGACAGCCGGTCCGCTCTGGCGCCGTTTACTACGGTGCATCACCGCGAGGATCTCGACGCCATCCAGCGCGAGATGCGCGACATCCCCGGCGTCACCGCCATCGTCTATGAGCAGACCTGTGCCGCCGAGAAACGCCGCCGGCGCAAGCGCGGCACCATGGCCGACCCGGCACGCCGGATGGTGATCAACGATCTGGTCTGCGAAGGCTGCGGCGATTGCGGCAAGAAGTCGAACTGCCTGTCGGTGCAGCCCAAGCAGACCGAATTCGGGGTGAAGCGGCAGATCGACCAGTCCAGCTGCAACAAGGACTATTCCTGCGCCGACGGCTTCTGCCCCAGCTTCGTCTCGGTGGTCGGCGGGTCTTTGCGCAAGCCGAACCCCGATGCGGTCGCCGCCCGCTTCACCGACGATCTGGCGGCGCTGCCTTTGCCGCATTTTTCCAGCACGGACGACCCGGCGGAAATCCTCATCGTCGGCGTCGGCGGCACCGGCGTCGTCACCATCGGTGCCGTGCTGGCGATGGCGGCGCATCTGGAAGGCAAGGCGTCCTCGGTGCTCGATTTCATGGGCTTCGCGCAGAAGGGCGGTGCCGTCTACAGCTATTTGCGGGTGGCGGGCGACGCGGCACGGCTCAATCAGGCGCGGATCGACCCGAAACAGGCGCAGCTGGTGCTGGCCTGCGACACGGTGGTCGCTGCCTCGGCCGACGCGCTGAAGACGGTGCGGCTGGGCCGCACGCGGGTGGTGGCGAACGCCCATGTCGCCCCCACCGGCGCCTTCACCCGTGACGGCAGCAAACTGCCCGATGCCGGATCGCTGCTGCGCAGCTTGCGCCGTGCCGCCGGACCCGAGCAGGTGGAGGTGGTGGACGCCAACCGGGTGGTCACCGCGCTGTTCGGCGACAGCATCCTCGCCAACGTCTTCCTGATGGGCGTCGCCTTCCAGAAGGGGTTGCTGCCGGTCGGGCTGGAGGCGCTGACCCGCGCCATCGAGCTGAACGGCACCGGCGTGCCAGCCAACCTATGCGCCTTCGCCTTCGGCCGCCTCGCCGCACACCGGCCGGAACTGCTGGCGATACTGGGCGCGGAGGAGGAGGCGCCGGCCACCGACCTCGCCGGCATCGTCGAGCGGCGGGCGGCGTTCCTCGCCGACTATCAGGACCGCACCTATGCCGACCGCTACCGCGCGCTGGTGGAGCGGGCGCGGCAGGCGGAGGCCCGCGTCGCCCCCGGATCGACCGCGCTGGCCGAGGCGGTGGCGCGCAGCGCTTTCAAACTGATGGGCTACAAGGACGAGTATGAGGTCGCCCGCCTGCACAGCGATCCGGCCTTTGCCAAGAGCCTGGAGGACCGGTTCGAGGGCGACTGGAAGCCGGTCTTCCACCTCGCCCCGCCGCTGCTGTCGCGCGACACCAACGGCTATAGCGAGCCGCGCAAAATGGTGCTGGGCGCCTGGATCCTGCCGGTGTTCCGCGGGCTGGCGGCGATGAAAAAACTGCGCGGCACGGCGCTCGACCCGTTCGGCTATACGGCGGAGCGCAAGATGGAACGCGCGCTGGTCGTCCGCTACGAGGCCACCGTGGCGGAGATCGCCGAGCGTCTGTCGGCCGGCCGCCTCGCCACCGCGGTGGAGTTGGCGGCCCTGCCGCAGGAGATCCGCGGCTTCGGCCCGGTCAAGCACCGCGCGATGGAGGCGGTGGAACCGCGCTGGCGGGCGCTGGAGCAGCGGCTGCGGGAGCGGACGGCGCAGGCGGCGTGAAGACGCCTTACTTTTCGAGGAAATGCAGGAAGGGGAAGGCTTCGAAGTCGAAGCGGATCAGGGCCGGCGCCCCGCCGCTGCGGACCAGATGGTCGTGGGTGCAGTAGGGGGCCGCCTGATCCAGCCCCCAGAAGGCCCGGCCCTCGTCGAAATGCCGGCCGATATAGGCGACGACGAGGTCGAGGTAGCGCTGCGCCGCCGGTGTGCGGTTGAAGGCGAGGAAGCCGGCGAGGAAATCGCGGGTCGGCCCGCGGCCCCGGCGGTCCTGCATCACCGCCACGTCCCAGGACGGCCACGCCGCCATGGCGAGGCCGGGATCGGCGAGCAGCAGTGCATCGACATCGATCTGGATCACCGGCCCAGCCCCGGCCCGCAGAAGCTGCTGCGTCACCGCGAACCGGGCGGAGGCGTAATAGGTCAGCCGCACCGGCTCCGGCAGGGCGCTCAGATCGACGGCCTCGAAGGAGACGGACAGCGGCAGGCCGCCGCCCGCCAGCCGGATCAGCTCCGCTTCGACATCGGCCGGCGGGTTCACGACATGAACATGCAGGACGCAGGACGCGGCCTTGTCCTGCCATGTCTCAAGGAAGCCGGCGCCAAAGCGCCGCCAGTAATCGCCGTCGCAGCCGACCAGCAGGATCGGCCGGCCATCGGACTTCGCGGCCACCGGCATGCGGCGGGCGGCACGGGCGAAACAGGCCGGCGGCTCGGCGGCCAGCGCTTCGAAGAAGGCCGGCCCGCCGCGCACCATCGACCACAGCAGCATCTCGAAATCGGCAGCGATGTCCTCCGCCGTCCAATGGCGGGCGAACTTGCGGAAATAGCGCTCGGCAAGGGCGAGCCGCTGCCGCCGGTAGAGGGCGTAGCAGACCACCGACAGGGCGACGCTGTCGCGCGGCTCCGCCATCAGCCGGCGGCGGGCGGCGGCGGCGACCCGCTCCAGCAATGCGTCATCCATCACGCCGGTCTGAACCGCGACCACCGCCGTCCCGAACAGGTTCCGGCATGCATCGCCGTGCCCGCCGTCGGCGGCACGGCCGAAGGCGGCGATGGCCTCGCCCAGGGCCGCCCGGTCGACCAGCCGGCCGGCAGCGGCGAGCGCGACGCCCATCACCCGGCTCGCCGCCAGCCGGCACAGGCCGAGACGGTACAGGCAGTCGGGCCGGCCGGGCTGGAGCGCGTCCAGCCGCCGGTACTGCGCCTCGGCCTCCGCGGTGCGATCCTGGGCATAGAGACAGTCGCCGAGCCGCCGCAGGAAGCTTTCGGTATCCGGCGCCAGCCGCAGGGCCCGGCGCAGCGCTTCGGCCGCCCCGGCCCCGTCGCCAAGGTCGGTCAAAGCGCCGGCGAGGTTGCCGAACGGCTTGACCCAGGCGGGGTCGAGCGCCATCGCCGCCCGATGCTGACCGGCCGCCCGGTCCGCCTGCGTCGCCGCCCGCAGCGCCGATCCCAGATTGTCGCGGTAGGCGGCGCAGAGCGGGTCCCGCCTGATTGCCTCGCCGATCAGCCGCACCGCTTCGGCATGCTCGCCCGACTGGTGATGCAGCACGCCCAGCAGATGCCACGCATCGGCCACCTCGGGTGCGGCCTGGATGATCTTCCGGTAGATGTCCGCCGCCTCGGCCAGCCGGTTGCCCTGGTGCAGGCCGACGGCGATGCGCAAGGCTTCGGATACGGTGGTCATCGCGGGCGCGCTCCTAGAGTCCTCCCAGATCCTGCGCTTCCAGGATCGTTTCCGGCAGGGTCAGGGTCAGGCCGTCGAAGGGAGCCAGCAGGGCGCGGATGTTGGAGCCGACACCGCAGACCCGGTATTCCAGCCGAACCGCCTCGATCCGTTCCGGCAGCATCCGCTTGTGGTCGGTGATCAGCTGCCAGGCGAGGACACAGCTGTTTTCCGCGTCCTGGGCGGTCGCATAGTCGTAGTCGCCGTAGCGGTTGCGGCGGGCGATGTCGGCGACCTTCACCTTCATGTCGGGAAATTCGCGCCGGGTCGTCACCGTCAGCGTTTCCATGGTGTAGAGCGGCACCGGGAAGACGCGCGGCGGCTGGACCAGGGCGCCGAACAGGCTGTCCGGCAGGGTCTGCACGTCGACGGTCAGGCGGTTCTCCCCGGCCAGCGAGGTCGGGTTGCCCAGCGCCACGTTGTAGGTCTTGTAGACCGCGCCGGTGTCGCGCATGCGGGCGGCGACGATGGGGAAGTCGCGGCTGTCCGGCAGGGTCACCGGCAGCGCCGCCGGCTGGATGCGGCGCCAGGGGGTGGCCGACTGAGTGAGGTTGTCGCGGACCCAGCCGGCGCAGCCGGAGGTCAGCAGCGTGGCCGCCGCCAGCGCCGTCCACAGCGCGGCGCGTCTCGCGGTCCGGTGAATCGGGGTCACGGCCATCTCCATTACGGCCATCGGGGCTTCCTTACCAGTCATGGTAGATCGTCTTCCAGGCAGTGGAGAGGCCTTCGCGCGACTCCTCGGTGCTGAGCCGGTCGTCGATGGACTTGAACTGGACGTAGGCTTCGTCGAAGCGCATCAGGTTGTACAGCGCCCAGCCGCGCACGATGCCGAGGTTCCGCGGCTCCGGCTCCAGCTCCTTGCGGGCATCGAGCAGGCGCAGCACGTCGTTGTAGCGCTTGTCCTCCAGCGCCCGGCCGGCCTCCGTCGCCATCAGCGAGGCGCGGATTTCCGCCCGCTGCGTCGCGGTCAGATTGGCGCGCGGCAGGTCGCGGGTCAGGCCGGTCACGTCGCCGGTCGCCAGACGCGCGATGGCCTGCCCATAGGCGTTCTCCTGGGCCGGCGTCGCCGTCTGCGGCAAGCCCGATGCGGCGGGGCTGCGGTTGCCCGCCTTTCCGGCCGCTGTTCCGGCCGCCGAAGCCCCGCCTTTTGCGGGTGCCGGGGCGGGCTCGCGGGCGGCCAGGGTCTGCGCCTCGGCGAAGGCGGCTTCGGCTTCCGACGGGCGTTTCAGCTCCAGCAGGCACCAGCCGCGCTGCTGCAACAGGGAGGCGGTCGGACCGCTTCTGGCGATGGTGCTGCGGATGATGCTGATGCACGCGGCGAAATCATGCCGGGCCAGCGCGCGGTCGAGCTCGCTCGGGCCCTGCGGTGCGGTGCGTCCGCCGCCGGGGCCGGAGGGGCCGCGCGGCGGGTCCACCGCCTTCAGCGCCTGATCGATGCGGCTCGACTTGCCCTTCCACGGGGCAGCGGCGGCACGGGCCTGCGCCTTGTCGCCCAATCCGTTGTAAGCCAGCACCAACCCTTCCGCCGCCTTGTCCGACGGTGTCCACTCGTTGGCCTGGGTGAACCAGCCCTGCGCCTCGGTGAAATTCTTCTGCTTCTGGAAATACCAACCGAGCGCGATGGCGCCGTCGGCATCCTGCTTGTCGCGGACGATGCCCTGGACGCGCGACAGATCGGCCGCCGACAGGGCGCCGGGCTTCGCGTTCCCCAGCCGCTCCAGCAGGCGGCCGGTCTCCAGCTCCGCCTCGGCGCTGCGGACGGCGGAGTAATCCTCCCCGGTCGCCGGGTTGGCGGTGGCGCCGAGCGCCGACAGCTCGCGCAGCCGCTCCGGGCTGAGATGGCGCGACGCCTTGAAGATGGTGTCGCGCCGCTCCTTCGCCTTGGGGCAGGTGGTGACGATGGTCTTGTAGGTGTCGAAGGCGCGGTCGGTCTGCTTCAGCTCGGCATAGGCCTCCGCCAGACGCCAGGCATTGTCGAGCCGGTTGCAGGCCACCGCCTCCGGCTGGGCGGCGGCGGCATCGACGACCTCCTGCCAGCGCTTGGTGTCGCTGGCGGAGCGGATGCGCCCGGCGCTCTCGGCCAGTTCGAGCTCCTGCAGAAGCTTGTCCGACGGCTGCCAGGACGGCGACTTGCGCCGCTGTTCGGCGATGGCGGCCCGCGCCTCCGCCACCTTGCCGGCGGACATCAGAGTCCAGAACGGCGTCTCGTCGACGCCGGCGGCGGTCGGCTGCGGCGCGAACAGGTCCTTGGGCGGTTCCCAGCCGGGGTCGAGCGCGCGCAGGCGGGCGATCTCCGCCTCCATCCGCTCGCCGTCGCCGATGCGGGCGTAATAGCGCAGCGCCGTCTCGTCCACCTTGCCGGCGGCCGGGGCGGAGCCGCTGCCGGGAGCCGGCGCCACCTCCACCTTCACGCCGGGAGCCAGTGCCCGCGCGCCGCTGTTCGACTGCGCCCAGGCATCTGACCCACCAGCCACGGCGATGCCGGCGAGGAAAAGGGCGGAAAGGAGGAGAGGACGGGTCACGGATCGATCCCCAGGCTTTGCGCCGCCAGCGCGGAAAGATGGGCCAAGGTGGTGGAGTAGTAATCCTCGTCGGGCGCCAGCGGCGGCACCGTCACGGCGTCGCCGGCCCCGGCAAGCTTGCAGGCCAGCCGGTAGACCGCCAGCATGCCGACCGACGCCGCCACCTGGGTGGTGGTGCCGCCCGGCAGCGACACGGTGGCGGGAACCGCCGAGCCGCCAAATTTCGTCGCCAGCGTCGCGAAGGGGCGGAAGTAGTAGGGATCGCGATAGCCGTCCATCGCCAGATAGAGCGGCACCCGCACGGCGTCGTAGCCATACTGTTTCTTGAAGCCGTCGGCGATGCCCACCGTTCCGGCGGCATCCAGCGTCATCCAGTCCGGCGGCAGCTGGAAGCCGCCGAAGCGCGCCTTCGACAACAGCACCAGCCCGGCATCCGACAGCTTGCCCCAGCGCTCGCCCCCCGGAAGGGCGGCGAAGGCGCGGATGGCCGGAAAGATCCAGTAGCTGGGGTTGAGGACCAGCGTCTCGCCCTTGCGGAAGCCGTCGCGTCCAGGCAGCAGCACGGTCAGCCCGGCCTGCTCCACCAGAACCCCGGCGGCCAGCGCCTTGACGATGGCGGCGGCGGCGGTGCGGTAGGCCTCCGCCTGCCAGGTCTCGGCGGCGCGCAGCAGCGCCCAGGCGATCAGCATGTCGCCGTCGGATGCGTTGTTGCGGTCGGCGACCCCGCCATCGGGCGTCCAGCGCCAAGCCACCAGCCCGTCGCCGCGCACCATCAGCACGCGCTGGGTCCAGCCCCACAGCCGGTCGAAGGCGGCGCGGTCGCCCCCCGCCACAGCCAGCAGCATGCCGTAGCCCTGCCCTTCGGAATGGCTGATGCCCTTGTTGCCGGTGTCGACGATGCGGCCTTCCGGCAGCAGGAAACGTTCGGCATAGCGGCGCCACGCCGCCCCGTCATAGGGGGCCGCGCGCAAGGCGCCCGGCAAGGCAGCCGGCACCGCCGCGGCCAGCCCGAGGGCGGCCGTCCCGACCAGCATGCCGCGCCGCGATGTTCCGACAGGGGACGTCATGACCCGCTCCGTTCCCGATGCCCGCTCTTCAGCAGAAGGCGCATGCTGACCGTCAGCACCACCGCCGTCCCCAGCAGCAGGGCGAACAGTAGCTCGATCCGTTGCGACAGGTTGCGGGCCAGAATCAGGATAAGGTTGCCGATGTCAAAGGGATTGAGAATGATCTGGTAGGGACGCGACACCTCCAGCGTGGTGATGGCTGGCGCCGCACTGCTCCACAACGCCCCGCCGCCGCGCAGCTTGTCCCACAGCCCGGCCTCGCCCAGGCTGCGCATGGCGCGGTCGACGGCGCGCGGATCCGCCGCGGTCAGCAGCGTCCAGGTCAGCGGCTCGGCCCCCGGCGCGCGGTATTGCAGCAGCGCCGCCTCCGGCAGGGTTTCGGCATTCTCGGTCAGCGCGACCACGTCGACCGGCGCCTCCTCCACCGTCCAGCTGTTGATGTAGCGCGCCGCCGCACCCATCGCCCGCCGCGCCCAGTCGGGCACCCAGCCGCGCCCGGTTGCGGCCGGATCCTTGGCATCGCCCGCCATCCGCTGCCAGCGGTTGGCCGCACCGCCGTCGGCGGCCAGCGCCGAGCCCGCGGCGCCCATCTGCTGCCCCAGTCCCTGCGGTATGCCCCCCGGCCGCGCCGGCCCCGGACGGGCGGCAGTGCCGGACCAGCCCAGCCGCAGCCGGTCGGCCAGGGCGCGGCGGTCGGCCGCCGCCATCGGCTCGCCGCGCGCCTTGGCCTGGGCGATCAGGGCGCCGGCCTCCAGCAGACCGGCCAGCCGGTCGGCCGGCAGCGGGGCCGAGGTGAAGACGGCCTGCGGCAGCGCCGCGACCGGGCCGACGATCAGCGCGTTGTCGTTCGGCAGCCCGTCCCAGCCGGTGTAGGGCACCACCGCCATCAGGTCGCCGGCCCGCTGCGCCAGCTTGGCGGTCAGGCTCCAGGCGGCGCCGAACCAGGCGGGGTCGCGCCCGACGACGACGAGATCGAAGGGCGGCGCCTGCTCGCCCCCGGCGGTGCCGCCATAGGGAAAGGCGGTGTTGGCGAAGCCGCCCAGGCTCGGCAGCGTGACCAGACGGGCGAAGCCGGGGATCTCGATGCTGGAGCTGTCCAGCAGGGTGAAGGTCGGGCGCCGCACCGCGAAGACGCAGTCGGTGCCGCCGGCCGGCGGCAGCTCCGCCTCCAGTTCGATCAGGTTGGGGCCGGGACGGAACAGCGCCATCGGCAGCGGCATCTCGCCATTCTCGATGATGCCGCTGGAGCGCTTGTCGATCTCCATGGCGCCGGCCGACTTGCCGTTGACCCGGACGTTCAGCACCGCGCCGGGGCCGAGATTGCCTTCGAACGCCGCGTTGACATGAAACAGGATGGAGCGGTCGCTGACCGGGGCGAAGCCGGCCGGCAGGGTCAGATCGACCCGGCCGGTGTAGCGGTAGCCGCTGTGCTGCACCGTCTGGAAGCCGAGGTCCGACAGACGGTAGCGCCCCTCCGCCTGCACCGGCGGGGCCGGCGGCGCGGCCGGGACCGCCGCGTCGGTGACGATCATCGCGGTCTGTGTCGGCAGCGGCCGGGTCACGTCGGCCAGCCGCATCACCGCCTGATCGACCTCCTGCTGGGTTCGTCCCGAGGCGACGGCGACGAAGCCGCCACCGCCGCTTCCCTCCGGACCGCCCTTGTTGACAGCATAGGGATAAACGCTGAGGAACGGCCCGGCGATGGCGGCGGCCCGCGCCTCGCCCAGCAGGGGAGCGAGGCGGTCGCGGGTGCCGATCAGGATGTTCTTGCCGCCCGGCAGCGGCAGGCTTTCCAGCGTCGGGGCGGGAGTGCCGGGAGGGTTGCCCGGCGCATTGCCGGCGGGCTTCACCGGCACCGCCACCACCCGCGGGGTCTGGTCGCCCAGCAGCAGGCCGTAGGACTGCGCCACCATGGAGCCCCAGCCGAGGTGATCGGCGTCGATCTCGCTGCCGGGCTGGACGATGGCCAGCGGCTCCCGCGCGCGGTCGGCGGAGGCCAGGAGCTGGCGGACCATGGCGAGGTCCGGCTCCGGCACGCCGCCGTCGGACATCAGCGTCAGCGACGAGGCGGCGAGGTTGACCCGCGCCCACAGATCGTAGGTGCCGCGGACCGTGCAGATGGCGCGGTGCTGGGCGCTGGTCTGGAAGACGATCTGGTTCTCGCCGGGGCGGATCAGGCTGCCGGGCAGGGTGATGGAGGCGTTGACCGGCCCGCGGAAGGCCGCGAGCGGCAGGTCCGCCACCGGAGAGCCGTTGATGAAGACCGACATCGACCCCTTTTCGGGCAGGATGTCGATGCCGTTCTCGTAGGTCAGCGTCAGCATGGCGCTGGTCAGCCCGATCACCGGCGGCAGGACGGCGCGCAGCGCCACCGTCTCCGTCTCGCCATGCAGCGTGACCTCCGGCTGGCCGTCGCGCAGGTTCGACAGCGGGATCACCCGGCGGTCGGCGGCCAGCACCGGCGATGCCCAGCCGGCCCATAGCGACAGCAGCGCAATCAGCGCCGCCAACAACGTCCGTGGCGACGCCCGCAGCATCCGGCCCCCGCCGGTTTGTTTGCCCATGCCCGCCATCGTCGTTACGGAGCCTGGAAGGTCAGGATGCGGCGCAGCGCACCCGGCAGGGCCAACAGGACATGGCCCAGCCGTGGAACCACGCGGGTGGCGAAGAAAAGCAGCCCGCCGAAGAAGGTCGGCGCCGCAACCCGCTTGCGGTCGAGGAAGATGTCCCAGCCGACGCTGTTGCCGAAGACGAAGCGCGCCATCTCGACGATGTCCTGGCGGTCGCGCGGGGCGAAGCCGGCGCCGACCGCCAGTTCGCCGTTGCGCATCTCGATACGGAAGAAGCGCACGCCGGTGGTGGTCGCCGCCTCCGTCTCCGTCGCGGCGATGGTCAGCACCGGCGTCTGGTCGGGCCGGCTCAGCAGCTCGCGCCATTTTGGATCGACGATCAGCCCGACGCCGCCGGCGGACACGTCGGCAACCGTCAGGTCGATGCCGGTGCCGTCCTCGAACTTCAGCACCGCCGGGCGGTCGACGGTGAAGCGCTCCTGCCGGCGTACGCGCTTGCGCTCATAGACGACGGCGAGGCCGCCCAGTGCCAGCAGCAGGCTCAGCGAACACCACACCGCCACCGGAACGATGGCCGCCCGGTGTTCGGGGAAGATGGAATAGCGCCACGCGCAGGCCGCCAGCCCCGCCGCCAGCAGCAGCGTGGTGACGATGAAGGGGGTGGCGAGCGGCGAGAAGCCGTCCTCCTCCACCGACTGGCCCTTGGCGGTCACCTTGAACACCGGGTCGCGCGGCCGGATCAGCGTCGCCAGCGCCGCGCGGGAGACGTGGAAGGATTGCAGATACTCGTACAGCTCCGAGAACAGCGGCCAGCGCATGCGCCCATGCAGGAACTGCGACAGGAAGGCGGCGGCGAAGACGTGCGGAATGACGAAGCAGCCGAAGTCCGGCAGGTTGATGCGGTAGATCTCCAGCCCGAACAGGGCATAGCACAGCGGCGACAGCAGGAAGATCGGCCGCCAGAACCAGAAGAACCAGTAGAGCATGGTGCTGAGGTAGCACAGCCGCTGCGAGAACGTCAGGCCGCGCTTGAGCAGCGGGTTTTTCAGGAGGAACAGCTGGATCATGCCCTGGGTCCAGCGCGACCGCTGGGCGATGAAGCTGTCGAAGGTCTCCGGCTGCAATCCGGCGATCAGCGGGCGCGGCAGATAGACGCTGCGCCAGCCGCGCGAGTGCAGCTCCAGCGCGGTCTCGCAATCCTCGGTCACCGTGTCGCCGCTGAAGCCGCCGACCTCCTCCAGCGCCGCGCGGCGCAGGATGGCGGCGGATCCGCAGAAGAAGGAGCCGTTCCAGCGGTCCAGCCCGGGCTGGATCGAGTAATAGAACATCTCGTTCTCGCTCGGCATCCGCTCGAAGGTGCCGAGGTTGTATTCGACCGGGTCGGGATTGACGAAGAAATGCGGCGTCTGGACCAGGAACAGGCCGGGATCCTGCTGGAAGAAGCCGACCGTCGCCTTCAGGATGCCAACGGTGGGAACATGGTCGGCGTCCAGGATCAGCAACAGATCGCCGGACGTCTTATGAAAGGCGTGGTTGATGTTGCCGGCCTTGGCATGCTCGTTGCGCGGCCGGGTCATGTAGGTGACCTGCAACCGTTCGCACAGCGCGGTCAGCGTCTCGCGCCGGGCCGAAGCCGCCGCTGCCTGTTCGGGATTGCTGTGGGCGAGCTTCTGATCGGTACCGCCGTCGTCCAGCAGATAGACGTGCAGCTTGTCGCGCGGGTAGTCGATGCAGACCGCGGCGGCCAGCGTCGTCTCCAGCAGCTCCGGCTCCTCGTTGTAGGAGGGGATGTAGACGTCGACGCTGGGCCAGAAGGCGGGATCGCCCGTCGGTTCCGACGGCTCGCGGGCGAGCGGGTCGATGATGACGAACAGCGAGGTCAGGAACAGGACGAAGGACAGCGCCTCGGCCGCGAACAGGGTCACGCCGGGAATGAAATTCACCAGGTCGTCCACCGGCGGCAGCGTGCCGGTCAGGCGCCAGAAGAAATAGCGGAAGGTGACGAAGGCCAGCAGCAGAACGGTCAGCGTGCGGGCATGCCAGAAGCGCTGGGCGAAGCGCCCAAGCACGAAGGCGGCGGCCACCACGCCGGCCGAGATGGCGGCACTTGCAAATCTTCCAACGGGCAAGGCGGCCAGCGCAAGAAACAAACCCGCCGACAGCAACAATAGAATCCAGAGCAGAACCGAGCGCAGGGAGAATCGGCGACTGTTCAGGTTCGGCTGTCGTTTGGATTGCTGCGCCTTGTTGTTCAGGGGCCGAACAACGGTCTTGGCGCCGGGCGAGGTTGTCATGCGTATCCGCAGAATGGGGCCATTGCACCCTAGTGGGTGACCCCTTATGGCTCAAGCTTCGTTACAAATCGTTACTGGCTCGAGACAAAGCTCGCTCAAAAGCCGTATTTCGTCGGGTCTGTGTCATTCCGATAACGGGGGTTCCGGCGCAGTTTTCCCCGGCGACGCACGCGAATGGCTGCGACTCGGGACGGGTGGGCGATTGCCGCAAGGGTCTGGCAACGCAGCGGCAATCGGATTCCTGTTGCGCGGCTGCCCTGCGTCCCGGCTTGGGTTTGGGGGGATGACGGCGGGCGGGATTGCCGCCATGGTGGCTGACAGTCCGCCCACCCACCGGTTGCAGTAAAGGGTTCCGCCAATCTCCATGCCCATCTCCGCCCTTCTGTCCGACGCCTTCGCCGTGCTGGCCCCGGTTTTCGTGGTGGCTGCACTCGGCTATGGCTGGGCCCGGGGGAAGCTGCCCTACGACAGCGCCTTCATCACCACCTTCGCCATCAACGTGTCGTCGCCCTGCCTGGTCTTCGCGGCCCTGACCCGGCTGCACCTGTCCGCCGACGTGATGGGGGAGATGGCGCTGGCGGCAACGCTGTGCATGGCGCTGACGGCGCTGGCGTCGGTCCCGGTGCTGCTGGCGTCGGGGCTGTCGCTGCGGGTCTATGTCCCGGCGATGGCCTTTCCCAACGCCGGCAACCTGGGCCTGCCGGTCTGCCTGTTCGCCTTCGGCGAGAATGGCCTCAGCCTTGCCGTGCTGTTCTATGCGGTGATGTCGGTGGGGCAGTTCACGCTGGGGCCGGCGCTGGCGGCTGGGCGCTTCGACCTGGGGCAGATGGCGCGCACCCCGACGATCTACGCTGTGGCGGCGGCGGTGGCGATCCAGCTGGCAGGGCTGCCGCTGCCGGTGTGGATCGGCAACACCACCACGCTGCTGGGCAACTGCGCCGTGCCGCTGATGCTGTTCTCGCTGGGGGTGGCGCTGTCGAAGCTGCGCCTCTCCGGCGCGGTGCGGGCCCTGTCGATGTCGGCCTTCCGGCTGGCGGTCGGCTTCGCCATGGGGCTGCTGGTGGCCTGGGCGATGGGGCTGACCGGGGCCGCGCGCGGCGTGGTGCTTGTGCAAAGCTCGATGCCGGTGGCCGTCTTCAACTATCTCTGGGCGCTGCGCTACGGCAACGCGCCGGAGGATGTCGCCGGCATGGTGCTGGGGTCCACCGCCATGGCCTTCGTCGGCCTGCCGGCGCTATTGATGTTCGTGATGCAGTAGAAGGGAGGAGCTTCATGGCGCACAGGGAACACCGCTATGCCGTCCGGCTCGACTGGACCGGCAATCTCGGCACCGGCACCTCGTCCTACAGGGCCTACAGCCGCGACCACACGCTGAGCGCCGGGACCAAGCCGGCAATCCCCGCCACCTCCGACGCGGCCTTCCGCGGCGATCCGGCGCGCTGGAACCCGGAGGAGATGCTGGTCGGCGCCCTGTCCTCCTGCCACCAGCTCTGGTACCTGCATCTCTGTTCGGCCGCCGGGATCGTCGTCACCGGCTACAGCGACGATGCGGACGGGATGATGGAGGAGGAGACCGACGGCGGCGGCCAGTTCACCGCCGTCGTCCTGCGGCCGCGGGTGACGCTGGCGCCGGGCTCCGACGCCGGCAAGGCGCTGGCCCTGCACCATGAGGCGGCAGAGAAATGCTTCATCGCCCGGTCGGTCAATTTCCCGGTCCGGCACGAACCGGCGGTGGAGGTCGAGGGAGAGGCAGCCGGCGATGAGCGCTGACCCCACGGCCCTGCCCATGCCGGTGGAAGGCACCCCCGCCCTGCCCGTGCTGGACGCCGTCGCCGGCCGGCGCAGCATCCGCGCCTTTCTGCCGACGCCGGTGGAGCGGGAGACGGTGCTGCGCATCCTCGACCTCGCCGCCCGCGCGCCGAGCGGTTCCAACATCCAGCCCTGGAAGGTCCACGCCATCGCCGGGGAGGCGCGCGCCGCCCTGTCGGCGGAACTGCTGGCCGCCCATGAGGCCGGGGAGCCGGAGGTGCCGGAATATCCCTATTACCCCGAAACCTGGCGGGAGCCCTACCTGGGCCGCCGGCGGGCGGTGGGCTGGGCGCTCTACGGCTCCATCGGCATCGGCAAGGGCGACCGCGAGCGGATGGCGCGCCAGCATGGCCGCAACTGGCTGTTCTTCGGGGCGCCGGTCGGGCTGTTCTTCACCATCGACCGCGACATGGGCAAGGGGGCGTGGCTCGACCTCGGCATGTTCATGCAAAATGTGATGATCGTCGCCCGCGGCTTCGGGCTGGAGACCTGCCCGCAGGCCGCCTTCTGCTACCGCCACGCCATCACCGCGCGGCATCTGGGCCTGCCCGACGGCGAGATCATCGCCAGCGGCATGGCGCTGGGCTTCGCCGACTGGTCGGCAGCGGAAAACAACTTCCCGACGGAGCGCGAACCGGCGGAGGGCTTCACCCGTTTCAGCGGGTTCTGAGGACTGCGTCCTTAGAGTGCGATCGGTTCAAGCGGAATCGCTTGAAGCGTGAATCGCACGGAAAACCAAAAGCCTAGAGTCTGTCCGGTGCTTCAATAAGCACCGGACAGACTCTAGAGCGTCACGAACCCATGGGGCGCCGCCGCGGATGGCGCGCCGGGCGACAGCACCCCGGCGACGAAGGCGGCGGTCTGGACCAGCACGCGCGGCGAAAAGGGCTTGGCGATGTAGCCCAGCCCGACCCCGCCGGCCTGCGCCTTGTTGGGCGGGTTGCCGGTGGCGAAGACGCAAGCGATCCCCATCGCCTTCAATGCGCGGGCGACGTCGAGCCCGTTCGAGCCGTTGGCCAGCTTGATATCGACGAAAGCCATATCGGGCTTCTCCTGCCCGGCCAGGGCAAGGGCGGTCGGCAGATCCTCGGCGATTCCCGTCACCGCATGGCCGGCCGACTGCAAAGTCAGCGACACGCCCTCGGCGATCAGGAATTCATCCTCTATGATCAGTATCTTCATTGTTTTTCTTGTATATTTTGCGGATTGGCCGGAAGGCTCACGCCTGGGTTGGAGCAGGCGGCTTCATCGGGAAAGTTAAAAGGAAGCGCGTCCCCGGTGTCAAACGTTCGATCTCCAGACGCCCCCTTAATTGCCGCGTAAGATTGCGGGCCGTGTTCAGGCCGAAGCCGCCGCCGCTGTTGCCCGCGACCTCCTCCGGCAGGCCGATGCCGTCGTCGGCGACATCGATGCGGACCTCGTTCCCCGCCACCGCCATATCCACCGTGACCCTGCCGCGCCGCCCGTCGGGAAAGGCGTGCTTGTAGCTGTTGGTCAGCAGCTCGTTGACGATCAGCGCCACCGGCACCGCGGTGTCGACCGGGGCCGACAGCGGCGCGCCCGTCGCCAGGGTCATCGACGGTTCGGCCCCACCGGTGGGCGGGACGGCGTTCTCGGCGATGCTGCGGATCAGGTCGGTCAGCTCGACGGTGTCGTACACCGCCCCTTCGCCATAGAGACGGCGATGGACCTCGGCAATCGCCAGCACCCGGCTGCTGCTGTCCAGCAGTTCCTGCCGCACCTCCTCGCTGCGATGCCGCATCGCCTGGGTCCGCAGCAGGTTGGCGACGATCTGCAAGGAGTTCTTGACCCGGTGGTTGACCTCATCCAGCAGGATCCTGTTCTCCTGCAGCGTCGCCGCCAGCACCTCCCCTTCGGCCCGCTCGGCCTGGTAATCCCGCTCCAGCCGCCGGACGGTGGAGAAGCAGAGCCAGCCGGTGACGGTGACGAAGACGATCCCATAGGCGATCATCAGCAGCTCAAGAATGGTGGCATGCCGGCTGCGCCCGGCGAGCAGCAGGTCCTCATCCGCCCGCATGGTGGCGGTCATCCGCCGGATTTCGGCCATCATGTTGGCGCCGATGCCCTCGCGGACGGGTGCCGGCGCCCACGCCACACCCGCCTCGTCGGCCTGCCGCAGAAGCTCGGCCATCCGGTCCAGCCTGTCGGCGGTCAGGCTCCGCAACGCCGTCACCTTGTCCTGCTGCACCGGATTGTCGGCGGTCAGCGAGCGCAGGCGGTCCAGCAGCGCGCGGCTGCGCTCCCTCCCCTCCTCGTAGGGGACGAGCTGCCGGGGGTCCAGCGACAGCAGATAGCCGCGCTGGCCGGATTCGGCATCGGACAGGGTGGATTGCAGTTCCTCGACCGCGGAGATGACCTTGTGCGTGTGGTCGATCCAGTCGATGGCGCGGCGATATTCGATGAAGACGACGACGAGCAGCAGGAAGCCGATGAACAGGCCGCCGAGCAGCAGCGCAGATACTCTGGCGGCACGGGCGCGCACCATCCGGCGCGCAAGGCTGGCATCCGTCCTGTTGGGCATGGGTCGTCCCCGTTTTGTGCCGTCATTCACCTCTCTAAACAGTTCGGACAGTCTGGATCTTCATCGGTCCGGAGCATTGACGTGAATCAAGAAAAGCTGCGTTGACGAAGGATTGCGCTGGCGACCCATACACCGGTCAGCCACCCAGCGCCGCCGCCAGCGTATCGTGCAGGCGGCCGGGCTGGATCGGCTTGTGCAGCAATGCACATTGGGCGCCGGCCGCCTCCCGCAGCCGGTCCGCCGAGGTGTCGCCGGTCAGCAGCACTCCGGGAATGTCGCGCGACAGGCGGCGCCGGACCATGTCCATCACCATCAGCCCCGTCGTCCCCTCCGGCAGGCGGTAGTCGGCCAGGATCAGGTCGGGCTCTTCCCCGGACTCGATCAGGTCGCCCAGCAGCTGCTCCGCCTCCGCCCCACTGCCGGCCTCCGCCACGCGATAGTTCCAGTCCTCCAGCATCAGGACCAGCGCCATGCGGATGACGGCGTCGTCCTCCACCAGCATGACCAGCCGCCCGGCCTCGTCGTCGGCCCCGCTGCGGCCGGCGCTGCCGGACCGGTCGGTCATGTCCGGCCTGGTTTCGGTCAGGGGCAGGCTGACGGTGAAGCGGCTGCCGCGGCCCAGCGAGGAGGTCACGTCGATGGTGCCGCCCAGCATGGTGACCAGCCGCTTGGCGATGCTGAGCCCCAGACCCAGCCCTTCGCGCCGGTCACGGGCGGCGTTGCCGACCTGGTAGAAGTCCTGGAAGATGCGGTCGATGTGCTGGTCGGCGATGCCGATGCCGGTATCCCACACCTCGATCTGCACATGGTCGCCGCGCTGCCGCGCCCCGATCAGCACCCGCCCGCCGGGGGCGAAATGCAGCGCATTGGCCAGCAGAGCGCGCAGCACCCGCTCCAGCAGCCGCGGGTCGGTGCGCGTCGTCAGAGGCGGCGCCACCAGACGCAGAGCCTGCCCCGCCTTCCCGGCCGCAGGCGCGAATTCCCCATGCAGCCGGGCCAGCAGGGCGGCGATATCCACAGTCTCCGGATTGGGGGCGACCAGCCCGGCCTCCAGCTTGGAGATGTCGAGCATCCCGTCCAGCATGCCGCCCAGCCCGCCGAGCGAGGACTGGATCTGCTCCGCCATCCGCCGGGCGCCGGGGGCAAGCGTTTCCTTCATCAACAGGTCGGCGAGCAGCAGCAGGGCCTGCACCGGCTGGCGCAGATCGTGGCTCGCCGCCGCCAGGAAGCGCTCGCGCGCGTCCAGCGCCACGTTCAACTCGCGCTCCAGCGCCTTCACCGCGGTGATGTCGGCGACACTGGACACCACCGCCTCGACCCGGCCGGCCGGATCGGCGACGGGACGGCTCGACACCCGCAGCCAGCGGGTGGGGGCGGTCGCCTCCTCCCCCTCGACCACGCCGATGATGCGCTCGACCACCGGCTTGCCGCTGCGCACCGCTTCCGCCGCCGGGGGAAGCCCATGCAGCCGGTTGCCGTTGGCGTCGATGAAGCGGCGGCCGGCCGTGGTCGGAACCATGGTGGCCGGGGCGGTGGCCGGCGCCATCTGTCCGCCGGCTCGGCTCTCTGCGTTGCCGTCGGCGTCGAAGGCCGACGCCATCGGGTCGAGCAGGGGGCGGGCGGGGCCGTCCAGCAGCCGCTCGGCCATGGCATTGGCCAGCAGGCTGCGGCCATCGACCGCGGTCATCGCCAGCGCGTCGTGCAGCGACTGGACCAGCACCCGGTGCCGCCGCTCGCTGAGGTTCAGCGCCGATTCCGCGGTCCGCCGCGCGGTGACGTCGCGGAAGGCGACGACGGCGCCCTGGATGCGCTCCTCCATCGGGGCGAGGCGCATGCCGGACGCCAGCATGGGGGAGATGGTGATCTCCACCAGCAGCGTCCCGCCATCCTCGCGGCGGAGCCTCTCGCAGGCGACGCTGCGCGGCCGGCCGTCGGTCAGCGAGAGCGCCAGCGCCCGGGCCGCCCCGCCCGCCTGGGGTGCCGCTGGGTCCGTTTCGCCAACCGGCAGCCCGGTCCCTGGCTCCGCCGGTCCGGCCAGCAGATCGGAGGGCGGGCGGCCGATCAGGTCGAGGTCGAGATGCCCGGTCATGGCCGTCGCCGCGGCGTTGACGAAGCGGATGCGCCCGTCGGCGTCCACCCCGAGGATGCCGTCGCCGACCGACTGGAGGATGTGGTGATAGTCGGCGCGCGCCCGCTCGGCGTCGTCGCGGGCCTGCTGCACCTCGCGAAGCCAGGCGTTGCGTTCGGTCAGGTCGGTGATGGTCAGCAGCACGCCGCCGCGGTCGCTGTCGTCCAGCGTCACCCGGCGGGCGTCGGTCAGCCCGTCGATGATCGTGCCCTGGGGCCCGAGATAGCGGAACTCCTGCCGGACCCAGTCGCCATGGTCGCGCAGCCGGCCGAGCGCGGTGAACAGCCGGCCATGGTCGACGCTGTCGAGCAGCAGGGTCAGCGGACGGCCCTTCAGCCGCAGCATCGGCAGGCCGAACTGCCGTTCGGCGGCGGCGTTGGCCTCGCCGACGATGCCGGCGGCGTTCACCGCCAGACAGGCCAGCGGCACCGACTGGAAAAGCTGGAGATATTGCAGGCGCGACGCCTCCAGCGCCTGCTGGGCGCCGCGCAGCTCCTCGTTCTGGATCTCAAGCTCGGCCTGATGGACATACAACTCGTGCAGCAGTTCCTTCATCGAGGTGGCGGTGACGTCCGTCGCCTCGAAAGTCCCGCCGCTCAGAATGGTTTCGGCACGGCGCCGCAGTCGGCCGGAAGACTCCTCACTCATTCTTCGCCCCCGTCGCCCTTACCGGCATCGTCGAACCGCAATTCCATCAGCTTGCGGTTGGTTATGTTGATGTGACTGACGACGATGCCGCCGTCATGGTCGTTCAGGCGGGTGGCGTGCATCAGGAACCAGCGCTGTTCATCGGGCGAATGGCAGGGATATTCGATGGAGAAATCATCGGCTTCGCCGTCCAGGATGCGGCGCAGCCCGTCATGCACCGCCCGGGCGATGGCGTCCCTCTTCGCCGCCTCCGGGTTGAGGCAGACGTCCAGATAGTTGGTGCCGACGCCGCAGCGCTCGGTCGCCGGGGCGCCGTTGCGCTGGGCGAATCCGCGCCACGCAGCGTTCACCATGACGATCTGGCCGTCGCGGTCGGTCACGGCAATGTGCTCAGGCAGGCTGTCCAGCACCTTCTGCAGCCGCTCCTGCGCCTGCTTGGTCTCCGTCACGTCGACGAAGGTCACCACCACGCCGCCGGTCTGATTCTTGTCGGTCAGGTAGGGCAGGATGCGGGTCAGCACCCAGCGGCCGTCATACACCCGGACATGGCGTTCCACCGTCTCCTGCCCGTCGAACACCTTGCGGATGTCGGCGAGGAAATCGGGATAGTCGATGTTGGTAGACAGATGCGCGATGGAGCGGCCGATGTCGCGCGGGATGATGTTGATGAAGCCGGCCGCCGCCGGGGTGAAGCGGCGGATGACGAAGTCGCCGTCCAGGAACACCGTGCCGATCTCGGTCGAGCGCAGCAGATTGTCGAGGTCGTTGGTGATCTCGGTCAGCTCCTCCACCTTCGCCTGATATTCGGCGTTGACGGAGTAAAGCTCCTCGTTGACAGACTGAAGCTCCTCGTTGGTGCTCTGCAACTCTTCGTTCGAGGCCAGCAATTCCTCGTTGGTGGCCTGCAATTCCTCATTGGCGGTCTCCAGCTCCTCGATGGTCGCCTGGAGGTTCTCGCCGCGCGACAGCAGTTCCTGCTCCAGCCCGCGGATGCGCTCGGCGGCGTCGGCGTTCAGGTCGAAGTCGGAATCCGGAACCGACAGCGGCAGCATGTTGGCGCGGTCCAGCACCACCAGGGCGAAGCGGCGCCCGGTCTTGCGCGCGACATAGGGCTGGACCCGCAGGCTGATCGCCGCCACCCCTTCGCGGTCCTTCACCGGGATGTTGGACAGCGCGAACTCCTCGCCGGAGCGGAAGGCGCGGTTCAGCGCGGTGCCCGTCACCATGGCGACCGAGGAGGGCAGCAGCTTCAGCACGTTCAGCGTCGCCTCGCCCGCCGGCACCTTCAGCAGGGACGAGGCGTCGCCGAACACATGCATGATGGTCATCTGTTCGTTGACCAGCAGGCAGGGCGGCACATAGGCCTTCATCAACGCGCCGATGGCCTCGTCGATGACCGCCCCCTCCTCCATGCCATGGCTTACGGCATCCTCGCCATGGCGGGCCAGCGGGGCCGCCACCGTCGGCACCAGCAGGCGCGACAGCCGGAAGGAGCCGGCGCGCAGGCTCTGGAACAGCTTGTTGCGGCTGTCGACGGTGTGGAAATCGGACTGGAGGTCGCCCAGCGTCTCGCTGGTGCCGAGGAACAGGAAGCCGCTCTGGCGCAGGGCGTACTGGAACAGGCTCAGAACCTTCCGCTGCAACGGCTGGTCCATGTAGATCAGCAGGTTGCGGCAGCTCAGCAGGTCGATCTTGGTGAAGGGCGGGTCGCGCATGATGTTGTGGGCGGCGAACACCACCATGCGGCGGATGTCGCGCGACACCGCATAGCTGTCGCCGCGCGCGACGAAGAAGCGGCTCAGCCGGTCCGGCGATACATCCTCGGCAATCGCGCGCGGATACTCGCCGAGGCTTGCGATCTCGATGCTGTCCTGGTCGATGTCGGTGGCGAAGATCTTGACGTCGAAGCTGCGCCCCAGCCTTTCCTGCGCCTCGGCGAACAGGATGGCGATGGAATAGGCCTCCTCCCCGCTGGCGCAGCCGCAGACCCAGACGCGGACCATGTCGGTCGGGCTGCGGTTGGCGAGCAGGCTGGGAATCACCCGGTCGGCCAGGACGCGGAAGGCCGCCTCGTCCCGGAAGAAGCGGGTGACGCCGATCAGCATCTCCTTGTAGAGATTGACCGTCTCGGCGCTGTTCCGCCGCAGAAGGGCGGCATACTCGTCCATCGACTCCAGGCCGGCGCCCTGCATCCGCCGCTCGATCCGCCGCAGAAGGGTCGCCAGCTTGTAATGCGAGAAATCGACGCCGGTGACGGAGCGGATGACCGCGATGATCTGGGCCAGCGGGTCGTCGCCGTCCTCGCGCCGCTGGCGCGCCGGCATCGGCCGGGCGCGGGCCAGGGTCTTGCGCGCATGCTCGATCAGGCGGGCCGGCAGAGCATCCGGCGCCAGGGTGGCGTCGATCTGTCCGGTGGCCAGCGCGCTGCGCGGCATGCCGTCGAACTGCGCGGTTTCCGGCTGCTGGACCGCGGTGAAGCCGCCGGCCGACTTGATCGCCATCAGGCCGCGCGTCCCGTCCGATCCGGTTCCCGACAGGATCAGGCCGATGGCCAGCGGACCCTGGTCGCGGGCGAGCGCGGTGAGAAAGATGTCGATCGGCAGGCTCATGCCGCCGCCGGCATCCTTGGCGGTCAGCCGCAGCCGGCTGTCCTCGATGCTCAGATGCTTGCCCGGCGGCAGCAGATAGACGGTGTTGCGCTGGACCGGCACGCCCTCGGTCGCCTGCACGACTTCCATCGCCGTGTGCTTCGCCAGCAGATCGACCATCAGGCTCTTGTGCACCGGCGACAGGTGCTGGACCACGACATAGGCGAGGTCGCTGTCGCCGGGCACCGCGTCGAAGAAGCGCTGCAACGCCTCCAGCCCGCCGGCCGAGGCACCGATGCCGACGATGCAGCAGGCCTGCTCCGGCGACGCACCCGTTTCCGCCGGAACACCGCCTGCGTCCGCATTGGGCGATGCGGAGGGCGTCGGGTCAGGATGCGTGGCGGGCGTATCCGTTGGCACGGTGATAAACTGGTCCTTCTGGCGTCGGCCTGCCGGTTCTCTGCGCAAGCGAGTCCCTGCCTATATCCGTCGCATTTGATTTGGTCAACTTGACTGTCGCAGGGCAACGCTCTTCATCATCATCAATTTAACTGGAATGTCCCCATCTTCCCATCGATTTGACTTTGGTTTTATAACGAATGTATCGTGTCTTAAGCATCGCCCCGACAAGCCCCGGCCTTCCCGTCCGAAAGGCCCGGAAGCCCGGGATCGCGCAGAAGGCAGGCGGGACAGAGGACCTGACGTGCGCGAAATTCCTGCTATGTTTGCTGCCCCCAGGCGTCGCATCCTGGGGCGTCAATGGCATGCAAGGTAGCGGGAACGGGTCATGAGCTTCACCTCGATCTATCGCCACGGCTTCGCGCGGGTGGCCGCCTGCACCACGCGCAGCACCCCTGCCGACCCGGCGGCCAATGCCGCGGCGGTGCTGGAGGCGGCGCGCGCCTGCCACGACAAGTCGGTGGCGGTGGCGCTGTTCCCCGAACTGGCGCTGTCCGGCTATGCCATCGACGATCTGTTGATGCAGGACCCGCTGATCGACGCGGTGGAGCAGGCGATCCTCGATCTGGTGCAGGCGTCGGCCGGGCTGATGCCGCTGCTGCTGGTGGGCGCGCCGCTGCTGTATGACGGGCGGCTCTACAACACGGCGGTGGCGATCCACCGGGGCGAGTTGCTGGGCGTGGTGCCGAAGCAGCATCTGCCGAACTACCGCGAATTCTACGAACGGCGCCAGTTCGCGTCGGGCGCCGGCACCGAAGGCGGGACGATCCGCATCGGCGACCTGACCGCCCCCTTCGGCCCCGACCTGCTGTTCTCCGCCGAGGACCAGCCCGGTCTGGTCGTCCATGCCGAAATCTGCGAGGATCTGTGGGTTCCGGCCCCGCCCAGCACCATGGCGGCGCTGGCCGGCGCGACGATCCTCGCCAACCTGTCTGCCAGCAACATCACCATCGGCAAGTCGGACACCCGCCGGCTGCTGGCGAAATCGCAGTCGGCGCGCTGTCTGGCAGCCTATCTCTATTCGTCGGCCGGGACGGGGGAATCGACCACCGACCTCGCCTGGGACGGCCAGACCTCGATCTTCGAGAATGGCGAGAAGCTGGCGGAGACCGACCGCTTCCCCGACGGCGCCCAGATGGCGGTGGCCGACGTCGATCTCGACCTGCTGCGGCAGGAGCGGCTGCGCCAAGGCACCTTCGACGACAACCGCCGCCTGTTTCCCGCCGCCACCGGCAGTTTCCGCACCGTAGCCTTCCATCTCGATGCGCCGGAGGAGGATGTCGGCCTGCTGCGCGTGGTGCCGCGCCTGCCCTTCGTTCCCGCCGCCGCCGAACGGCTGGAGCAGGACTGTTACGAGGCCTACAACATCCAGGTCGCAGGATTGGTGCAGCGGCTGCGCGCCACCGGGATCAAGACGGTGGTGATCGGCGTGTCGGGCGGCCTGGACAGCACCCACGCGCTGATCGTCGCCGCCCGCGCCATGGACCGGCTCGGCCTGCCGCGGACCGGCATCCTCGGCTACACCATGCCGGGATTCGGCACCAGCGAGGGCACCAAGTCCAACGCCTGGACGCTGATGACGGCGCTGGGGGTGACGGCCAAGGAACTCGACATCCGGCCGGCGGCCAACCAGATGCTGCGGGACATGGAGCACCCCTACGCCCGCGGCGAGGCGGTGTACGACATCACCTTCGAGAATGTGCAGGCCGGCCTGCGCACCGACTACCTGTTCCGCCTTGCCAACCACCACAACGGCATCGTGCTCGGCACCGGCGACCTGTCGGAACTGGCGCTCGGCTGGTGCACCTATGGTGTCGGCGACCAGATGTCCCATTACAACGTCAATGCCGGCGTGCCGAAGACGCTGATCCAGCATCTGATCCGCTGGGTCGGCCGCACCGGCCAGTTCCAGCAGGAGGTGTCGGCGACGCTGGACGCCATCCTGAAGACGGAGATCTCGCCGGAACTGGTGCCGGCCGGCTCCGACAAGGCGCTGCAAAGCTCCGAATCCGTGGTCGGGCCGTATGATTTGCAGGACTTCACCCTGTTCTACGTGCTGCGCTACGGATTCCGCCCGTCGAAGATCGCCTTCCTGGCCCGCCATGCCTGGTCCGACGCCAACAAGGGCGACTGGCCGGAGGGCTATCCGCTGGAGAAGCGCCGCGCTTACAGCCCGGCCGAGATCCGCGACTGGCTGCGGGTGTTCCTGCGCCGCTTCTTCGGGTTCAGCCAGTTCAAGCGCTCGGCCATGCCGAATGGCCCGAAGGTGAGCGCCGGCGGCTCGCTCTCGCCCCGCGGCGACTGGCGCGCCCCGTCGGACGGCAACGCCCGCATCTGGCTGGAGGAGCTGGACCGCGAGGTTCCGGCGGAGTGAAAGGACAAAAAAGGCCGGCGCCCCATCGGAGCGCCGGCCTTTTTCCTGTCGGTCGCGACAGCGATCAGATCGAAATGCGCAGGGACTCGCGGTTGACCGGGGCGGCGTCCGGGGCGGTCATCGGGCGCGGCGGCACGGCGGGGCGCATTCCGGCCGGCGGCTGGCCCGGCGCCGGAGCTGCCTGCGGCGCCTGGGGAGCGGCCGCCTGGGGCGTGCCCGGATGCGGCTGGGTCGCCTGCTGGGCGGCGATGAACTGGCCCTGGGCGGTCAGGCCGCTGGCGACGTTGCGGTTGATATTGACCAGCGTGTCGATCTTGCCGAAATCCAGGTCGATCAGACGGTTGGTCGTCTCGCGATCGACCAGCAGCGACAATGCTGCAATGTTCGTCCGGACTTCCGGCGGATGGCCGCAATCCTCTTCGGTGATCGCCGCCTGGAAGATCGTCCACAGGCGCTGATTCAGCTGGAGAGCCTCGCGGTAGGCTTTTTCGTCCTTGGCATGGCTGGCGGCGATGATACGGCGCGCCGCTTCCGCCAGGGCCCAAGCCTCGACATCGCGCGGATTGTCCGAGGTCGGCTTGTTGGCGTAGGTGGGAGTCGGCTTCATTCCAAACCCTCGGGGGAAAACCCATCCGGTGGGGGCGGACCTGCCCCTTTGCTTCGTCTAGGAAGTGTCGGTTATCCGACCGGCTTTGTCAACGCAACGGGGGTAGTTCGGCGGGTGTGGAGGACCCTGACGCAAACTGGTCACACGTTCTATGCGTTTCGGAGAGGAGCGCGGTCGCCGTCTCATCCACCCGGTCCTCGTCGACGCCGTCCATCAGCCCGCGGGCGTTGGGGTCGGCGGTGACGCGGGCCAGCAGCTCCGGCTGCGGAACGCTGCTGACCACCACCCGCCCGCGCGGCCCCCAGGGACCGTAGATTGCGGGATAGCCGGGACCGAACAGCCCGACCGTCGGCACGCCCGCCGCCGCCGCGATGTGCATCAGGCCGCTGTCGTTGCCGACATAGAGCGCCGCCCGCTCCAGGCAGGCGGCGGCGGCCATCGGGTCGGTGCGGCCGGTCAGGTCGATGGCCCGCGGCCCCAGCGCCGCCAGCACCGGCTGCGCCCGGTCCCGCTCCGGCCCGGCGGCCAGCACCGCCACCCGGGCGCCGGCCAGCGGCCCGCCCTCCCCGGTCAGGCGCAGGGCCAGCCGGGCGAACCGCTCCGCCGGCCATTCCTTGCCCAGCCAGTTGGCCGTCGGCCCGATGGCGAGGAACGGCCCGGTCCCGGCGGGGATCAGGGCGTCGGCCTGCCGCCTCGCCTCCCGGTCGATCCACAGGCGCGGGGCCGGCGGCGGCGACAGGCCCAGCACGGCGGCATTCTCCTCCACCTTGTGCATCGGGCGCGCCGCCTTGGCGTGGAAGGCGCGGCGCCGCGCCGGCACCAGCCGCCCGACCGCCGAATTGCGCAGATCCACCACAAGATCCCAGCGCGTGCCGACACACTCCAGCCAGAGCCGCAGCCAGTGGCGCGCATAGGACCGCTTCGCCAGCGGGATCAGCCGCTCCAGCCCCGGCACCGACCGGAACAGCGGCGCCGGCAGCGGCCCGCAGGCGACGGTCAACCGCGCGCCCGGATGGGCGTCGGTCAGGTGGCCGAGCAGACCGGTCGAGAGCACCGCGTCGCCCAGCCGGTTGGAGGTGATGAAGAGGATGCGGCTCATGACGCCGACCCGGCCGGGCCGGCATCGGGACCGGCATCGGGATGAAGATCGGGCGCCCCCTGACGGCGCCCCGGACGCAGGCTGAGGCCGCGCGACATCACCCACAGGGGCGGCAGCAGCATCGCCAGCGGCATGGCATACATCAGCGGCACGAAGACGGTCGCCTTGCCGGCGAGGCTGGTCAGCCCGAGCGCCCCGGCCTGCAACCCCATCACCGCCAGCACGGCGATGGTGACGCGGGAGGACTGGCCGCGCCGGTTGAACTCGCCCGACAGCAGCGCCGACAGCGCCACCAGCGCATAGGTCAGGGCCAGCAGCGGCGAGGAGAAGCGGTGGTGCAGTTCGGCGATCAGGCCGCGGCGCATGCGGTCGTCCTGGGCCGGGACGTTTCCGTCCATCAGCTCCGCCGTCGTGCGTTCACGCGCGTCGGGCCAGCGGTCCGCCGCCTGGGGCGCCACCGCCTTCAGGTCGACGGCATAGCGGTCGAAGAACAGCTGTGACAGCCGGTTGGTCTTGCGGTCCAGCTCCTGCCGGTTGCCGTCATAGACGACGAAGCGCGTGCCGTCCGGGCCGGTCTGCATCACCGCGCGGTCGCCCATGATCGTCACCGGCTTGTCCGGCTGGCGCCCGTCATGGATCAGCACCTTGTGCAGGTTGCCGTCGGAATCGCGGTCGCGCAGGAAGACGCTGAACCGGTCGCCGACCTCGTTGAACACGCCCTCGCGCAGGAACAGCTGCGAATAGTCGCTGCGCACGGTGTATTCCATCCGCACCAGCTCGCGGTGGGCCGCCGGGGTGATCCAGATGTTCAGGGTGAAGACGACGGCCATCACCCCCACCGCCAGCGCCAGCGCCGGGGTCGAGAGCGAGAAGGGGCCGACGCCGGCCGCGCGCATCACCACCAGCTCGCTGTCCGTCGCCATCTTGTTGTAGGTGAACAGGATGGCCCCGACCAGCGCCAGCGGCAGCACGATGCCGAGGAAGGTCGGCACGGTCAGCAGCAGCAGCCACAGGAACATGCCCATCGGCGCGCCGGCGCTGACCACGATCTCGATCAGGCGCAACGACTGGCTGAGCCAGATGGTCAGCGTCAGGCCGGCCGTCGAATAGAGCGTGGCGATCAGCAGGTTGCGGAACAGGTACCGTTGCAGTCGGTTCATCGGGGATCGGCCGGGGGCTGTATACGGCCGGCAAGCTGACCGCCCCGGCCCGCCGGGTCAAGTGCTGAAAACCGCGCGCGCCCACACGGGTGCCCGCTTGGGCGCCCCCTCGGATTGGGAAAGCGCTGGCGCCCGCCCGCGCCAGCCGGTATGACGGTCGTCATGGCGACGATCCAGGAAGCGATGGCTGCCGCGGTGGCGCATCATCAGGCCGGCCGGCTCGGCGAGGCGGCGGCGCTCTATCATGGCGTCCTGGATGCCCTGCCCGGCCATGCCGACGCTGCCCATCTGCTGGGCGTCGTCCATCTGCAATCCGGCCAGCCCGAGCGCGCCGTCACCCTGATCCGCGGCGCCATCCAGCACAACCACCGGGTCGCCGATTATCACGACAATCTGGGCAGCGCGCTGAAATCGCTGGGCCGGCTGGAGGAGGCGGTGGCCGCCCACCGGCAGGCGGTGCGCCTGCGGCCGGACTTCGCCCAGGCGCTCTACAATCTCGGCAACGCGCTGGAGGCGCTGGGCCGGCTGGAAGAAGCGGTGACCGCCTTCCGGCAGGCGGCGGCACGCCGTCCCGGCTATGCCCGCGCCCGCTTCAACCTGGGCAATGTGCTGGCGGCACTCGGCCGGCGGGCGGACGCGGACGACGCCTATCGCGCCGCCCTGGCCGACGATCCGACCTTCGTCGAGGCGCACGCCAACCGCGGCGCCCTGCTGCTGGCGCTGGAGCGCCCGCGGGAGGCGGCGGCGGATCTGGCCCGCGCGCTGGCGCTGCGTCCCGACCATGCCCCGGCCCTGTCCAACCTCGCCGCGGCCCGGCTGGCGCTGGGCGACCGCGACGGCGCCGAGCTTGCGGCCCGCCATGCCGTGGCCGCCCGGCCGGATCTGGCCGACTGCCTGCTGCGGCTGGGCGAGGTGCGCCAGCGCGCCGACCGACTGGGGGCCGCCGCCGACGCCTACCGGACGGCGCTTGCCTGGAACCCGGCGCTGGCGGAGGCGCAGGCCAACCTCGCTTTGGTCCGCCAGGGCCAGGGGCTGCTCGACGCGGCGGAGGCCGGCAACCGGCGGGCGCTGACGCTCGACCCTCATCTCGCCGACGTGCGGTCCAACCTCGCCTATCTGCTGCTGTTCCGGCCGGGGGTGACGGCGGCGGCGGTGCTGGAGGCGCATCGCGACTGGGACCGGGTGCATGGCGCGCCCCACCGCGGGCGCTGGGTGAAGCCGGGGAAGGCCGGCGCGCGGAAGGGGCCGCTGACCGTCGCCATCCTGTCCGGCGATTTCCGCCGCCACCCCGCCGGCCTGTTCGCCCTCCGCACGGTGGAGGCGTTGCCGGGACAGGACATCCGGCTGCTGCTCTACGCCAACCAGAGCGAATCCGACGACGTGACCGGCCGCTTCCGCAAGGCGGCGGCGCAATGGACCCCGGTCACCGGCCTGACGGATGCGGAACTGGCGGCGCGGATCCGCCACGACCGGCCCGACGTGCTGATCGACCTTGCCGGCCACAATGCCCGCGGCCGTCCCGGCGTCTTCGCCCGCAAGCCGGCCCCGGTGCAGGTGGCGTGGTCGGGCTATATGGCGACCACCGGGCTGGCGGCGATGGATGCGCTGGTCGCCGACCGCCACCATGTCCCGGAGGGAATGGAAGCCTTCTATGCCGAGCGGGTGCTGCGCATGCCCGACGCCTTCATCGCCTACGATCCGCCGGATGTTGAGGAACTGCCGCTGACACCGCCGCCCTGCCTGTCGGGCGGACCGGTCACCTTCGGCAGCTTCAACATCCTGACCAAGCTGAATGACGGCGTGCTGGCGGCCTGGGCGGCGATCCTGGGCCGAATGCCGGGGTCGCGGCTGCTGATGAAGACAAAGGCGTTGTCCTGCCCCGACACCGCCGCCCTGTGGCGCGGCCGGCTGGCCGCCGCCGGCATCGATCCCGGCCGGGTGACGATGGTCGGCGCCACCGCCAGCCTTGACCATATGCGCTGGTGCGCGTCGGTCGACGTGGCGCTCGACCCCTTCCCCTTCTCCGGCAGCACCACGACGCTGGAAACGCTGTGGATGGGGGTGCCGGTCGTCACCCTGCCGGGAGAGACCTTCTCCAGCCGCCATTCGCTGGCCTTCCTGACGGTGGCCGGGGTCGAGGGCTGCATCGCCGCCGATCCGGCCGATTATGTGGAACGCGCCGTCGCCTGGGCCGGGGACGGGCAGGGGCTGGCGGATCTGCGCCGCACCTTGCGGACCCGCATGGCCGCCGGGCCGTTGTGCGACGGCGGAAAACTGGCCGCCGCCCTGGCGGGGGAGTTGCGGGCCCTGACGCTGCCGCACTGACGGCGGAACCAACCCGAATGCGCCGGCGTTGAGCGTTGGGTACTCCCTCCACGCTTACAGACGCGGGATTTCGGCGCATGCACAGCACCACACGGCTCGCCTTCATGCTTTCGGCGACGGTCGCCGTCCTGTCGCTCGCCGGCTGCGGCGATCAGGCGTCCCTGCCGGTGTCGGCCGGCACCGGCCCCAACCCGACGCTGCCGGCGCCGAAATCCACGCTGATCCCGACGGTCAACATCGCCGACGCCATCGGCTGGCCGCAGGGCGCGCAGCCGGTGGCGGCCAAGGGGTTGAGCCTCACCGCCTTCGCCACCGGCCTGGACCATCCGCGCTGGATGCTGGCCCTGCCCAACGGCGACATATTGGTGGCGGAGACCAACGCCCCGCCCAAGCCGGAGGACGGCAAGGGCATCAAGGGCTGGGTCATGGGGCTGGTGATGGGCAAGGCCGGCGCCAAGACGCCCAGCGCCAACCGCATCACCCTGCTGCGCGACAGCGACGGCGACGGCAAGGCCGATGTCCGCGAACCCTTCATCGAGGGGCTGAACTCGCCCTTCGGCATGGCGCTGGTCGGCGGCGACCTCTACATCGCCAACAGCGACGCGGTGGTGAAGGTACCCTACAAGCCGGGCGACACCCGGATCACCGCCAAGCCGGAGAAGGTCGTCGATCTGCCGGGCGGGCCGATCAATCACCATTGGACCAAGAACATCATCGCCAGCCGCGACGGCACCAAGCTCTATGCCACGGTCGGCTCCAACAGCAATGTCGGGGAGAACGGGATGGAGGCGGAGCAGGGCCGCGCCGCCATCTGGGAGATCGACCTGAAGACCGGGGCGCACCGCATCTTCGCATCGGGCCTGCGCAACCCGAACGGCATGGACTGGGAACCGACGTCCGGCGTCCTGTGGACCGCCGTCAACGAACGCGACGAGATCGGCAGCGACCTCGTTCCCGACTATATGACCTCGGTGAAGGACGGCGCCTTCTATGGCTGGCCCTACAGCTATTACGGCCAGCATGTCGACCAGCGGGTGGAGCCGCAGCGCCCCGACCTCGTCGCCAAGGCGATCCCGCCCGACTATGCGCTGGGTCCGCACACCGCCTCGCTCGGCCTGACCTTCTCCCGCCAGGGCGACCTGCCGCCGAACCTGCAGGAGGGCGCCTTCATCGGCCAGCACGGCTCGTGGAACCGCGACCCGGCCAGCGGCTACAAGGTGATCTTCGTGCCGTTCCGCAACGGCAAGCCGGCGGGTGAGCCGGTGGACGTGCTGACCGGCTTCCTCGACAAGGACGGCAAGGCGCAGGGCCGCCCGGTCGGCGTGATCCTGGACAACAAGGGCGCCCTGCTGGTCGCCGACGATGTCGGCAACGCGATCTGGCGCGTCGGCGGCACCGCGACCGCACAGTCGGCGGAGCGGCCGGACCAGCCGGCGAAGTAGCGACAGGGAGGGGAGGCGGGCATCCCCCCTCCCCTTCGTCGCGCGATGGCGCGATACTGCGCCATGATCTACCTTGACCATCTGGCCTCGACGCCGCTCGACCCGCAGGTGCTGGAGGCGATGCTGCCCTGGATGCGGATTGACGCGGCCGGCAACCCGCACGCCGCCCATCCGGCCGGCTGGCGCGCCGCCGACGCCATCGACCAGGCGCGGGCAGAGGTCGCCGCCCTGGTCGGCGCGCAGCCGGGCGAAATCGTCTTCACCTCCGGCGCCACCGAGGCCAATGCGCTGGCGCTGCTGGGCGGCGTGCCGGCGGGTCGCGGCTGCGTCGTTTCGGCGGTGGAGCATGCCAGCATCCTCGGCTGCCTGCCCGAGTTGCGGCGGCGCGGCCATCCGGTGGCCGTCCTGCCGGTCGACGGCAGCGGCCTGGTCGATCCGGCTGTATTGGACAGCGCCCTGGCCGGCCTGCCGGAACCGTCCCTGGTCTCGGTGATGGCCGCGAACAACGAGGTTGGGACGGTCCAGCCCCTGGCAGAGCTGGCCGCGGCCGCTGCACGTCATGGCGCGACGATGCACAGCGACGCCGTGCAGGCGCTGGGCACGCGTACGCTCGACATGGCGGCGCTCGGGCTGCATGGACTCAGCCTGTCGGGACACAAGCTCTATGGACCGATGGGCATCGGCGCGCTGATCGTCCGCCCGCCCTTCCGGCCTGTGCCGGCCTCGACCGGCGGCGGACAGCAGCGCGGCCTGCGGGCGGGAACGCTGCCGACGCCGCTCTGCGTCGGGCTGGGCGCAGCCTGCCGGCTTGCGCGGACGCGGCGAGAAGAAGATGCCCGCCGCATCGGCGCGCTGCGCGACCGGCTTTGGCAGCGCCTGCACCAGCGGCTGCCCGGCATCCGCCGCAACGGAGCGGCGGATAGGCTGGCCGGCTGCCTGAACGTCACCATTCCCGGCATCGACGCGGCCGACCTGCTTCTGGATCTGCCGGAGCTTGTCGTCGCCACCGGGTCCGCCTGCCACAGCGGGGATGGCGAGCCGTCGCATGTCCTGCTGGCGCTCGGCCTGTCGGCGGCGGATGCCCATGCCAGCCTGCGCTTCGGGCTGGGCCGCGGCACCACGGTCGCGGAGGTGGACGAGGCGGCCGACCGGCTGGTCACCATGCTGGGATCAGCAAATCCAGGGGAATGAATCGCCCCGCCGGAGCGTCCTGCTTCAACTGGCTCCGCCGGCAAGGGCTGATCTGGCGGGGAAAACAACAGCAAAGGGAGAGAAACCATGATCGGTGCGAACATCCGGACCGCTGCGGCGGCCGCTTTCCTGCTGGCGATCCCGGCAGCGGCTTCGGCGCAGCAGGCCGGCCCGTCCGCCATGACCTTCTTCGTCACCAGTGTAGGCATGGGCAAGGGGGCCGATCTCGGCGGGCTGGTCGGCGCCGACCAGCATTGCCAGAAGCTGGCCCAGGCGGCGGGCGCCGGCAGCCGCACATGGCGGGCCTATCTCAGCACCCAGGCCGCCGACGGCCAGCCGGCGGTCAATGCGCGCGACCGCATCGGCAAGGGACCCTGGCAGAACGCCAAGGGCGAAATGGTCGCCCGCTCGGTCGAAGAGCTGCATGGCACCAACGCCCTGACCAAGCAGACCGCGCTCAACGAGAAGGGCGAAACGATCAACGGTCGCGGCGACCAGCCCAACACGCACGACATCCTGACCGGGTCGCAGCCCGACGGCACCGCCTTCGCCGCCGGCCAGGACATGACCTGCGGCAACTGGACCAAAAGCGGGACCGAGGGTGCGGCCATGCTCGGCCACCATGACCGCATGGGCCTGGACGAGCAGCCGCCGGCGAAATCCTGGAACTCGTCGCACGCCTCGCGCGGCGGCTGCAGCCAGGACGCGCTGAAGAGCACCGGCGGCGCCGGGCTGCTCTACTGCTTCGCGGCGAACTGAGCGGTTCGTTACCGGCTGCGGCGGGGCGGTGGAGATGCCATTCCCCCGCCCTGTCCGTCACGGTCAGAACACCAGACGCGCGCCAACCTTGACCACGGCCCCCATGGACTCGGCACCGGTGTCGATGTTGGTGTCGGCCATCACCTGCCACTGCGGCGTGATCCGATAGGCCAGATCGGCAAGGTAATGGCCACTGGCGGCACCATTCTCCGGCAAGGTCCGCCGTGCCCGGAAGGACAGGGTCATGTCGCCGCTCCCATAGGCCAGCGCCGCGTTGAGGCTGCGCACCGACACGCCGTCGGACTCCTGCTGCTGGCGCAGGTCGCCGTCGAGCGTCACGCTCTGCCATGCGAACTGGGTGCCGACGATCCAGGACTGGCGCGGCAGGCGGCGGCTGTCGCTGCGCACCCGCGCCCGGCTGGTCCCGGCGGAAAAGCGGGTGCTGATGCCGCCCATCAGGATGGTCTTGCGCACCGCCGCCTCCACCAGATGCATGGCCTCGCGCGGGTCGGGCATGTCGCCGGCCCCGCGCGGCATCGGGGTGTAGCTGGCGCCCAGTTCGAAACCGCGCAGCGGCGGGGTGTAATAGCTCAGCTTCGCCGTCCGGCTGCCGGCCCCGGTCGAGGCCGGCACGGCCGCCGCCCCCACCAGCCGGTTGCGGACACTGTCGGCCTGCCCGATCTCCAGTTCCCCCCATGAAACATCGACGGCCAAGAAATGCCGCTGATCCGAGAAACTACCCTTTTGATATAGGATATCCGCAGACGCACCGGTTGCCGATAAAATCGTCATTGCCGCCAGAATAGGCATGGAAATGCTTCGTTTCATTTGGCAAGCCCTGTGCTGTTCGGCCGATGGTCGACTATCCGTTTGGTCGATACGGCCTTGTGTATCCTTTTCGGTTTGAGGGATGTTCGTCTAAAATTCTGACAAAACTGTGACCCGCTCTTTGTATGCTGCGATGCAAAAAAGCGGGATTACTCGCGTTATGCGGGAGATGTCATGTCGGGAAGGCCGTCATGGCAGGCAGCAGTCGCTAGACCACCGCCTGGACCGTCACTCCCGCCGCCGCTAGCGCGCGGCGGACGGTCGCCGCCATGGCGACCGCGGTCGGCGTGTCGCCATGGACGCAGATGGTGTCCGCCACGATGGGCAGCCGGGTGCCGTGCCGGCTCTCCACCGCCCCGTCCAGCACCATCCGCACCACTCGGGCCGCCGCCAGATCCGGGTCGTGGATCACCGATCCGGCCACCGAGCGCGGCGTCAGAGTGCCGTCATCCTCATAGGTACGGTCGGCGAAAGCCTCGCGCGCCACGCGCAGGCCCAGATCCTGGCCGGCACGCTCCATGGCGCTCAGCGGCGGGACGACGAACAGCAGGGCGGGGTCCACCGCCTTGACGGCGCGGGCGATGGCGCCGGCCAGATCCGGCTCCACCGCCGCCATGTTGTAGAGGGCGCCGTGCGGCTTCACATGGGTCACCCGCCGGCCCGACAGCGCGGCACAGGCCTGGAGCGCGCCGACCTGATAGGCGACCAGCCGCTCGACCTCCGTTGTCGCGATGCCGCGCATGACGCGGCGGCCGAAGCCGGAGCGGTCCTCGAAACCGGGATGGGCGCCGATGCGCACCCCCTTCTCTCCCGCCAGCCGGGCGGTGTCGGCCATGATGGTGGGATCGCCGGCATGGAAGCCGCAGGCGATGTTGGCGGAGGTGACGATGTCCAGCATCGCCCGGTCGTCGCCCATGGTCCAGGCGCCGTACCCTTCCCCCATGTCGCAGTTCAGATCGATGCTCGGCATGGCGTTTCTCACAGTCCGTTCGTCAAAAGTCCTGGCGTTTTCACGCCGCATCCGACTGTCGCAGGGAATGGATGAAGCCGGCAACCTCGCTGCGCATCGCCCCCATCTGGTCGGTCAGCATGCCGGCGGCGGTGTCGAGCTGTGCCGAGGCGTCGCCGGTCTGACCGGCCACTTCGGAGGTGGCGTTGACGTCGCCCAGCAGGGCGCGCACGCCCTGGGCGGCCTCGCTGACGCCGCGGCCGATCTCCGCCGTCGCGGCGTTCTGCTCCTCGACCGCCGCGGCGATGGAGGCGCTGATCTGGCTGAGGCTCTCCACCACGCGGGCGATCTCGACGATCTCGTCGGCGGCGGAGCCGGTGGAGCCCTGGATGGCGCGGATCTGCGTCTCGATGTCCTCGGTCGCCTTGGCGGTCTGGGTCGCCAGCGCCTTCACCTCGCCGGCCACCACGGCGAAGCCCTTGCCGGCCTCCCCGGCGCGTGCCGCCTCGATGGTGGCGTTGAGGGCCAGCAGGTTGGTCTGCTTGGCGATGGCGTGGATCAGCGTCACCACAGCCGACACCCGGTCGGACGCCTGGACCAGCCCGGCCACCTGATCGGTGGCGCGGCCGGCGCGGCGCGATGCCTCGTCGGCGATGGACTGCGAATGCTGGGCCTGGGCCGAAATCTCGCGGATGGAGGCGACGAGCTCGTCCACCGCGGCAGCCATGCCGTCGACCGAGGCGTTGACCGTCGCGGCATTGCCGGCGGCCTGCCGGCTGAGCTGCCCGTTGTGTTCGGCCACCCCGGCAAGGCTGCGGGTGGCGAGCCCCATGCCGTCGGTGGTGCGCATCACCTCGGCCAGCCTGCTGCCGACGCGCCGTTCGAAATCATCGGCAACCGCGGCGATGGCGGCATGGCGCTCCGCCTCGGACTGCCGACGCAGTTCGACCTGTTCGGCCTCCAGCCGCTGCTTGGCGGCACCCTGTTCCTTGAAGACCTGCACGGCTTCGGCCATGCGGCCGATCTCGTCGCGGCGGTCGAGCGACGGCACATCCACCGCGCGCTCGCCGGCGGCCAGCCGGGTCATCACCCCGGTCAGGCGGACGATGGGCCGGGTGGCGCCGCGCACCATCAGGAACAGCACGCCGCACAGCGCGACCAGCGCCGCCAGCCCGCCGCCGGCCAGCAGCCACCCCCGCTCCGCCGCCTGCCGTTCGGCCCGGCGGGGCGACAGGTGGATTTCCACGGTGCCGAGCTTCTCCATCCGGGTGCCGGCCTTGCGCAGGATGTCGGCATGGCGGACCAGCACCGACGGGTCGCCGTCCGACACGTCGCCGCTCTTGGCGAAGACCTGTCCCTTGGGATCGACCACCCGGCTGCCGAGATAGTCGGGATCGTTGGCGAGCGCGGCGAGCTGTGCCGCGGCGGAGTCGGCATCGACGTTCCACAGCGGCTCCGCCAGCCCGCCGGCGATGACGCGGACGGTGACCGCCGCCTTGTCCTCCAGTGCGCTGCGGGCATCCTCGCGGTTGACGGTGACGACGGCGGCTATGCCGGTCGCGCTGATGACCGTGACCATCAGGGCGATGGGAACGACGACACGCATGGCAAGGGTACGGCCCACACGCTGCAGCATCAGGTCCACTCCATTGTGGGTGTTGGGGCGTTGGAAAGCGAAAGGTCAGTCCCAGCCGGTTACGGCGCCGCCGATCAGGTTGAAGCCGAGCAGCCGGCTGCTGTCGTAGAGGGCGAAGCCGCCGGCCGATTGCAGCAGCGCCGGCAGGCCGTCCACCAGCTCGCGATGGCGGGCCTGGATGCGCCCGGCCTCCGCCGCGTCGACGGCGGCGAAGCGCAGCCGCTCGCCGGGCCGCATCTGTGCAAGCGCCGCGACGTCCGGCCCGACGACGCAGGCGATCTTGGGATAGCCGCCGGTGGTCTGGCGGTCGGCCAGCAGCACGATGGGCCGCCCGGTGCCGGGAACCTGCACGGCGCCCAGCGGGATGCCGTCCGACGTGATGTTGAAGCCACGGGAATGCTCGATGGCGGGACCGTCCAGCCGGCAGCCCATGCGGTCGGCCTCGTGGCTGAG
The DNA here is from genome assembly GCF_002573965.1 of Azospirillum palustre. Lineage (NCBI taxonomy): Bacteria > Pseudomonadati > Pseudomonadota > Alphaproteobacteria > Rhodospirillales > Azospirillaceae > Azospirillum > Azospirillum palustre. The sequence goes on along the minus strand of NZ_PDKW01000042.1, from coordinate 236,228 downwards.
GGCGTAGTCCTCCTCCAGAAAGGCTTCGATCCCGGCGGGGGTGAAATAATCCTGCTGCGGCCCGAGCATCACGCGCAGCCGCCCGCCGCGTGCCGGCAGCAGGGACGGGTCGAGGCAGCGCTCGCCCCGGTCCTCCGCCCGGTCGAGGGCAAGCGGCAGCCGGTCGCCGGCCTTCAACGCACCGCCGTCCAGTCCGCCCATACGGCTGCGTATGTGGGTGGCGACGCTGCCCAGCACCGGCTGAAGTGCGAAGCCGCCCTCCACCGCCCAATAGCCGCGCATGCCGCTGCGCAAGTTCCCGATGCGCAGGGTCTGGCCGTCGGTCAGGCGCAGGCTGGTCCAACCCGGCACCGGGTCGCCATCCACCGTCAGGTCGGCATCGGCGGCGACGGAGATGCGCACCGGCCCGCCCTCGACCGTCACGCTGTCGCCGGCCAGGGTGAACTCCACCGCCCCCTCCCCCGGCCGGTTGCCGGCCAGGGCGTTGGCGGCGGCATGCAGCAACGGGTCGGCCGCCCCGGCCACCGAGACGCCGTAGCGCTGATAGCCGACCCGGCCGCGGTCCTGAATGGTGGAGCTGGGACCGGCTGCCGCGACGCGCAGATGGGTGGTCATGCGGCGGCTCCCTGCATCAGGGCAATGGAGGAGGTCACCGTCTCGCAGTCGGGCAGGTAACCGCTCATCCCCTCCAGCCGGTCATATTCGGCGGCGCTGATCGCGGTGAAGCGGATGCGGTCGCCGGGGGCCAGCAGGAAGGGCGGCTCCCTCTTGAGATCGAACGTCCGGGCCGGGGTGCGGCCCAGCAGGTGCCAGCCGCTGGGCATGGCGATGGGGGAGATCGCCGCCTGTGCCCCGCCCTGCATGACGCTGCCGGCCGGGGTGACCATGCGCGGGTTCTCGCGCCGGGGCTGGTGCAGCATCGCCGGCAGCCCGCCGAGATAGGCGAAGCCGGGGGAGAAGCCCAACATATAGACCCGGTAGTCGGCGGTGCAGTGCAGCCGCACCACCTCCTCCGTGCCGAGGCCGGAGCGACGGGCCACCTCGTCCAAATCCTCGCCATGGGCACCGCCGAAGCAGACCGGCACGATCCAGCGCAGCTGCGGTTCCGCCACTGCCCGCGTCATCTCGGTTGCCAGCCCCAACAGGGCTTGGCCCAGCGGTTCGGCCGAAGTCACCGCCGGGTCGAACTGCACAAGGATCGAGCGATAGGTCGGCACCGTCTCGACGACGCCCGGCAATTGGGCGTCGTCGATGCGGCGGTCGAGCCGGTGGACGGCGGCGTTCAGGTCCTGGGCGATGCCGTCGCCCAGTTCGACGATCAGGGCACTGTCCCCGGCCGCCCGCAGAACGGGGGCCGGGAGCGGGGTGGTCACGCTCATGGCGGCTTCTCGAAAGCTGGTCGGAAGGGAAGGCGCCCGATGGTCAGCGGGCGTATTTGTCGAGGATCTGCTGGTAGACGCCGCTGGCCTTCATCGCCGCGACCCCGGCATCGAACTCGTCGCGCAGCTTTGCGGTGTCGCGAGCCTTGGTGAAGGCGATGTAGCTCGGGATGTCCTGCACTGCCGGTGTCAGCTCCTTCACCTTGTCCAGGGCACCGGCCTGCTTCAGGAAATACTGCGCGACATAGCGGTTGCTGGGCATCACGTCGAAGCGGCCGGAGACCAGCTTCTTGACGTTGCTGTCGCTGTCGTTCGACTTCTCCACCGCCGGCAGCACACCGGTCTTGATCGCGTCGTCGACGATGGAGCCGTAGCTGATCTGGTTGACCACGCCGAACTTGCGGTCGGCCAGCTTGGACAGGTCGCCGTCGAAGCTGACCGGGCTGTCCTTTGCCACGAACAGCGAGACCACCTGCGGCACCAGCACCTGGGTGGAGTAATTCAGGAACTGCTCGCGCTCCGGCGTCTTGTAGGCGGTGAAGACCGCATCGGCGCCGCCATCGCGCACCGTGTCGAGCGCGCGGGCCCACGGCATGATCTCCACCGTCACGGCATGCCCGGCGGCCTTCATCGCCTCGGTCACGATGTCGTAGGCGATGCCGGCCGGCTTTCCGCCGTCGTCATAGATCAGCGGCGGGAAGCTGAGCGCCACCATGCGCAGCTGGTCTGCCGAGGCCGGGGCCGTGACGGCGGTCAGCAGGAGAATGGAGCCCAGAATGCTGGAAGAGAGCAGGCGGACGGAAAACGGGGTTTGCATCGGGCAAGCCTCCACCGTGTCCGCGCGAGGCGGAATGCCCGCGCGGCGGCCGGTATCGCAGGGGATGAAGCGGGGGAGAGAAGCGGTCAGAGCACCGACAGGTGCGTGTTCAGCAGGTCGGTGATCAGCATCGCGCCGGGGCTGTGGCTGATGGCGATGGGCGGGCGGGCGGTGCGGATCGCGACCTGTGGCGTCACCCCGCAGGCCCAGAAGACCGGCACCTCGCCGGGCTCGATGGGAACCGCCTCGCCATGTTCCGGCTGGGCGATGTCGCGGATGCCGATGGCGGCCGGATCGCCGAAATGCACCGGCGCACCGTGCACCGACGGGAAGCGCGAGGTGATCTGGATGGCGCGGATGGCGTCCTTCGGCACCATCGGCCGCATCGACACCACCATGGTGCCACCGAAGCGGCCGGCCGGGGTGCAGGGGATGCTGGTCTCGTACATCGGCACATTGCGGTTCATCGCGATGTGGCGCACCGGCAGCCCGTCGGCCAGCAGGGCCTCCTCGAAGGAGAAGGAGCAGCCGATCAGGAAGGCGACGAAATCGTCCTGCCACAGGTCGCCGATGTCGGTCGGCTCGGCGGAGAGCACGCCGTCGCGATAGACGCGGTAACGGGGCACGTCGGTGCGGATGTCGATGTCATGGCCCAGCGTCGGCAGGCGCGGGTCGCCGACCTCCGACACCGCCAGCAGCGGACAGGGCCGCGGGTTGGCCTGGCAGAAGCGCAGGAAGTCGCCGGCCCAGTCGGCGGGCAGGATGGCGAGGTTGGCCTGGACATGGCCGGGGGCGAGGCCGGCGGTCTGGCCGCTGTTGGCGCCGCTGCGGATGCGCAGGCGCTCGGCGGCGGCGGAGAGGGGAGTGGTCGTCATGGGGATGGTCCGGAAAAGGAGTCGGAAGGATGGCGTGCGTCGATGGAAAAGTTCTCACATGCCCAGATACGCCTGCCGCACCTCGTCGTTGCCCAGCAGGTCCTGGCCGCTGCCTTCCATCACGACGCGGCCGGTCTGGATGACATAGCCACGATCGGCGATCTCCAGCGCGCGGTGGACGTTCTGTTCGACCAGCAGCACGGTGATGCCGCGCTGGCGGATCAGCTGGATGGTCTCGAAGATGCGGGTCACCAGCTTCGGCGCGACGCCCCAGGAGGGTTCGTCCAGCATCAGGAGGTCGGGCTGGCTCATCAGGCCGCGGCACATCGCCAGCATCTGCTGTTCGCCGCCCGACAGGGTGCCGGCCTGCTGGCGGCGGCGTTCGCCGAGCACGGTGAAGGTGTCGTAGGCGAATTGGAGCGTTTGCTCGCGTTTGGCCGCATCGCTGGTGGTGAAGCCGCCCAGCATCAGATTCTGTTCCACCGTCAGGCGCGGGAACAGGCGGCGGCCCTCCGGCACCAGCACCAGTCCGCGCTTCACCCGCTCGTGGGCGGGCACCGCGGAGATGTCCTGGCCCTTCAGCAGGATCGCCCCGCCGTCGAGCGCGTTCAGCCCGGCGACGGCGCGCAGCGTGGTCGACTTGCCGTTGCCGTTGCCGCCGACCAGCGCGACGATCTCGCCCCGGTTCAGGGTCAGGCTGATGTCGCGGATGGCGGGAACACGGCGATAGCTGGACTGGATGTTGCGGACTTGGAGCATCGCCTCGCCTGCGGGAGCGGGGGCGACGGGGCGGACGGGTTCGGACAGCGTCGGTTGGAGCATCGTCTCACTCCCCCAGATAGGCGGCGATGACCGCCGGGTTCTCGGCGATCTCGGCAGGGGTGCCGTCGGCGATCTTGGCACCGTAATCGAGCACAAGCATCCGGTGGGCGATGGGCATGATGCCCTCCATCACATGTTCGACGATGATACTGGCGATGCCGCGCTGGTGGATGCGGTGGACCAGGGCAGAGGCCTCACGCACCTCGGTCGGGTTGAGGCCGGCCATCACCTCGTCCAGCAGGATCAGCTTCGGTTCGGTGGCGAGCGCACGGGCAACCTCCAGCCGCTTCTGCTCCGACACCGTCAGGTCCGACGCCGGGGTGTCGGCCCGGTGCGACAGGCCGACGAAGGCCAGCTCGTCCTCCGCCCGCTCGCGCGCCTCGGCCACCCGCTTGTTGCGCAGCATGGCGCCGACCATGACGTTCTCCAGCGCCGTCATCGACTGGAAGACGCGGACGATCTGGAAGGTGCGGGCGATGCCCAGCGCCGCTGCCGCCTCCGGCGTCGAACCGGTGATGTCCTGGCCTTCGAAGGCGATGCGCCCGGTGGTGGGGGTGTGGAAGCCGGCGAGGCAGTTGAACAGGGTGGTCTTGCCGGCACCGTTCGGACCGATCAGCCCGATGATCTCGCCATGATGGACGATGAAGCTGATGTCGCGGTTGGCGACCAGACCGTCGAAGGCCTTGCCCAGGCCGTCCACGGCAAGCAGGGGGGCGGTGTTCACGGGCGGGCCTCCTTGGCGCTGGTCTTGACCTCGGCCGGCTTGGCGCCGGGCAGATGGCGCCGCAGGTCACCCAGCAGGCCCAGCACGCCGGACGGGCTGAACACGGCGACCAGGATGATCATGGCGGCGTAGATGATCATGTCGGTGCCGGACCCGGTGCTGCCGAACAGGGTGCGGCTGTATTCCTCGATGGTGATGAGGATGACGGCGCCCAGCACTGGTCCCATCAGCCGGCCGACGCCGCCGAGAATGGCGATCAGCGCGATCTTGATCGAGATCGTCGTGGCGAACACCGAACCCGGATCGATGAACATCTCCTTCTGGGCGTAGAAGCTACCGCCCATCGCCGTCAGGAAGGCCGACACCGTCAGAGCGATCAGCTTGTAGCGGGTCAGGCTGACGCCCAGCGCGCGGGCCGCTTCCGGCTCGTCCTTGATGGCGCGGAAATAATAGCCGATGTGGCTGCGCTCGATGGCCCAGGAGACCAGCACCGTCAGCACCAGCAATCCCAGGATGACGTAGTAGTAGGGCAGCTTCGACAGGAAGATCAGCACGCCCCAGCCGCTCTGGTCCATCGGCAGGTAGAGGCCGACGGCCCCTTCGAGGGCGTCGCTGTTGGTGACCAGGATCTGCATGATCTCCGCCACGGCGATGGTCGCCATGGCGAAATAGTGCCCCTTGAGGCGGAAGCAGGGCCAGCCCATGGCAAGGGCGAAGGCCGCCGCCACCAGCCCGCCGGCCAAGGCACCGATCCAGGGCGTCAGCCCCAGGGTCAGCAGCAGCATGGTCGAGGTGTAGGCGCCGATGCCGTAGAACACCGCATGACCGAGCGAGACCTGTCCGGCATAGCCGCCGACGATATTCCAGGCGACGCCCATCTGGGCGCCCATCAGGATCAGGATCAGGAAGTTCTGCTGCGACGGTTCGGTGACCGCCAGCGGCAGGACGGCGGCGAGCGCCAGCAGGGCGGCGGTGCCGACGCCCTTGCGGGAGATGTTGATTCCGGTCGTCATCAGGCTTTCCCCAGCAGGCCGCGCGGACGCACCAGCAGCACGATCAGCAGCAGCGACAGCACGATGGCGGTCTTGTATTCCGGGCCGACCAGGAAGCCGCCCAGCACCTCGATCAGCCCGACGATGATGCCGGCCAGGAAAGCGCCGGTGACGCTGCCGAAGCCGCCCAGCACGACCACCACGAAGGCGATCAGGATGAAGTTCGACCCCACCTCCGGGAAGATCGGGAAGAAGGTGGCGATCAACCCGCCGGCCAGACCGGCGCAGGCCGCACCGATGCCCCAGGCGAGCGCGAACATCTTCTGACCGTCGATGCCCATCAGGGTGGCCGCCTCACGGTCGATGGCGGTGGCCTCCAGCGCGGTGCCGAGCCGGGTGCGGTGCAGGAACATCCACAGGGCGCCGGTCACGCCGACGGCACCGAGCGCGGCGACGAACTGCGGCAGGCCGAACTGCACGGGACCGAAGGCGACGTTGCCGCTGACGAGGCTGTGCGGGATCAGCCGGTGGTCCGGCTTCCAGAAGAACTGGGCCAGACCGCGCAGCAGGATCATCAGGCCGAAGGTCGCGAAGATCTGCGACAGCATCGGCGCCTTCAGGATGCGGCGGATCACCGTCTGGTAGACGATGACGCCGACCCCGAACAGCAGCAACGCCGTCAGGGGAAGCGCCACGATGGGATCGATGGCGAAGAGGGCGAAGGCCCAGAAGCTGGCATACATGCCCAGCATCAGGAACTCGCCATGGGCGAAATTGACGATGTCCATCACGCCGAAGATCAGCGTCAGGCCGACCGCGACCAGGGCATAGATCAGCCCGATCAGCAGGCCCGAGACGAGCACTTGGAAAAGAATGTCTGCGGTCATTGCAGCACCCCTTTTGCGGTCAGGGTGGGCCGGAGGAACTGTGCGGGAAAAGCCCCTTTCCCATCCCGGAAAGGGTGGCGCCGATGGCGCCGGGCAGGAGATGCATCGTGGATCGAAGCGCGGAATCGACTGGGCATCTCCGTAGCCCTACCCGTCGCAAGGCGACGGGCTCCCCCTTTTCCGGGAAAGGAAAGGGTAAGCAGCAGCCCGATGAAGGAAGCGGAGGTCAGCGGCCGTCCCAGGCGGGCATCGGATAGACGACCGGCTTGGTCGCCACGTCGAAGGGCCACACCGTCACATACTGGCCGCCCTGGACCTGGACGATGATGCCCGTGCCCAGCTCGTTCTGGCCGCTGGCGTCGAACTTGACCCCCTTCCACGGCATGATCAGGCCACTGGCCGGGATGTCGGTCTTCTGGAGCGCCTCGCGGATCGCGTCGGGCTTGGTCGAGCCGGCACGGTCCAGCGCGTCGGCCAGCACGGCGATGCCGGTGAAGGCGCGGGCCGAGTTGCCGTTGAAGTTCACGCCCGACCGCTTCTGCATCAGGTCGTTGACCTGTTTGATCAGCGGGTTGCGCTCGGCCTGATCGAGCGCCCAGACCTCGCGGCTGATGACGAACTCGCCATCCTTGCCCATGGTCTTCAGGAACTCGCTGTCGTTGAAGCCGGCGTCGTTGGCCAGCAGCATCTTCGGCAGGAAGCCCAACTCCTTGTAGGTCTTCATCGACAGGATGGCGTCGCCGAGGTAGCTGGACTGCATGATCACCGCCGGGGCGGCGGCCTTGATGCGCTGTACCTCCGACGTCATCTGCGTCGTCTTCGCCGGGTAGAGGATCTTCTCGGCGATGGTGAACTTCTGCTCCTCCGACAGCTTCACCTGAAGCTTGGTCGTCTCGTTGCCCCACAGCGTGTTCTCGTTGAACAGCGCGATGTTGCGCAGCTTGTCGCCGGTCTTCTTCTCCATGTCGCCGAGGAAGGTGAAGAAGTTGCCGACGAACAGGTCGTCATGCGGCGTGGTGCGGAAGAACCATTTGAACTTGCGCTGGGTCAGCGAGGCCGAGGAGGATTCGCCGTTCAGGAAGGGCACGCCGTAGCGTTCGGCGACTTGGCTGGCGGTGGCGGTGACGTTGGAGAAATAGGCGCCGGTCAGCGCCACGACCTTCTCGCTGGTGATCAGCCGCTCGGCCTCGGTGGCGCCGACCTGCGGGTTGCCCTGGTGGTCGCCGAAGATCAGCTTGATCTTCGCCCCCTTCAGGTTCGGCAGGCCGATGCCGGCGACCAGCCCCGGCGGGGCGGGGATTTCCTTGTTGACGATGGCGGCGGCCAGTTCGGCGGCGGCCTTCAGTTCGACGCCGGTGGAGGCGGCGGCACCGGTCAGCGGATAGATCACGCCGATGCGGATTTCATCCTGGGCCCGGGCCGGGGCGGCGCCGATGCCGATGCCGGTCAGCGCACTCGTCGTCAGCAGGGCCGCCGCGGCAAGCATGCGCTTGATCGTCTGGCGCCGGGTGGGAGCGTTGGCCATGGACGTGGGCGTGCGGGTGGGGTCGGTAATCGCTGCCGCGAACCGCATCGTGAAATCTCCTCTGTTCAGTGCCTTGGTGGCTTGTAGCGCGGGCCTTTACGGCTATTCGGTTGCGCTTCTGACAGGATGATGACACGAACAGTCTTGGGTGCGTCCAATCGTAAGTTTTGATCTGGATTGATAAGCTGCGGCGATCAATCGCTTTCTAATGCGTTCCGGCTCGCCCCTGTGGCGTGCGGCGCCTCGTTGCCGGTCGTCGCTTCGTAATCGGCCGCCACCGCGGCGGCCAGATCGGCGACGACCGACGCCATATGGTTCTCCGCCGTGGCGGAATGGGCGGCGCAGAAGGTCATTCCGGGCAGGGGCGCCTGCGAGCGGATCAGGCGGAGCCGGCCCTCCGCCAATTCGCGCTGGACGATCACCGTCGGGATGACGCTGACCCCGACCGCGTCCACCGCCATGCGGACGACGCTGGCGAGCGAGCTGTTGCCGAACATCCGCACCTGCAATCCGACGGCGGAGAACATCTCGCGGATCACGCCATAGGGCTGGGTGGTGCGGGAAAAGGTGATGATCGGCCAAGACGCCAGATCGCGCAGCGACACCGGTTCCTCAGGCAGGGGCAGCGTCGGGCTCGCCACCCAGCCCAGCGGGTAGTTGCCGACCGGGATCGCCCGGAACCGCACGTCGGTGTAGGAGGCCAGCATCACCGCCACGTCCAGCTCGTGGCGGGCGAGCGCATCGCGCAGGCTGGGCGAGGTTTCGACCTCGATCTCCAGAGACACGGCGGGGTAGAGGGCGTTCAACCGCTCGATCAGCTGGCTGAGCCAGGTATGGACCACCGTCTCCGCAACGCCCAGCCGGATGACGCCGCGGATGGCGCTGCGGTCGGCCACCGCGGTCAGCAGCTCCGACCGCAGCGCCATCATCTTCTCGGCATAGGTCAGCAGCACCATCGCCTGCGGCGTCGGCGCCACCCGCCGGCCGACGCGGTCGAACAGGACAACGCCCAGCTCGTCCTGCAGCTGGGCGATGCGGGCGGAGATGGCGGGCTGGGTGGTGTTCAGCCGTTCAGCCGCCCGGCGGAACCCACCGAGCCGCATCGTCCAGATGAAGGTCTCCAGCGACTTCAGGTCCAGCATGCCTCACTCATCCTCGTTTCGGATCATCGCACGCCGTACCACCGCCGCAGCCCTGTCAGTCCCGGCCGTCCAGCGCCGCCAGTTCAACCTCGATCACTGCCAGCCGTTCCCGCAGCCGGTCGCGCTCGGCCTCCAGCGCCTCGCGGCGGCTGACATGGTCGAGGGCGCGGTTGCGCAGGTCGCGCTTGAACCGGACGATCTCCGGCCGGGTCACGTCGGGCCGGATCAGGTTGCTCTGGTCGGCCAGCCGCAGTTGTTCGCCGGTCAGGGTGGCAAGCTGGTAGACGGTGGCGTAGCTCGGCGGCAGCTTCGCCCCCGGCAGGCGACCGCTGTCCACCGCCTCCGCCACCATGCGCAGCTGGTAGGCGACCTGATAGCCGAAGGGCAGCTCGTTCTCGACCATCGCCTGGAACTCGCCATGCGGCAGGCGCGCCCGCGCCTGGACCAGATAGCGGCCGATCAGCAGGAACTTCTCCTGTGCGCTGCGCCAGAGGGTGGAGATCTCCTGGACGAACTCCTCGCGCCGGACCAAATCGACCGTCGCCTCGGACATGCGCTCGATCCGCTCGTCCACCGCGATGTGGCGGCGGGCCTGGGCTTTGGAAACCTGCTTGAACCCGCTCATTGCGCCAGCTCCAGTTCGTGGCGGACAAAGGCCCAGACGCCGGCGACATGCTCGGCCCCCTTGCCCCCCTTCAGCTCCAAAAGACCGAGCCCGCGGCCGGCGGTGAACTGGATGTCCTCGTAATCAGGCACCTCGACCGGGCAGATCCGGCCGTCGCCCAGCAGCTTGCGCTGCGCCTCTGTGAAGCCGCGGGTGCGCGGCTTGACGCGGTTCATCACGAAGGCCGCGTTCTTGCCGTAGCGGCGGACGAAGCGCATCCAGGGCCGGACGGAGTCCAGATCGTCGTCGCTCTGGCCGGTCGGCACGACGATCAGGTCGGACGACAGGGCCAGCAGCTTGAATTCCTCCGGATGGTCCTCGATCGACGGCGGCGTGTCGATGACCAGCAGGTCGAAGCCCGCGATGCCGTCCAGGGCCGCCCGGATGTCGAGCGGCGTCATGCCCGCCTCGAAATGGGTGATGGACGCCATGCCGTCCGGGCGCTTGGCGAACCACTTGGTCAGGCTGCGCTGCGGATCGAGGTCGAGCGTCGCCACCGCGCAGCCATCGAGCGCCGCCGCCACCGCGATGTTGCGGCTGAGGGTCGTCTTGCCGATCCCGCCCTTCGGGCCATTGACCAGCAAGCGTTTCACCGGCACGTGTCCCGTGTCGTTGCTCATTCCCGTGCCCCTTATCGCCATCGGCTGTCCGCCCCTTTTACCAAAGCCCGGCCGTGGCGCAAATCTAAGACATGTCTTAGCTTCGCAGCGGCCGGACAGGGTGTCGCCCCTGCCACAGATTTGCGATCTAAGACAGAAAATCCTCTCATCATCGCATACGACGCATCACCGATGCCAGCACCGGGCGCACCGCACCGGTCGGGTTGCCGCTCTCCCCGGTCCGCTCGCCCGCCATGGCGATGGCGCGCAACCGGTCGGCAAGGGCATTTTCCTCAGCACAGGCATCCTCGCACAGGGCGCGGATCTCGGCGATGCTCGGCCGCCATTTGCGGGTGCGCCGCCAGCGGCGAGCCGCCTGATCGATGGCCCAGGCAGGGAACTCGCCCAGATCGTCGGCCCAATCCATCGCGAGCAATTGCTCCACCTCCGGGCTGGTCGCCTTTGCCGGAAAATGGCTCAGCAGAGCCAGCACCCGTCCCAACAGATGGTTGGCAGATGCCGGCGCCAGGATGGTGTCGGCGATCTCCGACAGAGCGCGGCGGGCCAGTGCAGCATGGCGCGGTGTCACCCCGTCCGGTGGTGTCCAGTCCTCCACGACATCGGCAAAACCGTCTTCGGTGAAGCGGCTATGGCGTCCGACCTGTCCACGGTCGAGAAGGCGCTGCAACGGTTCCGGCAGGGCGTCGCGCAGCATACGGCTGCGCAGGGCCGGCGCCATCGCCGGGTCGAAGGGCAGTGGCAGGCCCGGCGGTGCGGTGGAGGAGGATGTGGGGAACTGGTGCAGGTTGCTCATGCGATCCCCCAGGGGGTAGCGGGCGTGTTCGACACTGTGTTCGGCGGCGTGTTGTTGAGACGGGCGGCAACGCTGGCCCAGGCCGACAGGCGCTGTTCGGCGTTGGCGGCTGCGGAATTCGACCCGGAAGCGGCGGTACGGGACGTCGTTCGCGCTACCCGTTCGTTCGGTCCGCGGCTGTTCGGTCCGCGGACGGTTGCCGCGGGCTGTTGCGCCATACGGTCGGCATCCTGCAGCAGCCAGGACCGCCATGCGGCGGCCGGATCCCGGTAACGATAGCCATGGGCTTGGCATTGCTGGACGAAGCGCTCGGCATGGCTATCGACGTCGATGTCGGGAAAGCGCTCTGCCGCCCATTGCCGGTCGGCCGGAGGGGGCGCCCAATCGGAAGCAACCGGTTCAGGGTCACCGGCAGAGCTGGACGGTGTCCCTTCGTCCGCACGCCGGTGGAGCGTCTCAGGAATCTGTTCTGGTTCAGGCTGTTCATGACTCGCCGCTGAACAGGGGGAGTCCGCGGATGAGTCAGCGGGGGTGTCCATCCTTGCACCGTCCTGCGTCCCGTTCGAGGAGATCAGCGCCAGCCGGTAGCGGCAGCTGAGACGCCCGCCATTGGCTGAGCGGCGGTGTTCGATGCCGACCAGCCCAAGCGCCTCCAGCCGGCCCAGGATTCGGTTGACGGTCGGTCGGCTGCGTTTCAGCTTGTCGGCCAGCGTCGCCTGCGACGGCCAGCACACCCCCGCCTCGTCGGCGTAGGTGCTGAGCGCCGCCAGCACGGCGAGGCCGTCGGCGTCGAGATCGGGATGGTCGAGCCACCAGGCCGGAATCCGGCCCCAGCGGTTTTGCCTCGTATTATTTTGGCCGGCATGGGTTTGCCGGGTACGGGTTTGCCCGGGGCGGTTCGGGCTTGCAGTGCGGTTTGTCATCTGTAGCGATACTCCTCCGCGCCGTGGGCGCAATATTGGCCGCATGATCGGCCGTCGCGATTGGCGCAGAGGATTCGAAGCGGTCGGTGGAAGAGTCGAATCGCGGGCTCGCGCTCCATGGAGCCGCAGCCCGCGGATGGTCAGCGACAGCCCGCGACCGTAAAGCCCCTGCCCGCGACCATGGAGCATCGGCCCGCGATTGGCCGGCGATGCCGCGCCGAATCGGGATCCTGGCGCCTTTGGCCGCGGATGTGGAGCCATTGCCCGCGATTGCCGTCGGCCCGCGGCCCGCGATGCTGGAGCAACAGCCCGCGATTGACCGCCTATGCCATGACGATGGTGTGAATCGCGGGCAATCCGGTGCCGAAGCGATCCGTCTCCGTCCCCTATGGAGCGGCAGCCCGCGGTTCGCCTCGCCGCGATTCCCGGCGGGTGGGGCCGATTCTCCCCGATTCTTCAAGGGCTCGCGGAGCCCTGCCCCGGGGATGCCGCGTCCGGGCGGCTATCGCGGGCTATCGCTCTATGACCGCGGGCCGTTGCTCCATCATCGCGGGGTGCTGCACCATATCCGCGGGCTGTCGCTCCATCCCGGATGCGGTAAACTCACTGCGTTCTGTTGCACCGGCGGGTCCGCCGCGCCATGGTTGTTTCCGACACCCGGAGACGTTCATGACCAAGATGGCCCCGACCAGCGCCGCACAGCTCATCCTGTTCGAGCTGGAAGACCGTTCGCAATCGCACCTGATCGCGCTTTACGATCTGGCGCCGCGCTTCGTCTTCGTCTCCCGCGACAACGACAAGGAAAAGACCGCCAAGGACAAGGGCGAGCTGGTCACCAAGGACAATTTCATCAAGTCGGTGCGGCGCGAGTTCGCCTTCCGCGGCCGCAACTACCGCCTGACCGTGCAGCCCGCTCGTATCGACCGGCTCAGCACCGCAAAGAGGGACGACCGCGCCCCCGGCGCCGGTCCGGATCTGGTCGAAGTCGAGATCTTCCCGTCGGAGCGCGAACAGGTGGTGGAGCAGGTCGTCCGCCGCCTCGCCATGGACCGCTCGCGCCTGTCGCTGACCGGCGAGAACCGCGACAAGGTGCAGATGCGCTTCAGCCTCTACGAGATCCAGCGGGAACTGCGGGCGGTCAACCACACCCTGTCGATCCAGGACATCCGCGAATCCCTGACCATCCTGGCGCGGTCGCGCATCATCATCTCCACCGGTGGCAGCGCCGAGCCGGGCAAGAAGAGCCGGGGACAGAACCTGCTGGAATCGACCGCCTTCCCGGTGCTGGCGATCCGCTCGCGCCCCGATCTGGTCGATGAGGACGGCGGGGTCGAGGAGACCTATCTGGAGTTCAACCCGCTGGTCTCCGCCGCCATCCGCGACCTGGAGTTCAAGCCGGTCTCCTATGCCTGGCTGATGAAGCTGAAGTCGCCGGTCTCGCGCTGGCTCTACAACCGCCTGTCCATCGAGTACGACACCGCCGACGACGAAGCGAAGCCGGTGTCGATCAGCGCCGACGAGATCATCAAGAACAGCGGCATGAACGAATGGTCGCGCCGCCGCGACACCCTGCGCGTGGTGACCTCCGCCGTCGACGCCCTGGTGGACGAGGGCATCCTCGACATTGCCGACAAGGAATACACCAAGGTCGGCAAGCGCATCGACGCCATCGACTATGTGCTGACCCCGTCGCAGAAGTTCCTCGATCAGGTCCGCCGCGGCCGCCGGGTGCAGATCACCAACATCGACCTGCTCAAGCAGATCGTCGGCAACGCCATGCGGCCCGACGGCTTCGTGCCGTTGAAGGCTGGCGAGGTGGCGGAAATGCGCAACAAGCGCGCCAAGCGGCTGGCCGATCCGGCCAAGGCCGAACAGGCCAGCCTGCCGCTGCCGAAGAAATAGCGGCTCAGCGCGCCAGCAGGCGCCGCGCCGCCAGCGTGATGGCGGTTCCCAGCAGGGCGCCGGCCACCACGTCGGATGCCCAGTGCCGATGTTTCACGACACGGCCGCTGGCAATTGCTGCTGCGGCTCCGTAAATCATCAGACTTTGCGTCGGCGACCGGCTGACCGTGGCGAGCGCGGTCGCGGCGGCGAAGGCGCTTCCCGCATGGCCGGACGGCAGCGAGCGGGCGCTGATCCGCTTGCCCGGCCGCTGCCGCGGCTCGCATTCGTCGGGGCGGCGGCGCTTTACGTAGCGTTTGATCGAGCGGCTGGCCGTCGCCGTCGCCACCAGCCCCAGGACGCCGACGATGCCGGCGCGGCGCAGATCCTGCTGTCCGGTCATCAGGCCGACGATGCCGGCGATGGCGAAGCTGGGGATCAGCACATGCCGCTTTATGGCGTAATGGCCCGCGGTCGCCAGGGCCTTGCTGACCGGGCCGGGATCGCAGGTGACGATGTCGTGGACCTGCGCATCCAGCGTGTCGACGGCGGTCAGGGCCGGTTGAAGGGCGGCGGGAGCCGGGCGTCCGCCGTAGCCGATGCCGCCGCCGGGATTCTCAATCCCTTGATTCTCGATGCTGCCCTGGTCGCTGTTCTGTTCGATGATGTCGCTCAACGCCGGTCCCCTGCATGCCGCGCCGCAAATGCCGGCGCAGCAGGGGAACGCGGCGGACGCAGGGGCGGTTCCCCACCCCCGCACGCCTGTCGGCTCCTGTCAGCCTTGCGCCGGCCGCCGGCCGGTGAAGGCGTCCAGCAGCGCGGTCAGCACCCTTTGCAGCTTTTCGGCCCGGTCCGGACGGTAGGCGAAGGGCGGCGCCTCCTCGTCCATATAGCGGTCCTGCGCCAGTTCCATCTGGAGGGCGTGGACGCCGTTCGCCGGCTGGCCGTAAGCGCGGGTGATGTGGCCGCCGACGAAGCGGCCGTTGGTGACACAGGTCATGCCCTCCGCCGCAGCAGCAGCCTCCATCGCCGCGACGACGCGGGCGGCCAATGCGGGATCGACGCTGGTGCCGCGCGCCGTTCCCAGATTGAGGTCGGGCAGACGGCCGTCGAACAGCCGCGGCACATGGCTGCGGATCGAATGGGCGTCATAGAGCAGGGCGAAGCCGTGCCGTGCCTTCACCCGTTCCAGCTCCGCCGCCAGCGCATCGTGATAGGGCTGCCAATAGCCCTGCACCCGCTGCGCCACTTCGGCCTCGTCGGGAGCCTGGCCGTCGCGGTAAAGCGGCGTGCCGTCGAACAGCGTGTCGGGGCACAGGCCGGTGGTCGCCTGTCCGGGATAGAGGCTCTCGCCGGTCGAGGCGCGGTTGAGATCGACGACATAGCGGGAATAGCGGGCGCTGAGCAGCGTGGCGCCCATGTCCTTGGCGAAGCCGTACAGGCGCGGGATGTGCCAGTCGGTGTCGCGCAGGGTCAGCGCCTCCTCCGTCAGCCGCTCGGCCAGACCGGGGGAGAGGTCGGTGCCGCAATGGGGCATGCTGATGACCAGCGGCCCGTCGCCTTGCACCAGATCGAAGATGCTGTCGCTCATTGTGCGGTCTCCAGGGATACCGGCATCAGATGGTCGAGCGACCCGTCGCGCACCAGGGCACCGATGGCGGCCAGATCCGGGGCGAAGTAGCGGTCGACCTCATAGCGCGGCACCTGGGCGCGGATGGTGGCGATGGCCTGCTCCAGCCGCTCGGTGGTCTTCAGCGGGCGATGGAACTCCAGCCCCTGAATCGCGGCCAAAAGCTCTATACCGACGATGTCGGCGACGTTGCCGGCGATGTCGCCCAGCCGGCGCGCCGCGAAGGTCGCCATGCTGACATGGTCCTCCTGGTTGGCGGAGGTCGGCAGGCTGTCGACGCTGGCAGGGTGGGCGAGCGTCTTGTTCTCCGACGCGAGCGCGGCGGCGGTGACATGGGCGATCATGAAGCCGGAGTTCAGTCCCGGCTCGGCGACCAGGAAGGGCGGCAGGCCGCTGATGGTGGTGTCGATCAGCATGGCGATGCGGCGTTCGGCCAGCGCGCCGATCTCCGACGCGGCGATGGCGAGCTGGTCGGCGGCCATCGCCACCGGCTCCGCATGGAAGTTGCCGCCGGACAGCACCTCGCCGGTATCGACCAGCACCAGCGGGTTGTCGGTGACGCCATTCGCTTCGATCACCAGCGTGCGCGCCGCCTGCCGCATCTGGTCGAGCACGGCGCCCATCACCTGCGGCTGGCATCGCAGGCTGTAGGGATCCTGCACCCGGTGGCAGTCGGGGCCCTGGTGGCTGGCGTTCAGCTCGCTGCCGGCCAGCACCTCGCGGAAGGCGGCGGCGACGGCGATCTGGCCGGGCTGGCCGCGCAGCGCACTGATGCGGGCGTCGAAGGGACGATGGCTGCCCATCACCGCCTCGACCGACAGGGAACCGGCGACCAGCGCCGCCTTGAAGGTGCGCTCGATCTCGAACAGGCCGGCGAGCGCCAGACCGGTCGAGACCTGGGTGCCGTTGATCAGCGCCAAGCCTTCCTTGGCCTTCAGGTCGAAGACGGGCAAGCCGGCGATGCGCAGACCCTCTTCCGCCGGCAGGGTCACGCCCTGCACCCGGACATGGCCGATGCCGAGCAGCACGCCGCACAGATGGGCCAGCGGCGCCAGATCGCCCGACGCGCCGACGGAGCCCTTGCCTGGCACCACCGGCAGCACGTCGGCCTCATAGAGCTTCAGCAGCGCATCGACCAGCGCCGGCCGGACGCCCGAGGCGCCGACGGCGAGGCTGACCGCCTTGATGACCAGGATCAGCCGCACCACGCCATCGGCCAGCGGGGCGCCGACGCCGGTGGCGTGCGACAGGATCAGGTTGCGCTGGAGCTTTTCCAGATCGCTTGCCGCGATGTGGGTGTGGGCCAGCTTGCCGAAGCCGGTGTTGACGCCGTAGACCGCCTCGTCACCGCCGGCGATCTTATCGATCAGCGCGCGCGAGCGCTCCATCCGCGGATAGGCCGCCGGGTCGAGCGTCAGGGCCGGACGGTCGCGGTAGATGCTGCGCAGCGTGTCGAGCGACAGCGCGCCCGGAACCAGAGTGATGGTCTCGCTCATCCCAGAAGTCTCCCAAGTGTCTTTTTGAAGCGGTCGGCGATCTCCTCCTCGCGCGGGTGGCGGCGGTCGCGGACGACGGCGCGTCCGGCAATCACCACGTCCCGGACGAGGGGAGTGTTTCCGGCGAAGATCCAGCCGTCCAGCAGCGCGTCGCCCTTGCGCGCCGCCAGCAGCGGGTGGTCGGTGTCGAGCACGACGATGTCGGCGCGGAGACCGGCGGCGATGCGCCCGGCCTCGAAGCCGGTAGCCTGCGCGCCGCCGGCCTGGGCGTCCTCCACCAGCCGGCGGGCGGTGGAGCGGCGGGGGCCGCCGGCCAGCACGGTGCGCCGTTCGCTGGTCAGCCGCGTGCCGTACTCCAGCCAGCGCAGCTCCTCCACCGGGCTGACGGAGATGTGGCTGTCCGACCCGATGCCCCAGCGTCCGCCCTGCGCCATGTAGGATTGGGCGGCGAAGAAGCCGTCGCCGAGATTGGCTTCGGTGGTCAGGCACAGCCCGGCGATGGCGCCGCTGGCGGCAACGCCCGCCACCTCGGCGTCGGTCATGTGGGTGGCGTGGATCAGGCACCAGCGGCCATCGACCGGCTGGGTGTCGAGCAGATGCTCCACCGGCCGGCGGCTGCGGTAGGCGACGCAGTCCTCGACCTCCCGGCGCTGCTCGGCGATGTGGATGTGGATCGGGCCTTGCGGGTTGGCGGCGACGGTCTCGGTCAGCAACCCGTCCGGCACCGCGCGCAGCGAATGCGGAGCGATGCCGAGTTGCACGTCGGATGATTCGCCGTAGCTGCGGCGCAGCGCCGTGGTCAGCCGGTCGAACCTCGCCCCGTCATGGATGAAGCGGCGCTGCCCGGCGGTCGGCGGTGTGCCGCCGAAGCCCGACGCGTTGTAGAGCACCGGCAGCAGCGCAATCGGCAGACCGGCGGTGCGCGCGGCGGCGATGGCGCGGTGGCTCATCTCCGCCGGGTCGGCATAGGCGCTGCCGTCGCGGTCGTGGTGCAGGTAATGGAATTCGGCGATGGCGGTGAAGCCGGCCTTCAGCGTCTCGACATAGAGCTGGGCGGCGACCGCCTCGAAATCCTCCGGCTGCATGCGGTCGAGCGCCCGGTACATCACATCGCGCCAGCTCCAGAAGCTGTCGGATCCCTCGCCGGAGGACTCCCCCATGCCGGCGATGGCGCGCTGGTGGGCGTGGGAATGCAAATTGGCGATGCCGGCGACCGCCGCCCCGGCAAAGCGCTCCGCATCGGCCGGGCAGGCGGCGCCGGAAGTCGCCGAGACGATCCGGCCACGCTCGTCGACCGTGACCAGCACATCCTCCGCCCAGCCGTCCGGCAGCAGCGCCGAGGCAAAAAACAGGTTGCTCATGAGGGCGCCCTCGCTATTATAGACAACACTATACAAGTATAGGCAATCTGATGCCAAGAGGGTTGCTGCACGAACTTGTAGGAAGGAGCCGAACCGATGCCGACCAGCGCGCCGTGGGATTCCCTGTGGATCGACCTGTCCGTTGCCACGATGAACGGCGATGACGGCTACGGCGCCATCGCCGATGCGGCGGTGGGCATCAAGGACGGCCGCATCGCCTTCGTCGGCCGCCGTGCCGAGCTGACCGATGCGCCGGACGCGCTGGCGACCGAGGTGCATTCGGGGCAGGGCGGCTGGATGACTCCCGGCCTGATCGACTGCCACACCCACCTCGTCTATGGCGGCAACCGCGCCCGCGAGTTCGAGATGCGGCTGAACGGTGCCACTTATGAGGAGATCGCGCGGGCCGGCGGCGGCATCCTGTCCACCGTCACCGCCACCCGTGCCGCCAGCGAGGACCAGCTTCTGGCCGCCAGCCTGCCGCGGCTCGACAGCCTGCTGGCCGAAGGCGTGACGACGGTGGAGGTGAAGTCCGGCTACGGGCTCGACACCGAAACCGAGACGCGCATGCTGTGCGTCGCCCGCCGGCTGGCCCAGGTCCGCCCGGTGGAGGTGCGGACGACATATCTCGGCGCCCATGCCCTGCCGCCGGAGTTCAAGAACGACCCGGACGGCTACATCGACCGCATCTGCGCCGAAACGCTGCCGGCCATCGCCGAAGCCGGGCTGGCCGATGCGGTGGACGCCTTCTGCGAGGGGATCGGCTTCTCCGTCGCCCAGACCCGCCGGGTGTTCGAGACGGCGAAGCGGCTCGGCCTGCCGGTGAAGCTGCATGCCGAGCAACTCAGCAATCTCGGCGGCGCCCGGCTGGTGGCGGAGTTCGGCGGGCTGTCGGCCGACCACATCGAGCATCTGGACGAGGAGGGAGTCGCCGCCATGGCCAAGGCCGGCACGGTGGCGGTTCTGCTGCCCGGCGCCTTCTACGCTCTCCGCGAGACCAAGCTGCCACCCATCGAGCTGCTGCGCCGCCATGGCGTGCCGATGGCGCTGTCCACCGACAACAACCCCGGCACCTCGCCGGTGACCTCGCTGCTGCTGATGCTGTCGATGGGCTGCACCTTCTTCCGCCTGACCCCGGCGGAGGCGCTGGCCGGCATCACCCGCCATGCGGCCAACGCCCTGGGGCTGGACGACCGCGGCGTGATCGCACCGGGCAAACGCGCCGATCTGGCGGTCTGGCGCATCGAGCATCCGGCGGAACTGGCCTACGCCATCGGCCTCAACCCCTGCATGGCGGTGGTCAATGGCGGGGTGGTCCGCAAGCCGCGCGTCGAAGCGGGGGCCGCATGAGCGACACCATCTCCACCGCCCAGCCGCGCTACGCCCAGATCAAGGAGGCGATCCGCCGCCGCATCAGCTCCGGCGACTGGCCGGAAGGCTTCCAGATCCCGTCCGAGCACAAGTTGCTGGAGGAATTCTCGGTCAGCCGCATGACGGTCCACCGCGCATTGCGCGACCTGACCGACGAGGGGCTGCTGACCCGCGTGCAGGGGCTCGGCACCTTTGTCGCCGAACGGCCGCCCAGCACCGACGTGGTGGAACTGCGCAGCATCGCCGACGAGATCGCCGAGCGCGGCAACGTCCATGCCTGCCGGGTGGAGCGATTGCTCGCGGTTGCCGCCGATGCAGGGCTGGCCCGCCGCTTCAACCTGCCGGTCGGGGCGCGGCTGTTCCATTCCATCGTCGTCCACAGCGAAAGCGACGTGCCGGTCCAGTTGGAGGAACGCTGGGTCAACCCGGCGGTGGCGCCCGACTATCTCGACCAGGACTTCACCCGCCAGACGCCGGGCGAGTACCTGATCCGGCTGGAGTCCTCGCCGCAGGTCGAGCATGTCATCGAAGCGGTGTCGCCGACGCCGGAGATCGCCCGCCTGCTCGACATCCCCGTCACCGAGCCCTGCCTGCGCGTCACCCGCCGCACCTGGGTCGGCGGGCGGGTGGTGACGGTGGCGATGCTGGTCCATCCCGGCAGCCGCTACCGGCTGGGCGCGCGCTTCCAATTGCCGCCCCATTAGCAAGAACCGATCCCCGAACAAGCACATCCCTCCCACCAGGAGCCATCACCAGATGTCATCCCGCCTCGACAACCAGCGCGTCATCCGTGCCCCGCACGGCCCCGAACTGAGCTGCAAGAGCTGGCTCGCCGAGGCGCCGATGCGCATGCTGATGAACAACCTCGACCCCGACGTCGCCGAACGGCCGCAGGAGCTGGTCGTCTATGGCGGCATCGGCCGCGCCGCCCGCGACTGGGAAAGCTTCGACCGCATCGTCTCGGCGCTGAAGACGCTGAACGACGACGAGACCCTGCTGGTCCAGTCCGGCAAGCCGGTCGGCGTCTTCCGCACCCATGCCGACGCGCCGCGCGTGCTGATCGCCAACTCCAACCTCGTGCCGCGCTGGGCGACCTGGGAGCATTTCAACGAGCTGGACCGCAAGGGTCTGGCGATGTACGGCCAGATGACCGCCGGCAGCTGGATCTACATCGGCAGCCAGGGCATCGTGCAGGGCACCTACGAGACCTTCGTCGAGGCCGGGCGCCAGCATTACAACGGCGACCTGAAGGGCAAGTGGATCCTGACCGGCGGCCTGGGCGGCATGGGCGGGGCGCAGCCGTTGGCCGCGACGATGGCCGGCGCCTGCATGCTGGCGGTCGAATGCCGCCCCAGCAGCATCGAGATGCGCATCCGCACCGGCTATCTCGACCGCCACACCGCCGACCTGGACGAGGCGCTGGCCTGGATCAACGAGGCCTGCGCCAAGGGCGAGGCGATCTCGGTCGGCCTGCTCGGCAACGCCGCCGACGTCTTCCCCGAACTGGCGCGCCGCGCCGGCACCGACATCAAGGCCCGGCCGCACATCGTCACCGACCAGACCTCCGCCCACGATCCGGTGAACGGCTATCTGCCGCAGGGCTGGACGCTGGAGGAGTGGGAGAGCGCCCGCGAAAGCCAGCCCGCCGCCGTCGCCGCCGCCGCGCGCCAGTCGATGCGGGTGCAGGTGGAAGCCATGCTGGCCTTCCACGCCATGGGCATCCCGACCGTCGATTACGGCAACAACATCCGCCAGATGGCGAAGGAGGAGGGGCTGGAGAATGCCTTCGACTTCCCCGGCTTCGTCCCCGCCTATATCCGTCCGCTGTTCTGCCGCGGCATCGGTCCCTTCCGCTGGGCGGCCCTGTCGGGCGACCCGGAGGACATCCGCAAGACCGACGCCAAGGTGAAGGAGCTGATCCCCGACGATCCGCACCTGCACAACTGGCTCGACATGGCGGCCAAGCGCATCCAGTTCCAGGGCCTGCCGGCGCGCATCTGCTGGGTCGGGCTCGGGCAGCGCCACCGGCTGGGCCTCGCCTTCAACGAGATGGTGAAGTCGGGCGAGCTGAAGGCGCCCATCGTCATCGGCCGCGACCATCTCGACAGCGGCTCGGTCGCCAGCCCGAACCGCGAGACCGAGGCGATGAAGGACGGCACCGACGCCGTGTCGGACTGGCCGCTGCTGAACGCGCTGCTGAACACCGCCAGCGGGGCGACCTGGGTCAGCCTGCACCATGGCGGCGGCGTCGGCATGGGCTTCTCGCAGCATTCGGGCATGGTCATCGTCTGCGACGGCAGCGACGCGGCGGCCAAGCGGCTGGAGCGCGTGCTGTGGAACGACCCGGCCACCGGCGTGATGCGCCACGCCGACGCCGGCTATGACATCGCCATCGATTGCGCCAAGGAGCAGGGGCTGAACCTGCCATTTCTGAAGTAAAGCGGGGGACGTGAGATCTCCCTCTCCCGTCCCGGGAGAGGGCTTTTTCCTCACGCCCCCCGGATCAGGTCCGAATACCAGCGCGCGGACTCCTTCGGGATCCGCGCCTGGGTTTCGAAATCGACCCGGACGATGCCGAACCGCGTGCCGTAGCCGCCGCCCCATTCGAAATTGTCCAGCAGCGACCAGACGAAATATCCCTGCACGTCGGCGCCCAGCCGCTTCGCCTCCGCCATCTCCGCGATGTAGGCCTGGAGATAGGCCAGCCGCTCCGTATCGACCACCCGGCCGTCGGCGTCCGGCGTCTCCGCCGCCTTGGTACCGTATCCGTTCTCCGTCACATAGACTGGCAGGCGGTAGCGCCGGGTCAGGTCGAGCAGCGTGTCGCGGAAACAGCCGGGGTCAAAGGGCCAGTCGATGGCCGTCCGCTTCATCCCCGGCGGCGGCGAGCCGAAGCCGAAGCCCCAGATCAGGCTGTCGTCCCGGCGCCCATAGACCGGCGCATAATGGTTCAGCCCGAACCAGTCCACCGGCCGGGCGATGCGCGCCATGTCGCCGGGCTGGACATAGGGCTCGATCACCTCGGCGATGCGGCGCGGGTAATGGGCCAGCAACTGCGCGTCGGGGAAGGCGCGGTTCCAATGCTCGTCGAACAGGGCTGCCGCCTCGACATCCTCCTGCCGGTCGGTCTCCGGCCGCATCGGCTGGACGCTGTGCACCGCGCCGATGGAGGCATCCGGCACCAGGGCGCGCAGCACATCGACCCCGGCGCCATGGGCGAGGTTGACGTGGTGGATCACCTTCAGGTGGGTGGCGCGGTCGGCGATGCTGGGCGCCCCCCAGCCGAAGGCCCAGCCGAACAGGGTGAAGACCGAGAACTCGTTGAAGGTGGCCCAGCGCTTCACCCGGTCGCCGTAACGCCGGGCGCAGAGGGCGGCATAATCCTCGAACCAGCCGATGCTGTCGCGGGTGGCCCAGCCGCCCAGGTCCTGCAAGGCCTGCGGCAGATCCCAGTGATAGAGGCAGAGCCAGGGCTCGATCCCCTTGTCCAGCAGCCGGTCGATCAGCCGGTCGTAGAACTCCAGCCCCTTGCCGTTCGGCGCCCCACGCCCGCGCGGCAGCACCCGCGGCCAGGAGACGGAGAAGCGGTAGGCCTGCAAGCCCAGCTCCGCCATCAGATCGACGTCCTGAGGCATCCGGTGATAGTGGTCGCAGGCAATGTCGCCGCTGTCGCCGTTGTCGACCCGGCCCTTCAGCTTGCAGAAACTGTCCCAGATGCTGGGCGCCCGCCCGTCGGCCTCGGCTCCGCCCTCGATCTGATAGGCGGAGGTGGAGGCGCCCCACAGGAACTCTTTGGGAAAAACCGGACGTTCGGCCATGGCGGATCACCCGAAAGGAGAGTGCCTGAATCCTACCCCTTTCCCGTCGGCGGGGAAGGGGCCAATCGTCGCTGGCGTCGTCGCCGTCCCCCGGGGCATCCCCCAGGGTATCCGCCCGGTATTCCGTCACCATATCGCGGTCGACAGGACGGCGCGGCGCTCCTATGGTCTCGCCGACCGGACGAGCGAATTCAGAAAGGAACGGGCGCATCATGGCGAAAAAGGACGGAGTCAACGGCAAGGGCGGCCAGTTCAGCGGGACGCCGGCCGACCGGCTGGTCCGGCTGTGGCGCAACAACGACGAGCGCTTCGGCGCCCTGCTGGACGAGGTGCTGGACGGCAACCGCCAAGGCGTGATCGAGGCCGCGGTGGGCAAGCTGCGCGAGGAGGAGAGCTACGACTTCATGGACGAGGTCGAGGCCTTCTCGGAAACGGCGCAGAGCACCGACGAGCAGGGCGACCCGACCCTGTCGACCCTGTTCTGGGTGGCGCTGGAGATCGATGGCCGGCTGGACGAGCCGCCGTCGGTCGACACCATCGAACGCGCGCTGGATTCGGCCGGGCTGCTGGAGAAGGCGTCCGACATGCGCCTGCTGCCGCTGTGGCTGGATCCGGAACCGCTGTCCTACCTTGAGGCCGCCGACCGCCGCACCCTGCTGCGCCGCCTGATCGACTCGACGGAGGCGGCGGAGGCCTTCGTGCGCGAACAGGATCTGGTGGCATCTCCCGACGACGCCGGCATCCGCCTCGTCGGCGTCGTCGGCCTGGTGATCGAGGAGGATGCCGAGCAGGATGGCGAGGCGATGCCCGACCCGCTCAACCTCGGCTTCGCCGGCGAAGGCCAGGAGATGGAGATCGACCCCATCGAGCAGGAGCGCATCCGCCAGTCGATGGCCGCCTTCACCGAGGCGGTCGCCGCCGCCGACCCGCGGGTCAAGCGCTGCGAGCCGGTCGGCGGGCTGAACGACCTGCTGGACTTCACCGCCGAAGGCGTGTGGCCGGACGACGTGGATGCCAATTTCGACGAGGTCAACGACTTCCTCGACATCGCCGGCAACGAGACCGGCGACGGCGTCCTCGACGTGACGGTGAGCGAGGGGCCGGACGGCTTGCAGCTGCGCGCCTACAACTCCGACGGCGTGCTGCTGGACGAACGGTCGTTCGACCTGAGCGGCGACCGCGCGGAAGAGGCGCTGGCCCTGATCAAGCGCCGCTGCCGCCGCGTCAGCGAAGGCTGACCGCTATATATTTCCCTCTCCCGGGGCGGGAGAGGGCATTGGCTTCCAATCAGGCCCCCGGCGCCACCACGAAGCAGGCCATGCCCTGGTTGACCAGCCCGCTGCACGCGTTGGCCGCGTCCTGCTGCGACAGGCCTGACAGGCGGGCGCGGTAGAGCGGCCCGGTCTGGGTATCCACCGCCTGCACGATCCTTTGCGAGCGCGACAGCACCGGCACCGAGCTGCGGGCGCGGTCGATCACGCGCTGGCTGTCGTCGGGCGAGCGGAAGGCGCCGAGCTGCACCGTCCACACCCCGCCGCCGGCGGTCGCCGCACCTGCCATCGTCGCCACCGGCCGCGGCGCCGGAGCATCGGGGGGGGAGGTATCGGGCGCCACCACGCGCACGGCCGGGGCCGGAGCGGGGGAGGGCAGGGCCGCCACCGCAATCGGCGGACGGCTGGCTGCCGGCCGGCTGCCGGCGGGCGGCGTGTAGGACGGCGCGGGATTGACGGGCGCCGAATAGGAGGAGGACGGCCGGGCGTAGGGCGAGCCGTAATCCGGCGGCGAATCGGACGAGGTGGATGGCGGTGCGCTGACCAGCACGATGTCGGCGCCGTTGGGGGCCGGGGTGCGGTTCAGCCGCGGCCCGACCGACGCGATATAGCGCCTGGTCTCGCCGGGCAGGCTGCGCTTGCCGGCCAGATAGTCGCCGTAGCAGCCGGGACCGCAATTGTAGGCGCCGAGGAAGCCCGGCGCGCCGAACAGATTGTACATCTCGCGCAGGTAGGCGGTGCCGGCGATGATGTTGTCATGCGGATCGAACGGGTCGGACCCCAGATTGTGCTTGCGCCGCATCTCGTCATAGGTCGCGGGCATCACCTGCATCAGGCCCATGGCGCCGGCCTTGCTGACGATGGGTTTGCCGTTGACGGTGGTACGCCCGCCGCTCTCCTGGCGAATCACCTCGCGGATCCACAGCTCCGGCATGTCGAACCGCTTGGATGCCTCCGCGACATGGGCATCGACCTCCTCCGGAGAGGCAACGCGATGTGAACCGCTCCCGCTGGCGCAGGCGCTCAGCAGGGCGGTCAAGGCGGCGCAGGTCAGCAACGGCTTCAGGCGACGCACGGAACCCCCGGTCATCGTTCAGTTCAATCTTTTGGATAAGCCCGATTTGGAGGTACGGACATTTGCACATTCCCGGCCCGCCGTAAACCGTCCCAGCTGTGACCTTCGACGCGGCCGGAGAGCGCGGAGGGGGAGGGGGCTGTATAGTCCTTCGGACGCGCAAGCGGCCGTCCGGGCATCTGCCGTCCGGGGCGGCCTATGGCGGGATTTCCGTTGCCGGGATTTTGCGGCGACCGGCTTTCGCGGCTCTCAGCTCTCCCGGTCATCGTTGGGATCGCGGCGGGTGGCGAGTTCGCGCATCAACCGTTCCTTGGCGGTCTTCCGGCTCGGCCGGCCGCCGCCGCGCCCGAAGAGCCCGCCCAACAACCCGCCCGGCTTCGGCGCGTCCTCCGGCTCCTCGGTCATCTGGGCACGCTCCGCCTCGCGCCGGGCCAGCATGGCGGCGCGGTCGACCAGCGGGGTGCGCAGCCGGCGCGGCAGCGCCTTGAAGGCGAGGTTGGCGCGTTCCAGGTCGGCGATGTCCTCGGTGGAGCGGGCGATGCGCAGCGCCACCCGCAGCAGGTCGAGCCGCCACGCATCCTCCGGCGCATGGGGCAGCGTCTCCGCCGCCGCCAGCAGGGTATCCAGCCCCTTGCCGGTCAAGGCGCTGGTGGATCGTTCCCCGCTGGATTGCTCCCCATTGGGTCTGTCGGTGTCGCGGTCCCGTCCCATTCCGTCATCGAAGCTGTCGCACCGAAGGCGGACTTTAGGACGCCGACCGCCGCTTTGTCTGCCCCCAAGCGGGGGCCACACCGTTTGGGTGGGGGAGGGCAGGGCATTTGGCTGTGCCGGGAGAGGCAAGACGTCGGGTCGTCTGCTGGAGAAACCTGGGAATTGGACATGGCTTGTGGCGCTGCTTTGGGCTCAGGTGCCGAATATCTATGCACATGATTCTTCACTAATGCTTTACTCGATCAAGGTGTCGCCAGAGCAAGACGGAATGTTCCTGGGAAGATGTGGTTGCTCCGCAAATACAGTTAGCGTTTTCTTCATCATTTCCGACCGTAGCTAATTTTATAGTATGCAGAGACGGTATGGCCGGGCGAAGGCCAGGGCAGCTCTATCCGATCCTGCGGTACAGCCAGGAGAGCGACCATGTTCCGCGGAATGAAGATCGGTGCCCGTCTGGCGGTTGCTCTGGCGGGAAGCGTCGTGCTGGCGGTCGGTGCGACCACGCTCAGCAATTTGTGGCTCAGCCACCTGCTCGTCGAACATGCCGCCGACAACCAACTGAAGACGCTGCAGGAATTCCTGGATGCGAATGTCGCGAGCGAGGCCCGGCGTGCCCTGACCCTTGCCCAGGCGCTGGCGGGGAACGGGGAAATCCAGGCTGCGTTCGCCGCCCAGGACCGCAACCGTCTTGCGGGCATGCTCGTGCAGGGGTTCAAGGATCTCAAAGAACAGCACGGCATCACCCAGATGCAGTTCCACACGCCGGCATCGGTATCGTTCCTGCGGGTTCATCGACCGGAGAAATTCGGCGATGACCTGTCCTCGTTCCGCTTCACCGTGGTCGAGGTGAACAAGAGCCACAAGCCGGTCTTCGGGCTGGAGAACGGTGTGGAAGGCCTTGGCATCCGCGGCGTCGTGCCGATGGTCAGCCAGGGTGCCCAGATCGGCTCCTTCGAGGTCGGCCTCTCCTTCGGCAAGCCGTTCTTCGAGGCGTTCCACAAGGAGACCGGTGCCGAGGTCGCGTTCCATACCGTGAAGGACGGAGGCTTCGAAACCTTCGCCTCGACCTTCCGCGAGGCGCTCGCCCTCGGCCAGGATCGGATGAAGGACGCGCTGATCCGGGAATCGGAGGTGCAAACCTACCAGCTCGGCGGCGCCAATTACGCCGTCCGGCTCGCTCCCGTCCGCGACTATCGCGGAACCGCCATCGGCTTCTACACCATCGCGATGGACCGGAGCGCGTTCGACACGGAAATTGCGGAGGCGCGAACCTCGGCGATCCTGATCGGATTGGCGGTGCTCGCGGTGGCGCTCGGTGTTGCCTGGCTGGTGAACCGGGGCATCGCACGTCCCATTCAGGGGATGACCGAGTCGATGGGCGACCTCGCCAGGGGGAACACCGATATCCGCGTTTCCGGGATCGGGCGCCGCGACGAGATCGGCGCCATGGCGGACGCGCTCGAGGTTTTCCGCCACGGCATGATCGAGACCGAGGCGCTGCGGGCCGAGCAGGAGGTTCTGAAGCAGCGGGCGCAGGAGGACCGGCGGGCGGCGATGCTCGACCTTGCCGACCGTTTCGAAGAAAGGGTCGGCCGTCTGGTCGGGGCCGTATCCTCGGCTGCGACGGAAATGGAGGCGTCCGCAGGGTCGATGTCGTCCACCGCGGAGCAGACGAACCGGCAATCCGCCGCGGTGGCCGCGGCCTCGGAGCAGACGTCCGCCAATGTCCAGACGGTGGCGGCGGCGACCGAGGAGCTTGCCGCCTCCATCACCGAGATCGGCAGCCAGGCGTCGCAGTCGCAAAGCGTGGCGGGCAATGCCGTGACCGATGCGAGGCAGACCGACGAGGCCGTGCGCAAGCTGGCCGACAGCGCGAAGCGGATCGGGCAGGTCGTGGATCTGATCCAGGATATCGCGAGCCAGACCAATCTCCTGGCCTTGAACGCGACCATCGAGGCGGCAAGGGCCGGTGAAGCCGGGAAGGGCTTCGCCGTGGTGGCTTCCGAAGTCAAGGCGCTCGCCACCCAGACCGCACGGGCGACGGAGGAGATCAGGCAGCAGATTTCCCAGATGCAGCAGGATTCGGACGGTGCCGTCGACGCCATCAAGGGGATCGGCGGAGTGATCGGCGAGATCAGTGAGATCGCCGCGGCGATCGCGGCGGCGGTCGAAGAACAGGGCACCGCCACGCAGGAAATCTCGCGCAATGTCCAGCAGGCGGCCGTCGGAACTCAGGAGGTGTCCTCGCACATCGTCAGTGTGCGCGAGGCTGCCAACGAAACCGGGGCGGCGGCGGCGCAGGTCCTCGGTGCGGCCCAGGAACTGTCGCATCAGGCGGAGGTCCTGGCGGCCGAGGTCAAGGGCTTCCTCGACAGCGTCCGGGCGGCATAGCGGACAGCCGGTCGGCGGGCCGTCGGAATAAAAGCGGTCCTCTTTCCATTCCGGGAAGAGGACCGCAAGTTACTCGGGGAACTGCGCGGCTGGATGCCGGCAACCATGCCGGCGCCCGCAGGGGCAGGCGCGGCATCTCGAACCCGGCCCTTCGCAATGGCGCGGAAGGGCCGGAGCGTTCACCTCATTCCGCGGCCTGCGCCACGGTCAGGCCCAGCCGCTTCGCCACGCCCTCGCCATAGGCCGGGTCGGCGGCCAGGAAATGGTTCAGCTGGCGCTGCTGGATGGTCAGCGGGGCGTTGCGCAGGCTGCCGGCGATGTTGTCCATCAGACGGCCCTGCGCCTCTGCGCCGATCAGGCGGAACAGGGCACCCGCCTGGGTGTAGTCGTCGTTGCCTTCGCGGTGGTCGTAGTGGGCGGCATCGCCGCTGATGCGCAGCGGCGGCTCGCTCGCCACGCCGGTCTGGGTCGGGCCGCCGAAGCTGTTCGGTTCGTAGTTCGGCCGGCCGCCGCCGTTGCCGTCGGTGCGCATGGCGCCGTCGCGCTGGTAATTGTGCACCGGGCAGCCCTGCGGCTTGTTCACCGGGATGGTGGCGTAGTTGCCGCCCAGCCGGTAGCGGTGGGCGTCGGCATAGGCGAACAGCCGGCCCTGCAGCATCTTGTCGGGGCTGAAGGAGATGCCGGGAACCACGCTGGCCGGGCTGAAGGCCGACTGCTCGGTCTCGGCGAAGAAATTCTCCGGATTGCGGTTCAGCACCAGCTCGCCGATCTCGACCAGCGGGTAATCGGCATGCGGCCACACCTTGGTCAGGTCGAACGGGTTGATGCGGTAGCCGTCGGCCTCGACCTCCGGCATGATCTGCACCGAGACGGTCCAGGCCGGGAAGTCACCGTCCTCGATGGCGGCGTACAGGTCGCGGGTGGCGTGATCGGGGTCGATGCCGCTCATGGTTTCCGCCTGTTCGGCGGTCAGGTTCTGGATGCCCTGGCGGGTCTTGAAGTGGTACTTGACCCAAAAGCGCTCGTTGGCCGCGTTGATCCACGAGAAGGTATGGCTGCCGAAGCCGTCCATGTGGCGATAGCCGCGCGGGGTGCCGCGGTCGCTGAACAGGATGGTCAGCTGGTGCATCGTCTCCGGCGACAGCGAGAAGAAGTCCCACATCGCGGTGGGGTCCTTCAGGTTGGTGGCCGGGTTGCGCTTTTGGGTGTGGATGAAGTCCGGGAACTTCAGCGGATCGCGCAGGAAGAAGACCGGCGTGTTGTTGCCGACCAGATCGTAATTGCCCTCTTCCGTATAGAACTTCACGGCGAAGCCGCGCGGGTCACGGGCGGCGTCGGCGGAGCCCTTCTCGCCGCCGACGGTGGAGAAGCGCAGGAAGACCTCCGTCTCCTTGCCCACGCCCGACAGGAAGGCGGCCTTGGTCCACGCCGTCACGTCGCGGGTGACGCGGAAGGTGCCATAGGCGCCGGCGCCCTTGGCATGCACCACCCGCTCCGGAATGCGTTCGCGGTTGAAGTGGGCCAGCTTCTCGATCAGGTGGAAATCCTGGAGCAGCAGCGGACCGCGCGGCCCGGCGCTCAGCGAATTCTGGTTGTCGGGAACGGGCTGGCCGAAGCTGGTGGTCAGGGTGCTCATCCGGGTCATCCTCGTTGGGGCGGTGTCGCCTGAAGCGGCATCATTGTCTCGCCCCTGGTTATCCGGCGTCTTGAACGATATATCCAAGACATAGAAGAAAATGCACCAATAGGCGCTGTCTATGAATGTCTCCGGCACTCTCTCCGGCCTGTCCCTGCGTGACCTGGAATATGTCGTCGCCGTCGCCGAACTGCGCCATTTCGGCCGCGCCGCCGAACGCTGCGCCGTCAGCCAGCCGTCGCTGAGCGCCCAGATCCGCAAGCTGGAGGAACTGCTCGGCCTCTCCCTGTTCGAGCGGACCAGCCGCAAGGTGCTGCTGACCCCGCGCGGCGAGGCCATCGTGGCGCAGGCCCGCATCGTTCTGGAGGAGGCGCGGCGCCTGCTGGCGCTGGCCAACGGGTCGGACGGGGCGCTGAGCGGACGGCTGCGGCTGGCGGCGATCCAAACGCTCGGCCCCTACCTGTTCCCGCACATCCTGCCGCAGCTGCGCAGCGCATGGCCTGAGTTGACCCTGATCCTGTCGGAGGGACGCACCGACAGCCTGCTGGACGAACTGCGCGACGGCCGGCTCGACGCCGTTCTGCTGGCCCTGCCGGTGGAGGCCGACGGGCTGACCGCCGAAGCGCTGTTCTTCGAACCCTTCCTGCTCGCCCACCCTGCCGGTCATCGCCTGTGCGGCGCCCCCCACCTGTCGCTGGGCGATCTCGATCCGGCGGAGCTGCTGCTGCTGGAGGAGGGGCATTGCCTGCGCGATCAGGCGCTGGCCGCCTGCGGCCTCAGCGCGCGGGGCGGCGGCGTGCATGCGACCGGGCTGGAAACCCTGCGTCACATGGTGGCGGCCGGGGCGGGCTGCACGCTGATGCCGTTGCTGGCGACCAGGGGGGATGAGGGACGGACCGCCACAGTCGGCGGGCTGGTCGATTACCGCCCCTTCGACGGGACATCCGCAGGGGGGCGGCCGCCCGGCCGCGTCATAGGTCTGGTCTGGCGGAGCAGCGATCCGCGCGACCGCGGCCTTCGCGATCTGGCGGCCTTGCTGCACCGCACCCTGCCGCCGGGCACGGAATCCGTTCTATCCCGAAGAGATGACTGAAGCGGGAGGAACAAGCGCCCATCGGCCGGGTTGAAGGCTCGGTTCGTGCTCCTCACTGTCCAGGAGGACCGGACAATGACTTTCGATCCAGGCGGAGAAACGGGCGACCATGGCAAACATCCTGAAACAGGCAACGCGGCTCGGTGAAGGATTGCCCTTTCCCCTGGGGGCTACATGGGACGGGCTCGGTGTCAACTTCGCCTTGTTTTCCGCAAACGCCACCAAGGTCGAACTGTGTCTGTTCGATGAAAGCGGCGAGGAGGAGCTTGAGCGCATCGAGCTTCCCGAATTCACCAACGAAATCTGGCACGGCTATCTGCCCGACGCCCGTCCCGGCCTGCTCTATGGCTATCGCGTGCACGGCCCCTACGAGCCGGAGAACGGCCACCGCTTCAACGCGAACAAGCTGCTGCTGGATCCCTATGCCAAGGAGCTGGTCGGCGAAATCCGCTGGAACCCGGCCCATTTCGGCTATGTCATGGAGTCGGGCGACGACCTGACCTTCGACGAGCGCGACAGCGCGCCCTTCATGCCCAAGTGCAAGGTCATCGACCCCGCCTTCACCTGGGGCCGCGACCACAAGCCTGGCACCGCCTGGGACCGCACCATCTTCTATGAAACCCATGTGAAGGGCTTCACCAAGCTGCATCCGGCGGTGCCCGACAGCCTGCGCGGCACCTATGGCGGCATGGCGGTGAAGGAGGTGGTCGACTACATCAAGTCGCTCGGCGTCACCTCGGTCGAGCTGCTGCCGGTCCACGCCTTCGTCCAGGACCAGCATCTGGTCGACAAGGGGCTGGCGAACTATTGGGGCTACAACTCCATCGGCTTCTTCGCGCCGGAGCCGCGCTATGCCGCATCGGGCAACACGATCAAGGAATTCAAGGAGATGGTCGCCCATCTCCACAATGCCGGGCTGGAGGTGATCCTCGACGTCGTCTACAACCACACGGCCGAGGGCAACGAGCGCGGGCCGACTCTGTCCTTCAAGGGCATCGACAACGCCTCCTACTACCGCCTGCTGCCGGACCAGAAGCGCTACTACATCAACGAGACGGGGACCGGGAACACCGTCAATCTCAGCCACCCGCGCGTGTTGCAGATGGTGACCGATTCGCTCCGTTACTGGGCGACGGAGATGCATGTCGACGGTTTCCGTTTCGACCTCGCCACCATCCTGGGCCGCGAGCCCTATGGCTTCGACGAGGGCGGCGGCTTCCTCGACAGCTGCCTGCAGGACCCGGTCCTCAACAGCGTCAAGCTGATCGCCGAGCCGTGGGACTGCGGCCCCGGCGGCTATCAGGTCGGCAACTTCCCGCCGGGCTGGGCGGAGTGGAACGACAAGTTCCGCGACACCGTCCGCGCCTTCTGGAAGGGCGACGAGGGCAAGCTGCCGGAGGTGGCGCCGCGGCTCTGCGGTTCGGGCGACGTCTTCAACAAGCGCGGCCGCAAGCCGTGGGCCAGCGTGAACTTCATCACCGCCCATGACGGCTACACGCTGAACGACCTCGTTTCCTACAACGACAAGCACAACGAGGCGAACGGCGAGGGCAACAACGACGGCCATTCCCACAATCTGTCCTGGAACCACGGGGCGGAAGGGCCGACCGACGATCCGGAGATCAGGTCGCTCCGCGAACGGCAGAAGCGCAACCTGCTGGCGACGCTGCTGCTGTCGCAGGGTTCGCCGATGCTGCTGGCCGGCGACGAACTGGGCAACACCCAGCACGGCAACAACAACGCCTACTGCCAGGACAACGAGACGGCCTGGCTGAACTGGGACGATATCGACGAGGACGGCCAGTCGCTGATCGAGTTCGTCCGCCGCGTCATCGCCATCCGCCAGTCCTTCCCCATGCTGCGCCGCGGCCGTTTCCTGTCGGGCGAGTACAACGCCGAGTTCGACGTGAAGGACGTCACCTGGCTGACCCCGGCCGGGGACGAGATGGAGGAGGGCCATTGGCACGACGGCAACGCCCGCTGCCTCGGCATGCTGCTGGACGGCCGCGCCCAGGCCAGCGGCATCAAGCGCCCGGCGATGGACGCCACCCTGCTGCTGGTCATCAACTCCCACCATGACGTGGTGGAGTTCACCCTGCCGGAAGTGACCGGCGGCAGCGTCTGGCGTTGCCTGCTCGACACCAACCTGCCCGACCCGGACGAGGTGCCGCGCGTCAACACCGGCGAGGGCTATATGGTGACCGGCCGCTCGCTGCTGCTGCTGGCGCTGGAACCGGACGGCAAGACCTCCTTCGCGCTCCGCCGCGCCGCCCGCGCGCTGCGCAACGTCGCCGAAAGCCCGACCCTGTCCTTCGGCGAGGAAACCGCCGAGACGGCGAAGCTGGCGGAAACCCCGGCGGAGACCGCCAAGGCTGGCAAGAAGAAGGAGCCCGCACCGGCGACGGGCGACGCCTCCGCGAAGACATCCACCTGACCCATCGCCTTGTTTCCCCCTCTCCTTGCAAGGGAGAGGGGGCCTCCCGGACCCCGGACCACCCGCCATGAAACTCTACGAATGCCAGAACTGCCACCAGCCTCTCTATTTCGAGAACACGCTGTGCGAGCGCTGCGGCTACCGGCTCGGCTATCTGCCGGATGCCGGAACCCTTTCGGCCATCGATCCCACCGACCATGACGGGGTGTGGAGCGCGCTCGCCACCAGCGAACCGCTCTATAAATTCTGCGCGAATGCCGAACTGGACGCCTGCAACTGGATGCTGCCGGCCGATTCGGCCGATACCCACTGCGCCGCCTGCCGGCACAACCACATCATTCCCGACCTGTCCGACACCGACAATCTAACGCGCTGGCGCAAGCTGGAACTGGCCAAGCATCACCTGTTCTACACCCTGACCAACCTGAAGCTGCCCTTGCAGACCCGGATCGAGAATCCGGAGGAGGGGCTGGCCTTCGATTTCCTGACCGACACCGTGGCCCCCGACGGCACGGTGACGCCGGTGCTGACCGGCCATGCCAACGGCCTGATCACCATCAATGTCGCCGAGGCCGACGACGCCGAGCGCGAGAAGCGCCGCACCGACATGGGCGAGCCCTACCGTACGCTGCTCGGCCATTTCCGGCACGAGATCGGCCATTACATATGGGACCGCCTGGTGCGCGACGACCCGGCCCTGCTGGAGCGGTTCCGCTCCCTGTTCGGCGACGAGCGGGAGGATTACGGCGAGGCGCTGAAACGCCATTACGCCAACGGCGCGCCGGCCGACTGGCAGGCCAACTTCGTCAGCACCTATGCCACCGCCCACCCGTGGGAGGATTTCGCCGAGACCTGGGCGCACTACCTGCACATCGTCGACACGCTGGAGACCGCCCGCGCCTTCGGCCTGAAGATCCGGCCGCGCATCACCGAAGGTGCCGAACTGGAGGCGGAGGTCGACTTCAATCCGCACAAGGCCCGGCGGATCGAGGATCTGATCGAGCCGTGGCTGCCGCTGACCTATGCGGTGAACAGCCTGAACCGCAGCATGGGCCAGCCCGACCTCTACCCCTTCATCCTGTCGCCGGCAGTGATCGAGAAGCTGGGCTTCATGAACGGGATGGTGCGGGGGCTGGAGGGTCGCTGAACGCCCGCTAACCCTCCGCCCCCATTACCGACCTGATCCAGCGCACCGCGCGGTTGCGCCCGTCGCGTTTCGCCTTGTAGAGCGCGGCGTCGGCGTGGCGCATCACCGTCGCCATGTCGCGGTCGTCCTCCGGCCAGGAGGCGATGCCGATGGAGCAGCCGACCCTGATCCGCTCGCCGTTGAACGACACCGGTTCGTTGACGGCGGCGATGATCCGGGCGGCCAGCTCCGCGGTGTCCGGGGCCGGGCGGCCGGCGCGGCGGGGAAGCACGGCGGCGAACTCGTCGCCGCCCAGCCGGGCGACCACGTCGTCGTCGCGGAAGATGCTGGCCAGCCGGCCGCCGATCTGGCGCAGCACGACATCGCCGGCATCGTGGCCCAGCCGGTCGTTCACCGGCTTGAAGCCGTCGAGATCGATGTACATCACCGTCGCCGAGCCGCCGCCCGTGCCGGTGGAGGCCTCGACATACTGCTCGAAATAGCGCCGGTTCGGCAGCGCCGTCAGCCGGTCCTCATAGGCGATGTCCTCCAGCCGCATCAGCGCGGCGTCCTTGTTGGTCAGGCTGTCGATCATCTCGCGCAGCGATGCGGAAAGCCGGCGGATCTCCGCCGCACCGCCGACGTCGGGGATGGCGACGCCGCGCTCGCCCTTGCCGATCTGCTCGGCGGCATCGGCGATGGCGCCCAGCGGACGGGCGATGCGGCCGGCGGCGATCCAGCCGAGTCCGCTGAACAGCAGGGCCAGCAGCGCGCCCACCCCGACGATCATCGTCCGCAGGCGGTTGGTCTCGGCATTGACGATGTCGGCCGGCTGGCTGGCGACGACGGTCCAGCCCAGCCCGGCGTAATCGTGCAGCCCCTTGCCATGGGCGACGCCGGTCACGTAGGTGATGCCGTCGGGCCAGACCTCGCTGCGCCAGCCGTCGCGCTGCCTTGAGGTCAGCGTCGCCACCGGGAGGGGTTTCCCGACGGCCGGATCGGGGCCGATCAGCACGGTGCCGTCAGCCGACAGGATGTAGAGCGTCAGTCCCTTGTGGTCGGCGAGCGGCTCGACCAGCTGCCGGATCAGGGCGTGCGCCCATTCCCAGCTGTAATGGGTCGCCAGCACGCCCACCGTGCTGCCGTCCGCTTTTTGCAGCGGGGCGGACACATCGACGAATTTTGGCGTTTCGCCTTCCAGGTAGGGCACCTTGCCGCGCAGCGCCACCGCCTCGTGCACGTCGCCGACGAACAGGCCCTTCATGCCTTCCTGATGGACCGGACGGCTGGAGATGTCGGCCCCCATCAGCAGCCCGTTGGACGCGGCGACCACCCGCCCGTTCACATTGGTCATGCCGATCCAGGCGATGGTCGGGTCGCGGCGCTTCAACTCGTCGATGGTCGACTGCGCCACCGCCGGGTCCTTCAGCGCGTCGATGCGCGACAGCGCGGCGATCTGGTTGGCGCGCGCCCACATGGTCGAATCGAGCTGCCGCGCCAGCGATTGCGCCAGCCCGGTCATCGAGTTGCCGACCTCCTTCGCCAGCGCATCCGCCGCACCGTTGCCGACCACCAGCCCCTTCACCAGCGTCGAGCCGAGCAGCAGGACGGCGACGGTGACCGCAACGGTCGCCCGCAACCCTATGGCCCGGCCCGGCTTGCGGGCCGGCCTGCTGCGCTCTCCGGCAGTGCTGCCGCTCGGCTGTCCGATGGCCGTCATCGTGGCATGATCCTTTCGGGCGATCTCGGCCCAGGCCGGATAAGGAACGGTCTGTGAAGACGCTCTATCATCCCAGCCCTTTATAAAGGGTCAAGCGGAACCATGACTTTACTGTGCAATCTGCGGGCGTGTCCGGTCGCGCTCCGGACCCGTTTCGAGCGCATGGCGATCAAAAAAGTTCGCAAAGCTGACTTTCAGCATATTGCGTAAAAAGGAAAAGGCCGCTAGCTATACAGCCGCGGCCCGAGTTTAGGGAGGAAACGCCTGAAAGGCGATAGAAACAACAAATAATGCTGCGTCGCCGAAAATCCAGCCCGATGAGGCTGGATTTTTCGTTTCCGCCGCAAGAATCTTCCTCTCAGCGCCGTCGCCCCGTCAATGGGGGATTCCCCGGAGGGTTGGTTGCGCTATCATGTCGGCCCAACGAACCATAAGATCGGGAAGAGTCCTCATCATGAAACGGCGTGCGTTTCTCACCAGCGCCGGCGTCGGCCTTGCCGCCGCCGGGACCGTCGCGGCTCCGGCCATCGCGCAATCCTCCCAGCCCGAGATCAAGTGGCGCATGGCGTCGAGCTATCCCAAGAGCCTCGACACCATCTATGGCGCGGCCGAATTCATCGCCAAGCGCGTGTCCGACGCCACCGACGGCAAGTTCCAGATCCGCACCTTCGCGGCCGGCGAGATCGTCCCGGCGTTGCAGGTGCTGGACGCGGTGCAGAACGGCACGGTCGAGTGCGGCCAGTCGGCGGCCTATTTCTATGTCGGCAAGGATCCGACCTTCTGCTTCGACACCGCCATGCCCTTCGGCCTGAACACCCGCCAGCACATCGCCTGGATGATGCATGGCGGCGGGCTGGAGCTGATGCGGGAGGTGTTCAAGGACTACAACATCCACCACATCCCCGCCGGCAACACCGGCGCCCAGATGGGCGGCTGGTTCCGCAAGGAGATCAAGAGCCTGGACGACCTGAAGGGTCTGAAGATGCGCATCGGCGGTCTGGTCGGCCAGATCCTGACGCCCTTCGGTCTCGTGCCCCAGCAGCTCGGCGGCGGCGACATCTATCCGGCGCTGGAACGCGGCACCATCGACGCGGCGGAGTTCGTCGGTCCCTATGACGACGAGAAGCTCGGCTTCCACAAGGTCGCCAAATACTATTACTACCCCGGCTGGTGGGAGGGTTCGGCCCAGATCCCGCTGATGTTCAACATGCAGGCTTGGGAATCCCTCCCGAAATCCTACCAGACCATCCTGGAGCAGGCCTGCTGGGAGGCCAACAGCTGGATGATCGCCAAGTACGACACGCTGAATGCCTCCGCGCTGAAGCGTCTGGTCGGCGCCGGCGCCGTGCTGCGTCCCTTCCCGCGCGACATGATGCAGGCCTGCGAGAAGGCGGCGTTCGAATTCTACGACAAGCTGGCCGCCAGCAATCCCCGCTTCAAGAAGGTCTATGACGGCTGGAAGCCGTTCCTGGAGCAGGAGCGCCTGTGGTTCCGCGTCGCCGAGAACGGCTTCGACAGCTTCGTCTACAGCCAGGCGGCCCAGCAGAAATAAGTCTGGAACGCTGAGCCGCAATGGGGCGGGTCGCCTGCGGCGATTCGCCCCGGCTTTCATGGCAAACACTGATTTTCATGCCGCCGTATGTCCGCTATCTCGATCATCGGTCTTCTCAATCGCACGCGGATGGAGCACACTGACGGTCTAAGTGTGGGCATCGCCTTCGCATTTGCACAAAAAATCGGCAAACTGTTGAATTGATCAAGACATAGCCATTCCTCTTGTCTATTTTCTTAAACGCGTGTTACCGTCAGGGCCAGAAAGACGGACCGGGTTGGGGTGGCGTACCCGGCCCTCAGGTCGCCTGTGACGGGAGCGGACGGATGGACGGCGGGATGATCGCGACGACAGATACCCTGGTGCGCTTCACCGGGGTGCAGAAGACCTACGATGGCGAGCATCTCGTGGTGAAAAGCCTCGATCTCGACATCCGCAAGGGCGAATTCCTGACGCTGCTGGGGCCGTCGGGGTCGGGCAAGACCACCACGCTGATGATGCTGGCCGGGTTCGAGGTGCCGACCCAGGGCGACATCTTCATCGGCGACCGCCCGATCAAGAACGTGCCGCCGCACAAGCGCGACATCGGCATGGTCTTCCAGAACTACGCCCTGTTCCCCCACCTGACCATCGAGGAAAACGTCGCCTTCCCGCTGTCGGTCCGCGGCGTTTCCAAGGCGGAAACCAAGGATCGGGTCCGGGCCGCGCTCGACATGATCAAGCTCGGCAACCTCGCCGGCCGCCGTCCCGGCCAGCTGTCGGGCGGCCAGCAGCAGCGCGTGGCGCTCGCCCGCGCCCTGGTCTTCAATCCCGCACTGGTGCTGATGGACGAGCCGCTGGGTGCCTTGGACAAGCGGCTGCGCGAGCATATGCAGCTGGAGATCAAGCGCCTGCACGAGACGATGGGCCTGACCGTCGTCTACGTCACCCACGACCAGGGGGAGGCGCTGACGATGTCCGACCGCATCGCGGTCTTCAACGACGGCATCGTCCAGCAGATCGACCGGCCGGATGCGCTGTACGAGCGGCCGGTGAACAGCTTCGTTGCCAACTTCATCGGCGAGAACAATGTTCTGAGCGGCGTTGTTGAAAATATCGAACAGGGCTGGGCGCGGGTCGCGCTGGATGCCGGCGGTTCGGTGGTGGCGCAGGCGGTGAACATCGGCGGCACCGGCAACCGCACCTCGCTGTCGCTCCGTCCGGAGCGCGTGGCGATCGAGACCGGCGACAGCGGCGACAGCACGATGAACCGGCTGCCGGCGACGCTGACCGACCTGATCTATCTCGGCGATCACACGCTGGCGGTGCTGAGCACCCCGGCCAACCCGGAATTCATGGTCAAGCTGCCGGCCGGCTCCTATGCCGGCCTGGCGCCCGGCCAGGACGTCTACATCGCTTTCCGCCCGGAGGACTGCCGGGCGCTCGATCCGGTCTGAGGACGTGGTTCTCAGGACCAGGGTGCCTTCAGCAACAACAACCACGACGAATAAGGACGGGGATCATGTCGAAGATTAAGGTGGCTCTCGGTTTCGCTGCGACCTTCACCGCCCTCACGGCCCTGTCATCGGCGGCCAGCGCCCGCGACCTCACCGTCGTGTCGTGGGGCGGCGCCTATCAGGACGTCCAGAAGAAGGTGTATTTCGAGCCGTTCAAGGCCACCGGCACGGCGATGAACGACGAGTCCTGGGACGGCGGCGTCGGCGTCCTGCGCGCCAAGGTCCAGGGCGGCGCCTCGACCTGGGACGTGGTCCAGGTCGAGAGCGAGGAGCTGGCGCTCGGCTGCGACGAGGGCCTGTACGAGAAGATGAACTTCTCCAAGATCGGCGGCGAGGATGCCTATCTGCCGTCGACGGTCAACGCCTGCGGCGTCGGCGCCATCGTCTATGACTTCGTCCTGGGCTACGACAAGGACAAGCTGAAGGACGCGCCGAAGAGCTGGGCCGATTTCTTCGACACCAAGAAGTATCCGGGCAAGCGCGGCCTGCGTCAGGGCGCCAAGACCACGTTGGAAATCGCACTGATGGCCGACGGCGTGGCGCCTGCCGACGTCTACAAGGTTCTGGGCACCGAGGCCGGCATCGACCGCGCCTTCAAGAAGCTCGACACCATCAAGAGCGACATCGTCTGGTGGAAGGCCGGCGCCCAGCCGCCGCAGCTGCTGGCGTCGGGCGAAGTGGCGATGACCTCGGTCTACAACGGCCGCATCGACGCCGCCAACAAGAAGGAAAAGAAGAACTTCGGCATGGTGTGGAACGGCGCGCTCTACACCGTCGACAGCTGGGTCATCCTGAAGGGCAGCCCGAACGTCGATGCCGCCTACAAGTTCCTGAGCTTCGTCGGCAAGCCGGAGAACCAGGCCAAGCTGTCCGAAGGCATCGCCTACGGCACCTCGAACAAGAAGGCCCCGGCGCTGCTGCAGAAGGCGGTCCTGGCCGACCTGCCGACCGCGCCGGACAACATGAAGAGCGCGGTGGAGATCAACACCGACTTCTGGCTGGAGAACATCGACCGCCTGACCGAGCGCTTCAACAAGTGGGCGGCCAAGTAAGCGTTAGCTTTTCGTAACTGCGCTCTACACCCTCTCCCCCCTGGGGGGAGAGGGGCGGGGTGAGGGGAATGCACAGCAGCACA
The DNA here is from genome assembly GCF_002573965.1 of Azospirillum palustre. NCBI lineage: Bacteria > Pseudomonadati > Pseudomonadota > Alphaproteobacteria > Rhodospirillales > Azospirillaceae > Azospirillum > Azospirillum palustre. The sequence continues at coordinate 194,868 of NZ_PDKW01000042.1, read as the reverse complement.
CATCGGGCCGCGATGTATTTCCCAACTTAAGTTTTTGCGGATCACTTTCCGCCCTTCGGTGACCGGACGCCATGCGTCCCCCTCACCCTAACCCTCTCCCCGCTTTCGGCGGACCTATGGTCCGCCTGTCGCGGCAGCGCAAACTTTGTTTGCGCGTAAGCGGGGGGGAGAGGGGATGGTCCCGGTTTTTGGGGCTTTATGCACCTGCGTCTTTCCAACAGGACAATGCCGATGACAGCCGCATTCGTTGCCGGCGCCGACGTGCCGTTGAAGCGTCGATTGAAACGGGCCGAGCGGACCCGGCAGTTCCGTGCGCTGGGTCTGGTGCTGCCGCTGCTGGCCTTCCTGCTGTTCACCTTCGTCGTGCCGCTCGCCGGTATGATCTGGAAGTCGGCCGACGACTGGGAGGTGCCGCAGGTGATGCCGCAGACCGTCTCGGCGCTGGAACATTGGAACGGCCAGGGCCTGCCCGACGAGGCCGCCTTCGCCGCACTCGCCGCCGACATGCGCACCGCGCGCGAAGCCGGAACGCTGGCTGTCGCGGCCAAGCGGCTGAACTACATCGTCAACGGATACCGCACGACGCTGCTCTCCACCGCGCGCAAGCTGAAGGAGCAGCCCGCTCCCGGCACCGCGAAGGAGACGCTGATCGGCCTCTCGCCCGCCTGGGGCGAGCGCGAGAGCTGGACGGCGATCAAGAGCGCCAGCGGCCCGGTCACCAGCTATTACCTGCTGGCCGCCGTCGACCTGACCCGCAACGCCGACGGCGCCATCGTGGCCGCCCCGCCGGATCAGGCGATCTACCGCGACGTCTTCATCCGCACCTTCACCATCGGCTTCGGCGTCACCGCGCTCTGCCTGATCCTGGGATTCCCGGTCGCCTATCTGCTGGCGAACCTGCCGACCGGCCGGTCGAACCTGCTGATGATCTTCGTGCTGCTGCCCTTCTGGACCTCGCTTCTGGTGCGCACCTGCGCCTGGATCGTGATTTTGCAGAGCGAGGGCATCGTCAACGGCTCGCTGCAATGGCTTGGCGTGATCGACGAGCCGATGCGGCTGATCTACAACCGCTTCGGCGTCTACATGGCGATGACCCATGTGCTGCTGCCCTTCATGATCCTGCCGCTCTACAGCGTCATGCGCGGCATCTCGCCGGCCTACATGCGGGCCGCCGCCTCTCTGGGCGCGCCGCCGGCCACCGCCTTCCTGCGCATCTACCTGCCGCAGACCATTCCGGGCATCGGCGCCGGCTGCCTGCTCGTCTTCATCCTGGCCATCGGCTACTACATCACGCCGGCGCTCGTCGGCGGGGCCGCCGACCAGATGATTTCGTCCTTCATCGCCTTCTACACCACGGAAACGGTCAACTGGGGCCTCGCCTCGGCGCTGGGTGCGGTTCTGCTGCTCTCCACGCTGGTGCTGGCGCTGGTCTACGGCAAGCTGGCGCTCGGCCGCCAGACGACGGGAGGTCTGAAGAATTGAGCGCGAACCATTCCCCCCAGACAGCCAGCCAGCGCTTCGCCTGGATGGCGACAATCGTCGCCTCGACGCTGGTGTTCATCTTCCTGATGGCGCCGATCCTGGCGATCGTTCCGCTCTCCTTCAGCTCCAGCACCTACCTGACCTATCCGCTGCCCGGCCTGTCGCTGCGCTGGTACGAGGATTTCCTCGGATCCGCGCGCTGGATGAACGCGCTGAAGAACAGCGTCATCATCGGCGTGGCGTCGTCCATGCTGTCGATGGCGCTGGGCACGCTGGCCTCGCTGGGGCTGGCCCAATGGAAGAGCAAGTGGAAGCCGCTGGTGCTGGCCATCGTGCTGTCGCCGATGGTGGTGCCGGTCGTCATCACCGCGGTGGGCGTCTATTTCTTCTTCGCGCCGCTGGGTCTGACCGGCAACTATCTCGGCCTGATCCTGGTCCACACCGCGCTGGCGACCCCCTTCGTCGTCATCACCGTGTCGGCGACCCTGCAAAGCTTCGACATGACGCTGGCGAAGGCCGCCGCCTCGCTGGGCGCGCCGCCGCTGCTGACCTTCCGCAAGGTGATCCTGCCGCTGATCCTGCCAGGTCTGGCGTCGGGTGCCCTGTTCGCCTTCGCCACCAGCTTCGACGAGGTGGTGACGGTGTTGTTCCTCGCAGGTCCCGAGCAGCGCACGCTGCCGCGTGAGATGTTCAGCGGCATCCGCGAGAACATCAGCCCCACCATCACCGCGGTGGCGGTGGTGCTGACGGTGATTTCGGTCTGCATGCTGTCGACGCTGGAAATCCTGCGCCGGCGCAACGAGCGGCTGAAAGGGAAGGCGGAGTAGGGGGCCTGTAGAGCGGCTGCGGCATCGCCGTGGTGGAAAGTCCGGCCGCTCTGCCCTATCTTTTCGGTGGTTGTTGTGATGAGGGATCGCGATGTCCGCTGTGCCGTTCGACACGTTGCGCTTTGCCACGAAACTGCAAGCCGGCGGCTTCTCGGTGGAGCAGGCGCGCGCAGCGGCGGAGGCTTTCGCCGAAGCGACGAGCCAGGAAATCGCGACCAAGGCCGACATCGCCACCTTGCGCAACGATATCCGCAGCGATGGTCAGATCATGGAGCGGGACCTGAAAATCTGGTTCGGCAAGATGATGGCATGGCAGCTCACCGCGATTGCCGGCCTGCTGGGCATCGCAACCGCGGTGGTCAAGCTGATCTGATCCGGCGTGATTCGATCCGGTGGAAGCGGCCGTTACAGATAGGGCGGGGTGCAGGCGCTGATCACCTCGCACTCCACTTCGCCGATGTTGCGGAAGCGGTGGCTGACGCGGCTATCGAAGAAATAGGCGTCGCCGGGGCCGAGAAGCTGCTTGCGGTCACCAACCGTCAGTTCGATCTGCCCCTTGATGACGATGCCGCCTTCCTCCCCCTCGTGCTGGAGCATGGTGCGGCCGGTGTCGGCGCCGGGGGCGTAGCGTTCGTGGAGGATTTGCAGGTTGCGGCTGCGCAGGTCGCCGACCTGCCGGAAGGAAATCTGGCCGACGGTGCCCTTCAGTTCGCCGGCCAGTTCGATCAGCTCGCCGCCCTTGAAGAAGATCTGCTCGGGTGGCGGCAGATCGTCGGAGGAGAAGAATTCGGCCAAGGTCATCGGGATGCCCTGAAGCACCTTGCGCAGCGACGACACGGACGGGCTGCTGCGGTTCTGCTCGATCAGAGAGATCGTGCCGTTGGTCACTCCGGCCCGCTGGGCGAGCGCCCGCTGCGACAGCCCATGCTGTTCGCGGATCTGCTTCAACCTGGCGCCGACATCGAATTCCATCACCGGACTCCTGCTCCTCACCCACTCTAGGCAATAGCCCATTCGCGCAACCCCGTCATTAGAATATGAACAGCTAAACAGGGGTTGTTTAATTTATTAAACATGGTAGGCTTCTGTCCAAGGTCCAGGCCCCCGCGCAGGAAATCCTTGATTACCAAGGAAGTTTTCGCCGGGCGTGGCCGGCCGGTTCCATAAATCCTTCATCCAGGGCGGATCGAACATGCTGTCGCTGAACGACCAGGGCCTTCTCCGAACCAAGGGCTACGTGAACGGTGCGTGGCGCGCGGCCGATTCCGGGAAGAGCTTCCCGGTCACCAACCCCGCCACCGGCGCCGTCATCGCCGAAGTGTCCGACATGGGCGCTTCCGAGACGCGCGAGGCCATCGACGCCGCTAACGCCGCCCTGCCGGCGTGGAAGGCCAAGACCGCCAAGGAGCGCGCGGCCATCATGCGCCGCTGGTACGAGCTGATCCTCGCGGCGCAGGAGGATCTGGCCCAGCTGATGACCGCCGAGCAGGGCAAGCCGCTGACCGAATCGCGCGGCGAGGTCGTCTATGGCGCGTCCTTCATCGAGTGGTTCGCGGAGGAGGGCAAGCGCGCCTACGGCGACGTGATCCCGAGCTTCGCCGCCAACAAGCGCATCGTCGTGCTGAAGGAGGCGATCGGCGTCGTCGCGGCGATCACGCCGTGGAACTTCCCGAACGCCATGATCACCCGCAAGGTCGCTCCGGCGCTGGCCGCCGGCTGCACCGTGGTGGTCAAGCCGGCCGAGGACACCCCGCTGTCGGCGCTGGCGCTGGCCGAACTGGCCGAGCGCGCCGGCTTCCCGGCCGGCGTCTTCAACATCGTCATGGGCAGCGAGCCGGCCGCCATCGGCAACGAGCTGACCCACAGCCCCATCGTCCGCAAGGTCAGCTTCACCGGCTCGACCGAGGTCGGCAAGCTGCTGATGCGGCAGGCCGCCAGCACGGTCAAGAAGGTGTCGCTGGAGCTGGGCGGCAACGCCCCCTTCATCGTCTTCGACGACGCCGACCTGGACGAGGCGGTCAAGGGCGCCATGGCGTCGAAGTACCGCAATGCCGGCCAGACCTGCGTCTGCGCCAACCGCCTCCTGGTCCAGGCCGGCGTCTATGACGCCTTCGCCGCCAAGCTGGCCGAGGCCGTCAAGGCGCTGAAGGTCGGCGACGGCACCGAGGCCGGCGTCACCCAGGGTCCGCTGATCAACGCCGACGCCATCGCCAAGGTGGAAGAGCTGATGGGCGATGCGCTGGAGAAGGGCGCCACCGTCGCTCTCGGCGGCAAGCGCCACGCGCTGGGCGGCACCTTCTTCGAGCCGACCATCCTGACCGGCATCACCACCGAGATGCGCGTCGCCCGCGAGGAGATCTTCGGACCGGTCGCCCCGCTGTTCAAGTTCGAGACGGAAGAGGACGCCATCCGCATGGCGAACGACACCGAGTTCGGGCTTGCCGCCTATTTCTACAGCCGCGACATCGGCCGCGTCTGGCGCGTGGCGGAAAAGCTGGAATACGGCATCGTCGGCATCAACGAGGGCATCATCTCGACCGAGGTGGCTCCCTTCGGCGGCGTCAAGGAGTCCGGCATTGGCCGCGAAGGCTCCAAGTACGGCCTCGATGATTTCATGGAAGTCAAATATCTCTGCGTCGGCCTCGGCGCCTGACCGTCGTCAAAGGAACACAGACCATGAGCACCAACCAGTCCTTCGTCGCCCGTCGCGAGGCCGCCGTCTCCCGTGGCATTTCCGCCGGCATGCCGTTCTACATCGACCGCGCTGAGAATGCCGAGATGTGGGATGTCGAGGGCAAGCGCTTCATCGATTTCGCCGGCGGCATCGCCGTGCTGAACACCGGCCACCGCCACCCGAAGGTGATGGAGGCGGTGAAGGCGCAGCTGGAGCGTTTCACCCACACCTGCGCGATGGTCACGCCCTATGACAGCTTCGTCGAGCTGGCGGAGAAGCTGAACGCGCTGGTCCCCGGCCCGACGCCGAAGAAGACCGCCTTCTTCACCACCGGCGCCGAGGCGGTCGAGAACGCCGTCAAGGTCGCCCGCGCCGCCACCGGCCGTCCGGGCGTGGTCGCCTTCTCCGGCGGCTTCCACGGCCGCACGCTGCTGACCATGGGCCTGACCGGCAAGGTCGTGCCCTACAAGGTCGGCTTCGGTCCGTTCCCGGCCGAGATCTTCCACGTGCCGTTCCCCAACGCCTATCGCGGCATCAGCGAGGCGGAGAGCCTGAAGGCGCTGGACAATCTGTTCAAGTCCGACGTCGATCCGGCCCGCGTCGCCGCGATCATCATCGAGCCGGTGCAGGGCGAGGGCGGCTTCAACATCGCCAGCCCGTCCTTCCTCCAGTCGCTGCGTGCGGTCTGCGACAAGCACGGCATCGTCATGATCGTCGACGAGATCCAGACCGGCTTCGCCCGCACCGGCAAGATGTTCGCCTTCGAGCATGCCGGGATCGAGCCGGACCTCGTCACCATGGCGAAGAGCCTGGCCGGCGGCTTCCCGCTGTCGGCGCTGACCGGCAAGGCGGCGCTGATGGATGCCCCGATCCCCGGCGGCCTGGGCGGCACCTATGCCGGCAGCCCGCTGGCGACCACCGCCGCGCTGGCCGTCATCAACGTCATCGAGGAAGAGAAGCTGGTCGAGCGCAGCGAGCAGCTGGGCGAGCGCATCGCCGGCCGCTTCCGCACCATGGCCCAGCGCAACAGCCTGTCGGTGATCGGCGACGTCCGCAACCTGGGCGCCATGGTCGCCATGGAGCTGGTGACCGACCGCGAGACCAAGGAGCCGGCCGCGGACCTGACCAAGGCGCTGGTCGCCAAGGCGGCGGAAAAGGGCCTGATCCTGCTGTCCTGCGGCACCTACGCCAACGTCATCCGCATCCTGGTCCCGCTGACCGCCTCCGATGCCCTGGTCGACGAAGGCCTGGACATCATCGAGCGTTCCCTGGAAGAACTGGTGTCGGCGTAACGAGACTCCCTCTCCCGTCCCGGGAGAGGGAAGGGGCCCAAGCGAAGCTTGGGAAGGGTGAGGGGTGATCCGAGGATATGAATCCATGTCTGGACCACCCCTCACCCTCCCGCCTTCGGCGGGTCCCTCCCTCTCCCGGGGCGGGAGAGGGCTATAAAAAACCAACAGGAGGAAGACACCTTGGCCGGACCCTTGTCGCACATCCGGGTGCTGGAGCTGTCGCGCGTGCTGGCCGGGCCGTGGTCGGCGCAGACGCTGGCCGATCTCGGCGCCGACGTGATCAAGGTGGAACGGCCGGGTGCCGGCGACGATACCCGTGCCTGGGGCCCGCCCTGGGCCGGCGACCAGTCGGCCTATTTCCTGTCGACCAACCGCGGCAAGCGGTCGATCACCATCGACTTCGAGCGGCCGGAAGGGCAGGAGCTTGTCCGCAAACTCGCCGCCCAGGCCGATGTCGTCATCGAGAATTTCAAGGTCGGTGGGCTGGTCAAATACGGCCTCGACTATGACAGCCTGAAGGCGGTCAACCCGCGGCTGGTCTATTGCTCGATCACCGGCTTCGGCCAGACCGGGCCGTACCGCAACCGCGCCGGCTACGACTTCATGATCCAGGGCATGGGCGGGCTGATGAGCATCACCGGCCAGCCCGACGGTGAGCCGGGTGCCGGGCCGGTCAAGGTCGGCGTTGCGGTGACCGACATCTTCACCGGCCTCTACGCCACCATCGGCATCATGGGCGCGCTGGCCCACCGCGACCGCACCGGCGAGGGGCAGCAGGTCGATCTGGCACTGCTCGACGTGCAGGTGGCGGTGCTGGCCAACCAGGCGATGAACTGCCTGGTCGGCGGCAAGGCGCCGCAGCGGCTCGGCAATGCCCATCCCAACATCGTGCCCTATCAGGCCTTCGCCACCCGCGACGGCTACATCATCCTGGCGGTCGGCAATGACGGCCAGTTCGCCAAGTTCTGCACGGTCGCCGGCCGTCCCGAGCTGGCGAAGGACGAACGCTACGCCACCAACCCGGCCCGCGTCGCCAACCGCAAGGAACTGGTGGCCCTGCTGGAGGAGCTGATCCGCACCCGCGACAGCCACGACTGGCTGGGCGCGCTGGAGCAGGTCGGCGTACCCTGCGGCCCGATCAACGATCTGGCCGCGGTCTTCGAAGATCCGCAGGTCAAGGCCCGCAACATCCACCAGGATCTGCCGCACCCGACGCAGGGCAGCGTGCCGACGGTGGCGAGCCCGATCCGCTACAGCGGCACCCCGCTGGTCCACGACACCGCCCCGCCGACGCTGGGCCAGCACACCGACACGGTGCTTGCCGAGTCCCTCGGCCTGGGCGAGGCCGACATCGCCGCCCTTCGCGAGAAGGGCGTGATCTGAGCGCTGTTTTGGAAGCCGGAAAGCGCGAGCTTTCCGGCTTTGTCGTCAGAACTCCGTCACCACGGTGACGCCGGTGCCCTCGAACCTGTCCATGGTCATCAGGGCGTCGATGGACTGTTCCAGCGTGATCGTCCGGCCGATCAGCTTCTCCGGCGCCAGCTTGCCGGACCGCATCAACTCCAGCATCGCGTCATAGCGGTGAGCCTGCATGCCGTGGCTGCCGAGGATTTCCAGCTCGTTGGCGATGACGCGGCTCATCGGAATGGCCGGCGTGCTGTTCTCGGCCAGCATCAGCCCGACCTGCACATGCTTGCCCCGCTTGCGCAGGTTGCCGATCGAGTTGAAGCAGGTGGTGGGATGGCCCAGCGCGTCGAGCGAGACATGGGCGCCGCCGCGGGTGGTCTCGATCACCGCTTCGGCGACCTCTGCGACCTCTGAGGCGTTCACCGTGGCGACGGCGCCGAGCGCGCGGGCCAGGGCGAGCTTGTCCTCGGAAATATCGATGGCGACGACATTGGCGCCCACCGCATTGGCGATCATGATCGCCGACAGGCCGACGCCGCCGCAGCCGTGAACCGCCACCCACTGGCCGGCGGAGGCCTTGCCCTGGTCGATGACGGCGCGGAACGAGGTGACGAAGCGGCAGCCGAGGCTCGCCGCCGTGGTGAAGTCCATGCTCTCCGGCAGCCCCACCAAATTGATGTCAGCCTGATGCAGGCCGACATACTGGGCGAACGACCCCCAATGGGTGAAGCCGGGCTGGAACTGCCGGTCGCAGACCTGATGGTTGCCGGAATGGCATTCGGGACAGGCGCCGCAGCCGCCGACGAACGGGACCGTGACCCGGTCCCCGACCTTCCATTTCGTCACGTCCCTGCCGACCGCCTCGACGATGCCGGCCAGCTCATGGCCGGGAACATGGGGAAGCTGGATGTCGGTGTCATGGCCGACCCAGCCGTGCCAGTCGCTGCGGCAGACGCCGGTCGCCATCACCTTGACGACGACGCCATGCGGCTCCGGCGTCGGATCGGGCACGGTCATGATGTGCGGCGGGGCGGAAAATGCCTCGTAGACCACGGCTTTCATCGGGGGGACTCCGTCTGGACGCTCCCGCAGTCTACGACGGACCCGCTGAAATTGGCTTTCAATTGAAGATCGGCAAAACCGGAGATATGAAGGGTTCTTTCTTTCGATGGCTTATTCGTGAAGGAGTTCTTCGGCATGGACCCGCTGGATAAAATGGATGCCGCGATTGCCGACCGGCTGCAACAGGATGGCCGGCTGTCCAACGCCAGGCTCTCCGAACAGCTGGCGCTCAGCGAGGCGTCCTGCTGGCGGCGTCAGAAGCGTCTGGAGGAAAGCGGGGTGATCAAGGGCTATCAGGCGGTTCTCGACCGCCGCAAGCTCGGCTTCGGCGTCATGGCCTTCGTGCAGATCGTCTGCACCCAGCATGGCGAGGAGGTGACCGCGGCGTTCGAGCGGATCATCCAGGACTGCCCCTCCGTGCTGAGCTGCCACAACACGACCGGAGAGGCGGATTTCCTGCTGGTGGTCGTCGCGCGCGATCTCGACGACTACAGCGGGTTCGTCGACAGGGTGCTGCGGAAGCTGCCGGGCGTGGCGAGCATCCGGTCGAACCTGTCGCTGCGGGAGATGAAGGAGACCAACCGGCTGCCCGTTCAACAGGCGCCCTATCGCTGACCGCCCCAGCCCTGCCGGCGGGTTCAATCGGGCGGATGGAATTTTCGCATCGCTCCTGCCCGCCGGGCGGGGGTTGCGTTCGTCCGCCATTCCAGCAATATCGCTGCCCGCGCAGGTCTCCGGCCTGTTCCCGCGGATCCCACGCCCTCAACCATTGCCGGACCCCTCCATGACCGCGGCCCCCGCGACCGACACCCGCCGTGGCATCCTGATGATGCTGGGCGGGATGACGCTCTTCACGCTGAACGACGCGCTCGGCAAATGGCTGGTGGCCGACCATCCGGTCGCCATGCTGCTGGCCGTGCGCAGCCTGTTCGGTCTGGCGGTGCTGGCGCCGATGATCTGGCGCGAGGGCATCGCCGCGGTCTTCGCCGTCGACCGGCTGCCGCTGCACATCCTGCGTGTGGCTCTGATGACGGTGGATGTCGCCTGTTTCTACTGGGCGGTCGGTTATCTGCCGCTGGCCGACGTGATGACCATCTACATGTCGGCGCCCCTGATCGTCACCGCGCTGTCGGTGCTGATCCTGCGGGAAAGCGTCGGCTGGCGCCGCTGGGTGGCGGTGCTGGTCGGCTTCGTCGGCGTCGTCATCGTGCTGAACCCGACCGGCCGCTTCGACCTGTGGCCGTCGCTGGTGGCGCTGATCGGCGCCTTCATCTTCTCCAGCGGCGTGATCTCCACCCGCGTCCTGCGCTCCGCCTCCAGCCTGACGCTGGTCGGCAACCAGATGGTCGGCGGCCTGCTGATCGGCGGAGTGACGCTGCCCTGGAGCTGGGAGGCGCCGGGCTGGCTCGGCTTCATCCTGCTGGGGCTGCTGGGCGTCACCGCGCTGGCCGGCCACGCCATGATGAACCGCTCGCTGCAACTCAGCCCGGCCGCGGTGGTGGTACCGTTCCAGTATGTGTCGATCCTGTGGGCGGTGATCCTCGACCTCGCCGTCTGGGGTACGGCCCCCACCGCGCGCATGGGGGTGGGCGCGGCGCTGATCATCGGCAGCGGCCTGTTCATCGTCTATCGCGAACAGCGCCTCAAGCGCGGCGTCGCCGCCGAAGGTGTGGCAGAGGTGCCGTAGGCTGCCAGGTGAGGCTCCGGCTTACAGCGCGAAATACCGTGGCACCAGTCTGACCGTCACCGGGTCCACCGGATGCCAGCCATAGTCGTGGATGACGTCGTTGGACTCCACCGGGCGCCGCCCGTCCGCCAGCGACCAGGTGATGTGGTAGGTCGATCCGTCCGGCCGGTCGCTGGCGCCGTCGACGGCGACGACCAGCGCCTGAACCCCCTCGCCGTCGTCGGCATAGCCGATCACGTCGGCCTCGGTGGCGGCGGGCAGCGGCTCCTGCGGCCCGACGCCGAAGCTCAGGGTCACATGGTCGGCGACCAGCCTTTCATAGCGGGGCGGAAGCAGGGCCAGCAGGCGCCCGCGCTCGTCCGCCGGCAGTTCCCACCCGGTGTATCCCGATCCCATCACCCACTCCTCCGAACCGCAAGGCGCCGACACACTCACCGCCGGCCGCCGCTCATGATGTCGTCCATGATCTTATTCGCTTCTGCCGGTCCGGCAATCAGTTCGATCATGCGGATGGCGGTGTAGCCGGTGCGGGTGCTGCCGGCGGGACCGGCCAGCGCCTGCTGCGCCTTTTCCGTCAGCGAGGCGGTGGTCTTCTGCGTCATCTCCCGCAGCTCGCCGCGCAGTCCCAAAGTGTCGGCGATGGTCGCGCATTTGCGCAGCGCACGAGCATGGTTCTCGGCCTGGGCCAGCTGGGCGCGTCCCTCGCTGGCGCCGATGGCGCAATTATCCAGTGCGCCGACGGCCGCGACGATGCCGGCATCGGCGTCCTGCAACACCTGGGACTTCACCATGGCGTGGACGGAGCTGCGCACCTGCTTCAGCCGCTGGTCGAACTCCTTGTTGCGGCTATGCTCCATCGCCGCCCGCGTGGCGTCCAGGCTGGCGACGAGGTCGAGCGCCAGATCGGCCACCGCCATGCGGTCGCTGGCCGGGGTGTCCTGCCAGTGGCGCGAGCGGTCCTCGATCTGGGCGACGACGGTGCCGCTCAGCTGCATGAACAGGGCGGCGCGGTCGGCCGGCTTCTGGCCCAGATCCATGTCCCACAGCCCGCTCAGCAGCACCGACGGATCGGTCAGGCGCGAGGCGGCGAGCAGGATGAAGATCTTCAGCGATTCCGGTCTGGCGCGGGACAGCCGGCGGCCGATGGTCTGGATCGCCTCGATATGGTCGCCATGGAGCTTCGGCACCGGCTTGGGCGACAGCGCCGCCTTCAGCTCCATGATCTCGGGTGCGATGGACAGGATGATGGCGATGTCCGCGAGCGCCCGTATCCGGTTGGGGTTCATCCGCAGGTCGAGCGCTTCGCTGAAATGCCCGGACACCGCCCCCTCGGCGATCTTCGACACCGCCGCGGCGCATTCCCCCCAAAAGGCTTCGGTCAGCGCCTTGCGCTCCGGCCCGTCCTGCAGGGCCGGACGGAAGGCGCGCACGTGTTCCTTGCCGACCTCGGCCTCGACCAGCGGCCACAGGCTGTTCATCAGCGACCGCTCGATCACGCTCAGCGGCACCGGGTCGGCCTTGCCCAGCGCTTCGAACAGGTCTTCGAACGGGTCGCAGAACAGCCGCTTCAGCGTCGGCCGGCGGTGCAGCCGCAGCTCGACCAGGCGGGGGCGGATCACGGCGATGGTGCGCTGGATGTCGGGATGGTCGTTCATCTGCTCCAGCAGATCGACGATCTGGCGGAACTTGGGCTCGTCGATGTCCAGAAGCTTGTCGCCCAGCGCGACCAGATCCTTCATCTCCATGATCAGGCCGCTCTCCCTTTGATCGTCTCGATCCGCATGACCAGATCGACATCGAGCTGGCCGCTGCGCCAGTCGACATAAGCGCGCACCGACCGCTTGTGGCTGGTGGTCAGCTTGTCGGCCAGCGTCGACTGGTCGGCGCGCCCTTCGTCCTTCGGCAGCAGGGGGATGACGCGGAAGATGTCGTGGACGGCCATGTCCTGGGTATAGCGGTCCTGGGTCAGCGCGTCGTTCCACAGCAGGATCAGATATTCCCAGCCGTCGAGCAGCCAGGACAGCCGGCTCGACGCCTTGCGGATCTGTGGGCGCTTGGTCTCCCACTGGCGCAGCAGCACCTCGAACGACGCCATCGCCTGGTCGAACTGGCCGATGACGTTGCGGGCATGGTTGACCGTATGTTCCGCCACCTCGGCGCAGAAGCCGCCGATGGGGGCCGCTTCCGACACGTTGTCGGTCGCCCAGTCGGTCATGCTGTCGCGGAAGCCCTGGAGATCGCGCATCAGCCGCCGCAGCCGCGCCAGCTTGGGCGAGCTGGCGAGCCCGATGGCCTCCATCATCAGCGCCAGCTCGGCGATGCGGCCATAGAGTTCCTTCGGTTCCAGAGCCAGACGCTGCGCCGCCTTCATCATCAGGTCGCGCGTCAGCTTCTGCCCTGCGGCGGAGGTCAGGCCGACCTTCAGGATCTCCGTCGATTCCAGGCCGACCGCCTTCAGCGCCTCGACGATCAGCTGGTAGTTGATGAGAAGCCGCTGGTCCTCGTCGTCGCTCAGCGCCGCTTCCGCCGCCGTCACGGCGCCGCCGCCGGCCAGCCCGCAGCGCGCCGCCTCCAGCACGGCCTTGCGGATGTCGTCGGGCGAGCAGCCGTCGGCCTTGGCGATCAGATCGTGCAGCATCCGGTCATGCACGGTCATCGGGAAGGCCAGCGGCAGCGACTTCCACGGAACCACATAGACGCCGCGCCCTTCCGACAGGTTGGGCACCAGCACCTCCAGCTGGTCGCGGCTGTCCTTGCGCACGCGGGTCTGCGCCAGCACCGGCGTGGTGAAGGCCACGGCGGCACCGCGTTCCTCGAAGGTGGACGGGGCGAAATTGGTCAGAGAACGCATCGTGTCCTGCGGCCCTGGCTGCGGGGGTGGGGCATCGTTCGATTACGGTGCTGCGATACTGAATTTTGCGTTAAATCCAATATAAGCGCCAACGGAATATATAACTTTCGGGCAGGAACGTCGGATCTCTTGCGGTACCCCCCGCCTCCGGCCTTCGCTGTTCGGCCCCCTTGTCCGTTGTCAGGGAAGGGACGGTGCGCGGAGGGCAGGGGGATGAAAGCGGGTGCGGGATCGGTGTTCAAATGGATCGGCTACGGCCTGCTGGGCCTCGTCGGTCTTATCGTCGTCGGGGTCGGCGCGGTGCTGCTGCTGTTCGACTGGAACGACGCCCGCGGCTTTGTCGCCCGCCGCGCCTCGGCCGCGCTGAACCGCGAGGTCGCCATCGACGGCGACCTGCGCGTGCATCTCGGCAACCCGATCCGCATCCATCTGGAAGGGTTGCGCATCGCCAACGCCGACTGGGCCCAGGACAGGACGATGGCGGAGATCAGGGCGCTGGACGCCTCGCTGCGCCCCTGGCCGCTGCTGCGCGGCAACTGGGAACTGCCGGAGCTGAAGGTCGAAGGGCCGAAGCTTATCCTGGAAAGGAACGGCAAGGGTGACGCGAACTGGAATTTCGGCCCGCCCAACGCGGAGAAGGCGGTGGCGAAGGAGGCCGTGACCCCCGACAAGCGCGGCGACATCCCGGTGATCGGACGGCTGCTGATCGCCGACGGCAGGATGCGCTACCGCGACCCCACCAGCGACATCGACATCGACAACACCATCAACACCGCGACCGGCGACAACGACAGCGACACCGTGCAACTGAACGGCAAGGGCAACTTCGCCGGCAAGCCCTTCACCCTGGCGGTGGAGGGCGGCTCGCTGCTCACTCTGCGCGACGATCCCAAGCCCTATCCGCTGAAGATCGACGCCGCCGTCGGCAAGACCAAGGGCCGCATCGAAGGGTCGGTGGCCGAGCCGGTGAAGCTGGAGGGCGTCGACCTGTCGGTGGCGCTCAGCGGCGACGATCTGGCGGAGATCTTCCCGATCCTCGGCATTCCGACGCCGAAGACCCGGCCCTATTCCATTTCCGGCCATCTGTCGCGCGAAGGGGGCCTGTGGGCCTTCCACGGCATGAACGGCAAGGTCGGCGAGAGCGACCTTGCCGGCGACCTGTCGGTCGACACCAACGGCGAACGCCCGATGGTGAAGGCCGACCTCACCTCCAACCGGCTGGCGGCCCAGGATCTGGCCGGCCTGATCGGCGCCTCGCCGCGCGGCAGCGGCGACTACCCGACCCGCGGCAACGGCCGCGTCATCCCCGCCACCCCGGTGAATGTGGAGATGCTGCGCAACACCGACATGGACGTCCGCCTGCGCGGCAAGCGGGTGGAGGCGCCCTTCGCCCCGTTGCAGGATCTGGACATGCGGGTCAGGCTGACCAACGGCGATTTGCATTTCGATCCGCTGTCGCTGGGCATCGGCGGCGGGCGGATCGTCGGCACGGTGCAGGTGGACGGCAGCCGCAAGGTGCCGGCGATGCGCACCAACCTGGACATCCGCGCGATGAAGCTGTCCACCTTCTTCAGCGAAACCTCCCTGGCGGGCCAGATCGGCGGCACGGTGGCCGGGCGCATCCAGCTTGCCGGTTCGGGCAAGACGGTGGCCGACCTGTTGGGCAGCTCCGACGGCAAGATCGGCGTCGCGGTGGACGGCGGACGGGTCACCAGCCTCGCGGTCAAGGGGCTGAAGACCAACATCCTGGAAACACTGGGCGTGGTCATTTCCGGGTCGAAGCCGATGCCCTTCAACTGCCTGGTCGGCAACATGGCGGTGCAGAACGGCGTCGCCCAGGTCGAGGCGCTGGTGCTCGACACGCCGGAAACGCTGGTCACCGGCAAGGGCCGGATCAGCCTGCGCAACGAGGCGCTCGACCTGCGCATCGTCGGCGATTCGAAGTCGCCGCAGGTCTTCGCCACCCATGTCCCGGTGCTGGTCGGCGGCACGCTGGGCAACCCCGACATCGGCGTCGATCCCACCGAGTCGGCGGCGCGGGGGGCTGCGGCGGTGGCGCTGGGCGTGCTGCTGACCCCGCTGGCCGGCGTGCTGCCCTTCCTTGACCCGGGCAGTGAGGAACAGCCACAGTGCGGTCGGCTGGTGCAGGATGCCCGGTCCCCCGACAAGGGGGCGGCGGCATCCGGCAGGACAGGGGCCGGCAAGTCGGGCGATGGCCGTGGGGACGGGAAGGCGTCGGGTTCGGCGCGCTGACCGGACGCACAACCGCGTTCCCCTGTCCGGCCCGGCTTCGGATCACAGGATAAGGACGCTGCCTTTCCCAATGACCATCGACCAGATGTTATCGTTTGGGATCATCGGCGCGGTGATCGCGCTGCTGATCTGGGACCGGCTGCGGTACGACCTTGTCGGGATGATCGCCCTGCTGGCCTCGGTCGCCGCCGGAATCGTGCCGGCGAAGGAGGCGTTCCAGGGCTTTTCCGACGACATCGTCATCATCGTCGGATCGGCCCTGGTGGTCAGCGCCGCCGTCGGCCGCTCCGGCGTGGTGGAGGCGGCGATGCGCCCGCTGACCGCGCGGATGACCGGCGTCTGGACCCAGGTGGCCGTCCTGGCCGGGGCG
This sequence comes from Azospirillum palustre, assembly GCF_002573965.1. NCBI lineage: Bacteria > Pseudomonadati > Pseudomonadota > Alphaproteobacteria > Rhodospirillales > Azospirillaceae > Azospirillum > Azospirillum palustre. The sequence goes on along the minus strand of NZ_PDKW01000042.1, from coordinate 178,963 downwards.
GTGACCCTGCTGTCGGCCATCGTCAAGAACATCGGCGCGCTGGCCATCTTCATGCCCATCGCCTTGCAGGTCGCGCGGCGGAGCGGCACGCCGGTGTCGCTGCTGCTGATGCCGATGGCCTTCGGCTCGCTGCTGGGCGGGCTGATGACGCTGGTCGGCACCTCGCCCAACATCATCGTGTCGCGCGTGCGGGCGGAGATGACGGGCGAGCCCTTCCACATGTTCGACTTCACGCCCGTGGGGCTGGTGATCGCGGTGGTCGGCGTCGCCTTCCTGACGGTCGGCTACCGGCTGCTGCCGAAGGGGCGGGCGGCGGGGGCCGGACCCGCCTTCAACATCGACGACTACACGGCGGAGGCGCGGCTGCCCGCCGGCTCGCAGTTCGTCGGCCGCACGGTGGCGGAGCTGGAGACCTTCGGCGAGGGTGAGGTGACCGTCGCCGCCATCGTGCGCGAAAATTACCGCCGCTATGTCCCGTCGGGCCATTGGGTGCTGTTCGCCGACGACATCCTGGTGCTGGAGGGCGACACCACGGCGCTGGGCGATCTGGTCAAGCGCGCCGGTCTGCGCATGATGCATGACAAGGACCAGGAGGGGGTCGAGAACGAGGACGACATCGCCGTGGTCGAGGCGGTGGTGGAGCAGCGCTCCGCCATGATCGGCCACAGCATCGAGGAGGTGAACCTGCGCGAGCGGTTCGGCGCCAATCTGGTGGCGCTCAGCCGGCGTGGCCGGCCGATCCGCCAGCGGCTGCGCCGCATCCGCCTGCAATCGGGCGACCTGGTGGTGCTGCAATGCCGGCAGGCCGCCGTCTCCGACACGCTGGCCGAGCTGGGCTGCCTGCCGTTGGCCGAGCGTAACCTCGCCATCGGCCGCACGCCGAAGCGCGCCGCGGCGGTGGCGGTGCTGGGGCTGACCGTCACGCTGGTCGCCACCGGGCTGGTGCCGGTCGCCATCGCCTTCTTCGGGGCGGCGGTGGCGATGACGGCCCTGAAGGTGGTCAGCCTGCGCGACGCCTACGAGGCCATCGAATGGCCGATCCTGGTGCTGCTGGGCTCCCTGATCCCGGTCAGCGAGACGCTGCGCACCACCGGCGGCACCGAGCTGATCGCCGGCTTCCTGTCGGAGATGTCGCAGGGCCTGCCGCCGGTGGGGGCGCTGGCGATGATCATGGTGGCGGCGATGGCGGTGACGCCCTTCCTGAACAACGCCGCGACGGTGCTGGTGATGGCGCCCATCGGCGCCAGCCTCGCCACCCATCTCGGCCTGCGGCCCGACGCCTTCCTGATGGCGGTGGCGATCGGGGCGGGCTGCGACTTCCTCACCCCCATCGGCCACCAGTGCAACACGCTGGTGATGGGCCCCGGCGGCTACCGTTTCGGCGATTACTGGCGGCTCGGCCTGCCGCTGTCGATCATGGTCGTGGTGTTCGGCACGACGGCCATCGCGATCTTCTGGCCGCTGGTGCCGCGCTGAGGCCGAGGCGCGCCGGAACCCGACCGTTCACGGGATCGTGTGTTCATGAGCGGTTCCGTGTTCCCTCCGTCTGGTGTAGGCTTCGCATCGGGGCTGAATGCCTGACGGGAGGCGGGAATGTCGGTGTGGCGCCGCTATCTGGTGAAGGACGTGACCGGCCGGCTGGTCGATCTGCCGAGCCGCCTGCTCGACCGTGCCGATGACGGCACAGCACCGCTGCCGCATTTCGCCGGCCGTTGCGTGGAGGTGGTGGCTGCGGTGATCGTCGGCGACCGCGAGGCCCAGGCCCGCGTCACCGAACTGGCCTTCACCAAACTCTATTTCGACCAGATGGGCTATGTCGACGCCGCCAAGCGCGAGCGGATGATCCGCCTGATGCTGGAAAGCTGCGCCGACCGCCGCTGCCCGCCGCCGAGCCGGGGAAAAGCGCCGGACGGATGCGCCCATCTGTCCCGCCGCGCCGTCGCCGCCCGCGACCAGCTGATCCGCGAATTCGGCTGGGAGCCCAAGCCCGCCGAACGCGACGCCGCCCTCAGCCGCCTGGACCCGGCCCGCCTGCGCGCCGCGCCGCCGGAGCCGATGCGCACGCTGCATTGAGATACAGCCTCCTCCGGCGCGGGAGAAGACGCGCTCCCACACCTGCAAAGGGGAGGGGGGCCTTTTCGAGCCGCTCCCCCAGGCCCATATGCGGAAGACCGCGAAGCTTGGAGCCTGTCGAACCGCAGATGAGTCCTCCCGATACCGCCCAGTCGCTGTCTTTCGCGCGCGTGCGACAGCTGGCCCTGATCGGCGCCGGATGCACGATCATCCTGCTCGGCCTGCTGATCGCCCCCTTGCCCGGTCCCGGCGGCCTGCCGGTGATGCTGCTCGGCGGCGTGCTGGTGCTGCGCAACTCTGCCGACGCCCGCCGTCTGTTCGTGCGGTCGAAACGACGCTATCCCCGCATCTTCAGCCCGGTCGAACGCATCCGGCTGAAGCTGCGCAACCGCCGCCTGCGCAAGATTTACGGCGAGTGAGCCGCAAGCGCCTGCCGGGCGGGTTTCCCGGCAGGCGTTGACGAGTCTGTTCGTCAGGGAGCGGGCAGGGCCGGAACGCCGTCCTTCCACTGGTCCCAATGGCCGACGATGTGGTCGACCATGCGCGACCCGACCAGCTCCACATTCTCCACCGTCTCGGCGAAGCCGCCGGCGGTCTCGCCCGGCTTCGGGTCGAGGTGCTGGAGCGTGGTCTCGTTCGGGTTGCCCTGGTCGAAATTGACCGCGCCGCGCAGGCTCATCACCCGGTCGGAGCCTTGCAGCCGCTTGATGACCAGCGTGATCGCCGCCGCTTCCATCTCGGTGATGACGTAGTCGTCCGCGCCATAGAGCTTGGCGATGTACTGCGCCTGGGCCGACATGCCGGGGCCGTGGAAGAAGGTGTCGCCCGTCATGTGCGTGCCGGTGCCCACAAAAGGAGCACGCTGTGCCGCTTCCTGCGGATAACGCTTGCGGTAGGCGCGGGCGGAGTCGCTGTCCTTCAGCGGCGTGTCGGCGGTCAGCCGCATCGCCCAGGACACCAGCGCCGGGTTCATTGGGAACAGCCGCACCGCCTCGTAGCCCTTGCGCGGCATGAAGGTCGGCTCGCCCGGCTTGTTCTCCTCCGGCGCCCAGCGGTGGCCGAGGTCATAGTCGACCACCCAGGTCGCCCAGCTCACTTCGCCGATGGTGCCGCGCGACGGCGGGGTGCCGGCCACGCCGGTGACCATGAAATAGGCTTGCGACAGGTCGAGCTGCGGGTTCAGCAGGATCGCCTGCATCGAGGCCGACGAGCTGACTTTGCCCATGCCGAGCACCGATCCGCACACGCCGTCGGCGTTGCAGTAGACCGGGTTCAGCGCGCCCTTCACCGCGATCGGCTCGGCCGTCTGCCAATAGCGCTCGTACCAGTGCTGGAACTCGCCGGCGCGGTCGCCGGTGTTCTTGCCGATCTCGAACATCGAGCCGACGAACACCTTGACCTTGATCGGTTCCGCAGCCTGCACGGAGCCGGCCAGCCCGAACAGCACCAGGGCCGGGACCAAAGCCGACAGGGCGGCACCGCGGCAGCGGGAGGAGAATGACATTGGAATTACACTCCTTGGGACAGAAACTTACCTGAGTATGCAACAGCCATACCATGGCCGTCTCCATCGCTCGGTGGGAGTCCAAACGATTTTGCCGACCGCCGACAACCGCTCCCCTGCGGTCTGCCCTGCGGAAGCGGGCACTGGACAGCGTCGCCCCGCAGCGGCCATCTTGTGCGTCCGTTCGCATGAGGAGGCTTTCCGGTGAAGTCGGGCAACGCGCTGCTGTCCAGCTATGGCACCACCATTTTCGAGGTCATGTCCCGCCTGTCGGAGGAGCATGGCGCGATCAACCTGGGCCAGGGATTCCCCGACGACCGCGGGCCGGCCGACGTGCTGCAAACCGCGGCCGATGCGCTGCTGACCGGGTGGAACCAGTACCCGTCGATGATGGGCACGCCCGATCTGCGTCAGGCGCTGGCCGCCCACGCCGGCCGCTTCTACGGGCTCGACGTCGACTGGAAGACCGAGACGATGGTCACCTCCGGTGCGACCGAGGCGCTGACCGCCTGCCTGCTCGGCCTGATCAATCCGGGCGACGAGGTGGTGCTGTTCCAGCCGATGTACGACAGCTACCTGCCCATCGTCCGGCTGGCCGGCGGCGTGCCGCGCTTCGTCTCGCTGAAGGCGCCGGACTGGAGCTTCAGCCGCGCCGACCTGGAGGCCGCCTTCTCCCCGCGCACCAAGCTGGTGCTGATCAACGATCCGCTGAATCCCGCCGCCAAGGTCTTCGACCGCGCCGAGCTGGAGCTGATCGCCGAGTTCGTGCAGCGTCACGACGCGCTGGCGGTCTGCGACGAGGTGTACGAGCACATCGTCTTCGACGGCCGCCGCCACATCCCGCTGATGACCCTGCCGGGCATGCGCGACCGCTGCCTGAAGATCGGGTCGGCCGGCAAGACCTTCTCGCTGACCGGCTGGAAGGTCGGCTACGTCACCGCCGCCCCGCACTTGCTGCAGCCGGTCGCCAAGGCGCACCAGTTCCTGACCTTCACCACCCCGCCGAACCTCCAGGCCGCCGTCGCCTACGGGCTGGGCAAGGAGGAGGGCTATTTCACCGGGCTCGCCGCCGGGCTCCAGGCCAAGCGCGACCGGCTGTCGGCCGGGCTCGCCTCGGTCGGCTTCGACGTGCTGCCCAGCGCCGGCACCTATTTCGTCGCCGCCGACATCTCGCGCTTCGGCTTCGACGGCGACGACCAGGCCTTCTGCCGCTGGCTGGTGGCGGAGGCGAAGGTCGCGGCCATCCCCGTCAGCGCCTTCTTCGTGGAAAACGCGCCGACCAACGTCGTGCGCTTCTGCTTCTCAAAGAAGGACGAAGTGCTCGACACCGCCATCGGGCGGCTGCGGGACCGTTTCGTGTCAAAATAGAAATCCACAGGCACAAATAGCAGGTAGACAAACAGTCCGGATATTTGACAAGTCTTAACCGATTGGCGCGATGATCGGCTCCACCCCCGCCGCATCGCGCCCGACGTTACGGATCGGCGCTGCGGACCGGATGCGGGGGGCGGTGGAACGGCGGAGCGCAGGGCATGCCACGTCTCCCGACCTTTCGGTTCCCCTCCGTCAGGGCGCTGTCCATCCGGAACGGCATCCTGATGGCAACCATCCTGGCGCTGGCCGGGGTGTGGGTCGGCTATGTCCTGGTGGCGTCCTCCATGCTGGACGGCCAGATGCGGGAGGCCATCGTCAACGCCCAGACGACGGCACGCGCCTATGAGAGCAGCACCAGCCGCACCGTGCACGACGTCGACACCACGCTGCGCTCCTTCGCCGAACGCTATGCCGAAGGCGGCTTGCCCCGCGCCCGCCGCATCATCGACGACGGCCTCTACGACACCGGCCTGATCCATCACTTCAGCGTCTTCGGTCCCGACGGCGCCCAGCTTTTCCGCAGCGAGGGCATGGGGCCGTCCGAAGGGCTGGAGGGCAGCGGACTGATCGCCTATCACCAGGGAGAGGGGCGGTCGCTGATGAAGATCGGCCTGCCCTTCAACGGCTCGGCGACCGGGCGGCCGCTCTTACGCTTTTCCCGGCGGCTGGAGGATGCGGCAGGGGACTTCGCCGGCGTGGCGGTCGCCAACGTCGATCCCGATTACCTCTCGGGCTTCTACCGGCAGGCCGATGTCGGCCGCAACGGGGTGGTCACGCTGGTCGGGCTGGACCGGATCGTCCGCGCCCGCGGCTCCAAGGACGGAAAGGATTCCGTCGGGGTCGACGGTTCCAACTCCAACCTGTGGGTGGCGTTGCAGCAGTCGCTGAGCGGGGTTTTCTGGCAGGACAGCATCGCCGACGGCATCCGCCGCGCCTACGCCTACCGGCCGGTCGAGGGCTACCCGCTGATTCTCGTCGTCGGCATCGCGGTGAAGGACATCGACGCCGCGGTCGCCGGCTTTCGCGGGCAGATGCGGATCATCGCGGCGCTGCTCAGCGTCTCCATCCTGCTGGTCGCCGCCTTCCTGCTGGTCCAGCAGCGCAACGCCGAACGGCTGGCGGCGGCGCTGGCTGTCAACCGCGATTTCCTCGCCCGCGTCAGCCACGAGCTGCGCACGCCGCTGAACGCCATCCTCGGCTTTTCCGAGATCATCAAGGACCAGATGTTCGGGCCGAACGCCGGGGATCGCTACGCCGACTATGCCCGCGACATCCACACCTCCGGCCAGCATCTGCTAACCCTGATCGACGACATCCTCGACCTGTCGCGTCTCCAGGCCGGCAAGTTCGCCCTGCTGATGGAGGATGTCGACCCGGTCGCCGCCGCCGAATGGGCGCTCCGCATCGTCGCCCCCCAGGCGGAGCAGAAGTCGATCCGGCTGGAGATCAACCGCCCGCTGTCGCCCACGCTGGTGCGTGCGGACGACCGGGCGCTGAAGCAGATGCTGCTGAACCTGCTGGGCAACGCCCTGAAATTCACGCCCGAGAACGGGCGCGTGCTGGTCAGCGTCGCGCGCGGGGTGAATGGCCGCTGCGTCGTCCGCGTCACCGACAACGGCATCGGCATGACGGCGGAGGAGTTGCGGCAGGCCTCCATCCCCTTCGGCCAGACCTCCGCCCTCACCACCCAGCCCGGCCGCGGCACCGGCCTCGGCCTGCCCATCGTCAAGTCGCTGATCGAGGCGCATGGCGGCAGCCTCCGCATCGACAGCCGGCCGGGCCAGGGCAGCCAGGTCACGCTGGAATTCGCCGCCTGACCCTGCCGCCGCCTCCCATTTCCGGCGCGCGATCAAAGCGATCTTCGTGCCGGCGCCGCAAAGCCATGGCGAAACCATTGCCGCTTGGGCATACTCCGCGCCGGTTTTATCCAGGTCCGAGCCGACGCCAGGGCTGCCCCCGGCCGCGTGCCTTCGGATCCACCCGCGGAATTGGGGCCTGTCTATAATGTTGCGTGCGCTGGCGCGTGTCTGTGCCGTTCTTGCCGCGTGCTCCGGCACGCTCACCGTATCCCAGACCTTCGCCGCCGACCCGCCGGCCGAGCCGGTGCCCTTCGGCGTATCCAGCGTCGAGGTGGTGGCGGAGCGCGATACGCCACAGGCCTGCTTCACCTTCACCGACCGGCTGGAGCGCTCGCGCGCCGTCAACTACCGCGACTATGTCACGGTGGAGCCGGCGGTCGACGGTGCCGCCATCGCCCGCGACCGCACGCTCTGCGTCGAGGGTCTGCGCCACGGCGACAGCTACCGCGTCACGCTGAAGGACGGGCTGCCCGGCGCCGACGGCAAGCGCCTACCGGCCGCCGACACCCGCGAGGTGCAGGTGCCCAACCGCAAGCCGTCGCTGGCCTTCCGCGGCGCCGGCTACATCCTGCCGCGCGTCGGCGCCGAAGGGCTGCCGCTGCGCTCGATCAATCTGGACCGGGCGAAACTCCAGGTCCTGCGCATCGCCGACCGCGCGCTGGTCGAGAAGATCTATTTCGGCCGCATCACCCAGCAGATGACCGATTACGACATCGGCGAGATCCTGGACAAGTCGGGCCAGGAGGTGTGGCGCGGCGAGATGGGCATCGGCAACCAGCCGAACCGCACCGTCACCACCGCCTTCCCGATCGACGCCGTGCTGGGCAAGCTCGACCCCGGCGTCTATGTCGCCATCGCCGGTGCCGACGAGATCAAGCCGGGTGGCTGGGACCGCAAGGCGACCCAGTGGTTCGTCGTCTCCGACCTCGGCCTCAACACCATCCTCGGCGACGACTCGCTGGTGGTGTTCTCCCGCTCCGTCCAGACCGCCGCACCCGCCACCGGGGTGGAACTGCGTCTGGTCGCCCGCAACGGCACCGAGCTGGGCCGCCTCCAGACCGGCGAGGACGGGCTCGGCCGCTTCGACCTAGCAGCATTGCGCGCCGCCGGGGCCGAGCCGGTCCAGGCGCTGTTCGCCGCGCGCGGCGACGGCGACTTCGCCGTTCTCGACCTGACCGCCGGCGGCGCCCCGCCGGCCGAGGCGCAGGACAAGCCGGTCGGCGTCGTCCGGCCGGCAGCCGGCGGACTAGACACCTATCTCTACACCGAGCGCGGCATCTACCGGCCGGGCGAGACGGTGCAGCTGACTGCCCTGCTGCGCGACGCCGACCTCAACCCGCCGCCGGCCGGCAAGCCGCTGACCATCCGCGTCCTGCGCCCCGACGGGCTGGAGGTGGAGCGGCGCAGCCTGACCGACAGCGGGGCCGGCGGCTATGCCACCCGCCTCGACCTGCCGATGAACGCCTATCCCGGCAACTGGGTCGTCACCGCCCATGCCGAGCCGGACGGTCCGGCCATCGGCAGGGTCGAGTTCCTGCTGGAGGATTTCGTGCCGCCGCGGCTGGACGTGGCGCTCGCCTCTCCGACGACGGAGCTGGCCTCCGACGGCGAGGCCGACATCGCGCTCGACAGCCATTACCTCTACGGCGCGCCGGCCTCCGGCCTGCCGGGCGAGCTGACGGTGACGCTGCGCGCCGCCAACAACCCCTATCCCAACCTGCCGGGCTATCATTTCGGTCTGGTGCAGGAGGAGGTGAAGCCGGCCCGCGCCGACCTGCCGGGCTTCATCACCGACTCCAACGGCTCCGCCCGCCTGAAGGTCAAGCTGCCGCGTCCGCCCGACAGCACCCGCCCGCTGGAGGCGGTGGTGCGCGCCACCCTGTTCGACATCGGCGGCCGCCCGGTCGGCCGCGATTTCGTGCTGCCGGTGCGCCACCAGCCCTTCGCCGTCGGCATCAAGCCGCGCTTCGAAGGCGATGGCGTGCCGGAGGGGGCCACCGCCGGCTTCGACGTGATCGCCGTCGGCCCCGACGGCAAGCCGACCGACCGCGCCGACCTCTCCTACGAGCTGTTCGAGGAGGAGTACGACTACGCGTGGTACGAGGCCAACGGCCGCTGGGACTACAAGGTCACGGTGAAGGACCAGCGGGTGACCGGCGGGTCGCTGTCGGCCCAGGCCGCCGCCCCGGTCTCGGTGGAGACCCCGGTCGCCGCCGGCCGCTACCGGCTGGAGGTGTTCGACCCCAAGACCGGCGTCGCCAGCAGCTTCCGCTTCGCCGCCGGCTGGTGGATGACCCCGACCGCCGGCGACCGGCCGGACGCGGTCGACGTCTCGGTGATGATGCCGGCCTACCGCTCCGGTGAAAGCGCCTGGGTCTTCGTCAAGCCGCCTTACGACAGCCAAGTGCTGGTGGCGGTGGCCGACCGCGGCGTCAGCTATGCCGTCACCCGCGCCATCGGTCCGCAGGGCGCCTTCCTGGAAATCCCGGTCGGGCAGGGCTGGACCAGCGGCGCCCATGTGCTGGCGACCGCCTTCGCCACCTCCGACCCGCAGTCGAAGAAGCCGCCGCGCCGCGCCGTCGGCCTCGCCTGGCTGGCGATGGACAAGGCCCCGCGCACGCTGGACGTCCGGCTCTCCGCCCCGGCGGAGACGGAACCGCGCCGCGCCATGACCGCCGACATCGCGGTGGATGGCGTCGCCGAGGGCAAGCAGGCCTTCGTCACGCTGGCCGCCGTCGACGAATCGGTGATGCAGCTGACCGACCAGCCGTCGCCCGATCCGTCCCGCCATTACCTGCGCAAGCGTCCGCTGACCGTGGAACTGCGCGATTCCTATGGCCGCCTGATCGACCCGGCCGGCCTGGACGCCGCCCGGCCGCCGGTGCAGCCGACGCCGCGCCTGCGCCAGATCTCCGGGATGGTTCCGCCCAAGTCGGAACGGGTGGTCTCGCTCTATTCCGGCATCCTGACCGTCGGTGCCGACGGCAAGGTTTCGGTTCCCTTCGACCTGCCCGATTTCCAGGGACGCCTGCGCCTGATGGCGGTGGCCTGGAGCGAAGGGCGGATCGGTCAGGCCGAAAGCCAGATGCTGGTGCGCGACGCGGTCGTCGCCGACGCGGTGCTGCCGCGATTCCTCGCCCCCGGCGATTCGGCGCAGGTCCTGCTGTCGCTCGACAACCTGAGCGGCCCGTCCGGCGATTACCGCATGACGCTGACCGCCGAGGGTGCTGTCTCCATCGTCCAAAGCGACTCGGGCAATGAGCTGGCCGTGCCGAAGCTGGTGCGCGGCAAGCGGGCGACCGCCGGCCGTGTGCTGACCGCAACAGCGGTCGGGGCCGGCCATGTCACGCTGGACGTCACCGGTCCCGATGGCGTGCGCGTCACCCGCCGCTGGGACGTGACGGTGCGTCCGGCCACGCCGCCGGTGTCGCGCCGCAACGTCGCCGCCCTGCCGACCGACAAGGGCCTGACCGTTCCGGCCGACATCACCGCCGGCCTGCGGCCGGAAACCGTCGCGGTCGGTGCGGAGGTCGCGCCGCTGCCGGATCTGGATGTGCCGGGCCTCCTCTTCGCGCTCGACCGCGCCGCCGCTGGTGGAGCGGAGCAGACCGCCAGCCGCATCCTGCCGCTGCTGTCGCTGAGCGACGTCGCCGCCGGGCTCGGCATCGCGCCGGAGGACCGCATCAAGGCGCGCGTCCAGCGCAGCGTCGACCGGCTGCTGACCTTCCAGCGCATCGACGGGGCCTTCGCCCCCTGGTCGCCGAAGGGCGATCTCGATCCCTGGCTGACCGCCTATGCGGTGGATGTGCTGGGCCGGGCCAAGGCGGCGGGCTACCGCATTCCCGACCAGCCCTACCGCAAGGGTCTGGACTGGCTGAAGCAGGCCATCGACAACGCCTGGGTCGAAACCGCCGACCTGCCGGGCCGGGCCTATGCGCTCCATGTGCTGGCGCGGGCCAAGATGATCGATGCCGGTGCGGTGCGGTACTTCCGTGAGAACTACTGGGACCGTCTGCCGACCGACTTCGCCCGGGCGCAGATCGCCGCGGCGGCCGCGGTGCTGGGCGACCAGCCGGGTGCTGCGGAAGCCTTCTCCAAGCTGTCCGGCGCCCGCATGGTGACCGCCGGCCTGCGCGACCAGGGATCCTCCCTGCGGGACGAGGCCGGCGTCCTCTTCCTGATGGCGGAGAGCGGCGCCGTGGAGCGCGACCGCATCTTCCAGGCCGCCGAGCGTGTGGCGAAGACCTTCGCCGCCGTCCGCACCACCAACCTGCAGGAGCAGGCCTGGCTGCTGCTGGCGTCCAAGGCGCTGATCGACCGGGCGGCTCCGATGAAGCTCGCCATCGGCGAGCAGACGGTGGAGAACGCCAAGCCGCAGATCCTGGCCGTCGATCCCGCCGCCCCGCCCGCCATCCGCAATCTGGGTGGCGAGGTCCGGCAGATCCTGTCGGTGACCGGTGTGCCCGACCAGCCGGCCGGCGCGGAGGAGCAGGGGATGACCATCCGCCGCCGCCTGTTCGACATGGCCGGCCGTCCGGTCGATCCGGCCGGCATCCGCCACAACGACCTGCTGGTGGTGATCCTGGAGGGCGAGGTCGGCGACCCGCTCGACCATTCGGTGCTGGTCAGCGATCCGCTGCCGGCCGGCTTCGAGATCGAGAATGTCCGGCTCGCCAACAGCGGCCAGCTCGGCAAGCTGTCCTGGCTCGGCGACCTGTCGTCGGTCCGCAATGTCGAGTTCCGCGAGGACCGCTTCCTGGCCGCCGTCGACCTGCCGAAGGCGGCCCCCCGCTTCCGGCTGGTCTATCTGGTCCGCGCCGTCACCCCCGGCGACTTTGCGGCCCCCGGCGCCCAGGTGCAGGATCTCCAGCGTCCCCACCTGTCCGCCCGCACCGCCGCCTCCCGGCTGCGCGTGCTGCCGGAGTGAGTCCAGGCAAAAGCGTAAGGGGCGCCGGCAACGGCGCCCCCAAACGAGCTGACGATGCCTAAAGGTAGCTCTGTTCGCCCCGGTGGCTGTCCCGCCGCCGGGCGAGCAGGGTCAATCCTGCGACCACCACGGCGAAAGCCAGGGTCAGCATCAGGTAAAAGGCCAATGCAAGGCCGACCGTCATGGTGCCGATCAGCACCATGGCCAGTATCCAGACGCCCAACGATACGATGGCGCGCGCCGACATGGGTTGTCTCCTGTCCCCTGTCCTGATCCGCCCGAAACTTTCAAAACCCGCCCGGAACCCGTTACGGCCTTCCGGCCGCCTGTTATTCGCCGTTGCCGCTTCCCACATCCGACAGAGGGAAATGGGGCGGACGCGTGCGTTCACCGCAAAGCCTGCCACAGCTATTGGGAGTGCCGGGGCGTGGCATCCTGTCACTGTGCGGGCGCGCCGCACCCGTTAGGGACTGAACTGTCGCCGTCCCAGGACCCTGCCCCAGCGCCCCGGCCTGCTGGCCTGCCAACTGGTTGGCGTGGTCAACAAGTCTGTTGACAGCAAGCGGCATCGACCTTACCTTTACGTAAACGTCAGGGAAGGGAGCAGGCGGAGTGGATCGGCTTTCGTTCGGCAACGGCGCGATGGAGACGGGGGAGGAGGGCGGCGATGGCTGCCAGCTCGGCCCCAGGCTCGCCATCGGCGAACTGGCCGGGGAGTTCGGTCTGACCCACCGCACCATCCGCCATTACGAGGATGAGGGGCTGCTGTCGCCGGAGCGGCTCGGCAGCGCCCGTGGCAGCGCGCGTGTCTACGGTCATCGCGACCGCGCCCGGCTGGCGCTGATCTGCCGGGGCAAGCGGCTGGGCTTCAGCCTGGCCGAGATCAAGGATTTCCTGAACCTCTACGACACCGACGACGCCCAGATCGAGCAGATGCGCTACATGCGCTCCATCGCGCGCCGCCGGATTTCCGCACTTGAACAGCAGCTTGCCGACGTCCAGCAGACGCTGGCGGAGCTGTGCACCATCGACACCCAGATCTCCGAGCATCTTCGCCGCAACGGCATCACGGAGACGCAGGACATGGAGGAGAAGCACTCATGAAGTCGGTCGTCATCGCCGGTTATGCCCGTTCGCCCTTCGCCTTCGCCCACAAGGGCGAACTGACCAAGGTCCGCCCCGACGATCTGCTGGCCCGCGTCTTCGCGGCGCTGGTCGAGCGCACCGGCCTGAAGACCGACGACATCGAGGATGTGATCGTCGGCTGCTCCTTCCCCGAGGGCGAGCAGGGCCTGAACGTCGCCCGCAGCATCGCCTTCCTGGCCAAGCTGCCGCAGACCGCGGCGGCCACCACGGTGAACCGCTATTGCGGCTCCTCCATGCAGTCGATCCATCAGGCGGCCGGCGCCATCCAGATGGGCGCCGGCGAGGTCTTCCTCTGCGGTGGCGTCGAATCGATGACCCGCGTGCCGATCATGGGCTTCAACCCGATGCCGAACCCGGCGCTGAAGGAGTCCTATCCGGAAGCCTATTGCTCGATGGGCATCACCGCGGAAAATGTCGCCCGCAAATACGCCATCTCCCGCGCCGAGCAGGAGGCGCTCGCCGTCGCTTCCCACGCCAAGGCGGCGGAAGCGCAGGCCGCCGGCCGCATGGCCGATGAGATCGTCGGCATCCAGACCCCGGCCGGCCTGATCGACAAGGACGGCTGCATCCGTCCCGGCACCAATGCCGACAGCCTGTCGGGCCTGAAGCCGGCCTTCACCGCCGACGGCACCGTGACCGCCGGCACCTCCTCGCCGCTGACCGACGGCGCCGCCGCCGTGCTGGTGACGACGGAGGAGTATGCCCGCGCCAACGGCCTGCCGATCCTGGCGAAGATCCGCTCCGTCGCCGTCGCCGGCTGCGCGCCGGAGCTGATGGGGCTGGGCCCGGTCCCGGCGACCCGCAAGGCGCTGGCCCGCGCCGGCCTGTCGATCAATGACATCGACATCATCGAGATCAACGAGGCCTTCTCGTCCCAGGCCATCGCCTGCATGCGCGACCTCGACATCGACCCGTCCCGCATCAACCCGGACGGCGGCGCGCTGGCGCTCGGCCACCCGCTGGGCGCCACCGGCGCCCGCATCACCGGCAAGGCCGCGGCCCTGCTGAAGCGCGAAGGCAAGCAGTTCGCGCTGGCGACCCAGTGCATCGGCGGCGGCCAGGGCATCGCCACCATCCTGGAAGCGGTCTGACGAACGGGATCGGGGAGGAAACGACCATGAAGATCGAACGCGCCGCCGTGATCGGTGCGGGCGTGATGGGCGCCGGCATCGCCGCCCATTTCGCCAACGCCGGCATCCCCTGCGTCCTGCTCGACATTGCGGCCAAGGAGGGTGCCGACCGCAGCGCCATCGCCAAGGGTGCGGTGGCGAAGCTGCTGAAGACCGATCCGGCGCCCCTGATGCATCCCAGGAACGCCAAGCTGATCACGCCCGGCAATCTTGAGGATGACCTGAACCTGCTGGCCGACGTCGACTGGATCGTCGAGGCCATCGTCGAGAACCCGGCGATCAAGGCCGACCTCTACAAGCGCATCGACCCGGTGCGCAAGGCGGGCTCGGTGGTGTCGTCCAACACCTCCACCATTCCGCTGGCGGTGCTGACCGAGGGGCAGGGCGAGCAGTTCCGCCGGGATTTCCTGATCACCCACTTCTTCAACCCGCCGCGCTACATGCGGCTGCTGGAGATCGTCGGCGGCGCCGACACCCGCGCCGATGCGCTGGCCGCCATCGCCGACGTCTGCGACCGCCGTCTCGGCAAGGGCGTTGTCCATTGCAAGGACACGCCGGGCTTCATCGCCAACCGCATCGGCGTCTTCTGGATCCAGGCGGCAGTGAATGCCGCGGTCGATCTCGGCCTGACGGTCGAGGAAGCCGACGCCGTCGGCGGCCGTCCGATGGGCATCCCCAAGACCGGAATCTTCGGCCTGATGGATCTGGTCGGGCTCGATCTGATGCCGCACATCGCCAAGAGCATGTCGGCCACCCTGCCGACGAACGACGCCTATCGCGGCCAGATGCGCGAACACCCGGTCATCACCAGGATGATCGCGGAGGGCTATACCGGCCGCAAGGGCAAGGGCGGCTTCTACCGCATCAACAAGGCGGGCGGCGGCAAGGTGAAGGAGTCGGTCGACCTCCAGACCGGCGAGTACGCCCCGTCGGAGAAGGCCCGGCTGGACAGCGTCTCATCCGCCGGCCGCGACCTGCGCAAGCTGTGCGAGCACCCGGACAAGGGCGGCCTCTTCGCCCGCCGCGTCCTGGCCCAGACGCTGGCCTATGCCGCCAGCCTGGTGCCGGAGATCGCCGACAGCATCGTCGCCGTCGATGAGGGCATGCGGCTCGGCTACAACTGGAAGCAGGGCCCGTTCGAGCTGATCGACCGGCTGGGCACCGACTGGTTCGCCGAGCTGTGCCGCTCGGAAGGCATCCCGGTCCCGGCGCTGGTCGAGACCGCCGCTGGCCGTCCCTTCTACCGGGTGGAGGGCGGCAAGCTCCAGCACCTGACCACCGCAGGCGTCTATGACACGGTGGTGCGTCCGGACGGCGTGCTGCTGCTGTCGGACATCAAGCGCGCCGCCGGCAAGCCGGTGTGGAAGAACGGCTCGGCCAGCCTGTGGGACATCGGCGACGGCGTGCTGTGCGTCGAGTTCACCAGCAAGATGAACGCCGTCGATGCCGACATCATGGCCGCCTACGAGAAGGCCATGCGCCTGATCGGCGACGGGAAAGGTGACTGGAAGGCGCTGGTCATCCACAACGAGGCCGACAATTTCTCTGTCGGCGCCAATCTGGGCCTTGCCCTGTTCGCGCTGAACATCGGCCTGTGGCCGCAGATCGAGGAGATGGTGGAGGGCGGCCAGCGCACCTACCGCGCGCTGAAATACGCGCCCTTCCCGGTGGTGGCGGCGCCCAGCGGCATGGCATTGGGCGGCGGCTGCGAGATCCTGCTGCATTCCGACCATGTCCAAGCCCATGCCGAGACCTATGTCGGCCTCGTCGAGGTCGGCGTCGGGCTGATCCCGGCCTGGGGCGGCTGCACCGAGATGCTGGCCCGCCATCAGGCCAACCCGAAGG
Organism: Azospirillum palustre; assembly: GCF_002573965.1. NCBI lineage: Bacteria > Pseudomonadati > Pseudomonadota > Alphaproteobacteria > Rhodospirillales > Azospirillaceae > Azospirillum > Azospirillum palustre. The sequence goes on along the minus strand of NZ_PDKW01000042.1, from coordinate 163,105 downwards.
CGCCGCGCGGTCCCATGCCCGGCATCGCCAAGGCCTTCGAGATCATCAGCACCGCCACCGTCGCCAAGTCGGCGGCCGAGGCCAAGGAGCTGCTGTACTTCCGCGCCACCGACGGCATCACCATGAACCGCGACCGCCTGCTGGCCGACGCCAAGGCCAAGGCGCTGGAACTGGCGGCGGACTACAGCGCGCCGGAGAAGTCCACCAGCTATGTCCTGCCCGGCCCCAGCGCCAAGGCGGCGATGGAGCTGGCAGTGGAAGGCTTCGCCCTGCAGGGCAAGGTCACGCCGCACGACACGGTGGTCTGCGCCGCCCTGGCCGAGGTGCTGAGCGGTGGCGAGGAGGCCGACATCTCCAAGCCGGTCGGCGAGGACCACATCCTGCGGCTGGAGCGCGAGGCGTTCATGGGTCTGGTGCGCACCGTCGGCACCATCGACCGGATCGAGCACATGCTGCTCACCGGCAAGCCGCTGCGGAACTGAGGGGGAGGAACGAGAGATGCCGATCTACAAGGCTCCGCTTGAGGATGTGCGCTTCGTCCTGGACGAGATCGTCGGCCTGGACAAGCTGTCGGCCCTGCCGGGCTATGAGGACGCCACGCCGGAACTGGTCGGCCAGGTGCTGGAGGAAGGCGCCAAGCTGTGCGAGGAGGTGCTGTTCCCGCTGAACCAGTCCGGCGACGGCGAGGGCTGCCATTTCGAGAATGGCGAGGTCCGCACGCCGAAGGGCTTCAAGGAGGCCTACACCACCTACATCGAAGCCGGCTGGCAGGGTCTGGCCTGCGACCCGGCCTATGGCGGGCAGGGTCTGCCGAAGCTGGTCAACACCATGCTGGAGGAGTTCATCTGCTCCGCCAACCTCAGCTTCGGCATGTATCCCGGCCTGTCGCTCGGCGCCTACAACGCGCTGGCGATGTACGGCTCCGACGAGCTGAAGCAGCGCTTCCTGCCCAAGCTGGTCGATGGCACCTGGTCCGGCACCATGTGCCTGACCGAGCCGCATTGCGGCACCGATCTTGGCATCATCCGCACCAAGGCGGTGCCGGATGAGCAGGGTGCGTTCAAGATCACCGGCACCAAGATCTTCATCTCGGCCGGCGAGCATGACCTGACCGGGAACATCCTGCATCTGGTGCTGGCCCGCCTGCCGGACGCCCCGGCCGGGACCCGCGGCATCAGCCTGTTCCTGGTGCCGAAGTTCATGCCCGACGCCGACGGCACGCCGGGCGCGCGCAACGGCGTCGCCTGCGGCTCCATCGAGCACAAGATGGGCATCAAGGCGTCGTCGACCTGCGTCATGAACTTTGAGGACGCCACCGGCTGGCTGGTCGGCGAGCCGCACAAGGGCATGCGCGCCATGTTCGTGATGATGAACGCGGCCCGTCTGGCCGTGGGCATCCAGGGGCTTGGTCTGGCCGAGGTGTCCTACCAGAACGCCGTCAACTACGCCCGCGAACGGCTTCAGGGCCGCTCGCTGTCGGGGGTGAAGGCGCCGGACAAGCCGGCCGACCCGATCATCGTCCATCCCGACGTGCGCAAGAACCTGCTGACCGCCCGCGCCTTCACCGAAGGGGCGCGTGCGCTGGGCGCGCTGACCGCCTACAAGCTCGACGTGGCGGAAAAGCATCCCGACGAGCGCACCCGCCGCGATGCCGACGAGTTCGTCCAGCTGATGACGCCGATCGTCAAGGCGCTGTTCACCGACATCGGCTTCGATTCGGCCAACATCGCCGTGCAGGTCCATGGCGGCCACGGCTTCATCTGGGAGACCGGCGTCGAGCAGTATGTCCGCGACGCCCGCATCTGCCAGATCTATGAGGGCACCAACGGCATCCAAGCGCTCGACCTCGTCGGGCGCAAGCTGCCGCAGGACATCGGCCGCCTGCTCCGTCACTTCTTCCACCCTGTCGGCCGCGACATCGAAGCGGCGATGGAGAAGGACGAGCTGGGTGAGTTCGTGATGCCGCTGGCCAAGGCCTTCGCCAAGCTGCAGCAGGCCACCGCCCTCATTGCCCAGAAGGGCCTGAAGGATCCGGAGGAGGCCGGTGCCGCCGCCAGCGACTATCTGCGCCTGTTCGGGCTGGTGGCGCTGGGCTGGACCTGGCTGACCATGGTGGAAAAGGCGCAGGCCAGGCTCGAAGCCGGGGAGGGCAACGCCGCCTTCTTCGAGGCCAAGATCAAGACCGCACGCTTCTATATGACCAAGCTGCTGCCGCAGACCAACAGCCTGTTCATCACCATCGCCGCCGGCGCCAAGCCGCTGATGGAACTGGAAGACGCTGCCTTCTGACGGACCTGTCGATCCCTGATCCGACTGTCCTCCAGACTGTGAAACCTCAAAACCGGCCCGGTGCCATAAGATGGCGGCGGGCCGGTTTTTTTCTTTTCCGACAGATCCAGCGGCGCATTCGCACATTGACCTAAAATTGTCATAGCTCTTTGGAAATATCACTGCTGGGAAGTGAGGGCCCCGCTGGCTAGGCCATCGGAGCGGTGACAAAAGTTAATTTCCGGTTGTCGGTCCTCGTCCCTGCGTGTTACATCTCAACAGAGATTACGTTCGGCCGGTGCCTGCTATATCCTTTGGATTTTAGGGAATATGCGGGTGGCGACAACCCCCTCCTTTTCTCAAGCCCTTGGGGCGTCTTTCGGAGGGGCAGCATGGTTCAGGAGTTTGAGCGATGAAGATCCTGATCGGTGATGATCACGTCCTGTTTCGGGAAGGTCTTCGCCGTCTGCTTGAGCAGCTTCGAGACAATGCCACCTTTGCGGAGGCAAGCAATTTCGATGAGCTCCTGGACATGGCGGCATCGAAGGACCAGGCCTATGACCTCGTCCTGACCGACCTGCGCATGCCGGGCTGGCCCGGCTTTTCCGGCATCGGCATGCTGCGTGACCGGCAGCCGAACGCGAAGGTCGTGGTGATCTCCGCGTCCGAGGCGCAGGCCGATGTGCGCGAGGCGCTGGAGAACGGTGCCGCCGGCTATATCCCGAAATCGTCCAGCGTGAAGATCATGCTGAGCGCGCTCGACCTGATTTTCTCCGGCGGCGTCTATGTGCCGGCGACGGTTCTGCGCGAAGGGAACGAACCCGACCAGCGTGGCGGCGGCTCAGTCATTCCGCCGACCGATCCGCAGCTGGAACAGCTGCTGACCCAGCGCCAGCGCGAGGTGCTGGACCGTCTGCGCGAAGGCAAGTCGAACAAGCAGATCGCCCACGAGCTGGGCCTGTCCGAAGGCACGGTGAAGATCCACATGACGGCGATCTTCAAGTCGCTGGGCGTGCGCAACCGCACCCAGGCGGCGATGGCCTTCCCGCAGTCGCACTCGGCCTGACGCCGCTCTTTCCGAGCGAAAAGCAAACGCCCCGCCGGATCGCTCCGGCGGGGCGTTTGCTTTTCTGGCTGCGGGAGCCGGGTCAGCCCATGCCGGCGACGTAGCCGCGCAGCGACTCGACCTCCAGCTCGGCGTCGTCGATGCGGGCCTTCACCACGTCGCCGATGCTGATGACGCCGACCACCCGGCCGGCCTCGACGATGGGCACATGGCGGATGCGCCGTTCGGTCATCACCGCCATCATGTCGGCGACGGTGTCGGTGGGGGCGGCGGTGATCAGCTCGCGCGTCATCAGGTTCGCGGCCGGGCCGTCCAGGGCCGCTGCACCGTTGCGGGCGATTGCCCGCACGACATCGCGTTCCGACAGAATGCCGACCGGCTGCCCGTCGCCGTCGATCACCAGAACGGCGCCGATCCGATGCTCGGTCAGCAGGCGGGTGACGGCGGCAACGCTGTCGTCCGGTGCGGCAGAGACGATCCTGTTGCCCTTGCGCTTCAAAACGGCTGCAACATGCATGGCGATACGGCCTCCCTTCCGATGACCCCTATATCGGAATCATGGGAATGACCGTACAATCCGCAAGGCTGACGGTAAAAAGAAAAAAGGCTGCCTCCCCCAAATGGGAGAGGCAGCCCTTCGGATGCCCGGGAGTGGTCCCGAAACCCGGTCTTAGAAGCGGTAGCCGACGCCGACGCCGACCAGCCACGGATCCAGCGTAACCTTCGAGGTGACCGGCAGGACGGCGGAGCCCAGGCGGGCGTTGGCAGTCACGTCGGTCTTCAGGAAGACCTTCTTGACGTCGAAGTTCAGCGACCAGTTGCCGGTCAGGGCAACGTCGACACCGGCCTGCAGGGCCCAGCCGAAGCGGTTCTTGTAGTTGGTGTCGGTGATGCGCAGGCCGCCGGCGTTGGGGCTCTCGGCCGCATCCTCGTTGTAGAACAGGGTGTAGTTGATGCCGGCGCCGACGTACGGGCTGATACGCTCTTTCGGCAGGAAGTGGTACTGCACGGTCAGGGTCGGCGGCAGCAGCGAGACCTTGCCGATCTCGGTGACGCCACCGGCGGCGGCGACCAGGTTGCCCTTCACGCGGTGACGGCTGGTGCCGGCGATCAGCTCGGCGGCGATGTTGTCGGTGAAGAAGTAGGTGAAATCGACTTCCGGAATGTAGTCGTTGCCGACCTTGGCCGAGCCGACGTCACCCAGCGTCGTGTTGTTGATCGTGCCCTTTTCCTGAGGCAGCACGGCCAGGCCGCGCGCACGGACGACGATGTCGCCGGCCGACTTACCCTTGAAGTCCTGAGCGAGCGACGGGGAAGCGATGGCGACGAGGGCCGAGGTCGCCAGCAGGGCGGCGGCGGCGCGCGACAGGATGGTCATGGGGTCTGCTCCAGGCAATGCGTTGTTGCTGTTCTGTGGCATCAGCCAATGGAGCTATTACCAGACACCGGGTAAGGGTACTAGGGGGGCTACAACCCTTCCTCTCCTGATGCAGCAGCTATGCAACAGTGACGAGTTGTCGCATGGACAAGGAAATCAAGGGTTTGGTTTGATCATCCGTTGCGGAACCAGCGCCATGCAGTTCTGGACGATGGCATAGCATTGGCCAAGTCGCGCCGACCCGCCGGTGGCGCCACCATACACGACGCGCTCGACCACGCCATTCCTCAAACTGAAGGTTGCTTCACAGTCGAAGCTGTTGACTTCATACCCATAGGACGGCCAGCCGGCGCCATAGCCGTAGTAAGGCCAGCCCCAGCCGCCGTAATAGCCCACCGGCGGCGGGCTTGGGTAGGAGACGAGGCGGGAACTGCGGTAGGTGAAGAACTCGCGGTTGTCGACGCTGGCCTGGCGTTCCGGCACCCCGGCGCAGGACAGCAGCGTTGCCTTCGGCATGCCGACCAGGGCTGTCTGCGCCACCAGCGCCTCGTCCGCCGCCGGGTTGGCACAGCCGGCCAGCGCGCCGGCGGCGGCCAGCGCCGCCACGGCAAGAGCCCGCCCGCTCATCGTCCCCCACCGGCGCACCACCGACCGACGCACCACCGACCGACGCACACTCATCGCATGCCTCCTGCGCCCCGACGGGCGACTGCCGACTTTTCTTTCAGCGCTTCCTGGCCGGCGACAGATCCGACTCGGTCACGCCCAGCGCCCGCACATCCTCCGGCAGGCCTCGGGCGGTGGCCAGACCGGCCGCCACCCGGCCCATGGCCGGCGCCGTCTGGATGCCGTAGCCGCCCTGGCCGGCCAGCCAGAAGAACCCTTCCGCATCCGGCGCGAATCCCACCACCGGCACCTTGTCGGCGACGAAGCTGCGCAGGCCGGCCCAGCGGTGGGCCAATCTGCGAACGGAAAAGCGCGAGGCTTGTTCCAGCCGGTCCACCGTAATGGCGACGTCGATGTCCTCCGGCTGCACGTCGCAGGGCTCGATCGGCGTCTGGTCGGCGGGGGAGGCCAGCAGGCGGCCGGCATCCGGCTTGACGTAGAAGGTCTCGGCCACGTCCGACACCATCGGCCAGCCGTCCAGCCCCGCCTTGTCGGCGGGATCCTCGAAAACCGGATCGAAGGTGATGGCGGTGCGCCGCTTCGGCACCAGCCCGACGGTGGCGACGCCGGCCAGCTTCGCCAGCGCGTCCGCCCAGGCCCCGGCGGCGTTCACCACCACCGGTGCGGCAAAGCTGCCGGCCCCGGTCTCCGCCACCCACAACCCGTCTTTCCGAGCGAGCGCTCGCACGTCGGCATCGGTCACCACACGGCCGCCGCGCGCCTTCAGCCCGCGCAGATAGCCCTGGTGCAGCGCATGCACGTCGATGTCGCGCGCATCCGGCTCCCACACGCCGCCGGCGACATAGTCCGGGCGCAGGAAGGGCGCGCGGGCCAGCACCTGTTCGCGGTCGTAGCGCTCCACCGACGGCGTCAGGCTGCGGCCCTGTTCGTATTCCGCGTCCAGCCGGTCGATCTCATGCTCGCGCCCGACGATGAGGACGCCGCGCGGGGTCAGCATCGCATGCTCGGCGAAGCCGGCGGGCGGGTCGGTGTAGAAGCCCCAGCTGGCAACCGTCAGCGCGCGGATCGGCGCCGGACCGTAGGTCTGGGTGTAGAGCGCCGCCGAGCGGCCGGTCGAATGGTAGCCGGGCTGCGATTCGCGCTCCAGCACCAGCACCCGGCCCTGTGCGGCCAGCTCGTAGGCCGCGGATGCGCCGGCAATGCCGGCCCCGATCACCAGGAAATCGACGCGCTCCAACGGTCCCGCTCCTCTCGCCTTGTTATCGGCCGCCTATCTTGCGGCGGCGCTTTGCTGCGGCATGTGATCCGGCAGGGCGACCATTTCAAGGATCAGTTTCTGCCGCAATGCCGCGACGAAGCTGTCCTTGTCCATGGCGCTCTTCACGAAGCTGCCCGGTCCGCCGATCACCGACTCCTCGAAATACTCCTCCAGCCAGGGGAATTCGTCGAGGATGGCGAGGCCGTTGACGACAATGCCGCGCTTCGTCACCCGGTCGCGCGCCTCGGCCGGTTCGATCCCGGCATTGGAAAAGCCGTTTGACACCAGATCGATCACCTGCCGCGGCGCCTTGCCTCCCCGGTCGAACAGCGTTGCCGCCTCGATGAGGGCGCTGCCGATGGCCGTCGAGTCGCCCTGGAAGCCGCGGGGCAGGGCGTCGATGCGGTCGGCGAAACGGCCGGCATCCTCCGGCCTGGTCAGCGCGGTCCAGGGGATCAGCACGCGCAGGCTGTTCGGCCCGGAATAGACCGCCAGCGTCACCCGAGCCCCCGCCGAGGCCAGCGCGTCGGCCACGGCCGGATCGCGGAAGGCGGCGGCATGGCCCTGCAACTGGAACTCCAGGTCGCCGGTGGTGATCGAGGCCGATCCGTCGAGCGCCAGGACCAGCGCCACCCCCGCCTTCCCATCCGTCCCGCCGGGCGGGGCGGCCAGCGCCGCTCCGCACAGGCCGAGCAGGGCCACCAGAAGGGCGATCACGGCACGCGGCATTCCCATCGGCACTCCATCAGGCGTCAGCGCCCGTCACGCATGCGAGAGGGCGTGGCGCACCACCTTCACCATCACCGACGGCAGGGCGTGATCGCCCAGCCGGTCCACCGGCACCCAGGTGCCGTCGGCCAGACGCCAGTCGGCACCGGCCTGTCCGGCGACCACCTCAAGCTCCAGGTGAAAATGGGTGAATGTATGGCGGACCAGACCGGGCAGCCGGCGCCAGCGGGCGGGCAAGGGCTGCTGCGCCGCCACCGCCGCCTCGCCGGGCAACTCCGGCCCCCAGGATGTGGAGGGCACTTCCGCCATCCCGCCGAGCAGCCCTTCCTCCGCCCGGCGGCGCAGCAGGACGGAACCGTCGGGATTCAGCAGCCAGTAGGCGACGCCGCGTCGGGTCGGCTTTTCCGCCTTGGCGACCTTGCGCGGCAGGGTTTCTGCGATGCCGGCGGTGCGCCCCTCGCAATACTCGGCCCATGGGCACAGCATGCATTTCGGCTTGCGCGGCGTGCAGATGGTGGCGCCCAGATCCATCATCGCCTGGGCATAGTCGCCGGGCCGGAAGTCCGGCGTCAGGGTGGCGGCCAGCCGGCGTAAGCTCGGCTTGGCATTGGGCAGCGGTTCCTCCACCGCGAAGATGCGGGCGATCACCCGCTCGACATTGCCGTCCACCACGGTGGCCTTGCGGTCGAAGGCGATGGCGGTGATGGCGGCGGCGGTGTAGGCGCCGATGCCCGGCAGCTCCAGCAGCGCCGCCTCGTTGGCCGGGAACCGCCCGCCATGCCGGTCCACCACCGCGCGGGCGCATTTGTGCAGGTTGCGCGCCCGCGCGTAGTAGCCGAGCCCGGCCCAGGCGACCAGCAGATCGTCCAGCGGAGCGTCCGCCAGATCGCGCACGGCCGGCCAGCGTTCGGTGAAGTTGCGGAAATAGGGGGCCGCGGCGGGGACGGTCGTCTGCTGCAGCATGATCTCCGACAGCCAGACCCGGTAGGGGTCGGCGGTCTCCCCCGGCTTGGCGCGCCAGGGCAGGTCGCGGCGGTGGCGGTCGTACCAGGACAGCAGCCGCCGGGCGGCCTCGATGGAATCTGGAATCATGATGGGAAGAAATAGAGGGTTCCGAGCGTCTGGGGAAGGGAGTGGGCCGGTGCCCGCCCAAGTGTCTGGCCAATCCCCGGCCGGGCGCTGGGCATCGGCCCACGCTTGCGCTAGGGTGCCGCCAACCCACATGACCCGGAACCGGCCGCCCGAGGCCGGGGCCGCACAGGAGTGATCGCAGAGCATGAGCGGACCGCGTCGCATCGGCCAATCCGTTCCGGAGGTCGCCGGCAAGGTGCTGGGCAAGCGCGGGCTTGCCTTCGGCGCCCTGATCACCGACTGGCCGTCCATCGTCGGCCACCAGCTGTCGCTGCGCACCGCCCCTGACAAGCTCAGCTTCCCCCGCGGCAAGCGGGAGGAGGCGACGCTGCACATCCGCGCCATGGGCGCCATCGCGCTGGAGTTGCAGCACCTGGAACCGCAGATCATCGAGCGCATCAACAGCTTCTTCGGCTATCGCGCGGTGGCGAAGATCAGGCTGATCCACGCGGCCCTGCCCTCATCCCCGTCGCCGGTGGTGCGCCCGCGCGCCCTGACGATGGACGAGGAGATCGGCATCACCACCACCACGGCGACCATCGAGGACGAGGAACTGCGCGCCACGCTGGAGCGCTTCGGCCGTTCGCTGATGGCCCGGCCGAAGCGGGCGGCGCGCTAGCCGCCTTGCTGGACGCATGGTTGCGTCATTGTCTATACGTCAACATCTGGTAGGAACGAGGGCAAAGTGAACCGCAAAATTCTGGGACGCAGGTATTTCGGGCTGGCCGGGCTTCTGGCCATCGGCTTCACCGCCGCGTTCGGCACCGCCATGACCGCGGCGCCGTCGGCAGCACGGGCTGCCGCCACCCTGCCGCCGGTGTCGGAGCTGATGGCCGACCGCGTCATGGGCGATGCGAATGCGCCGGTGACGATCCTCGACTATTCGTCGATGACCTGCCCGCACTGCGCCCACTTCCACACCGACATCCTGCCGAAGATCAAGGAAGCCTACATCGACACCGGCAAGGTGAAGCTGATCTTCCGCGACTTCCCCTTCGATCAGGCCGCCCTCACTGCCAGCATGCTGGCCCACTGCGCGCCGGCCGAGCGCTACTATCCGCTGACCGACGTGCTGTTCAAGAGCCAGGCGACCTGGAGCCGCGCGTCCGATCCGGCCAAGGCGCTGGGCCAGTACGGCAAGCTGGCCGGCATGAGCCAGGAGACCATCGACGCCTGCCTCGCCAACAAGGAACTGGCCGACGCCATCCTGAACAGCCGCCTGACCGGCCAGAACCAGTACAAGGTCGAAGCGACCCCGACCTTCATCCTCAACGACGGCAAGGCCCGCATCGAAGGCGCCCAGTCGTTCGAGGAGTTCTCCAAGGCGATCGACAAGCTGCTGAAGTAAGTCTGTCTTCAAGATCCTTGTCAGCGATGCCCACTCCCTGATCCTCCCCGGACTTCTGGCGCCGGAGGGTCGGGGAGCGGGCGATAGTTTTGCAGTGCCCGCACTGTCCAGTACACCGAAGGTTCTTTCCCAGTGCAGTTCACGCGTCTCCGCCTGTCGGGCTTCAAGTCTTTCGTCGATGCCACCGATCTGGTCATCGAACCCGGCATGACCGGCATCGTCGGTCCCAACGGCTGCGGCAAGTCCAATCTGGTGGAGGCGCTGCGCTGGGTGATGGGCGAGACCTCGGCCAAGCGCATGCGCGGCGACGACATGGACGACGTCATCTTCGGCGGCACCTCCAGCCGGCCGGCGCGCAATCTGGGCGAGGTGACGCTGGCGGTCGACAACCGGTCGCGCACCGCGCCCGCCGGTTTCAACGAGCATGACGAGCTGGAGATCACCCGCCGGATCGAGCGCGGGTCCGGGTCCGACTACCGCATCAACGGCAAGCTGGTGCGGGCGCGCGACGTCCAGTTGCTGTTCGCCGACAACGCGTCGGGTGCCGCTTCGCCGGCGCTGGTCAGCCAGGGCAAGGTGGCGCAGATCATCTCGGCCAAGCCGCAGGACCGCCGCGCCCTGCTGGAGGAGGCCGCCGGCATCACCGGCCTGCATTCCCGCCGGCACGAGGCCGAGCTGCGGCTGAAGGCGGCGGAGACCAACCTGACCCGCCTCGACGACGTGATCGGGGCGATGGACACCCAGCTGCAAAGCTTGAAGAAGCAGGCGCGGCAGGCATCCCGCTACCGCAACCTGTCCGACCAGATCCGCAAGGCGGAGGCGGTGCTGTTGCATCTGCGCTGGCTTGCCGCCCAGGAGGAGCGCGCCCGCGCCCATGCCGCCTTCGCCGCGGCCGAGGCGGAGGTGCGCGACCGCATGCTGGCGGTCAACCAGCTGGCCGCGCGCCGCACCGAGGCCGCCGCCGGCCTGCCCGAGAAGCGCCAGGACGAAGCACGGGCGGCGTCTGCCCTGCAACGGCTGGTGATCGCCCGCGAACAGCTGGATGCCGAGGAGAAGCGCGTCGCCGACCAGCAGCGTGCGCTGGAGGCGCGGCTGCGCCAGATTGCCGGCGACCTTGGCCGTGAGGAGGCGCTGGCCGCCGATGCCGGCGAGGCGCTGGCCCGGTTGATGGCCGAGCGCGACCGGATGATCGAGGCGCAGGCCGACGAGGAGATGCTGGAGGAGGCCGCCGGCGAGGCTCTGGCCGAAGCGCGCGAGCAGGTCGACGCGCTCGACCGCGAGCTGACCCGGCTGACCGAGGCGGTCGCCACCGACGAGGCGCGCCGGGCCGCCACCCAGCGTCAGGCCGCCGAACTGGAGGCCCGCGCCGCCGGTCTCGCCAAGCGGCTGGCCGACCAGCAGGCCCAGCGTATGGCGCTGGAGGCGGAGATCGCCGCCCGTGCCGACCTGTCGGAGGCCGAACTGGCGGTCGAGCTGGCCGACCAGCGGCTGGAGCAGGCCCGCGACGCCGCCGAAGCCGCCGAACTGGCGAAGACGGAGGCCGAACCGGCCCAGTCGCGCGCCCGCGAGGCGCTGTCCGCCACCGACAGCGCCCGCGCCCGGTTGCGTGCCGAGGAACGTGCGCTGGCCGAACTGTTGGAGGCCGGTGCCGGCGGGCAGTTCCCGCCGCTGGTCGATGCGGTGACGGTGTCGCCCGGCTATGAGGGGGCTCTGGCCGCCGCGCTCGGCGATGCGCTGACCGCGCCCTTGGACACGGCGGCGCCGGTGCATTGGCGCATGCTTCCCGCCTATGAGGCCGCAGCGCCGCTGCCGGCCGGCGCCGTGCCGCTGTCAAACCATGTGCAGGGCCCGCCCGCCGCCGGCCGTGCGCTCGCCCATATCGCGGTGGTCGCCGACGCCGCCCAGGGTGCGGCCCTGGCGGCGGCGCTGGCGCCCGGACAGGTGCTGGTCAGCCGCGACGGCGGGGCGTGGCGCTGGGACGGGCTGACCGTGCAGGCCGGTGCCCCGACCGCCGCCGCCATCCGCCTGAAGCAGCGCAACCGGCTGGCCGAACTGCGCGGCGAGTTGGAGCTTGCCGAGGAACAGGTCGAGCTGGCGCGCGAAGCGCTGGACGCCGCGAAGCGGACGGTCGAGGAAGCGGCCCAGGCCGACCGCCGCGCCCGCGACGCCGTGCGCGACGGTTTCTCCGCGCTGAACGCCGCCCGCGACCGCCATGCCAAGCTGGCGCGCGAGGCCGACGCCGCATCCACCCGCCTCGCCGCGCTGGCGGAGGCGGTGGAGCGGCTCGTCGCCGAGGAGGGCGAGGCCGCCGCCCGCCGCGACGAGGTGCTGGAACTGCTGGAGCAGCTGCCCGACCCGCGCGAAGGGCGCGAGCAGGTCAACGACCGGCGCACCGCCCTGGCCGAGCGCCGCGCCATCCTGGCCGAGCGGCAGAACGCGCTGGACAGGCTGTCCCGCGAGGCCCAGGCTCGGCGCCAGCGCCTTGCCGCCATCCAGTCGGAAACCGCCTCCTGGGACACCCGCTCCGCCGGGGCCGGCGGCCGGGTCGCCGAGCTGCGCCAGCGTGCGGCGGAGGCGGAGGGCGAGATCGCCCTGCTGGCCGGCCGCCCGACGGAGATTGAGGCGGAGCGCCAGGAGCTTCTCGACCGCATCGCCGTGGCGGAGCGCGACCGCAAGCGCGCCGCCGATGCGCTGGCCGAGTCCGAGTCCCGGCTGGCCGCGACCGAGCAGGCGCTGCACGCTTCCGAAGCGGCGCTGGCCGATGGGCGCGAGGCGCGCGCCCGCGCCGAAGCCGCGGTGTCCGCGGCCCTCCAGCAGGAACGCACCCTGACGGAGCGCATCGCCGAACGGCTGGACTGCCGGCCGGAGGACACCCGCGCCGCCGCCGACCTCGACCCGGCCGAACCGATGCCCGATGCGGGTGCGGTGGAAGCGCGGCTCGACAAGCTGACGCGCGAGCGCGAGAGCATGGGGCCGGTCAACCTGCGCGCCGAGATCGAGGCGGAGGAGCTGGACGCCCAGATCGGCGGCCTGAACGGCGAGCGCGAGGATCTGACCGCCGCCATCGCCCGTCTGCGCCAGGGCATCTCCAGCCTGAACCGCGAGGCGCGCGAGCGTCTGGTCGCCAGCTTCGACGTGGTCAACCGCGACTTCCAGGAGCTGTTCACCCGCCTGTTCGGCGGCGGCAAGGCCTATCTGGAGCTGGTCAACGCCGAGGATCCGCTGAATGCCGGGCTGGAGATCTACGCCAGCCCGCCGGGCAAGAAGTTGCAGGTGCTCTCGCTGCTGTCGGGCGGCGAGCAGGCGCTGACCGCGCTGTCACTGCTGTTCGCCGTCTTCCGGTCGAACCCGGCGCCGATCTGCGTGCTGGACGAGGTCGACGCCCCGCTGGACGAGGCCAATGTCGGCCGCTTCTGCGATCTGGTGGAGGACATCGCGCGGCAGGGCGACACCCGCTTCCTGATCATCACCCACCACCGCCTGACCATGGCGCGGGTCGACCGCCTGTTCGGCGTGACGATGGTGGAGCGGGGGGTGTCGCAGCTGGTCAGCGTGGATCTGAGCCGGGCGGAGGAACTGCGCGGGGTGGCGTAAAGGGGAGGGGCGGCGGAGGCCGCCCGCGCTCATCCCCCCCGCTTCCACACCGTCGTTTCGATGTAGCGGCTCGCCAGGAATCGGTAGGTCTGCTTCTGCAACGCCTCGACTTTGGGCGAGCGCTCCATCGAGATGTCGTCCCAGCCGCGCAGCAGGTCTTCCCACTCCAGGAGCTTGGCGCGCAGGTCGTCGCGGATCTTGCGGATGAACTGGATGGTGGGGTGGAAGTTGCGCAGCGCGCCGACGATGTCGCCGGTCTGGGCGTCGGCCTGATCGAAGATCATGTCGTATTCGCGCACCGGCTTGCGGATCAGCCCCTGCATCCGGTTCAGCTCGCTGCAGAAGGTGCGGTCGGTGCGGTAGATGGTGGCGAGCTTGCCCATCGCCTGATCGATGCGGCGGATATGCCGGAAGCGGTCGCGCAGCGCCTCGATGTAGGACAGTTCCTGCGCCAGATCGTCGATGCGGTCGGTCAGGTACTGTTCGGGGTTGTTGGTCAGCTTCAGCCGCTCGGCGATCTTGGCGAAGGCCGCCTTCATCTTCTCGTGCGTCTGCGGATCGTCCAGCAGCTGTTCCAGCTGCGACTGGTCGGAAACGATGATCTCGTTGCCGGTAAAGGACGAGACGATCTGCATGGTCAGCCGCCCTTTGGCGGCGATGCGGTGCTTGTCCTCCACCGACCAGGAGGCGCGGCCGTCCAGCAACTCGCCGGGAATTTCCTCGCCCGGCCGGATCTGCTTCACGAAGGCCAGCCCCTGTTCGATGACCTCCAGCAGGCGGGCGTCGTGGGTGCCGTCCTCGATCTGGAAGGACTCCATCAGGGTGGGGAAGGCCAGCGCCACCTTCAGATCTCCCAGCAGCATGTTCAGCACGGCATCCTTGCTGTTCGGATCCTGGCAGAAGAAGGCGCCGGGCAGGCTGAAGACCTTGTGCTGGAAATCGAAATGCGTGTCCCGCATCGGCTGGACCAGGACATTCTCCTGCGCCGCCTTCTCGGCGATGGCAGCGTCTGGGGCGGCGTCCTTGCCCGGTGCGGCATCCGAAGAGGGAGGAGTCTCGTCGCTGCTGGAGATGTCGGTCATGGGTGGGGGCGATACTCGGCGGGGGACGGAGGTGGATGGGGGGAGGCCAATGGATTGCTTCCCCAGCCTACAGCAGATCACGCAGACGGAACCACATCATTGCGAGGACCAGCGCCGGGGTGCGGAAACGCCGCCCGCCGGGGAAGGGCGTGTGGGGAATGCGGGCGAACACGTCGAAGCGCCCGGCGGTGCCGCTCACCGTTTCCGCCATCAGCCGCCCGGCCATGCCGGCCAGCGCCACGCCATGGCCGGAATAGCCGTGGGCATAGAGCGTGGTCGGCGACAGCCGGCCCAGATGCGGCATGCGGTTCATCGTGATGGCGACCCGTCCGCCCCAAAAATAATCGACGCGGGCGTCCTTCAGATCCGGATAGATCGCCAGCATCTTCATCCGCATCGCCTGCTTCAGCCCCGGCCCATCGACGCCCGAATAGCTGACGCCGCCGCCGAACAGCAGCCGGTGGTCGGCGGAGCGGCGGAAGTAATCCAGCGAGAACTTCAGGTCCGACACCGCGATGTTGGTCGGCAGCAGGGTCCGTGCCCGTTCCTCGCCCAGCGGTTCGGTGGCGATCATGTAGGTCGCGACCGGCATGATGGTGCGGTCCAGCGCCGGGGCCAGCCCGCCGAGATAGGCGTTGCCGGCCAGGATCAGGTGCCTGGCCGTCACCCGCCCGCGCTCGGTGCGGACCCAGGGCTTCGCCCCGCTGTCCATGGCCAGCACGCGGCTGTTCTCGAAGATGCGAACCCCGGCGGCATCGGCGGCACGGGCGAGGCCCAGCGCGTAGTTCAGCGGGTGCAGGTGGCCGCTGCCCTCGTCCAGCAGGCCGCCGATATAGGCGTCGCTGCCGACATGGGTGCGGATGCCGGCGCGGTCCAGCCGCTGCACCCGGTCATAGCCGTACCCGTCGCGCATCTCGCGTTCCAGCGCCGCCACGTCCTGCATGTGGCGCGGCTTCAGCGCGGCATAGGCGAAGCCCCAGGTCAGGTCGCAGGCGACGGCGTGACGCTCCACCCGCGCGCCGAGCTGGGCCTTCGCCTCCTCGCCGAACTCCCACAGGCGGCGGGCATCCTCCTTGCCGACCCAGCCCTCGATGGTCGCCATCGGCTTGTTGTAGCCGGTGATGATCTGTCCGCCGTTGCGGCCCGAAGCGCCCCAGCCGCACTGTTCCGCCTCCAGCAGGACGACGTCGAAGCCGCGCTCCGCCAGTTCCAGCGCCGCGGTCAGGCCGGTGTAGCCGCCGCCGACGATGCAGACGTCGCAGGCGGCCTCTCCCTCCAGGGAGGGACGGTCGGCACGGGCGGCGGCGGAGGCCGCGTACCAGCTGTTCAGGTAGGAGGCTTTCGGCATGGCCGCAGTTAAGTCCGAGCCGGTGGGGGAGGTCAACGGAAAGGCGGATATTTCACCGAACCGTCATGCGGAACCCTCTGGCGCGTTGCGGCGGAACGGCGTCATAGTGTCGCTGTCGTCCACAGCACGGAGGGGGCTGCCCATAGTCCGGAGCGGTCCGCCATACCCATGGGTTTTATGGAAGACTTCATCAAGAAGAACCGCATTACCGAAGTCGAATGTCTTGTGCCCGACATGTCGGGCATCGCACGGGGAAAGATCGTTCCCGCCGAAAAATTCCTCCGCATCCTGCGCGACCGCGGCCTGCGCCTGCCCGAGGCGATCTTCGTCCAGACCGTGACCGGTGAGTTCCCCGACGACGAGGACATCACCTCGGACGAGAATTCCGACATCTACATGATCCCGGACGAACGGACGATCCGCTTCGTCCCCTGGTACACCGAGCCGACGGCGCAGGTCATCACCGACTGCGTCTATGCCGATGGCCGGCCGGTCGACGTGTCGCCCCGCCATGTGCTGAAGCGCGTGCTGTCGCTCTACGAGGAGCGCGGCTGGAAGCCGATGGTGGCGCCGGAACTGGAATTCTTCCTGGTCCAGGTCAACAAGGACCCCGATTACCCGCTGGTGCCGCCGGTCGGGCGCAACGGCCGGATGGAAAGCGGCCGTCAGGCCTTCGGCATCGACGCGGTCAACGAATTCGACCCGATCTTCGAGGCGGTGTATGATTTCTGCGAGAAGCAGGACATCGACATCGACACGCTGACCCACGAGGCCGGCGCCGCCCAGATCGAGATCAACTTCAACCACGGCGACGCGCTGGAACTGGCCGACCAGGCCTTCCTGTTCAAGCGCACGGCGCGCGAGGCGGCGATCCGCCACCAGATCTATGCCACCTTCATGGCCAAGCCGATGCAGGGCGAGCCCGGCAGCGCCATGCACATCCACCAGTCGGTGGTCGATACCGTCAACGGCCGCAACCTGTTCTCCAACCCCGACGGCACCGACAGCGACCTGTTCATGGCGCACATCGCCGGGTTGCAGAAATACCTGCCCTATGTGATGCCGCTGCTGGCGCCGAACGTCAACAGCTACCGCCGGCTGGTGCCGAACTCCGATGCGCCGATCAATGTGCATTGGGGCCGCGACAACCGCACCACCGGCCTGCGCGTCCCCGTCTCCCAGCCCGACGCCCGCCGGGTCGAGAACCGGGTCGCCGGCGCCGACGCCAACCCCTATCTCGCCATCGCCGCGTCGCTCGCCTGCGGCTATGTCGGCATGACCCAGGGGCTGGAGCCGAACGACCCGATCAAGGGGTCGGCCTACCGCCTCGCCTTCACGCTGCCGCGCCACCAGTCGGAGGCGCTGACCAAGTTCAACGCCTGCAAGCCGCTGAAGGAAATCCTCGGCGAACGCTTCATCGACGCCGTCACCTGCGTGAAGCAGACGGAGTACGAGGCCTACAACCGGGTCATCAGCTCGTGGGAGCGGGAAAACCTGCTGCTGAACGTCTGATCGCACGTGTAAAGCAACGAGAAGGGGCTGCCCGCGGGGACATCCGCCGGCAGCCCTTTTACGTTTTTGGTTCCCTGTTCCTGCGCCGCTGCCGCTGGCTGGCGTCCGTCCGCTCCGTAGCGGGTCGCGCCGGCGGACTCGCCATTCGTGTGCCGTCCCGCCCCGGACATTCGAAAGTTCGGCCCGAAAGCCCGGCCCGTTCGCGCCGCCCACCGCCCGTCCTACCCCAAGCGGTACGATTCTCCTCGCCGGCCGGTCGCCGGGCGCGGTGCTCTGCCACCACCGTGCAACCCGGTTTTGGCGGACGCGCTTAAAAACGCAAGGTCGCCGTTCATCCCTTTATGGCCGGCGGCACACGTAATCGAAGACTTTCAAAGCAAAACCGCAGTGTATTTTCGACCCTGTGAGGAGAGGCAGGGGAAGATACGGTCGCCATTCGGCGGGTTGGCGCCGGTTTGGCATCGCTGCACTTTGTTATCTCCTTTGAAAATAGTCAAGACACGGAGCCGTAGCTTCCGCGGACATGGCATTCCCGCCGCCGCGGCACGCCTTCGATTGTCCTGGCCGATTGACCTGCCCGAGCGGATGAGCCGGAGCCGGGGCAGTGTCGCGACACAAGTGATGGGCAACCGATGGATGGCCAAGCATGAGCATGCAACCTGCGATCCCGTCCCTTCGAACAGGCCTGCGAAGCGTTGGCTGGGTTCAGCGCAGCGTCATCCTCGCGTCGCTGTTCATCGTGCTGACGACCGGGCTGCTGGGGCTGGCGCTGCACCGTGGCGGCCATGCCAGCAACCTGACCGACATCCAGAACCTGTTCGTGCTGGAGAACCCCGACCTGATCCCGGTCGACAGCTGGGACCCGATGATCGCCGCGCTCGACTGGCTGCATGAACGGCCGGGCGAGAATGTCTATGACGGGGTGTTCTTCAAGCAGCACATCAAGTTCCAGTATCCGGTGACCTCGCTGCTGCCGCTGGAGGCGATGAAGGCGCTGGGGGTGCTGAACCTCGTGGCGTTCGAGCGGGTCAACCTGCTGTTCGTGCTGGCGACCGCGGCCGGCATGGCGATCCTGGTGCTGGAGATGGCAGCGTGGCTGCGCCTGCCCGGCGCGCGGGACGACCGGCTGACCCAGGTGCTGCTGGGCGGTTTCGGCTTCATCGCCACCCTGTGCTTCTATCCGGTGCTGAAGGCCTTCTCGCTGGGGCAGGTGCAGGTCTGGCTCAACGCCGCCTTCGTCTTCGCCTGCATCGCCCTGCTGCGCGACCGGCGGGTGCTGTGCGGAGCCCTGCTCGGCGCATCGACGCTGATGAAGCCGCAGATGTCGCTGTTCCTTGCCTGGGCGGCGCTGCGCGGCGACTGGCGGATGGCGGCGGGCTGGGCGGCGGTCGTGGTGCCGGGGGTGGCGCTGGCGACGCTGTTCTACGGCTTCGCCCCGATGGTCGATTACCTCGACGTGCTGCTGTTCATCGGCCGCCACGGCGAGAGCTATCACGTCAACCAGACCGTCAATGGGCTGGTCAACCGCCTGCTGCACAACGGCAACAATCTGGAGTGGTCGGCGGAGGCCTTCGCCCCCTATCACCCGGTGGTCCATATCGCCACGCAGGTTTCCGGCCTTGCCTTCGTCGGCTTCGGCCTGCTGTGGCGGCGGCGCGACCGCGGGGCCGAGCGGATCCTGGCCTTCGTCGTCGCAGGCATCTGCTTCACCGTCGGTTCGCCGGTCGCCTGGGTCCATCATTACGGCATCCTGCTGCCGGCCTTCGCGCTCGCCTTCCTGATCCTGCTGGAGCCTGGGCTGCGGCGTCCGGCCGGGGCGGTCACGCTGCTGGCGGTGGCCTATTTCCTGGCCGGCAACGTCCTGTTCTGGCCGGTCAACGCGCTGGCCGACACGCCGCTGAACGTCCTGCAATCCTACCTGTTCTTCGCCACCCTGATGCTGCTGGGCCTGATCCCGGTGCTGGCCGGCCGGCACGACCGCGCCGCCGCGGCCCTTTGGGGCGGCGAGGGAACGGTCGGGCGCGGTCCTGCCCCCCCGGTGGCGGATGCTGCGCCGTCCGTCGTCGCGCTCCCGCGTGCCGCCGCCGGGACGCCGGTCCCGCCGCCGGTCGCCGAAGAGCCGCCGCTGTTCGTCGATCTCGACGGCACGCTGCTCAGGACCGACCTCCTCTATGAATCGCTGTTCGGCCTGATCAAGGCGCAGCCCTGGGCGGCGCTGCTGGTGCCGGTCTGGCTGGCCGGCGGCAAGGCACGGCTGAAGGCGGAACTGGCCCGCCGGGTGGAGATCGACCCGGCCGGCCTGATCTACAACCCCGCCGTCCTGCAACGGCTGGAGGCGGAGCGCAAGCGCGGCCGGTGGCTGGTGCTGGCGACCGCCGCCCATCACCGCTATGCCGACGCCATCGCCCGTCATCTCGGCCTGTTCGATCAGGTGCTGTCCAGCAGCGATCGCCTGAACCTGAAGAGCGAGCGCAAGCTGGAGGCCATCCGGGCGCAGGTGCCATCGGGCATCTTCGACTATATGGGCAACGACGAGGCCGATTATGCCGTCTGGCGCGCCGCCCGCCGCGGCATCGCGGTGGACGCCGCGGCCGGGGTGGTTCGCCACGCCGCCACGCTGTGCCCGCTGGAGACCATCGCCACCCCGCGCCGGCCGCGCCTGCTGCTGATCCTGAAGGCGCTGCGCCTGCACCAATGGCTGAAGAACCTGCTGGTCTTCGTGCCGCTGGTGGCCGGCCAGAAGCTGGGGGAGGTCGGGCCGACCCTCCAGGCCGTCGGCGCCTTCTTCGCCTTCGGGCTGTGCGCGTCGAGCATCTATGTGCTGAACGACCTGCTGGACCTGCCGGCCGACCGCCGCCATCCGCGCAAGCGCCGCCGTCCCTTCGCCGCCGGCGACCTGCCGCTCGACCTCGGCCTGTCGCTGATCCCCGGCCTGCTGCTGGCCAGCCTCGTCCTGTCGCTGGTGGCGTTGCCGCCGCTGTTCCTGGCGGCGCTGGCGACCTATGCCGCCTCGTCGCTGTTCTACAACCTGTTCGCCAAGAACCGGGTGATCTGGGACGTGATGCTGTTGGCCGGACTCTATTCGCTGCGGGTGCTGGGCGGCGCCACGGCGACGGCCATCGTCCCGTCCTTCTGGCTGCTCGCCTTCTCGATGTTCCTGTTCCTCAGCCTCGCCATGGTGAAGCGCTATTCGGAGATGGACAGCATGTTGAAGCTCGGGTTGGGGCAGGCGGAGGGCAGGGGGTATGTGACCGCCGACATGCCGGTCCTGCAATCCATCGGCGTGTCGGCCGGCTTCCTCTCGGTGCTGGTGATGGCGCTCTACATCAACAGCCCGGAGGTCGGGCGCGTCTATGACCAGCCGCAGGCGCTGTGGATCATCTGTCCGCTGCTGCTCTTCTGGATCGGGCGGGTGTGGCTGCAAACCCACCGCGGGCTGATGCACGACGACCCGGTGGTGTTCGCCGCCCGCGACAAGTGGAGCATCGCCATCGGGCTGGTCTGCGGCGTCGCGCTGATCCTCGGTCGGGCGTGACGCCGCTTGGCCGGGCGTGAGCCGCCGCCCTCCATCCTTCCGTCATCCTTCCGGAGTCGCCATGCCCATCGCCGTCGTCGGACTGATCCTGCTGAGCGTCACCCTGTCCGCCATCGCGCAGATTTCCCTGAAGATCGGCATGTCCAGCCCCGCGGTGTCGACCGCGCTGGCGCGGGGGGAGGCCGGGCAGATCGCCCTGTCGGTGGTCGCCACGCCGCACATCCTGACCGGCCTGGCCTGTTACGGGCTGGGCATGGTGGTGTGGCTGGCGGTCCTGGCGAAGGTCGACGTTTCCATGGCCTATCCCTTCGTCGGGCTGGGCTTCCTGGTCACGCTGGCGCTCGGCATGCTGCTACTGGGGGAGACGGTCAGCCTGACCCGTCTGATCGGCACGCTGCTGGTGGTGCTGGGCGTGATTCTGACGGCACAGAGTTAAGGCACCGTAAACCAAACCGGAGCCCTGGCGGTAAAACAGGAAGGCGTCGCGACAATAGTCGCGGCGCCTTCTTTTGCATTGCAACACCATCATCGGCACACGACTGTCTGCGTGCCATTGAGTACCATGATATGACGACAGGTTTCGTCACGGTATCTTTCAATTTGAAAATGAAATGACACGATTCGGGCATTGACCGGAAAAGAATGGTGGGTATAACTGACCGCATATTCGCGAGCACAAATACCAGGGCACGCAATTTTAAAGACGGGCGACCCAGGTTTCGGCCGGCAGGCCGTTATCTGGGGAAAGGGTTTCCTTTGCCGGCCGCGACACTCCCTTGCGGGTTCTCCGGAACCCCTGGGGTCGCGGCCGGTCGCCATTTGCCAGCCCCGGGGCCCGGATCGCCGCCCGCGCCACCCAGCAGCCAATTCCCCGGTGGCGATTCGCAGCGTCGGAGCCGGGTCTTCGCCCCGACCGGCCCGCTGCGACATTCGGTGTGTAGACGATTGATTGCGCATGGCTTCGCGGAGATGGCCGCCGCCTGGAAACCAGTCCCGCAAACCAGCCTCCGACCATGACCCAAACCGTTGACAACATGCCCGGGCGTGGGTGCAATAGCGCCCGCGAGCCGGGCCAGCCGTTGGGATGTGGCGGCGCCCGCAACACACACGAACAGGTCGGGGCAAATCATGAAAAAACTCGCTCTCAGCCTCATCGGCGCGGTCGCGGCGATCGCCATTGCCGGCCCGGCGATGGCCCAGGCCAAGAAGCCGGTCAACATCTACATCTGGAACGATTATCTGGGTGAAACGACCCTCGCCGACTTCACCAAGGCCACGGGCGCTGAGACGAAGGTCGACCTGTACGACAGCCTGGAACTGCTGGAGCAGAAGGTGCTCGTCGGCAAGTCCGGCTATGACGTGATCGTGCCCACCGCGGAGCCGACCCTGTCCCGCCTGATCCAGGCCAAGGTGGTGGGCCCGCTCGACAAGTCGAAGATCCCCAACTACAAGAACATCGACCCGAAGGTCCTGAAGCTGCTGGAGAATTCCGATCCCGGCAACAAGTACGCCGTGCCCTATCTCGGCGGCACCGTCGGCATCGCAATCATTCCGGAAAAGATCAAGGCCGTCGCCCCCGACGTGGCGCTCGACAGCTGGGATCTGATCTTCAAGCCGGAGGTGGCGAAGAAGGTCGCGGCCTGCGGCATCACCGTGATGGATTCGGCCATCGACGTCATCCCGTCGGTGCTGAACTATCTCGGCCTCGACCCGAACTCCGAGAAGAAGGAGGATCTGGACAAGGTCGAGAAGACGCTGATGGCGGTCCGCCCCTACATCAAGCGCTTCGTCACCGGTGAGAACATCAACATCCTGGCCGGCGGCGACGCCTGCGTCGTGATGGCCTACAACGGCGACGCCATCCAGGGCGCCGCCCGCGCCGCCGAGGCCAAGAGCGCCAAGGTCGAATACATCACGCCGAAGGAAGGCGTGCAGGTCTGGTGGGACACGCTGGCGGTTCCGGCCGACGCGCCGAACAAGGACGGCGCCTACGAGTACATCAACTTCGTGCTCGACCCGGCCAACATGGCGAACATCTCCAACAAGGTCAGCTACGCCAACGCGGTGCCGGCCTCGCTGGCGACGGTCGCCGACGACATCAAGTCGAACCCCGGCATCTTCCTGCCGGCCGACAGCAAGCTGAAGCTGTTCTCGCTGAAGCAGATCAAGCAGGCCACCGACCGCGCCCGCACCCGCGTGTGGACCAAGGTCAAGACCGGCAAGTAAGCCGGGCCCCCTTAAGAAGCGCCCCCATGGCGCTGGCCCGCCCCGGCCGATCCCCAGCGATGGGGAGCGGCCGGGGCGTTGTCATGAAAGAGGAAACCGGATGGCCGGTCAGCCGATTCGCAAGCCCACCCGCCTGGAACCGTGGCAGGACGCGGGCCAGACTCCCTATGTCCGCATCGAGAAGGTGACGAAGACCTTCGGCGATTTCGTCGCCGTGGACGAGGTCAGCCTGTCGATCTACCGCAACGAGTTCTTCGCCCTGCTCGGCGGCTCCGGCTCCGGCAAGACGACGCTGCTGCGCATGCTGGCGGGGTTCGAACAGCCGACCGAGGGCAAGATCTACATCGACGGCGTCGATATGGCCGGCATCCCGCCCTATGAGCGGCCGGTCAACATGATGTTCCAGTCCTACGCCCTGTTCCCGCACATGACGGTGGAGCAGAACGTCGCCTTCGGCCTGAAACAGGACGGGGTGGCGAAGGCGGAGATCCGCGACCGCGTGACGGAGATGCTGGGGATGGTCCAGCTCTCGGCCTTCGGCAAGCGCCGCCCGCACCAGCTGTCCGGCGGCCAGCGCCAGCGCGTGGCGCTCGCCCGCTCGCTGGTCAAGCGGCCGAAGCTTCTGCTGCTGGACGAGCCGCTGGGCGCGCTCGACAAGAAGCTGCGCGAGCGCACGCAGTTCGAACTGGTCAACATCCAGGAAAAGCTCGGCGTCACCTTCATCGTCGTGACCCACGACCAGGAAGAGGCGATGACCATGTCCTCGCGCATCGCCGTGATGAATCACGGCGTGATTGCGCAGGTCGGCACGCCGACCGAGATCTACGAATACCCGCACAACCGCTTCGTCGCCGAATTCATCGGCTCGATCAACATGTTCGACGGCCGCGTCGTCTCGACCGAAGGCGATCAGGTGCTGGTCGCCTCGGAGGAGGCCGGCTGCGAGTTGCTGATCGCCCACGCCACCCCGGCGCCGGCCGGCTCGCCCGTTTCCGTCGCCATCCGGCCGGAGAAGATCGCCCTGTCGAAGGAGCCGCTGCCGGGTGGTCCCGCCGGCGAGGGCGGCCGCAACTCCACCACCGGCATCGTGCGCGAGATCGCCTATCTCGGCGACGTGTCGATCTATCTGGTGCAGCTGCCGACCGGCAAGACGGTGCGCGTCACCGCCCCGAACGTCACCCGCCGCACCGAAATGCCGATCACCTGGGAGGACGAGGTGACCCTGACCTGGCGTCCCTTCGCCGGCGTGGTGCTGACCCAATGAGGACGGTCGTCTCCGTCCTCGTGTCCGGGCTCAGCCGGATCGGGCTGTGGGGCCGCGGCGTGGTCGTCGCCATCCCCTATCTGTGGCTGCTGCTGTTCTTCATGGTGCCCTTCCTGATCGTTTTCGGCATCAGCTTCTCCGAATCGATCATCGCCCAGCCACCCTATTCGTCGCTGGTGGAATGGCTGACCGACGAGGATGCCGGCACCTCGAAGCTGCAGATCCTGCTGAACATCAGCAACTATTTCCGGCTGGGCGGGGACGACCTCTACATCCTCGCCTACCTGAATTCGCTGCGCATCGCGGCGGTGACCACGCTGATGTGCCTCGCCATCGGCTATCCCATGGCCTATGCCATCGCCAGGGCCGACCCGGCCCGGCGCGGGCCGCTGATGATGCTGGTGATCCTGCCCTTCTGGACCAGCTTCCTGATCCGCATCTATGCCTGGATCGGCATCCTCAAGGGCAATGGCGTCATCAGCAACCTGCTGGAATGGGTGGGCATCACCAGCGGGCCGGTCGAGATCCTCTATTCCGACTGGGCCGTCTATATCGGCATGACCTACTGCTATCTGCCCTTCATGGTCCTGCCGCTCTATTCGACGCTGGAGAAGATGGACCCCAGCCTGCTGGAGGCGGCGGCCGACCTCGGCTCCCGTCCCTTCAAGTCCTTCCTGTCGATCACGCTGCCGCTGTCGCTGCCCGGCATCATCGCCGGCTCGCTGCTGGTCTTCATCCCGGCGGTGGGCGAGTTCGTGACGCCGGAACTGCTGGGCGGCCCGGACACGCTGATGATCGGCCGCGTGCTGTGGAACGAGTTCTTCGCCAACCGCGACTGGCCGGTGGCGTCGGCGGTGGCCATCGCGCTGCTTCTGGTTCTGGTGGTGCCGATCATGATCTTCCAGCATGTGCAGGGCAAACAGGCGGAGGCCGGGCAATGAAACGGTTCGGGTTCCTGTCCTGGGCGCTGCTGTTCGGCTACGCCTTCCTCTATGTCCCCATCGCGCTGCTGGTCGTCTTCAGCTTCAACGAGTCGCGGCTGGTGACGGTGTGGAGCGGCTTTTCGACCAAATGGTATGCCGAACTGCTTCACAACGATGCGTTGCTGGATGCGGCTTTCCTGTCCTTCCAGGTGGCGGCGGTGTCGGCGACTCTGTCGGTGCTGCTGGGCACCTGCGCCGGGCTGGCGCTGACCCGCTTCGGGCGGTTCCGCGGCCGCACCCTGTTCGGCGGCATGATCACCGCCCCGCTGGTCATGCCGGAGGTCATCACCGGCCTGTCGCTTCTGCTGCTGTTCGTGGCGATGGAGCAATGGCTGGGCTGGCCCGACGGGCGCGGCGTCACCACCATCACCATCGCCCACACCACCTTCACCATGTCCTATGTCGCCGTGGTCATCCAGTCGCGGCTGGCCGGCATGGACGGCAGCCTGGAGGAGGCGGCGATGGATCTGGGCGCCCGCCCGGCCAAGGTGTTCTTCGTCATCACCCTGCCGCTGATCGCCCCGGCGCTGGTCGCTGGCTGGCTGCTGGCCTTCACCCTGTCGCTGGACGACGTGGTGGTGGCGAGCTTCGTCTCCGGCCCCGGATCGACGACGCTGCCGATGGTGATCTTCTCCAGCGTGAAGTTCGGCATCAGCCCGCAGATCAACGCGCTGGCGACGCTGATGGTTCTGGTGGTGGCGACCGGCATCTTCGTTGCCAGCATCGTCATGGCCCGCCAGGAACGGCAGCGCAAACGCGACGAGCAGATGGCGATCCAGAACGGCTGACCGACCTTTAGAAGCGTTCCGCAGACCTACCCATCCGCGCGCAGCAGACCTCTGCCGCCGCGGATGGCATTCGCCCGTTTCTTTTGCTATGTTGATGTCATCGTCAACAGCGAAAGAGGCCGTGCCATGCGCGCGCTCCTGTGGTTCCCCTTGTTGAGACTCGGATTTTTCAGTCCCGTTTCCACTGCCTATGCGACCACCCGTTCGGTCACCGCCCGCCGCGCCCTGCGCCCGCCGTCCGGCCTCTAGCCGGAGCTCATGCCGGATCCCTTTCCCGGCATGCCGACGCGACGTCCTTCCGCGTCTTTTTAAAAATCCCTTCGCCGCAAGGCCCCTCCGCCATAAGGCCAAGCATCCGCTGCGGCGGACGCGATTGCCAAAGGCGCGCTCCCGTGGTTAGGGTGGATGGGGATGAAAAAATGTCCCGGCCCCTTGCGGCCCGCCGACCGTTGTTTCGGTCCGACCGTTGTTTCGGTATTGCGGCTGCGAAGGGCAGGGGACTTTGAAAAAGGGTAGAGGGATCGACGCATGACGACACCGAACGCCCCGATGCCGACGGGTGAAGGGACGGGTCAAGGCTTCCGCATGCCCGGCGAATGGGCCAGCCACAGCGGATGCTGGATGGCGTGGCCGTGCCGGCCGGAAACCTGGCCGGAGGGCGCCTTCGACGCTGCGTGCGACGCATATGCCGAGGTCGCGCAGGCCATCTCCCGCTTCGAGCCGGTGACGATGGTGTGCGACCCGGCGGACGTGGCGGAAGCCTCGCTCGCCTGCGGCCCCGGCATCCAGATCCTGCCGCTGCCGATCAGCGACTCCTGGATTCGCGACACCGGCCCCAGCTTCGTCATCGACGGCAAGGGCGGGCTGGCCGGCGTTCATTGGGGCTTCAACGCCTGGGGCGGCAATTACCAGGGCAGCGACAAGGACCAGCAGGTCGGCCGCCTGATCCTCGACCATCTCAAGCTCCCCTGCATTTCCGCCCCGCTGGTGATGGAGGGCGGCTCCTTCCATGTGGACGGGGAGGGGACGCTGATCACCACCGAACAGTGTCTGCTGAATCCCAACCGCAATCCCGGCCTGTCGCGGGAGGAGATCGAGCGGCAGCTGAAGGACCATCTCGGCGTCGAGACGGTGATCTGGCTGGGGCAGGGCTATCAGGACGACGAGACCGACGGCCACATCGACGAGATCGCGCTGTTCGTGCGCCCCGGCGTGGTGATGGCGATCACCACCGACGATCCCGGCGATCCCAATTTCAAGATCTTCCAGGACAATCTCGACCGGCTGAAGCGCGCCCGCGACGCCAAGGGCCGCGAACTGGAGGTCATCACCATCCAGCAGCCCGCCCGCCGCGACCTGAACGGCGTGCGCCTGACCCTGTCCTACACCAACCTCTACATCGCCAACGGCGGCATCGTCATGCCGGCCTTCGAGGATCCGGCCGACGACGAGGCGTTCCGCGTCGTCCGCAAGGCCTTCCCCGACCGCGAGGTGGTGCAGATCGCAGCACTCGACATCGTCCGCGGCGGCGGCGGCATCCACTGCATCACCCAGCAGCAGCCGCTTCCCTGACGGGCCCAACCATGGTTTGGCGACCCTCGCCGCCGTGACGGGGCGGGCGAGGGAACGGGACGGCGCGGCCGGTGTTCATGTCGGGCATTCTCCCTTCCGGAAAGCCCGACGATCATGGCCGAGGACACCGCTCGCCGACTGCAGGCACGCCCCATCGCGGTGACGAAGGCCGCTCCTCCCGTTTCCACCCAGACGATCCTGCTGATCATCACGCTGATCGTGGTGACGCTGTATCTGGCGGCCGACATCCTGATGCCCATCGCGCTGGCGGTGCTGCTCGCCTTCGTGCTGACGCCCATCGTCACCCGGCTGCAGCGCTGGCGTCTGGGCCGCGTGCCGTCTGTGCTGGCGGTGGTGGCGCTGCTGTTCCTCGGCATCACCGGCTTCGGTGCCGTGGTGGGCAGCCAACTGGGCGATCTGGCCGACAATCTGCCGACCTACCAGCGCAACATCCACACCAAGATCGAGTCGCTGCGCAGCGCCACCGCATCGGCCGGCGACCGCGGCGCGCTGAAGCAGGCGACCGATGCCTTCCGCGACCTGCAACAGGAGATCGAGCGCGCCACCGCCGGTGCCGCCCCAAACCAACTTCCCGGCCAACTGCCCGGCGCCGGCCCGGCGACGCAGGCCGGCGCGCCGACGCACCGCGAACCGGTCCCGGTGCGCATCGACCAGTCCGACACCGGGGTCTTCGACCTCGTCAGCCGGGTGCTCGGCCCGGCGATGACGCCGATCGCCACCGCCGGCATGGTGCTGGTCTTCACCATCTTCATGCTGTTGCAGCGGGAGGATCTGCGCGACCGCATGATCCGGCTGGTCGGCTCCGGCGATCTCAGCCGGACGACGGAGGCGATGAACGACGCCGGCGAGCGGGTCAGCCGCTATCTGCTGATGCAGGTGGTGGTGAACGTGACCTATGGGCTGCCCATCGGTGTCGGGCTCTGGCTGCTCGGCGTGCCGAACCCGCTGCTGTGGGGGCTGCTGGCGACGGTGCTGCGTTTCATCCCCTTCCTCGGGCCGGTGATCGCCTCGGCCTTTCCCATCCTGCTGTCCTTCGCGGTCGACACCGGCTGGACCCTGCCGCTGCTGTGCATCGCCCTGTTCGTGGCGGTGGAGCTGTTCTCCAACAATGTGGTGGAGCCCTGGCTCTACGGAACGGCGACCGGCCTGTCCTCGCTTGCCATCATCGTCGCGGCGGTGGTGTGGACGACGCTGTGGGGGCCGATCGGCCTTCTGCTGGCGACGCCGCTGACCGTCTGCCTCGTGGTGCTCGGCCGCCATGTGCCGCAGCTGCATTTCCTGGAGGTGATGCTCGGCGACCGCCCGGTCCTGCCCGACGAGGCGAAGATCTACCAGCGCCTGCTGGCCCGCGATCCCGCCGAGGCGACAGAGCTTGCCGAGGAACGGCTCGGCAAATGCACTCCGGTGGAACTGGCCGACGGGCTGCTGCTGCCCGCCCTGTCGCTGGCCGAACAGGAGCGCCAGCGCGGCTCGCTCAACCCGGACGGGCGGCAGGCGGTGGCCGAGGGCATGGCGGGGGTGCTGGACGAGTTGTCGGACGCGACCGTACCCGCCGAAAATGCGCCGCGCGTGCTCTGCGTCGGGGCGCGCAACACTCTGGACGAGGCGGCGGCCGGGCTTCTCGCCTATCTGCTGGTGGGACGCGGCATCCATGCCGATGTCGTGCCTTGCGAGAAGGCATCGACCCGCGCCATCGCCAGCCTCGGCACCACGGGGGTGGATGCGGTGGTGCTGTCCTCGCTCAACCCCACGGCGCTTGGCCATTGCCGGCGGATGATGCGCCGCCTGCGGATGCATTTCGGTCCGCGCGTGCCGATCCTGCTCTGCCTGTGGAGCGCCCATCCGGAATCCGAGGTGCCGGAGCGGGCAAGCGCCGAGACCGACGCCAATCTGGTCGCCACCGGCATGGCCGGAGCGCTGGCGCAGCTGGAGGAGCTGAACATCGGTGCCGCACCGGCCGCGGTTGCCGAAGCGGCACCGTCTTCGAGTTAGGCGGCCGCCGCCCAGCGGTTGCGTCCGGCGCGCTTGGCGATGTAGAGCGCGTCGTCGGCCGCCTGGATGCAGGCGTCTGCGGTCTGCCCCTGGCGATAGGATGCGATGCCAAGGCTCAGCGTCACTGTGATGCTGCTGTCCTGGTGGACGAAGGGATGGTGGGCGATGAGCTGCCGCAGCTTCTCCGCGACCGTTTCGGCCTGGATCTGGTCGCTGCCGGGCAACAGGATCAGGAATTCCTCTCCGCCCCAACGGGCGCACAGGTCATGCAGGCGCAGGTTCCGGCGCAGCAGGCCGGCGGTCTCCACCAGCACATGGTCGCCGGCGGCATGGCCGAAGGCGTCGTTCACGTCCTTGAAATGGTCGATGTCCAGCATGATCAGGGCGAAGCCGCTGCCATTGCGGCTGATGCGGCACAGCTCCGCCTCCAGCCGCTCGATCATCTGGCGGCGGTTCGGCAGATCGGTCAGCGGGTCGGTCTGCGATGCGGCGTGCAGCGTGCGCGCCATCTGGCGGGTGTCGGTCTGCATGCGGTCGCTGATCTTGGCGATCTTGGTCAGTTGCCGCATCAGCTTCATGTGGTCGTTGGCGAGCGCGCGGAACTCCTGCATCAGCGGATGGTCGGCGTAATCCTCGTTCGCCGCGAGACGGGCGACCCAATCCTGAAGCTTCTGTTCCTGCAGCATCATGCCCATCGTTCCCCGCCGCAAGGCCCAGCGCCTGGGCAAGCCGGTTACCGTCGTGCCGTCGGAATTGCCGACCTCGGAGTCGGCAGCCCCTGTCATGGCGACGTCTCCGGTACCGGAACCGCTGCCGGAGCTGCTGCCGGAGCTGTCGTGGGCGTCTTTGCCCGCGCCATCGGCAGCCGGACGGTGAAGGCCGAGCCCTGGCCGGGTTCGCTCGCCACCGAGATGCCGCCGCCGTGGGTATCCACGATGCAGCGGGCAAGGTGGAGGCCAAGCCCGGCGCCGGTCGTCCCCGCCGCGTTGGACGCACGGAAATACTTGTCGAACAGCCGCGCCGCGTCGGCTGCGTTGACGCCGATCCCCTGGTCCTTGATCCGCACCGTGACCTGACCGCCAGGACCTCCGCAGGGGCTGCCGGCGGCGCTCTCGCCGACCGAGAGATCGAGGCGGATCGTGCCCCCGTTCGGCGAATATTTGACAGCGTTTTCCATCAGGTTGGAAAACACAACGGCCAAAAGGTCGCGGTCGCCGGGAATCGGCACCGGACGGTCCAGGCCATGCAGTTCGAAGCGGTGGGCGGTGGCTGTCCCCGCCATCTCGCCAGCCAGCGCGGTCAGCATCGCCGCAAGGTCGAAGGCCACCGGCCGTGCCGCCGCGGTGCCCAGCCGGTCGTTGGTCAGGCAGCGTTCGATCAGGTGCAGCATCCGCTGGACCGCGTTGCGGATCTTGCCGACCCGCGGCATCGCCGAAACCGGCAGCTTCGGCTCCAGCTCCAGCATCTGCGAGGCGCTGTCGATGATCGCCAGCGGCGTGCGGAATTCGTGGCTGACCATCAGCACGAACTGCCGCTGCTGGCGCGCCATCTCCTTGGTCTCGGTCTGGAGACGGTCACTGATCTTGGCGATCTTGCGGAACTGGCGCAAAAGCTTGCCGTGCCGCTCCGCCAGCGTCTGGAATTCCGCCAGCAGCGGGTTGCCGGCATTGGCCGGATCCTCGGCCAGCCGCTGAATCCACTGACGCAGTTCCTGTTCCTGCGACCGCATCGTCATCCCGGATGTTCAGTGTGCCGTCAATGGGCCAGAATTTCGAACGGCAGCGACACGTCTTCGGCGAACTCCTCCGCCATGTCGAGCGCGCGGTCGTTGTCGCTGTCATAATGCCAGCGCACCGACATCGTCTGACCTTTCTGGTGGGCGCCGTCCAGCATCTCCAGCACGTCGATCATGCATTTGATGCTGCTGGTGTTGAGGTAGCTCAGCCCGATGTCCAGCACCACCGCCGGGGCGGGGGCCTTCAGATACTCCTCCAGCCAGTTGAACACCGGCGCGTAGAAATCGAAGGAATTCTCCGGATAGGATTCGCCTTCAATGCGCAGCAGCCCGGCCGCCGGATCGAAATCGATCAGGGGGGAGCAGGAGGTTGCCTCGATCCGCAAACTGTCCATTATGTGTATTCCGTGATTTCTTATAGCTGCACTTCAAGGCTGAAGAAGAAATAGGTGTCATCGACCGCGCGCAACGAATATTCCAGCGGCCGGGTGGCCTTGCGCGCCATGTCGATCAGGCCCAGCCCGGCGCCGCTGGCGCCCGCCTCGCGCGGCTTGCGCGACTGTTCCTTGTAGACCGCCTTCAGGCCGGCCTTGTCCAGGCCCCGCAGCCTCTCCAGCATCGCCGACAGGCCGGGGACGTCGTCCGCCTCCACCAGATTGCCGGAGCTGACGACGTAATGGTCGTCGTCCTTGCCGATCACCACGATGCCGCTGTTGGCCGGGATCGGCCGGCCCAGCGCTTCCCGCGACGCCGTGTAGTTGCGGACATTCTGCGCCTGCTCCACATAGACGGAGAAGACGTCCATGATCGCCGACTTTTCGATCCGCTCATTTTCCAGATGGTTGCGGACCGCCTTGCCCAGCTCCTCGATGACGCTGTGGCTGAAGGGGCCGCTGAAACAGATCAGGAGCTTCTGCCGTGACAGCAGCTCCTGAAGGTTGAAGAGTTCGTTGCCTTTCATCGTACCTTGACAGCCTGCCTTACGGGTGAACGGGGTTGGATGAGGGTGCGCCGGGCGCGGATGCCGCCGCAAGCACCGGTGTTGCGGCCGGTGCAGCGGCCGGCGAAACGGTGAAGCCGACCAGGGTGATGTCGTCGCGCTGCGCCCGCTCGCCCTGATGCTCGGCCAGGGCCTGCGCGAAGGCGGCCCGGCGCTCCGTCATCGGGATCGCGTCATGCTCCAGCAGCATCGCGGTGAAGCGGCGGTTGCCGAAGCCGAAGCCGCGGGTGCCGCCGGCCTGGTCGAGGAAGCCGTCGGTGGTCAGGTAGAAGCTGCGGCCCGGCGCCAGTTCCACCCGGTGGGTGGTGAAGCGGTGGCCGCTGTCGGACCGGCGATAGCCCAGGCTCTGCGCATCGCCCTTCACTTCGCCGACGCTCCCGCCGGCAGGGTCGACGACGTGCAGGCCGATCCGGCCGCCGGCGAACAGCAGGTCGCCCTTGTCCGGCCGCACCAGGCACAGCCCGATGTCCAGGCCGTTGTCGAAGCGCGGGTTGTCGCGCCCGCGGGCCAGCGCGGCGCGCACCATGCGGTTCAGCCCGCCCAGGATCGTCGCCGGATCGCTGTCCGGCGTTTCCGACAGCACATGGTCCAGGATGGCCGAGACCGTCATCGTCATGAAGGCGCCCGGCACGCCATGGCCGGAACAGTCGGCGACGCCGATCAGGAAGCGGCCGTCCTCCAACGCGCGGAAGATGTGGAAATCGCCGCCCACCACGTCGCGCGGACGCCACAGCACGCAGACGCCGTCGAGATGCCGCGCCATCTCCCGCTCGTCGGGCAGGATGGCGGATTGCAGGAGGCTGGCGTACTGGATGCTGTCCATCACCTGCCGGTTGACGACCGCCAGCTGGTCGTTGGACTGGCGCAGCTCCTCCGTCCGTTCGGCGACGCGCTGTTCCAGCCGCTCGGTATAGTCGTGGACGGTTTCCGCCATGTGGTTGAAGGCGACGGTCAGTTGCCCGATCTCGTCGGCGCGGGTGTTGCGCAGACGGACGCGGTAGTCGCCGGCGGCGATGGCGCCGGCGGAGCGCGTCAGCCGGGCCAGCGGCGCCAGCACCAGCCGGTTCAGCAGGATGCTGATCATGCCGATGACGGCGAGCAGCGAGAAGAAGACCAGACCGGCCATCGGCGCCAGCGCGGTCATGGTGGCGCTTTCCGCCTCCTCCAGCGAATAGGTCATGCGCAGCAGGCCGACCATCGTGCGCTCGCCGTTGTTGCCGGACATGACGATCTGCCTTTCGACGGTCGTCAGCTCGGCACGGCCGGCCGGACGCTCCAGCGCCACCAGCGGCTCGCCATGGCCACCGCGGCCGCCGGACGCCGCCCACACCTTCACGCTGCGCACCGCCGCATCCTCGGCCAGCAGGCCGCGGATCATCCCCTCCACCGCGCGGGTGTCGAACTCCCACACCGCCTGCCCCATGGCCGAGGCCTGGAGCGTGCCGACCAGGGTCGCGCGGTGGGTCAGCGCCTCCCTCTGCTGGCGGCCGACCAGGACGGAGGAGACGCCCATGGCGATCAGCCCGACCAGCAGGGTACAGCCGACGATCATCAGGATGACGCGCGTCAGCAGCGACGACCCGCCGGCACGGACCACCTCGTCGCCCGACCCCTGGGGGCCGGCGCCGCGCAGCGTATAGGATTCGGTGTCGTCCCAACCCGTGACGCTCATCCACATCCTCCTGACCCGGCCGATCGGGCGTTCCGTGTTCATGGCGGGTTTCAAGTCAGCCGCGGTCCTGGTTGCCAAGCCCGCGATAGTCCCAGGCGCATCAGTAAATCCACCCTCGCGTGCAGCATGCCGACAGTCATCGAACCGGCCGGTGGGCATGATGCATGTGGCGGATGAGCTTACCCTTAGCACAACGGGATTAATCAGTCCTGAAATAACATTCGGCACCGGTTTCATACAGTGTCGGAACGTCCGGGAAAATGGGCACAATCGGAAACCGGCGGAGACCATTCCCGTCCAATTGCGACGAAGTGTAACAACGGCGCCGCGAACCTGCCGAGGCCTTTGGGGGACAGTGGTTTTTCCCGTGGACGCCCGCGTCGTCGGCCGTGCTACCTTCGGATACAGTTGCTTGTGGCAAGAGCCGTCGGCTGGAGCGGTCTTCCGGGGGAGAGCGAAGGATGGCGTTTGGTGTTCGTGCGTTCGTTGTCCCGTGGATCGTTCCAGCCGGGCTTGCCGCCGCCGGGGCCGTTCTTGCCGCATTGGCCGCGACGGCTCTGCCCGCCGCGGCGCGTCCGGTGACCGTGCTGGCGCCGGAACTGCCGCCGATGATGAGCGCCGACGGCACCGGGCGCGAGGCCAGCATCATCACGGAGACGCTGGCCGCCTGCGGGCATGAGGCGCGTTTCAAGGTCGTCCCCTTCGGCCGCCACTGGAACGACTACCGCGACAGCGTCCAGGGAAGTGCGCAGGCCGGCGGGCAAACTGGAGGGCAGATCGACGCCGTCTCCACCGTCCCGGCGGGCATGGAGATGCCGGGGGCCCGCTCCGCCCCCTACATTCTCTACCAGAACGGCGCCTCCGTGCTGAAAAGCAGCGGCCTGACCGTGCAGTCGCTGGCCGATCTGGCGGGCAAGCGCGTCATCACCTTCTCCGGCGCGCCGGACGTGCTGCCGGGGCTGCGTGCCGCCATCCCCAGCTTCGGCGATTTCCGCGAGCGCGCCGACCAGATGGTGCATTCCAACCTGCTGTTCGCCGGGCGGGTCGACGCGGTTCTGGCCGACGGCCTGATCTTCGCCGAATACAACCGCCAGCTCCAGGAAAAGGCGAAGGCGGCCGGCGGCCTGCCCTTCGACCCGGCCCAGCCGGTGCAGTTCACCGCCATCTTCCCGCCCACCGCCTACAGCATGGTGTTCCGCGACGACCTGCTGCGCGCCGACTTCGACCGCTGCCTTGCGGAGATGAAGGGGAAGGGGCGCCTCGACGCCATCGACCGCGAGTGGGTGGGCCGCTATTCCGCGACGGTCGGCGACCGCTACCTGTCCCATAGGTAAGGTGCCGGAACCGGATTTGCCGAACCCGGGTTAATCCCATCCGTCCGATATGGTTTGCGTAACCGCTTCGGGCGTTTAATATAACTTCATACGAATGTGAATGGGGGCGTGAGGCGTCGTGGCCCGGATCATTGTGGTCGAGGACGAAGCCGACCTTCGTGACGATCTTGTCGAATATCTCGAACGCTGCGGGTTCGAGGTGAGGGGGGCGTCGCGCGGTGCGGAGCTGGACCGTCTGCTGGAGGCAGGTCCGGCGGATGTGATCGTGCTCGACGTCAATCTGCCGGACGAGGATGGCTTCTCGGTCGCCCGCCGCGTCCGCGCCAGCTCTTCGGCCGCCATCATCATGCTGACGGCGCGATCCGGGCTGATCGACCGTGTCATCGGGCTGGAGCTGGGCGCCGACGTCTATCTGGTCAAGCCGGTCGATTTCCGCGAGGTGGAGGCGCAGATCAAGGCGCTGATGCGCCGGATGCAGAAGGGAGCCGCACCGCAATCGGCTGCCGAACCGTCGGCGGGGATGGGGGTGCCGGTGCCCGGCCCGACTCCTGCCCCCGCCCACGCCCCTGCGGACTCGCGCAAGGTCTGGGTGTTCGACGACATCGAATGGCGAATCCAGCCGCCGACCGGATCCGCCGTGCCGCTGACCGCGACGGAGTACAAATTTCTCTCGCTGCTGGTCGCCGCCCCCGGCGAAGCGGTCAGCCGCCAGGACATTTCCGTCACCCTGACCGGCCGCGATTGGGACCCCTACAGCCGCTCCATCGATTCCCTGGTCCGCCGCCTGCGCATCAAGGTGGAGGAGCGCAGCGGCTGCGCCCTGCCGGTGCAGGCGGTGCATGGCGTCGGCTATGCCTTCGTCGGTCCGGTGGTGACCAGCGCGGTGGAGGACAGCGCCGACTGAGTCCGCGCTGCCGGCGGTGCGCCGCCGGTGGCAAGGGGCGTCGGCGGCGGGGCTCCACCCCGGTCTCGGCACTCGACTCCCGGCCCTCCTTCGGCGATGGTAGCGCCCGCAAGGAAGGGACGAGAGACCACCATGACAGATGCCACCGCCGCCTCCGAGAACACTCCCGCAACCGGCAGCGCCGCCTCTGGCGGCACCAATTCGGGCGGTGATGGCAGCGGCCTGTATCTGGTCGACGGCTCGGGCTTCATCTTCCGCGCCTTCCATGCGCTGCCGATGCTGACGCGGCCGGACGGCACGCCGGTCAACGCGGTTCTGGGCTTCTCCAACATGCTGCTGAAGCTGTTGGCCGACGCCAAGGCGGAAGCCGTGGCTGTGGTCTTCGACAGCAAGCGGCTGAATTTTCGCAACGAATTCTATCCCGACTACAAGGCCCACCGCCCGGAGCCGCCGGAGGAACTGAAGCCGCAGTTCGCGCTGATCCGCGAGGCGACCGAGGCCTTCTGCCTGCCCTGCCTGGAACTGGAGGGCTTCGAGGCCGACGATTTGATCGCCACCTACGCCCGTCTGGCGCAGGAGGCCGGGCGGCCGGTCACCATCGTGTCGTCGGACAAGGACCTGATGCAGCTGGTCCGCCCCGGCGTCGGCATGTTCGACCCGATGAAGAACAAGGCCATCGGCCCCGACGAGGTGTTCGAGAAGTTCGGCGTCCCGCCGGAGAAGGTGGTGGACGTTCAGGCGCTGGCCGGCGACAGCGTCGACAACGTCCCCGGCGTGCCCGGCATCGGCGTGAAGACCGCCGCCCAGCTGATCACCGAATATGGCGACCTGGAGGCCCTTCTGGCCAATGCCGAGAAGATCAAGCAGCCGGCCCGCCGCCAGAAGCTGATCGAGTTCGCCGATCTGGCCCGAATCTCCCGCCGTCTGGTCCTGCTCGACGATCAGGTGCCGCCGCCCAAGCCGCTGGACGAGCTGCGGGTGCGCGAGCCCGACCACCAGCGGCTGATCGACTTCCTGCGCGCCCAGGGCTTCCGCAGCATCGTCTCGCGCGTCGAGATGGAGATGCAGAAGGACGGCCGCATCGCCGACGGCGCCAGCGGCTCGCTTCCGGCCCCCGGTTCCATGCCCACCCCTGCCGTGAAGTCGCCGGCGACGGCCGAAAGCCCGGCCGCGGAGGACCGACCGGCCCGCAAGACGGTTCTGAACGTCCCGGAGGTGCGCTACGAGCTGGTGCAGGACGCCGACGCGCTGCGCCGCTGGGTCGAGCGGGCGCGCGAGACTGGCGTGCTGGCCGTCGACACCGAGACCGACAGCCTGACCCCGGCCACCGCCACGCTGGTCGGCGTCTCGCTGTCGACCGAGCCGGGCATCGCCTGCTACATCCCGCTCGCCCACAAGGCGGAGGGAGCGGCGGCGGCCGGCCAGCTCGACTTCGAAGCCCCGACGCCGCCCAAGCAGATCGCGACCGACGAGGCGATGGCGATCCTGAAGGACGTGCTGGAGGACCGCTCTGTCCTGAAGATCGGCCACAACTTCAAGTTCGACCACCAGCTGTTCGCCCGCAACGGCATCGCGGTGTCGCCGGTGGACGACAGCATGCTGATCTCCTACGTGCTGGAAGGCGGCTCGCACGGCCACGGCATGGACGAACTGGCGGAGTTGCACCTCGCCTACACGCCGATTCCCTTCAAGGAGGTCTGCGGCACCGGCAAGAACCAGATCACCTTCGACCGCGTGCCGCTGGACAAGGCGCTGGCCTATGCCGCCGAGGACGCCGACATCACGCTGCGGCTGTGGACGCTGCTGAAGCCGCGGCTGGTCGACGACCGCATGGTCACCGTCTATGAGACGCTGGACCGCCCGCTGGTGCCGGTGGTGGCCGACATGGAGCGGGCCGGCGTCCACATCGACAAGAAGGCGCTGTCCGACCTGTCGCAGAGCCTGTCCCTCCGCCTCGCCGAGATCGAGAAGGACGTCCATGCGCTCGCCGGCCAGAGCTTCAACATCGGCTCGCCCAAGCAGCTGGGCGAGATCCTGTTCGACACGTTGAAGCTCGGCACCGGCAAGAAGGGCAAGACCGGCGCCTATTCCACCGACAGCAGCGTGCTGGAGGAACTGGCGGAGCAGGGCCACACGATCGCCCAGCGGGTGCTCGACTGGCGCCAGCTCGCCAAGCTGAAAAGCACCTACACCGATGCGTTGCAGGAGAAGATCTCGGCCGTAACCGGCCGTGTCCACACCGCCTTCGCGCTGGCGGCGACCAATACCGGCCGCCTGTCCTCGACCGATCCGAACCTGCAGAACATCCCGGTGCGGACGGAGGAGGGCAAGAAGATCCGCCGCGCCTTCGTGGCATCCCCCGGCTACAAGCTGCTGAGCGTCGATTATTCGCAGATCGAGCTGCGTCTGGTGGCGGAGATGGCGAACATCCAGGCGTTGAAGGACGCCTTCCGCGACGGGCTGGACATTCACGCCGCCACCGCCGCCCAGGTCTTCGGCATCCCGCTGGAGCAGATGACGCCGGACATCCGCCGCAAGGCCAAGGCGATCAACTTCGGCATCATCTACGGCATCTCCGGCTTCGGGCTCGGCCGCCAGCTCGGCATTGCGCCGGGAGAGGCCAACGCCTTCATCAAGACCTATCTGGAGCGCTTCCACGAGCTGAAGGTGTGGATGGAGGCGACCAAGGCCTTCGCCCGCCAGCACGGCTATGTGGCAACCCTGTTCGGCCGCCGCTGCTACATGCCCGGCATCCAGGAGAAGAACGCCGCCCGCCGCGCCTTCGCCGAGCGTCAGGCGATCAACGCCCCGATCCAGGGCACCGCCGCCGACATCATGAAGCGCGCGATGAACCGCATGCCGGGCGCGCTGGCCGCCGCCGGCAGCACCGCGCGGATGCTGCTGCAGGTGCACGACGAACTGCTGTTCGAGGTGCCGGAAGCGGAGGCCGAGGAGGCGGCGCGGATCGTGCGCGGGGTGATGGAGGGGGCGGCCCATCTCGGCGTGCCGCTGGTGGCGGAAGCCGGGATCGGGGACAATTGGGAAGAGGCGCACTGAGGGGGGCGTTCGACGCCCTCTTCCCAGGGGGAGAGGGCCTACAAGCTGTCGCCTTACACAACCGCCCTGCCGCGCCTCCGTCAGGCGGATGGAACGGCCGCCGGAAACTGTTCCACGCTGTTCCACCCCTGCCGGACGCGCGTCGCATCGTCCCCCGGGGAGGCCCTGCGCACCGCCGCTCTTTTGCAAATCGTTTGAAACTCTTTCCCGCGCTGCCGATCTGGTGACAGAGTTAACGTCAGTGAAATACTGCGTCACATCGTCACCAGTTCAACGGGAGCAGCCATGCGCCAGCGCCTCCGCTTCTATCTCGGGGACGAGCTTCGGGAGATCGACGCGGTCGATCCCACCCTGACGGTGCTCGACTGGCTGCGGCTGTCGGAACGGCGGGTCGGCACCAAGGAAGGCTGTGCGGAGGGCGATTGCGGCGCCTGCACCGTGGTGGTCGGGCGGCTGGACGGCGACACCCTGCGCTACGAGGCGGTGAATGCCTGCATCCGCTTCCTCGCCACGCTGGACGGCTGCCGGCTGCTGACGGTGGAGCATCTGAAGGGACCGGACGGCGCGCTGCACCCGGTCCAGCAGGCGATGGTCGATTGCCACGGCTCGCAATGCGGCTTCTGCACGCCGGGCTTCGTCATGTCGCTGCTGGCGCTCTACCTGAACGAGGAGCGGCCGGACGGCCAGCGGATCGACGACGCGCTGGCCGGCAACCTGTGCCGCTGCACCGGCTACGAGCCCATCGTCCGTGCCGCCCACGCCATGTACGAGATCGGCGGCCGGGGCGGCGACCGGGCGGGCGACCGCTTCACCGACCGCGCCGCCATGGCGGAAAAGCTGAAGGCCCTGCGCGACGAGGAAATCCTCAGCGTCGGGGCCGGCGGGCGCCGCTTCCTGGCCCCCGCCACCGTGCCGCAACTGGCGCAGCTGCTGCTCGACAACCCCGGTGCCACCATCGTGGCCGGGGCGACCGACGTCGGGTTGTGGGTGACCAAGTTCCAGCGCGTGCTGGCGACGGTGGTCTACACCGGCCGGGTCCGCGCCCTGAGGCGGATCGAGGATCGCGGCGACGCGCTGGTGATCGGCGCCGGCGTCACCTACAGCGACGCGGCCGAGCGGATCGCGGCACTCTATCCCGATTTCGGTGAGCTGATCCGCCGCATCGGGGCGGAGCAGGTGCGCAACATGGGCACCTTCGGCGGCAACATCGCCAACGGCTCTCCCATCGGCGACACGCCGCCGGCCCTGATCGCCTGCGGCGCCACCCTGCGGCTGCGGCGCGGCGAGGAGACGCGCGAACTGCCGCTGGAGGACTTCTTCCTCGAATATGGCAAGCAGGACCGCCGCGAGGGCGAATTCGTCGAGGCGGTGATCCTGCCCAAGCCGGCGGCGGGGGAGCGGTTCCGTGCCTACAAGATCGCCAAGCGCTTCGACCAGGACATCTCCGCCGTCTGCGGCGCTTTCCGCCTGACGCTCGACGGCGAGGGCCGGGTGGCCGACATCCGCATCGCCTTCGGCGGCATGGCCGGCACGCCCAAACGCGCCGCCGGGGCCGAAGCGGTGCTGCTGGGCCGCCATTGGACCGAGGAAACCGTGCGGCTGGGGATGGAGGCGCTGGCGGGGGACTACGCGCCGCTGTCCGACTGGCGGGCCAGCGCGTCCTACCGCGCCACGGTGGCCGCGAATTTGCTGATGAAGCTGTATGTCGAGACCAGCGACCCGGCGGCGGAGACCCGTCTGGTCGGCGACCGGAGGCTTGCACATGCCTGATTCCATGGCGCCTGACATCACGACCCCCATCGCCCCCGCCGCCACCCCGGACCGCATCCAGGGCGCCGTCCACGACTCCCGCCGGCACGAGAGCGCCCACAAGCATGTCAGCGGCGAGGCGGTCTATGTCGATGACATCGCCGAGCCGGCCGGGCTGCTGCATGTCTATCTGGGCTTGAGCAGCCGGGCCCATGCGCGCATCCGTGCCATCGACCTGTCGCCGGTCCGCCACGCTCCCGGCGTGGTCGCCGTCTTCACCGCCGACGACGTGCCGGGGGTCAACGACATCGGCTGCATGGGCAAGCATGACGAGCCGCTGTTCGCGTCATCCCTGGTCGAGCATGTCGGCCAGCCGATCTTCGCCGTCGCCGCCGAGACCCGCGACGAGGCCCGCCGCGCCGCCAGGCTGGCGGTGATCGAATATGAGGATCTGCCGGCCGTCCTGACCATCGCCGCCGCCCGCGACGGGGAGCGGGCGCTTGTGACGCCGCCGATGACGCTCCGTGTCGGCGATGCCGACGCGGCGCTCACCGCCGCTCCGCACCGCGTGGAGGGCCGGCTCGCCATCGGCGGGCAGGAGCATTTCTATCTGGAAAGCCAGATCGCCATGGCGGTGCCGGGCGAGGATGGCGAGGTGCTGATCCACGTCTCCACCCAGCACCCGACGGAGGTCCAGCACATCGTCGCCCATGTGCTGGACCTGCCCAGCGCCGCGGTGACGGTCGAGGTCCGCCGCATGGGCGGCGGCTTCGGCGGCAAGGAGACGCAGTCGAACCTGTTCGCCGCCTGCACCGCGCTGGTTGCCGGACGGACCGGCCGCGCCGCCAAGCTTCGCCCCGACCGTGACGACGATTTCCAGATCACCGGCAAGCGCCATGATTTCGAGATCGACTATCGCGTCGGCTTCGACGACAGCGGGCTGATCGAGGGCGTCGACATGCTGTTCGCCGCCCGCGCCGGCTATGCCGCCGACCTGTCCGGCCCGGTGACCGACCGTGCGCTGTTCCATGCCGACAACGGCTATTTCTATCCGGCGGCGCGGCTGCAATCGCTGCCGCTGAAGACCAACACGGTGTCCAACACCGCCTTCCGTGGCTTCGGCGGCCCGCAGGGCATGGTCGCGGCGGAGCGGGTGATCGACGAGATCGCCTATGCGCTGGGCAAGGACCCGCTGGAGATCCGCAAGCGGAACTTCTACGGCGCCGATCCCGAGACGGACGGCCGCAGCCTGACGCCCTACCACCAGACCGTCACCGACAACATCCTGCCCGAATTGGTGGCGCAGCTTGAGGAAAGCAGCGGCTACTGGCGGCGGCGGGAGGAGGTCCGCGCCTTCAACGCCGGCAGCCGCATCCTGCGCAAGGGGCTGGCGCTGACCCCGGTGAAGTTCGGCATTTCCTTCACCGCCAGCCATTACAATCAGGCCGGCGCCCTGGTCCATGTCTACACCGACGGCAGCATCCAGCTGAACCATGGCGGGATCGAGATGGGGCAGGGGCTCTACACCAAGGTCGCCCAGGTGGTGGCGGAGGAGTTCCAGGTCGACATCGCCACCATCCGCCCGACCGCCACCAACACCGGCAAGGTGCCCAACACCTCGGCCACCGCGGCCTCCTCGGGCTCCGACCTCAACGGCAAAGCGGCCCAGGCGGCGGCCCGCACCATCAAGGAGCGGCTGGTCGCCTTCGCGGCTGAGAACTGGGGGGTGGCGCCCGACGCCGTGCGGTTCGAGCGCAACCGGGTGTGGGTCGGCGACCGCGACATGAGCTTCGCCGATCTGGTGCGTGCCGCCTATATGGCGCGGGTGCAGCTGTCGGCCACCGGCTTCTACAAGACGCCGAAGATCCATTGGGACCGCGCCGCCGGGCGCGGCACGCCCTTCTACTACTTCGCCTATGGCGCCGCCTGCGCCGAGGTGACGGTGGACACGCTGACCGGCGAATATGTCGTTGACCGGGTGGACATCCTGCACGATTGCGGCCGGTCGCTGAACCCGGTGATCGACAAGGGCCAGATCGAGGGCGGCTTCGTCCAGGGCATGGGCTGGCTGACCATGGAGGAGCTGTGGTGGGACGGGCAGGGCCGCCTGCGCACCCATGCCCCCAGCACCTACAAGATCCCGGCCTGCTCCGACCGCCCGCGCATCTTCAACGTGGCGCTCCTTGAAAACGCGCCGAACCGCGAGGACACCATCTTCCGTTCCAAGGCGGTGGGCGAGCCGCCCTTCATGCTGGGCATGTCGGTCTTCCACGCCCTCTCCGACGCG
The DNA here is from genome assembly GCF_002573965.1 of Azospirillum palustre. Taxonomy (NCBI): domain Bacteria; kingdom Pseudomonadati; phylum Pseudomonadota; class Alphaproteobacteria; order Rhodospirillales; family Azospirillaceae; genus Azospirillum; species Azospirillum palustre. The sequence continues at coordinate 119,645 of NZ_PDKW01000042.1, read as the reverse complement.
GTGGCGAGCCTCGCCAGACACCGCCTCTGTCCGCGGCTGGATGCGCCGGCCACGCCGGAACGGGTGCTGGCCTGCATCGCCGCCCTGCGGGAGCGGGATGCGTCTTCCCAACCATGATGCCACTGTCCGCGACCCTCTCGCGCTGGCTCTCCCTCGATGAGCCCGCCGTGCTGGTGACCGTCGCCGAGGCGCGCGGCTCCACCCCGCGGGAGGAAGGGGCCGGCATGCTGGTCGGGCGGGAGGCCTGTGCCGGTACCGTCGGCGGCGGCCGGCTGGAATGGACCGCCATCGCCACCGCGCGGCGGATGCTGGAGGATGGCAGCGCCGCCGAGACGCTCGACCTTCCGCTGGGGCCGGCGACCGGGCAGTGCTGCGGCGGGCATGTGGTGCTGCGGCTGGAGCGCGCCGATGCCGGCACCGTCGCCGCCCTGGAGGAACTCGAACGCCGGTCGCGGGCGGCGCGGCCGACCCTGCTGCTGTTCGGCGCCGGCCATGTCGGACGCGCCATGGCGACGGCCTTCGCGCCTTTGCCGCTGCGCCTGCTGTGGATCGACGGCCGGGTGAAGGAGTTTCCCGAGACGATCCCGGTGGGGGTGGAGCGCATCCTGACCGACAGCCCGCTCGACCCGCTGTCGGGCGCTCCGTCCGGGTCCGGCTATCTGGTGCTGACCCACAGCCACGCGCTGGACTTCGAGATCGCCGAGGCGGCCTTGCGGCGCGGCGATGCGGCCTATGTCGGGATGATCGGCTCGGCGACGAAACGGGCGAAGTTCGAGCGCTGGTTCCGGGCCCGTGGGCGGGAGGTGGACGCGCTGGCGGGCCTGACCTGTCCCATCGGCGCCGCTCTGACCGGCGACAAGCGTCCGGAGGTGATCGCCGCCCTCGTCGCGGCGGAGCTGCTGGTGGCCTTCGCGAAGCCTGTCACCCCATCGCCTCCGCCCCCGACACCAGCTCGATCAGCTCATTCGTGACCTGCTCCTGGCGCAGGTGGCGCGCCGTGGCGGTCAGCCCGTCCAGCGTGGTTTCGATGTTGTGGCGGGCCGTCATCATGGTGGAGAGGCGCGCCGCATTCTCGGCGGCGAAGCTTTCCATGGCGGCATCGGCCAGCAGGGCGAAGACATACTCGTCGACCAGCCGGGCGGTCAGCTCGCGGGGCGGCATGTTGATCAGCGGCGGCACCGGCTGGGCGCCGTCCCGCGGCAGACCGAGCGGCAGCAGCGGCCGGCGCACCGGTTCCGGCGGCGCGCCGCCCTCGGTCCGGCCATAGAGCAGCTCCACCCGGCCCAGCCGCCCGTCCGCCGCGGCCCGATAGAGCGCGTCGGAGATGTGCCGGGCGGTGGCGGTGACGGCATCGGTGTTGGTCGCCATCGCCGTGCTCCAGTCCGGCGAGCGTCCGCGCTCCTCCAGCAGGGCGGCGCCGCGCAGCCCCACCACCCACAGCGCGCAGCCGGCCGGGGCGGCCAGCGCGGCCTCGACCAGCCGTTCGGCGAAGGCGCCGACGAAGCCGTGCTCCGGCGCGAACAGCACCAGCGCCGAATGACCGTGCTGCCCGTCCGCCGGCCACTGGACCGGCGCGTCGTCCAGCAGGGCCGCCGCCTGGGCCAGCGCCCCGGCGATGACTTCGGCATAGGCGCGGGTTCCCGCCAGCGTGCCGAGCGCCTGCTGCAGCCGCATGGCGGCCAGCGAGCGCATGACATCGGTCACCGCCTCCAGCTCCTGCACGCTGGCCCGCCGGGCCTCGACATCGGCCAGCCGCTCGCTCATGGCGTCCCTCCGCCCGCCTCTCCGCCAAGCCCGGCGGCGGCTTGGGCGGCGGCCTGCGCGATCAGGTCGCGCAGCGTCGTCTTTGCGGCGTCGTCCAGCGCCTCGCCGATCTTCGGTGGGCGGGCGGCCACCAGTCCGGCCAGCGCCGCCTGAAAGCGGGGGATCGCCTCCAGCGGCAGCCCGTCCAGCGTGCCGTCGGCGAGCGCCAGCAGCTGCGCCGCCTGGACCGCCAGCGGGCGGGGCGACAGGTGGCGCTGGGCCAGCAGGGCGCGCATGCGCTGGCCGTGCGCCACCGCCTTGCGCGTCCGCTCGTCCACCAGACCGCCGAAGCGGGTGAAGACCTCCAGTTCCAGGAACTGGGCGTAGTCGAGCCGCAGCGGTTCGGCCAGTGCGCGCAGCACCGGAGGCTGCGCCTTGCCGCCGACGCGCGACACGCTGCGGCCGATATCGACCGCCGGCTTCTGCCCTTCGTAGAACAGCTTGGCATCCAGGCAGACCTGACCGTCGGTGATCGAGATCAGGTTGGTCGGGATGTAGGCCGACAGGTTGCCGCCCTGGGTTTCGGCGATGGGCAGCGCCGTCAGCGATCCGCCGCCCCTGACCGGGCTGAGCTTGGCGGCACGCTCCAGCAGGCGGCTGTGCAGATAGAACACGTCGCCCGGATAGGCCTCCCGCCCCGGCGGGCGGCGCAGCAGAAGCGACAATTGGCGGTGGACCGCCGCATGCTTGGACAGATCGTCGACGATGATCAGGGCATGGCGGCCGCTGTCGCGGAAATGCTCGGCCATGGTGAAGCCGGCATAGGGGGCCAGCCATTGCAGGCCGGCGGCGGAATCGGCGGCGGCGATGACGAACAGGGTGCGCGCCGCCGCCCCGCCCTGGCGCACCGCCTCGATGGCCGCACGGACGCCCGACGCCTTCTGGCCGACGGCGACATAGACGCAGAACACGTCGCCGTCCGTCTGGTTGAGGATGGCGTCCACCGCGATGGCGGTCTTGCCGGTGGCGCGGTCGCCGATCAGCAGCTCGCGCTGGCCGCGGCCGAGCGGGAACATGGCGTCGATCACGGCGGTGCCGGTCAGCAGCGGTTCGGACACCGCCGCCCGCTCCGCGATGGTCGGGGCGGGGCGTTCCACCGGCTCCCAGCGCTCTGCCTCCACCGGGGGGCCGTCATCCAGTGGGTTGCCGAGCGGATCGACGACCCGGCCCATCAGCCCGTCGCCGACCGGCACGCGCAGCACCGTCCCGGTGCCGTGGACGGCGCCGCCGGCCATGACCGCCGCCGCATCGCCCAACAGGACGCAGCCGATCTGCCCGTCCAAATCCATGGCGAGCCCGGCGACCCCGCCGGGGAACAGCAACAGTTCATCCACCCGGACGTCGGGCAGGCCGGAGACATGGGCGATGCCGTCGCCCACCGATTCCACGCGCCCGACCGATTCCAGCCGCGCAGCCGTCTCCAGCCCATCGAGCCGGCGCAGCGTGCCGGGCATCCAGGCGTCGAGCGCTTCCTCAAGCGACGGCGTCGGCACTGTGTCTTGCGGAGTCATGACGCGTCATCTCCTCCTTCGCTTCGGCCAACGCCTGCTTCCAGCTGCGGCGGACGACGCTGTGGGCAAAATGCAGCTCCACCCCGGCGATCAGCGACGGGTCCTCCACCGGCTCCAGGGCCACCGGACGGCCGAATGCCGCCGCCAGCCGGTCGCGCGTCCGGGCAGTGTCGCCTTCCGGCAGCGCAGCGGCGATGGCAAGCCGCACTGGCACCGGGTCGATCCCATCGGCCAGGGCATGGCGCTGGGGCGCGCTCAACGCCTCCACCGCCGCACAGGCCTCGTCCAGCAGCGGCACGGTCAAGGCAGCGGCGGGAGCGTCGCGCAGAAGCCGGCTCGCCAGACGGATGCCGAGATCGGCGGCATGGCGCTGCAAAGCCTCCAGCGCCTGTGCCCGTTCTTCGGCCAGCCGGCTGCGCGCCTCCTCCAGCGCATGGTCGGCCTCGCCCCTGGCCTTATCGAGCAGGGCGGCGCGTTCGCCCTCCGCCTCGGCACGGGCGGCGGCGATCAGGCGGTCGCGCTCGGCGGGCAGGGCGGTGCGCTGCTCCTCCAGGCCTTGGCGCGCGGTTTCGGCGGCTTGGCGCGCGGCCTCTGCCTCGCTGCGGACGCGCTCGGTGGCGGCCTGCCGCTCGGCGATCACCGCCAGGACCGGCCGGTAGAGGAAGCGGCGCAGCAGCCAGACCAGGATCAGGAAATTGATCGCCTGGAGCAGAAGGGTCCAACCGTCGATGTGCATGACGGACCTCAAGGGTTGCGGCACTCAGGCGAACGGATTGGCGAACAGCAGAAGCAGCGCGACGACGAGGCAGTAGATCGCCATCGTTTCGATCATCGCCAGACCGACGAACAGGGTGCGCGACAGGGTATTGGCCGCCTCCGGCTGGCGGGCGATGGCCTCCATCGCCGCGGCGACGGCACGGCCCTCGGCCAGCGCCGGGCCGATGGCACCGACCGACACCGCCAGTGCCGCACCCAGGATGCTGATGGCATGGACGTCCATGGTTGCTATCCCTTCTCGATGGTTCCGACAGCGCCGCCGATGAATACCGCGGCGAGAATGGTGAAGATGTACGCCTGGACGAGGCCCAGCAGCAGCTCCAGCGCCATCAGTGGCACCGGCACGAACAGCCCGGCCAGCGACAGCACGATGGCGATGACGAATTCCCCGCTCATCACGTTGCCGAACAGTCGGATCGACAGGGAGAAGGCGCGCGTCAGCTCCGACAGCAGGTTCAGCGGCAGCAGAAGCGGGGTGGGGTGGGCGAAGCCCTTCAGATAGTTCCACAGGCCGCGCCGGCGGATGCCCAGCGCCTGCGACGCCAGCAGCACGATCAGCGCCAGCGCCGCCGCCGTCTCCAGGAAGGCGGTCGGCGCCTTCAACCCCGGCACCAGCCCCGACAGGTTGGCGACCGCCAGATAGAGGAACAGCGTGCCCAGCAGCGGCAGGAAGGGCGTGGCGTCGGTCTGCATCGTCTCGGCGATCTGCCGGCGCAGGGTCTCCACCACCAGCTCCAGCACGGTCTGCACCGGGCCGGGCCGCTCCACCCGCAGCCGCCGGGTCGCGAGTGCCGCGCCCAGCGCCATCACCGCCATCAGTCCCCAGGTGAGAACGACCGGCAGCGTCACCGGGACCGGGCCCAGCAGGAAGACAACCGGCGTCGTCAGCGGGGACTCGGTCATGGCATCCTCTCCTGCGGCCCCTCCAGCGCTCCCTCCTGCATCCGCCGCTCGCGCCGGACCACGACGCTGCGCGCCAGCTGGAAACCGGCCAGCATCGCCAGCAATGCCTCCGCCCCGCCCCAGACCGCGGCGATGGTGAAGCCGGCGGTGGCGCCGGCCAGCCGCAGGAGGTAGAGCGGCATCGCCCGCCGCACCCCGCCAACCGCATAAAGCCGCGCCGTCGCCGCCAGCCCGCGGAAGAACAGGGTGCCGAGCGTCAGGCCGGCCAGGGCCCCGGCGACGATCGGGAGCAGATAAGCAGGCACGGTCATGTCAGCGTTCCTGTTCGATGCGGTTCCAGGCGAGCCAGCCGCCGAGCGCGACGCCCGCGACCAGCAGCGCCGCCGTCCAGAAGATCCCGCCGCCGGCCCGCTCGTCGAGCCAGCGGCCGGCGAACAGCCCGGCCAGGGTCGGGACGATCACCAGCCAGCCGAGCGCCCCGATCAGGGCGAGGTTGCGACCCATCGGCCGTTCCCCCTCGCGCTGCCAATGCTCCCGCCGTTCGCGGTGGCGGCGGACGCTGCCGGGAAGCGGATCCTTGTCGTCGGTCATGGTCTGTCCTCCCCGCCGTCCGCGGTGGGTGCGAATGGACCCGTGGGCCGCCGGTCCGGCCGCAGATAGGCCAGGATGTGGCGGACCGCCACTAGATGCATGCGGCGGGCGCCGGAGCGGGCCTCCCCCTCCTCGTCCAGATTGCGGCGGAAGCGGGCGAGCACATCGCGTTCCAGTGCACGCAAATCGTCGCCCGGCACCGCCTCGCGCGTTGCCACCGCGACCTGCGCGCCATCGCGGATGGTCAGCACCCCGCCGCGCACGGCGCAATGGCCTTCCCGGCCGTCGGCGGTGCGCCAGCTGATGACGGAGATGGCCAGGGCGGTCAGCAGATCGGCATGGCCGGGCCAGATGCCGAAGGCGCCGCTGGCGTCCTCCGCCCGCAGATGGCGGATGCCGGTGAGTTTCGCGACGACGGAGGTCGGAGTTGTGACGATGAGGGAAAGGTCGTTCATCCCGTCCTCCCGGCGCGGTCGCGCTCGCGGATCTGGTCCAGGGTGCCGGTCATGAAGAAGGCGCTCTCGGCCCAGTCGTCGCACTGGCCGTCGAGGATGGCGCGGCATCCCTTCAGCGTTTCCTCCAGCGGCACGCTGACGCCGCCCTGGCCGGTGAAAGCCTCCGTTACCAGGAAGGGCTGGGTCAGGAAGCGCTGCAAACGGCGGGCGCGGCGCACGGCCAGCCGGTCGGCGGCGCTCAGCTCCTCCATCCCCAGCAGGGCGATGACGTCCTGCAATTCGCGGTAATGTGCGATGGTCTTGCGCACCTCCTCCGCCAGCCGGTAATGCGCCTCGCCCACCACCAGCGGGTCGAGCAGGCTGGAGGTGGAGCCGAGCGGATCGACCGCCGGATAGAGCCCTTCTGACGCCATGGCGCGCGACAGCACGATGGAGCTGTCGAGATGGCTGAACAGCTCCGCCACCGCCGGATCGCTGAAATCGTCAGCCGGGACATAGACCGCCTGGATCGCCGTCACCACGGCGCCGGGGGTGGAGGCGACCCGCTCCTCAAGCTCGGCGATCTCGCTGGCCAGGGTGGGCTGGTAGCCGACGCGGGACGGCAGGCGGCCCAGCAGGCCCGACACTTCGGCACCGGCCTGGACGAAGCGGAAGACATTGTCCATCAGCAGCAGCACGTCCAGCATCTCTTCGTCGCGGAAATGCTCGGCGATGGTGAGCGCGGTCAGGCCGACGCGCCAGCGCGCGCCGGGCGGTTCGTTCATCTGGCCGAAGACGAGCGCGGTGCGGTCCAGCACGCCGGACCGCTTCATCTCCTCCCACAGCTCCTGCCCCTCGCGGGACCGTTCGCCGATGCCGGCGAAGACGGAGATGCCGGTGTGGCGCTCCACCATCTTGCGGATCAGTTCCATCACCAGCACGGTCTTGCCGACCCCGGCGCCGCCGAACATTGCCGCCTTGCCGCCGCGGGCCATCGGGGCCAGCAGGTCGATCACCTTGATGCCGGTCTCCATCAGGTCGCGGCGCGGACTGCGGCGGGCCAGCGGCGGCGGCTGGCGGTGGATCGGCGAGCGGGGCGTGCCGGGGGGCAGCTCCGGCCCGTCGTCGCGCGCAAGCCCCATCACGTCGAGCAGGCGGCCGAGCACCGCCTTGCCCACCGGGGCGGTCAGCGGGCCGCCGGTGGGGCGTGCCGGCGTGCCGCGCCGCAGGCCGGAGGTGCCCTGGAGGGCAATGGCGCGGGCGGTGCGGGCGTCCAGATGGCTCTGCACTTCCGCCACCAGCCGCTCAGGACCGTCCCACAGGATCTCCACCGCTTCGAACAGCGGCGGCAGGACCGCTTCGGGAAAGCGCAGGTCGATGACGGAACCGCGGACGGCGACCACCTGTCCCGGTTCCCGCTGTGGATCCGGGGCGGACGAACGGTCGGTGGATGCCGTTTCGGCGGAAGACTGAACGGACATGGTCACTCCGGCCGGTTGGGCAGGATGGGAACCGTACAGGATGGCGGTGGCGACGGCGGCGTCGCGGAAAGAAGCCCCACCCAGCCTTCCCCCGTTGGCCGGGGGAAGGGGCGCCGGAGAGCGGCGCCGTCGGGGTGGAGGGCAACGCGTCAACCAGATCGACCACCAGACCCAAGGATAGACCCGTTTGCCGCGTTGCGGCATTGCGTCAAATCAAACCCTGTGCCCACAAATTGTCTTAACCGGCGCGGAGAGCGGTCTCCTGTCTTCGACCGAGCGCCCGGTCCTCCGCCCGGATTCGCACGGCGAGCATCGCCGCGTTGAGGAGGGAGAAGAGAAGGGCGTAGCCGGCCATGCCGAAGGCGAGCGGAAGAGCGGCGATCTCCACCGCGACCGCCAGATAGTTGGGATGGCTGGTGAAGCGGTAGGGGCCGGTGCGGACCGGCGGCGTTCCGTCGAGCACGAGGATCCGGGTGGTCCAGCGCCGCCCCAGCGTCGCCTGCACCCAGAGGCGGAGCGCCTGCATGGCGAGGAGAACCGCCAGCCATACCGGCTCGACAGGCATGATCCCCGCCGGTCCCGGAGTCCACAGCGGGCCCCCCAGCGCTGCATTCCAGAGGCCGGCCAGCCAGCCGACATGCAGCAGCACCATCACCGGGTAATGGCCGCGCCCATGTTCCCGCGCACCTTCGGCCAGCAGCGCTATGCGGTTGCGCCGGTCGATGACCAGTTCGCTGAGGCGCTGCGCCGTCACCAGCAGCATGACGACGATCGGAACTGTCATGGCCTGCGCCGTCATTGCGGACCCCGCCGCATCGTGATCAGGTTCGCGGCAAAGCCGGGGCCGAGCGCCAGAAGCGCCGCCCGGTCCGGCAACCCCGCCCGACGCGCCCGGTCCAGCACGAACAGCACCGTGGGGGCGGACATGTTGCCGTGATCGGCCAGCACCGCCCGTTCATGGTCGAGGCTGCCGGTCTCCAGCCGCAGCACCTCTTCCAGCGCCGCCAGCACGCGGGTGCCGCCGGGATGGCAGATGAAGCGGCCGATCCGCTCTTCCTCCGCACCGCACTGGGCGAGCAGCCGGGCAAGAGCGGGGCGGAGATGGGTTTGCAGGAATTGCGGCAGCGCCGCCGACAGCACGATGCCGAAGCCGCCATCGTCGATGCGCCAGCCCATGATGTCCTGCGACCGTGGGAACAGATGCTGGCCGGCACCGTCGATGACGGCGAAGGCGCGCTCCTCCGCACCGCCGCGCAGGACGCAGGCGGCGGCACCGTCGCCGAACAGGGCGGTCGCCACCAGATTGGCGCGGCTGCCGTCATCCTGCCGGAAGGCGAGGCTGCACAGCTCCATGGTCACGAACAGCACGGTGCGGCCGGGAGGTGCCGCCAGCCGCGCGGCGGTCGCCAGCCCCGCCACGCCGCCGGCGCAGCCGAGCCCGAACAGCGGCAGCCGCTCGATGTCGGGCCGGAAGCCCATGGCCTCGGCGAGCTGCGCGTCCAGGCTCGGCACCGCGAAGCCGGAGGAAGAGGAGACGACCACGCAATCGACCTCCGCCGGAGCGACGCCGGCATCCGCCAGGGCCGCGCTCGCCGCCTGGACGAACAAGGCCTCGGCCGCCTGCCGGTAGGCGGACATGCGGTCGCTCCAGCCATGGGGGGCGGCGTACCAGTCGGCCGGGCGGGCGCAGTGCCGACGGGCGATGCCGGTGTTGGCGAAAACCCGCTCGAACTGGGGGAAGCCGGCAAGCCGGTCGCCGAAGATGCGGGTGGTGAGGAGGGCGGCCTCCTCCTGCGACAGGACATGGGGCGGCAGGCCGAGGCCCAAGCCAAGCAAAGCCACGGGTGGGAACACGGGGGGCGGCTCCATTCGGGAAATCACGGCCGCAAGCGGAATGCTGGCGGCGCGGCGGGTGGGGAACACGCCGGTGGGGCCGTCTATTCGCTGCCGCCGAGGGCCCGAAAAAACTTATCTGCGACCGAATAGCTGCCGGGGGTGGCGTGTTGTCCGCCAGCGCCGCGATACGGCGAACCGTCCCCCCGAATTCCAGGAGAAGTCATGAAGAGCGTTTACGCCAAGGCCGGAAGCACCGTCCTTGCCGGCCTGCTGTGCGCCGCCATTCTCGGCACCGGCCTGCTGGCCTCCGTCCCCGCCCGTGCCATGGGCGACGACACCACCCCGACCTGCAAGCCGGGGGAGGTCTATGACAAGAAGACGAAGCAATGCGTGAAGCAGAGCGGCGCCAACCTCACCGACGATAACATCGCCGACTACGCCTATTCGCTGGCGAAGGCGGAGCGCTATCGGGAGGCGCTGGACATTCTCGCGACCGCGCGCGATCAGGACAGCCCGGTCGTGCTGAATTACCGCGGCTATGCCACCCGCAAGCTGGGCCGGATCGACGAGGGCATCGGCTATTACCTGAAATCGGTGGCGGCCGACCCCTCCTATGCCAAGGTCAGGGAATATCTCGGGGAAGCCTACATGCTCAAGGGGCGTTCCGATCTGGCGCGGGAGCAGCTGGCGGCGATCCGTTCGATCTGCGGCACCGGATGCGAGGAGTACCGCGACCTAGAAGAGGCCATCGCCGCGCCGGCCAGGGGCTGACGCCACCGGCGGGGACGCTTCCTTCCCCGTGCGGGGGGTGTTCCCGCCGCTTTGTTCGGTCACCGGAAAGGCGGATGATGGCTATCGTCGAGAGCGGCCGCGAGGCATATGGTTGGTCGCGGCCGGTACAGCGCCGAAAGGACCGGATCGGCCCGGATGCCATGCGAGGGAGCGGTGAGATCGCAAGCGAAGCGGAAGTCAGGCACGGCTTGTCCGTCACCTTGCCGCGCCTTTGGCGCTATGGCTTCGTCCTGTCGCGGCAGCGCGACTGGGCGGACGATCTGGTTCAACAGACCTGCCTGCGGGCATTGGAGCGGCACGGCCAGTTCCAGCCCGGCTCCCGCATCGACCATTGGCTGTTCGCCATCCTGAATTCGGTCTGGCTGAACGAGGTCCGGGCGCGGCGGGTCCGCTTCGGCCAGGGAACCGTCGAGGCGGAGACGAGCCTGGAAGTGGACGGCGCGCGCGAGACCGAGGCGAAGGTTCTGGCAGGCCAAGTGATGAGGCTGGTCGGCGATCTGCCGGAAGCGCAGCGGGCCGCGGTGTTTCTCGCCTATGTGGAAGGCCTGACCTACCGCGAGGTCGCCGCTGTTCTCGACGTGCCGGTCGGAACGGTGATGAGCCGTCTGGCGGCGGCGCGGGCGAAGCTGGCGGACAGGATGAGCGACGGAGCGGCGAAATGACCGGAGAGAATGACGAGTCCGCGATGCCCTCCGACGAGGAATTGACCGCCTTCATCGACGGCGAACTGGAGGAGCCGCATCGTGCCCGCCTGCTCGACCTGATCGAGCGCGATCCGGCGGTCGCCGCGAGGGTGGAGCATCTTTCCCGCGCCAGCCTGCCCTACGGCGAGGCATTCCAGCCCCTGTTGGACGCCGCCCCGGCGATGGATCTGCAGCGCATGCTCGACGGAATGGCCGTGCCGCCGGTTGCCGCCAACGCGGTCGTTCCGCTGACACGCCGCCGTCTGTTCGGCGCCATTGCCGCGTCGGTGGCGGCGGGCGTGCTGGGCGACCGGCTTCTGGTCCGGCTGTTCGGAACCGGCGACGGCGACGAGTTGGCCGACGATGACGGCGGGCCGGACCGGGAGCGCCACTGGCATGGCGTGGTCGCCCAATATATGGGGTTGTACACGCGGGAAACGCTGGGCGGGACCACGCCCGGCCGGGATGCCCAGTCGGCACAGCTCGCCACCCTGAACCGGCCGCTCAACCTGTCCCTGACGCCGGAGGCGGTGGAGGTCGCCGGAGCGGAATTCCGCCGGGCGCAAATTCTGTCCTATGACGACATGCCGTTGGCCCAGATCACTTATCTCGATCCGCGCAGCGGCCCGCTGGCGCTCTGCATCCTGCGCCGTCCCGGCACCGTGCGAGGGGTGGAGCAGGAAATGCGCGGCGGGCTGTCCATCGCCTATTGGACCGGGCCGGACCATGCCGCCCTGCTGATCGGCCGGTTGCCGCCCCAGGATCTGACGGCCAAGGCCGAAGCGGTCCGGGGGCGGCTGGCGATCTGATACCGGCGATCTGATACGCGTGCCGATCCGGCCGGGACAGGTTCGCCGATGGCGGTTCCGTCCCGGCCGGAAAAGCCTTAGCCCATGAGCTCTCAGCCGATCTCGAACTTGATGCCCTGGGCGAGCGGCAGCGCGGAGGAGTAGTTCACCGTCGCGGTCTGGCGGCGCATGTAGGCCTTCCAGGAGTCGGACCCCGACTCGCGGCCGCCGCCGGTCTCCTTCTCGCCGCCGAAGGCGCCGCCGATCTCCGCACCGCTGGGACCGATGTTGACGTTGGCGATGCCGCAGTCGGACCCGGCGGCCGACAGGAAGCGCTCCGTCTCACGCAGGTCGGTGGAGAAGATGCAGGAGGACAGGCCCTGCGGCACGGCGTTCTGAAGCGCGATGGCCTCCTCCAGCGTGTCGTAGGTCAGGACATAGAGGATCGGCGCGAAGGTCTCGTGCCGGACCACCTCGGTCTGGGCCGGCATCTCGACGATGGCGGGGGTGACGTAGTAGGCGTTGGGGAAACGGTCGGTCAGCGTGCGCTCGCCGCCCGTCGTCACCGTGCCGCCCTCGGCCTTGGCGGCCTCCAGCGCGCGCTGCATCGCCTTGAAGGCGTCGGCATCGACCAGCGGACCCATCAGCACGCCGGACTCCAGCGGGCTGCCGATCGGAACGGAGGCGTAGGCCGCCTTCAGGCGCGGCAGCAGCTGGTCCTTGACCGAGCGGTGGACGATCAGGCGGCGCAGCGTGGTGCAGCGCTGGCCGCAGGTGCCGACGGCGGAGAACAGGATGGCGCGCAGCGCCATGTCGAGGTCGGCCGACGGCGCCACGATCATGGCGTTGTTGCCGCCCAGCTCCAGGATCGAGCGGCCGAAGCGCTCCGCCACTACCTTGGAGACTTCGCGGCCCATGCGGGTGGAACCGGTGGCCGAGACGATGGGGAAGCCGGGATGGGCGACCAGCGCCTCGCCGACCTCACGGCCGCCCTGGACGATCTGGGACAGGTTGGCCGGGGCATCGCCGAAGCGGGCGACGGCGCGCTCGAAGATCACCTGGCAGGCGGCGGCGGTCAGCGGGGTCTTCTCCGACGGCTTCCACACGACCGGGTCGCCGCAGACCAGCGCCAGCGCCGCGTTCCACGACCACACCGCCACCGGGAAGTTGAAGGCGGAGATGACGAGGCAGGGGCCGGCCGGGTGCCAGGTCTCGCGCATCGTATGGCCCGGACGCTCCGACGCGATGGTCAGGCCGTAGAGCTGGCGGGACAGGCCGACGGCGAAGTCGCAGATGTCGATCATCTCCTGCACTTCGCCCAGGCCTTCCTGGTAGATCTTGCCGGCTTCCAGCGAAACCAGACGGCCGAGATCCTCCTTGGCGGCGCGCAGTTCCTCGCCCAGCAGGCGGACCAGCTCGCCGCGGCGCGGGGCCGGCACCGAGCGCCACGCCTCGAAGGCGCGGGCGGCGTTGGCGACGATGTCCGAAACCTGCGACGGCGCGGTCTCCGCCACCGTGGCGAGCGTGGCGCCGTCGACCGGCGAACGGGCGGTGAGCCCGGCTCCGCTGGAGGTCAGGCCGAAACGGGAGAGGATGTCGCTGTGCTGCACCGGGGTGGCTCCTTGGGTCAAAAAGCGAGGCATATGATGTTCCCTGTCCCATGCCGGGAGAGGGAGGTATTCGCTCAGATCACTTTCCCTTGCCCGCTGCACGGATCTCGGAAAGCGTCCGGCTGGGGGTCAGGGCCTCGGGGTCGAGCTTGACGTGGATGATCGCCGGCAGGCCTGACGCGCGGGCGCGTTCGAAGGCCGGGGCGAACTGCTCGGTGGTCTCCACCGTCTCGCCATGTCCGCCATAGGCGCGGGCGAAGGCGGCGAAGTCGGGATTCTGCAGTCGGGTGCCGGACACGCGGCCGGGATACTCGCGCTCCTGATGCATGCGGATGGTGCCGTACATGCCGTTGTCGACGACCAGCACGATCACGGCGGCGCCCTCCTGCACGGCGGTGCCGAACTCGATCCCCGTCATCTGGAAACAGCCGTCGCCGGCGAAGCACAGGACATCGCGGGTGCGATGCTGGAGCTTGGCGGCGATGGCGGCCGGCAGGCCGTAGCCCATCGATCCGCAGACCGGCGCCGCCTGGGTGCCGAAGCGGCGGAAGCGGTGGAAACGGTGGATCCAGGTGGCATAGTTGCCGGCGCCGTTGGTGAAGATGGCGTCATGCTCCAGCCGCTCGTCCAGCCAGGCCATGATGCGGCCCATCTGAACGTCGCCGGGGATGGCGTCGGGCGGGGTGCTCCAGGCGTCGTAAGCGGCGTGGGCCGCTTCGGCGCGGGCGGCCCAGCCGGGCTTCGCCGTCACGCTCAGCCCCGCCATCGCCTCCAGGAAGGCGGCCGGCGTGGCGACCATGCCCAGCGTCGGGCGATAGACGCGGCCGATCTCCTCGGCGCCGGGGTGGATGTGGACCACCGCCTTGCCCGGATTGGGGATGCCCAGCAGGTCGTAGCTCTGCGACGGCACTTCGGAGAAGCGGTCGCCCAGCAGGATCAGCAGGTCGCTGTCCTTGACCAGCGCCGAAAGCTTGGGGTTGATGCCCAGCCCGATGTCGCCGGCATAAAGCGGATGGCAATGGTCGAACAGCATCTGGCGGCGGAAGGTCACGGCCACCGGCAGGGCCAGCCGTTCCGCGAAACGCTGGAGTTCGGCGACCGACTCCTCGGTCCAGCGGGAGCCGCCGACGACCAGCAGCGGCCGTTCCGCCTTGGCCAGCAGGGCGCCGAAGGACGCCACCTGTGCCGGCGTGGGGGCGCCGTCGACCGTCTCCGCGCGCGGGGCGACGGGGACGTCCGCGGTTTCCGTCAGCGTGTCTTCCGGCAGGGCCAGCACGACCGGGCCGGGGCGGCCGGCCATCGCGGTGTGGAAGGCGCGGGAGATCATCTCCGGCACGCGGTCGGCGCTGTCGATCTCGGCGACCCACTTGCACATGCCGCCGAACAGCTTGCCGTAATCCACCTCCTGGAAGGCGTCGCGGCCGCGCATGCCGCGCTCGATCTGGCCGACCAGCACGACCAGCGGGGTTTCGTCCTGCTGGGCGACATGGATGCCGGAGGCGGCGTTGGTGGCGCCGGGACCGCGGGTGACGAGGCAGACGCCGGGGCGGCCTGTCAGCTTGGCCTGCGCCTCCGCCATCATCGCCGCACCGCCTTCGTGGCGGGCGACGACCATCTCGATCGGGCTGTCGTGCAGGGCGTCCAGCACGGCGAGATAGCTTTCGCCCGGCACGCCGAACACCCGCCGCACGCCCTGCGCCTCCAGCGCCTCGACGATCAACTGACCACCGGTCTTCATCGCGAACCCGCCCCGCCCTGCCTATGGGAATTTTCTGGATCTCCAGGATATCGAGCGTGACGTGCCGCGCGCCAGGGCGCAAACGACTTTCTTTCCACAGGTCATGAGCTTTGGTAATGAGGTCGTCATGGATCTGCAGCGCCGCCTTCTTCCGTCCATGAGCATGCTGTCCGCCTTCGAAGCGGCAGCCCGCACCGGCAGCTTCACCGCCGCTGCGGCGGAACTGTCTCTGACGCAAGGGGCGGTCAGCCGGCAGATCAAGGCGCTGGAGGACCAGATCGGCACCGCCCTGTTCATCCGCAAGGGCCAGCGGGTGACGCTGACCCCGACCGGGGCGCTCTATGCCGATCCGATCCGCGACGCGCTGCGCCAGATCGCGGCGGCCACGGTGCGGACCATCGCAGCACCCAAGGGCGGCGTGCTGAACCTCGCCATCCTGCCGACCTTCGGCACGCGCTGGCTGGTGCCGCGGCTGCCGGCCTTCCAGACGGCGCACCCGCAGGTGACGATCCACTTCACCACCAAGCTGGCGCCTTTCGATTTCCGCCTGCACGATCTGGATGCGGCGATCCATTACGGCTTCGGCGACTGGCCCGACGCCGTCTGCGACCATCTGCTGGACGAGGAGGTGCTGCCGGTCTGCTCCCCTGCCTTCCTCAAGGCGCATCCGGTGGCGGAACCGGGGGACCTGTTGGCCCTGCCGCTGCTGCACACGAGCACGCGCGCCGATGCGTGGAACGAGTGGCTGTCGGCCCAGGGGCTGCCTCCGCGGCCCGGTGCCGGCATGGTGTTCGAGCAGTTCGCCACCACTGCCCAGGCAGCCGAGGCCGGGCTGGGCGTCGCCCTGCTGCCGACCCTGCTGGTCCGTGCCGAGCTCGACGACGGCACCCTGCTCCCCGCCATCGACCGGCCCCACCGCAGCGCGCGGGCCTATTACCTCGTCCACCCCCGCGGCAAGGCCAACCACCCGCCCTTCGCCGCCTTCCGTCAATGGCTGCTGTCGGAGGCGCGGGGGGAGCAGCCTCAGGCGTAGCTCACACCGCCGCCAGTTCTCCGCCCCCGTCTCCGTTGCGCCGGACCGTCATCCGCCGGTCGTGGAAAGCGGCGAGGCTGGGACGATGGCCGATGCTGACCAGCGTCGTGCCGGGCAGGCGGGCGCGCAGCAGGCCATAGAGCCGCTCCTCCGTCTCCGGATCGCAGGCCGAGGTCGCCTCGTCGAGATAGAGCCAGTCGGGTTTGTGCAGGAGGGCACGGGCGATGGCGATGCGCTGCTGCTCGCCGCCGGACAGGCGTTGCGACCAGTGGTCCTCCGCCGCCAGACGGTCGGCGAAGCCGGCCATGCCGACGGCGTCCAGCACCTCGCGCACCGCCTCGTCCGGAAAGGCGTCGGGAGTGGCGGGGTAGGTGACGGCGGCGCGCAGGGCTCCGATGGGCAGGTAGGGTTTCTGCGGCAGGACCATGCTGCCGTTGGCCGCGATGGTGCCGCCTCCAGCCATAATGGTGCCCGGCAGTGCGATCCGGCCGCGGCCGAAGGGCCAGATGCCGGCGATGGCGCGCAGCAGGGTGCTCTTGCCCGACCCCGACGGGCCGGTGATCAGAAGAGACTCGCCCGGCTGCACCGTCAGATCGGCGTGGACCAGCGGCGTACCGCCGTCCGGCAGGGTCAGGGCCAGCCCGTCCAGCGTCAGGGCGCCGTCGGCCGCCGCAGTGCGCTCCACCCCGGCATGGTCGCGGGCACCGGCGCGGACGATCGCTACAGCGTGGTGGAAGCCGGTCAGACGGCTCGTGGTGGCGTGCCAGTCGGCGAGGTTCACATAGGCGTCGATGAACCAGGACATAGCCCCCTGCACCTGTCCGAAGGCCTGCGAGGTCTGCATCAGCGATCCCAGCGGCAGGGCACCGCTGAAATAGCGCGGGGCGGCGACCAGCAGCGGGAAGATGATGGCGATCTGCCCATAGGCGGAGGTGAACCAGACCAGCCGCTTCTGCGTGCGCATCAGCGACCACCAGTTGGCGACGACGCGGGCGAAACGGTCGCCGAAGCCGCGCGCCTCCTGCACCTCACCCTGTTGCAGGGCGACGCTCTCGGCATTCTCGCGCAGGCGGACCAGGGAGAAGCGGAAGTCGGCCTCGTACCGCTGCTGGTCGAAGCTGAGACGGGCCAGCGGCTTGCCGATCTTGTGTGTGATCCAGGTGCCGCCCACGGCATAGACCAGCGCCACCCACACCATGTAGCCGGGCAGGTCGATGCCGAGCCAGGGGATGGTGACCGATCCGGACAGGCTCCACAGGATGGCGAGGAAGGAGATCAGTGAGACCAGATTGGTCATGAAACCCAGCGACAGGCTCAGCGTCAGCTGGACGAAGCTGCGCAGATCCTCGGCGATGCGCTGGTCGGGGTTGTCGGTGCCGGTGTTGGCGAATTGCAGGCGGTAATAGGTCTGGTTCTCCAGCCAGTCGCCGAGATAGCGCTCGGTCAGCCAGCGGCGCCAGCGGATTTGCAGCATCTGGTTCAGGTAGAGGCGATAGACCGCCACCGCGATGAAAACCAGCGCCAGCCCGCCGAACACCAGCAGGGCCTGGATGAAGCCGGCCTGGTCCTTCTCCTGCAAGGCGTTGAAGATGTCGGCGTTGATCTGGGTGAACCAGACCTCCATGAACACCGCCGCCAGATTGAGGACGACGATCGCCGCCAGCAGGCCGCGCGCCGCCCATTTTTCCTCCGACGACCAATAGGGCTTGGTCAGCCGCCAGACATCGGACAGGAATTGACGGGCGGCGGACAGGCGTCCGGAAGAGGACGGTGGGGAATACGCACGCGCGGGCATTGGTTGGGCACTCGCAAGCGGCCGGGACGATGCTTGCCGATTACCACCCTTTGCCGCGGCTGGGGCATGAAATCGCTGTCACTTGCCGTGGATCATGTTCCAGCTCGCCATCAGCGCCCCGCCGGCGATCAGCGCGCAGGCGGCCCAGACGGCCCAACCGCCGCTGGCCTGCCCGAACAGGATCAGCAGCAGGGTGGAGGCCGGCGGCACGGCATAGGACAGCACGCCCAGCGCCCGGATGTCGCCGCGCTTCATTCCATGGTCCCAGACGAAGAAGGCCAGCCCGTCCGGCCCGACGCCGAGGGCGAGCAGGACCAGCCAGCCCAGCGCCTCCTGCGGCCAGACGGTGGCATCCTCGAACAGCAGGTGCCCGGTCAGGCCCAGCAGGGCGGTGACGAGGCAGAACCCGCTGACCGCCTCGGTCGGGACCGAGCCGAAGCGGCGCGACAGGACCGAATAGGCCCCCCAGATCAGCGCCGCCGCCAGGGCCGCACCGTAGGCGGGCAGGTTGCCCCCCAGGGTGCCGGCGTCCAGGTGCAGCCCGCCGCCCCTCCCCGAAACGATCAGCGCGGTGCCGGCCAGCCCGCACAGCGCACCGGCCACATGGGCGGCCTTCAGCCGCTCCCCCGGCAGCAGGGCGGAGAACAGGACGATGCAGAGCGGCCAGAGATAGTTGATGAGATTGACCTCCACCGCCGCCGATGGCGCCAGATGGAAGGCAAGGAACAGGCAGGCGTGATAGCCGAACAGTCCGCCGACCCCGACCAGCCAGACGGGCAGCGGCTGGCGCAGGGCTCCGATCACGCTGCGGCCACGCAGAACCGCGACGCTGCTGCCGGTTAGGAAGGCAAGCCCGAAGGTGACCGCCACCAGTTGCAGCGGCGGCATGGCGCTGGACATCGAGGTCAGCAGCGCCGCCGTCGCCCACAGCAGGATGGCGATGGAACCGATGCCGGTGGCGCGCCGCACCTCCGCCATCGATGGCGTGGCGGTGGATGACCGGGACAGAACAGAACTGGGCAGGGTGGAATTGGGAAGGGTGTCGGCGCTCATGCGGGGGTGCATAGCCTATGGGTCAGCCGCCCGCAATGGCTGTCGGGAGCGACGTCTTGTCACCCGATTCCCGTCAACCGGCCCAGCGGCCAAGCCAGCGGTGCAGGCTGTGGACGACGACCGGCACACCATGCAGGAGCCCGATGGGCGACGGCAGGGCTCTGGCACGTCGGCACGGGCAGGGCTGCGTCAGCGCTGCTGTCCGGCCGAGGCGCGGCAGTCGTTCAGGATGTTGCCGACGGTCACCCGTTCCCGCTCATCCATGGACAGGCTCCAGCGCGCCTTTACCAGGACCCAGTCGGCGACATAGAGGCAGATGCCGTCGCGCTTCGGCGGCAGCCAGTCCTCCGGCCCCTTGGAGCCCTTGGCGCGGTTGGCCTCGCGGCTGGAAACCAGCAGGGTCAGCGGGTCGCTGGTGTCGTTGGCGTAGGCGGCGCGCTTCTCCCGGCTCCAGTCGTAGCCGCCGCTGGCGTAGGCCTCCTCCAGCGGCACGCGGTGGTCGATGTCGACCATCTGCGGGTCGGTGTAGCGCTCGCCGGTGTAGGGATCGAGCCAGTCGCCGGACTTCACGCCGCAGCCCTTGGCGTCGAGCGTCGCCGGGCGGCGGGAGTCGCGGATCAGCACCTTCTCGCGGGCATTCAGGCAGCCGCCGTCGAGCGCCAGCCAGTGCGGCCACTCCTCCCGCTGATAGCCCTTGCGCTTTTCGGGCTCCACCCGGATGCCGTCGAGCTGGCGGGCGACCTCGGCATAGTCTATCCGGTCGGCGGGGCGGGCGACGACCGGCGGTGGCGGTTCGGCGGGTTGCTGCTTGCGCGGCTGCCGGGGGCGGTGGGTTTCCTCGCCGAGCAGGCGGTCGAGGGTGCCGGGCGGGATGATGTGGAGCCGTTCCGCCACCGCGACGACGGCGAGGATCGCCAGGACGATCAGCAGCGCCCGGATGGGAAGGGATCGGCGGCGGGCCATGGTTCGCTCATCCTGATGGCGGCGTCCACTCCCGGGGCGGGAGACGGAGTTTATGGTTGGCGATCGGATTCACGCTTCAAATCGAGTTCGATTTTACGCGATCCGATCTGATCGGCCCCCTCATACCCCGGTATCGGTTCCAACCTCAAGGCATGCGGCCGGTCAGGGTGGCGCTCAATCCCTGGAGCAGGCCGACCTGGCACACGGTGTCGAAGGTGGAGCGCAGCAGCGACGGGTCGCCGATCGACACGCGGATGTCGCCGGCCCGCGCCTCGGTGTGACGGCGGCGGACCTTGCTGCCGCACAGCTCCTGCAACACCTCCAGCAGCATCACCAGCGACGTCGCGCGGCCGGTGCAGAGGTTGTAGACCTGCGCCCCGGCAAAGCGCCGCTCCATCGCCAGCGCCAGGATGCGCACCACGTCGCCGACGAAGACGAAGTCGCGGACCTGCTGGCCGTCGCCGTGAATCTCCACATCCTCGCCGCGGGCAACCCGGCGGGCGAAGATCGAGATCACGCCGGAATAGGGCGACATCGGATCCTGGCGCGGGCCGTAGACGTTGAAGAAGCGGAAGCCGACCGTCGGCACGCCCTGGATCGCCCAGGCGACGCGGGCGTGCATCTCGCATCCCAGCTTGTCGACGCCATAAGCGGACAGCGGGCGCGGCAACTCGTCCTCGTTCAGCGGGGTGTTGCTGTTGTCACCGTAAATGGCCGCGGAGGAAGCATAGACCACCGGGATCGGACCGCCGCGCCTGGCATCGCGCGCCGCCTCGAACACGGTGACGGTCCCCAGCAGGTTGGTGCGGTGGGTTTCCGCCCAAAGCTCCCGCGATTTTTGAACGGAGGCCACGGCGGCAAGGTGGAAGACGCCGTCGACCCCTTCGCCGGCATCACCGGCCATCGCCTCGCGCACCGCGTCGGGATCGGCCACGTCGCCCACCACCAGCTTCGCGGCGCTTGGCTTGTTCTCCAGCCTGCCGCTCGACAGGTTGTCGAGGATCGTCACCCGATGCCCGTCGGCCAGCAGCCGGTCGGCCAGATGCGAGCCGATGAAACCGCAGCCGCCGGTGATGAGGTAGTGCGCCATGGTCGGTCCAAGCCCTTCCTTCGTTGCACCGGCTTTGCCGCAGTGCAGCGGGGTCGCCGGAAATCCCCTTCAAGAGTCGGGACACAACCGGCGGTTTGCCAGACCATCTTCGGGATAGGGTGGGTCCCCAACAGGGGAAGCGGCGTCGCCCGTCCGGCGACGGCGGGGGCGAATCGGCCGCACGTCCTCCATGACAGTTTCCGGACAGGCGGGACCGATGGTTCAACAGGGTTATCCACCACCTTGTCCACGGTTCTGTGGATAACCATGGTCAAGCTTGTGAGGTTCGAACGCCCGTCACGCCAGTCACACTGGTGCAGAAATGCTGCTGTGTGCGAACGGTTGGCTGGCCGGATCCTTTGCTGCAAAGCACAACGGCAGCACATGCGAAAAGCCCCGCTGTGGCGCTTGTGCCACGGCAGGGCCGTTCGACGGCTGCGGAAGATGCTGTGGACGACAGTCCGGCTTGCGCTTGCCAGCCTGTGCCCGCTCCGGCGTCAGCCCTGCTTGGGACCGAACGTCTCGGCCTTCACAGTGGCGTAAGCCCAATCGAGCCAGGGCAGGACCGTCTCCATATCCTCGTTTTCCACCGTGGCGCCGCCCCACAGCCGCAGGCCCGGAGGCGCATCGCGGTAGGAACCGGCGTCGAAGGCGGCCTCTTCCTTCTCCAGCAGGGCGGACAGCTTCTTGGCGAAGGCGGCCTGGGCCTCCTCCGACAGGGCGGTCACCTCCGGATCGGTGAAGCGCAGGCAGATCGAGGTGCAGGAGCGGTTCGCCGGGTCCTTCGCCAGGAAGCCGGCCCAGCTGCTGGTCTCCACCCATTCGGCGACGATGCGCAGATTCTGTTCCGACCGGCGGATCAACTGGGTCAGGCCGCCCAGCGACAGGGCCCAGCGCAGGCCGTCGATGGCATCCTCGACGCAGAGCATCGACGGGGTGTTGATGGTGTCGCCTTCGAAGATGCCTTCGATCAGCTTGCCGTTCTTGGTCATGCGGAAGATCTTCGGCAGCGGCCGGTCGGGCTGGAAGCTCTCCAGCCGTTCCACCGCGCGCGGGCTCAGCACCAGCATGCCGTGCGCCGCCTCGCCGCCCAGCACCTTCTGCCAGGACCAGGTGGCGACGTCGATCTTCTGCCAGGGCAGAGCCATGGCGAAGGCGGCCGAGGTGGCGTCGCAGATGGTCAGCCCCTCACGGTCGTCGGCGATCCAGTCGCCATCGGCCACCCGGACGCCGGCGGTGGTGCCGTTCCAGGTGAAGACGACGTCGCGGCTGAAATCGACCGACGACAGGTCCGGCAGTTCGCCGTAGGGGGCGATCAGGTTGCGGACGTCCGGCAGCTTCAGCTGCTTGGCGACGTCGGTGACCCATTCCTTGCCGAAGCTTTCCCAGGCCAGCATGTCGACGCCGCGGGCGCCCAGCATCGACCACAGCGCCATCTCCACCGCACCGGTGTCGGAGGCGGGGACGATGCCGATGCGGTAGTCGCCGGGGATGCCGAGCGCCGCGCGGGTGAGGTCGATGACCTCCTTCAGCTTGGCCTTGCCCGGCTTGGAGCGGTGGGAGCGGCCAAGCAGCGCGCCGTCCAGCGCGTCGAGCGACCAGCCCGGACGCTTCGCGCAGGGACCCGAGGAGAAGAGCGGAGTGTTGGGCCGGCGGCTGGGCCGGCTGGCGCTGCTGGCAGTCATGGAGCGAACTTTCTGGGGCGAACTTCCTGTCCCGGAACGGGAATGTGCGGAGGTCCGGACCTTAAAAGCTGTGCCAGTCGTCGTCAATCGAGGGTGTGGCGAAGGATACGGGACCCAGCATGGCCTTGGCCGCAGGTCCCGCACCGGTAGCCGCCTACTTGCTGCGGCCGATCCTGCCGTTGCGGTAGGTCCAGGCGGCGTCCGCCCCGCCACCCGGCTGGGGCATGGACACCGTCAGGGTGTCGTTGTCGATGGTGACTTGGGCGGCGTCGCTGCAGGACCCGAAGGGATAGGAGACCGTCGGCTGCGGGCCGCCGACCTCCAGGATGCGGAAGCGGGTCGGGCAGTCCTTGGCGCCGGTGTCGGACTGGAACAGGGCGATCCAGCGGTCCTTCATCGAATAGGCACCGACGAAGGACAACTGGTCGCTCTCCTTGTCGTCGAACACCGGCTTGTCGTTCACCGCGACCTGGGTGTGCTTCGGCCCGATGTCGGTCATCGTCAGCACGGTGTTGCCCAGCGCCGCCATCAGGCGCGGCTCCGCCGCACTGGCGGAGGTCGCGATCCCGCAGGCAATCGAAAGGCTGCCCACCACCGCGGCGCACACACTAAGAACCCGCAAATGCCGTCTCCCTGGCTGCTGCGCCCCGGCGGGGCGGCTTAACCGAACGGGGCGCACCATAATGCGGTGGGCGCTCCGCCGGAAGCCGTCCTTTTGGTGCCGGTGTGCGGTCAGCGGCGGATCAGCGGATGTTGACGCTCAGGCCGAAGCCCGGAACCACCGGCTGCGGCGCATAGACGACGGGCGGCGGGGCATAGATCACCCGCGGCGGCGGGGGCGGCGCGTAAACCACGGGCGGCGGCGCGTAGATCACCGGGGGCGGGGCGTAATAGCCGCCGCGCTCCCGCCAGTGGCGGTGATGCGGGCGGTCCCAGCCGCCACGCCAGTCCGGCGGCCCGCCGCGCCATTCGCGGCCACGATCTCCCTGCCAGCCGTCACGCCAGCCATCATGGGCGGCGGCCGTGCCGACGGAAGCACCCAGCATCGATCCGGCGACCAGAGCGCCCAGAACCACGGCTTTCAATCCAGTACCAATGCGGCCAGTCATTCCGGCGTCCTCCTGGTGTCGGGGGTATCTTGTCCCCTCATGAGCCGATGAACGTCGCCACTCCCGCTTTCATTCCACCCGCCCGCAAAAGATTTCGTCCTATTGCTTTGGTCATGAGGGATGGACCGCGAATGTCACCGCGGCCCGCTCTTTTCCGGTCCGGGCATTTATGGTAAATGATCGGGCATGGTAGAGACCCGACGCACCGGCGACCGTTCGAACGATCCGATCCGCCCCGACTCCGGTGGCGGGCGCGTCCCCGCATCCGGTGCGCGCGCCCGGGCGGAAGGCGTCGTCCAGCAGGGGCGGCAGCGGGTTCCGAGCTTGCGCGAACTCGCCGCCCTGGTTGTGAATGGCGTGCTGACCCTGCCGCGCAACTACCGCCGCGGCATGTTCCTCGACGTTCAGGTGTAGGCGGCGGCCTCCGGGCCGAACAGCCGTTCGATCAGCGGCGGCGGCAGCTCGTATTGCGGCAGGCACAGGCTGGTGCTGCGGGCATGCAGCGTGTGCAGGCACAGCCCCTCCGCGTCCGGAAAGGCGCCGACGCGGAAGCGTTCGCGGGCGGCCTTCACGAAGGGTGCGTCCTCGCAGGCGTTCACCGCCGGAAAGCGCACCGTTTCCCAGACCGGCCGGCGGTAGGCGTAGGAGAAGCCATACCCATCGAGATTGTCGGGCGAGAAAGGGGCATCCGGCGCTTCGACATAGCCGCAAGTCTGCCGGCCCCAGCGATGATGCGATCCGCCGAGTGCCGTATCCCAATAACCGAAGCGCCGGTGCGGCACGCTGTAGAGGAACCAGCCTGACAGCTTGACGAGATCGTATCCCTGTTCCAGCCAGCCCAGCATGCGCTCCACATAGACCGGCGCATAGAAATCGTCGTCGTCCATGTGGACGATCACCGATCCCTTGGCATGCTCGGCCAGGATGTTGCGCTTCTCGCCGATCGCGTAGCGGCTGGGAGAGTAGAAATACTTCAGCCGCGGATTTGCCAATGGCTTCAGATAGGCCGAGGGCCGCGGGCTGTCGTCGAACACCAGCCACTCGATCTCGCCGTGGGTCTGCGCCTGGATGCAGGCGTGCAGGCGGGGCAGAAACTCCTCCCGCTGCCAAGTGGGCGTGACGATGCTGACCAAAGGGGCGCTGACCAGAGGGGCCGATGCAGGGGAGGACATCCGTGCTTTCTTGCTTGGGCGCAGGGCCTGCGTGTAGACAGGCGACAGGATAGCACCGCCCCCCGGCCCTGCACATGGGCCGGGGGGCGTTGAGGACGGGAAGGACACCCCTTGGGACTGATCGACCGCATCTGGATCGTTTTCGCCGCGCTGAACGGCGCCGTGGCGGTCGGCACCGGCGCCTATGCCAGCCACGCGCTGGCCGCCCAGCCGCAGGCCCAGGAATGGGTCCGCATCGCCGGGCAGTACCAGATGGCCCATGCGCTGGCGCTCGTCCTGCTGGTGGCGCTCGGTGGGCGGATGGGGGGCGGCAGTAAGGGAGGGTTGGCTCTGCGGATCGCCGGCTGGCTGTTCGTCGCCGGGATCCTGCTGTTCTGCGGCACGCTCTATGCGCTGGCGACGGTCGGTCCGCTGCCGGTGCCGATGACGGCGCCGGCCGGCGGATGGTGCCTCATGCTGGGCTGGGTGGCACTGGCGGCAGCGGCGCTGCGGACGCGCGGCTGAGGCCCGCAGCCTACAGTCAAGGGCGCTTGATTGGCGGCGCTCGATCCGCAGCGCCCGTTCGGTCTCGGGAGGTCAGCCGGCTGCGGCGGCGCGCAGGTCGGATCGGCCGGTGGACTGGTCGATGTCGCGCTCCTCCTCATCCGAGGTTTCGGCAGCATCCTCGGCGGCCTGCGTGCAGTAGAGGCCGTGCAACGTGGTCATGATGGTCTGCGCCTCATGTCCGTTCAACGAGTAGTAAATGTTCTGGGCGCTGCGCCGCGTGCGGACCAGATTGTCGTTGCGCAGACGGGCCAGATGCTGGGACAGCGCCGACTGGCTGAGGCCGACCAGATCCTCCAGTTCGCCCACCGACCGTTCGCCCTGGCTCAAATGGCACAGGATGAGCAGGCGCCGCTCGTTGCACATTGCCTTCAACAGCGCACTCGCCCGGCGGGCGTTGGCCTGCAAATCCTCGATCTTCATCGCTTTACCGTCGCCCTGTCCGTTCCGATTCGTTTCGCGCCTGAGCCGTCGTTGCGCGGCTTGGCAAAGAAAAATGCTCGTATCCTAGTATATTCGTACCTTGCGGGATTTGTCCACCTGTGGGAATCCAGCATGCGGAACATGCCGCTGCTTGGTGCCACCGTAGGCTTGAGCATCGCGATCCTCACTGTGCTCCGGCTTTTTCTCGCATCGCGAAGCAAAGCCGATGGGGCTGTATCAGCTACCGGTTGTGATCGACAATCAACCGCATTGGGCGTCGCAGCCCTCCCACCATGCATCGTGACAGCGCATGGCGAGTCGGGTAGCATTTTCGCCATGACCGACCATCCGTTGAATACCAAGGGCTTGCAGTGCCCGCTCCCCGTCCTGCGTGCCCGCAAGGCGATCAAGGCCATCGCCATCGGCGACACTCTGACGGTGGAGGCGACCGATCCCGGCGCCCGCAAGGATTTTCCCGCCTTCTGCGAGGCGACAGGCAACCGCCTGCTGTCGGTCGTGGAGGAGGAGGGCATCCTGCGTTTCGTCATCGAGCGGGCGGCCTGACCCGAACGGCCGCTCGCCGTGCCGCCGGCATCGCATCCGTTCGTACCCCAATCGTGCCGTGTCACGGATTGCCTCCGCTCCCGAAAGTGGGCTGTGACGAATCGTCCTGGATTCAGCCTGTACTTTCATTAGCGATGCGGGAAGAATGGTTTTCGGAAACGCCGCCTTTACCGCCCGAAAACCAACGATAACGACCGAAAAATCGATGTTCACCACCCTGTTTACCCACCCGGCGTGCCTGGAGCACGACACGGGTCTCGGTCATCCCGAATGCTCCGACCGCCTGCGCGCCGTGCTCGCCGCACTGGAGACGGAAGAGTTCCACATGCTGGAACGGCAGGAGGCGCCGCGCGCCACGGTTGAACAGCTTCTGCGGGCGCATCCGCAGTCGCACATCGACCGCGTGCTGTCCCTTATCCCCGATGTGGAGCATGCGGGCGTCGATGCCGATACGGTCGTCTCGCCCGGATCGGGGGAGGCGGCGCTGCGCGCGGCCGGTGCCGTCTGCGCCGCTGTCGACGCGGTGGCGACCGGCCAGTCGCGCAACGCCTTCTGCGCCGTCCGCCCGCCCGGCCACCATGCGGAGCGGGAGAAGGCGATGGGCTTCTGCCTGTTCAACAACGCCGCCATCGGCGCCTTCCATGCCCGCGCCGTCCATGGGTTGCAGCGCGTGGCGGTGATGGATTTCGACGTCCATCACGGCAACGGCACGCAGGACATCCTGCAGTTCGACCCCGACATGCTCTATTGCTCGACCCACCAGTCGCCGCTTTATCCCGGCACCGGCGATGCCGGCGAGAAGGGCGAATACGGCAACTGCGTCAACGCGCCGCTGCCGGCCATGGCGGGATCGCCCGAGTTCCGCCACGCGATGACGCACGTCATCCTGCCGGCCATCGACCATTTCAAGCCGGACCTGCTGATCATTTCGGCCGGGTTCGACGCCCATTCGCGCGATCCGCTGGCCGGCCTGCACCTGATCGACGACGATTTCGTCTGGGCCACGCGCAAGCTTGGCGAGCTGGCCCGCACCCATTGCGGCGCACGGATCGTCTCGGTGCTGGAGGGTGGCTACAACCTTCGCGCCCTGGCCTCCGCAAGCGCGGCCCATGTGCGGGAACTGATGTACTGCTGACCGGAGCCTTCCCCGCGGGACGGCGGCCTTCGTCTCCCGAAAGGGGTGATCCCGCCCTAACGCATAGGCCGCCCAGCGGCCGAACATAGTCCGCAAGGGCCGGAGTACGGGAGTGCCTCGGGCCTTGCGCCGGACGAGGGCGGGGCATACCTTCGCGGGCTTGAGGTTCCATCGATGGTTCTGCCCGACATGCCCCCTTCCACCGCTTTTGTTCCCATTCCGCCCGACATCGCCGCCCTCAGTTTCGAGGATGCGCTCGCCGAACTGGAGCGGATCGTCCGCCAGCTCGAGGAAGGCCGCGGCAAGCTCGACGATGCCATCTCTTCATACGAGCGGGGCACGGCGCTGAAGCGCCATTGCGAGATGAAGCTGCGCGAGGCGCAGGCCAAGATCGACCGCATCACCGTAAGCGCCGACGGCTCCCTCGGCACCGAACCCGCCCGGATCGACTGACGTGCAGACCATTTCCCAATCCGATTTGAAGTCCGCCATGGCGGAGATCGCCCAGGCCGTCGAGATGAAGATCGGCGCCCTGCTGCCGACCACCGACCTGGCTGAGGCGCGTGTGTTCGACGCCATGCGCTATGGTTGCCTGAACGGCGGCAAGCGGCTGCGCCCCTTCCTGGTGATGCAGTCCTCCGCCCTGTTCGGGGTGAACCCGGACTGCGCCATCCGCGCCGCCGCGGCGGTGGAGATGGTCCACAGCTATTCGCTGGTCCACGACGACCTGCCGGCGATGGACGATGGCGAGCTGCGGCGCGGCCGGCCGACCTGCCACCGCCAGTTCGACGAGGCGACCGCCATCCTGGCAGGCGATGGCCTGCTGACGCTCGCTTTCGAGGTGCTGGCCGATCCGGCGACGCACGAGGACCCCAACATCCGTTGCCAGCTGGTGACGGCGCTGGCCAAGGCGGCCGGCGGCCACGGCATGGTCGGTGGCCAGATGCTGGACCTGATCGCGGAGCACGAGACGTTCGACCTGGGGACCACCACCCGGCTGCAACGCATGAAGACCGGCGAGATGATCGCCTTCTCCTGCGAGGCCGGCGGCATCCTGGGCAAGGCGAACCCGCCGCAGCGCACCGCCTTGCGTGCCTATGCCCACGATCTCGGCCTCGCCTTCCAGATCGTCGACGATCTGCTGGACGTGGAAGGCACGGCGGAGGAGACCGGCAAGACCGTCGGCCGCGACGCCCAGGCGGGCAAGGCGACCTTCGTGTCGATCCTTGGCCGCGACCGTGCCCGGGCCCAGGCGGAAATGCTTGCCGATCAGGCTTCGCAGCACTTGGACATTTTCGATGGGCGTGCCGATATGTTGAAGGCCGTCGCCGACTTCGTCGTCGCGCGCCGCGCCTGACCAGAGCTTTGAGGACCATCACGACGTGACCGCCACCAAGACCCCGCTGCTCGACCTTTGTCCGACGCCAGCCAAGCTGCGGGCACTCAAGCCCGAGCAGCTCCGCCAGTTCGCAGACGAGTTGCGCACCGAGACGGTGGATGCCGTTTCGGTGACGGGCGGCCATCTCGGCGCCGGTCTGGGTGTGGTCGAGCTGACGGTGGCGCTTCATTACGTCTTCGATACGCCCTACGACCGGCTGATCTGGGACGTCGGGCACCAGTGCTATCCGCACAAGATCCTGACCGGGCGCCGCGACCGCATCCGCACGCTCCGCATGGGCGGCGGCCTGAGCGGCTTCACGAAGCGGTCGGAGAGCGAATACGATCCGTTCGGTGCCGGCCACAGCTCGACCTCCATCTCCGCCGGCCTCGGCATGGCGGTCGCCAGCAAGATCAAGGGCGAGCAGCGCAACGTCATCGCGGTGATCGGCGACGGCTCGATGAGCGCCGGCATGGCGTACGAGGCGATGAACAACGCCGCCTCGACCAAATCGCGTCTGATCGTCATCCTCAACGACAACGACATGTCCATCGCGCCGCCGGTCGGTGCGATGAGTGCCTATCTGTCGCGGCTGATCTCGTCCAAGCCTTATCTGTCCCTGCGCCATCTGGCGAAGGAGATCGCCGACCAGCTGCCGCGCCCGCTGCGCAACGCCGCCCGCCGGGCGGAGGAATATGCCCGCGGCATGGTCACCGGCGGCACCCTGTTCGAAGAGCTGGGCTTCTACTACATCGGCCCCATCGACGGGCACAATCTGGACCATCTGCTGCCGGTGCTTCAGAACGTCCGCGACGCCGACGACGACAAGCCGGTGCTGATCCACGTCGTCACCAAGAAGGGCAAGGGCTACGGCCCGGCGGAGGAGTCTGCCGACAAGCTGCACGCCGTCGCCAAGTTCGATGTGGTGACCGGCGCCCAGTCCAAGCCGAAGTCCAACGCCCCGACCTACACCCGCGTCTTCGCCCAGAGCCTGATCGCCGAGGCGGCCGTCGACCCGACCATCGTCGGCATCACCGCCGCCATGCCGTCTGGCACCGGGCTGGACCTGTTCGGGGAGCGCTTCCCCGACCGCTGCTTCGACGTCGGCATCGCCGAACAGCATGCGGTGACCTTCGCCGCCGGCATGGCGACGGAGGGGTTCAAGCCCTTCTGTGCCATCTATTCCACCTTCCTCCAGCGCGCCTACGATCAGGTCATCCATGACGTGGTGCTGCAGCATCTGCCGGTGCGCTTCGCACTGGACCGTGCCGGTTTGGTGGGCGCGGACGGGGCGACCCATGCCGGGTCGTTTGACACCGCCTATCTCGGCTGCCTGCCCGACATCGTCCTGATGGCGGCGGCGGACGAGCTGGAGCTGATGCACATGGTGGCGACCCAGGCCGCCATCGACGACCGCGCCTCGGCCCTGCGCTATCCGCGCGGCGAGGGTGTGGGGCTGGAACTGCCCGACCGCGGCAGCATCCTGCCCATCGGCAAGGGCCGCATTCTCCAGGAAGGCACCAAGATCGCCATCCTCAGCTACGGCACCCGGCTGGGCGAGGCCCGGCGCGCGGCGGCGGAGCTGGCGGCGCGCGGACTGTCGACGACGCTGGCCGACGCCCGCTTCGCCAAGCCGCTGGACGAGGAGCTGGTCCGCCGCCTTGCCCTGGAGCATGAGGTGCTGATCACCATCGAGGAAGGATCGGTCGGCGGCTTCGGCAGCTTCGTTCTGCAATTCCTGGCGACGGCCGGGCTGCTCGACGGCGGGCTGAAAATCCGGCCGATGGTTCTGCCGGACGCCTATCTCGACCATGACTCGCCGGCCAAGCAATATGAGACGGCCGGCCTGAGCGCCCAGCACATCGTCCACACCGCGCTCCAGGCGCTGGGGATCGAGAGCGCCGCCGCCCGCGCCTGACCCCGATGGCATTACGCCTTCCGAACGTCGTAATGCCATTTGTCTAGCAAAGTTTCGGGTTGTTGGACTGGTGCGGAGCGCGAGCCACGCCTTACACTATCCAGGCTGAAATGGTAGCCCGCCGACACCGGAGGGAAGAGCCGGCGGCAGGATGGCTACGGGGTCAGGGGCGATGGCGCATATCATGGCGGTCACGGCATTCCGTAACGCGGAGTTCGGCACCGATCCGGGAGCGGGACGGGTGGTCGGCACCGACGTTGCGGCCGGCGGTGCCGGCATCGACGATCCGGCGATGCTGCGCTGTCTGCTTGATCAGACGCCGACGCCCACCGCGCTGGTGGAGGGGGATGGCGATCGCTGTGCCTTCGCCAACGCCGCGTTCCGGGCGCTGGGGGTTGTTGCGGGGGCCGGCCTGATGGAGCGCTTTCCGGCCCTGGCGGCCTCTCTGCTCGCCGAGGCGCGGCGGACCGGACAGCCACAGCGCAACCGCGCTGCCGGCGACCGCTCGACCGACGGGGAACGCTTCTGGGATGTCCGCGTCACCCCGATGCTGGGCGTCAACGGCGTCGTCCGCGGCCTGATCGTCACAGCGGAGGAAACGCCGGAGTCGGTGGCCGAGCATGACCGCCGCTTGCGCGACGTCAGCCACCGCCTGAAGAACACCTTGCAACTGGTCTCCAGCCTGCTGACCCTTCAGACCTTGTCGAGCAAGGATCCGGAGGTCCGGCGGGCCTTGCAGAGCGCCGGCGGTCGCGTCGGCATCGTCACCCAGGCCCATCAGCGCACCCACGGCTCCCTGCGTGCCGGCACCATCGACATGGCGGTCCATCTGAGCGAGCTGTGCCAGGAGCTTGAGGCGACGCTGCCCGGCGCCCACCGCATCCATGTCACCGCCGACGCCACCGAAATGCCGACCGAGGCGGTCATTCCCTTCAGCCTGATCGTCAGCGAGCTTGTCAGCAACGCGGCGCGCCATGCCTTTCCCTCCGGCACGCCCGGGGCCATCGACGTGCGGCTTGGCCGTGGCGACGGGGGCAGCATCCGGCTGGAGGTGGTCGACCGCGGCGCCGGCCTGCCGCCCGGCCTCGAGCTGTC
Organism: Azospirillum palustre; assembly: GCF_002573965.1. Lineage (NCBI taxonomy): Bacteria > Pseudomonadati > Pseudomonadota > Alphaproteobacteria > Rhodospirillales > Azospirillaceae > Azospirillum > Azospirillum palustre. Next base: position 87,742 of record NZ_PDKW01000042.1, on the reverse strand, counting down.
CCGCGCGACCACGCTGGGGTTGAAGGTGGTGCGTGCCTTTGTCGGGCAGCTGCGCGGCAAACTGACGGCGGACAGCAGCCCCTACGGCACCCGTGTGGTGGTGGAGTTCCCGCCCGCCTGATTCTTTCCTGACGTTTGCTCCCAGGAAGCGGGGCTTGCCCTTCCGGCCGTTCCGCGTCAGGAATGCGCCGTTGCGGGATTGCGAAGGGCGGCGGCATGGCACGGGTGAGGGTTGATGTGGCGCTGGTGGAGCGAGGGCTGGCGGAGAGCCGTGCCAAGGCGCAGGCGCTGATCCTGGCCGGTTTGGTCTATTCCGACACCAGGCGCATCGACAAGGCTGGCGACCAGATCGCGGCGGAGGCCCCGCTGGCGGTCAAGGGTCAGGACCATCCCTGGGTGTCGCGCGGTGGGTTGAAGCTGGTCAAAGGGCTGGATGTCTTCGTGATCGATCCCACCGGCCTGACCGCGGTCGATGTCGGTGCCTCCACCGGCGGCTTCACCGATGTGCTGCTGACCCGTGGGGCCGCCAAGGTCTATGCCGTCGATGTCGGCCATGGCCAGTTGGCCTGGAAGCTGCGCACCGACCCGCGCGTCGCGGTTCTGGAAAAGACCAACGCCCGCCACCTGACCGCTACCGAAATCCCCGACCCCATCGACCTCGTGGTGTGCGACGCCAGCTTCATCGGGCTGGAGATCGTGCTGCCGGCTGCGCTCGATCTGGTGGTGCCGGGCGGGCGGCTGGTCGCGCTGATCAAGCCGCAGTTCGAGGTCGGCAAGGGGCGTGTCGGCAAGGGCGGCGTCGTCCGCGAACCGGAGCTGCACCAGGAGGTTTGCGACCGCATCCGTGGTTGGCTGGATGCGCTGCCGGGCTGGCGGGTGCTGGACATCACGGAAAGTCCGATCACCGGGCCGGAAGGGAACAAGGAGTTCCTGATCGGCGCGGTGAAGGACCGGGGCTGAGTCCGCTCGCCAAGCCCTGTCGCGTCGGCGGGTCTTTCGGTCGCGGCCCCGTTCAGCGCGGGGAGGTCTCCAGCCGATGGTCGAGGAAGAAGCGCAGCATTTCCGCCGACGCGTCCGGACCTTGCGGGTCGGTGTAGGAGCCGGATGGGCTGCCGCCGGCCCAGGCGTGACCGGCGCCATGGATCGTCCAGTGCTCGCACTGGGTCCGCTCATCGGGATCGCGGAGGATGTTGCGGCTGTAGGCATGGCCGCCCGGGCTTCGACCCTGCTGCACCTCCGACCGCAGGTTGGAACTGGTGGCGGTGACCTGCGCGATAACGCCGTCGCCGTTGCTGGGGTGGACGACATGATCGCGGTCGCCGTGGAAGACGATGGTGGGCACCATGCGGTTGCCCCGAATCCCCGCCCGCGGGCTTCGGTTGCCACCCTGGCGCATCGCGGCGAGGGCGGATGGCAGATCCTGCGCGGCGCCGGCTGGCAGGCCGGAATGCACGCCGACCGCGGCGTAGAGATCCGGATAGGCCGCCGCCATGTTCGCTGCTGCGGCACCGCCGGCCGATAGCCCGGCGATGTAGACCCGCTCCGGATCGACCCGATGGTCACGCATGATCTGTCGCGTGATGCCGGCAAGCAGTGACGGTTCGCCCTGGTCGCGCCGCTGGTCTTCCGGCTTGAACCAGTTCCAGCAGCGCTGTGCGTTGGCGGAAGCCGGCTGTTCGGGGTAGGCGACGAGGATGCCGTGCCGCTCGGCAAAGGCGTTCATCCGGGTTCCGGCGGCGAAATCGTCGGGCGACTGGGTGCAACCGTGCAGCATCACCACCAGCGGGCGCGGTCCGTCGCCTGCCGCAGCTGGCACATAGAGCTTGTAGGCCCGTGTCCCGGCCGGCCCGCTGTACGAAAGCGTTGCGAAGGACGCTCCGTCCGGCAGTGGGTCGGGTGCCGGACGCGGGGCGCCGCCGTGAAGACCGGTCGGGGTGAAGCGTGCCGCGAGGCCGCGCAGGGTCTCGCCCAGTCCGGTGCGTGGCTTGGTTCCGGACCTCTTCTGCCCCCCACTGTCGCCGGCGGGCTTTGGGCCGGCATTCTTTGCCGACGGCGTCGGGTCGAGCCTTACGAACTCCCCCTCCAGGGTGGCCCCAGGGGCGGTCGTGTCCGGTGCCGGCTCGCCCTTGCCTTCCCCCCGCAGCAAGCGCTGGAGAAGGGTCGTCGCCTCGCCGAGCTTGCCGGCCCGGGTCAGGCGGGCGGCTTCGGCCATGCCGGGAAGCATGCCGGGTGGGGTGGTGTGGCGCATGTCCATACTTTCCTGGTTCGCATCGGGCGCAGGCGGTGGCCCGCGTCGAAAGACTTTCAGCGGATGCGGTCGGCGAGGGCCGCCTTGACCGCGGTCGGCGCATGCAGCGCGCCCAGCACGCTCAGCGAAGCGATGGCGGAACGGGCCAGCTCGGGAGTCACGTCCTGGGCGATGGTGGCGAGGCCGAGGACACGGATATCCAGCATCTGTCCCGCTGCCTGAGCCGCTTCGAGATCCGCCCGGGTGAAGTGGCGCAGGCCGAGATCGACGCTTTTGCGTGCCACCGTCTGCCGGACGACGTCGGCGTGCCGGTCGACCTGATTGCGGATGGCGGTGCGGATGAAGTCTGTACGGTTGGAGTAGAACCCTTCCTCGACCAGTAGATCGATGTGGCCGAGGTCGACATAGCCGAGATTGATCGTGATCTTCTCGCTATCGCCGGTTTTCGGTTTCACGCTCTGTTCCGTCTCGGCCATCGCTTTTCCATCCATAAACCATCCGTGTGGATGGTAGATGGATGTCTCTTGCGACTCATTCAAGAGCGTGCCCGCCAGTTCGGCAGATTGCTTGCCCGGTGTCAGCCGTTAATGCGGCAAGAAAAAAGCGCGGCCCCGAAGGACCGCGCTTGATCGGATCGTTATGCTCGGACGCGACCGGCTGCGATCAGCCCAGCAGCCCGATGTCATGGGTGGGGATATGGTCGAAGCCCAGCCCGTAGACCGCGGAGTCCGATGCCAGGCTGAAATCGTGTGCGCCCGGATTGACGAAGCTGGGGTCCAACTGCACCGAGCCGTTGTCGTAGCCGGCGGCCTTCCATTCAGCCAGATCGCCCTTGCCGCCGCCCGACATCACCTGCGGCCAGACGTCGAACATGTCCTTGGAGGCGTCGAGGTTGCTGTAGAAGTTGTTGTGGATGTTGCCGACGTTGGCCGGGCCGTAGATATGGACGGCCGTACCGTCACGGACATCGACGACGTTGCCGGAGATGTCGTTGCCGCTCATCTGATGGCCCTGCCAGCCGCTCCAGGCCACCGGCTGCTGAAGGCCGATCTGGGCGCCGCTGTTGTCGGCGATCACGTTTTCGGTGACCTTGTTGTCCCAACCGCCATGCAGGAACACACCGCCGATGTTGCCGTGGACGATGTTGCCCTTCACCGTGGCGCCGCTGGTCCAGTCGTCCAGATAGATGCCCCAACTGGCGACATCGCCCGACGGGTTGGTCGCGGTGGTGCCTGTCACCTCGTTGTTGACCACGGTGTGGTCGGACAGATCCTGCTGGCGGTTGATCAGGTAGATGCCGCCGCCGTCGTTGGACTCCAGATTGGCGTCGACCACCTTGTTGTTGGCGATGGTGACACGATGGGTGGCATCGCTGCCGTCCGTCTGGACCGAACCGACGGCGATGGCCTTCTCCGGCGAATCCTCGACGAGATTGTGCGTGACCTGCACGTCGGAGCTGCCGTTGATCCAGATGCCGGCATCGCCGCGGTCGGCGGCGTTGGGATGCGTGATGTGGTTGTCGGAGACGACCGTGGCGTTGGAGCCGGCCTTGACGAAGATGGCCTCCGCACCGGTGCTGTCGAACTGGTTGCCGATGACCTTGCTGTCAGCGCTGTTCTGCACCGTGATGCCGTAGCCGCCACCCTTGACCGCATTGTTGGCGAAGGTCAGGCCGGACGCATTGTCGGCGAAGACATAGTGGCCGCCCACCACGCCATCGGCGAAGGTCAGGCCTTCGATGGTGACGTTCTTGGCGCCGCCGAGGCCGAAGGACACGCTGGCGTTGGAGCCGCCGTGGATCACCGCCTTCTCGCTGCCGTAGCTGGTGAAGGTCACGCCGGAATCCTGGCCGTCCAGCCACATCCCGTTCTGGTGATAGTCGCCGCCGCGAATGTAGGTGGTGTCGATGTTGGGGTCGGCGCGCATGGCGGCTTGCGCCTTTTGCAGCGAGGCGAAGGGGCCGTCTGTGCCATCGGCGTTCGGGGCGGCCAGCTTGCCCGACCAGCTGTCGTTGCCGTTGGTGGCGACATAGAATCCCGGATCGGTCGGCTTCGGGACGGTCGGTGCCGGCGTGGACGGCGTCGGTTCGGGTGACGGCACTTCGCTGACCGGCGGGATGGTCGGGGGCGTCACGCTGGAGGTGGGGAAATAGCTCTTGTCGGCATCGACGACCAGCGTGCCGTTCCACCACATGCCGGCCTGACCGTCGGCGACATCGTGGCCGTCCAGGGCCCCCTTGTCATAGGTAACATGATCGGAGGTCGGCAGGACCGACTTGCCGTTGATCGTGATCTCGTTGACGATCAGGTTGCGGTCGGTCCCGTGAAAGATGCCATCATTGTCGTACTGGACCTGCACCTTGTGGCCCTGGCCCTCGACGATGTCCGTCTTGAAGACGAAATCCTTGGCCGTGGCATCCGTGGTGCCCTCACCGATCTTCTTGCCGTCGACCAGCAGGTTGAAATGCGCGTCGAGGGTGCCCTTCGCGCTCACCGTGATGGTCGAGTTCCCGGAGGTCGTGGCCATTGGTCCGTATCCTTAGCGGTTTTGATGCGGCGCCAAGATGGTCAAGTCGGCTGGGGCAATAGTGAGGCATTTTTCATGGATTCGACGAATAAGTGGTAAAATCCGTTATAATCCTGCGACCAAAGACAAATTATCTTTGGTTATAGTACGCATAAAGCCGTCTTCATTCAGTATGTGGTGCCTCCGCTGACGGTGGGGTGCCGTCATTTCTCTAGGAAATTATGTGCCTTGAATAACGGATATCTGTATGGATGCTTGGAAAGACGATCCGGTGGAGGCCGGCGAGGCAGTTTTCCTCTGTCGAACGCTGCTTGCCGCCGGTTCCTCCATAAGCCCCGCTGACGCCCCTTAAACGCCTTCCCCCTGCTGTCCCTGCTGGGTCAGGGTGGCGATGAAGCGCTGGGTGCGTTCGCGGGTCGGATGGGTGAACAGCGTTTGCGACGGCCCGGATTCCACCACCTGCCCGGCGTCGAGGAACACCACCTCATGCGCAATGCGCGATGCGAGACGCAGATCGTGGGTCGCCATCACCATGGTGGTTCCTTCGGCTGCCAAGGTGCCGAGGACCTCCACCACCTCGCCCGACAGCTCGGGATCGAGCGCCGAGGTCGGCTCGTCGCACAGCAGGACGCGGGGCGACGGAGCAAGCGCGCGGGCGATGGCGACACGCTGCTGCTGCCCGCCCGACAGGGTCGCCGGCCAGGCATCGGCCTTGTGGTCCATGCCGACCTTGCGCAGCAGGGCCATGGCACGGTCGCGTGCCTTCTCCGCCGGCCATTTCTGCACGGTCACCAGCCCTTCCATCACATTCTCGACCGCGGTGCGGTGGGGGAAAAGCTGGAAGTTCTGGAACACCATGCCGGTCTGGCCGCGCAGCCGCTGGATGTCCTTCCATCCGGGCTTGCCGCCGGGTTGAAAGGACAGCTCCTCCTCGCCGATGCGCACGATGCCGGAGGTCGGGATTTCCAGCAGGTTGATGCAGCGGAGCAGCGTGCTCTTGCCGCCACCGGACGGCCCGATCAGGGCGGTGACACGGCCTTCGGCCACGGTGACCGACACGCCCTTCAGCACGGTGAGGTCGCCGAAACGCTTTTCGATGTTCGACAGCCGGATCACGACTTAACCTCCAGGAAACCGCCATATTGGTTGAGCCGCTTTTCCAGCCGGACCTGCAACGCCGACAGGACGGAACTGAGCGCGAGATAGATCAACGCCGCCTCCACATAAAGGATCAGCGGTTCGTAGCTGGTGGCGACGATGCGCTGGGCGGCCTGGAACAGCTCCGGCACGGTGATGGCGGCGGCGAGCGAGGTGTCCTTCACCAGCGAGATGAAGCTGTTGGACAGCGGCGGCACGGCGACGCGTGCAGCCTGCGGCAGGATGGTGCGGCGCATCGCCTGCGACCAGCTCATGCCGATGGAATAGGCGGCCTCCCACTGGCCCTTCGGCACCGAGCCGATGACGGCACGGATGATCTCCGAGGTGTAGGCGCCGACATTCAGCGTGAAGCCGATCAGCGCCGCCGGAAAGGCGTCCAGCACGATGCCGGCGCTGGGCAGGCCGTAGAAGATCAGGAACAGCTGCACCAGCAGCGGCGTGCCGCGGATGATCCAGACATAGAAACGGACGATGGCGGCCAGCGGAGCCGGCCCGAACAGCCGGACCACCGCCGCCACCAGCCCGACGACAAGGCCGAGCGCGAAGGAGGCCAGCGTCAGCGGAACGGTGAAGACCAGCGCCGCCCACAGCAGCGACGGAAGCGAGTCCGCCATCAGGGTAAGCCAGTGCAGCACGGGGAAGGTGCCTCTCGTGAAGATGGAACGACAATGCCCCCGGCCCGGATGGGGCTGGGGGCATTGTGGCGGGCGTTGACGTAAGACGGGAAACTAGACTGAAAAGGTCACTTGGAAACGTCGGCGCCGAAATACTTCTGCGAAATCGTCCCATAGGTGCCGTCGGCCTTCATGGCCGTCAGCGCCTCGTTGATGGCGGAGACCAGCTTGGCCTCGCCCTTGCGGACGATGATGCCGGACTGGTCGGCATTGTCCTGGGTCGCGGCGATCTTCACGTTGGCGTCGGGCTTGTGCTTCTTGAAATCCAGGAAGGACAGGCTGTCGTTGACCGTCGCATCGGCCCGGCCGTTCAGGACCAGCTGGATCGACTGGTCGAAACCGTCGGTGCCGACCAGCTGCGCACCGGATGCCTCGGCCAGCTTGCCAAAGTTGCTGGTCAGCGACTGGGCCGACTTCTTGCCCTTCAGGTCCGCGAAGCCTTTGATCGCGCTGTTGTCGCCCTTCACGATCAGGACGGCGCGGCTGGTGATGTAGGGGTCGGAGAAATCGTACTTGGCCTTGCGCGCCTCGGTGATGCCGACCTGATTGATGACGGCGTCGTAGCGGCGGGCGTCCAGGCCGGCGATCAGCCCGTCCCACTTGCCTTCCAGGAACTCGGCCTTCACGCCGATGCGCTTGGCGATCTCGCGCCCGATCTCCACATCGAAGCCGACGAGCGCGCCCGAGGCGTCATGGTAGGTGAAGGGGGCATAGGTCCCCTCCGTGCCGATCTTCAGCACGCCGTCGGCCTTGATGCGGTCAAGGTCGGCCTGAGCGTGTGCGGCGGAGACGGCGGCGACCTGCATAAGGCCGGCGACGAGAAGCGATTTCAGCCATTTCATCGGTTGATGCCCGGTGTTTCTTGAATGGGTTGGGTTGGTTCGCCGCCTTCGGCACGTTGCGGCCGACGCTGGTTCCGGCATTGGACGGCTCGGGTCACGCTACATGAATGAATATTCCCTAACAAGGGAACATCATATATATTTAGCACATAACAACTGTACATGCTGCGTACCGCATTCGGGTTCCTGCGGGAAATAAGCGCCGAGCGGTGCAGGCCCGGAACCGGTCACGCCGGAGTACGGATGTCCCCTAAGTGACCGGGCGGCGAAACTTATTTAGACTCCCGATGGCTACCGGACACAGCAGAATCCGGTAAGCCTCCCTGGGGGATACGCATGAATATTCGTACGAAAATTCTGTGCGCGAATATCCTGATTGCCGCCTTTCCGATCTGCATGGCTGCCGTCCTCGCATGGGATGCGGTCGGTGCCTTGCAGCAGCGCCACCGGACCGAACGCTCGCTCTATGCCTTCGAAGCGACTTTGCAGATCGGCCCCTTGCTGGCGAGCGAGCGTGGGCGCTGGGCGGTGGCGTTCGACAGCGAGAAGCCGCTGGAGGCCGCCACCGCCAAGCCGCTGGACGACGCCGTCGCGGTCACCGACGCCGCCATCGAAAAGGCCCGGGTGCGGATCGAGGCCGCCGGCCTGTCCGCCGCTCCCATCCTGAACGCCGCCAGCCAGATGAAGGCCGCCCGGATGGCAGCCCGGCAGGCGGCTGAGCAGGCGAAACCCGCCCGCCCGGCGGCCATCGCGGCAACCACCGTGGACGCCATCGCCGCAGCCAACCGGAGCGTCGGCAAGGCGATCGACGACACCTACCGATCCACCATCGTCAACAGTCCCGACCTGTTCGGGCATGTCAATCTGGCGCGTCTGGCGCAGGACATGCGCGACATCGGCGGCACCCGCTCCGCGTCGGTCGGGCTGTTCGTCGCCGGCATGGCGTTCGGGCCGGACCGCTTGCAGGCCGCCACGGAGATGGCGGGCAAGGTTGCCGTCCTGTGGCAGATGATGCAGCAGGCGGTGCTGACTCTCGGCAATCCGCCGGAACTGACCAAGGCGCTGGACCATGTGCGCTCCACCATGATGACGCAGGGCGAGCAGCGCTTCCAAAGCGTGATCGATGCGGCGCGGAAGGGCGCGCCGCCGCCGGTCGCTCTGGCCGACTGGCGTCCCTGGGTGACGCCGATGCTGAACAACGTCCTGGTGATGCGCGATGGGGCGCTTGCCGTTGCCCATCAACTGAACGAGGAAAGCATCGCCGAGGCCTGGACACAGCTGATCCTGGCCGGCCTGGTTCTGGCCGCGGTGTGCATCACCTTCGGCATCGTGCTGATCATGCTGTCGGTGCAGGTGACGCGGCGGCTGGGATCGCTGACCTCCACCGTGGTTCGGCTGGCCGACGGCGACCTTGGCGTCGACATCGCCTATTCCAAGCAGCCGGACGAGATCGGCGCCATGGCGCGGGCCATCCAGGTGCTGAAGGAAAGCGCCATGGAGCGCGTCCGGCTGGAAGCCGATCAGGAGGCCCAGCGCGTTGCCCGTGAGAAGCGCACCGCCGTGGTCGAACGGATGGTGCAGGGTTTCGACCGCACCGTGTCGGCCATCCTCGGCAGCGTCTCCGGCGCCTCCGCCCAGTTGAGCGACACCGCCGGGGCGATGGCGGCGCTGGCGGAGGAGACCAGCCGGCAGGCCTCCGCCTCCACCGCGGCGGCGGAGCAGACCTCGGTGAACGTGCAGACGGTTGCCTCCGCGACCGAGGAGATGACGGCGTCGATCCGCGAGATCGGCGAACAGGTCTCCCGCTCCAACAGCGTTGCCGCCCGTGCGGTGCGGGAGGCGCAGGATACCACCGGATCCGTCCGCAATCTGGCCGGAGAGGTCGCTCGCATCGGTGAGGTGGTGAAGCTGATCCAGTCGATCGCGAGCCAGACCAACCTGCTGGCGCTGAACGCCACCATCGAGGCCGCCCGCGCCGGAGAGGCCGGCAAGGGCTTCGCCGTCGTCGCCAGCGAAGTGAAGCAGTTGGCCAACCAGACGGCCAAGGCGACGGAGGACATCTCAGCCCAGATCGACAGCGTCCAAAACGCCACCCGGGGGACGGTCGGCGCCATCGAGGAGATTGGTGGAACCATCGGCGCAATGAACGAGATCGCTGCGACAATCGCCGCCGCCATCGAGGAGCAGAGCGCCACCACGGCGGAGATTTCCCGCAACGTCCAGCAGGCGGCCCAGGGCACCGGCGAGGTCAGCGGCAACATCGCCCAGGTTCATGAGGCCGCCGCACAGACTGGGCAGGCGGCATCGCAGGTGCTCGACGCCTCCACCGGCCTGACCCGCCAGGCGGCCGATCTGCGGCGGGAGATCGAGACCTTCCTGGCCGGCATCCGCGCGGCCTGAGGTCCGTTCCGGCGGACGCGCTCCACAGGGTGACGAAGCGATTCCCCGCGGCGACGGGAAGGGGGATATGCCGAAGAAGGCCATGCGTTGCCCTGTCGCCAGTTGCCCCGACGTCTCAGCCCCCTATGATCATCCGCAATGACCGCCCGGACGATCCGGGAGCGGTCCCGCAAGGAAGAGGGGTCAGGACATGAGTGACGCAACGGCTGCCGGCTGGATCGAACTGACGGCGGCGGACGGCCACCGGATGCGTGCCTATCGCGCACCGGCCAAGGGCGAGGAGATCGGGCGCCTGATCGTGGCTCCGGAAATCTTCGGCATCAACCATCACATCCGCAGCGTCTGCGACGGCTTCGCCCAGCAGGGCTTCACCACCGTGGCGCCCGACCTGTTCGACCGGGCCGAGCGCGGGGTCGAACTGCCTTATGACGATGCCGGCATTCAGCGGGGCATCGCGCTCAAGGGGGCGGTGGCGACCGCCGACGCCTTGCAGGATATCGCTGCGGCGCTGGCCCATCTCGGCGGTGACGGGGCCGCGGCCATCGTCGGCTATTGCTGGGGCGGCAGCATCGCCTGGGCGTCGGCGGCGGCGCTGCCGGTACGCGCCGCCATCGGCTATTACGGCGGCGAGATCGGCAAGTCGCTGGACAGCGCGCCGCGGGTTCCGACCCTGCTGCATTTCGGCGAGCAGGACCACGCCATCCCGCTTTCGGTCGCCGAGGGGGTGAAGGCCCGCTATCCGTGGGTGCCGGTGCATGTCTATCCGGCTGGCCATGGCTTCAACTGCGACGAACGGGGGAGCTTCCATCCGGAAAGTGCGGTGCTGGCGCTTCGCCGGACCGTGGGGCTGCTGCGGGCCGTGTTCTGACCGGGGCCTCCTTCCGCCGCCCGTCCTTCCGCTGCCCGAGCCGGATCGGCCAGCGGCGGAAGGCGAGCAGCCCGATACAGATCAGCGCATAGACGAGCGGCGCCGTCTGCCAGCCCTTCACCAGCATGATGAAGTGCAGGCAGCCGGCCAGCCCGGCGACGAAGACGGCCATGTGCAACGCGCGCCAGCGCTTGCCGCCCAGCCGCTTCACCATGCCGTCGGTGGAGGTGGCGGCCAGCGCCGTCAGGATCAGGAAGGCCCCCATGCCGACGGTGATGTAGGGCCGCTTGACGATCTCCTTCCAGATCGCCGGCCAGTCGAAGAACTGGTCCAGCCCGACGTAGGTGGACAAATGGACGGCCGCATAGAAGAAGGCGAACAGTCCCAGCATCCGCCGGAACCGCGCCAGCCCGGCCACCCCCGTCAGCATGCGCAGCGGTGTCAGCGCCAGCGCGATCAGCAGGAAACGCAAGGCCCACAGCCCGCTGGCCTTGACGCTTTCCAGCACTGGCTCCGCCCCCAGTTCGCCGGTGTAGGCGAGCCAGACGGTCCAGACCAGCGGGACCAGGGCGAGGGTGAAGACGACAGGCTTGGCCCAGCGCGAGGTGAGGGCGGCGTTCGCGGCGGCGCGCGCATCGACGCCGCCGGCGGAGGCGAGGGGGGCAACCATGGTCAGTAATTCGCCTTCAGGTCCATGCCGGCATAGAGCGACGCGACCTCTTCGCCATAGCCGTTGAAGGGCAGGGTCTTGCGGCGCGAGAAGTCGCCGACCCGCCGCTCGGTCGCCTGGCTCCAGCGCGGATGGTCGACATCCGGATTGACGTTGGAATAGAAGCCGTACTCACGCGGCTGCGACTTGTTCCAGGCGGTCGCCGGCTGGTCCTTCACCAGCGAGATCTTGACGATCGACTTGATCGACTTGAAGCCGTATTTCCACGGCACCACCAGCCGGATCGGGGCGCCGTTCTGGTTGGGCAGCACCTCGCCATACATGCCGACGGCCAGCATGGTCAGGGGATGCATCGCCTCGTCCAGTCGCAACCCTTCGGTATAGGGCCAGTCCAACACCCAGGAGCGCAGGCCCGGCATCTGCTTCGGGTCGTTCAGGGTCTGGAAGGCGACGTATTTCGCGTTGCCGGTCGGCTCCACCCGCTTCAACAGTTCTGCCAGCGGGAAGCCGACCCAGGGAATCACCATCGACCAGCCTTCGACGCAGCGCAGGCGGTAGACGCGTTCCTCCATCGGGAACTTCAGCAAATCCTCGATGCCGATGGTCATCGGCTTGCCGACCTCGCCGCCGATGGCGATTTCCCAGGGGCGGGTCTTCAGCGTGCCGGCATTCTCGGCCGGATCGCTCTTGCCGGTGCCGAACTCATAGAAGTTGTTGTAGGTGGTGGCCGACTTCATCGGCGTCGTCGGATCGAACTTCGGATCGGCCGGCTTGATCGTGGTCGCCGCCTGGAAAGGGCCTGCCAGCGCATTGCCGCTCCATACCGGCAGGCCGCCCAGCGCCATGGCGGCGGCGCCACCGGCGATCAGGCTGCGGCGCGACAGGAACAGCTCCCGCGGCGTCACCTCGTCTTCGCGTGCCTGCGACGCGGTGGGAAACTTGAACAGCATCGACCCTCTCCCGAACGGACCATTCCTGCCACTAACCATAGGGCTGCGGCCCGCCGTCGGCAAATCACAGGGTCTACACAATTGCGTGAACGGATCTGCTGCGCGATCAGCGCCGGCCGAGCGGAATCACCACGGCCGGACCGCCGAAACCGCCGCCCCGCGCCATGCGTCGTGTGGGAAATGGCAGCACGGCGGCCGGTGGACGCGGAGGGGGCAGGAGCGGCCTTCCGGTAAAGGAATGGGCAAGGGCAGCACCCTGCTGGCAGGCGCGCATCCAAGAAAGCATGCAGCACATCGAAGCCTGCATGGAAAACGTCCAAAAATTCATCGCCAAGCCCCAGGCTGTGATGTGTCGGGTCGTCTTGCCCTGCGGAAGGCGCCCGGCGCCGAAATATCCCGCCATGGCTGGATCCATAACGATGTCCGACATCGAATCGTTCCGAAGCCTGAGATTCGCATAATGGACGGCCAGCTGAGTTAAGCCGGTGACAAGGCCGGCTAAGCTCAAGAAAATGCTCACTTCATCCTAAGTTATAGGCATAGTCCTTATGCCGGAAGGCGGAGTGCCTACGAAAGGCCAAGTTGACCCGAATAGCCTTTACTTCATCGTGCGGGGCTGTAGGACTGCGCAGTCACGCTCCGGATGAGGATGGAGTGCGCACACTGTCGGTGCGGACGTTCTGAATTCCGGTTGTGTTGGCCTACGTTTTCTTCGACCGTGCAGTGGAGCGGTCCTGAGGATGGGCGGAGCGCGGTCCATGGTGGGCACGGCGCGCGGATTGGGGAACGGCATGACGGCGATGGTCGAGACGGCGGACGCGTTGGATCCGAAGGTTCTGCTGATGGCCCTGCGGCAATTGCGCAAGGGTGAATTCTCGGTGCGGCTGCCGCTGGACCTCACCGGAATCGACGGTGAAATCGCCGCCGCCTTCAACGACGTGGTCGAACTGAACCAGAACCTGACCGCCGAGGTCAGCCGACTCAGTGTCGCCATCGGCAAGGAAGGCCGCATCAGCCAGCGCGCCAAGCTGAACAATGCGTCCGGCGGGTGGGAAACCTGCGTCGACAGCATCAACACGCTGGTCGGCGACATGATCCAGCCGACGACGGAAATCGCCCGCGTCATCGGCGCGGTCGCCAAGGGCGACCTGTCCAAGACCATGGCGCTGGAGATCGAGGGCCGGCCGCTGCAGGGTGAATTCCTGCGCACCGCCCGCAACGTCAACACCATGGTGGACCAGCTCGTCACCGTCACCACCGAGCTGACGCGCGTTGCGCGCGAGGTCGGGATCGAGGGCAAGCTGGGCGGTCAGGCCCAGGTCAAGGGCGTTGCCGGTACCTGGAAGGACCTGACCGAGAACGTCAACGTGATGGCGGCCAACCTGACGGGGCAGGTCCGCAACATCGCCGAAGTCACCACCGCGGTCGCCAAGGGCGACCTGTCGAAGAAGATCACCGTCGACGTGAAGGGCGAGATCCTTGAGCTGAAATCGACCATCAACACGATGGTGGACCAGCTGAACAGCTTCGCCTCGGAAGTGACGCGCGTTGCGCGCGAGGTGGGCTCGGAGGGCAAGCTGGGCGGTCAGGCGAAGGTCGAAGGCGTCGGCGGGACGTGGAAAGACCTGACCGACAATGTGAACATGATGGCGGAAAACCTGACCGGTCAGGTCCGCAACATCGCTGAGGTGACGACCGCGGTCGCCAAGGGCGATCTGTCGAAGAAGATCACCGTCGACGTGAAGGGCGAGATTCTGGAGCTGAAATCGACCATCAACACGATGGTGGACCAGCTGAACAGCTTCGCCTCGGAAGTGACGCGCGTGGCGCGCGAGGTGGGCTCCGAAGGCAAGCTGGGCGGTCAGGCGAAGGTGGAGGGCGTCGGCGGGACGTGGAAAGACCTGACCGACAGCGTGAACATGATGGCGGCCAACCTGACCGGTCAGGTCCGCAACATCGCCGACGTGACCACCGCCGTTGCAACGGGTGACCTGTCGAAGAAGATCACCGTCGACGTGAAGGGCGAGATTCTGGAGCTGAAATCGACCATCAACACGATGGTGGACCAGTTGAACAGCTTCGCTTCGGAGGTGACGCGCGTGGCGCGCGAGGTGGGCTCGGAGGGCAAGCTGGGCGGTCAGGCGCGGGTTGAGGGTGTCGGCGGCACCTGGAAGGATCTGACTGACAGCGTGAATCTGATGGCGGCGAACTTGACCGGTCAGGTCCGCAACATCGCCGATGTGACGACGGCTGTCGCGAATGGCGATCTGTCGAAGAAGATCACCGTGCCGGTGAAGGGCGAGATCCTCGAGTTGAAGAACACCATCAATACGATGGTGGACCAGCTGAACAGCTTCGCCTCGGAAGTGACGCGCGTGGCGCGCGAGGTGGGGTCCGAAGGCAAGCTGGGCGGTCAGGCCCAGGTGAAGGGTGTCGGCGGGACGTGGAAAGACCTGACCGACAGCGTGAACGCGATGGCGACCAACCTGACGGGGCAGGTGCGCAACATCGCGGAGGTGACGACGGCGGTCGCGAATGGCGATTTGTCGAAGAAGATCACCGTCGACGTGAAGGGCGAGATTCTGGAGCTGAAATCGACCATCAACACGATGGTGGACCAGCTGAACAGCTTCGCCTCGGAGGTGACGCGCGTGGCGCGCGAGGTGGGCTCCGAAGGGAAGCTGGGCGGTCAGGCCCAGGTGAAGGGCGTCGGTGGCACCTGGAAGGATCTGACCGACAACGTGAACGCGATGGCGACCAACCTCACGGGGCAGGTCCGCAACATCGCGGAGGTGACGACGGCGGTCGCGAATGGCGATTTGTCGAAGAAGATCACCGTCGACGTGAAGGGTGAGATCCTCGAGCTGAAATCGACCATCAACACGATGGTGGACCAGCTGAACAGCTTCGCCTCGGAAGTCGCCCGCGTGGCGCGCGAGGTCGGCATCGAGGGCAAGCTGGGCGGTCAGGCGCAGGTGAAGGGTGTTGCCGGCACCTGGAAGGATTTGACCGACAACGTGAACATGATGGCGGCGAACCTGACCGGTCAGGTCCGCAACATCGCCGAAGTCACCACCGCGGTCGCCAAGGGCGATCTGTCGAAGAAGATCACCGTCGATGTGAAGGGCGAAATCTTCGAGCTGAAATCGACCATCAACACGATGGTGGACCAGCTGAACAGCTTCGCCTCGGAGGTGACGCGCGTGGCGCGCGAGGTGGGTTCCGAAGGCAAGCTGGGCGGTCAGGCCAAGGTCGAGGGCGTCGGCGGCACCTGGAAGGACCTGACCGACAATGTGAACATGATGGCGGCCAACCTGACCGGTCAGGTGCGCGGCATCGCCAGCGTCGTCACCGCGGTCGCCGACGGCGACCTGAAGCGCAAGCTGGCGGTGGACGCCAAGGGCGAGATCGCGGCGCTGGCCAACACCATCAACGGCATGATCGACACGCTGGCGACCTTCGCCGATCAGGTCACCAACGTGGCGCGCGAGGTGGGCATCGAAGGCAAGCTGGGCGGTCAGGCCCGCGTGCCGGGTGCCGCCGGCCTGTGGAAGGACTTGACGGAGAATGTGAACCAGCTGGCCGCCAACCTCACCACCCAGGTGCGCGCCATCGCCGAGGTCGCCACCGCGGTGACCAAGGGCGACCTGACCCGCTCGATCACCGTGGAGGCGATGGGCGAGGTCGCGGCGCTGAAGGACAACATCAACGAGATGATCCGCAACCTTCGCGACACAACGCTGAAGAATGCGGAACAGGATTGGCTCAAGACCAACCTCGCCAAATTCACCCGCATGCTGCAGGGCGAACGCGATCTGGTCACCGTCTCCAACATGATCCTGTCGGAGATCGCCCCGCTGGTGAACGCCCAGCACGGCGTCTTCTATGTCGCCACCCGCGACCGCGACGAGCCGCTGCTGGAGCTGGTCGCCAGCTACGCCTTGAAGGAACGCAAGAACCTGTCCAACCGCTTTCACCTGAAGGAAGGTCTGGTCGGGCAGTGCGCCTACGAGAAGAAGCGCATCCTGCTGACCAACGTGCCGCGCGACTATGTCGCCATCAGTTCCGGGCTGGGCGAGGCACCGCCGCTGAACATCATCGTCCTGCCGGTGCTGTTCGAGGACGACGTGAAGGCGGTGATCGAACTGGCGAGCTTCGGCCGCTTCAGCGAGACGCACCAGAGCTTCCTGGAGCAGCTGACCGAGAGCATTGGCATCGTGCTGAACACGATCGCCGCCAACATGCGCACCGAAGGCCTGCTTAAGCAGTCGCAGCGCCTGACCACCGAGCTGCAAAGCCAGCAGGAGGAGCTGAAGACCACCAACGAGCGGCTGGAACAGCAGGCCGCTTCGCTGCGCAAGTCGGAAGAGCTGCTCAAGGCCCAGCAGGAAAAGCTGACCACCACCAACGAGGCGCTGGAGGAGAAGGCCGAGCAGCTGGAGAAGCAGAACATCGAGGTGGAGCGCAAGAACCGCGAGGTCGTGTTCGCCAAGGCGGCGCTGGAGGAGAAGGCCGAACAGCTTGCCCTGACCTCCAAATACAAGTCGCAGTTCCTGGCGAACATGAGCCACGAGCTGCGCACGCCGCTGAACAGCCTGCTGATCCTGTCGAAACTGCTGGCCGACAACCCCGACACCAACCTGTCCGACCGTCAGGTGGAGTTCGCCCGCACCATCCACTCCGCCGGCTCCGACCTGCTCGGCCTGATCAACGACATCCTCGACCTGTCGAAGATCGAATCCGGCACGGTGACGCTGGAGATCGGCGAGGTCGTGCTGGGCGACCTGCGCAACCATGTGGAACGCACCTTCTCGCAGCTGGCGCAGGAGAAGAAGCTGGACTTCGCCATCGAGATGGACGAGGCGCTGCCCGCCAGCATCCAGACCGACGAGAAGCGGCTGGCCCAGGTGCTGAACAACCTGCTGTCCAACGCCTTCAAGTTCACCGAAAGCGGCGGCATCACCTTCCGCGTCGCCCCGGCGACGGAAGGGTGGAGTGCCGCCCATCCGACGCTGGACGCCGCGTCCTCGGTGCTGGCCTTCACCGTCATCGACACCGGCATCGGCATCCCCGAGGACAAGCAGCGCATCATCTTCGAGGCGTTCCAGCAGGCCGACGGCACCACCAGCCGCAAATATGGCGGCACCGGCCTCGGCCTGTCGATCAGCCGCGAGATCGCCCGTCTGCTGGGCGGCGAGATCCGCGTCGCCAGCACGCCGGGCAGGGGCAGCGCCTTCACGCTGTTCGTCCCGCGCAGCTACGACATCGTTGCAGAACCGGTCGCGCAGCTCGGCACGCCCGTCATCGCCGCGGCCAGCGCCGCCATGCCGCCCACCGCGCTGCTGCCCAAGCGGACCGAGACGGCGACCCGCCCGGTGGTAGCCTCCGGCCCGCAGGAGGGGCTGGCGCTCCTGGACATGCAGCAGCCGGCCGGCGACGACCGCGAGCGCCTGCGCCCCGGTGAGCCGGTGGTGCTGATCGTGGAGGACGACAACACCTTCGCCTCCATCCTGATCGATCTGGCGCGGGAGAAGGGCTTCCGCACCATCCTGTCCAGCGGCGGGTCTGCGGCGTTGCCGCTGGCGCGCAAATACCGGCCGGATGCCGTCCTGCTCGACATCGGGTTGCCGGACATGGATGGCTGGGCGCTGCTCGACCTGCTGAAGCGCGACCCGCAGACCCGGCACATCCCGGTCCACGTCATCTCCGCCAAGGACGAGCGGCGGCGCGGCCTGGCGATGGGCGCCTTCGACTATTCGGAAAAGCCGGTGGAGCGCGAGGCGATCTTCGACGCCCTGAACCGGGTCAAGAGCTTCCGGGAGCGCGACCACCGCAGGCTTCTGGTGGTGGAGAAGGACAGCCCGCAGCCGGGCGGCGTCGCCGCCCTGATCGGCAACGGCGATGTGGAGACGCACACCGTCACCTCGATCGAGGCCGCGATGGCGGCGCTGAGCGCCGACCATTTCGACTGCATGGTGCTGGATCTGTCGAGCCCGACCCTGCCCGGTCCGGTGACGGTGGATTTCGAGCTGATCGAATGGCTGCGCACCCGCGACACGCTCGCCTGGATGCCGGTGGTGATCTATGTCGCCGCCGACATCGCGGCGGAGGACGAGGCGCGGCTGCGCCGGCTGGCCGAAACCGTGGTGCTGAAGAGCGCCCGGTCGCCGGCCGGGCTGCTGGACGAAACCGCGCTGTTCCTGCACCGCGCCGTCGACCGGCTGCCCGACGAGAAGCGGCGCAGCATCCTCGACCTGCGCCAGCACGACCCATCGCTGGCCGGCAAGCGGGTGCTGGTGATCGACGACGACATCCGCAACATCTTCTCGCTGGCCAGCGTGATGGAGGCCCACAGGATCGAGGTTCTGCATGCCGAAAGCGGACGCGAGGGCATCGAGCGGCTGCGTACGGACCCCGGCGTCGACGTGGTGCTGGTCGACATCATGATGCCGGAAATGGACGGCTATGAGACCATGCGCACGATCCGCAGCATCGACGAGTTCCGGGCGCTGCCGATGATCGCCGTCACCGCCAAGGCGATGAAGGGCGACCGCGACAAGTGCATCGAAGCCGGCGCGACCGACTACATCGCCAAGCCGGTGGACATCGACCATCTGCTGTCGCTGCTGCGGATCTGGACCGCCAAGAACAACCGGCAGCAACCACGTGGCGGGGTGCAGGCATGACCCGGCGCAAGTTGCAGCCCGTTCGGGCGGTGCGTCGCGCGCCGTTCGCTCCCCCGGCCGCCAGCCCGGTGCCGGCGGCCCGCCGGTCGCGCCTGCTCGGCACCGCCAGCGCCCAGCCGACCGGCGGGGACGCCGTCCGTAAGCCACCTCTGCCGCCGGCCGCAGCCGCGGTGGAAGCGGCGCTGGCGGCCCCTGTGACGCCACCGCCGGCCGCCGTTCCCGCGGGATGCGAAAGCGGAACCATGACCACCGACTCACACCCGCAGCCCGACAAGGCGGACGTCGCGATCCTGATCGTCGACGACGACCCGCGGAACCTGTTCGCCGTGCGGGAGACGCTGGAGGATCTGGGCGCGCAGCTGGTGCTCGCCCGGTCGGGGGAGGAAGCGCTGAAGCATCTGCTGCGCCAGGACTTCGCCCTGATCCTGCTGGACGTGCACATGCCGGGGATGGACGGCTACGAGACGGCGGGGCTGATCCGCCTGCGCGAGAAGTCTCGCCATATCCCGATCATCTTCCTGACCGCCATCAACAAGGACGAGACGCACATCTTCCGCGGCTATGCCACCGGCGCCGTGGATTACATGTTCAAGCCGGTCGACCCGCAGATCCTGAAATGCAAGGTGTCGGTCTTCGTCGACCTCTATCGCAAGACGGAGGAGGTCAAGCGCGAGGTCGAGGCCAAGCAGCGCCTGCTGGACGAGAACGAGCGGGTGCGGCGCGAGATGCGGCAGGCCGAACAGGCGCTGCGCCGGTCGGAGGAGCGGCAGGCCCTGATCCTGGGCCAGCTTCCCATAGTGCTCTACACCGCCGACCTGACGCCGGGCATTCCGTTCCGCTATCTGTCCGACACGACGCGGACGGTGCTGGGCTGCCCCGCCGCCCGTTTCATCGAGGACCCGAATTTCTGGGAGTCCGGTCTGCATCCGGACGACCGCAACCGCGTGCTGCGCCAGTTGGCGTCGATCCACGATGCCGGGCTGACCACGGTGGAATATCGCTGGCGCGGGCCGGACGGCGGCGAGCGCCATCTGCTGGACCAGGCTGTGGTGGTGCGCGACGAGGACGGCCGGCCGGCCGAGCTGTTCGGCACCATCATGGACGTGACCGAGACGCGCCAGGCCCAGCAGCAGTTGGCCCACGCGCAGAAGATGGAGATGGTCGGCCAGCTGACCGGCGGCATCGCCCACGATTTCAACAACATGCTGATGGTGGTGATCGGCAGCCTGGAGCGGCTGGTCCCCGGCCTTGCCGACGATCCCAAGGCGGCGCGGCGGGCGGAGATGGCGCTCCAGGCGGCGCTGCGCTGTTCCGACATGACGCGGCGGCTGCTGACCTTCGCCCGGCGCCAGCAGCTTCACCCGGAGCCGGTGGATCTCGGCGATCTGGTCGCCGGCATGGGCGAGTTGATGGAGCGCACGCTGGGCGGCGGTGTCGCCATCGCCATCGAAGCGCCTCCGGCCGATGCCGAGCCGCTGTGGATCGCCTCGGTCGACCGTTCCCAGGCGGAATCGGCCCTGCTGAATCTGGTCATCAATGCCCGCGACGCCATGCCCGGCGGCGGCACTCTGCGGATCGGCACGGCGAACACCCGGTTCACGGAGCCGCAGACCGGAAACGGCATGTCGGTGCCGGCCGGCGACTATATCCTGCTGTCGGTGGCGGACAGTGGATGCGGCATGCCGGCGCACGTGCTGGAGCGCGCCTTCGAGCCCTTCTTCACCACCAAGGAGACGGGGAAGGGCACCGGCCTGGGCCTTGCCATGATCCATGGCTTCGTCAAGCAGTCGGGCGGGCTGATCGGCATCGACAGCGAGCCCGGCCGCGGCACCGTTTTCCGCCTCTATCTGCCGCGTGCGGCGGTGGACAGCGCCCATGGCGTCTCGACCGACGAGGATGACGGCCACGAAGCCTTCGCCGGCCGTGGCGAGACCGTGCTGGTGGTCGATGACGACGCCGACGTGCGGTCGGTCGCGGTGCAGGCGGTGGCGGCGCTGGGGTATCGCGTGCTGGAGGCCGACGGTGCCGAGGCGGCGCTGACCCTGCTGGACCGGCAGCCGGTCGATCTTCTGTTCACCGACATCGTCATGCCCGGCGGCCTGAACGGGCGCGAACTGGCGCTGGAGGGGTTGCGCCGCCACCCCTCCTTGCGGGTGCTGTTCGCCTCGGGCTACGCCAACGGAACCTCTGCGCCGGGACCGGAGGCCGGCGCGTCCACCGACGCCGGCGGCACCGCCGATCCCGGCGCCGTTCTGGGGGCTGTGCTGAGCCGGGCGGAAACGCTGTCCAAGCCGTACCGTGACGGCGATCTGGCCCGTGCCCTGCGGCGCGCGCTGGATCCGCAGGCCCCTCTCGCCCCGGCGGAGGCCGTCCGGGGGGGATGAGGGGGATCGAGGGCGGCGTTACCCCACGCCGCCGGTTGTGCATATCAGGTCAGGTTCTGGTTCATGGTTTTGTCCGATGATGCGCTTACCCTGTTGCGAGGTTCGATCCGGTCTGTCTGGGCGTTGGAGCTTCTTCTTCTTCTGCGGCGGACTCCCGACCGGGACTGGTCGAACGGCGATCTGGTCAGCGAGTTGCGTGGCAGCGACGTGGTGGTGCAGGAGGCGCTGGCCGGGTTCCTCGGTGCTGGCCTGCTGGTGGCACAGACCGACGGCCGCCACCGCTACCGCCCGGCTTCCCCGCTTCTGGACCAGTGGGTGGAGGAGATCGAGCAGGCCTACGCCACCCGTCCGTCCGCCATCATCCGGGAGATCTTCGCGGCTCCCGGCAACAAGGTGCAGATCTTTGCCGATTCCTTCCGCTTCCGCCTCAACGATTGATCCCAGTGAATGAAATGACCGCGGTCTTCATAGTCAGGAATGCGTGCCGTCCCCTGCAGGGGGAGAGCGGGGTGGGAGCGACGACATGGATGTCGTGAAGTCGGCGGTCTATCTGCTGTGCTTTGCCGCCAGCCTGCTGTGCATGGTCCTGCTG
This sequence comes from Azospirillum palustre, assembly GCF_002573965.1. Classification (NCBI taxonomy): domain Bacteria; kingdom Pseudomonadati; phylum Pseudomonadota; class Alphaproteobacteria; order Rhodospirillales; family Azospirillaceae; genus Azospirillum; species Azospirillum palustre. Next base: position 65,744 of record NZ_PDKW01000042.1, on the reverse strand, counting down.
CTGCGCAGCTGGCTGCGGTCCCGCAGCCGGCTTCTGCTGTGGAGCACGCTGTGCTTTGTCGGGCTGGCGGTGAACAATCTGCTGCTGTTCATCGATGTCGTCGTCCTGCCGACGCAGGTCGACCTGCTGCCGCTGCGCCAATTCTCCGCCATGGCCGGCGTGGGGGTGCTGCTGTACGGCTTCATCTGGGATGCCGAGTGATGCTGCCCACCACCTCCAGCTTCTTCACCGGCGTGCTTGCGGCGCTCTATGCGGTGGCCGGGCTGTTCTTCCTCGGCTTCTGGAGACGGACGAGGGACGCGCTGTTCGTCAGCTTCTCGCTGGCCTTCCTGCTGCTGGCGCTGAACCAGATCGTGCTGGCGCTCGGCGGGCTGGAACGCGAAGAGCAGAGCTGGGTCTATGTGCTGCGCCTGCTGGCCTTCCTGCTGATCATCGGCGCCATCGTCCGCAAGAACCTGGAGGGGCGGCGGCGCTGAACCGCAATCGGACGGCCGCCTTTTACTTGCGGCCGTCACCGAAGCGGCGGCAGTCCCGTTCGTCGGTCCCGGCCTCCGCCCGCCCGCCGTTGGAGGTGCGGTAGCGGGAATCGTCGCATTGGCCGTTGCCGGCATAGCGGCTGTAGCCGCCGCGGCCCCGGCCCTCATAGCCGCTCGCATAGCCATTGCCGTAATAGCCGCTGTTGTCGTAGCCGCCGCGATGGCGCTGATGCCGGCCGCGGTTGTTGTCGCCATCGTCGTCATCGCCGCCGGCAGTGGCGGCCAGCACGCCCAGCCCGACCACCGCGGCACCGATCAGCAGGGCGCCGGCCATGTCGTCGTTGCCGTTGCCGGCGCATCCCGGCAATGCCAGCGAGCCGGCCAGGCAGACGGCCATCAGGGTCCTGCCGCCGAAGAACCCGCGCCTTGCCGCCGCTTGTGTGGTCGTTGCCATTGTTGCCTCCCGAAACAGGGGTTCATTTACGCATGAACACATGAGCGGAGTTTTTCATCCGCTACCATTATAATTTCTTTTTAGAAATATTTGTGCGGCCTCGCTTCCGTCTCGCCGCTGCATACGGAAGGCTTACGGCGGGGCTTGGCCCGGCTGACCGGAAGCCCTATGGTCGGCCAGCTGTCGCCACTGTTGCCAGCTGTCGCCAATATCGGGAGTGCGTCGATGTTCACCGCCAGGATCCTGCTGCTCGGCTCCGGGGAGCTGGGCAAGGAATTCGTCATTGCCGCCAAGCGGCTGGGCTGCGAGGTCATCGCCTGCGACAGCTACGCCAACGCGCCGGCGATGCAGGTCGCCGACCGGGCGGAGGTGTTCTCCATGCTGGACGCCGACGCCCTGCGCGCCGCCATCGCCAAGCACCGCCCGGACTACATCGTGCCGGAGGTCGAGGCCATCCGAACCGAGGTGCTGCACGAATTCGAGGATGCCGGCACAATTGTCGTACCGTCGGCCCGTGCCGCGACCATGACGATGAACCGTGACCGCATCCGCGAGGTTGCGGCGACGGAACTCGGCCTGCGCACCTCGCGCTACCGCTATGCCGAGAGCCTGGAGGAGGTGCGCGCCGGGGCGGAGCACACCGGCTTCCCCTGCGTCGTCAAGCCGGTGATGTCGTCGTCGGGCAAGGGGCAGAGCACGGTGCAGGACGCCGCCGGGCTGGAGGCCGCCTGGGACTATGCGGTGGCGAACATGCGTGGCGACCGCCGCAAGGTGATCGTCGAGGAGTTCGTTCCCTTCGAATACGAGATCACGCTGCTGACCGTCCGCACCCGCGATGGCATCCTCTATTGCGAGCCGATCGGCCACCGGCAGGAGCGCGGCGATTACCAGGAATCCTGGCAGCCGGTCGCCATGCCGCAGGCGATGCTGGACGACGCCAAGGCGATGGCGGCGCGCGTCGTCGACAATCTCGGTGGCTACGGCATCTTCGGCGTCGAGTTCTTCGTCACCGCCGACGAGGTGATCTTCTCCGAACTGTCGCCGCGGCCGCACGACACCGGCATGGTCACTCTGCTGTCGCAGAACCTGTCGGAGTTCGAACTGCACGCTCGCGCCATCCTGGGCCTGCCGATCCCGAACATCCTGTGCCGTGCCCCGTCGGCCTCCGCCGTCATCCTGGCCGACCGCGAGGCGGAGAATTTCCGCATCGAGGGGCTGGCGGACGCGCTGCGCCTGGGTTCGACCGAGCAGGAGGTCGACGTCCGCCTGTTCGGCAAGCCGACCACCCGCAAGAACCGCCGCATGGGCGTGGCGCTGGCGACCGGCACCGACACCGACGATGCGCGGGCACGGGCCAAGCAGGCCGCCGACAAGGTGACGATCCGGTATCTGTGATCCGTTGATTTCGGCCCTGCGGGCGGGGATGACCCGCCTGCAGGAGCCTTGTCAGACGGTGGCGTCAGACGGTGGCGGCGAGCATGCCTGCCGAGGCATCCGACTCGAGCATCGGCGCCGCCCGGCCGGTCGTCGCCAGCGGGGTGGTGGAGCGTCCTTCGCGGTAACCGAAGTTCACGTAATGGGCTGCTGCCGACGCTTCGCTGTTGCCAAACCGACGCTGAAGATCGGGGTTCCGCGCCAGATAGGCAGCCGCGTTGAACGTCGTCGTCCGCCCTTCGAGCCGTCCCGTGGTTGCGTAATGAAGGGCCGCTGCGGTGGTGCTGGAGCCGAAGGCCTGGATCAGATCCGGGTTGGCCGCCAGATAACTTGTCGCATTGAAGGAGGTGTTCCGCCCCTCCAACCGACCGTTGGTGATGTAATGCCGGGTCGCTGTGACAGTGTCCACCCCGAAGGCTGCGGCCAGATCCGCGTTGGCAGCCAGATAACCGGCGGCATCGAAGCTGGTCGCGCGGTTCTCGGTATAGCCGCTCCGAATGTAGTGAGTGAAGGCAACGGCCTGATTGGTGCCGAAAACGGCGGCCAGATCCCGGTTTGCCGCCAGATACCCCAGGGCATCGAAGCCGGCGGCACTCGAAGTCGGCACCATCCCGTCGTAATATCTGACGTATTCGACATTCATCAGAACGTCGCTGCTATTGCTGCGATCAAGAATGGCAACCTGTCCATTGAAGGCGACCAGCCTCGCGGTGCTCGTATATTGGAGATTGATAACGGTATCGATACCTTCTCCGCCATCGATGGTATCGAAACCAGGGCTGGTGTAGATCTGATCGTCACCTCCACCGCCGCTGATGTAATCGTTTCCCGCGTATCCCTGTAAATAGTCCGTCTGGGATGAGCCAAATATTTGGTCGTCGCCTGACAACAGCGACGGGACCGTCAAAACATTAGAGAAATCATATGCATTTGAAAAGCTCAAATTCGCATTGCTGATCGACAGCAGGATATTTCCACTGGGCTGCGTCGCCGTGAGGGACGTAATTCTTCCTGATATGTTATTTCCGGTTATATTGATATTACCATTTACTGTAGCATCCATCACGGTCGCGCCGTTTTTTGTAAATCTGGCAACGATCTGCGATGGAGTTATTGAATATAGAAAAGAGTTGTCATAATCGATACCGGTACCGCTTCCGCCATCCCATAAATGCAAGGGTACGTTTCCAACGACAATGCTCATATCAATCTCTCTTTCTGCCTTCTGATTCCATCGCGCGGTCGGCATTCATTTCCGCATTCCGCAAGAGAACAGCTAAAATCGCCTTCGGAGGAATGTTGCTCTTATTTCCAGTCATCATGCAGAACAGAGGATTTAACAGCCTGAACGCACCTTTAAGTGTATGCAGGTATCTCTAAAAAGTCTAGGGTTGAGCCCATCGGCTTCTGGACATATGCAGCGATGTGTGAGGGGCTCGCCTCTCACTACCGTCCCAGCAACCTGTCCACCCGCCGCAGCGCCGGGAACATCGCCGCCCACAGCCCGGCAAGCCCGACCGCGCCGACGCCGCCCAGCACAACTGCCGGAACCGCGCCGATCAGTGCTGCGACGCTGCCGGATTCGAACTCGCCCAACTGGTTGGACGCGCCGATGAACAGAGAGGTGACGGCGCCGACCCGGCCGCGCATCTCGTCGGGGGTGGACAGCTGGACCAGCGTCTGGCGGACGAACATGCTGACCTGATCGGTGGCGCCGACCGCCAGCAGGGCGATGAAGGACAGCACCGGATCGGCCGACAGTCCAAAGGCTATGGTTGCGACGCCGAACCCGGCCACCGCGATCAGCATCCAGCGCCCGGCATGTCGCTTCACGCCCCAGCGGGTGATGACCATCGCCATGGCGAGCGCCCCCAACGCAGGCGCCGAGCGCAGCAGGCCGAGCCCCCACGGCCCGACATGCAGCACGTCGCGCGCATAGATCGGCAGCAGCGCCGTCGCCCCGCCCAGCAGCACCGCGAACAGGTCGAGCGAGATGGCGCCCAGAATCTCCGGCCGGCTGCGGATGAAGGCGGCGCCGGCCAGCATGCTGGTCAGGCTCATGGCCCGCTTGGTCATGGTGACGGGGCGCGGCCGGCAGGCGGCGATCAGCAGGACCGACAGCACCAGCATCGCCGTGCTGACGCCATAGACCGCCGCCGGTCCGGCGATGTAGAGCAGGCCGCCCAGCGCCGGGCCGGAGATCTGCGCCACCTGCACGCCCGACGACTGCCAGGCGACGGCGTTGGGCAAATCCTCCACCGGGACGGTTGCGGACAGGATCGCCTGGTTGGCCGGACCCTCGAAGGACTTGGCGAGGCCGATCAGCGCCACCACGGCAAAGATGGCGTGGGGCGACAGGGCGCCGGCCATGGTCAGCAGGAACAGGGCGGCGACCGCGATCATCTCGATCGACAGGGCGCCGAACAGGACCGTCTTGCGGTCGTTGTTGTCCACCACATGGCCGGCCACCAGTACCAGCGCCAGCGAGGGCAGGAACTGGAACAGACCGACCAGCCCGAGGTCGAGCGGGTCGCCGGTCATGGCATAGACCTGCCAGCCGACCGCCACCACCTGCATCTGGATCGCCAGCATCGAGCAGACCCGCGCGCTCCAGAACAGGGCGAAGGCGCGGTGACGGAAGGCCGACCGGAAACTATCCCCGGCCGCAGGGGCGCTGGTCATTCAAACTGGCTCCAGAAGTGTGGCGAGCCCCAGCCCGCCGCCGATGCCGAGCGTGGCGAGGCCCCGGCGGGGCGTACGTCCTGCCGCCGGGAACAGCATTTCGCTGAACAGGCGCGTCACCAGGATCGCCCCGGATGCGCCATAGGGATGGCCGAGCGCCAGGGCGCCGCCGCCGACCGACACGCGCGATCGGTCGATGCCAAGCGCGTCGAGGCTGGCCAGCACCTGGGCGGCGAAGGCCTCGTTGAACTCCACGAGGTCGATGTCGGCGATGGTCAGGCCGGGATTGCGGGCCAGCAGCCTGGTCACCGCCGGAATCGGGCCGGTGCCGAGGAGCTTCGGATCCACGCCCGCTGCGGCGCTGTCGACCACCGCCAGCCCATGGGTGAGGCCGAGCGCGCGGAACTTCCGCTCCGACACCACCGCCACCATTGCGGCACCGTCATTGACCGGGCAGGCGTTGCCCGCCGTGACCGTGCCATCGGGCCGGAGGATGGGCCGCAGCGCCGCCAGCTTTTCGAGGCTGGTATCGGCGCGCGGGCAGTCATCGAAGGCGACGACGCGGCCGTCATGGAGATGCAGCGGAACGATCTCGCGGTCGAAGCGCCCGGCGGCCTGCGCGGCCAAGGCCTTGCGGTGGCTGTCCAGCGCATAGCGGTCCTGGCGGGCGCGGTCGATGCCGTAGGCTGTGGCGACAGTCTCCGCCGCCTCGATCATCGACGGGTCGCCGACCTCGTCGGGAGCGAAGCGGGCACGGTCGTAGAAGGCCGGGCTCTGGTAGAGGCAGGACGGCTTGGCGACGCGCCACGGGGCGGTGCTGGTGCTCTCCACCCCGCCGGCCAGGACCACGTCGCAGGCGCCGGACTGTACCAGCCGGGCGGCAAGGTTGATCGCCTCCAGCCCCGATCCGCACTGCCGGTCCACCGTGACGCCGGGCACCGATACCGGCAGCCCGGCGGACAGAGCCGACAGCCGTGCGACATTGCCGCCGGGACCGACCGCATTGCCCAGCAGAACCTCATCCACCTCCGCGGGATCGAGGCCGGCGTCGGCCAGCACCGAGCGGATGACCGGGGCGGCGAGATCCTCGACGGGAAGCTCGCGCAAGCTGCCGCCGATGCGTCCGACCGGAGTCCGCCTTGCCGCGACGATGATGGGGCGGGTCATGTGAGGTTTCCCCAGATTCCCCTCTCCCCCCCCGGGGAGAGGGGTAGGGTGAGGGGGATGCATTGCGAGGATCTCTTCGGCTTGCCGAACCCCCTCATCCCAACCTTCTCCCCAGGGGGGAGAAGGGGTTTGATGTGGGGTCGGGCACGTGCAGCACTCGTTCTCACGCCACCAACTCCAGCCCGCCCGCCTTCGCCCGCTCTCGCACATCGGCGCGGGCGATCTTGCCGCTGCCGGTCAGGGGCATGTCGGACGCGGCGAAGACCCGCCGCGGCGCCTTGTAGCCCTCCAGCCGGTCATGGCACCAGCCGCGCACGTCGGCGAGCGAGGCGCGCGCGCTTCCGCGCCACCACACGACGGCCGACAGGGCGTCGCCCCAATAGGGATCCGGCAGGCCGAACACCACCGCCTCCGCCACCGCGGGATGGGCGCGCAGGACCGCTTCGACCTCCGCCGGGTAGACGTTCAGGCCGCCGGTGATGACCATGTCGCCGGCCCGCCCGACCAGCCGCAGCCAGCCCTCGCCATCGATCCAGCCGTAATCGCCGACGGTGCCCCAGCCGTCCCGCTCGCGGTAGCCGGCGCCGTCGGTGACACCGAGATAGCCATCGCTCAGCATGCCGCTGCGCACCCAGACGGTGCCGGGCCGGCCGCGCTCCACCGGACGGCCGTCATCGTCGCGCAGGCTCAGTTCCACCCCATGGAAGGGACGGCCGACGCTGTCGGCAGGGGCGCCTTCGCGGGACGAGCGCAGGCTGACGAAGCTCAGCTCGGACGCGCCGTAATATTCCAGCACGGCGGCATCGGGGCAGAGGGCGGCCAGCCGGTCATGCACCGCGGGTGCCAGCTTGGCGCCGGAACAGACCACCCGGCGAAGAGCGGGGAAGCGTCGGCCATCGCGCTCCGCAGCGTCGAGGATGCCGACCAGCATCGTCGGCACCAGCACCAGCGTGGTGATGCCGCGCTCCGCCAACTGCGCCGCCGCGTCGGTTCCGTCGAATTTCGGCTGCACACAGACCGTGGCGCCGGCCGACAGCCCCTCCACCGCGCCGTAGAGGCCCAGGCCATGGACCAGCGGCCCCGGCACGAGAATGACATCCTCGGCGCCGATGCCGAACTCCATCCGGCTCGCCTCCAGCGTCGCCAGCCAGGAGCCCTGGTTGCGGATGAAGGCCTTGGGCCGGCCCGTGGTGCCGGAGGTGAAGCCGACCAGGAACGGGGTCTTCGGATCGATGGCGGGGATGGTCCAGCCTGCCGGCTGCGCTGCGATCCAGGTGGCGGCGGTCCCGGTCGTCAGGTGCAGATCGGGGCGGAAGGTCTCGATGGCGGCGGCGGTCTGCGCGGCGCTCCATTTCGGGTCGAGCAGGCCGACGATGCCGCCGGCCGCGACGATGCCGAAGAACAGCGCCAGCAGGTCCGGCCGGTTGCCCAGGCTGAGCGCCACGCGCGGAGGCGTTCCATCCCGGCCCAGGGCGGCCACACCGGCGCCGGCGCGCCGCACCTGCTCCAGCAGCGCGCCATAGGACAGCCAATCGTCGCCGAGGATCAGCGCCGGATGGTCAGGCGCCCATTCGGCGGCCAGCGCAAAAGGGCGGACGAGGCTGTCCGCGTCCATATAGCCGCCGGTCAGCAATGGCTGCTCCGGAACCATTCTCTCAGGCGCCATTCTCTCAGGCATGGATCGGCAGGATGCCGGCGCGGCGGACGCCCGAGGCGGCGACGGCGGCGATGCCGGCCTTGATCAGGTCGCCCGGCACGAAGGCCAGCGAACCGAACACGGCCTTGTCGATCGGCAGGCCGGCGACCAGCCACAGCCAGGGAATGCCGCCGGCATAGACGACCAGGATGCCGCCAAGCACGCTGACCGCGAACAGGCGGATCGGGTTGGCGGTGGTGGCGAAACGCTCGGCCAGCCAACCGGTGACGAAGGCGCCGACCGGCCAGGACAACACGAAGCCGCCGGTCGGCCCCATCAGGACGCCGATGCCGCCGCGGCCTCCCGCCAACAGCGGCAGGCCGGCCGCGACCAGCAGAACGAACAGCGATGCCGCGATGCTGCCGCGCTTGGCGCCCAGGATGGTGCCGGCCAGCATGACACCCAGAGTCTGCGCCGTGACCGGCACCGGCAGGAAGCCGAGCGGAATCGGCGGCGCCATGCCGAGCCCACCCAGCAGGGCGGCGAACAGGGCGCAGAGGACGAGATCGCGGGTGGACAACATGGCGGACGCTTCCTTCGGCTGGTGACGTTATCGTTGAGTGCTATTTTTGGTTTTGCTGTCGTTCGTCCCGGCATCCACCGGGTCATAACCGCGCGCTTCCAGTGCGGCGGTCAGATCATCGGCCATGGTGAGGATCTTGACCAGCAGCGGAACGAACAGGGCGGCTATGTTGCGCTCCACGCCGCGGGCGCGCTGGGCCATCCGCACCTCGCGCACCTGTTCGCCCAGCAGCGGGATGAAGCGGATGGTCAGGGCCAGCATCAGCGCCATCTTCGCCGGGTTGACCCCGACCGGCCGCAGCCGGCCGAACAGCTGCTCGAACAGATCGACCATGTCCATGACGCGGGTGGTCAGCGTGACCAGGGTCGCCAGCAGGATCAGGGCGGCGAAGCGGGCGACGGCAACCGCCGTCTCCTCCCACCCGCCGCCGGCCAGCAGCGCCTGGAAACCGAACAGCAAAGCCAGCATCAGCACCGGCGCCCGCAACTCCGCCAGCACCCGCCTGGCCGGCAGTCTTGCCGCCACCAGAACCGCGGCGCCGATCAGTCCGGCAGCCAGCGCTCCCCAGCCACCGGGCAGGGCCAGCACCAGGACGGTCACCAGCAGCAGGCCGCCGAGCTTCGCCCCTGCCGGCAGGCGGTGAACGACCGACTCCCGATGCAGGTAGAGGCCAAGCATCAGCCGAGCCGCTCGATGTAGGCCGGCACGGTTTCCGCCGGCGGGCCGTCGGCGACGATGCGGCCATCCTCCAGCACCAGCGCCCGGTCGAAATCCTTCACCATGTCGAGGTCGTGGGTGACGACGATCACCGTCTGCGGCAGGCCGCACAGCAGGTCGATCACCTTGCGGCGGTTGCGCAGGTCGAGCAGCGTCGTCGGTTCGTCGAAGATGACATAGGCCGGCTCAAGAACCAGCACCCCGGCGATGGCGAGCAGCTGTTTCTCGCCACCGCTCATCTGGTGGGCCGGCTGGTGCCGGTAGCGGTCGAGGTTGTAGCGCTCCAGCGCCCCGGCGACGCGGCGGGCGATCTCGTCCTTCGGCAGCTTGCGCGCCTTCAGCCCGAAGGCGAGATCCTCTTCCACCGTCGGATAGACGATCTGGGTGTCGGGATTCTGGAAGACGAAACCGACCCGCTGGCGCACCGCCCGGCCGTCGCTGCGGGTATCCAGCCCATCGACCGTGACAGTGCCGGCGGCCGGTACGATCAGCCCGTTCAGCAGGCGGGCCAGCGTGCTCTTGCCCGAGCCGTTGCCGCCGAGAATGGCGATGCGCCGCTCGGCCAGCCGCAGCGACAGGTCGTGCAGGACGGGGCGGTCGCCATAGGCGTGGGTGACGGACCGGAGTTCGATCATCGACGGAGCCAGGGCTTTCGCGTTGCAGTTCTGTTGCGCGTGCGAAAGGTTCTTAGCGGGTTTGTCGGCGGGGTGCCAGGGGGAGCGTGGCTGTAGTAAGGGAGACTTGAAATATGTCCATGTTTCTGTACATAATGTGATCGACAGAAGCCTTGATGAAAATCGAGGTGCTGCGCGGCCTTACGGACTTGGTAGGCGCCTTACAATGAGTCACATCAGCTACACCGATCTTAGAAACAACCTTGCCAGCGTGATGGACGAGGTCTGCGACAGCCGTGCACCATTGACCGTCACCCGACAAAAGGGGCGTTCGGTGGTGATGATTTCCGAAGAAGAGTTCGAAGGACTCATGGAGACGCTCCATCTCCTGAAAAGCCCTAGAAACGCGGAACGGCTGCTCAAGGGAATCGCTCAACTCGATGCTGGAAAAGGCATTGAGCGGGATATTCTGAATGAAGAAGGTTTGGACTGACGGCGCCTGGGAAGATTATTTACACTGGCAGAAGAATGATCGAGCCTTATTAAGGAAGATCAACGATCTGATCCGCGATGCCGAACGTAATCCGTTTTCAGGGCTGGGTAAGCCTGAACCTCTCAAGGAAGGACTCGCCGGCTGGTGGTCGCGCCGCATCACGGGCGAGCATCGACTGGTGTATCGGGTGACCGGGAGTGGTGACGCCCAGGCGCTCGAAATACTGGCCTGCCGGTATCATTACTGAGCCGCCACGAAGGCCGCCCCAATTGGGGCGGCCTTTCTTCATCGGCGAACGGCGGTCAGAAGCTGTTGCGCTCGTGATATGTTTGAAGGAATTGCTGCACCCGCGGCTCGGTCGATTCGTGGAAAACCTCGCGCGGGGTTCCGAAGGCGGCGATGCGGCCGCGGTCGAGGAAGGCCACCTTGTCCGCGACATTGGCGGCGAAGCCCATCTCGTGGGTCACCACCACCATGGTCATGCCGTCGGCCGCCAGATCGCGCATCACCTGCAACACCTCGCCCACCAATTCGGGGTCGAGCGCGGAGGTCGGCTCGTCGAACAGCATCAGGTGCGGTTCCATCGCGATGACGCGGGCGATGGCGACGCGCTGCTGCTGGCCGCCGGACAGGCGGGCGGGGTAACTGTCGGCCTTGGCCGCCAGACCCACCCGGTCCAGCATCCGGCGGGCGTGGGATGTTGCTGCGGCCTTGTCCATGCCGCGGACCTGCACCAGGGCTTCGGCCACATTCTCCAGCGCGGTCATGTGGGGCCACAGGTTGAACTGTTGGAACACCATGCCGACGTTGCGGCGCAAGCTCCGCAGGTCGCGGTTGGACAGGCGGCGGCGCGGCGTGTCCTCGCTATAGCCGACCAGCCTGCCTTCGATGCGGATCTCGCCGCGATCATAGACCTCCAGGAAGTTGATGCAGCGCAGAAGCGTGCTCTTGCCCGATCCGCTGGGGCCGATCAGGCAGACGACCTCCGACTTGTTGACGGTCAGATCGATGTCGCGCAGCACCTCGTTGGTGCCGAAGCTCTTGCCCACGCCGCGGATCGAGACCATCGGCACGGTATCGCCCTGGACACTGGTACGCGACAGGGGGACAGTTTGGGAAACGGCGGTCATCACGCCCTCGCGGTTGCAGTCTCGGACGACGACCCTTGCGGCGAGGCGTGGGTCAGGAAACGGGTGACGCGCGCCTCCAGCCGGCGGCCCAGGCGCGACACCACCTCCACCAGCAGCCAGTAGAACAGCGCCATCCCCAGGATGGTCTCGAAGGTGGCGAAGGTCTCCGCCGCCATCGTCTGCATCTCGTACATCAGTTCCGGCACGGTGATGATCGACAGCACCACCGTCTCCTTGGTCAGGATCGCCATCATGTTGACGATGGCCGGGATGGTCGACACCAGCATCGCCGGCACAATCACCCGGCGCAGGATTGAGCCGTAGGACATGCCGAGGCTGAGCGCCGCCTCCACCTGCCCCTTCGGCACCGCCTGATAGCCGGCGCGGAAAATCTCGGCGAAATAGGCGCTGCCGTAGATGCCGAGGCCGAGGATGCCGGCGGTCGTCGCCTCCAGCCGCAGGCCGATGGACGGGCCGCCGCTGTAGAGCAGGAACAGCTGGATTAGAAAGGGCGTGCCACGGATCACCTCGATATAGGCGCGGATGACCCAGCGCAGCGGCTTCACCGGTAGCTGCCGCAGCAGCATGAGCGCGAAGCCCAGCACCATGCCGATGAGGCAGCCGGCGCCCCAGCACAGGATGGTGACCCCGAAGCCGCGCAGCAGCGCCGGGCCGTACTGGACGAGAAGGGAAAGGTCCAACATCGGGTCAGGCCTGTTGCAGGCGGCGTTCGACCAGCGTGCCGAACAGGGCCAGCGCGCCGTTGATCGCCAGATAGATGAGGCCGGCCGCCAGATAGATCTCCAGCGGGCGGTAGTTGCTGGCCGAAATGGTCTGGCTGGTCCGCGTCAGCTCCGCCACCCCGACGACGGAGATCAGCGAGGATGCCTTTAGCAGCAGGATCAGCTCGTTGACCAGCGCGGGAACCGAGATGCGGAAAGCCTGCGGCAGCAGGATGCGCGTCCAGATCGACGACCCGGGGAAGCCCAGCGCCAGCGCCGCCTCCGACTGGCCGTGCGGGACGGCATTCAGCGCGCCGCGGTAGATCTCCGACACATAGGCGCCCGACGCGAGGCCGAGTGCCGCGATGGAGGCGACCAGCGGCGGCACGTCGATGCCGATCAGCGGCAGCATGTAGTAGATCAGCAGAAGCTGGATCAGCAGCGGAACGCCGCGGAAGAAGCTGACATAGACACCGCCGGCCATGTCGGCCGCCCGGCCGCCGGACTGGCGCGCCACGCAGACGGCAACGCCGATCACCTGCCCCAGCAGCACGCCGAGCAGGGAGACCCAGATGGTCGTGACGGCCGCTCCCAGCAGATAGGGAAAGGCGTCGATGATGACGCTGAACTTCATCGTGTGGGCCTTGGTCGGGCGATCCTGTCCTCTCCCGCCCGAAAGGCGGGAGAGGGAAGGTCATGCGTTCCTTAGAGCTGCGGTTCCGGAACGGTGGTCGGCAGCTCCTGCGAGACGCCGAACCACTTCTTCTGGATGGCGGCCATACGGCCGTCCTTCTGGATCTTCACGAGCGCGGCGTTGACCGCCTCGATCAGGCTCTTGTCGTCGTCGCTGGGGCGGCCGACCCAGGAGAAGTAGGACGGCTTGCCGAAGGGCGGCAGGACGACGGCGAAGGTCTCCTTGCGCTGGGCGGCGGCGAAGTTCAGGTTCGGCAGCGAGTTGACTGAGGCATCGACGCGGCCGGCGGCCAGGTCGGCGTAGGACTGGTTGCTGTCGACATATTCGCGCACGTCCGGCGGGGTCGGCAGAGTCTGGCCGAATTCCTTCACCTGGGCCAGCTGCGAGGTGCCCTTGCCGCCGCCGACCTTCTTGCCGGCGATGTCTTCCGGCTTGTTGATGGTCTTGTCGTCGGCGCGCTTCATCAGGGCGGCGGTCGCCTCGGAAATCGGAACGGTGAAGGAATAGCGCTTCACGCGCTCCTTCGTGATGGTGACCGGGGCGATGACCAGGTCGAACTTCTTGGCTTCCAGGCCCGGCAGCACGCTGGTCCAGGGCAGGTCCATGTACTTGGCCTTGACGCCCAGTTCCTTCGCCACCTCGTCGAACAGGTCCTTGTCGACGCCCTTGTATTCGTTGTTCTCAAGGAAATCGAAGGGCGGGAACTGCATCTCGGTGGCGACGGTGAAGACGCCCGCCTTCTTCACGTCGGCCAGCGTGTCGGCCATCGCCGTCCCGGCGGCGGCACCGGCGACCAGCAGGGTGGCGCCCAGCAGCGCCGTCTTGAACATCGTCCGAACCATAGCCTTGCTCTCCATCGTGAAGTCACCCCTGTTGCGGCCGGCGCCTGTCACCGGTCCTTTTGTGTTTACAAATTCAACTCGGTCGCGCTGTCGGTGATCGACGATCCGCTGAGGCTGAAGCGGTCACCGACCGAGAGGAAATGAACCAGCGTCACCGGCCGGCTGAGATGCATGGTCTGCCGCCGGATCGACAGGCAGGCCGCACCGGCTTCCACCCCCAGCAAGGCCGCCATCTCCGCCGTCGCGTTGACCGCGCGCACGGTGTGGTCGGCCGATGACCAGGGAACCCGGTCGACCAGCCATCGGCTGGGTGCCACGACATCGAAGGATTCGTCAACCACCTCCGGCACGACCTCGAGATTGACCAGCCGGCGTTCGTGCTGGATCGGCGTGCCGTCGCTGAAATGCAGGCATTCCAGCGTCAGGATCGGCGTCCCGTCGGGCAGGTCGGGCCAGCGGAGGCCCTCGCCGTTGCGAAAAATCTTGCGGTCGCGGATGCGGAATTCGTAGACACGCCCATCCCGCGCCACCACGTCGCCGATGTCCTCGATGGGCAGGGCGAAGCGGTCGCGGCGGCTGGTGGCGACGAAGGTGCCGGCGCGGCGGCGGCGGACCAGGAAGCCCTCGCGCGCCAACAGGGCGATGGCCTTGTGCACGGTCTGGCGGGAGACGCCGTAAAGGCCGGACAGTTCCGCCTCGTTGGGAAGGCGCTGGCCCGCCTGCCAGCGTCCGCGCAGGATCTGCCCGGCAACGGCACGCTTGATCTGGTCGAACAGGGGGCCGCGGCCGTCGAGGATGCTGTCCTCCGGCGCGCTGTCCGGAGCCGGACCGGCTTGCAACGGATGTTCCGGCGGGGACGCCGGTCCGTTACCGCGGTTCTGTCCGGTCAGGCCTTGCCGTGCCAACCCCTGCACCCCGCTCTCCGCGCCGCGTTGCGATGTGACGTTTCGGCAATAATGTATGTACATAATCTTTCGGTCAATCGCGAATTCCCGAACGTGACACAAGCCATGTTGCAATGCGGCGGAATTCCGCCTATCCGCTTCGCAGGGGCTTGCGCCAACGCTGATAAAAGCCAATTGGAGAGCGGGTTTCGTCGGCTGGAAGGTTCGCGTGCGTGCATGTCGGTTGGAACGGGCAAGGAAGGGTTGAGGGTGCCGGCGGCGGAGAGTCGTGACGATCTCGTCGCCTGTCCCGATTGCGGCCGCCTGCACCGCGTCCGCCTGCCGCCGCCGGGCCGCCGGGCCGAATGCACGCGCTGCGGTGCGGTGCTGTTCCGGAACGGGCGCGGCGGCGTTCGCCACGCGCTGCCGATGGCGGTCGCCAGCGCCCTGATGCTGCTGCTGATCGCCGCCAACCCGCTGATGGGCGTGAATATCCAGGGCAACGACCGCACGAGCCTCGTCACCACCGGGGTCGAGATTCTGGCCGACCAGGGCATGTGGCCGCTGTCGCTGCTGGTCGGCGCGCTGGTGCTGGCCGCCCCCTTCGCCCGCATCATGGCGGTGATCGCCGTGCTGCAACGGCTGCATGACGGGCGTCCTCCCGCCCGGGTGCGGGAGACGGCGCGGCTGTTCGCCTGGGCCGAGAAGCTGCGGCCCTGGGCGATGCTGGACGTCTTCCTGCTCGGGCTGCTGGTCGGCTATTCGCGGCTGAAGGGCTTCGCCAACGCGGAGTTCCTGGCCGGCGGACTGGCGCTGGGCGGCTTCGTGCTGGCCGGTACGCTGATGGATCTGGCGCTCGACAGCCGCCGGGTCTGGCAGGCGATCGACCATGTGCCGCCCAGCGATGCCCCGGCGCCCAGGCGCTGGATCGCCTGCACCGTCTGCCAGCGGGTCCATGGCTGCGACCATGGGCCGGCACCGGACCGCTGCACCCGCTGCCACAGCCGCCTGCACCCGCGCGAGCCAAACAGCCTGGAGCGCACGGCGGCGCTGGTGTCCGCCGGTGCCGTGCTCTACATCCCGGCCAACCTGCTGCCGGTGATGACCGTCGTCAATTTCGGCCAGGGTGCTCCCAGCACGATCCTCAGCGGCGTGCATGAACTGGCGGAGGCCGGGCTGTGGCCGCTCGCCCTGCTGGTCTTCGTCGCCAGCGTCGCCGTGCCGGTGCTGAAGCTGGCGGGGCTCGGCTGGTTCCTCCTGGCCGCGAGGCGGCGTTCGGCCGCGAGGCTGCATGCCCGGACGCGGCTGTACCGCATCATCGACTCCATCGGGCGCTGGTCCAACATCGACGTGTTCATGATCGCCATCCTCACGGCGCTGGTGCAGTTCGGCGCCGTCGCCTCCGTCCGCGCCGATCCCGGCGCCATCGCCTTCGCCGGCGTGGTCGTGCTGACCATGATCGCAAGCCACATCTTCGACCCGCGGGTGATGTGGGACCGCGCAGAAGAGGGCGCGCCCGATGCGGCGCAGAACGAACAGGCTGGAATGATGCGGCATGGCTGACGAGACCCGAGACAACGACCGGCCGGACACCCATTCGCCGGAAAGCCATCCGCCTGCCGATCACCCGCCGGCCAACCATCCGCCAGAGGTCGCGACACCGCCGCGCCGGCGGCTGTCGCCCCTGTGGCTGCTGCCGCTGGTGGCGGTGCTGATCGCCGGCTGGCTCGGCTGGCGCTGGTTGGAGGAGCGCGGGCCGCAGATCGTCATCACCTTCCAGTCCGGCGACGGGCTGGAGGCCGGGCGGACCCGCATCAAGCACAAGAACGTCGATCTGGGCGTGATCGAATCGGTGCGGCTGTCCGATGACCTGTCGCAGGTGATCGCCACCGCGCGCATGGACCGCACCGCCGCCCGCCATCTGAAGGACGGCACCCGCTTCTGGGTGGTGGCGCCGCGCCTCGGCCTCGGCGGGGTGTCGGGGCTCAGCACCGTGGTGTCCGGCACCTATGTGGAGATGGAGCCCGGCGGTGGCGACGACCGGCGGGAGTTCGACGCGCTGGACGAACCGCCGGTGGTCCGCGCCGACGTGCCGGGCCGCAGCTTCAACCTGAAGACCGAGCAGCTGGGATCGCTGGCCCAGGGCTCTCCCGTCTATTTCCGTGGCGTCCAGGTGGGCGAGGTGATGGGCTACAACCTGTCGCCGCAGGACCGCAGCGTGTCGGTGGCGATTTTCGTCCGTGCCCCCTATGAGGGGCTGGTGCATGAGGGAAGCCGCTTCTGGCGGTCGTCGGGCATCCAGTTCTCCGCCGGGGCCGACGGCATCAAGTTCCAGACGGAATCGCTGAAGTCGCTGGCGCTGGGCGGCGTGGTGCTGGAGACCCCGCCGGATCCGGAGGCAGGGGCACAGGCGCTCGATTGGGCCAGCTTCACGCTTTACGAGGATCAGGCGTCTGCGGCGGCTGCTCGCGACCGGCTGCGCGTGCGCTACCGGCTGGAGTTCCCCGGTTCGGTGCAGGGGTTGCAGGCAGGCGCGCCGGTGCTGATGCGTGGCCTGACCGTGGGCCATGTCGCCGCCGTGCGGCTGGTGTATGACGAGGCCAAGGAGGAACTGCACATCCCCGTCGACATTGATTTCGAACCCGATCTGGTCGCCCGGACCTATGCCGTGATCGATGGCAAGCCGATGGACGAGGCGGCGGTGCGCAAGCTGATCGCCATGCAGGTGCAGAAGGGGCTGCGGGCCCGGCTGGCCTCGGGCAACCTGATCACCGGGCAGAAGCTGGTGTCCTTCGACTACGCTCCCGGCCTGCCGCCCTCGCCGGGATCGGAGCGGTCGGAGTTGCCGACGGTGGCCTCCAGCGACCTCGATTCGATCATGGCCTCGGCCGGGGTGGTGATGGAGAAGATCTCAGCCCTGCCGCTGGACGCGCTGATCGCCGACCTGCGCGGCACCTTGCAGTCGGTCGGCGGGCTCGCCGGGTCGCCGGACCTCGCGCGGTCGCTGGCCGCACTCGCCAAGGCGCTGGGCAGCGCCGATGCGCTGATGCGCGACGCCGACCGGCAACTGCCGCAGCTGGTGAAGAGCCTGCGCGGGGTGGCGACCGCGGCGGAAGGCACGCTGAAGAACGCCAACGGGCTGCTGGGCGGTGGGAGCGGGCAGGCCGACCTGCCGGGCGTGATGCGGCAGCTGAACGATGCCGCGCGGTCCTTCCGTGTGCTGGCCGACTATCTGGAACGCCACCCGGAAGCGCTGCTGCGGGGCAAGAAATAATGGGACGGGGAGCAGAGGGGATGAAGGTGATGCGCGGATTCCGGAATGCTGCGCTGGCGCTGCCGCTTTTCGTTCTGGCGGCCTGCCAGTCGACGCCGGACAGCCGGCTCTACACGCTGGCGGTGATCCCGCCGGCCGGTACGGCGCAGCCGGCAGCGACAACGTCCCGGACCCTGGCCTTGGGCTCGCTCGACCTGCCGATGCTGATCGACCGGCCGCAGATCGTCCGCCGCATCGACGGCAACCGGGTGGAGACGCTTGAGTATGACCGCTGGGCGGAGCCGCTGGCCGATGGTCTGCGCTCCACCCTGGCCGGCGACCTTGCGGCGCGGTTGCCGGGGACGACGGTCCTGCCGGTGGCCGGCAGCGGGCTGGCCGAGGGGACGCCGGTGCTGGCCGTCACCGTGCTGCGCTTCGATGCCGACGCCACCGGGCGTGTGGTTCTGGACGCGCAATGGGCACTGTCGCCCGGCAGCGGGCCCGGGGCGCGCAAGATCGGGCCGACGCGCGAGACGGTGGAGGTGCCGGAGGCGGGCGCTGAGCCCGATGCGCAGGTGCGCAAGATGAGCCAGGCGGTTGCGACCCTGGCCGACCGCATCGCCGCGGGATTGCGGCGTTAGGCCGACTCGCGGCGCCGCCTCAATGCAGCAGGGTGGCGCCGCGGTCGGCGGTGGGGCGTGCCCTGTCCCGCTGCCTGTCGATGGGACAGGTGGTCGGCCGGCTCGGCATCGGCGACGCCTGCGCAGGGTCCGGCAGCGTCAGGCCGGCGCGGGCGAGGGCCGCGGCCAGGACGCAGAGCGGCGCCATCGCCATGCGCACGGCGGTCAGCGACAGCCAGTCGTTCATCAGCACCCCGGCCTCGCCATGCAGCCCTTGTTGAGCCAGCCGCAACATGTCGAGCAGCAGGGCCTCGTCGGTGCCCAAGGCCGGGCAGGGCGGACGGTGGAGGTCGAGCGGGCGGCTGGTGGCGGAGAGCACGATGCGCATCAGCGTGTCGAACGCCACCGCCGCGTCATTCGACAGACCGGCGGCGGTCATTCCATCCTGCCAATGCGGATGCTGGCGCTCCGGTTCGCGCAGAGGCTCCGCCCACAGCCGCAGCGCCGAGACGACCAGCGTCTCTGCATCGCACAGATCCTGGAAGCGCTCGCGGCGAGGGGCGGCGCGGCGATGGGGCTGCATGCTGGACATGACGGACTCCGCTTGGGGTGGATCGGCGGAGAGTAGAACGCTTAAATTGCGAATGCAAGTCATTCGCAATGTGTCACCGCTTCCGGTCCGGGGTCAGCGTTGCGACCAGCGCGTCAGCCACCCGGCGAGCCGGTCGAACCCGGCATCGATCACCACGGCGAGTGCGGCGACGATCAGCGCGCCCTGGATGACATAGGCCTGGTTGGACCCGTTCAGCCCGACGATGATCGGCAGGCCCAGGGTCTTGGCGCCGACGGTGGAGGCGATGGCGGCGGTGCCGACATTGACGATGACGGCGGTGCGGATGCCCGCCAGGATCACCGGGGCGGCCAGCGGCAGCTCGACGCGGAACAGCATCTCCGTCGGGCCCATGCCCAGGCCGCGGGCCGAGTCCAGCACCGGGGGCGGTACGCCGTCCAGCCCGGCGACCGTGTTCTCCACCACCGGCAACAGGGCGTAGAGCGTCAGGGCGATCAGCGCCGGTTCGGGACCGAAGCCCATCACCGGCACCGCCAGCGCCAGCACCGCCACCGGCGGGAAGGTCTGGCCCATGGTGGCGACGGTTTCCAGCAGGCCGCGGAATTCCCGTCCCCAGGGACGGGTGACGGCGATGCCGGCACCGCCGCCCAGCAGGATCGCGGCGAGGCTGGAGGCGCCGACCAGCGCCATATGGTCGAGCGTCAGGCTGACGAAGCTTTCCGCCTCGTACAGCGGCCGGTCCAGGCGGGGGAACAGCGTCGCGAACAGCGGCTTCAGCGACGGCATGCCCAGCACCAGCGCCACCAGCACCACCAGACCCAGCATCAGCCGGTCGGTCAGGAAATCCCGTGGGGCCATGCCGGCGCCGGTCATACGGTGCCGCCGGGGACCGTTCCGCCGGAGGTGGGGCGGACGAGGTCGGACAGGTGCAGCACGCCGGCCGGCCGGCCGTCGCCGTCCACCACCGGCAGCCGTTCGGTGCCGCGGGCGACCATCTCCGACAGGGCGCGGTGCAGCGGGGTTTCCGCAGCCAGCGGCTCGCCGGTCACGCTCTCCTGCCGGCGGGCGCGGTCGCCGACCGTCTCCACGGCCAGCCGCTTCAGACCCCATTCCTCGCGTCCGACAAGGTCGCGCACCAGCGGGCTGGCCGGACGGGTCAGAATGTCCAGCGGCGTGGCGCACTGGATCAGCCGGCCATGGTCCATCACCGCGATGCTGTCGCCCAGCCGCAGAGCCTCGTCCATGTCGTGGGTGACGAAGACCACGGTGGTGCCGGTGCGGCGGTGGATGGCCGACAGCTCCGTTTGCAGGCTGGCGCGGGTGATCGGGTCGAGCGCGCTGAACGGTTCGTCCATCAGCAGGATGCGCGGCTCCGCCGCGAGGGCACGGGCGACGCCGACGCGCTGCTGCTGTCCGCCGGACAGCTGGTGCGGATAGGCGCCGCGATACCGGCGGGGGTCGAGGTTCAGCAGTTCCAGCAGTTCCGTCACCCGGTCGCGGATGCGCGCCTTGGGCCAGCCGAGCAGGCCGGGAACGGTGGCGATGTTGCGTTCCACCGTCCAGTGCGGGAACAGCCCGACCGACTGGATGACGTAGCCCATGCGGCGGCGCAGTTCCTCCGGCTTCAGGGACGCGATGTCCTCGCCGTCGATGCGGATGGCGCCCTCGTCGGCGGGGATCAGTCGGTTGATCATCCGCAGCACCGTCGATTTGCCGGAGCCGGACGGCCCGATCAGCACCCGGAATTCCCCTTCCGCCACGGTGAAGGACACGGCATCCACCGCGGTCCAGGAGCCGAAGTGCTTGATTACCCGCTCGAATTCGATCATGGCGCACTCTTTCCCGGCAGGACGCCGATGCTGTGGGTGGCGGCGGCAATGCCGATGGAAAGCAGAGCGTCGGCCGCCACCGCCAGCAGAATGACGGGAACGGCGCCCAGCAGCACAAGGTCCAGCGCGTTGGCGAAAAGCCCCTGGAACATGATGGCGCCCAGCCCGCCCGCTCCGATCAGCGCCGCCACCGCCGCCAGCCCGACCGCCTGGACCACGGTGATGCGCAGTCCCGACAGGAAGACAGGCAGCGCCAGGGGCAGGTCGACGCGCAGGAAGATCTGGCGCGGCGTCAGCCCCATGCCCCGGGCGGCTTCGCGCACCGGGGCGGGAACGCCGTCCAGTCCGACCGCGGTGTTGCGGACGATGGGCAGCAGCGAATAGAGCGTCAGCGCGATCACCGCCGGCAGCGGTCCGACCCCGCTGATCCCCGACCCCGGCAGCATCGCGCCCAGCGCCGCCAGCGGTGCCATCAGCAGGCCGAACAGGGCGATGGACGGCACGGTCTGCACCACGTTCAGCACCGGGAACACCGCGCGCCCGACCGCCTGCACCCGGTGGGCCGCGACCCCGAGAGGGATGCCGATCAGCAGGGTCGGGACCAGCGCCGCCACCACCAGCATGGCATGGCGCAGCACGGCGTCGGCGAAGATCTCGCGCCGGTTGGCGTATTCCTTGAGGATCGACAGCGCGTCGAGATGGCCGGACGCCAGTTGCAGCGCCACCAGTGCTGCGACCGCCCCGCCGACCGCCATCCGGCCGATGGCGCCCAGACCCATCCGGCGCGCCGCGTCGATGGCGGTCAGCAGACCCGCCGCCGCCATCACCCAGAAGCCGGAAGCAAAGGAGGTCCGGGCCGCCGCGGACGCTCCCTGGGCCAGTGCCGCCGCCTGTGCGCCCGCCAGCCAGACCAGTCCGGCGGTGAACAGTCCGCCCGCCGCGACGGTCAGGCCAAGCCCGGCACGGGTGGGCTGCAGGAACGGCGTCGCCAGCAGCACCAACCCTGGCAGCAGGGCCGCGGCCCCATCCAGCCCCTGCACCGCTATCCACAGCGGCACCGGCCGTCCCGAAAGCAGACGGTTGGGTGCGAAGCCGAGAAAGGGCAAGGCCATGGCGGCGACCGCCGCGGCCAGCACCATCAGCAGGGCGACGCGGTTGTGCAGGAGAAGTCGGCTGGTCACGTCGCCGGCTTACTTCAGGAAGCCCTTGGACTTCAGGTAGTCGGTGGCGACCTGCTTCTGATCCTGGCCGTCCACCGAGATCTTGGCGTTCAGCCCGCGCAGGGTCTCGGCATCGAGGCTGGAGAAGACCGGGTTCAGCAGATCGGCGATCTTCGGGTTGGCGGTCAGCACGGCGGCGCGCACGGTCGGCGCCGGCTCATACACCATCTGCGCGCCCTTGGTGTCGGTCAGCACGACGAGGTCGAGCGCCGCGATGGCGCCGTCGGTGCCATAGACCATGGCGGTGTTGACGCCGGACGTCTGTTCGGCTGCCGCACGGATGGTGGCCGCGGTGTCGCCGCCGGCCAGGATCAGCATCTGGTCGGGCTTGAGCGCGAAGCCGTAGGTCTGCTGGAAGGAGGGCAGGGCGGCCGGGCTCTCCACGAACTCCGCCGATGCCGCGACCTTGGCCTTGCCGCCGCCGCCGACCCACTTGGCGAAATCCTCCATGGTCTTCAGTTTGTTGGCGTCGGCCACATCGCGCCGCACGGCCAGCGCCCAGGTGTTGTTGGCCGGGGCCGGCTTCAGCCAGACGATGCTGTTTTTCTCCTGGTCGAGCTGCCGGACCTTGTCATAGCCGGCGCCGGCATTCTTCCAGACCGGATCGCTGTCGACGTTGAAGAAGAAGGCGCCGTTGCCGGTGTATTCGGGATAGATGTCGATCTCGCCCGCCAGCAGGGCGCCGCGAACGATCTTGGTCGGGCCCAACTGGATTTTGTTCTCCGTCGGGATGCCGCCCGCCTGCAAGACCTGCAGGATCATGGTGCCGAGCAGCCCGCTTTCGGCATCCAGCTTCGAGCCGACGCGGACCGCATCCGCCGCCTGTGCCGTGCCGGCCACGAGACCGACTGCCAGGATTGCCGCACCCAGACAGGCGCGGCCCTTGTTGAAGATCGTGAACACCCCGGAACCTCCCCCTGAAAGCATTGGGAAAAGGATGGGTGACGGCTGCGCTTACGGCAAGCCGCGCTTTTCGTCTGTCCTGTCCCGGATATGAGTTTTCGCCTATTTCGCTGAGGAACTTCCTTTCTCGGATGGTCCTCTCAGGCAGAAAACTGCAGGACGTGAGGCGGTCTCCGTTTCCCGGTCAGCCGGTCTCGTTCCTCAGGTCACGAAGCAGCGCACGATAGCGGTCGGCGACCGCCCGTGCGGTGAAGCGTCGGCGCGCGCTGGCCAGCCCGGCGACCGAATAACGCTCCCACCGATCATGGTCCAAGAGAAGGGAGGCCATGGCATCGGACAGTGCGGCTGGGTCGCGCGTGTCGACCAGAAGGCCAGCCCGCCCCTCTTCCAGCACCCAGGGAATAGCCCCCGCATTCTGCCCGGCGACAATTGGGGTGCCCAATGCCAAGGCTTCGAGAGCGATCTGGCCGAAGGCCTCCTCCAAGGATGGATGAACGCACAGATGGCACTGGGCCAAGCGCTCCAGAACGACGGCGTTGGGGACAAGACCTGCGAAGACGATGCCATCGGCCAAGCCGGCGGACTGCGCCCAGCACTCGGCGGCCTGTCCTGGACCGTGCTCGGACCCGTAGAAGGTCAGGACGGCTGTTGGAAAGCGCCGCCGCAACATGGCGAAGGCCTGGATCAGCGTTCGCGTGTTCTTCAGACGCCCCCATCCGTTGGCGACAGAAACGAGTGCAGGTTCCCCTTCTGGCCAACGGCGCGGAACCGGGCGGAAGAAGCGCTCTTCAAGCGGCTGGCCAACCACCGGACAAGGTTTCCGGCTGAAGCGGCCGATCCGTTCCGCGATATAGGGGGAGGGCGCTGCGAAATGCCGCCCGGTGGCCAGCGTCCACAGGAACAGCCCCAGGCGGCCAAGCCGGTAGAGATCCGGCTTGAACCTGAGGATCCTCGGTGCCCAATCGTAGAACGTGATCAGGGTCGGATAGCCGGCGGCCAGGGCACCGAGGGCGAATTCGTAGCCCCAGTGGGCGCTGACGACGTCCGGCGGGTCCTTCCGGATCATGTCGCGAATCGCCCGGCGTTCCGCAGCCATGAGGTCCCGCATGCGATGCCTGCGGCGGTAGGGGGCGACATGGACCGTCAGGTTTCCCGCATCGAAGCGCTGATGGCAGGTCACGCCCTCATCCAACGTGTAGAGCACCACCCTGTCGCCGCCATCGCACAAGGCGAGCACAAGCTGGGAAATGACTGTGGATCCAAGCCCTTGCGGCAGCGCGGAATTCGGGAACATCGCGCCCA
The DNA here is from genome assembly GCF_002573965.1 of Azospirillum palustre. Taxonomy (NCBI): domain Bacteria; kingdom Pseudomonadati; phylum Pseudomonadota; class Alphaproteobacteria; order Rhodospirillales; family Azospirillaceae; genus Azospirillum; species Azospirillum palustre. Next base: position 41,518 of record NZ_PDKW01000042.1, on the reverse strand, counting down.
GAAGCGAGAGATCCGCTGGCGCGGCAATGCCGATGCGCATGGGGCGGGCTGTGTTCATGCCGTGAAGGATGTCCGGGGCGATGTGCAATCAAAAATGGCGGCCCTCCTGCCGCAAAGCTCCGGTGAGTTCGACCCGGTCACAGTTGCGGCGGTCGCGAACGCTATCGGACATGATCGGCGAAACAGGGACATGCAGGAGTGCCTTTCGATAGGTGCGAGACGCTTCTACATACCATTGAGCGTGTCATTGTCGCAGCGATGTTCGGCCTGCCACGCGCAGGGCGGCGGAATCCCGGGGACATCCGGGCAATGCGCTTCGGCATGGCGACCGAACGATCGGTCGGCTATACCATCCATATGGTATTGTTCGAACGGTGGGGATAACCTTGGCCAAAAGTCTGATCGTCCATGCCTGCAGGATGCTCCTGCTGACCAGCTTCGTCGCGCTTTCGGGTTGTGCATCGACCATCGGCGAGTTTCCAAGCGAACCGGCGCCGAAGAAGGTCAGCAACCTGACCGAAGGGTACCGTCTCGAACCGGGTAACCGCGTCCGGATCATCGTGTTCGAAGAGCCGAACCTGTCGGGCGACTTCTCGCTGGACAGCGTCGGCAACATCGCTCTTCCGCTCGCCGGCAACATTCCCGCCAGCGGGCTGACGGCCAGGGAAACCGGCAAGCGCATCGAAGATGTGCTGCGTCGCAACGCGCTGCTGCTCAACCCTTCGGTTTCGGTCGAGATCCAGACCTTCAAGCCCTTCTACGTGATGGGAGAGGTGCGGCAACCCGGAGAGTTTCCCTATACGACCGGGCTGACCGTCCTGAGCGCCATTGCCCGTGCAGGCGGATACGACTACCGTGCCCGTCAGAGCGAAGTCGTGCTGGTCCGTCCCCAGGGTGAAGAGCAGAAACTCTATCGCGCCGACGAGTTCACTCCGATCATGCCCGGCGACATCGTGAAGGTACTGGAGCGCCGGTACTAGCGGATGCCGCGCGTTCTGCATGTCCTGAATGCCTTGCAGCGCTCCGGTGCCGAGGTCATGCTTGCGGTCGCGACCCCGCATTTCCGCGACGCCGGCTATGACACCCATGTTTTGTCCACCGGTTCGGAGCGGGGGGTGTTCGCTCCGGCATTGGAGCGGGCCGGCTGTATCGTTCATCACCTGCCGTTCGAACGGACGCCCGGCTATGCCCGACTGTTTCGCCGCCTTCTGACCGAGGTGAAGCCGGATGTCGTCCATGTTCACTGCGAACGGGCGGCGCTGCTGTATGCGGCGTTGGCCGGACCGGCGACCAGGGTGGTGCGCACGATCCATGCCTGGTTCGATTTCACCGGGCCGCTGCGTCTGCGCAAGGGGGTGGAGCGCTGGCTGTGTCACCGCGTCTTCGGCGTCAGCCATGTCGTTCCCAGCCCGTCTGTGCGTGTGAATGAACGCCGCCGTTTTATGAACGACACAGCCCTTTGCCCCAACTGGTACGACGACACCCGGTTTTTTCCGCCAACGGACGCCGAACGGCAAGCCGCCCGGCGGGATTTCGGCTTTGCGCCGGACGATCTGGTGGTGGTGAGCATCGGCAATCATGAGCCGGTCAAGAATTATCACAGTGCCCTGCAGGCGATTGGCCGGTTCCGAGCGGAGCGAAGGGTGCGTTTCCTGCATGTCGGCCGTTCCGTCGATCCCGCCACAGGCGATTCCCTGGCGCAGCTGGCAGCCAGGCTGGGCCTGTCGGACCGGGCGTGTTTTGTCGGCCAGTCCGACGACGTGCCCCGCCACCTCCATGCCGCCGACCTTCACATGATGCCGTCGTTGCGGGAGGGATTCGGCATGGCGGCGGTAGAGGCCATGGCGAGCGGCCTGCCGCAGATTCTCGCCGACGTTCCCGGCCTTGCCGATTTCAGGGGGATCGCTCCCGGTGTGATTCATGTTCCGCCGACCATGGAGGGACTGGCCGCCGGTCTTGAAACGATGTCGGCGACCACCGACGGCGAGCATCGACGCAATGCTGCGGGGATCGCTGAGGCGGCACGCAGCCGTTTCTCAACCGGCGTCGGGGTTGCGCGCTATCTCCGGCTTTATGGGGGGCTGCGGTCCGATTGAGCTGGGCTGCATCGTCCAGCGTCGATCATCGGCGCGATGGATTCAGCCCTGCTCTGACAGGTCGCAACCGAAGATGGAAATCATTTCGCTTGGGGGAAAGGGCAGTCGTCGGCAGCGTTTCCCCGCTGTCCGGATGCTTCTTCGGTCATGCCGTCCGCGTCCAGACTATTCTTGTAGTATAAGACTTTAGTGTATGGTACTGGAATATTTTTAGGCATTGATGGTCTGTGAGGCTTTTACAATGTATGCTGGAACGATTTACAAGGATTGCCGGCAGATCGCGCTTGCGTTGGCAGTTCTCGGCACGGTGTCGAGTGCGTCGTTGGCCTTTGCCCAAACCTTGAACGTCCAGCAGGAAGAAGACCCCCGGCGGGCCAACAACGCCGCCCGGATCACCAAGGAAGTTTCTCCCAGCGACAGCGGGACAGACGACAAGGAGCGCGTCCAGGCTTCCTATCAGCCCAAGGGTATCGCACTCGGCAGCTTCATTCTGTTCCCGGCGATTGAAAACGAGGTCTTATTCAACAGCAATATCTACAGCACGCGTGACAACGTAAAAGCCGATATCGTCGACAAGGTGATGCCGGAAATCAAACTGCGCTCGCGGTTTTCCGAACATGCCGTCAATTTCACCGCGCGCGCCGAACAGTTTCTTTACCGCACCCATGATGCCGAGAACCATCTCGACGCCAATATCATGGCCGACGGCCGGTATGATCTGTCGCGCGACTGGGAAGCCAACGGCCTTCTCAGTTTCAACCGCAGCTATGAGGATCGCGGCAGTCCCGATGCCGTGGCCGGCGAACACCCGACCCTGACCAACACCTATTTCACCCGCCTTGGGTCCAAGCAGCGCAGCGGGCGCATGACCTATGCCGCCGTGCTGACACTCGACCGGCGTCTCTACGGCGACGTCTCCACGTCGACCGGCACCGCAATCAACAATTCGGATCGCAACCGCATCGAAAGCGAAGGCACGGTATCGGCATCCTATGAGTTGTTTCCCGGCTACGCGGCCGTTGCCGAACTGTCGGCCAATCGCCGGCACTATGACGACAGGCGTGACGATCTCGGCTTCGAACGGTCGAGTTGGGGGTATGCCGCCCGCACCGGCGTCAGCGTCGATCTCAGCCAGCTGGTTCGCGGCGATTTCACCGTGGGCTATATGGCGCAGGATTACGAGGATTCCCGCTTCACCGATCCGCACGGGCTGTCGGTGCGCGCGAGCTTCAACTGGACGCCGAGCAAGCTGACGGTGGTGGTGCCGAGCCTGGAGCGCTCCATCCAGGAAACCACCGCCTCCCAGACCAGCGCCCTGGTGCGAACCTCGGCCGGTCTGCTGGTGCGTCATGAATTGGAGCGCAACATCGTGCTGACCGCGAGCGGCAAGGTCTTCAACGATTATTACGAAGGCACCCGCCAAAGCAACTGGACCTATGAGGCCCGGCTGCGCGGCATCTGGGCACTCGCCCCGGAATATTACGTCGGCGCCGAGACGGGGACCCGCATCCGAACCTCCACCGTCAAATCGTCCGAATTCACGCAGACGGTCATGCTTCTGCGGCTTGGCGCGCATCTTTGAACGGAGTGAAGCACAGGTATGGTCGCCGCTCCGTTGAGCAGCTTGTCTGGACGCCGGCCGCGCATTGCATGGGCGCCGCTGATTTTGGCTCTGGTCGACCTGCTGGTTCTTGAAGCCGCGGTGCTCTGCGGCGTCGTCATGCGGTCTCTTCTTGCCATCTGGTTGCCCATCGGCATCGGTGCGGAGGTCTATTCCGGGGCGATGGTGGCGGTGGCCTGCATTCTGGCCGGCTACTGGATGGCCGGCCTCTATCCAGGCTATGGCCTGACCGGGGTCGAACGGCTGCGTCTGAGGACCATCGTCACCGCCATTGGTTTTGGAAGCCTGATCCTCTTCGACTACATCGCCCAGAATGGACAATGGTCGCGCGGCATCCTGCTGATCGCGGCCGGGACCTGCCTGGTCGCCGGGCCGGTGGTCGACGCGCTGATACGTGGCGTGCTGGTGTGGCGCGGAGTGTGGGGGGCGCCGGTGGCGGTGTTCGGCCCGCCGGAGCATCGCCACCGCGTCATCGACCGCCTGAACGACCGGCCGGACATCGGCTGGATACCGGTGTACGAGGCTGACGAGCCGGTCGCGGTGAACGGCGCCTCCTTCGCGGTTTTCGCCGTCCCATCCATCGAAGCCCTGGATGTCGAAACGATCGACCACCTGCCGTATCGCGGCATGATCCTCGTATTGTCCGGCGTGGTGGAGTGGCAGAATCTCTGGGTCTCCGCGCGCGATGTCGGCGCATGCATGGGATTGGAGATGCGGCGCAACCTGCTGGTCGGGTTGAACATGGCGATCAAGCGCGGCGTCGACCTGGCGCTGGTCCTGACATTCGGCCTGTGCGCCGTGCCGATCATTGCGGTCTTCGCCCTGCTGGTCAGGATCGTTTCGCCGGGGCCGGCCTTTTTCCTGCAATGGCGCGAGGGTAAGGGCGGTCGGCCCTTCCGCGTCATCAAGCTGCGCACCATGCGGGTCGATGCGGATACCGATCCGTCGCCGGTGCCGGACGGCGGGGATCCGGCGGTCTCCCAAGGACCGAGAGAGATGAAGCGGCCCGACGATCCGCGCATCATCCCCGGCCTGGGACACTTCATGCGCCGGTTCAGCATCGATGAGCTTCCTCAACTGCTGAACGTCCTTCGCGGGGAAATGAGCCTGGTGGGGCCGCGTCCCTTGCCGGCCTACCATATCGCCGCGCTCGATCCGGCATCGTGCCGCCTGCGCCGTATGGTCCGCCCCGGCCTGAGCGGCCTTTGGCAGGTGTCGGGGCGCAGCCTCAGTACTCTGGACGAACAGCAGGCGCTCGATTCCTATTATGTCCGGAACTGGTCGATCTGGCTCGACTTCCACATCCTGGCCCGTAGCGTCGCCATCGTGCTGACAGGGCGGGGCGCATGGTGATCGACCGAACCGTGCGCTTGAGGATTGCTGAACTGGGAATGCCGACACCATGACTTCCGCCGATCATTACGCTCCTCGGCACCACGCTCCCCGACATCACGATGCCCCGGCGCGGCACGCCCTGGGACTGGTGGGTGAACTCGACTTCAAGCAGACGCTGATCACTCTTTGGCGGCGGCGTTACTACATTCTGCTGCTGACGGCGATCGCCGCGGGCGGCGCCTGGCTTCTCGTGTCCCGCATCCAGCCGGTCTACACGGCGACGGCGGAAGTGATGATCGACAGCCGGCGGACGCGCATCGTCGACATCAAGGAGATTCTCTCGCAGCTCTCACCCCAGCTGGTCACCGTCAGTAGCGAGGTGGAGGTTTTGCAGTCCCGCACTCTTGCCACGCGGGTGGCCGATGCTCTCAATCTCTATGACGATCCCGAGTTCAACACCGCTCTCCGGCCGGAGCAGCCATCGCTGTTCGACTTCAGTTCGCTCAGGAGCGTGGTCACCCAGGTCCGGGACATGCTGTCGCTGGAGTCCCCGGCCCCCATGGACCCCACGCCGGCAGAAGCCGAAGCGAGCAAACGCGCCGAGGTGATCGACAGGCTGCGCAGCGGATTGGGCGTCGCCGCCGTTCCGCAGTCGATGGTCATCCGGATCTCGTACCGCTCCCCCAATCCGGCCGCGGCGTCGCGCATCGCCAACGCGTTCGCCGAACATTACATCACCGAGCAGCTCGAAGCGAAATTCCAGGCGGTCCGTTACGCCACCAACTGGCTGAACGAACGGCTGGAGGGATTGCGCCGGGATCTGGCGGCGAGCGAACAGGCGATCAGTGCCTATCGCGCCACCCACAATCTTCTGGAAAGCCACGGCGCGTCCACGACCCAGCAGAAACTGACCGAGCAGAACTCGCGCCTGGTGGAGACCCAGAGCAAGCGGGCCGAGGTCGCGGCAAGGATCGCGCGGCTGGAGGCTGTGGGCCGGGCCGGGCGGGGCATGGCGGCTTCGGACGAACTGCTTGACTCGTCGTTCCTCTCGCGGCTGAAGGAGCAGGAGGCGACGCTGTCCGGCCAAGCCTCCGACCTCGCGTCGCGCTATGGCGAGCGCCATCCGCAGATCGCGAAGATCCGTGCCGAGCTGGGGGAGATTCGCGGCAAGATTTCCGCCGAGATCGCTCGCCTGACCCAGGGGCTGCGCGGCGAATTGGCTGTTCTGCAAGATCGCGAACAGTCGATGTCCCGCGAGATCCGCGAGATGGAGTCGCGATCCTTCAGCCAGAACAACGCGGAAATCGGCTTGCGCGAACTGGAACGCGAGGCTCAGGCCAACCGCATTCTCTACGAAACCTTCCTCAACCGTTTCAAGGAAACCGACCAGCAGGAGACGATCCAGCAGCCGGACGCCCGCATCATCTCCTTCTCCGAGCGCCCGCGGTCACCGACCTCGCCGAAGAAATTCATGCTGATCCTGGCGGCCACGTTGGGCGGAATGATGTCGGCGCTCGCCCTGGTGCTGCTGGTCGAGAAGTTCGACAACACCATCCGGACCAAGGACCAGCTGGAGCAGCTGACCGGCCTGCCGGCGCTCGGGCTGGTGCCACAGATCAGCGGGCCGGCCGGCAGCGTCGCCGCCTATCTGGTGGAGCGCCCGGCCTCCTCCTACGCCGAGGCGTTCCGTATCGCCTGCTTCGCCATCCGCCATCCGCCGGACCGCCCGGAACCGAAGACACTGGTCATCACCTCGACGGTTCCCGACGAAGGCAAAAGCCTGACGTCCTTGTCGATCGGCCGGACCGCCGCGATGCTGGGCCTGCGGGTGCTGCTGGTCGATGCCGACATGCGTCGGGCCTCGATCGGCGCCAAGGTTGGGAAAGCATCGGATCTGAGCCTGGCCGAGGTGCTGACCGAGGGTTTGGATTTCCGCAGCGCGGTGATCCGCGATCCCCTGACCGGCCTCGACATCCTGACCGCCAGGGCCGATGGCCGGAGGCCGGTGGACATGCTGGCCATGGCCGACAAGGTGCAGCAGACCATGCAGGCGATGCGCGACGCCTATGACCTGGTGATCTTCGACTGTCCCCCGGTGCTCTCGGTCGCCGACGTGCAGATCCTCGCGCGCCATGCCGATGCGACCCTGTTCTGCCTGCGCTGGAACGCCACCCCGCGGGAGAGCGTGCTTGCCGCGGTCCGCATGCTGACGGATGCCAAGGCGAATGTCGCCGGGGTGCTTCTGACGCGCGTCAACGTACGAAAGCATGCCAGCTATGGTTACCGCGACATGGGGTATTACTATGGCAAGCACCGCAACTATTACACCAACTAGGCCGGTGACGGCCTCGGGGGGGCGGCACCCTGCCTCTGCATCGAAAGCCGCCGTCGCGGTGTCCGTGCTGTGCGGCCTGTTCGTCCTGGTCCTTTGCTTCGGACGGCTGGGTGCGGAATGGACGCTGCTGCAGAGCGCCACCCGTGCCCCGCGGGCGGCGCCGGCGGAGTTTGTCGATGCGTTGAGCCGGGAGGCAGCCGGGTCCGGTGTGGCGCGCGCCGCCGCCGTTGCCGCCGCCCTGCGTCTCGCCGGGTTTTCCAACGCGGAAAGCCGGGCGGAGCGCGAGGATCGTCTTGCCGCCACCGTGGCCGACCTGCATCGGGCGCTCCTGGGGGCGCCGCTGGTCGCGGCCAACTGGGAACGGCTGGCCTTCACCGAGCAACTCCGCCATCGCCCGCTCGAAGCCGCCCGGGCGTGGCGCATGGCGGTCGTCGCGGGAGCCTTCGATCCCGCCGCGATGGCGAGACGCCTGCAGAGCGGCTTCGCCCTGTGGCCCTACATGGACGCCGACGGGCGGGACGCCATGGATTTGCAGGTGCGCACTTTCTTCGCCTGGGGGCCGGGAAGCGTGACCGAGCTCGCCGTCCGCTTTGGCGCGGAGGAGATCGTGCGCCAGGGGTTGGCGGCGGAACCGGCGGCGGCCGCCGACTTCGAGCGGCGCCTCTCCCATCTCAAGCATTGAACGAGAGAAGACCGCGACCGATGGACGGCGAGTTTTTCCAGCAGTTCTTCAGCACCATGCAGGGGCCTGCGGCCCTGCTCGGCTTCTCCGTGCTGGCGGCGTCCGCAACCGTTGTCTGGGAGGTCGGGGTTGTCGCCGTGCTCGCCATGAGCCTCCTGGAGACGCAGCTCGGCATCGACCTCGGCTTCCCGGTCGCCGGCTATACGGTGTCGCCCTTCGATCTGGTGGCGATGGGATTGCTGATCGCCGCCTTCTTCCGCATCCTGGTGGCGGGACGGATGACGTGTTTCCAATTTCTTTGGCTGGTCATCCTCGGATACGGATTCCTGTGTTTCGCCGTTGGCGTGGGCAGTTTTGGACTGCAACCGGCGGTAAGTTTCTATCGTCAGCATTTTTACGTGCTCGCAGCCCTGTCCTATAGCCTCACCGTCGCCTGGACGCCGCCGCGCTTGGGGCGGCTGGTGCAAATCTGGCTGATCGCCGGGACGGCCCTGGCGGCGCTGGCCGCCGGCGAGTGGCTGCTGGGCGGAGTCATCCCCCGCGGCCGCGACTGGACGCAGGGATCCCTGTATGCCTTCGATCAGGTGCGGGTGCTGCCGGCCGCCTCGGCGTTGATCCTGGCGCAGGCCGGACTGGCCGGGCTTGCCGTATGGTCGCAGATCCGCTCCTCCCTGGTGGTGTGGGTGCTTTCCATCGTTCTGCTGCTCGTGTCTTTCAGCCTCTTTCACAGGAGTGTGTGGGGGGCGACGTTCGCCGGCCTTGGCGCATTGCTGACGTCCAGCCGGCAAAGGCTCGCCCGGTTCGCGCCATTTCTGCTGCTGGGCGGCGTGGGGCTGGCCCTGCTTTGGATGCTGTACCAGGGCATGGGGGGAAACCTCCTGACGCTTGCGTTCCAGTCGGCCATCGAAGAACCCTTCACCACGGAGAGCAGTCTGGGCTGGCGCATCACCGGCTGGAAACTGCTGCTGGAGCGCGTCTATTCCAGCGGGTGGCCGACGATCCTGTTCGGTGCCGGGTATGGCGCCGGCTACGAACGGCAGATCGGCTGGACGACCGTGTTCCAGTCGCCGCACAATTTCTACATCGCCATGCTTCTGGATACGGGGCTGGTCGGCGTTGGATTGTGGGTGTACGGCTTTGCCCGGACCGCCGCCGGATTGCTGGCGCGGCTCCCGGCCGGGCTTGCCGAATGGCGGCCTTGCCTCGTCTCCCTGCTGGCCACGATTGTCATCTACGACATTCCCTACAACCACCTCTCGGAGCAGGGCGTGTGGCTGGGCGCGCTGGCTGGGATCGCGGCAGCCGGTGGCGCCGGGGCGCGATCCCTGGGGCGATCCCCGGCGCGATCCCCGATGGCCTGGGCGACCGGCGCGCGGACGCCGGCGACCGTGCCGTTGGAGCGCGAGAGTCCCGACGGCGTCGCGACGGGGCAACCATGATCCGGCGCAGCCTCACGACGGTGATCGCCTGCCACAACCGGCGCGCGGTCACGCTTCGCTGCCTTGAGGCGCTGGATGCAGCAGCGCGGCGGATATCAGATTTCGATATCGAAACGATCCTTGTGGATGATGGCTGCACCGATGGCACGGCGTCGGCGGTGGCGGAGCTTTTTCCCGCCACGCGCATCGTGACGGCCGACGGCACGCTTTGGTGGGCGGGCGCGATGGCGCTTGGCCTGCGGTCCGGTTCTGCGGAGTCCGACTTCCAACTCTGGCTCAACGACGATGTCGTATTGCGGCCGGATGCGTTGGCGCGGCTGGTCGAAACCCATGACCGCTGGCTGAGGGACCATGGGCGGCCGCTGATCGTCGCCGGATCCGTGCTGTCGACGGAGGACGGATCAGTGACTTTTGGTGGCGGGCGGCGCAGCGGGTTCCATCCGTTGCGGTCGGTGCGGTTGCCGGTGAGCGATCTCCCCAGGGACTGCGAACTGGTCAACGGAAATGTCCTGCTGGTGCCGCGTGCGGCCGCCTCGCGCCTCGGCGGGATCGACCCGGTGTTCGCCGGCGTCCAGAGCATGGCCGACACCGACTATGGGCTGCGGGCGCTGGCCCTTGACATCGACGTGGCCGTCGCGCCCGGTTGGTCCGGTCACTGCGACCGGGACACCCGGCCGCCGCCCTGGCGCGATCCCGACCTTTCCCTCGTCGCCCGTCTGCGGGCGGTGACCGGCCCGCGTGGCCGTCCATGGCGGGCCTGGTTCGTCTTCGCCCGTCGGCACGGCGGCCCCCTGTGGCCGGTCTGGTGGGCTGCCCCTTTGATCAAGGGGGTGGTGGCGGCGCTTCGCCCTGACCCGACGCCGGACCGCCGTGTTCTCCTGGTGGAGGGCGTGGTCCCCGATTATCGCTTCGGGCTGATGCGGGCGCTGGCGCAATCGGCCGTTCCGCGTTTCATCGTGTATCATGGGGATGGGCAGGCCGGCCTGACGGCGGCGGCCAGCACGGCGGCACTGCCGATTGCCGCGCATCGTGGCCGTAACATCTTCTGGCCTCGGCTCTGCGGCGGCCGTTTCGCCTGGACGGCCGGCAGCTTCGCCGCCCTGGGCGGCCGCTTCGACGCCGCCTGTGTCGGCCTGCACACCCACGACCTGGGCGTTTGGGCGGTCTGTCTGGCCCGTCGTCTGCTCGGGCGGCCCAAGGTGATGATCAGTGGCCATTTCGCGCTTTCCCAACCGGGACGCTGGCCGCTGGGGCCGGTGCGGCGTCGATTGCGCCGCATCCTCGCCCGTAGCGCCGATGCCGTTCTCCCCTACACCGAAGAGGGGATGCGTGACTGTCTGGCCATCGGGATTCCCGCGGACCGCATCTTCGTCTGCGGCAACAGCGTCGATGTCGAACAGGCGCGGGCGTCTTTGGCGGCCTTGCCGCCGACGGCGGTGGAAGACGCCCGGCGCCGGTACGGGTTGCCCGACGGAGCGGTCTTCCTGTTCATCGGCCGGCTCTACGCGACCAAGCGGGTGGACGCCGCCATCGGGGCCATGCGTTTGCTCGCCGGCCACGGCGTCAAGGCCAGCCTGCTGGTCGTCGGCTCCGGTGTCGAAGACGGGCGTCTGAGAACCTTGGCGGCCGACCTGCCGACGGTGCGCTTCGCTGCGGCGGAGTTCGATCCCGCCGCCTTGGCCGCGCTGTTCGCGCTCGCCACCGCAGTGGTGGTGCCCGGCTCGGTCGGTCTGGTGGCGGCTCACGCCGCGGCGCATGGGGTTCCCGTGATCGCCTGTCGCGCCGGCGCTCCCCACGGTCCGGAATTCGCCTATCTGGAGGACGGCGAAAGCTGCCTTCTGACCGATGCCGTCGATCCCGCCGAGATTGCCGCGGCGATGGAGCGGCTTGCCGGGGATGCGGCCTTGCTGGCCCGCCTGCGCCGGGGGGCGTGGCGCACCGGCGACGCGCTGGGGGTGGAGCGGGCGGCCGACGCCTATGCCGCCGCGGCCCGCCGGATCCTCGGCCTCGCGGGGGTATCGTCATGACGGTTTGCGGCTCTACGGTTCCACGGCCGGAGATCGACGGGCACGACATTGCGCATCGGCTTTCCGCTGCGGGCATCGATGCGGAACCGATCTGGACGGATCGTCTCCAGTTCGGGCGGCTGGCGGTTCGGCTCGGCGACGGCGCCGGATTCGTCAAGCTGGCCTTCGGCGGCTTCGCCGTGGCGCTGGCCCGACGCGAGGCCGCCGCCTATGCCGCGCCGCCGCCGCGGTCGCCGTTCGTCCGTCCAGCCTTGCTGGGGTTTCATGACGGGGATGATTGGGCGGCGCTTTGGCTGTCACACGCCAACGGGGTTCCCCAATCGCGCTGGCGGTCGCTTCTCGTCCGATCCGGGCCGTTCGATCAGGGCGTCGGCGGCAAGAGCGTCGTCCGGCCATTGTCGGCGGTTTTGGCGGAAATGGTGCCGGAGGGGGAGGGCGACCCACGCTCCGCCGTCACCCGGCACAGGCGCGGGTTGCTGGATGAGGAGGGCGACCGCCCGGTGGCTTGCCGGCGGGCGCATGGCGATTTCATCCATTGGAACGTGCTGCGCCGCCGCGCTGCGCCGCCCACCCTGATCGATTTCGAATATGGAGTCGCCAACGCCCCGCTCGGCCATGACCGCCTCTATTGGACCGCTGTTCCCCTGCTGCGGCGTGCCGCCGCCATCGGCGGCGACGGGGTGGTCGCCCGAACCGCCGGATGGCTCGTCAGGCTCACCGGGGCGCGGCATCTGGCGGCGATCTTCCTGCTTCACCTCGGCCGTCGCCTGGAACTGGAGCAAGCGGCGGCGGCATGGCTGGGGGATGCGCGGTCGTCCGAGTGTCGCCGGCGAGTGCGGCTGCTGGCCCTGATCGGCCGTCTGTTGCCCGAGGTGACCCGATGATCGACCGGTTCGCCGCCCTCTATCGGCTGGCGCTCGACCTGCTGCTGCCGGAGCGGACGATGGTCCGCCGCTTCATCGCCGCCCATCTGGCCGGCGCCGCGCCCTCGCAATCGCCTTGCCTGGACATCGGGGCCGGACCCGATCCCTATGGCGCCGCGTTGCGGCGGGCGCTCGGCCCGGAAACGCAGATCGTCACGGTCGACATCGGCCCGGGCGACCGGGTCCGGGCGGTGGCCGACATCCAGAATCTGCCATTCGCCGACCGGTGCTTTTCGGTGGTGATCGCCTGTCACCTGTTGCAGCATGTGACGGATCCCCGGGCTGCCTTGGCGGAAGCGGCGCGTGTGCTGAGTCCGGGTGGCCTGATCCTTGTCGTCCACCCTTTCATCACCGTGCAGGGGCGCGACCGCGACCTCTGGCGCTGGACACTGGACGGCATGACCCTGGAACTGGAACGTGCCGGCTTGACGCCCGTGGCAGCGCAGTCGATCGGCGGACCTCTTTATGCGGTTGCCAGCCTCATGGCCTCGGTTCCCGGCCGCCTGCTGGTCACGCGGCGACAGGGCTGGCGGTCCGGCAGGACGCCGGCCGACGCCCTCCGGCTCGGGTTCTCCCTGCTTCTGGCCGCGCCGTTCCACACGCTGGCACGGCTGCTGGAGCCGCTGGACCGGGCGCTGTGGCCCCATGCGCCGTTTCATGTCGGCGGTATCGTCCTGGCGCGGAAGGCCGACCATGGCTGAACCGTCTCCGTCGGCTTCCCTCCTGACCACCTCATGGGACGACGGTCATCCGCTCGACATGAGGCTGGCCGAGAGGCTGCTCCGCCATGGCGTGACCGGTACCTTCTACGTCCCGGTGCGCAACCGGGCGGACCGGCCGGTGATGACGGCGGCCGACCTGCGGGAACTGGCGGCCGCAGGATTCGAGATCGGCTCCCACACCGCCGACCATCGCCGGCTGCCGGGCCTGTCGCGGGCGGATGCCGGACGCCAGATGGCAGATGGACGCGCTGCGCTGGAGGACATCCTTGGCCGGCCGGTGGACGGCTTCTGCTTCCCAGGGGGCCGGCCCGGGCGCTGGGGCCGGCTTCTGGCGCGGGAACTGGGGTTCTCCTACGCCAGGACCACCCAGATGCTCCGCATCGATGCCGGCGCCGACCCCTTTGCCATGGCCACGACCGCCCAGATCTACCCTCATCGGCCGGCGGCGCTTTGGCGCAACTGGCTGCGCCACGGCGGCGGGGGGAGCCGGCTGGCGATCCTGCGCGCCCTGGCACTGCGGGGGGGAGTGGCCCAGGACGTCGCTCTGGGCGACGCCCTTGCCGTGCTGGCGCGGCGGACGGCGCTTCGCCATGGGGTCTTCCACCTGTGGGGTCATTCGTGGGAGATCGATGCCCGCGGATTGTGGGGGGCGCTGGACCGCGCGCTCGCGGCGGCGGCGGCGGCCTTTCCGACCGAAAGCCGGGTGGTCAACCGTGCGCTCGTGACCCTTCGGCCGGTGAACGCCCCGCCGCCGCGACCACAGGACAGCTTCCCATGATGAGATTTCTGGCCAAGGTGGCGATCCAGCGGCTGATCGGCGCCGTTCCCGGCGGCGCGGCGCATTACGAGCGGACGCGACGGCGGCGGATCCTGGCCGATCTGGAGGAGGTGACGGTTCAGAAACTCGCCGTCGCCGGGCGGTATCTGGAGATACTCCGGGCGGCCGGCGGGACGGAGGCGGAAGCACTGACCGATCATCTGGAGATCGGCGGAGGCTGGCTTCCGGTCATTCCGCTGATCCTGCGCCGTCATGGACTGGCCCGGCAGACGATCATCGACGTCGCCCGCCTCATGCGGCCGGAGGACGCTGCCGCCGCCGCGGCGATTCTCGACCGGCTGGATCCCGCCGCCGCCCCGCTGGCCCCGGCGGCGGACGAGCCTCCGGCCGGCTGGCTGGAGCGGCTGGGCATCGCCTATCGCGCCCCGCTGTCGCCACCCCTGCCGTTTCCCGACGCCGGATTCGATCTGATCACGGCGACGCAGGTGCTGCAATATCCGGCGCCCGACCGGTTGCGCGCCATCCATCGCGATGCCGCCCGGCTGCTGCGGCCCGGTGGCCTCTATCTGCTGTCGATCGAACTGACCGACCTGTATCACCATTTCGATCCGGCCCTGCCACGCTTCCATTTCCTGCGGTATTCCGAAACGACGTGGCGTCGCTGGTTCGACAATCCCTACACCCCGCTGAACCGGCTGCGCGCGGTGCAGCATCGCGCGTTGCTGGAGGAGGCGCCGTTCGACATCCTGTTCTGGGAAACCACCGGCGGCGGGGCCGACGATCTCGCGGAACTGCGGCGCGCCCCGCCGCATGCCGAGTTCTCCCATCTGCCCGACCGCGAACTGGCGCGCGATGGGCTGATCGCTCTGGCGCGGAGGCGCTGACGGCCATGCGGGTGCTGCTCTCCGCCTACGCCTGCGCGCCCGGCCGCGGCTCCGAACCCGGCCTGGGCTGGGGCTGGGCAACCGCCCTGATAGAGGCCGGGCATGAGACGCATGTTCTGACCCGCAAGCGCTGGCGGACGGAGATCGAGCGCGCGATGGCGGGGGGGCCGCCGCCCCGCCTGCATGTCCACTATTACGACCTGCCATCCTGGCTGGACGCCGGTTTCCGCAGGCTCGGCGGGCCCGGCAAGCGGCTGCGCTATTGCCTGTGGCAGGTCGCAGTCAAGGGGCGGGTGCGCAGCCTGTTGTCCGCCACCCGCTTCGATGCGGCCCAACACGTCACCTTCGCTCAATTCTGGTCGCCCTGCGCCCTGACCGAGGCGGCGCGCCTGGGCGTTCCCTTCATCTGGGGGCCGGTCGGCGGCGGCGAGATCGAACCCGCCGCCTTCTGGCCGGGCTTGGGGATGAAGGCGGCGCTGTGGGAGGCGGCGCGCTGGCTCCTTCACCGTGCGTCCCCCTGGCTGCCCTGGGCGCGCGCCACCGCCGCGGCGTGCCGGGTCGCGGTCGCGGCCACGCCGGAAACAGCCGAACGTCTGGCCCGGCTGGGGGCGCGCCGGGTGATCGTCCGCTCGCAGGTGGCGCTGGAGGCGGACCGGCTGGCGATGCTGGCATCCCTGGGCGAAACCGTCCCGAAGGCGGTACCGGCAAGGCTGATCTATCTCGGCGACCTGCTTCCCCACAAGGGAGCCCGCCTTGCGCTGGAGGCGGTGGCCGGACTGTCCGGCGACTGGAGGTTGGACATCGTCGGCGACGGTCCCGACAGAGGCTGGCTGGAAAGCCGGGCGGCGCGGCTCGGCATTGCCGGCAGGATCCTCTTCCACGGCCGTTTGCCGCAGGAGGAAGCATGGCGGCTGATGGCCGCCGGGCGGGTGCTGCTGTTGCCGGCCCTGCATGATTCGGGAGGCTTCGCGGTGGCCGAGGCCATGGCCGCCGGCCTGCCGCCGGTCTGCCTTGCCCTGGGCGGACCGGGCGCCATGGCCGGGGAGGGCGGGATCGCCGTGCCGGCGCGGAAACCGGCGGAAGCGGTTCGCGGGCTGACGCAAGCACTGCGCAGCCTGATCGAGGAGCCGGCGCGCTGGCAAGCCCTGTCCCGGCGGGCGGGCGGGAACGCCGGCAACCGCTTCGGCTGGCCGGCGGCCGTCGGGGCCGTCTATGCGGCGGCCGGGTTGACGATGGAACAAGCTGGCGGGACGGCGGAGGACGGGCCATGAG
This sequence comes from Azospirillum palustre, assembly GCF_002573965.1. Taxonomy (NCBI): domain Bacteria; kingdom Pseudomonadati; phylum Pseudomonadota; class Alphaproteobacteria; order Rhodospirillales; family Azospirillaceae; genus Azospirillum; species Azospirillum palustre. The sequence continues at coordinate 25,404 of NZ_PDKW01000042.1, read as the reverse complement.
CATGTGCTTCCTCGTCTATCACCGGCTGACCGGAGACGCGGCGGGCCGCCGGTTCCACGATGTCGCCCCCGCAATGCTGGAGCGGCATCTCGACCTGCTGGGCCGGCTGGGGGCCTGCGCATCGGACGGGCCGCCGACCTTGCGGCTTGCGGACGGCCATGGCGTGGCCCTGACCTTCGACGATGGATCGGTTGATCATCTCGCCGCGGCGCGTTGCCTGGACCGCCGGGGTTGGCGCGGAGCCTTCTTCATTCCCGCCGGGCGGATCGGCGAGGCGGGGCGGCTGGGCCGGGCCGACGTGGCGGCGCTGGCGGCGTCCGGCCATGTCGTCGGCTGCCATGGCTGGAGCCATCGGCCGTTCGACCGGCTGACGGCCGGGGAGCTTGCCGCCGAATTGTCCGACAGCCGCGAACGCCTCGGCGCACTCACGGCAGGCGCGGTGGACTGGCTGGCTCCGCCCGGCGGGATATGGACCCCCGTCGCCGCCGAGGCGGCGCGGCGGCTTGGATTCCGTCATATCCGCGGCACCGGTTGGGGGGTGGCGCCGGCCGGGTGGGACACGGAGTCCGACGCCATTCTGCCGGCAATCGTCCTGTCCGGCCATGTCGGTCCGCGGGCGCTGGGCTGGCTGCTGAAGGCCCGGCCGGATGGTGTTCTCGGCAGGCTTGCCGGCGTCAAGGCCGGCATCAAGCGGCTGGTGGGCGAGGCTGTGTGGGATGGCGTGCGCGAGGCGATGCGGCGATGAGTCGGGAAGCGCTGCTGGCCGAACTGCTGCGCACGGCGCAGGGCCGGGGCTGGCATCTGGCGCGGCTGGACGCCGCCGACGACCCGGCGGCGGCTTTCGAGGGAGCCGATGCCGATCTCCTCGCCGGCTGGCGGCGCTGGCCGGATTGGCTGGGGCTGGTCCGTGCCGTGGCCGAACGCAGGGGCTGGAAGGTCGTCAACGCCGTCCCGATGGGGGGCGTGATGGCGGTGTGGGTGGCCGATCCGGCGGCCGGTTTGGCCGATCCGTCGGGGGCGGCGCAGATCGATTTCCACCGTGCGCTCAGCGCCCGCGGCGTGCCGTTCGCCGATGTGCCCGCCCTTTTCGCCGCCGCCACCGTCGAGCGTGGGGTGCTGCGGCTGCGGCCGGAGGATGCCCGTGCCGTGCGGAGCCTGGAAAAGTGGCTGGTGCATGGCGGCGCGTCGCCCGTCGACGTTCCGGCGGCGCTGGCGCTGGCGGCCCTGGGGCGCGAGGACGGTCTTGACCGGGCATGGGGTGGACCGGCGACACGGCGTTTCGCCGCGCTGATGGTCGCGTTGCGGCGCCGTCCGACTGTGGTCCTGCGCCTGGCGGTGGCCAAAATCCTGGATTGGGGCCGGCGGCTGGTCCGCCCGCCCGGCATTCTGCTGGCGGTGAGCGGACCCGATGGGGCCGGCAAGTCCTCGCTGATCGCCGGGCTGACGGCGGCGCTTCCCCGCCGCATGGCCCCCGGCGTCCGCGTGTTCCACACCCGGCCGTTTCTGCTGCCGCGCCTGGGCGTATCGCCTCCTCCACCCGTGGCGGTGGAGGACGTCGCGCCCCGGATCCCTCCCGGCCTCGTCCGTTCCTGGATCCGCTGGGCGATTGCCTGCGCCGATTATTGGCTGGGCGGGCTGCTGTGGGTCCGGCCGGCGCTGGTGGCCGGACGGGTGGTGGTGTTCGACCGCTATGTTCCCGACTACCGCGCGGCGCCCGGTCGCCGGGGGATTGCCGTTCCGGCCCCGGCCCTGGCGCTGATGGCCCGCTTCGCCCCGCATCCCGCCGTCACCGTCGTGTTGACCGCGCCACCCGATGTTTTGATCCGGCGGAAGGGGGAAGCGACGCTGGAGGAGGCCGCGCGCCAGAACCGGGCTTATGCGCGGCTGGCGGCGGAGCAGCCGGGCGGACTGGCGCTGGACACCGGCGCGTTGGAGCCGGCGGCGGTGGGCCTGAAGGTCCGCGCTCATCTGATCGAGGTTATGGCGGTCCATGCGCGTCCTGATCGTTCATGAGCGCTACCGCCAGCGCGGCGGCGAGGATGTGGTGGTCGAAAGCGAGACCGAACTGCTGGCCCGTTACGGCGTGGAAACGGATCTGCTGACGGCGGACAACGCCGCCATCGACGGCGGCGGCTCCCTTGGCCTCGCCGTCGGCGCCCTGTGGTCGCGCAGCGGATATGCGTCGACCAGGGCTGCGATCGCGCGGTTCCGTCCCGACATCGTCCATGTCCACAACAGCTTTCCGCTGCTGTCCGCGTCGGTGTTCGATGCCGCCCGCTCGATGAACGTGCCGGTCGTGCAGACCCTGCACAACTATCGCCTGCTGTGTCCCAACGCCCTGCTGTTGCGCGACGGCGCACCGTGCGAGGCCTGCGTCGGGCAAACCTTCAAATGGTCGGGCTTGCGGCATGGCTGTTACCGCGGAAGCCGTGCCGCCACCGCGGCGGTGGCCGGATATGCGTTGTCACAGCGCCTGGGGGGCGTTCATCGCCGTGGCGTGGCCGTCTATCACGCCCTGACCCCGTTCGCCGCCGGGCTTTTCGCGCGCGGCGGGATCCCGGCCGATCGGATCGCCGTCCGCCCTCCGTTGCTCGACTACCCGTCCGCCCGCGGCGGCGCGGCGGTGGGGCATCCGGCGGGCGGCCCGCCGCGTGCCGGCGCGCTGTTCGTGGGCCGGCTCAGCCCGGAAAAGGGTCTCGATACCCTGCTGTCCGCCTGGAGAGGCGTGGATGCTCCCTTGGACATCATCGGCGATGGCCCCGATATGGACCGGCTTCGCGGCATGGCGCCCCGGCAGGTCCGCTTCCACGGGACACAGCCGGCCGCCACGGTGGCGCAGGCCATGGCGCGGGCGGCGCTGCTGGTGTTCCCGTCCTTGTGCTACGAGAATTTCCCGCTGGTGGTGGCCGAGGCGATGGCGGCGGGATTGCCGGCGCTGTGCGCCGGGGGCGGAGCGGCGGCGGATGTGCTGGGGGAGGCGGGCGACCCGCGCCTGTTCGCCCGTCCCGGCGATGCGGAGGACTGGCGGCGCAAGGCCGTGGCCCTTCTGGCCGATCGGTGCGCTCTGGCAAGTCTGGGAGCGAGGGGACGGGACTCCTGGGAGCGTCGTCTGGCGCCGGACGCGGCCTTCGCCGCCACGCTGGCGCTGTACCGGCGCGCGCTGCGCGTTTCGTCGTTCAGCCCCGTCCCCTGACAAGGCGCGCGAGGGTGAGCGCGACGAACAGCGTGTTGCCGACCAGATAACGCCGGGCCAGACGGCGCGGTTCCGAACACAGTCGGAACAGCCATTCCAACCCGTTGCGGCCCATCCAGGGCGGCGCCTGCCGCTTGGTGCCGGCCAGGAAGTCGAAGGCGGCGCCAACCCCGATCATCATCGGTGCCGCCACCTGTCCGCGATGACGGGCCATCCATTTTTCCTGTTTCGGCGCGCCGAGGCCGATCCAGACGATGTCGGGCCGGGCCGCGTTGATTGCGGCGACGATCTCCGCCTCCTCCGCCCCGGTCATCGGTCGGAAGGGCGGAGCCAGCGTCCCGACGATCTGGAGATCGGGGAAACGGCGCTGGAGATTGTCGGTCAGTGCCGCCAGCGTCTCGTCGGTGGCGCCCAGCAGGAAATGGCGCCACCCCTGCGTGGCCGAGGCGGCGCAGACCGCCAGCGTCAGGTCCGGCCCGTACACCCGCTCGGCCGGCAGCCCCGCCGCCCGGCACCACCACACCAGCGGCACGCCGTCGGTTCCGACCAGGGACGCCCTGGCATAGGCGGCCGCCAGTTCCGGATCTCGCCGGCTTTCGATGACCCCGTGCACCGTCGCAAGGCAGATGTAGCTGGGCGTGCCGGTGGCGATCCAGTCGGTGATGGCAGCCACCGCCCGGTCGAGGCTGAAGGGATCGACGCCGAGGCCGAGCACGTCGAGCCGCGCCGTTCCGGGCGGCGGCAGAGGCGATGCGTCCGGCGTGGCATCCGGCGCGGCGGCCGGTGGAGCCGGCTCGGGCGGCACGGTGGCCGACCGCCCGGTTAGGGCCGGCAGCAGGTGGTGGAAGACGGTTCGACGCAAAGGCCGATAGGGGTGATAGAGCAGGGTGCCGAGCAGGGCCAGGATGGAAAGGCCGATGGCAAGGACGGTGCCGGAGGCCGGGCTGCCACCCAGCGCCACGCCGGCCCCCGCCGCCGCCGCGACGACGGGTGTGGGCAACAGGGCGGCGGCAAGGCGGACGGCCACGGCGCCCGGCGCCGCTCCGCAGGTGCGCGCCGCCGCCGGCAGCAGCAGCATGGCCGCCGCCAACTCCACGGCGACGAGGCAGAGCGCCACCTCCTCGGCCCTGGCTGGCGAAACCAGCAGCAGCGCGGCGCCTATCGCCAGCAGATAGGCCGACTGGATCATCGCGCGGACCGTCAGCCGGCCGGCCCCTTCCAGCAGGGAGCCGGAGACCTGGGTAACGGACCGGACGGCGCTCCACACGGCCAGCCAGAAGAAGGGGGCGGCCGTGGCCGACCAGTCTTCGCCAAGCGCCAGGGGAACCAGGGCGGTCGCGGCGGCGGCCATGCCGGCGGCGATGGCGGCGGTCATCGTGACCATCAGCATCAGGCTGCTCAGCCAGACCTCCCGCCTTGCGGCCGGATCGTCGCCCAGGCGGCTGAACAGCGGGAACAGGATTTGGCCCAGCCCGGCAGCGACCATCTCCAACGGCACGACCGTAAGGGCGAAGGCGCGGTCCCACAAGCCGGCCCCATAGGCGCCGCACAGCAGAAAGACGGCCACCGGCAACAGGTGCAGGCCCGCGGAGTCGAGAATGCGCAATGTCAGGAAGCGCGACGACAGCCTCGCCAGTTCGATGCCGCGGATGCGGGTGAGCGGAACGATCCGCAGGATGCCGGCGCTGGAGCGGAGAGCCAGCAGCGCGAGGATGGCGGCTTGCGTCAGAGCGCCCGCCAGCAGGCTCCAGGCACCGAATCCAGCGACGGCCAGAGGCGTTGCGACCAGCCCTTGCCCCACCAGCATCGCGCTCAGCCCCCACAGGCCGATGGCGCGGAAATCCAGCCGCCGCCGGGCCAGGGCAAGGCCGGTCTGCCCCGCTCCGGACAGCACGGCGATCAAGCCGTAGGCCCGGATCAGCCAGACCGCCTCGGGATGCCCGCTCCATCCCGCCAGCCAGGGAGCGAGCAGCCAGATCAGCGAAGCGGTGACGGCCCCCGCCGCCGCCGATGTCCAGAAAAAGACCGGACCGTCGCGCGCGGTGTCGAAATCGGGCTTCTGGATGATGGCGGACGAAATGCCGAGATCGGCCAGATAGAGCGCGAAACGGACGGTGCCTGCGGCCGCGGCCATCAGCCCGTAGTCGGCGGGCGCCACGAAACGCGCGGTCAGGCAGGCCAGCGCCAGTTGAAGGATGGCGGCAACGGTGTTGAGGCCCCAGGTCCAGCGCAGGGAGCGTCCGATCACGGCGACCTGTTCACCCATGCCGCCGGTCCGGTCGCCGCGCGACGACGAGGATCATGTGATCGGTCCAGCTCGGCGGCAAGGACGAGAGCAGGAGCCGCCCCAGGGGATTGAGCGAGACCGGCCGTTTCATCCCGGCGGTCCCCGCCATCCGGCCGAAAATCTGATAGAGCCGGTCGGCGTGATAGAGCCGCTCGACGGCGATGGTCTCGAAACCGGCGGCTCCGATCAGTCCGGTGATGTGCGCGGCGGTGAAGCGGTATTCGTAGAAGCGGCGCCCATGGTCCGGTGCGAAGCTGAACTTGACGGGAATGCCCGACCGCCGCCGCCGTCCGATGGCGTCCAGCCGCTGCCTTTCGGTGTCGCGGGAATAGGTCGTCGTCGGCTTGCCCAGCAAGCGGCGCACTGCGTCCCAGCCATACAGCCGGTGGAAAATATGGTCCTTGGCCCGTTCCAGCCGGAACGAGGCGTTGGCGTCGGGCACCGTCAGGATCATCGTGCCGCCCGGCCTCAGCACCCGATGCATTTCGGCCAGGGCACCCTCGGGTCCGTCGATCAGATGCTCCACGACCCCCAGCGAGAGGATGGCGTCGAACGCGGCGTCGCCGTAGGGCATGCGTTCGACGTCCCCCTGGATGAAGGGAATGTCCGGCCAGGCGGCGCGGCACCGCTCGACGTTCGCGGCATTGATCTCGATCCCGTCGACGGCAAAGCCCCGGTCGGCAAGCGCCTTGAGCCATTTCCCCGATCCGGCGCCCGCTTCGAGAACATGCGATCCCGGTGCAATCCGGCGGTGGATGATCGCGGCGAGCGGATCGGCGGCGCAGCCTGCGACCAGCTCCGTCAGGTCGGCTTGGGTGAAGTCGAATTCGACCGTACGCGCGGGTGTCACATCACTCATCGGAATCCGTTCGGATCGGTGGGGGCCAATCCATGCCATCGGCCAATCCATGACACCAGAATATTCCGAAGCCAACGGCGGGCTGCACGAGGCGCGGTATCTGGCAGTTGCGGACCCGCTTGAGGCGGGTCATCGGATCTTCTACCTTCGGGCCTCATCGTCGTGCGTCCCGACGCCACCCTCCGAAGGACCGATCGACCCCCATGCGGCCACGGCGACTGCATTTCTGGATTTTCCTGGCAACGGTATCGCTTGCCCCCTTGCCGCTCGGCGCCAACCGGCCCTTGGCCTGGACGGCGCTGGCGCTGGCCATGGCAGTCCTGTCGATTCTGTGGCCCCTGGCCGTCCAGCGCGAACGGGGTGCGCCGAGCAACGGCGTCGGTCCCCTGGCCATTCCCGGTGTTGCGTTCCTGTGCGTGGCGGGATGGGTGGCGGCGCAGACCTGGCTGGCGCGCCCCTTCGTCGCTTGGCATCCGCTGTGGACCGATGTTGCGGCGGCGTTGTCCGTGGCGCCGGACGCGGTTGGCCGCCTGGGTTTGGCGCCATCGGCCGCGGTGGAGGGCCTAGTCCGGCTGTCCTGTTACGCACTGACATTCTGGCTGGCCTATCAGCACGCGGCCTCGGGGCGGCGGGCCGACGCCCTGGTCGATGGTCTGGCTGTCGTCGCCGCGTTGTATGCGCTCTATGGGCTGGCCGCCTTCACCGCCGACCCGCCGATGGTCCTCTGGATGGAGAAATGGGCCTACCGCGACAACCTGACCTCCACCTTCGTCAACCGCAACAGCTACGCAACCTATGCGGGGCTGGGGCTGCTGGCGGCATTGGCCGCTGTCGTCCGTCGGCTTGAAGGGGGCGGGCAGCGAAGCCGCCTGCTGCGGCATCTGGCGCGTCCGACGCTGTTCTATCTGTTGACCGCGATCCCGGTGATCGCGGCGCTTGTGGCGACGGGATCCCGTGGCGGAATGGCCGCTGCCGCCGTCGGTGTGGCGGTGTTCGCCTACGGCCTGCTCTCGCCGCGCTGGGGTCGGTGGCGGAGGGTGATGGCCGGTGCCGCTCTCGCGGGGGCGGTCGTGCTGGCCTTTCTGGTGTTCCTCGACCATGGCGCGACCCATCCGGCCTCCGAAGCGGCGGATCGCCTCCGGGTCTATGTCGTCACCGCCGGCCTGATCGCCGAAAGCCCCTGGACCGGCTATGGGCTGGGCAGCTTTCCCGATGTCTTTGCCATGGCCCGTCCGGCCAGCATCTCCCAGATCTGGCTGCAGGCGCACAACCTTTATCTGGAACTGGCGATGGAGTTGGGCATTCCAGCCGCGCTGGGCCTGCTGTCTGCCATCGTCTGGGTGTTCGCCGCTTGTCTGCGAGCCGCGCTCCGGCATCGCGGACGGAGGGTGCATGCATCCTTGGGCTGTGCCGCGACAGCGTTGGTGGCGGTCCATTCCCTGGTCGATTTCAGCATGCAGATTCCCGCGGTTGCGATGACCTGGGCGGCCATTGCCGGAACCGCCATGGGATGCGCGGCGCGTCCCGTGAGGAGCGTGTCCACGGGTGCCGGAGGGCTGGGACCGCGGGTGCCGGTGGATGAAGCAGCGCCAATGGGGGTTGGCACGGCGACCTGATCGGTCGGGCAGGTTGTGGCGCTGGAGCCGCATCGACCGCAGCCCCTGGTGACGAGACCGCAAGTAGAATTTCAAGGCGTTCGCCGTCCATTCGATCGACGGGTGAACGCCCTGGTCAATCAACAGGATCGTGTGCTAGATCTTTTCTTATGTGAATGAACGGGTTCTGCCCGGTGCGGCATCCGCTGGACTGTCAAAACCGCGTTGCGATCTGCGGGGGTGAGATGAAGGTCTTTTCTGACAGCCGAGGGAAACGCCGCATCGATATGGCGGGCACGGTTCTGGCCCTTGCGGTTCTGACCCTTGCCGCTCCGCTGTCGCCGGCCTGGTCCCAGCAGGCCCGGCAAGGCCAGCAGAACGGTTCGGCAGCGGCCAGTCTTCCTCCGGCCTTGCAGGCGGCGTTCAGCGCCGGCAATTCACAGCAGATCGCCGCCGCCATCGCCACCCTGTCCGGCGGCAACCCGACGGTTGCCGCATCGCTGTCCGCCAGCCTGCTGTCCACTGCGGAAGCCATCCTCGCCACCGATCCGATGCGGGCGATTCAAGCCGCCGCCGCCGCTGTCCAGGCGGTGCGCGCGACTACTGTCGCCGCCGCGGCGCCCCAGCAGACGGAATCGGTCCTGACCCAGGCCGCGCGCATTTTCGTCGCTCCCACGGCGCAGAGGGTTGCCCCGGAGTTGACGGCCTCCGTCGCGGCCGCCGCCATCTCCGTTGCGGTCTCGACGGGGAACCCGACCCTGGTGGCCAATGTTTCCGCCAACGCCATGCGGGTCGCCGAGTCTGTGCTTTCCGTGAACCCCGCGGCCGCGGTCCAGATCGCCAGCCAGGCGATGCAGGCGGTGAGTTCGAGCGTGGTCCAGCAGAGTTCTCCGCAGCAGGTGATGGCCGTCGCCACCTCCGCCGCCCGGATCATCGTCAATCCTGAAGCACAACGGGTTTCGCCGCAGGCCGTGGGGGCCATCGCCGGAACGGTCGCCACGGTGGTGTCCAGCCCGGCCGTGTATCAGTCGGCACCCGCCACGGCGATCCAGGCCATGGCAAACTCCTATGCTGCGGCACAATCCACAGTCGTCGCATCGGTCGCCCCGTCCGCGTCGCGGGAGGTCGCCCGGGCAATCGCCGATGCCGGCAAGAGCAACGTTCTCAGTCAGGTCAATCCGAACAACCCGTCTGAGATGAACCGCATCCTGAACAATTCCGCCCCGGCCACGGCATCGAGCACGCAAACCGATCAGCAGCAGACCGGGACCCAAACGCCCCAGGTCACCAACCCGAGCAACGACGCGTCGACCATCTTTGCCAACGCCAGCCCGTCGTGATCGAATTCCGGTTTTCGTCACGCCGCCCTTTTGATTGGCTTCGCACCCGGATTGATCGTGTCATCGGTAACGCGCATGACGGCGACGATGTCCGTGCAGAGCCTTCCCGCGTTCCGGATGACGTCCTGGTTTATGCCATCGGCGATGTCCATGGCTGTCTGGGGCAGCTGGACGGGTTGCTGGACCGTGTCCGTGCGGACGCCGACCGGCAGCCGGACGGTATGCAGCGGTCGCTGATCTTTCTCGGCGATTACATCGACCGCGGCCCCGATAGCGCCGGGGTGATCGAACGCCTCGTCTCTCTTTCGATGCCGGGCTTTTCCCTTCGATTTCTGATCGGCAATCACGAGCAGGCGATGCTGGAGTTTCTGCGTGACCCCGTGTCCGGCCAGGATTGGCTGCAGTTTGGAGGGGTTGCGACGTTGGCCAGCTACGGTGTGACCGCTCTGCACAATCTGGATGACCCGACGCATCTGGCCTTGCTTCGCGACGATCTGTGCCGCTGCCTTCCGCCCTCCCATCGGGTGTTTCTGGAGAATCTCGCGCCGTTGGCGATCGTTGGCGATTATGCCTTCGTCCATGCAGGCATTCGTCCTGGCCTGCCCCTTGCCGATCAGAATCAGAACGATCTGTGTCGGATACGGGAGCCGTTTCTGGGTTTTGTCGGACCGCACGAAAAACGGATCGTCCACGGTCATTCGATAAGTCCGTTTCCCGAGGCGCGCCACAACCGGATTGGCATCGATACCGGCGCCTATGCCGGCGGACCTCTGACCTCGGTGGTGCTGCACGGCACGACGATCCGTTTCATCCAGGCTCGTGCCGACGGATCCCGATCCGGCCCGTCAGACGCCGGGCCGAACCGGTGAACCGCGCAGGGATTCCCGGAGCGGTTCAGTCACGAACATCCTGACCAGCCTGGGCATGCCGACCACCTGCAAAGTCGATTGATCACCGAGCCTTCCAGGTGGAATCCGCCACCTCGCCCATTTGCGCACCAAAGTCTTGCGGGCGGGTTCCGGCAGCCGGGCGCGGCGTCGTTTCGCGTTTGAGAATCATTATCAATTGAGCTAGGCTGCCCGCCGCTGGGTGAGGAACCGGGAAGGCAGGGTATGGGGGACAGGGAAAAACCCGGTCTGGTTGCAGGGTTCCAGGAGCATTATGGGGATTTGCTGCGCTTCCTGATCTGGCGGACCGGCGATGCCGACCATGCCGCCGATGTGGCGCAGGACACCTATTTCCGGCTTGCGGCGATCCAGGAGTCTGAAAAGCCGATCGGCAACCTCCGTGCCTATATCCTGAGGGTCGCCCGCAACCTGTCGATCGACCGGCTGCGCCGGGACAAATGGCTGGTCTCGGCCGAGACGGTCGCGACCGAGGTCGCGGCGGTGACCGACGACGCCGTTTCGCCGGACGAGGCGCTGCTGTCCAAGGAGCGGCTGCGCCTGCTCGACGAGGCCTTGCAGGCCTTGCCGGCCAAACCGCGCGAGGCCCTGCTGCTGCACCGGCTCGGCGGCCTGTCCCAGGCCGAGATCGCCGCCCGCCTCGGGGTTTCGGAAAGCATGGTCACGAAATATGTGGCCCAGGCCATGAAGCATTGCCGGACGTGGCGCCAGCGGCTGGACAGCGAAAGATCGTAGGGAAATATCGTGATGCCGCTCCTGTCGCTGTCGCCGCCGGAAAACGTCCTATGGTAGAGACGCCCCGTCCTTCCGCCACAGGCTGTCCGCCGATGTCCGATCCGAATGCCTCCATCCTCGATGAGGAAGCGCTTGATTGGCTGGTCCGCGTCGGCTTCGGCACGGCCGCCCCGGACGAGTTCGCGGCATGGCGCGCCCGCAGCCCTGCCCACGAGCAGGCCGCCCGCTCGGCCGAGGCGCTGTGGCGCGACATCGGCCACACCGCGACGGCAGCGGAGTTCTCCCGGCGCGAAGCCGTGTGCAGCCGGCCGCAGTCCCTGCCGGCGGGCGGGATGCGCCGCGGCCCGGACCGGCGCCCGGAACACCTGGGACGCCGTGCCGTGATGACCGGCGCCATGGCGGTGTCGGCTGCCGCGCTGGTGGCGGCCTCCGGACTGTTCGGCCCGCTGGCCGGGCTGACCGCCGACCACGCTACCCGGCCGGGGGAGCGCCGCGAGGTCTCCCTGCCCGACGGCTCAATGGTGGTGCTCAACACCTCGACCGCCCTCTCGATCCGCTTCACCGCGGCGGAACGGCGCATCGTCCTGACCACCGGCGAAGCCTTCTTCGCGGTGGCGAAGGATCCCGACCGGCCCTTCGTGGTGGCGGCGCGCGGCGGCGAGACGCGGGCCATCGGCACTGCCTTCGCCGTCCGCACCGACGGCGACGAGGTGCGTGTCACCGTCAGCGAGGGCATCGTTGAGCTGATCGACGCCGCCGGCTGGCCGGTGCGCCTGCTTGCCGGACAGGGGGCGGGGTATGGCGGGGTCGGCGGCAGGCCGGTGCCGCAACGGGTGAACGAGGCGGTGGCGACGGCGTGGCGGCGCGGCAAGCTGATCTTCAACCAGCGTCCGCTGGTCGAGGTCGCGGCCGAGATAAGCCGTTACCGCTCCGGCCGCGTCGTCGTCGCCAACCCGGAACTGGAGCGTCTGCCGGTGACCGGGGTCTTCGAGCTGGACGACCAGGACGCCATGCTGCGCGCCATCGAGCAGGCCCTGCCGGTCAGGGTGCTGCAACTGCCGTTGCTGACCGTTCTGCGGTAGAGGCTGCGGCAGGGGGAGTGGCAGGGGCGGCGTCAGGAGCCGCCCCGAAGTTTTTTGCGAAATCGCCGAAAATCTCATCCAGGCCGCTGTCACCTGGCCATTCGTCATCCGTCCTTTGGTGGGACGCGAATGATTTGCATTCGCTGATCGGGGGCGTCCCGTTTCATGAACGACTGCCACCAGGGGAATTGCAATGGCCGTTCGGGCGGTTCGCATCGTCGGGCGAGGATTTCGCCGGTTTCTTCTTCTGTCCACCGCTTGCGCGGCTCTCGCCGCCCTGCCGGCGTCCCATGCCGCCGCTGCTGGTGCCACCACCGTCGCCACCACCGTCGCTCAGGCCGGTGCGGAGCCGGCGATGCATTTCAGCGTTCCCGCCCAATCGCTCGACACCGCACTGACCGCCTTTGCCGATCAAGCCGGGTTCCGCCTGCTCTTCTCGGCCCCGGCGGTGCAGGGGTTGTCCAGTCCGGGCCTGGACGTCACCGCCACACCGGTCGACGCGCTCAACCGGCTGCTGGCCGGCAGCGGCTTCACCTGGCGTTTCACCGGCTCCAAGACCGTCACGCTGGAGAAGGTCGCCGCCGCCGGCGCCGTCCTGCTCGATCCGGTGACGGTGCAGGGCGGCGGGGTCGGGCGCGCGAGCGCCTATGGCCCGGTGCCGGGCTATGTGGCGACCCGCTCCGCCGGCGCCACCAAGACCGACACCCCGCTGGTCGAGACGCCGCAAAGCATCAGCGTCGTCGGCGCGGAGGAACTGGAGGCGCGCAATGTCCAGACCCTGGAGGATGCCGTCAAATACACGCCGGGCGTCGTGCTGTCCTACGGCTCGGTCGGCGATTCGCGCAGCTCCTGGTACAAGATGCGCGGCTTCCCGGTCACCACCACCTATTACCGCGACGGGTTGAAGGTCGCTGGCCAGAGCTGGCAGCGGATGGATTCCTTCCTGATGGAGCGGGTCGAGATCCTGCGCGGCCCGGCCTCCGTCATGTACGGCCAGAGCGTTCCCGGCGGTCTCATCAACATGGTCAGCAAGCTGCCGCAGGACGTCCAGTCGGCCGAGGTCGCGGTGGAATACGGTTCCAACGACTGGAAGCGCATCGAAGGCGACATCACCGGCCCGCTGGACCAGGACAGGGAGCTGCTCTACCGCATCACCGCCGCCGTCCAGGACAGCAACGGCCTGAACGGAATCGAGCATGACCGGGCCGACCGCAAGATGATCGCGCCCTCGCTGACCTGGAGACCGCAGCAGGGGACCAGCGTCACGCTGGCCGCCGTCCACCAGACCGACGACAGCCGGGGCTGGACGCCGCGCCGCCGCTACACCACGGCGGCCGGCACGACCGACCCGAAGACCTACATGGGCGAGCCGGACTATGACCGCTTCCAGCAGGAACAGACCCAGCTGACCCTGCTGGCCGAGCATGCGGTCAATGACAGCCTGAAATTCTCCTTCGGCGGCCGCTATGCGAAATACGACCTGGATTACCGGCAGGTCTGGCCCGGCAGCTTCCAGGCCAACGGCCGGATCATGAACCGCGCCCAGTATCTCTACGCCCAGGATGCCGAGACCTATGCGTTCGACGCCCGCGCCGAAGGGAAGTTCTCCGTCCTCTCCGCCGACCACACGCTGTTGGGCGGGGTGGATTATTCCTATCTGACCATGAAGGACGGTTTCGGATCGCGGGCGGTCGAGACCACGCTCGACCTGTTCAACCCGGTCTACGGGCGCTACGGGTCGGAACCGGCCCTGTCGGTCGACGACTTGGACAGCCGCATGCTCGGCGTCTATGTCCAGGACCAGATCTCGGTCGGCGAGAACTGGGTCTTCCTGCTCGGCGGGCGCCGCGATTTCCCCGGCGTCTCCAGCGGCCTCGCCTACCAGAACGCCTATACCGGCCGCTTCGGCGTCGCCTACAAGACCGATTTCGGTCTGGTCCCCTACGCCAGCTACGCCGAATCCTTCGAGCCCCAATCGGGCACCGCCTGGGGCGGCACCCGCTTCACGCCCACCACCGGCCGTCAGTACGAGATCGGCGTGAAGTACGAGCCGCAGGGCACCAACCTGCTGGCGACCGTCGCCCTGTTCGACCTGCGCAAGCAGAATGTGCTGACAACCGACCCCGACCCGACCCACCTGTGCAACGGCAGCCGGTGCAGCGTGCAGACCGGCGAGGTGAAGTCGCAGGGCGTTGAGCTGGGGCTGACCATGGGGTTGGCCCAGGGGCTGAACGCCGTCGCCGCCTACACCTACAACCCGATCGAGGTGACCAAGAGCAACATCGCCGGCGAGATCGGCCGCCAGCAGTCCGACCAGCCGATCCACACCGCGTCGCTGTGGCTGGATTACGGCGTGCAGGACGGGCCGCTGGAAGGTTTCGGGCTGGGCGGCGGCCTGCGCTTCGTCGGCAAGACCACCAACAGTTCCAGCAACGTCACCACCGCCGGCTATGTGATGGACGAGATGATGGTGCGCTACACCGCCGAGGCGTGGCGCCTGTCGGTCAATGTCCGCAACCTCCTTGACCGCGAAGTCGAGTATTCCTGCACCAGGAATGCGACGCAGTCGATGTGCTACCTCAACGAACCGCTGACCGTCACCGCCCGCGTTTCGCGGAAGTTCTGAACCGGCAGCGGCAGAGGCCTCGGTCGTCCGGCTGCACCGGGATGCCGTTCTTGCGCAGCTTGGCATGGAGGGTGGTGCGCGACAGGCCGAGGCTGCGCGCGGCCTCCAGCTTGTTTGAATCACCCTGGGGGGAGATCGAGGCCGATACTCCCCCCGACGCTCAACCGCTCTACAGTCCGCGATAGGTCCACTCTGTCCCCAAAGCCGCGGCGTCGCGGTCGCGCAGCACGGCGACCTCCGCATGGGCCGGCGACAGCTCGCAAACCGGGTCGGCCGCATCGGCGCTGCCCGCCAGGGCCAGGGCCTGACAGCGGCAGCCGCCCCAATCCTCTTCCTTGTGGTCGCAGGACTGGCAGGGCTCCGGCATCCAGTCGGTGCCGCGGTAGCGGGTGAAGGCCGGGCCGTCGCGCCAGATGTCGGACAGGCTGCGGTCGTGCACCGTCTCGAACGCCATCCCCGGAATCGTCTCCGCGGCATGGCAGGGCAGAACCCGGCCGCGCGGGGTGACGTTCATGAACCGGCGCGCCCAGCCGCCCATGCAGCTCTTCGGCCGGCGGGCGTAATAATCCGGTACGACGTAATCGACGACGATCCGCCCGGCCAGTTCGGGCAGCCGGCCGCGCACCGCCGCGTCCATCGCCAGCAACTGCTCACGCGACGGCATCAGGGCCGCGCGGTTGGCGAGCGCCCAACCGTAATACTGCACGTTGGCGATCTCGATCCGTCCGGCACCGAGATCCATCGCCAGATCGATGACGTCATTCACCCGGTCGATGTTGTGGCGGTGCAGAACCGCGTTGATGGTCAGCGCCATGCCCTGCCGGACCACCGCCCGTGCCACCTCCAGCTTCTTCACGTGGCCGCCCTTGAAGCCGCCGACGCGGTCGGCGCCGGTCGCTTCGGCATCCTGAAGGCTGATCTGCACATGCTGAAGCCCGGCGCGCTGCAACCGCTCCAACCGGGCCCGATCGAGCAGCACGGCCGAGGTGATGAGATTGCTGTAGAGCCCGATCTCCGTCGCGTGGGCAACCAGCTCCTCCAGATCCTTGCGGACGCAGGGCTCTCCGCCGGAGAAATGCACTTGCAGCGCACCGACGTCCGCCGCCTCGTCCAGCACGCGCTTCCAGGTGGCGGTGTCCAGTTCCGCGCTGGCGGACTCGAGCGCCACCGGGTTGGAACAATAGGGACAGCGAAGCGGACAGCGGTGCGTCAGCTCCATCAGCACGGCGAAGGGCGGGGCCGGTTCGGCGGCCGAAGATGCCGCGAAGGCGGGCAGGGCGCAGCTCATTGAACACACCTCCTGGAGACACACCTCCCGGGGCATCTCATGTGACGACATAACCCTTGTTGCGCAGGTCGGTCAGCATCTCCAGCACGTCGGCGGCGACCTCCGTGCGCGGCGCGTCGTACTCCACGGTCAGCCGGTCGATGCCGGCCGCCACGTCGGCGATCTCCGCACCGACACAGGCGCGCACCACCGCCAGCGCCATCTCGTCCAGCACCAGAAGCCGCTCCGGCCCCATCAGCATCCACTGGCCGCGGCGGCGGTCGTTGCGCAGCATGACGCCGGGGGCCAGCCGCAGCCGGTCGGTCTCGGCAATGTGGGGAGCGATGGCGTTCACCGGCTGTACCGTGTCGGTTCCATGTCCACCGGCACGAAAGCCCCGGGCGGGATCAGGTTGGGGCTGACATAGGCATGGTGCAGGGCATCCAGCTGCGCCCACAGCAGCTCGGTCTTGAAGCGCAGGGCCCGCAGGCAGTGCCGCTGCTGTTCCGCCGTGTGGGCATTGGTCAGCACATAATCCAGACCGAATTCCACGTCGCGCGGCGCCTCGTCCAGACGCTTGCGGAAATAGGACAGCGTGCTGTCGTTGGCGAAGGCGTAGTTGCGCTCGAAGCCGGCGATGCGTTCGCGGTGGATCGACGGTGCGAACAGCTCGGTCAGCGAGGATGCCACCGCCTCCAGCAGCGAATGGTCGCGCACGAAATTGACATAGGCATCCACGGCGAAGCGGGTGGCGGGCAAGAGACCCTCCAGCGACTTCACATAGTCGCGGTCCAGCCCGAGCCCGTCGGTCAGTCGCAGCCAGCGTTCGATGCCGCCGACCTTGGTCTCGTCCAGTTCGCCGGTCTGGGTCAGCCCGTCATGGTCCAGCACGCGCTGCAACCAGGCGCGGCGCAGCGCCGGATCGTCCATGCGCGACATGATGGTCAGATCCTTGCGCGGGATCGACACCTGATAATAGAAGCGGTTCAGCGCCCAGGCCTGGATCTGCCCCTTCTGCAGCTTGCCGCCATGCAGCAGCTGATGGAACGGGTGGAGGTCGTGATACTGCCGTTCGCCGATGGCATAGAGCGCGGCGCGGAACTCCTCTCGGGACATCAGCTCAGTCATAGGGTCAGCTCCAGCCCGTCATGGGCGATGCGCCAGCCGGCCGCCTCGGCCTCCGCCCGTTCGGGCGAATCCTCCAGCAGGGCGGGGTTCGTGTTGTTGATGTGGATGTAGAATTTGCGGGCGACGCTCAGCGGCGCGAAGGCGGCCATGCTGCCGGCCGGCCCCGACATCGGCATGTGGCCCATGCGTGCCGCCGTCTTCACCCCGGTGCCGCTGCGAATCATCTCGTCGTCGGTCCAGGTGGTGCCGTCGAACAGAACGAGCGGCGCCCCGTGCAGCCGGTCGGCCAGCCAGCCCGGCATGGCGGCGCAGCCGGGGATGTAGAAGAAGCCGTCGCTGGACCCGTCGCTGGGGCGGATGCGCAGCGCCACCGTGTCCTCGGCTACGGAGCCGAAGCCGGGTCCGGCCGACGCGTCCTCCAGATAGAGCGCCACCTTGCCCGGCACCGCGAACGCCTCGACCTCCAGCCCCAGCGGCCGGCCGTCGGCGCCGGCGGGCTGGAACGGCTCGCCCAGCGCCATCGCGCGGCGGGCAACCAGCTCGGGATTCAACACGTTGAACACGCTGTTGCCGGCCAGAACGCCATGGACGCGCGGGGTGGCATAGACGGCGAAGGGATGGGATTCGCGAAGGGTCAGCAGACCGGCGACATGGTCGATGTCGGCATTGGTCAGAAGCGCCGCGCCGATCGGATTGCCGCGCAGGCCATTCCGGGGGTGAAGCTGCGGGTTGGCGAGCAGTTGAGCGCCGAGGTCGGGCGAGGCGTTCAGCAAGAGCCAGCGTTCGCCGTCGGCGGTTACCGCCAGCGACGATTGGGTGCGGGGCTTGGCCGCCGGATCGCCGGAACGGGCACGGCGGCAACCCTCGCAGGCGCAGTTCCATTGCGGGAAGCCCCCGCCGGCTGCCGAACCGAGGACGAGAATCTTCATGGCCACCGTCTTGAGCGCGTCTTGGGCGCGATCCTTAGAGAAAAAGCGCGGTCCTTGAGAAAAAGGCCCTATGGAAGGCAGGTCCGGGGAAGAGCTGTCACGCCGTGCTTCCCCGGCCCCATTCGTCCGGCTTACAGGCCGGCGCAGGCGTAGGCGTTGATCTCGGTGCCGACGGCGATTTCGGTGGTCTTCGGTTTGCGCCAGGTCTTCATCGCGTGATACTCCTGCTTGCTGACTGTTGCTTACCAGGATGGTTGGCAAGATGAAGAGTAGCGGTCCGGGGCGGAGGGCCGCCATGCTACCATGGTGTAATCCGCCACCTCCTTCGGTGCCGATCCGCCCCCGATATCAGGGAGTGGGGGCAGCGGGAGGCGGCAGCGGATGCGCCTCCTCCGTCGGCAGACCGGCCTCCATCCAGCCGTCGATGCCCGTCGGATACCAATGGACACGGGCATAACCAAGCAACACCGCCCGCTTGGCCGCGTTCCATGAAAGCCAGCAATCGGACAGGCAGTAGAACAAAAGATCACGCGAGCGGTCGCCGCCGGTCAGCCGGTCCAGTTGGGACTCGAACCATGCCAGCGTCACCGGATCGGGCGCGCCCACCCCCACATTGGGCAGCCAGACGCTGCCGGGAATTTGCCGGTAGGGCTTCGATTGCAGCCAGGGGCCGCCGGGCAGCGTGCTGCGCTCCAGC
Source organism: Azospirillum palustre (assembly GCF_002573965.1). Taxonomy (NCBI): domain Bacteria; kingdom Pseudomonadati; phylum Pseudomonadota; class Alphaproteobacteria; order Rhodospirillales; family Azospirillaceae; genus Azospirillum; species Azospirillum palustre. The sequence goes on along the minus strand of NZ_PDKW01000042.1, from coordinate 6,761 downwards.
CGCTGGACGAAGACCGGAATAAGACGGCCTTGCGACAGCAGCGCCTGCACCGCAGGGGTGTCGACCGTCTCCGCCCCGGCGACCCCGTCCGGCGTGGGCGAGCGGTAGTCGGACAGGCGGTAGCCGTCCGGCTGTGGAATGCCAGCGGCAAGGGCAGCGGTGGTGAGAGCGAGGGTGAGGAGAAGAGCGGCGACTGCCGGGAGGTTGGAACCCCACCCGATCTCCCTCGCCGGGCGGGGTGGGGGTAAGCGCCTGCAGGTCATTACCGACGGTCGGCCAGCACACGGTTGGCAATCACCACCGCCTGGGTGCGGCTGTAGACCTTCAGCTTTTGCAGGATCGCCGAGACATGGGCCTTCACCGTCGTCTCGGTGATGCTGAGGTCGAAGGCGATCTCCTTGTTCAGCTTGCCGGTGCCCAGAAGCTCCAGCACCCGCAGCTGCTGCGCGGTCAAGGTGGAGATGCGCCGCGCGATCTCTGCGGTCTCGGCATCCTCGGCCTCGTCGGCGGTCGCCTCTTCCGCGGCTTGGGGAGGAACGTAAAGCTCGCCGTTCAGGACTTGGCGCAGGGCGGCGGCGATGGCGTCGCGCGGGGTCGATTTGGGAATGAAGCCGGCGGCCCCGCTCTCCATCGCCTCGCGCACCCAGCGGCGTTCCTCATGGGCCGAGACGACGACGACCGGTGTCGCCGGAAAGCGCTGACGCAATATCCGCAGCCCGCCCAGGCCGTTCATGCCCGGCATGTTGACGTCGAGCAGCACGAGATCGAGGTCGCCTCGTTCCTCCAGCGCCTGCATGACGCTGTCGAGCCGGTCCGCCTCCATCACGTCGGTGGCTTGGCAGGAATAGAGCACCGCGCTGCGCAAAGCGTCGCGCACCATCGGATGGTCATCGGCAATCAGGATCCGGGTCATGGCCTGCGGTTCCCTGCACAGCGGCAGAAAAGATGAAGATTGGGACAGCGTCCCGCCTCCATTGTGTCAGAGCGAAATGGACGGGTGCAACAACGCGAACGACCCAAATTGTTTTGTGCGCGAACATGTCGCACCGCCATCGGATGTACTCCCCTTCGGCTGGAGCGTGCCCTCACTCCTCGTGCACGGTTTCCAGCCAGGAGCGGATCGACCACAGCGCCTCCTGCCCGAGGGCGTCGCCGAATTTCGGCATGTAGGTGACGCCGTTGCGGATCGAGCCGTTGGTGACGCGCTCCTTGAACCACTCGTCGCCGGCATCGCCCTTCTCCAGATAGCGCAGGTCAGGGGCGATGCCGCCGGACACCGCACCCAGCCCATGGCAGCGCGCGCAGTTCTGGTTGAAGGCCGAGGCACCGATCTCGACGGCGCGCGGGTTGCCGCGGTAGGGATTGCTGTCCCGCCATGTCTCGCCCAGCTTGTCCAGCCCGGCGGTGTCCACCGGCTGCGGGACGACGTCGCCATGGGCGAGAGCCTGGCCGCACAGTGCCACCGTCAACAGGCCGGCCAGGGCAAGCGGGGCGAAGGGGGCGAGGCGGCGGGACCGGGTGGGCGGCTTGGCGGGCCTCTGCGTCATCTGTTGCGTCCTCTTCCTGCATCCGTCTTTGGGCTCCCGCTTTGTGCCGTGCCGCAGACTCCGTGTTTCGTGGAGGTGCTTGACGGTTGCAGGGCCGGATTGCGGCCGAGGATAGCAATCGTTCGTTCGCTTAATTATTCGACGATGGTACAAGACCCGCCAGCGAGGCCGGAATTGCGCCGCGGCGGCTTGGTCTATGGTCGGATGACGCAAAGGGCAAGCCTCTGGAAATCCGCCCCTCTGGAAATCCGCAGGGAGCCCGCCGTCAGGTCAGCGGCGGCAGCCGCCCGGCATTGATTGCCGCCTTCACCTTCGCCAGTTGCCGCACCGCCGGATCGCCCAGCCGCAGCGCCACCCCCGTCGACAGCACGTCGATCAGCGTCAGGTGCACCAGCCGCGAGGCCATCGGTGTGTACATCTCGGTGTCCTCCACCGGGCGGCTGGCGATGACGACGCTCGCCATCGCGGCCAGAGGCGACCGCGGCGCGGTGATCGCCACCACTGCCGTACCCTGCGACCGCGCCGCCGCCGCCAGTTCGTTGATCGTCCCGCTGCGCCCGGTGTTGGACAGTGCCAGCAGCACTCCGCCGGCCGTCATGTTGACCAGCAGCATGCGCGCCAGCACCGGATCGGCGCAGGGCTGGGCGTCGGCGCCGAAGCGCAACAGCTTGTGCGCGGCATCTTGGGCCAGCGCGCTCGACCCGCCAGTGCCGACGCACAGAACCCGCGACGCGCCCGCAAGAAGGGCGATGGCACGTTCCAGCGCCTCATCGTTGAGAATGGCCGATGCAGCGGTCAAAGCTGCCGCACTCGATGAAAAAATTTTTCGCGCCAATGTTCCGACATCGTCGTCCGGCGCGACGTCCTTGCTGACATAGGGGGTCCCGCCGCGCACCTCGCCGCGCAACGCATCCCGTGCCTGGGATTCGGCAAGCCGCAGCTTGAAATCCGGGAAGCCGGCGCAGCCGACGCTGCGGCAGAAACGCACCACGGTCGCCTCGCTGACCTCCGCCGCCTGCGCCAGCGACGTGACGTTCAGGTCGAGCACCCGCCGCGGATCGGCGAGCACCAAGTCGGCGATCCGCCCTTCCGACCGTTTCAGCTCGCTTCGCAACCGGCGGATCTCATCCAGTATATCCAATGGTGCAGGAAGGGCGGCTGTGCTGTTGACCGGGGATGTCATGGCGTAAAGTTACTTCCCAGGAAAGGGCCGATTCCGCGAGGCGCCGGCCGCTGGACCATCGCGAAAGCGGCAGCGTCCGGAGCGGCGCTGGGTCCATTATGAAGAATTTTGCCGTGAATGGCGAGAAATCCAGGCCGAGCCACCCCATTTGTGAAAAAATTTTTCTTCACAGCCCGTCCTCCCAGGCGTATGGTCCGTTTCGGAAATCATCGCCTCCCACAAACGGTCGAGACGCGATCATGAGCAAGCCCGCCCCCCTGAATTCTGTCGTCGCCCGCGTGACGGAGCGTATTGCGGAGCGCAGCCGCGACCGCCGTGCCGCCTATCTGGCGCGGCTGGAAAGCGCCGGCGGAAAGCCGCGCCGCCAGCGCCTGGGCTGCGCCAACCTCGCCCACGCCTTTGCGGCCTGCGGTGCGAACGACAAGGCGGCGCTGCGCGGCGAGACACAGCCGTCGATCGGCATCGTCACCGCCTACAACGACATGCTGTCCGCCCATCAGCCCTACGAGCGCTATCCCGCGATGATCCGCGAGTCGGTTCGCGCGGCCGGGGGCGTGGCGCAGGTCGCCGGCGGCGTGCCAGCCATGTGCGACGGCGTCACCCAGGGTTACGAGGGCATGGAGCTGTCGCTGTTCAGCCGCGACGTGATCGCGCTGGCGACCGGCGTCGCACTCTCCCACGCGACCTTCGACGGCGTCCTGTGCCTGGGCATCTGCGACAAGATCGTCCCCGGCCTGGTGATCGGATCGCTTGCCTTCGGCCATCTGCCGACGATCTTCGTCCCCGCCGGCCCGATGCCGTCGGGCCTGTCGAATGCCGACAAGGCCAAGGCGCGCCAGCTCTATGCCCAGGGCAAGGTCGGTCGCGAGGAGCTGCTGGAGGCGGAGTCCCAGTCCTACCATGCGCCGGGCACCTGCACCTTCTACGGCACTGCCAACACCAACCAGATGCTGATGGAGATCATGGGCCTGCACCTGCCGGGCGCCAGCTTCGTCAACCCCAACACGCCGCTGCGCGACGCGCTGACCGATGCCGCCGCCCGCCGTGTGGTGGCGATGACCGCCCCCGGCGCCGGCACCCCCATCGGCCGCATCGTCGATGAGCGCGCGCTGGTCAACGGCATCGTCGGGCTGCTGGCCACCGGCGGTTCGACCAACCATACCCTGCACATCCCGGCCATTGCCGCCGCCGCCGGCATCGAACTGAACTGGGAGGATTTCTCGGAGCTTTCGGCGGTCGTCCCGCTGCTGGCCCGCGTCTACCCCAACGGCAGCGCCGACGTGAACCGCTTCCATCAGGCCGGCGGCATGCCCTTCGTCATCGGTCAGCTGATCGATGCCGGCCTGCTCCACACCGACATCTCCACCATCCATGGCGACGGCGGCCTGGAGCCCTACCGCAGCATGCCGGAACTGGACGAGGGCGGCGCCCTGGCCTGGACCCGTGCCGCCACCGACCAGAGCGGCGACCCGTCGGTCGTCGCCACCACCGCGGCACCCTTCGCCGCCGAAGGGGGCTTGCGCGTGCTGACCGGCAACCTCGGCCGTGGCGTCATCAAGACCTCGGCGGTCAAGCCGGAGCATCGTCTTGTCGAGGCCCCGGCCCGCGTCTTCGACAGCCAGGAGGCGGTCCAGACAGCCTTCCGCGCCGGCGAACTCGACCGCGATGTGATCGTCGTCGTCCGCTACCAGGGTCCCGGAGCCAACGGCATGCCGGAACTGCACAAGCTGACCCCGCCGCTGGGTGTGTTGCAGGACAAGGGATTCAAGGTCGCTCTGGTGACCGACGGCCGGATGTCCGGCGCGTCGGGCAAGGTCCCGGCCGCCATCCACGTCACGCCGGAGGTCAAGGGCGGCGGTCCGCTCGGCCGCGTGCGCGACGGCGACATCCTGCGGCTGGACGCGGAGGCCGGAACGTTGAACGCTCTGGTCGATGCGGCGGAGTGGGAAAGCCGCGGCGCCCCCCCGCCGCCGAGCGAAGATGCCTCCCATGGCTGCGGGCGGGAGCTGTTCTCCCTGTTCCGCAACAATGCCGGCCCGGCGGAGAGCGGTGCCTCCGTCCTCAACCTGCTGGGGTGATCCCGCAGGACAGAATCCTGGAAACGCGGGCTGGCATCGGGCCGTGCCGGCCCCGCATTGTGACTGGCCCATCCCTGTGGCACCATGACGCACGGGCAAACCAAAGGCACCGTGCCATCGACGTCGAGAGGTCCGAAGATGCACTCCCGCTCCACCGGTGCAGCCCCCGCACTGCCTCCCTTCGACTATACGGTGTTCGGCGGCACCGGCGATCTGGCCCTGCGCAAGCTGTTGCCGGCGCTCTACCTGCGCGACAAGGCGGGGCAGGTGGCCGACGGCAGCCGCATCATCGGCGTCTCGCGCAGCCCGCTGGCTCCGTCCGACTACCGCGCCAAGGCGGAGGAGGCGATCCGCGAGCATGTGCCGGCCGACGAGCGCGATACCGCCCTGGTCGCCCGCTTCCTGGAGCGGCTGGATTACGTCCCGGTCGACGCCACCTCGGACAATGGCTGGGACGAGCTGGCGGAGCGGCTGAACACACCGCCGCCGCGCAGCGGCGGTGCCGTGCGCATCTTCTATCTCGCCACCTCTCCCAGCCTGTTCGGTCCGGTCAGCGATCAGCTGCGCGCCTTCGGCCTTGCAACTCCGGAGTCTCGCGTCGTTCTGGAAAAGCCCATCGGCCGCGACCTCGCCTCGGCGCAGGAGATCAACGACCGCGTCGGCGCCGTCTTCACCGAGCAGCAGATTTACCGCATCGACCATTATCTCGGTAAGGAGACGGTGCAGAACCTGCTGGCTCTGCGCTTCGGCAACTCCCTGTTCGAGCCGCTGTGGAATGCCAACCACATCGACCATGTGCAGATCACCGTCGCCGAAACGGTCGGCGTGGAGGAGCGCGGCGGCTATTACGACCAGTCCGGCGCCCTGCGGGATATGGTCCAGAACCACCTGTTGCAGCTCGTCTGTCTGGTCGGTATGGAATGCCCGATCTCGCTCGCCCAGGAATCGGTGCGCGACGAGAAGCTGAAGGTCCTGCGCTCGCTCAAGGCCATCGGGGCGGACGAGGTCGGTGGCTGCACCGTCCGCGGCCAATACCGCGCCGGCGCGGTGGCCGGTGGTGCTGTGCCCGGCTATCTCGACGAACCCGGCATTCCGCCCGGCAGCGGCACCGAGACCTTCGTTGCGCTGAAGCTGGAGATCGACAACTGGCGCTGGGCCGGCGTGCCCTTCTATCTGCGCAGCGGCAAGCGCCTGCCGGCCAAGATGTCGGAGATCGTCATCCAGTTCCGGCCGATCCGACATTCGATCTTCCCGCAAGGGGCGGGGGAGCTGCAGGCCAACCGCCTGATCGTCCGGCTCCAGCCCGACGAGAGCATTCGCCTGCATCTGATGACCAAGGAGCCGGGGCCGGGCGGCATGCGTCTGCGGCCGGCGGCGCTGAATCTCAGCTTCGCCCAGACCTTCGGTGGCCGGTTCCCGGATGCCTACGAGCGTCTGCTAATGGATGTGGTGCGCGGCAACTCCACCCTGTTCATGCGCCGCGACGAGGTCGAGGCGGCTTGGCAGTGGGCGGAGCCGATCATCGACGGCTGGATGTCCCGGCACGAGATGCCGAAGCCCTATATCGCCGGCACCTGGGGGCCTTCGCAGTCCATCGCTCTGATCGAGCGCGACGGCCGCACTTGGCACGACGACGAAATCCCGTCGGCCGCCTTCTGACGGGCAGGGGGCGCCGCACCATGCGGTGCCCCTCTCGGGCCTCCGATCAAAAAATCGTCATGGGAGTGAAGAAAGTTCTTGCGCGGTTCGGGTTGGGCCGCATATAAGACGCCTCCCGACGCGAACGACGCCGGCGCCGCCGAAACGGCAGCGACCGACACGCGGAAGGGAAGCCCGACAAACCGGCGCTTGACAGTCGAACCCCAGGGGTTCGGCCAAGCAGCGGTTTCTGCATCGGGCGGGTTCATTGACAAGTTAATACCGTGTTGTGAGAAGGGATGCGCAGGCGGCGGC
>NZ_PDKW01000038.1:531400-551520 GCF_002573965.1 Azospirillum palustre | reverse complement strand
TCCTTCAGGCGCACGGCTTCTTCGACGGCGATCTCGTCGAAGGGGTTCATGCTCATCTTCACGTTGGCGGTCTCGACGCCGCTGCCATCCGCCTTGACGCGGATCTTCACATTGTAGTCGATCACCCTTTTCACGGGCACGAGGATCTTCATTGGCTTGTTCCGTTCAGGTGCGGCCAGGGAGAGTCTCAGATGTGAATGGCGCGGTTGTCCGCGGCGAGTACCGACTCATGCATCATTTCCGATAAGGTCGGGTGCGGGAAGACGGTATGCATCAGTTCGGCCTCCGTCGTCTCAATGGTCTTGGCGACGGTGTAGCCCTGGATCAGCTCGGTTACCTCTGCGCCGATCATGTGGGCGCCGAGCAGTTCGCCAGTCTTGGCGTCGAACACCGTCTTGACCATACCCTCGGTCTCTCCGAGCGCGATGGCCTTGCCATTTCCGATGAAGGGGAAGCGGCCGACCTTGACCTCGTAGCCCTTCTCCTTGGCTTTCTTCTCCGTAAGCCCGACCGAGGCGATCTGCGGGTGCGAGTAGGTGCAGCCGGGGATGCCGAGGATGTTCAGACCGTGCGGGTACTTGCCGGCGATGTGCTCGGCGACGATGACGCCCTCGTGACTGGCCTTGTGGGCAAGCCAGGGGGCGCCGGTCACGTCGCCGATGGCGTAGACGCCAGGCTCGTCGGTCTCGCACATCGCGTTGGTCTGGATGTGACCGCGTTCCAGCTTCACCTTGGTACCTTCCAGCCCCAGGTTTTTGGTGTTCGGGCTGATGCCAGCGGCGACGATGATGCGGTCAACCGTGATGTCCTCAATCTTGCCGTCGGCCTCGACCGTGACGGTGACGCTGTCGGCGCTCTTGCGCAGGTTGCCGGCCTTGCCGCCGGTGATGATGCGCATGCCCTGCTTCTCGAAGGACTTGCGCGCCATCGCCGAGATTTCCTCATCCTCTACCGGAAGGATGCGGTCCATCACCTCGACCACCGTCACCTTGGCGCCCAGCTCGTTGTAGAAGCTGGCGAACTCGACACCGATGGCGCCGGAGCCGATGACCAGCAGCGACTTCGGCGTGACGTCCGGGGTCATCGCCTTGCGGTAGGTCCAGACCAGCTTTCCATCTTCCTCTAGCCCCGGCAGAGCGCGGGCGCGGGCGCCGGTGGCGATGATGATGTGCTTGGCGCCGAAGGTGCCGACCGGGGCCTCGCCCTTGGTTACGGCGACGAGGCCCTTGCCGGCCAGCTTGGCGGCGCCCTCGATGACGGTGACTTTGTTCTTCTTTAGCAAGTGCTTGACGCCGTTGTTGAGCTGGTTGGCGACCTTGCGCGAGCGCTGGACGACCTTGTCGAGGTCGAAGCCTGGGTTCTGGATAACCAAGCCGTAGTCGTTGGCATGCTTGGCGTTGCGCAGCACCTCGGCCGAGCGCAGCAGCGCCTTGGTCGGGATGCAGCCCCAATTCAGGCAGATGCCGCCGAGATTTTCACGCTCGACAACGGCGGTGTGCAGGCCCAACTGGGCGGCACGGATCGCTGCCACGTAACCGCCCGGCCCACCGCCGATGATGATGACGTCGTAAGAGTGAAGGCTCATGTCTGTTCCTCAGTCTGAAGCCCGAGGCCGCTCACCCGCTGGGAAAGGCGGTCGACAGCGCCGGGTCGGCGGTAAGCTCGGCCACCCTGCCGCTGCGCACCACCTCCCCGCACAGCAGGATGATGATACGGCGCTCGCGGCAGATGGACCCGATGAAGCTGAAGATCTGCTGGACGATCACCGGGGCCAGCGCCGCCGACAGGATCACCATCTGCTCCTGCCCGCCCGTCAGTATGCCGGCCGAGGTGTGGCGGCGCGCCGTCAGCATCAGCAACCGTTCATAGTGTCGATAGGGCGATCGTAGCTGTTAGGGCGGCTGTCTCGATTAGGCCAATGACGGAACGACGGTGCATGACGCTTTCCCCTCCCATGAACGGCGGATCGTGGCATCCCGCCTCGTAAAAATGAATAATGAGTCATATCTCATATTTAATGTAGCCGCAGCAAACTGTCGGCGCAACGACATAAATGCGTTTGCCTAGCGTTTCACCCAAGCGCCCACCCTGTGCTGATCCTGCAGGGGCGCCAACCTTCAATGGGAACAGAGAGTCTTTGTGCCGAACCGAGACAAGGCCAGTATAGAAAAGAACCGCAAGCACGACCATTTCGCAACAACACCGCTTTGCGGAAATATGAATGTTGGTTCACAAATCGGCTCTGTTGCAAAGTTTGCCGGCAGGCGGCGGAATGGCTGGACGCTGTTGGGAGCCAAGCCGTGTCGGACTTCAAGGGACGCCACTTTGACCCTCCTCCGAATCAGTGGACACCTCTGCTAAGCTCCAGATGGAGCGGAGAGGTCAAGAATGACGACGACACGGCGCATCTTTACGGACGAGTTCAAGCAAGAGGCGGTGGCGCTGTTGGCCAGCAGCGGCCGCTCCCTTGCGCAGATCGCCCGTGAATTGGGAGTGCAGCCCTCGGTGTTACGGAAATGGCAGCGCCGCCTAACCGGGTCAGGGGGGCCGTCGATGCCCCCCGTCCAGCAAGCGGCGGCCCCCCTGATCACAGGCGCTGATCAAGCATCGGAAATCGCCCGTCTAAAACGCGAACTCGCCCGCGTCCAGATGGAACGGGATATATTAAAAAAAACTGTAGCCATCTTCTCGGAAGCACCGAGATGAGGTTCCGAATCATTGCAGACTGCTGCGACGAATACCCGGTTCGGGTGCTCTGCGATGCCATCGGCGTGTCGCCATCGGGCTATTATGCTTGGCGCACGCGACCGGAGAGCCCACGCAAAGCAGCGAACCGGCAGTTGCTCGATGACATCCGGCGCCTTCACGACGCGCATCGTCAACGCTACGGAGTTCCTCGCATTCATGCCGCCCTGCGGGCGAATGGGCACACCGCCAGTCGCGGGCGTGTCGAACGCCTCATGCGCCGCCACGGCCTGCGGGCGCAACGCGCCAAGGCTTATCGCGTCTGCACCACCGACAGCCGGCACGGTTTGCCGGTGGCGCCCAATCGGCTCAATCGCGACTTTGCCCCGGCGAAGCCGAACCAGACTTGGCTCACCGACATCACATACATCCCGACGGACGAGGGCTGGCTGTATCTCGCCGTCGTCCTGGATCTGTTCAGCCGCAAGGCCGTGGGCTGGGCAATGCGCGACCACATGCGCACCGAACTGCCGCTGGCGGCCCTGACCATGGCGGTCCAGCGGCAACGGCCCCAGCCCGGCCTCCTGCACCACTCGGATCGTGGTAGTCAATACGCCGCTGGGGATTACCGAAAAGCTTTGAAAAGCAATGGCATTGTGCAGTCAATGAGCCGCAAAGGCAACTGCTGGGATAACGCCCCGATGGAAAGTTTCTTCGGCAGTTTGAAAGCGGAACTCGTCCATGGCGCCCGCTATGCAACGCGCGACGCCGCTCGCAGAGATCTGTTCGCCTACATCGAAGGCTATTACAATCGCCAGCGACTGCACTCGGCTCTCGGCTACATCACCCCGGACCAGGCCGAGCTTCGAGCCGCTTAACCCGGTGTCCTTTCTGCCGGGGGAAGGTCATACAGCGTCGTGCGTTTAATATGAAACATCCGACGCTGTAGACCGCCCGGATGCCGGGTACGTCAGTCCCAGCAGGTTGGTCGAACTAGCAACGCTCCGAATCAGCGCGATCAAGCCACCAATCCGTTCGGCGATAACGGCCACCCCCTCCATCCGCCGACGCCCAACGTCTAGCCCACAACGACGACATGAAGCCGTATATCTCAGCGGCCGTGCCGCCTGAACCAAGCCCCGAACTCAGGAAACAGCGACCGATGCCCGGACCGTGCGGCCATCCGCGCGGCTGGGCTCGATTCGGTGTCGATGGACGATGCCTTATATGAAGCCGATATAAATAAAATACTAATAATATATTTGTGGCGCCCTATCCTCTGCCCTACAGTCTTTCCGTACCAACAATCCCGTCCGCCAGCAATTCTCATCCAGTGGATGCTGGCGATTCTCGCGCGGTCACTGTGAACCAATGGTCACGGTTACCGCGTTACATGCGCCTTCTTGCGCTAGGAAAGACAAATCGGGACGGAAAGAGGAAGCGCCATGGACGATTTCGTCCTTCAGACCTATGGCATGACCAAGGAATTCAAGGGCTTTACGGCCGTCAACTGCGTCGATCTCAAGGTCCAGCGCGGACACATCCACGCGCTGATCGGACCCAACGGCGCAGGCAAGACGACCTGCTTCAATCTGCTCACCAAGTTTCTGGAACCGACCCGTGGCCGGATTCTGTTCAACGGGACCGACATCACCGGCGAAAAGCCGGCACAGGTCGCGCGCCGGGGCATCGTGCGCTCCTTTCAAATCTCGGCGGTGTTTCCGCATCTGACGGCCCTTCAGAATGTCCGCGTGGCCATGCAGCGCGGTCTCGGGACCTCCCTCCATTTTTGGAAGTCGAACCGGTCACTTGATGGCCTGAACGACCGGGCAGCGGAGATTCTGGACCTTGTCGGGCTGAAAAGTTTTTCCGGCATGGCCGCCGTGGAAATGCCCTATGGCCGGAAACGGGCGCTGGAAATCGCCACCACCCTGGCGCTCGACCCCGAGGTGATGCTGCTCGACGAACCGACCCAGGGCATGGGGCACGAGGACGTCGACCGCGTCATGGACCTGATCAAGCGGGTGTCGGCCAACCGCACCATCCTGATGGTCGAGCACAACATGAAGGTCGTCGCCGGCATCAGCGACGCCATCACCGTGCTCGCCCGCGGAGCCGTCCTCGCCGAGGGCTCCTACGCCGAGGTGTCGGACGACCCGCGCGTCATCGAGGCCTACATGGGGTCCGCCGCCAACGACGAACTGGTGGAGGCACTGTGATGAGCCGTCGGATCGAGCATACGCCCGTCGAATATCTGCGCGTCACCGATCTGCACGCGTTCTACGGCGAATCGCACGTGCTGCACGGCATGGACTTCGTCGTCAACCAAGGCGAATGCGTGTCGCTGCTGGGCCGCAACGGCGCCGGGCGCACCACGACAATGCGCGCCATCCTGGGACTCACCGGGCGACGGTCAGGGTCGATCATGCTCGATGGAAAGGATGTCATCCGGTTGCCGCCGCACCGCATCGCGCGGCTGGGTGTCGGCTATTGCCCGGAGGAGCGTGGCATCTATTCCAGCCTGTCCTGCGAGGAGAACCTGCTTCTCCTGCCCAAGGTCGCCAGCGGCGGCATGAGCGTGGAGGAAATCTACGCCATGTTCCCGAACCTGAAGGAACGGCGCCACAGCCAGGGGACCCGCCTGTCCGGCGGCGAGCAGCAGATGCTGGCGATGGCCCGCATCCTGCGCACCGGCGCCCGCCTGCTGCTGCTCGACGAAATATCCGAAGGGCTGGCGCCGGTCATCGTCGAAAAGCTTGGCGAGATCATCCGCGATCTGAAGGCCAAGGGCTATACGATCCTGCTGGTCGAGCAGAATTTCCGCTTCGCCGCGCCGCTGGCCGACCGGATGTACGTCGTGGAGCATGGTCGGGTGGCCACGGAAATCGAACGACGCGACCTGCCGTCGAAGATGGGGTTGCTGCGCGACTATCTCGGCGTCTGACCGCACCGGCGCTCCTTTGCGACGCCCCCGAAAGCGCCCCCAAACGGCGCCCCCAACGGCGCCCCTGGAAGGCGCCGCGACCACATAATTCGGAAGGTTTGGAGAATGACCGAGATCTTCGGTTTTCCCATCCAGGCGCTCATGGGGCAACTGGTCCTCGGCCTGGTGAACGGATCCTTTTACGCGATGCTCAGCATCGGGCTCTCGGTGATCTTCGGGATGCTCAACATCATCAACTTCGCTCATGGCGCCTTCTACATGATCGGTGCCTTCCTGGCGTGGATGGGGCTGTATTACTGGGGAATCAGCTATTGGTGGTCCCTGATCCTGGTACCCCTGGCGGTGGCGCTGATCGGCATCGCCGTCGAACGCACCCTGCTGCAGTGGATCTACAAACTCGACCATCTCTACGGGCTGCTGCTGACCTTCGGCATCGCCCTGGTGATCGAGGGCATGTTCCGGCACTGGTTCGGCGTCGCCGGCCAGCCCTTCGACGTGCCGGAGGGCCTGACCGGCGGCTTCAATCTGGGCTTCATGTTCCTGCCGAAATACCGGGCCTGGGTGATCGCCGCGTCGCTGACCGTGTGCGTCGGGACCTGGTTCGTCATCGAGAAGACCCGCCTGGGATCCTATCTGCGCGCCGCGACCGAGAATCCCAAGCTGACGCAAGCCTTCGGAATCAACGTCCCCATCATGGTGATGCTGATCTATGGGCTTGGTGTCGGGCTGGCCGGCTTCGCCGGCGTATTGGCTGCTCCGGTGCTCCAGGTCAGTCCGCTGATGGGCTCCAACATGATCATCGTCGTGTTCGCCGTGGTCGTCATCGGCGGCATGGGATCGATCGTCGGCTCGATCGCGACCGGCCTGATGCTCGGGGTCGTCGAAGCCATCCCCAAGGTGTTCTACCCGGAAATCTCCTCGACCATGGTCTTCATCATCATGGCGATCGTGCTGCTCCTAAGGCCGGCCGGACTGTTCGGCAAGGAAAGATGAAACCGATGACCGACACTCCCGTCACCTTTGACCGGTTCACCGTCAACCGAGTCCGCATTCTCGCCCTTCTCGCCCTGGCGATGGCGGCACCGTTCGTGACATACCCGGTGCTGGGCATGACCGTCCTGTGCTTCGGTCTGTTCGCCTGCTCGTTCAATCTTCTGCTCGGCTACACCGGGCTGTTGTCATTCGGCCACGCCGCCTTCCTGGGCACGGCGGCCTATGTGACCGCCCACGCGCTGAAGGTCTGGGAGTTGCCGACCCTGCCCAGCCTCGCGCTCGGCGCCGGGGCCGCCGCGCTGCTAGGCGCCGTGTTCGGTCTGATCGCCACCCGCCGCCACGGCATCTATTTCGCCATGGTGACGCTGGCGCTCGCCCAGATGATGTTCTTCGTCTTCTTGAAGGCGCCATTCACCGGCGGCGAGGACGGCCTGCAGGGCGTGCCGCGCGGCAGCCTGTTCGGCCTGATCGACCTTTCCGACGACACCACGCTCTATTACGTGGTTCTGACCATCGTCGTCTTCGGGCTGTGGGTGATCCACCGGGCCATCCACTCGCCGTTCGGCGAGATCCTGAAGGCGATCCGCGAGAACGAAGCGCGGGTGACCTCGCTCGGCTACGACGTCGCGCGTTACAAACTGCTCGCCTTCGTGCTGTCGGCCGGGCTGGCTGGGCTGGCCGGCGCCACCAAGGTGCTGGTGTTCAAGTTCGCCACGCTGGCCGACGTCCATTGGCATGTGTCGGGCGAGGTGGTGCTGATGACGCTGCTGGGCGGCGTCGGCACCGTGATCGGCCCGATGCTGGGAGCCGCCGTCGTCGTCGTGCTTCAGAACGAGCTGGCCGACAAGGTCGGTTCCTTCGTCACCATCATCATCGGGGTGATCTTCATCCTGTGCGTCCTGACCTTCCGGCGCGGCATCGCCGGAGAGTTGAACGATCTGCGCCGCCGCGTCCTGGGCGATGCACGCTCCGGATCCGCGGACGGCTGATGAGGCGCTCCGCGCGCCATCCACAAACACATCCAAGAGGGGAGGAAGCCATGTTGAAGGGAAGTTCCATCGGCCTGTGCGTCGGCGCTCTGCTGAGCCTTGGCACGGCGCACGCCGAGATCACCGATGGCGTCGTCCGCATCGGCGTGCTGAATGACCAGTCCGGGATCTACGCCGGGCTGTCCGGACCGGGATCGATCTGGGCGGCCAGGAAGGCCGTCGAGGACTTCCAGCCTGAAAAACATGGGCTGAAGGTCGAGGTCGTGGCCGCCGACCACCAGAACAAGCCCGACATCGGGTCGAGCATCGCCCGCAAATGGATCGACGTCGACAAGGTCGACATGATCGTCGACGTGCCGACCTCCTCGGTGATCCTCGCGGTCAATCAGGTGGTCCAGGAAAAGAACAAGGTGATGATCGTCTCCGGCGGCGGAACCGCCGACCTGACGGGCGCCGCCTGCACCCCCAACTCGATCCATTGGACCTACGACACCTGGGCCCTGGCCAATGCCACCGGCAAGGCGGTGGTGAAGACCGGCGGCGACAGCTGGTACTTCCTGACCGCCGACTACGCCTTCGGTCATGCACTGGAACGGGACACCGAGGCCGTCGTCCTCAAGAACGGCGGCAAGGTCCTGGGCAGGATCCGGCACCCCTTCCCCGGCACCGATTTCTCCTCCTTCCTGCTCCAGGCACAGGCATCAAGGGCCAAGATCATCGGCCTGGCCAACGCCGGCGGCGACACCATCAACGCCATCAAGCAGGCCGCGGAGTTCGGCATCACCCAGGGCGGTCAGAATCTCGCCGGCCTGCTGGTGTTCATGAGCGATGTGCAGGCGTTGGGACTGAATGCCGCGCAGGGCCTGATCCTGACCGAAGCCTGGTACTGGGACATGACCGACGAGAACCGCAAATTCGCCCAGGCCTTCACCGCCGCCAACCGGGGAGCCTTCCCAACCAGCGCCCAGGCCGGCGTCTATTCGGCGGTGACCCATTATCTGAAGACGGTGGCGACGCAGAAGGAGGATGGCGACGGCGCCAAGGTGGTCGCGGCGATGAAGGCCACGCCGACCGACGATCCGCTGTTCGGCAAGGGCACCATCCGCGCCGACGGCCGCAAGATCCACCCGCTCTATCTGTTCGAGGTCAAGAAGCCGTCCGAATCCAAGAAGCCGGGCGACTTCTACAAGCTGCGCGCCACGATCCCCGCCGAGGAGGCCTTCCGTCCGCTGGAAGACGGCGGCTGTCCGCTGGTCAAGAAGTAAAACCCGACGTCACATCGCCTTACGCCCGCCAAGCCCGACGGCTTGGCGGGCTTTCTTTGTTCCATCTCATCCAGCGGCGCGCGGCGTCGGCTCGCTCATGCCGCGCACGACCGTTTTCGCCGTATCGATGAACGCCTTCAACAAGGGCGACGGCGTGCGTTGCGTCCATCCCAACAGCACCTCGATCCGGGCGTCGTCGCCCGACAGGGTCTTGTAGACGACCTGCTCGAAATGCACCCGGCGCACGGCGGACGGCACGAACGCGATCCCGGCGCCCGAGCTGACCAGCCCGAGCGCGGTGTAGACCTGCGCCACCTCCGCAGCGACCTTGGGGACGAAGCCGGCCGCGGCGCACATGCCCGCGATCATGCCATGGAAATCCGGGGCCGATTTCTGGCTGTAGATGATGAAGCTTTCCGAAGCACAGTCGACGAACGGTACAGTCTCCAACGCCGCGAAAGGATGGTCCGACGGAACGGCGAGCACGAAGGGCTCCTTGAGCAGGGAGTCGCTCGTGATGTCTTCGGAATTGAAGACCGGCCGCAGGAACGAGACGTCGATATCGCCACGCAACAGGGCGTCGACCTGATCGACGACCGGAAACCAGCGCAATTGCACATCGACCATCGGATAGCGTTGGCGATAGGCGCGCAGGATCGGCGGCAGCACGGTGTAGGAGGTGTGCTCGAAGAATCCGACCGCCAACTGCCCGATCTCGCCACGCTGGGCGCGCTGGGCCTGAATCGCCGCCGCTTCGACCGACCGCAGAATCTGCCGGGCCAGTTCCAGATAGATGCGCCCGCTGTCGGTCAGTTCGACATGGCGGCGCGTCCGGTACAGCAGGGACACGCCGAGTTCGTCCTCAAGCTGGCGGATCTGTTGGCTGAGCGGCGGTTGGGCGATGTGCAGCCGCTCGGCCGCCCGCGTGAAGCTCAGCTCTTCCGCGACCGCGACGAAGTAACGGAGATGGCGCAGATCCATACTTATATCTTTCCGGTATAAATAACGTCTTTATAATATATTGGACGGTTGATTTCGGCAATCCTTATCATCGCCCACATCACAGAGGGCAATGCGGACAATCGGCGACCGAAACGGTCTGCGCGACCGAACCGCCAAGAGGAAACGCATCATGATTGATCGGACCAACGCCATCGCGCGCGTGCTGGCGCGCGTCGACTCCACCCTGGCACAGCCCGGCTCGGGCTTTCCCCATTACGCCGATCCAGCCAACGGCGTGTGGGTGCGCAGTCCGGCCGGTGATTGGACCGGTGGCTTCTGGTGCGGCATGCTGTGGCTTGCCGCGCTGCGCACCGGCGACGCGGCCTACCGCGACCATGCCCGCGACTGGGCCTCGCGGCTGCGTGTCCGCGCGGACTCCAACTCCGTCTTCAAGGGGTTCCTGTTCTGGTACGGCGCCGGCATCGGCGACGCCCTGCTCGCCGATCCGGTGGCCCGCGACCTCGCCGCCGCCGGCACCGCCGGGCTGATGCGGATGTACAACCCGCGCGCCCGGCTGATCCCGCTCGGCACCGAGGCGGAGGAGGCCTTCGACGTCGGCGCCAACGAGGCCAACATCGACGCCCTGCCGGGAACCATCGCGCTGCTGCTGTCCCGGGGCGGCGACGCGGCGGCCGTCGCCCGCGACCATCTGCGCCAGCATGTCGCCCTGTGCGTACGCGACGACGGGTCGGTCTGCCAGTCGGCCAGCTTCGACCCCGAAACCGGCGCCCTGCTGCGCCGCTACACCCACAAGGGCATCCATGAGAACAGCACCTGGGGCCGCGCGCAGGGCTGGGCGATGATCGGGCTGGCCCAGGCATTGGCGCGGGGCGAGATGGAGTTCCGTGCCGACGCCGTCCGCGTCGCCGACTGGTGGCTCGCCAACATTCCGGCCGACGGCGTCGCCTTCTGGGATTTCGACGATCCGGCGATCCCGGCCACCGAGCGCGACAGCTCGGCCACCGCCATCGGCGCCGCCGCCCTGCTGAAGCTGGCGGCGTTGATCCCCGAACACCGCGAGCGCTACGAGGCGGCGGCGCGCAAGTCCGTGGATGCGCTGGTGAACGGCTATCTGACGCCGACCGCCCCCGGCGACGCGCGCCAACCCGGCATCCTGACCGAAGGCTGCTTCAACAAGCGGAACGGCACCGCCACCGCCCACGAACTGATCTGGGGCGACTACTTCCTGTTCGAAGCCCTGCTGGCGCTGGAGGGAGACCTCGCGCCCGAGCGGCTCTGACGACCACACACGCCCCCCGTTTTCCCGGAGGAATTCCCATGTCCGAACACCAGTATCCGGCGCCCCGCATCAACCATCGCGGCCCGGTTTCCACGCTGATCGGCACCGAGACCAGCTACACGCGCACCATCGGCGAATACGACATCTACGCTTTCGCCGGCATCAGCGGCGACAACCATCCCAATCATTGCGACGAGGAATACGCCCGCCGCGTCGGGTTGGGCGGCCGCGTCGCCCAGGGGTCGATGATGGTCGGCTATGTGTCCGGCGCCGTCACCAAGTACCTCGATTGGGCCGGTCGCCCGGCGGTGTCCTACGGCTACGACCGCGTCCGCTTCACCAAGCCGGTCCGCATCGGCGACACTCTGACCGTCCATTACCGCATCGTGCGCGCCGACGACGCGAAGAAGCGGCTGTGGGCCGACGCGACGCTGACCAACCAGCGCGGCGAGACGGTCTGCGTCTGCACCCACATCATCCATTTCCAGGAGTGACGCCGCGATGAGCAAGGTCTGCACCGCGCAAGAGGCGGTCGCGCTCATCCAGCCCGGCCAGACCGTGGCCAGCGTCGGCGTGATCGGCTGGCTGACCCCGGACGCCCTGCTCGGCGCGCTGGCCCAGCGGTTCCGCGACACCGGCAGCCCGCGCGACCTCACCTTCTTCTTCCCGGTCAGCGTCGGTGACGCGCTGGGGATCAAGGGGATGGACCATGTCGCCATCGAAGGGCTGATGAAGCGCGTGGTGTCGGGCAACTACCTGAACGCGCTGGACCCGGCGACCGGCAAGCGGCCCGAGATGATGCGCCTGATCCGCGAGAACCGGGTCGAGGCCTATTGCTGGCCCATCGGCGCCACCATGCATTGGCTGCGCGAGGTCGCGCGGCGCGGCCCCGGCTATCTGACGCCCATCGGCATCGGCTCCTACATCGACCCGCGCCAGCAGGGCGGCAAATACACCGAGCGGGCGCGGGAGGATCTGGTCCGGCTGCACAGCATCGACGGCCGCGAGTACCTGCATTACCCGACCTGGCCGCTGAACGTCGGCTTCATCCGCGCGACCAGCGCCGACGAGCACGGCAACCTCAGCTTCGAGGACGAGCCGATCACCTCTTCGGCCCTGGCCCTGGCGCTGGCGGTGAAGGCGTCGGGCGGCACCGTGATCGCACAGGTCCGCAAGCTGGTGCCCCGCCGCTCGCGCTCCGTCCATGAGGTGCGCGTGCCGGGCGAACTGGTCGATCATGTCGTGGTCGCGCCCGAACCGATGATGACCACCGGCATCCGCTACGACGACCGCTACCTCGGCCGCCAGATCTTCGACGGGCGGACGACCGAGCGGCTGCCGCAGGGCGCCGACAAGGTCATCGCGCGGCGCGCGGCGGCGGAAGTGCGGCCGGGCGTGGTCACCATCTTCGGCTTCGGCGCCTCGTCCGACGTGCCGACGGTGATGATGGAGGATGGCGCCTTCGCCGACGACGGCCTGCTGCGCTACAACTTCACCACCGAGCACGGCCCCTTCGGCGGCGTGGTCATGAGCGGCTGGCAGTTCTCCGCCAACATGTACCCCGAGGCGCTGATCGACGGTCCGTCGCAGTTCGACTTCATCGACGGCGGCAACTGCGAGGCGGCGGCGCTGGCCTTCGCCCAGTTCGACCGGGCCGGCAGCGTCAACGTCAGCCGCTTCGGCGCCGCCAACCCCGGCCCCGGCGGCTTCATCGACATCGCCTACAACGCCCGCGAGCTTGTCTTCACCGGCACCTTCACCACCGCCGGGCTGGGGGTGGATGTCGGCGACGGACGGTTGACCATCCAGCGCGAGGGCAAGGTCCGCAAGTTCGTCGAGCGGGTGGACGAGATCACCTATCCGTTGCTGCGCAACGTGGCGGAGCGCGGGCAGAAAGCGAAGATCGTCACCGAACGGGCGGTCTTCGCGGTGGAACCGGACGGTCTGGTGCTCACCGAGGTGGCGCCCGGCATCGACGCGAAGACCCAGGTCATCGACCTGATGGACTGCCCGCCGCACCGCGTTCTCGACCCTCTGCCGCGCATGGCGGACCGGCTGTTCCGCGACTGACGCGCTCACGAAGAAATCCGAGGAAAAACCATGGCGACCATCAGTTATCTGACGACGATCCAGTTCGATTACGGGGCGCTCGGCACGCTGCCGGCCGAATTGCGCCGGCTCGGCATCCGCCGCCCCTTCCTGGCCACCGACAAGGGCGTCGGCGCGGCGGGGCTGCTCCAGCGCGTGCTCGACGCCATGGGCGGCACCGAAGGCACCGTCGTCTATGACGACACGCCGCCCAACCCGACCGAGGACGCCGTCGTCGCCGCCACGGACCTGTACCGCGACCGCGGTTGCGACGGCATCGTCGCGGTCGGCGGCGGGTCGGCGATCGATCTGGCGAAGGCGGTGGCGCTGCTGGCGACCCACCCGGCCCCGTTGCAGCAATACGCGGCGGTGGAGGGCGGCGCCGCCCGCATCACCGCCCAGGTGGCTCCGCTGGTCGCCATCCCGACCACGGCCGGCACCGGCAGCGAGGTCGGGCGCGGCAGCGTCATCGTCATGCGCGACGGCCGCAAGCTGGGCCTGCTCAGCCCTCATCTGCTGCCCAAGGTGGCGATCTGCGATCCGGAGCTGACGCTCAGCCTGCCGCCGCTGCTGACGGCGGCGACCGGCATGGACGCCATCGCCCATTGCATCGAGACCTTCCTCGCCCCCGCGGTCAACCCGCCGGCCGAAGCCATCGCCCTGGACGGCCTGCGGCGCGGT
Organism: Azospirillum palustre; assembly: GCF_002573965.1. NCBI lineage: Bacteria > Pseudomonadati > Pseudomonadota > Alphaproteobacteria > Rhodospirillales > Azospirillaceae > Azospirillum > Azospirillum palustre. The sequence continues at coordinate 537,633 of NZ_PDKW01000038.1, read as the reverse complement.
GTCCGTCACATCGAGCGGGCGACCGCCGACGGGACCGACCGCGAGGCGCGCTGGAACATGATGATGGCGGCGATGGAAGGCGCGATGGCGTTCCAGAAGGGTCTCGGCGCGGTGCACGCCCTGTCGCATCCGCTGGGTGCCGTGCCGCTGCGCCTGCATCACGGCACCTTGAACGCCATTCTGCTGCCCGCGGTGCTGCGCTTCAACAAGCCGGCGGTCGCGGCGAAATGGGCAACGCTGTGCGAGGCGATGGGACTGCCGCAGGACGGCGATCCTGCCGCCTTCATCGCGGATCTCAACCGCCGCCTGGGTCTGCCCTCCGGGCTGGAGGCGCTGGGGCTGGAGCGGGCGCAACTGCCGGAGATCGCTGAAAAGGCGCTGAAGGACCATTGCCACGCCACCAACCCACGGACGGCCACGGCCGACGACTATCTGGGCATGCTCAACGATTCCTATCCGGCCGGGTGATTGCGATGACCAGCACGACCACCATCCACAAGAACTTCATCGACGGCGAATGGCTGGCCGGCAGCGACGCCACGGTCAACGTCAACCCGTCCGATCTCGACGACGTGATCGGCCGCTACGCCGTCGCCGACGCGACGCAGGTCGAACACGCTGTCACGGCGGCCCGGCGCGCCTTCAAGCCCTGGTCCGCCGTCGGCGTCCAGGAGCGCTCCGACATCCTGGATCGCGTCGGCACGGAAATCCTGGCGCGGCGCGAGGAACTCGGCCGCCTGCTGTCGCGGGAGGAGGGCAAGACCCTGCCCGAGGGCATCGGCGAGGCGACACGCGCCGGCCAGATCTTCCGCTTCTTCGCCGCCGAGGTGCTGCGCGGGCGGGGCGAACTGCTGGACTCCGTCCGCCCCGGTGTCGGCGTGGAGATCACGCGCGAGCCGGTCGGCGTGGTCGGCCTGATCACCCCGTGGAACTTCCCGCTGGCGATTCCGGCCTGGAAGATCGCGCCGGCGCTGGCCTACGGCAATTGCGTCGTCTTCAAGCCGGCCGAACTGGTGCCCGGCTGCGCCTGGGCACTGGCCGACATCCTGTCGCGCGCCGGCCTCCCCGACGGTGTCTTCAATCTGGTGATGGGTCCGGGCGCCGTGGTCGGCGACGCCATCGCCCGCTCGGCCGGGGTGGACGCTATCAGCTTCACCGGATCGGTTTCCACCGGCAAGCGGGTGGCGGCGGTCGCCGCCGAACGGCTCGCCAAGGTCCAGTTGGAGATGGGCGGCAAGAACCCGCTGGTGATCCTGGACGACGCCGACCTCGACGTCGCGGTGCGCTGCGCGGTGCAGGGATCCTACTACTCCACCGGCCAGCGCTGCACCGCGTCCAGCCGGCTGATCGTGGCCTCCGGCATCCACGACCGCTTCGTGAAGAGCCTCGGCGAGGCGCTGAGCCGCTTGACCGTCGACGACGCGCTGGCTCCCGGAACCGACATCGGCCCGGTGGTGGACGAGCGGCAATTGGCCCGGGATCTCGGCTACATCGAAAGCGGCACCGGCGAGGGTGCGACGCTCGCCTTCGGCGGTAATCTGCTGACGCGGGCCAAGCGCGGTCATTACCTGTCGCCCGCCCTGTTCACCGAAACCACGCCGGAGATGCGCATCAACCGCGAGGAGATCTTCGGACCGGTCGCCACGGTGCTGCGCGCCGACGGCTATGAACACGCGCTGGCCATCGCCAACGACACGCCCTTCGGTCTGTGCGCCGGCATCGTCACCGGCTCGCTGAAGCATGCCGCGCATTTCAAGCGCAATGCCGATGTCGGCATGGTGATGGTCAACCTGCCCACCGCCGGCGTCGATTACCACACGCCGTTCGGCGGACGGAAGGCATCCAGCCACGGCCCGCGCGAGCAGGGCGCCTACGCCCGCGAATTCTTCACCACCGTCAAGACCAGCTACGTCCAGGCCTGACGGCGGCGGCACGCGAAAGGACAGGATCATGAGTTCCGTCATCAAGGACCATCACGAGGCGATCCGCGACGCCGTCCGCCGCTTCGCGGAAAACGAGATCGCGCCGGTCGCCGAGCATCTCTGGCAAGCGGAGGAGTTTCCCTACGCCGCCTGGAAGCTGGCCGGCGAACTCGGCTTCATCGGCCTGCCCTACCCCGAGGCCCATGGCGGCGGCGGTGGCGACTGGCTCGGCTTCACCATCGTGCTGGAGGAGATCGCGCGGGTCGATTGCGCCGTCGCCGTGTCGATCATGGCGAATTCCACCATCGCCAGCCTGCTGAACAATTTCGGGACCGAGGAGCAGAAGCACCGCTTCCTCCGCCCGATCCTGGAGGGCACCCAGGTCGGCTGCATCGCGTTGACCGAACCCGGCGCCGGGTCCGACAGTGCGAACATCCAGACCCGCGCCACATTGCGCGACGGCAACTGGGTCATCACCGGATCGAAGACCTTCATCAGCAATTCGGGCACCGACATCACCGGCCCCATCGTCATCGCCGCCGTCACCGGCACCCGTCCGGACGGCCGCAAGGAGATCTCCAACTTCATCGTGCCCACCGGAACGCCGGGCTTCACCTCCGGCCGCAAGTTGCACAAGATCGGCTGGCGCGGCTCCTCCACGCACGAGCTGTTCTTCGACGAGTGCGTGCTGACGCCCGACCATCTGCTGGGTCAGGTCGGGTCGGGGCTGAAGCAGACGCTGGCGCAGATCAGCACTGGGCGCATCCTGATCGGCGCGCTGGGGCTGGGAATCCTGCAAGCCTCGCTGGAACGGTCGACGGCCTACATGAAGGAGCGCCATGCCTTCGGCAAGGCGCTGACCGAGTTCCAGGCGTTGCAGTTCAAGATCGCCGACATGGCGACGCACGGCCACGCCGCGCGGCTGATGCTGTACGACGCCGCGGCGCGCAAGGACGCGGGCGAGCGGTTCGACCGCGAGGCGTCGATGGGCAAGCTGTTCGCCACGGAAAAGGCCATGGAGGCCGCGCACCAGGCGGTCCAGATCCATGGCGGCAACGGCATCATGATCGAATACCCGGTGTCCCGCGCCTTCGGCGACGCCAAGGTCCTGGAGATCGTCGAGGGCACCTCGGAAATCCAGCGGATGATCATCGCGCGCGAACTGCTTCGGTAGAGGCATTGATAGTGGCGCCCCCTCCTTTCAGGACGGAACAGACAGGACCATGCCCGCCAACAGTCCCTTCCACGCCGACGGCCTCGGCAAGACCGCGGCCAACCATGCGCCGCTGACACCGCTGTCGTTGCTCGCCCGCACGGCGGAGGTCTACCCGCACCACCTTGCGGTGGTTTACGGGGCGCGGCGCTACACATGGGCGCAGACGGCGGAACGTTGCCGCCGTCTCGCTTCGGCACTGGCGGCGGCGGGGGTCGGATGTGGCGACACCGTCGCCGTGATGGGCGCCAACACCCCCGAGACCATCGAGGCGCATTTCGGCGTCCCAATGGCCGGGGCCGTGCTCAACACGCTGAACACCCGCCTCGATGCTCCCACGCTGGCCTTCATGCTGCGGCACGCCGAGGCCAAAGTGCTGATCGCCGACACGGAGTTTTCCGCGACCGTCCGCGACACGCTGGCCCTGCTCGACCGGCCACCGCTGGTGATCGACATCGATGATCGGCAAGGTCCACGCGGCGCACGGATGGGCGCGGTCGATTACGAAGGGTTCATCGCCCTCGACGACCCGAATTTTACCGGTGGGCAGCCGTTGGACGAGTGGCAGGCCATCGCTCTCAATTACACCTCGGGCACCACCGGGAATCCCAAGGGTGTCGTCTATCATCATCGCGGCGCCTATCTGGCCGCCCTGTCGAACATGATCGACTGGGGCATGCCACGGCATTCGGTGATGCTGTGGACCCTGCCGCTGTTCCACTGCAACGGCTGGTGCTTTCCCTGGACCATGGCCGCCAACGCCGGCACCAACATCTGCCTGCGCCGTGTCGATCCGGAGCGGATCCTGTCCCTCATCCGCGAGCACTGCGTCACCCATTATTGCGGTGCCCCGGTGGTGCACGCGATGCTGGCCAACGCACCCGATGCCTGGAAATCCGGGATCGGCCACCCGGTCGAGGCGCTGATCGGCGGCGCCCCGCCACCGGTTCCGGTGATCGCGGCGATGGAACGGATGGGCTTCTCCATCACCCAGATCTACGGTCTGACCGAGGTCTACGGGCCGGCGGCGGTGTGCGCCCCGCAACCGGATTGGAAAGATCTGGACACGGCAACACTCGCCAGCCGGAAAGGAAGGCAGGGGGTGCGCTACACCGCGCAGGAGAACATGGCAGTGCTGGACCCGAGCACTATGGCGCCGGTTCCCCCCGACGGCGTCACCATCGGTGAGGTCATGTTCCGCGGCAACATGACGATGATGGGATATCTGAAGAATCCCGAGGCAACGGCGGAGGCCTTCGCCGGCGGCTGGTTCCATTCCGGCGATTTGGCCGTGGTCCAGCCGGACGGCTATGTCCAGATCAAGGACCGCTCCAAGGACGTCATCATTTCCGGCGGCGAGAACATCAATTCCGTCGAGGTCGAGGAGGCGCTCTACCACCATCCGGCGGTGCTTGCCGCGGCGGTCGTGGCGCGTCCGGATGCCAAATGGGGCGAGAGCCCTTGTGCCTTCGTGGAACTGAGGCCGGAGACGTCGGCGACGGAAGCCGAACTGATCGCGCATTGCCGAGCGCGGCTCGCCCATTTCAAGGCGCCGAAGACGGTGATCATCGGCGAATTGCCGAAGACTTCTACGGGGAAAATCCAGAAATTCGCACTACGCGAAGCCGCGAAACAGAGTGGCACACATGTTGAGGGAAGCAACCGATGAAGATCCTCGTCCCCGTTAAGCGAGTGGTTGACTACAACGTGAAGATCCGCGTGAAGGCGGATGGCAGCGGCGTCGAGACCGCCAACGTGAAGATGAGCATGAACCCCTTCGACGAGATCGCCGTCGAAGAGGCGGTGCGTCTGAAGGAGGCCGGCACGGCGACCGAGATCGTCGTGGTCTCCGTCGGCCCGACCCAGGCCCAGGAGACCCTGCGCACCGCTCTCGCCATGGGTGCCGACCGCGCCATCCTGGTGCAGACCGACGTGACGACCGAACCGCTGGCCGTCGCCAAGGTGCTGAAGGCCCTGGTCGAGAAGGAGGCCCCCGGCCTCGTCATCCTCGGCAAGCAGGCCATCGATGACGACTGCAACCAGACCGGCCAGATGCTGGCCGCCCTGCTGGGCTGGGGCCAGGGCACCTTCGCCTCGAAGGTGGTGCCCGGCGACGGCAAGGTCGCGGTGACGCGCGAGATCGACGGCGGCTTGGAGACGGTGGAGCTGAAGCTGCCGGCGGTGGTGACAGCCGACCTGCGCCTCAACGAGCCGCGCTACGCCTCGCTGCCCAACATCATGAAGGCGAAGAAGAAGCCGCTGGAGACCGTTGCTCCGGACGGGCTCGGCGTCGACGTGACGCCGCGGCTGACCACGGTGAAGGTGACGGAGCCGCCGAAGCGCCAGGCCGGCATCAAGGTGCCGGACGTCGCCACGCTGGTCGACAAGCTCAAGACCGAAGCGCGCGTGATCTGAGGGGGATGAACTAAGACCATGGCCAACATTCTCGTCATCGCCGACCACGACGGCGCCTCGCTGAAGCCCGCCACCCTGAACGCCGTCACCGCCGCTGCCAAAATCGGCGGCGACATCCACATCCTGGTCGCCGGCAAGGGCGCCGAGGCCGCCGCCGAGGCGGCATCCAAGGTCGCCGGCGTGTCGAAGGTGCTGCTGGCCGACGACGGCTCTTACGAGCACCAGCTGCCGGAAGACGTCGCCCCGCTGGTGGTGTCCGCCGTCAAGGGCGGCGGCTACGGCCATGTGCTGGCCGGCGCCACCTCGGCCGGCAAGAACCTCCTGCCGCGCGTCGCCGCCTTGCTGGACGTCGCCGCCATCTCCGACATCACCGCCGTGGTGTCGGCCGACACCTTCAAGCGGCCGATCTACGCCGGCAACGCCATCGCCATCGTGCAGTCGGCCGATCCGGTGAAGGTCGTCACCGTCCGCACCACCGCCTTCGAGACCGCAGCATCCGAAGGCGGTTCGGCAGCCGTCGAGCAGGTCGCGGGCGCCGGTGCGGCCGGCCTGTCGAGCTTCGTCTCGGCGGAGCTGACCAAGTCGGAGCGTCCGGAGCTGACCGCCGCCCGCATCGTCATCTCCGGCGGGCGCGGTATGCAGTCGGGCGACAACTTCCCGATGCTGGAGGCTCTGGCCGACAA
>NZ_PDKW01000038.1:529075-531300 GCF_002573965.1 Azospirillum palustre | reverse complement strand
GTGACGTGGCAGATGTCGGGCGAGGTGGTGCTGATGACGCTCTTGGGCGGCATGGGCACTTTGTTCGGGCCGGTGGTGGGGGCTGCATTGGTGGTGACCTTGGAAAGCTACCTCGCCTCCACCAGCCTGCCGGTGCCGGTGGTGATCGGCTGCATCTTCGTCGTCTGCGTGCTGCTTTTCCGCCGCGGCATCGTCGGCGAACTGATGCACCGTCTGCCCGGAAAGGGGAATCGCTGATGTCCCTCCATCTGGAGATCGACCGCTTCCTCGCCGACATCAGAGCCGCATAAAGGATACGATCCATGAAAGTCCTCGTCCCCGTTAAGCGAGTGGTCGACTACAACGTGAAGATCCGCGTCAAGGCGGATGGCAGCGGCGTCGAGACCGCCAACGTGAAGATGAGCATGAACCCCTTCGACGAGATCGCCGTCGAAGAAGCCGTGCGCCTGAAGGAGGCCGGCAAGGCGACCGAGATCGTGGTGGTTTCCGTCGGCCCGACCCAGGCCCAGGAGACGCTGCGCACGGCGCTGGCCATGGGCGCCGACCGCGCCATCCTGGTGCAGACCGACGTGACGACCGAACCGCTGGCCGTCGCCAAGGTCCTCAAGGCCCTGGTCGAGAAGGAGGCTCCCGGCCTCGTCATCCTCGGCAAGCAGGCCATCGACGACGACTGCAACCAGACCGGCCAGATGCTGGCGGCGCCCAGGAGACCCTGCGCACCGCTCTCGCCATGGGTGCCGACCGCGCCATCCTGGTGCAGACCGACGTGACGACCGAGCCGCTCGCCGTCGCCAAGGTGCTGAAGGCCCTGGTCGAGAAGGAGGCCCCCGGCCTCCTCATCCTCGGCAAGCAGGCGATCGACGACGACTGCAACCAGACCGGCCAGATGCTGGCCGCGCTGCTCGGCTGGGGCCAGGGCACCTTCGCGTCGAAGGTGGTTGCCGGCGACGGCAAGGTCGCGGTGACGCGTGAGATCGACGGCGGTCTGGAGACGGTGGAGCTCAAGCTGCCGGCGGTGGTCACTGCCGACCTGCGTCTGAACGAGCCGCGCTATGCCTCGCTGCCGAACATCATGAAGGCGAAGAAGAAGCCGCTGGAGACCGTCGCCCCGGACGCGTTGGGCGTCGACGTCGCCCCGCGCCTGACCACGGTGAAGGTCACCGAGCCGGCGAAGCGTCAGGCCGGCATCAAGGTGCCGGACGTCGCCACGCTGGTCAACAAGCTCAAGAACGAGGCACGGGTGATCTAGAGGCGATGCGGGGGTTGCTGCGCAATCGTCGGAGTGCAACCACCAGAGCAAGAGGTTCGCGTGCAAAGCACACAGTCCGCCGTTTCGGGCTATGGGGCCGAAGCCCCTCGCCTCGATGAGTTCGTGGCGCCTCCCGCCCACTTGCGCACTCACGCCGCCGGCATTCTTCTCCGGTTCCTGAATGCGCAGGATGAATGGGCGCTGAGCCGCGCGGAGATCATAGCCGCGATCAATTCCCCGGCGTTCCGGCCGATCCTTGAACAAGAGGCGAGACTTAGCACGCTCGGCCTCGCGTCAGACTGAAAGCAGAGGTTTCCAGCATATCAATCCTGGTCCTTGCGGAGCACGACAATGCCCGCCTGAAATCGGCCACGCTGAACGCCGTGGCCGCCGCCGAAAAGATCGGCGGCGACATTCACGTCTTGGTCGCCGGCAAGGGCGCACAGGCTGCTGCCGATGCCGCCGCCAAACTCACGGGCGTCGCCAAGGTATTGCTCGCCGACGATGCGGGTTATGAGCACCAACTGCCGGAAGCGATGGCCGCGCTGATTGCCGAGACGGTGAAGAACGGTTACAGCCACGTGCTGGCTCCCGCCACCTCGGCCGGCAAGAACGTGCTGCCGCGCGCGGCAGCGCTGCTGGACATGCAGCCGATCTCGGACATCCTGTCGGTCGAAAGCGCCGACACCTTCACGCGGCCGATCTATGCCGGCAACGCCATCGCCACCGTGCAGTCGGCCGATGCGGTGAAGGTGGTCACCGTCCGCACCACCGCCTTCGAGGCCACCGCCGCCACCAACAGCGCCCCGGTCGAGAGCATCCCCGCCGTGGCCGATCCCGCCCTGTCGAGCTTCGTCTCGGCCGAACTGACCAAGTCGGAGCGTCCGGAGCTGACCTCGGCCCGCATCGTCATCTCCGGCGGGCGCGGTATGCAGTCGGGCGACAACTTCCCGATGCTGGAGGCTCTGGCCGACAA
>NZ_PDKW01000038.1:528020-528975 GCF_002573965.1 Azospirillum palustre | reverse complement strand
TGAAGGTCACCGAGCCGCCGAAGCGTCAGGCCGGCGTCAAGGTGCCGGACGTCGCCACCCTGGTGGACAAGCTCAAGACCGAAGCCCGCGTGATCTGAGGGGAATGAACTGACCATGGCCAACATTCTCGTCATCGCCGACCACGACGGCGCCTCGCTGAAGCCCGCCACGCTGAACGCCGTCACCGCCGCCGGCAAAATCGGTGGCGACGTCCATATCCTGGTCGCCGGCAAGGGCGCGCGAGGTCCTGCCGATGCCGCCTCCAAGGTGGCCGGCGTCGCCAAGGTGCTGCTGGCCGACGATGCCGCTTACGAGCATCAGCTGCCGGAAGACGTCGCCCCGCTGGTGGTGTCGGTTACCAAGACCGGCTACGGCCATGTCCTGGCCGGCGCCACCTCGGTCGGCAAGAACCTCCTGCCGCGCGTCGCGGCACTGCTGGACGTCGCCGCCATCTCCGACATCACCGCCGTGGTTTCCGCCGACACGTTCGAGCGGCCGATCTACGCCGGCAACGCGATTGCCACCGTGCAGTCGGCCGACCCGGTCAAGGTGATCACCGTCCGCACCACCGCCTTCGAGACCGCAGCAACCGAAGGCGGTTCGGCCGCCGTCGAGCAGGTGTCAAGGTGATCACCGTCCGCACCACCGCCTTCGAGACCGCAGCAACCGAAGGCGGTTCGGCCGCCGTCGAGCAGGTGTCGGGCGCCGGTGCCGCCGGGCTGTCGAGCTTCGTCTCGGCCGAGCTGACCAAGTCGGAGCGTCCGGAGCTGACCGCCGCCCGCGTGGTGGTGTCGGGCGGGCGCGGCATGCAGTCGGGCGAGAACTTCCCGCTGCTGGAGGCGCTGGCCGACAAGCTGGGTGCCGCCGTCGGTGCGTCGCGCGCCGCCGTGGACGCGGGGTTCGTGCCGAACGACTATCAGGTCGGGCAAACCGGCAAGATCGTGGCGCCGGAGCT
>NZ_PDKW01000038.1:466003-527920 GCF_002573965.1 Azospirillum palustre | reverse complement strand
CGCGCCGCCGTGGACGCGGGGTTCGTGCCGAACGACTATCAGGTCGGGCAAACCGGCAAGATCGTGGCGCCGGAGCTGTACATCGCCGTCGGCATCTCGGGTGCGATCCAGCATCTGGCCGGCATGAAGGACAGCAAGGTCATCGTCGCGATCAACAAGGATGAGGAAGCGCCCATCTTCCAGGTCGCCGATTACGGCCTCGTCGCGGACCTCTTCAAGGCCGTGCCGGAGCTGAGGATGAGGAAGCGCCCATCTTCCAGGTCGCCGATTACGGCCTCGTCGCGGACCTCTTCAAGGCCGTGCCGGAGCTGACGGAAAAGCTTGGATAAGGCGCGCTGATCCGGACCGCCGCGGTGTCACCGGACGGAACCGGTGACGCCGCGGCGGATCAACCACTCCACATCCTTCGCGGGACAGCCTCCATGACCACGATCAAGAAGATTGGCATCATCGGCGCCGGCCAGATGGGCAGCGGCATCACCCAGGTCTGCGCCCAGGCCGGCTACGACGTCGTCCTGTCCGACATCAGCGAAGCGGCGCTGGAAAAGTCGCTCGCCGGCATCTCCCGCAACTTCGACCGGCAGATCCAGAAGGGCAAGCTGAGCGAGACGGACAAGACGGCGGCTCTCAGCCGCATCGTCACCGGCACCGACCTGTCGATCTTCGGCGACTGCGATCTGGTGGTCGAGGCCGCGACCGAGAACGAGGCGCTGAAGCGCGACCTCCTGAAGAAGCTGGTCCCGCACCTGAAGCCGGAAGCGCTGATCGCGACGAACACCTCGTCGATCTCGATCACCCGTCTGGCGGCGGCGACCGACCGTCCGGCCAAGTTCATGGGCATGCACTTCATGAACCCGGTGCCGGTGATGCAGCTGGTCGAGCTGATCCGCGGCATCGCGACCGACGAGCCGACCTTCGAGGCCATCAAGGAACTGACGCTCGCCATCGGCAAGACCGCCGCGGTGGCGGAGGATTTCCCGGCCTTCATCGTCAACCGCATCCTGCTGCCGATGATCAACGAGGCCGTCTACACGCTGTATGAGGGCGTCGGCGGCGTCGATGCCATCGACACCGCGCTGAAGCTGGGCGCCAACCACCCGATGGGCCCGCTGGAGCTGGCCGACTTCATCGGGCTGGACACCTGTCTGGCGGTGATGCAGGTGCTGTACGAGGGCCTTGCCGACAGCAAGTACCGCCCCTGCCCGTTGCTGGTGAAGTATGTCGAGGCCGGCTGGATCGGCAAGAAGTACGGCCGCGGCTTCTACGACTATTCGCAGACGCCTCCGGTGCCGACCCGCTGAGGATTGCCGGTTTTGTGAAAAAGGCCCGCCCCGGGAGACCGGAGCGGGCCTTTTCATTGGCGCTTACTTGAAGTAGGCGCCACCTTTGGCCAGCGCGCGCTGCCATGCCGGACGGGCGTGCATGGCGTCGACGAAGGCGGCGAGCTTCGGCCAGCGGCTGCGGTTGCCCTTCATCATCGCAATCTCGATCGGGAAGCTGAGCATGATGTCGGCGCCGGTCAGGCTGTCGCCGACGAAATGGCCGGACGGGCGAAGCTCGGACTCCAGATAGTCGAAATGGCTGGCCAGCTGCTCCTGGATGCGGGGATGCAGCCGCGCGCCCGCCTCGCCCAGCCGCCCGACATAGAGGTCGAGCAGCACCGGGGTCATCACCGAGCCTTCGGCGAAATGCATCAGCTGGAGATGGCGCAGCGCGTCGTCCGATCCGGCTGGCGGCAGGAAACGGCCGGCACGCTCGCACAGATGCTGGACGATGGCGCCGGACTCCATGACGATCCGTCCGTCGATGTCCAGAACCGGGGATTTCCCCAGCGGATGCACCGCCTTCAGCTCCGGCGGCGCCAGATTGGTCACCTTGTCGCGCTGGTAGAAGCGGAGTTCATAGGGAAGCTCCAGCTCCTCCAGCAGCCACAGGATCCGCTGCGACCGGCTGTTGTTGAGATGATGGACGACGATGGTCAAGGAAGGCCCTCCCGGGATCGGTTGAGTTGCAGGGTCCGGCGGTCGAGGACAGGTCACTTCGGCAGCGCGTAGGCGATCACCGAATCGCCCCCCTTGGTCCCCAGCGAGCCGTGCCCGCCAGCCACCACCAGCACATATTGCCGGCCGTCCTCGCCCTGGTAGGTCATCGGCGTCGCCTGACCGCCGGCAGGCAGGCGGCTCTCCCACAGCTGCCTGCCGGTGGAAACGTCGTAGGCACGCACATAATAGTCAATGGTGCCCGACAGGAAGGCGACGCCGCCCGCGGTCATGACCGGGCCGCCCAGATTGGGCACGCCCATGCGCAACGGCAGCGGCACCGGCGAGGCGTCGCGGGTGGTGCCGTTCTTGTGCTTCCACACCAATTTGCCGGTCGTCAGGTCGGCGGCGGCGACATAGCCCCAGGGCGGCGCCTGACAGGGCAGCCCGAGCACCGAGACGAAGGGGCCGAGCTTGATCGCATAGGGCGCGCCGAAATTCTCGTTCAGCGCCGGCAGGCTGTATTGCGGCCGCTCGCCGCCCTGGACATAGAGGTCGGTGTCGTTCTGGCGCGGCACCAGCTGCGAGACGAAGGCGAGGTAGGTCGGGGTGGTGAAGGCGACCTGCCGCTGGGGATCGACGGCGACGCTGCCCCAGTTGAAGACGCCGAAATTGCCGGGATAGATCAGCGAGCCCTGGAGCGACGGCGGGGTGAAGCGGCCGTCGTAGCGCAGGCGCTTCAGCGCGATGCGGCAGGCGAGCTGGTCGAACATCGTCGCCCCCCACATGTCGGCCCCGCTCAGCGGCGGCGGGTCGTAGGACAGGGCCGAGACCGGCTGGGTCGGGGCGGCATGGTCGCCCTCCGCGGCCCCCTGCGGCGCCGGCGTCTCGGTCACCGGCAGCACCGGCTGACCGGTGCGGCGGTCGAGCACGAACAGCTCGCCCTGCTTGGTCGGCTGGACCAGGGCCGGGACGGTCTGGCCGTTGACGGTCAAATCGATCAGGCTGGGCTGCGCCGGCACGTCATAGTCCCACAGGTCGTGATGCACGGTCTGGAAGACCCAGCGCACCTGCCCCGTCGCCAGATCGAGCGCCACGACGGAGGAGGAGAAGCGCTCCACCTCCGGGCTGCGGTTGCCGCCGAACTGGTCGGGCGGCTGGTTGCCCAGCGGCAGATAGACCATGCCCAGCGCCTCGTCGACGCTGGCGATCGACCAGCTGTTGGGCGAATTGACGGTGTAGGTCTGACCGTCGGCAATCGGCGCCGTCCGGTCCGGCTTCGCCGAATCCCAGTTCCACACCAGCCGGCCGCTGTCAGCGTCGAAGGCGCGGACGACGCCCGACTGCTCCCTGGTCGAAACATTGTCCAGCACCGTGCCGCCGACGACGATCAGCTTCGCGGTGACCACCGGCGGCGAGGTCGAATAATAGGCGCCGGGTTGGACGTTGGGCATGTTGGCCCACAGGTTGACCTGCCCGTTCTCGCCGAAGCCGGTGCAGATCGATCCGTCCTCCGGGTTCAGCGCCACCAGACGGCCGTCGGCGGTCGGCATGAACAGCCGGGCGGCGCAGGCGCCGCCGGCCGCCGGGGTGGATGCCGTGGCAGTCGCGGCCTGCGGCGCCGGGCGGTAGGACAGGCCGCGGCAGGTCAGGTGCTGCAAGGCCAGCTGCTTGGGGTCGATCTGCAGGTCGCGGCGCCAGACCTCCTTGCCGGTGGTGGCGTCGAGCGCGATGACATGCTGGTGCGGCGAGCACAGGAACAGCCGGTTGCCGATCTTCAGCGGCGTCACCTCGAAGGTGGTTTCCTTCGGATCGCCGGGCTGGCCGCGCCGGTCGCCGGTCTCATAGCTCCAGGCGACCTGGAGCTTGTCCGCATTCTCCGGCGTGATGCCGGTCAGCGGCGAATAACGCTGGCCGAAGCCGGTGCGGCCATAGGCCTGCCATTCCCCGTCCGGGACCACCGGACCAGTGCCGCCAGCCGGAGCCGCGGCGGAGGCGGTCTGCTGGCGCGCCGGAACGGTGCCGTCGATGCGGTGCAGGTCGGTGAACCAGGAGGCGACGGCGACCAGCAGCACGACGGCCAGCGCGGCGGTCAGCGGCAGGCCGGTGCCGCGGAAGACGCCGACCGGATAGGCCCCGGGCGCCGGTGCGCCGGCCATCGGCTGGCGCTCGCCCAGGCGGCGGGTGACCCAGGGCAGCAGCAACAGGAATCCCACCACTGCGATCACGTCGCCGCGCGCCGACAGCGGCCACCAGTCCAGCCCGACCTCCCACAAGGCCCAGATCAGCGTGCCGATCACCAGCAGCGCATAGACCGACAGGGCCGCCGGCGACCGCTTCGCCAGCAGGGCGGCGGTGGCGAGGAACAGCAGGCCGGCGACGGCGTAATACCAGGAACCGCCCAGCAGGATCAGCCAGAGGCCGCCGCCCAGCGCCCCCAGCCCCAGAACCGCCAGCAGGATGACCATCGCCCAGAGGGCGACGTTCGAGTCCGAATGTTTCATGGCACGCACCTCGACCGAAAGCTTTTCGGACCGAACAGCCGGGCGCGGCCAAGGTTGCGGCGGATTCGCGCGCCATCCCCTTTCACCCCGCAGGGCTGACCTTCCGGGCGCGCCGGGCTCACGCGCCGGAACGCCGCGGGCGCAACTTTTGTTGAAGGGCAAAGGAGTCTGACATCAACGAGACGGAGGCCGCCATGCACCGCCATCCCTGGAGCGAAGAGTTCGTCAAGATGAGCCCGCAGGCCCGCTATCGCGGCGTCGGCCCGCGCAACTACCGCCGCTCCGACGAGCGCATCCTGGAGGACATCAACGAGCGCCTGACCGACGACCACCACATCGACGCCTCCGACATCGGCGTGCGGGTGGAGAGCGGCGAGGTGACGCTGTCCGGCACTGTCGGCGACCGCGCCGCGCGCCGCCGGGCGGAGGACATCGCCGAAAGCGTGTCGGGCGTCGGCCATGTCCAGAACGACCTGCGCGTCGCCGGCCGGACCGCGCCGGGCGGGGCAACCTCCGCCGGCATCGGCGAACGGGTCGAGCCGGCGGCCCCGCAGGGCGAGGGCAGCGTGACCGGCCCCGGCGCCCCGGCACGGGACGCGATGGTGGCGGCGCTCGACAACAGCTCCGTGGTGCTGGGCAAGCAGCCGCTGCCGGAAGACGACACCCTGCGGCACGGAGACGCCATGGCTGGCCACGACGGGCGCGACCGCCGTTGAATCAAGAGCTTGCCGGGGGGCGTTCGCCCCCCTGCACCGCATGCGCTGCTGCCCTGCGCCAGAGGCGGAGAGCCGGAGAGACTGCTTAACCGTTGGTTAACCGCCGGGGACCATTGTCCCGCGGCCAATCGAGTATCCCCTCTCAAGCCTTCTGGAACAGAGCAGCTGCCATCATGGGCAACAAGACCATCAAGCTTTCCGACAAGTCCGGCTACCGCGACGTCGAACTGGACCAGCTGCCGCGCAACGTGCGCGCCGCGGTCACCGACCTGTCGACCAAGAACCCGGTCGCCGACATCATCGTCGACCAGTCCGGCATGCTGTACCGCATCCACCTGTCGGCCCCGGCCAACATGTATGTGGATGTCCTGTCCGTCGCCTGACGCGACGCCACGGCGCATCGGTTTCGCGAAGGGCGGTTTGCAGCTATTGCAGCCGCCCTTCGTCGTTCCGGCCCTCCAGCCGGGCGAGCGCCCGGTTCAGCAGCCGGGGCGGCAGCATCGCCACGGCCCCCTCGCGCACGGCGCGCACATCCTCGATGTCGAGCCCGGTGGCGACGGCCAGCTGGCGGTCGTCCAGCTCGCGGTCCTCCGCCAGCAGCGTGATCCACCCCGCCAGCGTGCGGGCCTGGACCAGCTCGGTCCGGTTGTTGAACCACAGGCCGGCACCCGGCCGGCCAATCGGCGTTGCGTTCTCGAAAGGCATGTCGGGATCGAAAGACGTCATGGACGCACCTCCCCTCAGCTGTTTCTTTCGCGGTTGCAGCAAATACGCGCCGTCATCCAGTGCTTTTGTTCATTCTCATCTACGAAGTCTGCCCGAGGCTTCCAGAGGGTGGTAGACATTATTCGGCACCACCAACGCATTCCCGCCTGTCTTTTTGCGCTGCGGCACGAGCGGACGGTGCCGGGGCCGCGCCTTTCCGGGATTCTTTGAAACTGTCTTCGCCGGCCGGGGGCTAGGGCGGGCGTGCTGCTTGGGCGTATAACCGCTTCCATCGTCCTGATTCCATCGTCCCGCTTCCTCAGCGCATTTCGGAACCGTCGATGCCCGATCCCCTGCCGTCCGACTCTCCGCTGGCCCAATCCCCGTTGTCAGGAGCGGCCCTTCTCGACCGCATCGACGCGCTCGCGGCGATCAGCGCGGAGGAGGGGCGGCTGTCGCGCCTCTATCTGACACCGGAACACCGCCGCGCCAACGACCTCGTCGCCGGCTGGATGCGCGAGGCCGGGATGGGCGTGCGCGAGGACGCGGTCGGCAACATCGTCGGCCGCTACGACGGCGAGCGGCCGGGGCTGCCGGCCCTGCTGATCGGCTCGCACCTCGACACCGTGCGCGATGCCGGGCGCTATGACGGCATGCTGGGGGTGCTGAGCGGCATCGCCGTGGTCGCCGACCTGCACGCCCGCGGCCGGCGCCTGCCCTTCGCCGTCGAGGTGATCGGTTTCGGCGACGAGGAGGGCACGCGCTTCCAGTCCACCCTGATCGGCAGCCGCGCCATCGCCGG
This sequence comes from Azospirillum palustre, assembly GCF_002573965.1. NCBI lineage: Bacteria > Pseudomonadati > Pseudomonadota > Alphaproteobacteria > Rhodospirillales > Azospirillaceae > Azospirillum > Azospirillum palustre. Next base: position 521,214 of record NZ_PDKW01000038.1, on the reverse strand, counting down.
CACCTTCGACCCGGCGGTGCTGGACAGCCGCGACGCCGCCGGAACGCGGCTGGCCGACGCCCTGACCGCCTTCGGGCTCGACCCCGCCGCCTGGGCCACCGCCGCCTACAAGGCTGACGACGTGCTGGCCTATGCCGAGCTGCACATCGAACAGGGGCCGGTGCTGGAGGCGCTGGGCCGGCCGGTCGGCGTGGTCACCGCCATCGCCGGCGCCACCCGGCTCGCGGTGACGGTGGAGGGCATGGCCGGCCATGCCGGCACCGTGCCGATGACGCTGCGCCGCGACGCGCTGGCGGCCTCGGCCGAGATGATCCTGGCGGTGGAGCAGCTGTGCTCCGGGCAGGAGCGGCTGGTCGGCACCGTCGGCCGGATCGAGGCGTCGCCCGGCGCCACCAACGTCATCGCCGGCAAGGTCCGCTTCACCATCGACCTGCGCGCCGACCGCGATCCCCTGCGGCTGGAGCGGGTCGGCGCGGTGCGCGCCCGGCTGGAGGCCATCGCCGACGCCCGCGGCGTCGCCATCGGCTTCGAGACCCTGCATGAAAGCCCGGCCGTCGCCTGCCACCCGGCGCTGATGGCGCAGGTCGCCGCCGCCGCCGAGGCCGAGGGGCTGGACGCGCCGGAGCTGCCGAGCGGCGCCGGCCACGACGCGATGGCGGTGGCGGCGCTGACCGACATCGCCATGCTGTTCGTGCGCTGCGAACGCGGCATCTCGCACAACCCGGCCGAACGCATCACCGCCGCCGACGCCGAGGCCGGCGCCCGCGTGCTCGCCCGCTTCGTCGAGAATTTCCAGCCCGCAACCTCCATCCCGTGACGGACCGCCTGCCATGACCGACCTGTCCCCCTCCCTCGCCGCCACTCTGGCCAACACGCTGGATGAGGCGGTGAACGCCCGCTTCGACGAAGAGGTCCGTTTCCTGGCGGAGCTGGTGAAGGTGCCGTCCGACAACCCGGCGGGCGACTGCGCCCCCCACGCCGTCCGCGCCGCCGAGCTGCTGGAGGCGATGGGCTTCACGGTGGAGCGCCACCCGGTGCCGGCCGAACTGGTGCGGGCCAACGGCATGATCAGCGCCACCAATCTGGTGATCCGCCACCGCTTCGGGGACGGGCCCACGGTGGCGCTGAACGCCCACGGCGACGTGGTGCCGCCGGGAGAAGGCTGGTCGAGCGATCCCTATGGCGCGGAGATCCGCGACGGCGTGATGTATGGCCGCGGCGTCGCGGTGTCGAAGTCGGACTTCGCCAGCTACGCCTTCGCGCTTCGGGCGCTGATGGAGTCCAAGGCTGCGCTGAAGGGCACGGTCGAGCTGCACCTGACCTATGACGAGGAGGCCGGCGGCGAGATCGGGCCGAAATGGCTGCTCGACCAGGGGATTTCCAAGCCGGATTACGCGGTGTCGGCCAGCTTCGCCTATTCGGTGGTGACCGGGCACAATGGCTGCCTGCATCTGGAGGTGCAGGTCGACGGCAAGTCCGCCCACGCCGCCCGCCCCGACACCGGCCATGACGCGCTGGAGGCGGCGACCGGCATCCTGACCGCGCTCTATGCCCACCGGCCGGAGCTGGCAACGCGCCGGTCGAGCGTCGCCGGCATCACCCACCCGTCGCTGACGGTCGGGCTGATCCAGGGCGGCATCAACACCAACGTGGTGCCCGACCGCGTCACCTTCCGCCTCGACCGCCGCATGATCCCGGAAGAGAACCCGGCGGAGGTCGAGGTCGAACTGCGCGGGCTGATCGAGGGGGCCGCTGCCGGCCGGGACGGCATCCGCGTCTCCATCCGCCGCATCCTGCTGGCCCGCCCCTTCCGCTCGGTCGGCGACGCGCCGCGGCTGGCGGCGCTGTTCGCCGCCCATGCGCAGGAGGTTCTCGGCGTTCCGGTCGGGCAGACCGGCATCCCGCTCTACACCGACGCCCGCCATTATTCGGAGGCCGGCATCCCCACCATCCTCTACGGCGCCGGCCCGCGCGACCTGCTGGAAGCCAACGGCCACCGCGCCGACGAGAAGCTGGTGCTGGAAGACCTGCGCAAAGCGACCCAGGTGGTGGCCCGGTCGCTGGCGGAACTGCTGGGGTAAGAGGCGTTACGATCACCCGGCCTTGCGGGCGAGATAGCTGCGCAGCGAGGCCGGGACGATCATCCTGTGCATCGGCTTGACCACCAGCATGTAGGCCCTGCCGAGCCGGTTCTTCGTCCTCACCACCGTTGTGACCGCCGCCCAATGGCGGTCGCCGTCGGAAGCGAGCTTGCGCACTGACAGCCAGACGTCGAGATGCCTGTCGCGGTCGCAGACGACCACCTCGTCCTCCCGGCTTTCAACCAGCGTGAAGATGCCGATCCGGTCGCCTGGCCGGTAGGAGCCGGCCGGCTTGGCGGGATCGACGGCGCCGAGCGCGCCCAGATCCTTCAGGCCGAGCAGACGGACCGCCTTGTTGCGCAGCCACATCATCCGCTCGATCCAGGGCGGGCTGCCGGCCAGCACCTGGATCAGGAGTTCCAGCGCCGACAGCCCCGGATCGGGAACGGGAAAGCGGTAGGAATCGTGGAAGTCCGCCGCCGGGAGCTGCCGATACAGCGCACAGTCGGCCGGAACGTCCGAAAGCTCGATCCGGTGCATCGGAACGGTCTCCGCGGGACATGGCGATCCCGCAGACGGTCCGCCGCAACCGGGGCCCCTGTCAATACGCCTCCCGTGCCCGTCCCGGAGGGGGGCCCTACCCCACCCGCTCGCCGGATGGCAGGCCCCCGGATGGCAGCCCTCCCGATGACAGGTCCAGGCCCCAGCCGGTCAGGTCCGAGGCGGCGGGGTCCGCCTGCGCTGCGCTGTCCAGATTGGCCAGATGGCGGTCGATCATGCGGTCCAGCCGGTCGCGCGCCTCCCACACCGTCAGGCTGTGGTCGGAACGGTCGAGATAGGCCACCTCGATGCCGGACAGGCCGTCGAGCGCGCGGCCACCCTCGCCCAGATGCAGGTAGAACTCGGCCAGCGTCATGTCGCCGCTGCTGTAGACCACCAGCACCCGCCGGCCTTCCGCCGACAGGCGGCGGAACATGCGCAGCGCGTGGCGGGTCAGGCCGGTGCGGAGAAGCACCTTGCGGACGAAACGCCCGGCAAGACGCCTGGCCAGCCCCGTCAGGCGGGCGGGCTTGCGGAAGCTGGCGCGCAGCCGGGCAGGCTTCAGCGCCTCGATCAGATATTCCTTGGTGGAGCGGAAGGCGACCGTCCGCATCAGCTCCGACACGGCGATGCCGCCGCCCATCTCGAAGCGGCCGGGGTTCAAGACGATCTGGCCGACGACGCGGTCGTCGCCCAGGCCGGCATGCAGCGCAGGCGTGCCGCCGGCGCACAGGCCGATGACGACGATGCGCTCGTGCCCCTGCTCCTCCAGCCAGTTGAGGGCGGCGCGGACGTCGCCCATCACCTCCTTGTTGTAGAGCAGGTTGTCGGGGAAGCCGGGACGGTCGGGGCTGTCGCCGATGCCGGCAGCGTCGATGCGCAGCGAGGCATAGCCGCGCGCCGCCAGCCGCCGCGCCTGCACCACCGTGGCTCGGCCGGAGCCGACATGGTGGGTGGCGCCGCTGTTCAGGAACAGGATGGCCGGCCGGTTGCCGGCCGGATCGGCCAGGACCGGCGTGCAATAGATGCCGAACAGCTCCGGCGCGCTGCCGAAGAAGATCGGGCGTTCGACCGCGGTCGGCATCATCAGCCCGGCCGGGCGGTCCGGCGGCGGGGTGGCGCCGGGGGCGACCGGGGCGGCGGCGACGATCCAGCGCAGCACCGGCTCGAACGCGGCGGCGGCCTGGGCGCGCTGCGGCTGCTGGGTCAGCTCCATCATGCCGCTGACGCCCATCGGCTCCGCCATCGCACCCAGCGTGCGCCAGCGGGCGGCCAGCTTCACCGGGGTCTTCCCCTCCGGCCGGTCGGCGATCAGGATGCGCGGCGCCGGCAGGGCCGGCGCGTCGCAGGGGTTGAGGCCGCCCAGCGTCAGCGCGGTTTCCGGCGTCAGCGGCATGCCGATGACGTTCAGCCAGGAGGAGCGTTCCGGCGGTTCCGGGTTGCAGACCGGACGCAGCACGATGGAGGACAGCGTCTGCATTTCGCGGACCGCCTTGCGGCCCGAGGTGATCGGCGACAGCAGGACCAGCCTGTCGATGCCCTGCCCGTCCGCCGCCATCTCCAGCGCGGCGGCGGTGGCGAGCAGCGCGCCCATGCGGAAGCCGACCAGGGTCACGTCGGTGACGCCGGTGTCCTCGCGCAGGCGGCGGACCGCCGCCTTGACGCCGTCGAGCCAGGCACGCACCCGGTCGGGCTCGCCGTCGTCGCCGGCCGAATCGCCGGAGCCGGGATAGTCGAACCGCAGCGTCGGCAGCCCGGCGGACGCCAGACTTTCGGCGAAGCTCTTCCAGGCGCGGTGGGCGCACAGCTCCTCGTACCCGTAGGGACCGCAGAGGACCACCCCGCGCAGCCCCTCGGCCGGGTGCAGCCATCCGAAACAACCCTCGAACACCACCGGTGTCGGCTTCATGCGTTCCCCCTGTAGCGGACGGGCGCCAGCGCGTTCAGCGCATGGACCTCGCCGTCTGGCACCATCCGTCCGGCCGATGCCGTCCCGTCCGTAACCCCAACCCCTGAACCACCCTGCGAACCGGCCCGCGGCCGCAGACGGACCACCCGCTCGACGCCGGGGGCGAGATGGAACCAGCCGTCATCCGCCTGGAACCGTTCGTCCTCGACATGCACCGAACAGGCGAACCGTCCTGTCGCCAGCCGCAATGCCCACTCGTCGCCTTGGCACTCCACCACCGCCGTCAACCCCAGGTCGGCGCGCGGCAGCGCGCGTCCCTTTGGAAAATAATGAGACTCGTCAATTGGTTCCGCGTCCCTTTCGGCCAGCAGCACCTGCGCCGTGACCACATCGTGCGAGATAGGCCCAAACCTGTAGGCGTAGGTCGTGTCAAAAAAGCGGTCGGACATCTCGGCGGCGGCCAGCGCCACCGCACCCCTCGCCGGAATAGTCACCGGACGCTCCGCCTTCAGGACCGGGACCGCCCCGTCCCGCCAAGCGGTCAGCCGCAGCAGAGCCTCCACCGGGCGGGCGGCGTCGTTGACCAGATGCACGGCCAGCCCGTTGACGCCCTCGTCGGTCAGGATCACCCGCAGCGGGCGGAAGGCGCGCTTCAGCGCGTACCAAGCCGGTTTCGGCGTGCCGTCGGCGGCGATCACGCCCCAGCCGGCGCCCCAGCCGGCACCGGCCCAAGGGTCGCGCCACTGCCAGACCAGCCCGCCGGCGCAGGAGGAGCCGGCGCGCCGCCACTCGTCGAACACCGCCTGCATCACCTCGCCGGTCACCGCACGCGACAGGCGGCGGTAGCGGTCGGGATCCTCGTAGCGCAGGCGGCGCGGATCGACGGCGTAAAGCGTCTCCAGATAATGCTCGCGCACATCCTCGAAGTCCCAGGAGGCGCCGGGGTCGCGCGGCACCCGCTGCTTCCAGCGCGGATGGTGGAGTGCCGGGACGCCGAGCGGATCGTCCTCGGCCAAGTTGGCGAAGGCGAGGCATTCGCTGGCGAAGCGCACGCCGGCCCTGCGGGCATCCTCCAGCGGCTTCATGTAGGCGCCGACGCCGTAATAATGGCTCACCCCGGCATTGGCGATGAAGGGCAGCGGCCCGCCGCTGGGGGAGTTCGGAACCTGGATCAGGTCGGGGCGCCGGGCCGTGGTTTCTTCCGCGATGACCGCGCCCAGCGCCGGCTGGACCCAGGAGGCGCGGGGCAGGCCCAGCATGGCCGCCTGCTGTTCCATCTCGCTGCCGCCGCAGAGCACCGCCAGCGACGGCGAGGTTTGGGTGCGGTCGAGCAGCTGGGCGATCTCCGCCCGCACGCTGTCGAGGAAGGCGGCGTCGGTCGGATAGTCGAAATTGGCGAACATGGCGTCCTGCCAGACCAGCAGGCCCAACTCGTCGCACAGCTCGAAGAAGGCGTCGCCCTCATAGAGCATGGTGCCGCCGACGCGGACCATGTTGGCGCCGGCTTCGCGCATCCGGCGCAGTTCCGGCTCGTAGGCGGCACGGTCGGACGACAGCCCGACCAGATCGACCGGCACCCAGCAGCCGCCCCGGCAGAACACGCGCTCGCCGTTCACCAGCAGCGCGAAGCCGGTGCCGTCCGCCCCGCGGTCGACGGCGAGCGAGCGGAAGCCGACACGGCCGAGATCGATTTCGACCGATCCAATCCGGGCGGCGACGCCGTACAGGACCGGCTCGCCATGGGTGTGCGGCCACCAGGGCTCGACGCCCGGCAGGGTCAGGTCGGCGGTGAAGCCGTCCACCCCGTCGAAGACGAGCGGCGCCGTGCGGCCGGCGACCTCGACCGACCCGGAGGTGCCGGGCGCAGCGCCCTCCACCGTCAGGCGAAGCGACAGATGTCCGTCCTGCCCGTCATAGCCGCTGCGCAGGTCGGCGGCGACGACACGGCACGGGCCGGTGTCCTCCACCAGCTCCACCGGGCGGAAGGGACCAACGGCATGGATCGGCGGGCACCAGCCCGGCATGTGGCCCAGCAGGGTGGTGCGGACGAAGCGCAGCCCCGCCGGCTCGGCCAGCTTGGGACGCCAGCGGGCGCGTCCCTTCTTCGCCGCCAGCACCGGGTGCAGGGCGTGGAAGCGGATGGACAGCTCCGCCTCGCCGGTCAGCGTCACCGGCACCTCATGGGCCAGATACATGCTGTCGGAGGTCAGGATACGCTCGCCGTCCAGCCGCACCTCCGCGATGGTGGCGAGGCCGTGGAAGCGCAGGACATGGGGACCATGGCCGGTCAGCCGGGTGCGGTAGACGACATCCTTGTCATGCAGCGGCGCGGGGTCCTCCGCCGACCACAGGCCGGCGGCCTGGAGCGCCTCAGCGGCGGTGCCGGGAACCGGGGCGGGGATGCCCTCCCCAATAGCTCCCTCTCCCGCTCCGGGAGAGGGAGGGGACCCACGAAGTGGGGAGGGTGAGGGGTGATCCAAGAGTCCCGAACCGCATGGCCCCGAACCGCATGGCTTCGTGCCTAACCCCTCACCCTTCCCATGCTGCGCATGGGCCCCTTCCCTCTCCCGGGGCGGGAGAGGGAGGTTATCGCCGGGCGCCGAGACGGTCAGAGTCCATCCCCGATCCAGAAGGGTCCGCCGCTGTCCCGTGACCGCTCGGATTAGGGCCATCGCCGCTCACCCGTACCGGCGGGCCAGACTGCCCATGACGGTGTCGTAACCGCGCTCCAGCCGGTCGAAGCTGTCGGTCAGGTCGGGCGCCTTGCGCCGGGCGACGGTGCGGGCCAGCTGGAACTGCATCGCCTTGGCGCCCTCGGCGATGGACTGGCAGGCCTCCACCGCGTCCGCAGGGCCGTCGAGCCAGCGGAGATGGGCGCCCAGCAGTTCGAAATTCGCGCCGAGCTGGCGCAGCAGGTTGAAGGCGTAGAGGTGGAAATACTCCATCGGCCGGGCGAGCAGCCGGTCGAGATGTTCGGGGAAGGCGGCGCGGTAGGCCGTCACCGGGTTGCCGGCGGGACGGCGGGCGAGATGGCGGCGCAGCAGATCGAGCGACGCGGTGACCAGCGCCCCGCCCTCCAGCGCCGTCCCGCCGGGCTTCACGAACTCGACATAGGGGAAGAGCGGCCCGTCCGCCGCGGCGGCGACGCCCTGGTAGTCGGCACCGTCGAGCCGGTAGAAGCCGGCATTGTGGAAATAATCCATCGTGCCGGCGGCCGGATCGATGCGGACGATGCCGACCGTCGTCTTCACATGGGTGGTGCCGTAGGAGGTGCCGCGGGTGTCCGGCAGGTGGAAGCCGTCGACCTCCACCAGCACCAGACCACCATCGGGACTGCGCCGCAGCTGCTCGGCCACATGGGCTTCGACGCTGTCGTAGATCGCCAGCTCCTGCACGCGCAGGCGGTACAACGTCTCCAGATCCTCCAGCGGCACCTTGAAGAAGGTGAACTGGTCGCCTTCGAAATCCTGGGTGACGGTGAAGCCCAGCATCGCCCGCGGTTCCAGTCCGCGGGCGTGCAGCGCCTCGATCCACAGATCGACGTAGCAGTTGGTCTCCGGCCATATCCGCTCCCCCTGATGCAGGGGATGCCGGTCGTAGCCGTCGGGGTGGCGCTGCGTCCACATGGTGCCGGTTACCCCCACAGGACCTTGCGCACCGACGCCGGCCACTGCGCCGTGTCGAAGCCATGGTGGCGGAACAGCGCCAGCGCCACGCGCTCCATGCCGAAGCCGACGCAGGCGGTGTGGGCGACGTCGCCGTCGGCGGTGTGGATGTCCCACAGATGGCCGAAATGGTCCTGGTGGTAGTTGAAGCTGAGGCAGGCCGTCGGCTTCTCGGTGCTGGTGATCGGGATCAGCAGCTCGAACTTCAGCTTCTGCTCGCGCTGGCTGTTCGACAGCATGGTGCCGGCCCGGCCGAAGAAGGGGTCGTTGGCGACATCGACGTCGAGCGGCACCTCCAGCGAGCCCATCATCGCGCGCCCGCGCTCCAGCCACAGCTCGCGGAACTCCACCACCTGATCGGGGGTGCCGATGCGGATGTATTCGCGCATGCGGAACAGCTGCATGCGGGCGGGGTCGATGGAGGGCTCATGCCGGAAGCAGTAGGAGAAGACGTCGATCAGCTTGCCCTCGCCGGGCAGCGGGCCGCGCCGCGCGATGGTCGGATAGACCGGGTAGCAGGCGGCCGGCGTCATCACCACGTCGGTCGCGACCTGATCCTCGGTCCAGTCCTGTCCCTCCTCCAGCCGGCGCAGCAGGCTGCGGTGCGCCTTCTCGTCGCCGCCGAAGCTGTGGATGGTGCCGGCCAGATGGGGGAAGCTCTTCAGATACTCGCTTTCCTCGAAATACTGGCGGTTCAGGGCCGGCGGGAAGCGCATCACCTCCGCCCCGTCCTGGCCGCCCCAACGGGTGACCAGCGCGTCGAAGCGCTCCACCACATCTTCGAAGACGCCGCTGCGGCCATAGAGACCGTCCACCCCGGTGGGGATCAGCAGGCCCGACTCCACCAGCTCGTCGCGATAGGCGGACTGGGCGGCCGTGATGTCGACCATGTTCATTCGAAGGCCCCCGACCCGTCGCGCTGGACGAGCAGCTGTGTGGAGATGTGCGACATGATGCGGTCGTTGCCGATCATGAGGGCGGCGGAATGGGCGTCGCGCAGGTGGCGGCCCAGGCTGTAGGGGGTGTCGTTGCGGTAGCCGGCGAGGCCGCAGGTGCGGATCGCCGCCTCCACCACCTCGCGCACCAGTTCCGAGGTGGTCACCTTCAGCGTGCCCATGGCGGTGGCGAAGGAGAGGCTGGTCAGCCGCTCGGGCGAGCCGCAGGCCAACTCGTACTGGCGGATGGCGGCCAGGATGACGGCCTTCATCTGCTGGAGCTTGGCGGTCGCCTCGGCCAGCCGCACGGCGGACGCCGGGGTGGTGCCGGGCTTGCGCTTGGCCTCCGAGCGGACATAGGCGCGGGCCCGGCTGACGGCGTCGGCGGCGATGCCGAGCCAGGTGCTGCTCCACAGGATGTGGGTGACCGGCAGCATGGTCTGGGCCGACAGGTCGGCGTAGGGCAGCGGCAGGATCTGGTCGATGACGCCCGCCGCCTCCAGCCGGTAGCCGTCGGAGCAGGTGCCGCGCATGCCCATCGCGTCCCAGAGGCTGGTCTTCTCCAGCCGGTAGTCGTCCTTGGTCACCACCGCCAGCACCTGATCCGACGACGGGGCGTCGGGGTTGCGCCGGGCGGTGACCAGGATCACGTCCGACTGGTCGCCGTAGGAGATGACCGACGCGTTCTTCGCCAGGGTGAAGCCGTTGCCGTCCGTCGGATCCGCCTGCACGGCGCAGACGCTGTTGCGGATGTCGCCGCCGGTCTCCTTCTCCGTCGTGGCGGAACCGAGCAGGAGCTGTTCGGCGGCGATGCGCTCCATCAGGCCGCGGTGCCAGCCGTTGCTGCCATGGTTGACCAGACAGGCGATCTGGATCTGGTGCATGGCGTAGATCATGCCGGTGGCGGCACAGCCGCGGGCCAGGGCATGGCAGGCCGCGGCCACATCGAACAGCGATGCGCCGCCGCCGCCGAGCTCCGCCGGGATCATGACGCCGAGCAGCTTCTGCTCGCGCAGGGAGTCGAAGGCCTCGCTGGGGAAGCGGCCGTCGCGGTCGACGGCGGCGGCGTGGCGCGCGGCGATCTCGGCGCCGATGGTGCGCGCGCGGGCCGCGATGTTGGCTTGGGCTGGGACCGAGGCTGGGTTCAGCTCGGCCAAGCCGGCCAGGGCCGCGGTCACGCCTCGCCCCCGCCGACCAGGCCGCGCACCGCATCACGGATGGCGGCGATGCTCTCGAAGGTGCGGCGGTTCAGCAGCTTTTCCGGAAACTCGACGTCGAACTGCTCCTCCAGCCCCAGCATCAGGCCGACACAGCCGTGCGAGGTCAGGCCGGCGGCGTAGAGGTCGTCGTCGATGGCGAGCGTTCCGGCATCGACCGCCAGCCCGCCGCACTCCGCCAGGACGGAGCGGATGCCGGCGATCGTTTCGTCGTCGGCGCCACCGGCGGAGGGCGGACGTCCGAGACCCCCGGCGGCCTGAAAGCCCTCACGGGAAGAATTGGCGTAAGGCGGGCTGGCATCCTGCGACATTCTCGAATTCCCTCGGGGAAACTTGCTGGTCTGAAGCTAGCCACGCCACCCCGGTGCTTCCACTCGGCATCGGTATGGCCGCACCGCTATCCAAGTGATCGCTTTTTCACCGGTGGGGGTAAGCACAGGGATAGGGTCGGTCGATAGCCCGGATCGCTTTGGTGCTGCCCGCTATGGCCATGATCCTTGCGCATAGGCTCGCGCCGGGGCTTGGGCTTGGGCATTGGAAGACAGGCGGCGCCTGCCCCGCGGCACCGCGGGCCGCGCGCCACCGGCGGCGGGCAACAGAGTTTCAAGAGGGTGGAATTTTCCCATCCATTTTGCCTACCTCTTCCGTATAGCGGAAGGGTGGTGACTATCTTTTTTCGGTCACGGAAAAAGAAGTTGACGACTGCTCAGCCTGTCGAAAAGCATGCAAGGGTCGGTGTGGCCGATGGTCGCAAGCATTTCTCAACGCTTGCATTGCCATGATTGCGCGCAATGCGGACTTGTGGCCTCCAAGAGGCTGCCGACGCCCGGCCAAGTTCGTGCCGGCCTTGTTTCGTGCAGATCGACCAGCGACCACACCCGCCCCCAAGGGACACCGACGCCATGACCACCGCCGAACACACCGCCCCGCAGCCCGGTCCCGACTTGTCCGGTACAGGCGCCGGACGCCGCCCCGGCCTGCAGCTGGGCGTGCGGGCGAAGCTGATGCTGGCCTTCGCCGGCATGGCGGCGATGACGGTGGCGGCCAGCGGCGTCGGGCTGATGTCCTTCTCGGCGGTCGAGCGGCCGATGGCGCAGATCGCCGATACCAGCCTGCCGGAGATGGAGCTGGCGACCCGGCTGGCCGGCGAAAGCGGCGCCATCGCCTCGGCCGCCCCGATGCTGGACGGCGCCGCCAGCCAGGAGGAGCGGGAGCGTCTCCGGACGGAGGCGCAGGAGCGCGCCCGCGGTTTTCTCTCCCTGGTGGACGAGCTGGCCGGGCGCCGGCCGCAGGACCCGCTTTTGTCGGAGGTGCGCGAAACCGGCAATGCCCTGATCGGCACGCTGGACCGCATCAACGACGGCGTTGCCCGGCGCCTGTCCCTGCACGACCGGCGCGAGGCGGCTTCCGTCCGGCTGGCCCAGACCTATGACGGCTTCCTGAAGACGCTGGCGCCGCTGGTCGACGGGTCGGGCCAGGCGTTGCAGGAAAAGGGCATGGCGCTCGACGGCGGCACCGACCGCGAGATGGGGGCGCTGTCGGACGCCGTGCGCTCGATGATCGCGCTCTACGACCTGCGCGGCGGCATCGCCGGGGCGCTCGACGCCATGAACCGCTCCGGCGCGGCGCAGGACGCCAAGACCGTCGGCGAGCAGCAGCAATCCTTTCTGGAGGCCTCGTCCCAGGTGACGGCCACGCTCGGCACGCTGGGCGACCGGCTGCCCGCCGACGCCTCCGCCAAGATCGATGCGCTGTTCCTGTTCGGCTACGGCAAGGACAATGTCTTCGACCTGCGGCGCGCGGCGCTGGACGGCACCGGGAGCACTACCGGGAGCGGCGGCGGCACTGCGGACCGTCAGCTTGCCGACCGGCTTTCGGTCGCCCGGACGCAGGCGGCACAGCTGCTCACCCTGCTGAACGCGCCGCTGCGCAAGGTGCAGAGCGACATCAAGCGCGCCAATTTCGACATCCGGTCCCAGGTGCAGGACGCGGTGCAGGATCTGCTTGGCCGCGGGCTGGAGCAGTTCCGCACGAACCTGGAGCTGTCGACCTACGGCACCGCCCTGACCGGCGCCCTGAACGAGGCGTCGCAGGCCCCCGACGCCGCCCGGCTCGACCTGCTGGAAAAGCGCTTTTCCTCCGCCTCCTCCTCCCTGTTCGAGCGGATCGGCACGCTGCGCGCCCAGGCCGGCGACAATGCCGCCGGCACCGAGGTTCTGGCCGCCCTGGTGAAGGCGCTGATCGGCTTCGGCCGCGGCGAGGAGGGGGTGATCGCGCTGCGCCGCGGCGAACTCGCGGCGATGGCGGACACCGAGCGGATGCTCGTCGAGAACCGGCAGCTGGCCCAGCGCTTCGCCGCCACGGTGGACCGCAAGATCGCCGCGATGCGGGAGGAGGCCAAGGCCGCGGTCGCCGGCACCGACGACACCATCGCCGCCGGCCGCAAGATGCTGGTCCTGTTCGCGGTCGGCAGCCTGATCGGTGCCGCCGCCCTGGCCTGGCTGGTGGTCGGCCGCCACATCGTCGCGCGCCTCAGCGCGCTGTCCGAGGCGATGCGGGCGATTGCCGCCGGCAGGCTCGACGCGGCGATCCCCGCCGCCGGCGCCGACGAGATCGGCGACATGACCCGCGCCCTGATGGTCTTCCGCGACACCGCCAACGAGGCGAAGGCCGCCAACGCGCGGGCTGAGGCCGAACGCGGCCGCGCCGCCGGCGAACGCCGCCGCGCCATGGTCGAGATGGCGGAGAATTTCGAGAGCAGCGTCCGCGGCGTGCTGGACCGCGTTTCCCAGGCGGCCGGCGAAATGCAGGACATGGCCCAGCGGATGAGCCGCAGCGCCGACCTGACCGCCGGAGAGGCGACGACCGCCGCCGGCAGCTCCCAGCAGGCCGAGGGCAACGTCAAGGCGGTCGCCGCCGCGACGGAGGAGCTGTCCGCCTCGATCCAGGAGATCGGCACCCAGGTCCACGCCTCCAGCCAGATCGCCCGCAAGGCGGCGGACGAGGCGGAGCGCACCGACCGCACGGTGGAGGGGCTGGCCCAGACCGCCGGCCGCATCGGCGAGGTCGTCGGGCTGATCCAAAGTATTGCCGGCCAGACCAATCTGCTGGCGCTCAACGCCACCATCGAGGCGGCGCGGGCCGGCGAAGCCGGCAAGGGCTTCGCGGTGGTGGCGTCGGAGGTGAAGGGCCTTGCCACCCAGACGGCGAAGGCGACGGAGGACATCTCCGCCCAGATCGCCGCCATGCAGTCGGTGACGCAGGAGGCGGTCGACGCCATCCGCTCCATCGCCGGCACCATCCGCGAGGTCAACGAGATCGCCGCCACCATCGCCGCCGCGGTGGAGCAGCAGAGCGCCGCCACCCGCGAGATCGCCCGCAATGTCGGCGAGGCGGCGGACAGCACCCAGCATGTCCGCGGCAACATCGACAGCGTCGCCGACGCGGCACGGGAGTCGGGGGAGTCGGCCAACCGCGTGCTGTCGGCCTCCTCCACCGTGCAGGAGCAGCTGCGGACGCTGGCCGGTCAGGTCGACGGGCTGGTCGGGGAAATGCGGGCGGCCTGAAAGTTAGAGAGGGGGCGGGGGATGCATGGCGAGGATTCCCGGGATGGCCCCGCCTTATCGCCTCACCCCTTGTAATGCCGACCGAAGCGGTTGTTCAGGAAGGCGTCCAGCGGCACCTGTTCCTGCCGGATGAAGCCGGCCTGAGGGATGGAGCCCTCGCGCAGCAGATCCAGCACGGCGCAGATGCCGGCGGCGGTGGTGACCTGGATGGCGCTCCAGGTCCGGCCGGCGATCGGCTTGCTGTAGATCTTGGTGGCGAAGGTTTCCTGCCGCAGCTCGCCGTCCTGCATGCCGGTGGCGGTCGCCAGCACCAGAACCACGTCCTGCAGGGTCAGCGGCACCGCGGTCTCCAGCACGTCCTTCAGCAGATGGCGCCGCTCGCCCAGCCGCAGGTCGCGGATCAGCAGGCGGACGATGTCGCGGTGACCGGGGTAGCGGACCGTCTTGTAGTCTAGGTTCCGCACCTTGCCGGCCAGCGTCTCGCACAGCGAGCCCAGCCCGCCCGAGGTGTTGAAGGCCTCGTAATCGACGCCGTCCAGCGCGAAGCGCTCGTCGCCCTCCAGCGGCATCACCTCGTGCGGGCGGCCATCGACGATGGCCTCGCACGGGTTGCAGTATTCGTTGATCAGCCCGTCGGTGCTCCAGGTCAGGTTGTATTTCAGGGCGTTGGTCGGGTATTGCGGCAGCGCGCCGACCCGGAGATGCAAATTGTGCAGCTCGTCGAAGCGGCGGGCGAGGTCATGGCCGACGATGGAGATGAAGCCCGGCGCCAGACCGCATTGCGGGATCAGCGCCGTGCCGGCGGTCTCCGCCAGCATCTTCACCTTGCGGGTGGCGGCGACATCCTCGGTCAGGTCGAGATAATGGGCGCCGGCCGCGACGGCGGCGGTGGCGATGGCGGGGGTCAGGGTGAAGGGGCAGGCGCTCAACACCGCCTGCTGGCCTGCCATGGCGGCGCGCAGAGACGCCGGATCCTCGACATCGACGCGCGTCACCCGCAGCCCGGCCCGTTCGGCACGGTACAACAGCGCCTCGTCCCGGTCGCCGATGGTGACGGCGAAATCGCCGGTCTCCGACAGCAGCGTGCCGATCATCGAGCCGATCTTGCCGGCACCCAGAACCAGAACCTTCATCGTTGCCATGGTCTCCCGCTCCTCTGTTCAGCCATGTCCCGTGTTGGCGGACCATGCCGATGGTTTGGCCCGCACACGAAGCATGTCGGCTGGAACAGCCGGGCAGAACCGGGCAATGCGCCGGTGGCGCTTGAGTTTTCCGGCGAAATGACGGAAATCCCGGCGAAATGACGGACACGCTTTATCGCTCGCACCACCGCGGCGGCGGCGCTAAGGTCCCAGCCGGTTTCCCCAAATCCGGCCCGTCCCCATGACCATCCGCCAACTGACCGCCCCGCACGCCGTCCTGCTGGAAGAGCCGCAGGACGGCATCGCCCAGACCAGCGAGATGATCCGCGGCGAGCGCTTCCGCATTCTGGAGGAGCGTGACGGCTGGCTGCGGGCGGAGAACGCCTTCGACGGCCATGTCGGCTGGCTGCCGCCGGGCACCGCGCACCGGGAGCCGGCGGACCCCACCCACCGCGTGCGGGCCCTGCGCGCCGACCTGCACCCCGGCCCGACGCACCGGGCGCCGCCGGTGGCGACGCTCAGCTTCGGGTCGCTGGTGACGCTGGACGGCCGCGCCGAAAACGGCTGGGTCGGCACCGACGACGGGCTGTGGCTGTTCGCGGGCTGGCTGGAGCCGATGGACGCCGCGCCTGCAACCGACCACATCGCCACCGCCCTGCGCTTCCTGGAGACGCCCTATGTCTGGGGCGGGCGCAGCAGCTTCGGCATCGACTGTTCCGGGCTGGTGCTGACCGCCATGGCGGCGGCCGGGACGGTCTCCCACCACAGCAGCGGCATGCAGCGCAAGGACGGGCGGCTGGGGGCGTGGCTGTCCGAGGACGGTCGCGGCGTCGAGTATCGGCGCGGCGACATCGTCTTCTTCCCCGGCCATGTCGGGCTGATGGTGGACGGGACGAACCTGCTGCACGCCACCGTCTTCACCATGTCAGTCGTGATCGAGCCGCTCAGCGAGGTCGCCGAGCGCGCGGAGGTCAATGGGGTCCGCCGTCCCAACCATGTCATCGACGGCATTGCGCGGGCGTAGCGCCTCGCCCACCAGCAGCAGGGTCGGCCCCTTGCCGGCGGCCACCCCCTGCTCCGCCATCCGGCCGAGCGTCGTCCAGTAACGGCGCTCGTCGGGCCGGCAGCCGTTTTCCACCGCCAGCACCGGCGTCGCGGCGGGCAGCCCGGCCCCGGTCAGCCCCTGTCCGACCGCGCGCGCCTGCTCGCGCCCCATATAGATCGCCAGCGTGCCCTGCGGATCGGCCAGCCGCGCCCAGTCCGGTTCGAACCGCTCGCCGTCGCGGCCATGGGCGGTGACGAAGGTGACGGCGCGCGACACCCCGCGCTTCGTCAGCGACAGCCCGGCGGAGGCGGCGCAGCCGAGCGCCGCGGTGACGCCGGGAATGACGCGAACCGGAATGCCGAGGCTGTCGAGATGCTCGATCTCCTCGCCGGCGCGGCCGAACACCATCGGGTCGCCGCCCTTCAACCGCACCACCCGCTTGCCGCGCCGGGCATGGAAGGCGATCAGCGCGTTGATCTCCCCCTGCGGCAGCGAATGCCGGCCGGACCGCTTGCCGACGCAGATGCGCTCGGCGTTGGGATGGGCGAGGTCGAGGATGCCGTCGCCGACGAGAGCGTCGTAGAGCACGATTTCGGCAGCGGCGAGCGCCTTGACAGCCGCGACGGTCAGCAGATCCGGGTCGCCGGGGCCGGCGCCGACGAGGGTGACTTGCCCGCACTTGTTCTGCCGAGCGGAGCAAGATCCCCTCTCCCCCCCGGGGAGAGGGTTAGGGTGAGGGGGTCGCGCGGCGGCCCTCAACCAAAAATCCACCCTGTGCATCCCCCTCACCCCGACCCTCTCCCCGGGGGGGAGAGGGAGCAAGGTCGAGCCGCCACCGCCAAAGCCCGCGAACCGCGGCACCAAGAGGCGCGCTAGCGCCGCAAGACCATCAAGCCACTTCGCGCTGGTGGGCATGACGAAGCACCTCCTTGAGTTCGGGCACGCAGGATCCACAATTCGTGCCGGCTTTCAATGCCGCACCGATTTCCGCCACGCTGGTCAGCCGGCGGTCGCGGATGGCACCCACCAGCCGGTTGATCCCGACGCTGAAGCAGGCACAGACGATCCGCCCCTCATCCGCCAGCACCCCCGGCGCCCGGCCGGCGAGCAGCCCGGCCCGTGCGCCGTCCTCCAGACTGTCCGCCGCCAGCAGCCCGGCGAGCCACCCCCGCGGCGGCAGACGCCCGTCGGCGGCGACGAACAGGCAGGCCTCCAGCCGGTCGCCCTTCATCCAGGCCATGCGCAGGCCGCCGCGCGCCTCGTCGCGGAACTCCACCACCGCCTCGGCCGGATCGAGGCCGGGCAGCCAGGCAGCCACCGCCGGGATCGCTCCCGTCCCCGCCATCTCCACCAGATGCCCGCCCGCCACGGCGCGGCGCGCCCAATAGCCGCCATGTCCGGGCTCCACGGCATGGCGGACCAGCAGGAAGGCGGTCCAGTCCGGCCGCCAGGGCGCCACCGTCGCCGGCATCCGCTTCAGGTCGGGCTGGCCGGAGAGCGGGTCCACTGCCTCGTCGTCGACCAGCCGGCCGATGACGCAGGCACCGGTGAAGCGCTCGGTCCAGTGCATCGGCAGGAAGACGGTGCCTTCGCCCTGGGCATCGGTGACGCGGACGCGGGCCAGCGCCTCCCCGGCTAGGGTGGTGATGCGGGCCAGCCCGCCATCCACCAGCCCCCGCGCCGCCGCGTCTGCCGGGTGGATGTCGAGCCGAGGCTCCGGCGCGTGCGCCGACAGCCGCGCCGACAGTCCGGTGCGGGTCATGGTGTGCCACTGGTCGCGCAGCCGGCCGGTGTTCAGCAGCAGGGCGCCGTCGGGCACGCTGCGCGGCAGCGGCTTCGCCGTCACCGGCAGCAGCAGGGCGCGACCGTCATCGGTGAAGAACCGCCCGTCGCCGAACAGCCGCTTCTGCGGCTTGGCATCCGCCCGCCAGGGCCAGGGGAAGGGCGCCAGCGCGTCATAGCCGGCATCGTCCAGCCCGCCCAGCGCCCCGATGTCGAAGGCCCGCGTTCCGCCATTCTCGAATGCCGACAGCGCCGCATGCTCGCGGAACAGCTCGGCGGCGCTCTCATAGGGAAAGGCGTCGGCGAAGCCCATCCGGCGGGCGACCTGGGTGACGATCCACCAGTCGGCCCGAGCCTCCCCTTCCCCATCCTTGAAGGCGCGCTGGCGCGAGATGGTGCGGTCGGAGTTGGTGACGGTGCCGTCCTTCTCGCTCCAGCCCCTGGCCGGCAGGCGGATATGGGCGAAGCGGCCGGTGTCGGTGTCGCGGATGCAGTCGGAGACCACCACCGTCTCGCAGCGCTCCAGCGCCCGGCGGACCCGGCCGGCGTCGGGCATGCTGACGGCGGGGTTGGTCGCCATGATCCACACCGCCTTGACCGTGCCGGCCTCGATGGCGCGGAACAGATCGACCGCCTTCAGCCCCGGCTTGGCCGCCACGCGCGGCGCATTCCAGAAGCGGCCGACCCGGTCCACCTCCGTTGCGGTAAAGCCCATATGGGCGGCCAGCTGGTTCGCCAGCCCGCCGACCTCGCGCCCGCCCATGGCGTTCGGCTGCCCGGTGACGGAGAAGGGGCCGCAGCCGGGATGCCCGATGCGCCCGGTCAGGAAATGGACGTTCAGGATGGCGTTGACGGTGTCGCTGCCCTGGGAGGACTGGTTGACGCCCTGCGAGTAGACCGTCACCACCCGGTCCGTCGCGGCGAACTCGGCATAGAAGGCGGCGACCTCCGCCTCGTCCAGACCGCAGCGGCGGGCGACGGTGGCGATGTCCGGCGCGTCGGCGCGGGCGGCGGCCAGCGCCTCATCGACCCCCTCGGCATGGGCGGCGACGAAGCCGGCATCGCGATGGCCGTTGCTGTCGAGATAGGCCAGCAGCCCGTTGAACAGCAGCGCGTCGGTGCCGGCCTTCAGCGCCAGATGGCGGTCGGCGGCATCGACGCAGTCGGTCCGCCGCGGATCGACCACGACGATCCGCGTGCCGCGTTCGGCCCGCGCCGCCAGCAGCCGCTGGTTAAGCACCGGGTGGCACCAGGCGAGGTTGGACCCGACCAGCACCACCAGATCGGCGCACTCGAAATCCTCGTAAGTCCCCGGCACCGCATCGGCGCCAAGCCCGCGCTTGTGCCCGACGACCGACGAGGCCATGCACAGCCGCGAGTTGGTGTCGATGTTCGCCGAACCGATGAAGCCCTTCATCAGCTTGTTGGCGACGTAGTAATCCTCGGTCAGCAGCTGGCCGGAAACATAGAAGGCCACCGAATCCGGCCCATGCCGGGCGATGGTGTCGGAAAAGCGCCGGGCCACCGCGTCCAGCGCCTCGTCCCAGGACACGCGCTGCCCGTCGATTTCCGGATGCAGCAGCCGCCCGTCCGGCACCAGCGTGTCGGCCAGCGCCGATCCCTTGGAGCAGAGCCGTCCCCGGTTCGCCGGGTGGTCGGCATCGCCGCGCACGGTCACGGCACCAGTCGCTGCCACCGTCGCGATCACCCCGCACCCGACCCCGCAATAGGGACAGGTGGTCTTCACCTCCCGTTTCGGCCCGGAGGACGACTCCGCTCCGTCAAACATGGCCGCAGGCCTTGCGGCAGCCGCCGCGCGACAGCTTGGCCTCGGCGAGCGCGAGGGAGACGCTGCGCCCCTCCACCCGCACCGGAACATGGCCGGTGCGGCCCTCGTCGGGGGCGACGGCCTCGCCGGTCGCCAGCTCGATCACCCAGCTGTGCAGCGGGCAGGTGACGCGGCGGCCATGGACGATGCCCTGGGACAGCGGCCCCTGCTTGTGCGGGCAGGCATCCTCCAGGGCGAAGACCTCGTCGGCCGCCGTGCGGAACAGGGCGATGTCGCCGCCGGGGGTGCGGACGACGCGCGAGCCCAGCACGGGGATGTCGTCGACGGTGCCGACCTGGGTCCAGACGGTTTCCACGATGATGCTGTCCATGATCCGTTACCCCACTTCGGCGAGCAGATTGAATTCGTGACGGTCGACGCCCTTGGCGGCGCGCTCCGCCCACGGGTCGTCCTGCGAGAAGGTCTGCGAGAACAGGAAGCGCGCGTTCAACGCCCGCCGCCGCTCCGGATCCTCGACCAGCGCCGCCTTGATGTGGTCGAGGCCGACACGCTCAACCCACGGCGCGGTGCGCTCCAGATAGCGGGCCTCCTCGCGGTAGAGCTGCATGAAGGCGCCGGTGTATTCCAGCACCTCCTCCTCCGTGCCCACGCGGACCATCAGGTCGCAGGCGCGGACATGCAGGCCGCCGTTGCCGCCGACATGCAGCTCGTAGCCGCTGTCGATGCACACCACGCCCAGATCCTTGATGGTCGCCTCGGCGCAGTTGCGCGGGCAGCCGGACACCGCCAGCTTGACCTTGTGCGGGGTCCAGGTGCCCCAGGTCAGCCGCTCCAGCTTCACGCCCAGCCCGGTCGAATCCTGCGTGCCGAAGCGGCACCACTCCGACCCGACGCAGGTCTTCACCGTGCGCAATCCCTTGGCATAGGCGTGGCCGGACACCATGCCTGCGGCGTTCAGGTCGGCCCAGACCGCCGGCAGATCCTCCTTCTTCACGCCGAACAGGTCGATGCGCTGGCCGCCGGTGACCTTCACGGTCGGGATGGCGAACTTGTCCACCACGTCGGCGATGGCGCGCAGTTCCGCCGCGTTGGTCAGGCCGCCCCACATGCGCGGCACGACCGAATAGGTGCCGTCCTTCTGGATGTTGGCATGGGCGCGCTCGTTGATGTAGCGGGACTGGTAATCATCCCGGTACTCGCCCGGCCAGGCGCACAGCAGGTAATAGTTCAGCGCCGGCCGGCAGGACGCGCAGCCGTCGGGCGTCGTCCATTCCATCGCCTGGAACACGTCGGCCATGGTCTTCAGCCCGCGCTCGACGATGGCCGCCCGCACCTGGTCATGGGTGTGGTGGGTGCATTTGCACATCGGCTTGACCTTGGGCGCGGCGGTGAAGCCGTCGCCCAGCGTCACCGCCAGCAGCCGCTCCACCGTGCCGGAGCAGCCGCCGCAGGAGGCCGACGCCTTGGTGTGCGCCTTCACCTCGTCCAGGCTGGTCAGGCCCTTCTCGGTGATCGCCTTGACGATGGTGCCCTTGCACACGCCGTTGCAGCCGCAGATCTCGGCACTGTCGGGCAGTGCCGCGATGGCGGCGTTGGGGTCGCCGGCATCGGCACCGCCGAAGCCCTGGCCGAAGATCATGGTGTCGCGCTCGGCCGACACGTCGGCGCCGTCCTTCAGCAGCGAGAAGTACCAGGCGCCGTCCTTGGTGTCGCCATACAGCACGGCGCCCAGCAGCCTGCCGTCCTTCAGCACCAGCCGCTTGTAGACACCGCGCGCCGCATCGCGGAACACGATGTCCTCGGTCCCCGCCCCGCCCGAGAAATCGCCGGCGGAGAACACGTCGACGCCGGTGACCTTCAGCTTGGTCGAGGTGACGGAGCCGGTGTAGGCGGCACCCTCCCCGCCCGCGAGGTCGTGGGCCAGCACCTTCGCCATCTCGAACAGCGGGGCGACGAGGCCCCAGGTGACGCCGCGATGCTCGACGCATTCGCCGACCGCGTAGATCGACGGGTCGCTGGTGCGCATCTGGTCGTCGACGCGGATGCCGCGCCCGCACTCCAGCCCGGCGGCCTTGCCCAGCGCCATGTTCGGGCGGATGCCCACGGCCATGACGACGATGTCGGCCGGCAGCTCGCGCCCATCCCGCAGGCGCACCGCGCTGACCCAGTCTTCGCCGACAATTTCGGCGGTGTCGGCGCCGGTCAGCACCTCGATGCCGCGGCGCTCCAGCTCGCGTTGCAGCAGCATGCCGGCCGACGGGTCGAGCTGGCGTTCCATCAGCGTCGGCATCAGATGGACGACGGTGACCTCCATGCCCTTGACGCGCAGGCCGTTGGCGGCCTCCAGCCCCAGCAGGCCACCGCCGATCACCACGGCCCGGCCGCCCTTCGCCGCCGCCGCCAGCATCGCGTCCACGTCCGCCAGATCGCGGAAGCCGATGACGCCCGGCAGGGTCGATCCCGGCACCGGGATGATGAAGGGCATGGAGCCGGTGGCGATCAGCAGCCGGTCATAGGGAACGACGCGGCCGGACTGCGAGACCACCATCTTCGCTTCGCGGTCGATGCCCTCCACCGCCTCGCCGGTCAGCAGCGCGATGCCGTGGGCGTCGTACCACTCGCGGCTGTTCAGCACGATCTGGTCGAAGGTCTTCTCGCCGGCCAGCACCGGCGACAGCATGATGCGGTTGTAGTTGGGATGCGGCTCGGCCCCGAAGACGGTGATGTCGAAGCGGCCGGGCGCCTTGGCCAGCAGCTCTTCCACCGTCTTCATGCCGGCCATGCCGTTGCCGACCACCACCAGCCGCTCTTTCGCCGGGCCGGCGCTGTGCAGTTCGGCCTCGGTCTGATCAACGACGGGCCCGTTGTTCGATGAGAGATGCATGTCCATGGCGCGTCTGCCTCGTCTATCGTGTCCGGCCTGCTGCAAAGTCAGGCACGGGGCCAAAAAGA
This sequence comes from Azospirillum palustre, assembly GCF_002573965.1. Classification (NCBI taxonomy): domain Bacteria; kingdom Pseudomonadati; phylum Pseudomonadota; class Alphaproteobacteria; order Rhodospirillales; family Azospirillaceae; genus Azospirillum; species Azospirillum palustre. The sequence goes on along the minus strand of NZ_PDKW01000038.1, from coordinate 498,591 downwards.
AAGGCGTCCGAACGGGCCTGAACCCTGCCCGGCGAATGGTTCGCGAGGGCGGGTGCAGACCTGTTCGGACGCCGTTGTCCGGGCGGTTCGTCGTCGAACCAGAGCCAAATCCGCGCGTCGTCGCGTGGGCTTGGGCGGTGTCGCGGGCACTGGCGACGTTGCTGGCGCCCGCTGTTGTCTCGGCATTCCCTTCGCAATCCGCGTGCCAAACGCCGCCTGACCGAGCAGGCAATACAAAAGTCCAGGGATTCCGCGGGATCCCGAGCTTCACCGCACCCGATACCTAGGTGCCTGTTTTTGGGTCATGCTTAGGTATTGCACAAAGCATGGACATCCCGCTTTGTGTGCGCCGCAAAAAACGGCAAAGGGCTCAGTGCCCTCAGGAGGCGGTTCATACCTTCCGCCGAGTCATAGCCAAGGGAATCAACCGCTCCGGCCTATTTTTCAGCAAAAGCCATCCTTTGGCATGAGGCTTGCGAATGGGGAGGCCAGAGACGCGCCAACGACGGTGCGTGCATCCCAAGCGTCCAATGATGGGCCAGCCCCCGGCAGTGTTGCCGACCCCGGTATCGACAAGCCTTTCCATAAGGCTTTTCCGGTCGATCCCGCTGGACGCTTTCGACGGCCAAGGCACCTCCACAGCCATCTGCCCGAAAAACAGCCAGTCCGGGACTTGCCCAGAAAATCGTCACCGGTGTCGCACGCCCGACCGCTGGTCCGGATTTCAGAGATGGAGCAACCGACGTGGCCCACCGCACCCTCCGCAACCTTCTCGCATCCGCCGCTGCGGCCGTCGCCCTGACCGCAGGCGTCTCTAGCCATGCCGCCCCGCTCGACGTCGAAAAGGACCAGCTGAAGCTCGGCTTCATCAAGCTGACCGACATGGCGCCGCTCGCCATCGCCGTCGAGAAGGGATTCTTCGAGGATGAGGGCCTGTCCGTCACGCTGGAGCCGCAGGCGAACTGGAAGGTCCTGCTCGACCGCGTGATCTCCGGCGAGCTGGACGGCGCCCACATGCTGGCCGGCCAGCCGCTGGGCGCCACCATCGGCTTCGGCACCAAGGCGCACATCGTCACCGCCTTCTCGATGGACCTGAACGGCAACGGCATCACGCTGTCGAACGACGTCTGGCAGAAGATGAAGGCCAACGTGCCGAACGGCCCCGACGGCAAGCCGGTCCACCCGATCAAGGCCGACGCGCTGAAGCCGGTGATCGCCCAGTACAAGGCCGAAGGCAAGCCCTTCAACATGGGCATGGTCTTCCCGGTCTCGACCCACAATTACGAGCTGCGCTACTGGCTGGCGTCGGGCGGGATCAACCCCGGCTTCTACAGCCCGACCGACGTGTCGGGCCAGATCGGCGCCGACGCGCTGCTGTCGGTTACCCCGCCGCCGCAGATGCCGGCGACGCTGGAGGCCGGCACCATCTACGGCTACAGCGTCGGCGAGCCGTGGAACCAGCAGGCGGTGGTCAAGGGCATCGGCGTGCCGGTGATCACCGACACCGAGATCTGGAAGAACAACCCCGAGAAGGTCTTCGGCGTCACCGACGATTGGGCCAAGAAAAACCCCAAGACCCATCTGGCCGTCGTCAAGGCGCTGATCCGCGCCGCCCAGTGGCTGGACGAGAACAACAACGCCAACCGCGCCGAAGCGGTGAAGATCCTCGCCAAGTCGGAATATGTCGGTGCCGACGCCACGGTGATCGCCAACTCGATGACCGGCACCTTCGAGTATGAGAAGGGCGACAAGCGCGACGTTCCCGACTTCAACGTCTTCTTCCGCTACAACGCCACATATCCCTTCTATTCCGACGCCGTCTGGTACCTGACCCAGATGCGCCGCTGGGGCCAGATCGCCGAAGCGAAGCCCGACGCCTGGTACGACCAGACCGCGCGCAGCGTCTACAAGCCGGACATCTATCTCCAGGCCGCCAAGCTGCTGGTCGAGGAAGGCAAGTCTCGGCAAGCCGACTTCCCGTGGAAGAGCGACGGCTACAAGCCGGTCGACAACGGCTTCATCGACGGCATCCCCTATGACGGCCACAAGCCGAACGATTATCTCGCCAAGCAGCCCATCGGCCTGAAGGGCGACCAGAAGATCGAGGGCGGTCAGGTGGTGGGGGGCTGAGTCCTCCCGCTTTACCCGCCAAATCCCCCTCTCCCCACCCATACCACAAGGGGGGAGAGGGTCGGGGTGAGGGGGATCCGCTTCGAGGATCTCTTCGGCTGCGCCGAACCCCCTCATCCTAACCTTCTCCCCGGGGGGGAGAAGGGATCTTTCCAAGGGGAAGACTTCCATGACCAGCCTGACCGACACCTCCGCCGACCTTGCCCGCGCCCAGCGCAAGGCCCGCCGCGCCCATGCCCTCAACCGCGTCGCCGCCGTCCTGACCACAATCGGCCTCGGCTGGCTGGCGCCGCTGCTGCGGCTGGCATCCGGCGAGAACCCGCGCCAGCAGGGCGTCGAGCTGTGGCGCCAGATGGGCATCCCGCTGACCGCCATCCTGCTGTTCCTCGCCGCCTGGGGCTGGGCCGCCCCGCAGGTGCAGACCAGCCTGGGCGCCATCCCCGGCCCGGCCCAGGTGTGGGAGCAGGCGACCAACCTCTATGCCGACCACAAGGCCGAGCGCGCCAAGGAGGCTGCCTTCTACGACCGGCAGGCCAAGCGCAACGCCGAGATCCTGGCGAAGGATCCGAAGGCGGAGGTCAAGACCCGCCCCTATGCCGGCAAGCCGACCTACATCGACCAGATCGTCACCAGCCTGAAGACGGTCTTCACCGGCTTCCTGCTGGGCGCCCTGGTGGCGGTGCCGCTGGGGGTGGCGAGCGGCCTGTCGCCGACCGTCAACGCCGCGATCAACCCGCTGATCCAGATCTTCAAGCCGGTGTCGCCGCTGGCCTGGCTGCCGCTGGTCACCATGGTGGTCAGCGCCACCGTGTCGGGCAGCGACCCGCTGTTCGAGAAGTCCTTCCTGACCTCCGCCATCACCGTCACGCTGTGCTCGCTGTGGCCGACCCTGATCAACACGGCGGTCGGCGTCTCCTCCATCGACCGCGACCTGATGAATGTCGGCAAGGTGCTTCAGCTCTCCGGCTTCACCATGGTCCGCCGCCTCGTGCTGCCGTCGGCCCTGCCCTTCATCTTCACCGGCCTGCGCCTGTCGCTGGGCGTGGGCTGGATGGTGCTGATCGCCGCGGAGATGCTGGCCCAGAATCCCGGCCTCGGCAAGTTCGTCTGGGACGAGTTCCAGAACGGTTCCGCCAGCTCGCTCGCCAGGATCATGGTGGCGGTCTTCACCATCGGCCTGATCGGCTTCCTGCTCGACCGCGTGATGCTGGCGCTCCAGTCCGCCGTCAGCCACAGCCCCGCCCGCTAAGGAGACCGGCAATGGCGATCCTGGACCTGAAGGGTGTGTCGAAGTCCTACGGCGGCAACACCGTGCTGCGCGACATCGACCTGTCGATCGAAGAGGGCGAGTTCGTCGCCATCGTCGGCTTCTCCGGCTCCGGCAAGTCGACGCTGATCAACCTGATCGCCGGTCTGGCGATGCCCGATACCGGCGAGGTGCTGTACCGCGGCAAGCCGGTCACCGGCCCCGGCCCGGAGCGCGGCCTCGTCTTCCAGTCCTATTCGCTGATGCCCTGGCTCAGCGTGAAGGAGAATGTCGCCCTGGCGGTGGACGCCGTCCACAAGGCCAAGGGCGGTGCCGAACGCGGCGTGCTGACCCGCCGGGCGGTGGAGACGGTCGGCCTCGGCCACGCCACCGACCGCCGGCCCAAGGAGCTGTCGGGCGGCATGCGCCAGCGCGTCGGCTTCGCCCGCGCGCTCGCCATGAGCCCGGAGATGCTGCTGCTGGACGAGCCGCTGTCGGCGCTCGACGCGCTCACCCGCGCCAAGCTTCAGGACGAGATCGAGGCGATCTGGCGCAAGGACCGCAAGACCGTCATCCTCATCACCAACGACGTGGACGAGGCGATCCTGCTGGCCGACCGCATCGTGCCCCTGACCCCCGGCCCGAACGCCACGCTGGGTCCGGCCTTCACCGTGGACCTGCCACGTCCGCGCGACCGCACCGCCGTCAACCACGACGAGGACTTCAAGCGCCTGCGCGCCGAGGTCACCGCCTATCTGATGGAGGTCGGCGTCGCCCGCGGCACCGGCGGCGATGACGGTCTCGTCCTGCCCGACGTGAAGCCGATCACCGCCTCGCCCCCGCCCAAGGCCTACATCGAGGCGATGGGCGGGCGCGGCATGGAGGACCGCTATCTGGAATTCACCCGCCTGACCAAGACCTTCGCCACGCCGAAGGGTCCGCTGACCGTGGTGGACGGCTTCGATCTGAAGATGCGCAAGGGCGAGTTCGTCTCGCTGATCGGCCATTCCGGCTGCGGCAAGTCCACCGTGCTGTCGATGGTGGCGGGGCTGGCAGACGTGACCAGCGGCGGCATCGTGCTGGACGGCAAGGAGGTGGACGGCGCCGGTCCCGACCGCGCCGTGGTGTTCCAGGCCCCCAGCCTGTTCCCCTGGCTGACCGCCTACGAGAACGTCATGCTCGGCGTCGACCGCGTCTTCCCCCATGCGAGCAAGGGCGAGCGCGCCGACATCTCCCGCTATTACCTCGCCCGTGTGGGCTTGGGCGACAGCATGGACAAGAAGGCGTCGGAGCTGTCCAACGGCATGAAGCAGCGCGTCGGCATCGCCCGCGCCTTCGCCCTGTCGCCCAAGCTGCTGCTGCTGGATGAGCCGTTCGGCATGCTCGACAGCCTGACCCGCTGGGAGTTGCAGGAGGTGCTGATGGAGGTGTGGGCGCGCACCAAGGTCACCGCGGTCTGCGTTACCCACGATGTGGACGAGGCGCTGCTGCTGGCCGACCGGGTGGTGATGATGACCAACGGCCCGAATGCCAAGATCGGCCACGTCCTGACCGTCGACATCCCCCATCCCCGCACCCGCCAGGCCCTGCTGGAGCACCCGCGCTATTACGACTACCGCGAGGAGCTGCTGAACTTCCTCGAAGGCGGCCATGCCGGGGCGCCGAAGAAGGCGGCCTGACCGACCATAAATGCCCTCTCCCGCCCCGGGAGAGGGAGGGGACCCACGAAGTGGGGAGGGTGAGGGGTGACCCAAGCATCCCGAACCGCATGGCTCCGTGCCTAACCCCTCACCCTTCCCACCGCTTCGCGGCGGGCCCCTTCCCTCTCCCGGGGCGGGAGAGGGAAATCTCTACCATCCGGAAAGTCTACCGAAGACTCATCGACAAGCTGGTCCCGCGGGACCAGCTTGTTGTCTTTCGGCGATTGAGACGGGAGAGAGGAAGATGAAGCGCGTGACCCTGCCGGACGGCACCGAGGTCCCGGCTCTCGGCCAGGGCACCTGGATGATGGCGGAGGGGCGCGGCGACCGCGCCGCCGAGATCGCCGCCATCCGGGCCGGCATCGACCGTGGCGTGACCCTGATCGACACCGCCGAGATGTATGGCGACGGCGCGTCGGAGGAGCTGGTGGGCGAGGCCATCGCCGGCCGGCGCGACGGGCTGTTCATCGTCACCAAGGTCCTGCCCAGCAACGCGTCGCGCATCGGCACCGTCAAGGCCTGCGAGCGCAGCCTGAAGCGGCTGGGGATCGACCGCATCGACCTCTACCTGCTGCACTGGCGCGGCGGCGTGCCGCTGGAGGAGACGGTCGAGGCGTTCCAATCGCTGATCCAGGCCGGCAAGATCGCCCGCTGGGGCGTCTCCAACTTCGACGTCGACGATCTGGAGGAGCTGGCCGAGGCCACCGACCTGCACGGCTGCGCCGTCAATCAGGTGCTCTACAACCCCGAACACCGCGGCATCGAATACGACCTGCTGCCGTTCCAGCACACCGCCCGCATGCCGGTGATGGCCTATTCCCCCATCGGCCAGGGCGGCCGCCTGCTGCGCTCCCCCGCCTTGCTGGCGGTGGCGAAGCGCCACGGCGTGACACCGGCCCAGGTCGCGATTGCATGGGCGCTGCGGCAGCAGGGGGTGATCGCGATCCCCAAGGCCGGCACGACGGCGCATGCCCTCGAGAATGCCGAGGCGGTCAAGCTGACCCTGACCGGCGAGGACATCGCGGAGATCGACAAGGCCTTCCCGCCGCCGAAACGCAAGCAGCCGCTGGCGATGATCTGAGGCATGACCTGGGGATGGCCGAAGGAGCGGAACGCCCCGGTCAGAGCGCCAGATCGGACGACAGGGGCTGGTCCAGCCCGAGCCACGCGTCAGCCAGCGGGCCGACGGTCAATGCCCCGTCGATCCGGCAGTCGGCCAGGGCGGTGCTGAAGGTTTCATGCAGATCGGCCAGGGCGGCGGACGGCAGGCCCATCGCCAGACGCAGGGTCACGTCCAGCCGCCTGCCGGCCAGCGTCGCCATCAGCTGCACCGGCCCCAGCCGCTGCGGCCGGGCCTGAAGCACCAGGGTGACGCGGTCGGACAGCCCGTCCTCGATCCCGACGGCACAGAGCAGCCCGTCGTCGCTGTCGAGCAGGGGCACGCGCGACAGCCGCCACAGCCGCCCATCCACCGGCTGGAAGCGCGACGCCAGCGCCCGGTCGCACTCGTCGATCAGCAATCCGCCGTCCAGATCCGCCAGCCGTGCCGCCGCGTCGGCTCCGACCCAGCCGCGGCAGCCGCCCGCGGTCGCCGCCAGGAACAGGGCGAGCGCCGCGCCGAAGGTCGAATCGCAGCGCGGCAGGCAGCCGCGCGCCAGCACCGCATCGGCCGGCGACAGCGAATCCAGCAGGTCGAGCAGACGGCGCACCAGCGGCGGCGCCTCGTCGCCATCGGCCGGGCCGCCCGCCGGAGCGTGGGTGGCGGCTGACGGCGGCGAGGCGAAATGCGCCGCCAGCAGGCTCGGCGGCGGCACATGCCGGGGAACGAGGTCGCGCCCCGCCATTCAATCGGCCTCCATCCGGATGGTCCCCATTCCGTGGCGCTCCGCTCAATAGACGACGGCGTCGGCGTCGTCGGATTGCGGGATGATGATGGTGCCGTCCTCCGCCATCGCCTTGGCGACGCGCACGATCTCCGCCTGGGCGTCGTTGACGTCGCGCATGCGCAAGGGGCCCATATTCTCGATCTCGTCCAGCAGGATCAGGCGGGCGCGTTCCGACAGGACCGACAGGAAATGGTCGCGCTGCGCCACGGGCGCGCCCTTCAGCGCGATGGCGAGCTGGCCGGTGTCGCAGCGACGGATCACCGCCTGCAGCGAGACGCGGTCGAGCCGCATCAGATCCTCGAAGGTGAACATCAGCTGCTTGATGCGCTGGGTCGGCTCCGGCATCACGGTTTCCAGATCGTCGAAGATCTCGGTCAGCGTCTCGCGGTCGATGCGGTTGAAGATGTCGGCCATCCGCTCCAGCGAATCGTTGCCGTGGGTGCGGGCGTAATTCGCCATGAACTCGTTGTGCAGGATCGATTCGATGTCCAGCAGCACCTCGCGCTGCACCGATTCGATCTGGATCATGCGCTCGATCACCTCGGTGCGGATCGCCGGGGGCAGCAGGACCAGCACCTTGGCGGCATGGTCGGCGCGCATCTTGGACAGGATGACCGCCGCCGTCTGGGGATATTCGCCGGCCAGATAGCTGGCGAGCACCCCCTCGTTCACGTTGGACATCTTCTCCCACATGGTGCGGCCGGCCGGACCGCGGATCTCGCCCATGATCTCCGTCACGCGGTCGGCCGGCAGGAAGCGGTTCAGCATCCGCTCCGTGCTGTCGTAGGAGCCTACGACCGATCCGGCATTGGCGAAGCGTTCGGTGAAGATGCGCATCAGCGTCTCCACCAGATTGGAGGTGACGTTGCCGAGCGTCGCCATCGACCGGCTGACGAGGCGGATCTCGTCCTCGTCCAGCCGTTCCATCAGCCGGGAACCGCGCTCCTCGCCCAACGCCAGGAAGATGACCGCACTTTTCTCGATGCCGGTCAGGCTCTTGTAGTTCTCACGGATCTTGATCGGCGTTCCCATGGCGGCACCTCAGAATGAGCAATCGGCGGAGGGGGCGGAAGATGGGGCGGTATCGGAGGCGTCGGCCGGCGGCAGGGCCAGCGCGCGGTCATGGCGGAAGGCCACCGCCATCACCGCCCCGGCCACCAGCAGCAGCGGATGCGGGATCAGCGGGTTGGGATCGAGGACGGCGAGCAGCCCGGCGACCGAACCGTCCTCCGGCACCGCCACCCCGCGGCGGCGGGCCAGCGCCAGCAGGCTGTCGGCCAGACTGGCAGAGGGATTGACTGCGGGACTGGCGGCGATGTCGGCGGGCGTGTCGTCCATCGCCTCACACCCCATAGGAGCGGATCAGGCTGCCGGCGATCAGGAACCAGCCGTCGGTCAGCACGAAGAAGATGATCTTGAAGGGCAGCGCGATCATCACCGGCGGCAGCATCATCATGCCCATCGCCATCAGGATCGCCGCCACCACCATGTCGATCACCAGGAAAGGCAGGAACAGCAGGAAGCCGATCTCGAAGGCGCGGCGCAGCTCCGACAGCAGGAAGGCCGGCATCAGCAGCCGCAGGTCGACGCTCTCCGCCGTCACCGGCCGCTCGTCCCGTGCCGGCTCCGTGCCCTCGCCCGCCGGCTTCGGCTTGGCCGTGAAGGCGGCGAAGGCGGCCAGATCGCGGTCCCGGACATGCGAGGCCATGAAGCCGCGGAACGGCTCGATCATCCGCTCCAGCCCCTGCTCCTGGGTCACCTGCTCGTTCAGCAACGGGCGCAAGCCCTCCTGCCAGGCGCTGTCGATCACCGGCCCCATGATGTGGAAGGTCAGGAACATGGCGAGGCTGACCAGCACCATGTTCGGCGGCGACTGCTGCAAGCCCAGCGCGGAGCGCAGCAGCGACAGCACGACGATGATGCGGGTGAAGCAGGTGACCATGATCAGCAGGCCGGGCGCGACGCTGAGGACCGTCAGCAGCACGATGCCCTGGACGATCCGCCCCGACAGGCTCCCCCCATCCGCCAGCGATCCGAGCGCACCGAGGTTGAGGTCGAGCGGCGCCGCCGCCGCCGGGCCGGCGGCGAGGAGGAGGGCCAGGAGGAGGAGAAGGGGGCGGAGGCGCATGCGGGGACTTTCGGGGGGATGTTTGACAATAGTCGCCCTCTCCCGCCCCGGGAGAGGGAGGGGACCCACGAAGTGGGGAGGGTGAGGGGGTGGGCGAGAATCAAGGAGCGCATGGTTCCTTGGATCACCCCTCACCCTTCCCACCGCTTCGCGGCGGGCCCCTTCCCTCTCCCGGGGCGGGAGAGGGAGTTTCGGGGATTCTCCTCCCCCTCAGTCGATCTCCAGTTCCGTCCGCACGATCTCGGTCAGCGTCACGCCGAGGCGCTGGTCCTCGACGATCACCACCTCGCCGCGCGCGACCAGACGGTGGTTGACCAGCACCTCGACCGGTTCGTCCACCTTGCGCTCAAGCTCCAGCACGGCGCCGCGGCCGAGCTTCAGCAATTGCGCCACCAGCATGCTGGTGCGGCCCAGCACGACCTGCACGTCCACCGGCACGTTGTAGATGGCGTTCATCGGCCCGTCGTAAGCCTTGTCGCCGGCCTTTTCGGGGGCCTTCTCCGCCTGCTTGGGATCGTCGTCGAGGATGTCGAGGTTCAAGGGAGGCATGAGGAGTCTCGCTTCACGTCGGTTGGGGCATGTCGGAGGACAGGGCCGGCGCCAGGGCGGCGACGGCGCGGTCGGTGAGGTCGGCGACGGCGGCCTCGAAAACGGCGGGATCGCGGCTGACGGAGCCGGCGCCCCAGTTGGCCTCCAGGGCGCCGACGGCCAGCGCCGGGTCGCCCTGGATGTCGAGGCGGCCCTGGAAGACGCCCTGCCCGGCCAGCCGCTCTTCCAGCGGGCGGCAGAGCGACGGGTGCAGGCGCAGGGTCAGAACCGGGGCCTGCCCGGCGGCGCGCAGGGCATCGACGGCCAGACGCTCCACCTCGGCGCGGGCGACCTCATCGAGCAGGCGCGGCGCCATCCGGCGGACCAGCGCCAGCAGAATGAAAGCGCCCTGGGACTCCAGCCGCTGCATCACCGCGGCGTGGTCGGCGTCGAGCGCCGCCATCCGGTGTGCCAATTGGTCGAGGGTGGCCGACAGCTCCGCCTCGATCCGGCGGGCGGCGGACAGCTCGCCGTCGCGCCGGCCCTGGGCGAGCCCCTCGGCCAGCGCGGTCCGGCGGGTTTCGTCCAGCGCCGCGCGATGGTCGCGCTCGGACAGGCTCGGCAGGTCGAGCGGATCGACGGCCTGCGCCTCGTCCGGTTCCGCCACCGCGGCGGGCGCGCCGAAGCTGTGGTCGAAGCGGTAGCGCGGATAGGCGGCCATCACGCCACCTCCTCATAGAGCCAGGAGCGCAGGATATCGATGGCCTCGTCCGGATACTGGTCGACCAGCTCGCCCAGCCGGCGGATGGAGGAGGCGCGGACGCGGCCCTCCACGGTGCGCAGCTCGATCAGCTGGTCCATCGTCTCCTCGATGCCGAGCTGCGGCGTCATCGGCGCGGCGGCCAGCGCGGCATCGGCCTCCCCGCCGTCGGCCAGCGCCGCACCGGCGGCAGTACCAGCGGCGACGGGGCCGGTCAGCTGCGGCATGGCGCCGCCGGCCGGAGCCGCCAGCGCCGGGGCGGCGGCCTCCGCCACCACCGGTTCCGGCGCCGGGAAGACGCGGCGGATCAGCGGACGCAGGCCGACCAGGATCACCAGGGCGGAGAGCACCAGCAGGATCACCCACTGGATCAGCGTCATGACGTTGCGGGTCAGCGTCTCGGCGATCTCGTCGCCCAGCGGGCGCGGCGCGAGGTCGGGGGCCAGATCGACGAATTCCAGATTGTCCACCGTCACCCGGTCGCCGCGCGCCTCGCTGAAGCCCATGGCGGAGCGGACCAGCTCGCCCAGGCGCTGAAGCTCCTCCGCACTACGCGGCTCGTACTGGCGGGTGCCGTCGGGTGCGGTCTTCCAGGTGCCGTTGACCAGCACGGCGACGCTGAGGCGGCGGACGTCGCCCGGCTCGATCACCGTTTCGCGGCTGACGTTGGAGATCTCGTAATTGACCGTCTCCTCCTGCCGCTTGCTGTCGTTGGAGGATTGCGGCCCCTGCGATTGGGCGCGCACGTCGCGCTGCGGCAGGTTCTGTTCGGCGGTGACCGGCGGCTCGCCGTTGCTGTCCTGGCTGCGGTCCTGCTCCTGCACGGTCTGGGTGGAGCGGATCACCTGGCTGTTGGGGTCGAAGGTCTGGCTGCGCACCACCTCGCGCTTGGTCTCCACCTCGGCGGCGACCTGGACGCGGACGTTGCCGGCGCCGAGCCGGGCGGTCAGCATCTGCTCCACCGCACGGGCGACGCGGGTTTCCGCCGCGACCCGCAGCCCGTCTGTGCGCGCCGACGCCAGCCCCGGCCCGTCATCCTCGGTCAGCAGCAGCTCGCCGGAGGAATCCATCACCGTCACGGCGCTGGGCTTCAGGTTCGGCACGGCGGCGGAGACGAGATGGCGGATCGACAGGGCCTGTTTGCGGTCCATCGACCCACGGCCGCGCATGCGCACCACCACCGACGCGGTCGGCTTGGGCGCGCTGCGCGAGAACTCCTCACGCTCCGGCAGGACGATGTGGACGCGCGCCGCCTCGACGCCGGACAGCGTCTCGATGGTGCGGCCGAGTTCGCCCTCCATGGCGCGCAGGCGGTTGATGCGCTGCATGAAGCTGGTGATGCCAAGCGGCTTGTCGGTGTCGAACAGCTCGTAGCCGACGCCGCCATGCGCAGGCAGCCCCTTCTCCGCCAGCGCCATGCGGACGCGGGAGACGTCGGCCTGCGGCACGCTGATCGTCGTGCCGTCGAAGCCGGCATTCACCGGCACGCCCATGTCCTGGACCGCCTTGGCGATGCGGCCGGCCTCCGCCGGTTCCAGCCCGCTGTAAAGCGCGGTCATGTGCGGCTGCGACAGCAGAACCGCCATGCCGGCGACGGCCAGGACGATGCCGAGCCCGGTCCCCGCCAGCACGAGCAGCCGACCGCGCCCCAACGACCGCAACGTGTCGATCAGACTGTCCACGGTTCCCCGCACCTTTAAAGTTTCTGAAAATCGGCGGGCCTAGTCTTCGCCCTGCGCACCCCGTCACGCTAACGGCGCGACTTTTAAGCGGAGTAAAAAACGGGGATGTCGCCAAAGACAAAGCCGCTAAAACTTTAAAGAATGCTCGGTTGATTAAAATTTTCGGCAATGTCCGGCGGGATGGAGCGATGATTACACGGTTCGGCATGGCGAAGACAGGAGCGGGGGCGGCGCGGGACGAGCTGCTCGACCGGCTGCGCGGATCGGGGCGCATCCTGGTGGTGGCCTTGCCGGTCGCCCGGCTGCTCGTCGGCATTGCGGCGCTGGGCGCGGTGGCTGCGGCCGGGCTCGGCGGCTACTGGCTGGCTGCGGGACCGCAGGCGGTCGAGCGGCTGTGGACCCGGTCGGCGGAGACGGCCCCGGCCGATGCCGTGGTCGACATGCCGGAACTGGTGGTCAACCTGCGCCGCGACACGCCGTCCCGCTTCCTGAAGATCGGCCTGTCCCTGACCGTCGCCCATCGCGACCGGCAGGCGCTGGAACAGGCGATGCCGCAGCTGACCGACAGCCTGCAGGAGTTTCTGCGCAACCTGGACCAGGACGACCTCGACGGGTCGGCCGGGCTGCATCGCCTGCGCAGCGAGATCAAGCGCCGCTTCAACCTGATCCTGTCCGATCCCGCCGGCCGGCGCGACGTCGTGACCGACGTTCTGCTGCGCAGCCTGCTCACGCAATAGCGACCTCCAGAGGCACCGGATGACGACCGACACCCCCGCCCCGCCTTCCACATCCATGCCCACATCCACGCTGGCCGCCGAGGAGGATGCGGACTGGTCCGACGCCGCGTGGGAACTGGCTGCCGCACAGCAGGCCGCCGCCCCCGCCCCGCCCCCGGCCGAAGACGCCGCGGCGATGGCGGAGGCGCTGCGGGAGGCGCTGGCCGGCGAGACCAAGACGCTGAGCCAGGAGGAGATCGACCGGCTGCTGAATTTCGGCGCCCCGGAAGGCGGCGGGCCGGAGATGAGCGCCATCCAGCGGCTGGTCAGCTCGACCACGGTCAACAAGGACCGGCTGCCGATGCTGGACGTGGTGTTCGACCGCATGGTGCGGATGCTGAACACCTCGCTGCGCCAGTTCGCCTCGACCAACGTCGAGGCGTCGCTGTCGAAGATCGAATGGCTGCGCTACACCGACTTCCAGGACGCCATCGAGCTGCCGGCCCTGATCGGCGTCGCCCGCGCCGAGCCGTGGGACAACCAGATGCTGGTGACCATCGACAGCGCGCTGATCTATTGCATGATGGACGTGCTGCTGGGCGGGCGGCGGTCCAGGCCGGGGCGGATCGACGGGCGCGCCTACACCTCCATCGAACGCAAGATGACCGAGCGGATGATGAAGGTGGTGCTCCAGGATCTGGGGCAGTCCTTCGACCCGCTGGCCCAGGTCGATTTCGTCTTCGACCGGCTGGAGGTGAACCCGCAGTTCGCCACCATCACGCGGGCCAGCAACGCCATCATCCGCGTGCGCATCGCCGTGGAGGTGGAGCGCCGCACCGGCCACATCGACATCGTCATCCCCTACGCCACGCTGGAGCCGGTCCGCGGCAAGCTGGTGCAGATGTTCATGGGCGAGAAGTTCGGCCACGACACGGTGTGGGAAAGCCACCTGAAGAACGAACTGATGCGCTCGAAGCTGGAACTGGTCGCCGTCCTGGCGGAGACCAAGGTGCCGCTGGGCGAGGTTCTGGCCTGGCAGAAGGGCCAGTCGCTGAAGCTGCGCATCAGCCCGGACCAGACCGTCCTGGTCTTCAGCAAGACCATCCCGCTGTTCGCCGGCCACATGGGACAGCGCAACGACAACATCGCGGTGAAGATCGACACCGATCTCGATACCAAGCAGGAGCTGATCGATGGTCTCCTTTCTCATTGACGCGGCCCTGGCGGTGATGCTGGTCACGGCGACCGCCTATCTGGTCATCGTCAACAAGCGGCTGAAGCTGCTGCGCACCGGCCAGTCCGAGATCAACGCCCTGGTGTCGACCTTCTCCAAGTCCATCGACGACACCGACGCCTCGATGAAGCGCATGGTGGCGTCGGCGACGGAGATCGCCGCCCGGCTGGCCGACGATCTCGACCGTGCCAAGGGCATGAAGGAGGACATGGGGCTGATCCTGGGCTCCTGCGAGCGCACCACCGCGCGCATGGAGGAGTCGGTCCAGCATGCCCGTGCCCTGCTGCGCCGCCTGGACGAGGGCGCGATGGCAAGCTCCGCACGCGCCGCACGCAATCGGGCGCGACCGGACGAGGGTGACGAGGCCGGAACCGCCGCGAAGCCGCTGGATACGGAACCGGCTCCCTCCTCTCCCCTCCTGGCGGCGCTGAAAGCGGCAGAGGTGGACAAGGGCGAGTTCCAGGCGCTGGAAACGGCTCTGCGCGCGGTGGTGGCCGGCCAGCCTGTTGAAGCCGCCTCTCCCGCGCCGTCCGGCCCGGCGAAGGCGGCGGCCAGCGCCTTCTATGCGCGGCTGCGCACCGTCGGGTCGGAGGCGTCGGCATGATCCCGCGGATTCTCCCCATCACCCTGGTCGCCGTGCTGATGGTGCTGCCGCTGAAGCTCGGCGCCCTGGTCGACGGCTTCCCGGTCATCGCCCAGCAGTTCGACCGCGAGTTCGGCGCCCATGAACGGCCCTGGGCAACCGACCTGAAGGCGAACGACGGCAAGGCGACGGCGGAGGCAGCCCCCGCCCCGGTGCCGCCGCCGGTGTCCACGCCGGTCGCCGAGGTCCCGCCTCCGGTGACGCTGGCGCCGCCGAACTGCACCGATCCGCTGCTGCGCGCCGCCATCGACGAGCAGAAGGCCGACACGTCCGGCCGGCAGAACCGCCTGCGCGAGGCCGAGGCGGTGCTCGCCGCGACCGAGGCGCGGGTCGGCACGCAGATCCAGCGGCTGAACGGGGTGAAGCGCGAGGTCGAGGCGCTGATGACCCAGCGCTCCACCCTGGCGCAGGAAGATTTGAAGCGGATGGTGGCGATCTACGAGGCAATGAAGCCGCGCGACGCCGCCCGCATCCTGACCGACATGGAAACGGATATGGTCGTCGATGTGCTGGACCGCATTTCCGAACGGCGCGCCGCGCCGATCCTGGCCGAGATGGCCGACGCCAAGGCGCGCGAGGTGACGCGGCTGATCCTGCAACGCCGCGCCCTGCCCGGCGACCGCAAGGCCGCTCCGGCGGTCGTCGGGGCCTCGGTGCCCGTCACCGCCATGCCGCGCCCCACCCTGACCAATTGAGCGCCATGACCAGCATGCCCGATGCCGTCGCGGCCCCGTCGCGTCCGGCTCCGACTTCCGCCCCTGCCCAACGCGGCGGTTCGGCCGGCGACGATGCGCGCGACGAGGATTTCGCCAGTCTGGTGGACGAGACCGCCGACGAGGACCCCGACGATTCGGCCCGCCCCGACCGCTTGCGCAAACGCAAGGACCCGCGGCCGGAGGATCCCGTCGCCGCGCAGGGCGCGATCATCCAGGCGGTGGTGCAGGCGGTCGTCCAAGCTGGCGGCACCGACGCGCCGCTGATGCCGTGGATGGTGGCCGCGACGCCGCCGCCGGACGGGGTCGGCGCTGTCCCATCGGCTCCGGCTGCGGCAGTCCCCGAAGCAGGATCGGGCTCCGCCGCGCCCAAGGCCGGACAAGCCGCCGGTATCGGCAATCCCCCTGCCGGCCAGACCGCGACCCCCGCATCGACGACCGCGCCGGCAGCCATTCCGCAGCCGGCGCCGGAACCGTCCGCACCGGCTGGGCCGGGTGGAAAGAGCGGACCGGAGCCGACGGCGCCGGCCGACACGGCGGCACAGGGCAGCGCCGGGCAGACGGCGGAGGCTCCGGCGCCGCTACAGGCCGGACAGGCCACCCTGCCGGCCGCGACCGCGGAGGCAACGCCCTCCCCGGACGGGCGAGAGAGCCGGCGCGACGAAAGCACCGATCCCCGCACCGCCGTGCGTGGCGTGCGCGGCGGTCGTCAGAATACCGCTGCCGCCAATGCCGGCCAGCCGGCCGCAGCCTCCGCGTCCCCCCAACACGGCCAGCCGGCACCCGACGCCGCTCCCGCCCCCGCCGGCCGGGATGCCGCCCTTCCCTTCGGTGCTCCCCCGGCCACCGGCGGCGGCGAGGCGGCGGCCACCGGGTTCGAGGCGGTGCCGCCCCTGCCCGCCCAGGCGGCGACGCATTATGCCGCCGCCGCTGCGTCCGGCCGGGCCGCCACCGCGCACAGCCCGGCGATGGCGCAGCTGGCGGCGCCGCTGGTCCGCGTGGCGGAGTCCGGCGGCGGCGAGTTCCACATCGACCTCGCCCCGGCGGAGCTTGGCCGCATCCGCGTCGTTGCCGACGTCAGCGACGGCAAGGTTTCGCTAACCGTCCAGGCCGAACAGGCCGACACGCTGGCCCTGCTGCGGCGCGACCTGACGCAGTTGGAACGCGCGCTCGGCGATGCCGGCCTGTCGCTCGACAGTTCCAGCCTTCAGTTCTCGTTGCAGGGCGACGGCCAGTCGCGCGGCTTCGCCGCTCCCGACCGCGGCGGCAGCTCCGGCGGCTGGCGCGTGCAGGCCGAGGCTGTTCCCGAACCCGTTGCCGACCGACCGATGCGCCCGATCGACGGGCTGGTCGACGTCACCGTCTGAACAGGAAAGACTGTCCCGCCATGACCACCACGCCAAGCACCGCCCCGACGACGGCCGCCACCAAGACGGCCGCC
This sequence comes from Azospirillum palustre, assembly GCF_002573965.1. NCBI lineage: Bacteria > Pseudomonadati > Pseudomonadota > Alphaproteobacteria > Rhodospirillales > Azospirillaceae > Azospirillum > Azospirillum palustre. Next base: position 481,784 of record NZ_PDKW01000038.1, on the reverse strand, counting down.
ACGGAAGAGCCCAAGAAGGCCACCGTCGATTACGAATCCTTCCTGAAGCTGCTGACCGCGCAGTTGCGCAACCAGGACCCGCTGGCGCCGATGGACGCCACCCAGTTCATGACCCAGCTGGCGCAGCTGTCGACGGTGGAGCAGTCGATGCGCTCCAACGACACGCTGGGCAAGGTGCTGGACACGCTGAAGAGCAGCGGCATGCGCATGGACATGGCCCTGCTCGGCCGCAAGGTGGAGGTGGCGTCCGACCAGCTGTCGCTGACCGGCGGCAAGGCGGAGGCCGCCTACACCATCGACGGCACGCCGGCTTCCGTGAAGCTGGAGGTGCTGAACAGCGCCGGCAGCGTCGTCTACAGCACGCCCGGCTCGCCTAAGGCCGGCCGGCAGGTCTTCGACTGGACCGGCAGGACCGCCAGCGGCGGCACCGCGCCCGACGGGGTCTATACGCTGCGGGTGACAGCGAAGGACAAGGACGGCAAGGCGCTGACCAGCGCCACCGTCGTCAGCGACACGGTCGCCGAGGTGCGCAGCGTCGACGGCGCCAGCAAGTTCGTGCTGAAGAACGGCGCCACGGTGGATTCGAGCGCGGTGCTGTCGGCGTCGTGAGGTGCTGCATGCCCTCTCCCGCCCCGGGAGAGGGAGGGGACCCGCCGAAGGCGGGGAGGGTGAGGGGTTATCCGAAACATGGATCCCCTTTCCTTGGAGCACCCCTCACCCTTCCCAAGCTTCGCTTGGGCCCCTTCCCTCTCCCGGGGCGGGAGAGGGAGACAGTACGGCTTCTATAAGCGCGTGTTGTCCTGGCGCAGCAGGCGGTCGATCAGCACGGCGCGGATCGGCTGGCCGCTTTCCCGGACAAAGGAGCCGTTGGCGCCGGCCAGCAGCGCGGTGGCAACGCCCTGCGGGTCGACCGCCGGGCCGTTGAAGCGGCCATGACCGGCGAGGTCGAACAGGGACTCCAGCATCGCGCTGCGCGCGTGCGGCAGGCGGCGGCGGACCAGCAGCGCATCGTCGGCGCTTGATGCCTCCAGCGTCACCTGGGTCAGGATGAAGGCGACGGTCCGCCCGCGCTCCAGCATCGGAACGACCAGCTGGCCGGCCTCCACATAGTAGGGGCCGCCGGCAACCGTTTCGGCGGGAGCGGCGGGGGTGGGGCCGGCGCCCTGCGGGGCCTCGAACCGGCCGAAGCCGTAGCCACCGGCGAAGGCGAGCGCCGCGGCCACGGCGAACAGCAGGACGGCTTTCATGGCGCGGGCTCCCGAACAGGCCGGATCATCAGAAAGGCAGAATCACGTCCAGCACCTGCTGGCCGTAGCGCGGCTGCTGCACGTCGGTGATCTGGCCGCGGCCGCCATAGGTGATGCGCGCCTCGGCGATCTTGTCGTATTCGATGGTGTTGGCGTTGCTGATGTCCTCGGGACGGATCACGCCGGCGATGCGCATCTCGCGCAGCTCGTAGTTCACCCGCACCTCCTGCCGGCCGGCGATGACGAAGTTGCCGTTGGGCAGCACCTGGGTCACCACGGCGGCGACGCGCATGGCGATGCGCTCGTTGCGCTGGATGGTGCCGTTGCCGCTCGACGTGCTGGAGCTGTCGAGATCGACCAGGCTGGACGGATCGACCGCGTCGGGCAGGATGGCGGGAAGGCGGCTCTCCAGCCCGAAGAAGTTGGGCAGCCCGGCCTTCTCGTTGTTGGTGCGCCCGCGCTGGGTGCTGTTGCGCAGCTGCGCCTGGTCGGAGATGTCGATGACGACGGTCAGCAGGTCGCCCACCGCCTTGGCGCGGGGATCGCGGAAGAAGTCGCGCGACCCGGTGCGCCACAGCGAACTTGGGATCTGTTCGGCCATCGACGGCTGCGGCATCGGCAGGGAGATGACGCGGGCCTCCGGCTGCATCGCCGGGTTGGAGATCTCCGACAGGGTGGGAGCGCTGCCGATGTCGGCCAGCCGCGCGCAGCCGCCGGCGCCAAGCGACAGCAGCAGGATGGGGACGAACGCGGTGCGCATCTGGGAAGCTCCCTTCATCGGATCTCTCAGGGCCTTGCTGCCTGCGGAACCCGCGGGCCGCTGACCGACACGGTCTCGGCCCCGGTGACGGTGCCGGTGACGACGGTGCTGCTGGCGATGTTCATGACGCGGACGCTGTCGCCGACGCCGCCCTCCTGCAACGCCCGCCCGCGGGCGGCCAGCAGCAGCGCGCCGTCCTCGTAGACCAGCGTCACCGGCCGGTTGCGCTGGACGACGATGGGGGCGCCGACCGAACCGACCTGAACCAGCCGCCCGGCGGAGAGCTGACGGCGCGGCGACTGGCCGACCAGCGCGTCGGCGGTGGCGATGAAGCCGGCCCCGGCACGGTCGAGCGACAGGCGGACGGTGGTCAGGTCCGACGCCTCGATCACCTCGCCCGGCCGGATGCGGCGGACCGGCACCGGCATCGTCACCTCCACGTCGGCCCGGCCGCTCAGCTCGACGGCATGGCCGTTGCTGAGGATGCGGGCCTGGAAGATGCCGGTGCGGGGGTCGAGGCCGATGTCGCGCACGGCATCCACCGGCCCGTCGAAGGGGCGGCCCAACGTCAGCGCCACCTGGGCGTCCGGCGGCACCGAGGGTCCGAGGGAGGCCAGAATCTCCTCCGCCAGCCGCGTCTCGACAGGGCCGGCGCCAGAACCGGCAGCAGCCGGAAGGGGAAGCGCCAGCATGCTCCCGAGCAGAAGGCACGACAGTGAATGGCGGAGGGGGTGCTGCACAATCGTCACCGCATGTTGGTCATGGTGGAAGCCATCTGGTCGCCGGCCTCGATCACCTTGGCGTTCATCTCGTAGGCGCGCTGGGCGGAGATCAGCTCGGTGATTTCCTGCACGACGTTGACGTTGGAGGATTCCAGATATTTCTGGCGGATGGTGCCGAAGCCGGCCTGCCCCGCCAGCCCCTCCTGCGGTTCGCCCGAGGCCGGGGTGGCGCGGAACAGGTTGTCGCCCAGCGCCTCCAGCCCGCTGTCGTTGACGAACACCGTCATCGCCAGCTGGCCCTGGTTGACCGGCTGGGCCTTGCCGTCGACATAGGCCAGCACCTCGCCGGAGCGGTTGATCACCACCTCGCGCGTGCCCTGCGGCACGGTGATGCCGGGGGCGACGGTGAAGCCGTCGGCGGTGACGATGGTGCCCTCCGGCGACAGCTTGAAGCTGCCGGCGCGGGTGTAGACGGTCTCGCCGCCGGGCTGGGTCACGTTGAAATAGCCGCGCCCCTCGATGGCCAGATCCAGCTCGTTGCCGGTGGAGGTCAGGTTGCCGGTGGTGTTGATGCGGTTGACCGAGGTCGGCCGCACGCCCAGCCCCACCTCGACGCCGGTCGGCACGATGGTGCCGCTGTCGGTCGACTGGCTGCCCTGCCGGCGCTCCGCCTGATACATCAGGTCCTGGAATTCGGCGCGCGAGCGCTTGAAGGCGGTGGTGTTGATGTTGGCGATGTTGTTCGAGATGACCTCGACGTTCATCTGCTGGGCCATCATGCCGGTGGACGCGATGCTGAGCACGCGCATGGACGGACTCTCCCTGTGGGGATTTTAAGAGGATTTGCCGAGGCGGTTGATGGCGGAGCGCAGCAGGTCCTGGCCGTCGTCCACCATCTTGGTCACCGCCTGATAGTCGCGGGTCAGGTCCATCATGCGGCCGATCTCGACGATGCCCTGCACGTTGGACCGCTCGACCTTGCCCACCACCAGCCGGGTGTCGGGGGCGGGGCGCGCCTCCATGCCGTCGGCCAGTTCGAACAGCAGGTCGCCGGTCTGCTTCAGCGCCTGCGGGCTGTCGAAGCGCGAGACGGCGATGCGGGAGACCACGGCGCCGTCGGCCGACAGCAGCCCGTCGGAGCCGATGGTGATCCTGGACGCATCGGACGGGATGACGATGGGCCGGCGGCCGTCGTCGAGCACGGCGTAGCCGTTGGGGCCGACCAGCGTGCCGTCGGCATCGCGGCGCAGCCGGCCGTCGCGGCTGTAGCGCACGCCGTCCGGCGTCTGCACCGACAGGAAGCCGTCGCCGTCCAGCGCCACGTCATAGGGGTTGCCGGTCTCGGTGAAGGCGCCGGCCCGCAGGTCGGTGTAGGTGGAGCGGTCGATGGTGAAGGCGATGCGGTCGGTCGGCTTGCGCCCGCCGGCCTCCATCGCCGCTTCGAACAGGGTGCGTTCGCCGCGGAAACCGACGGTATTCATGTTGGCGACGTTGTTGGCGACGACGTCCAGCTGCCGCCGCAGCGCCATCTGGCGCGACAGTCCGATGTAAAGCTGGTTCTCCATCGCCGAACACTCCGGTTTTGAACTCCGCCTTAATCTGGACGAGGCAGTTTAAAACCGGGTTTCAACCTGAGCCGGTCCGGACGATGCCTTGCCGGACTTGGTGCGGGTTTGGCCATCATTTCGATAAAATGCGAGACGACTGTGATGAAACGGCGCCCGGATACCGCACTGACGCTTGGTTCGACGCTGGTTCTCGCCGTGCTGGCGGCGCCGGGGCCGGCGCAGGCCGCCGTCCGGGCGCAGTTGGGCGACCATGGCGACTATTCGCGGCTGGTGCTGTCGGTGCCGAAGGGGGTGGAGCCGGTCGCGGTCGTCGACGGCTGCGTCCTGCGCATCGCCGTGCCCGATCCGCTGCGCTGGCCGCTGGCGAGCCTGCGCGACAGCTTCTCCCGCCGGCTGGCGGACTTCGTCACGGCCGATGGCGGGCGCAGCCTGACCGCGACGGTGCCCTGCGGCGCGCGGGTGGCCAGCTTCATGGAGCAGCGGAACCTGATCGTCGATGTCGGCGGGCCGCCGGTTCCGGGGGTGAAGCCGGGGGCACCGGGGGATGGGGCGGTGGAGGCCGTTGTTGCGGCTGCGGCGCCGGAGGTTGCGCGGTCTGTCGGTGTCGCCGAGGTGGTCGAAGCGCTGAACCCCATCGGCACGGCGAATGCGGCGGCGATGACGCTCCCTCTCCCGCCCCGGGAGAGGGAAGGGGCCCAAGCGCAGCTTGGGAAGGGTGAGGGGGAGTGCAAGAATCAAGGTGCTCCATGCTCGGATAGCCCCTCACCCTCCCCACTTCGTGGGTCCCCTCCCTCTCCCGGGGCGGGAGAGGGCGTAGCGCCGTCCCTCCCCGTCGTTACCAGCCTGGAAGGCGAAGTCCGCGACAGCATCCAGCAGACCCTGCGGCAACTGGAGCGCATGCCGGAACGCACCCCGAAACCCGTCCCGCAAACCGCCGAGCCGCCCAAGCCGCCGGCCCCGCCGCCCATCGGGGCGATGGATCTCGCCGGCTGGGCCGGGGACGATTTCAACCGCACGCGCGAGGCTCTGCAAAGGGCGCTCGACACGGCGCAGGGCCGCGCGCGGGTCGAGGCGCAGATCGCGCTGGTCCGCTTCCTGCTCGCGCGTGCCCTGGACGAGGAAGGGCGCGCGGCACTGGAGACGGCGGCCAGCCTGTCGCCGGCACCCGACCAGCGCTATGCCCTGCGCATCCTGGGCGACGCCTTCCGCGCGCTCGACCGCGAGGACGCGCCGGACGACAATTTGTTCGTCCAGCTGCCGGCCGGCGCCATGCCCGACCACCATGTCTGGCGCGGCGTCGCCCTGGCGCCGACCCGCTGGGCGGCGGCGAAGGAGGGGTTGCCCATCGCGCTCCGCCGGCTGCTCGACTACCCGGCCGACCTGCGCAGCCGGCTGCTGACCACGCTCGCCGCCGCGGCGGACGAGGCGGGGGACAGTGCGGCGCTGAACCTGATCGTGCTGGAGATGATCACCGTCGATTCGAAGGGCATGGCCGATGGCCGGCTCGATTATTTCCGCGGCCGCTTGGCGGAGCTGAAGGCGACCCCCGACGCGGCTCTCGACCGCTATGACGCCGCGGCGGCTTTACGCCGCGGTCCCTTCGCCCGCCGGGCCGAGGTGCGCGCCATCGAACTGCGCCGCGGCCTGGGGCGGCTGGACGAGGATGGCGCCATCGCGGCGCTGGAAGCCCTGCGCTTCGCCTGGCGCGGCGACGAGATCGAAACGGATGCGCTGGCGGCGCTGGGCGGCGCCTATGCCCGCAGCGGCAGGACCGACGCGGCGCTCGACATCTTCGGCCTGCTGGGGCGGCGCTTCGGCGCCACCGCGCGCGGGCGCGACGCGCTGGCGGCAGGGCGGACCCTGCTGTCCGCCGTGCTCGACCGGCTGGAGCGGTCGCCGCCGGGCGGGCTCTATGCGCTGGCGTTGCAGGCGCGGCACGGCGGGCTGGTGACGCTGGTCGACGGCCCGGACGGCGGGCTGCGCCTGCGCCTTGCCACGCTGCTGCTGCGCGACGGCTATGGGCTGGAGGCGACCCGCATCCTGCATGCGCTGACGGAAGGTGCGACCGGCCCGCGCCGGGCGGAGCTTGGCGCCACGCTGGCCCGCTCCCTGATCGACGGCGGGCGCGAGGGGGAGGCGCTGGATGTGCTGGCCCGCACCGGCGGGTCGGGGCTGGAGCCGGCCCTGGCCGAACGCCGCGCCCTGCTGCGCGCCGACGCGCTGCTCGGCGACGGCGACACGGTGCGGGCGCTTGATGCGCTGCGCGGCCTCAGCGGGGCGGAGGCGGCGCGGCTGCGGGCCGAGGGGCTGTTCGCGGCCGGCGAATGGCGGGCGGCGCGGAGCGCCTTCGCCGAACTGGCAGCCACCGGGGCGGAACCGACGGCCGACGATCTGGCCTTGCAGGGGTTGTCGGCCTATCTGGCCGGCGACGCCGATGCGTCGCGTGGCTTTGGCGAGGCGCAGCGCGCGCGGCTGGCCGGCACCCGCTGGGCCGGGCTGCTCGATGCGCTGGCGCCGCCGCCCGCCGACGGGCCGCTGCGCGCGGAGTCGGTGGAGCGCGACCTTGTTACGGCGACCGCGCTCGACCGGCTGGCGCGGGCGTGGCGGAAGACTCCCTGACCTTGTGCGGCCCCGATCCGTAAAGCCGCTTTAAACGGCGGGCTGTAGCGTCGGCGGACCGTTGCCCCCTATCGCGATGGCCTTTGCACATCCGGAGAAGAAGACATGCGCTTGATGTTCGGGTTGATCGCGGTGTTTGCCAGCGTGCTCGGCGGGTTCTACGCGATGGGCGGGCGGATGGCGGTGCTGTGGCAGCCGGTGGAGATCGTCATCATCATCGGCGCCGGCATCGGCGGCTTCGCCATCGCCAACAGCCCGGCGGTGCTGCGCGACACGCTGCGCGCCGTCGGCACCATCGCCCGCGGGCGGACCACGCCCAAGAACGACTATCTCGACATGATCGCCCTGGTCTACGGGCTGCTGCGCGTCGCCAAGTCAAAGGGCATGTCGCAGATCGAGACCGACATCGACAAGCCGGCCGACAGCCCGCTGTTCACCCAGTACCCCAACGTCCTGCGCTATGACCGCTGCATCACCTTCCTGTGCGATTACCTGCGCCTGATCGCGCTGGGGCAGGACAACCCGCACGACCTGGAATCGCTGATGGCGGAGGAGCTGGACACGCTGGGCCGCGAGTTGAACCAGGTGCCGAAGGCGTTGCAGAACCTTGCCGACGCGCTGCCGGCGCTGGGCATCGTCGCCGCGGTGCTGGGCGTCATCAACGCCATGGGCGCGATCAGCGAGGCGCCGGAGGTGCTGGGCCGGATGATCGGCGGGGCGCTGACCGGCACCTTCCTCGGCGTGCTGCTGTCCTACGGCATGGTCGGCCCGATCGCCAGCGCCGCCCGCCAGCGCCGCGAATCGGAACTGAACATGTATTTCTGCATCAAGGCGGCGTTGTGCGCCTATCTGCGCGGCAGCCCGCCGCAGGTCTGCGCCGAATATGCCCGCAAGGTGCTGTACACCGACATCCAGCCCAGCCTTGCCGAGGTTGAGGTCGCCACCGCGCTGTCGTCGCAGGCCAAGGCCCGCGACGCCCGCCAGCCGGCGTGACCGGCCATGCCGCGCAAGACCGCCCTGCCCCCGATCATCGTCAAGCGCCATCTCGGCGGCCACGAGGAAGAGGAGCACAACGGAACCTGGAAGCTGGCCTACGCCGACTTCGTCACGGCGATGATGACCTTCTTCCTGGTGATGTGGCTGATGAACATCACCACCACCGAGCAGCGCAAGGGCATCGCCGACTATTTCAACCCGGTCGCGGTGTCGCAGAGCAACTCCGGCGCCGACGGCATGCTGGCCGGCCGTTCGGTCGACAAGAGCGGATCGCTGACCACCCCGAACGCCGCCGGCGATCAGGCGAGCCCGGTCGCCTCCCCGCCCGTCGTCGCGTCGGTCGGCGACAGCGACCGCCAGCCGGCCGGCCGCAGGGATCCGATGCCCCACCCGCCGGGCGGTAATGTTCCGCCGGTGGACCTGCTGCGTCCCACGGCGGAGAGCACACCCGCGGCGTCTCCGGCTGCACCGCCGGCCCCCCAGGCCACCCGTGCGGAGCTGGAGGCGCTGCTCGACCGCCAGTCCTCCGAACTGACGGAGAAGGTGGCGCTGGAGTCGCTGGAACGGGATCTCCGCCAGCGCATCGCCGCGTCGCCGGACCTCAGCGCCCTGCAAGCCAGTCTGGTGATCCAGCAGGTGCCGGAGGGGCTGCGCGTCCAGCTGACCGATCAGGCCCGCTTCTCGATGTTCAAGGTCGGTTCGGCCCAGATGAACGACCAGGGCCGGCGGCTGATGCGGATGGTGGCGTCGGCGCTCGGCTCGGTGCCGAACCCCATCGGCATCACCGGCCACACGGATGCGCTGGGCTATGCGCCGGATGCGAAGTACGGCAATTGGGAACTGTCGAGCGACCGCGCCAACGCCGCCCGCCGCGAGCTGCTGGCCAGCGGCATTCCGGGCGGGCGCATCGTCCGGGTGGAAGGGCGTGCCGATCTGGACCATTTCGGCGCCAGCGATCCGCTCGACCCCAGCAACCGGCGGATCAGCATCACGCTGCTGCGGCGGCCGGCGGGGCAATAGGCGGGAGCAATCAAGGCGGGAAACAACCAAAAGAAAAAGCCTTACGCATTTTAACAAAACCGCCCGCTTTTTCCTTTAAAGCCCCTTTAAAATCCCTTCGCTACCGTTAACCCCGCCAGTCATCCGCGGAGAATCCCGGAACGCACAACTTCCCTTCCGTTCGTCGTCACTGCGACGGCCCGTTCGACGGTTGACCAGAGGATTCCAAGGATGAGCCTTTACAGCGCCATGCGGTCCGGTGTCAGCGGCATGTCCGCGCAAAGCTCGCGCCTTGCCGCCATTTCGGACAACATCAGCAATTCGCAGACGGTCGGCTACAAGCGGGCCACTGTGGATTTCTCCACCCTCGTCACCTCGCCCGGCAGCCGCAGCACCTACACCGCCAGCGGCGTGCAGTCCGCCACGCATTATCAGATGCAGCAGGACGGCACGATCCTCGGGACCAGCTCGTCCACCGACATGGCGATCAGCGGCAACGGCTTCTTCGTCGTCGGCAACACGGCATCCGGCACGCCGCAATATTCGCTGACCCGCGCCGGCAGCTTCCTGCCCGACGAAGCCGGCTTCCTGCGCAACAATGCCGGCCAGTATCTGGAAGCCTGGAAGCTGAACCCCGACGGCACCATGCCGAACGTCAGCACCTCCCGCTTCGACGACCTCCAGTCGGTGAATGTCGGCAACCTCGTCTATGGCGGCAGCAAAACGACGCAGATGGATTTCTCCGGCAACCTGCCGGCCCAGGCCGCGACCGGCGACAGCTTCACCAGCAGCCCGACCTTCTATGACGGGCTGGGCAATCCGCTCGACCTGTCGATGACCTGGACCAAGGCCGCCGGCCCCAACCAGTGGACGCTGACCGCCGCCGGCCCTACCGGCTATACCGTGACCGGCGCCCCGGTGACGCTGACCTTCGCCGCGACCGGCCCCTATGCCGGCAAGCCGGTGGACGGCGCCGGCCTGCCGCTTGACCCGATGCCGGGCCTCACCGTCACCTCGCCGGCCACGCCGACCGCCGACAGCTTCACCATGTCGCTCGGCAACCTCACCCAGCTGAACGGCGATTACGTGCCGACCGTCACCGGCGACGGCGCCAAGGTCGGGCAGGTCACCTCGGTCGACATCGACGACAGCGGCAAGCTGTGGGTGATGTACGACAACGGCGCCCGTCAGGGGCTGTACCAGATCCCGATCGCCACCGTCACCAACCCGGACGGGCTGGTCGCCCAGGACGGCAACACCTACACGCTGGGGGCCGACACCGGGACCCTGACGCTGGGGGCGGGCAAGCGGGGCGGCGCCGGCAGCGTCGTCGGCAGCGCGCTGGAACAGTCCAACGTCGACATCGCGACCGAGCTGGTGTCGCTGATCGAGACGCAGCGCGCCTACTCGTCCAGCGCCACGCTGGTGCGCACCGCCGACGAGATGGTCGAAGAAACCACGCGCCTGAAGCGCTGAGCCCAGTTCCGACGGAGTCCCGGCCATGAGCGTCCAACTCGCCCTCACGTCCGCCCTGTCCGGCCTGCGCACGACGCAGCAGCAGGCGGCGATGGTGTCCCACAACCTCGCCAACGCCACCACCGCCGGCTATGTGCGCCGCGACCTCGACCTGTCGGCGGTCACCACCGCCGGCCGCGGCGCCGGGGTGCGGGTCGACGCCGTCGCCCGCAAGGTGGACGAGCTGCTGATCCGCGACGCGCGGTTCGAGACCAGCCGCTACAGCGGGCAGGAGGCGCGCGCCTCGGCACTGGCCGACTATGCGCTGGTGCTGGGCCAGCCGCAGGACGAGAAGTCGGTCTCGACCCAGCTGTCGAAGCTGCAGCAGGCCTTCTCGCGCCTGCACGACATGCCCAACGACGATGCGGCCCGCAACGCCGTGGTGTCGCAGGCGGCGGCGCTGGCCGGCGGGCTGAACCGTGCCGCCGAGGCGGCGCAGACGGTGCAGGACGATGCCAGGGGCCGGCTCCAGACCTCCGTCGATACGGTCAACACCGCGCTCCAGCGCGTCAGCGACCTGAACGGCAAGATCGCGACCTTGGAGACGCGCGGCGGCGATGCCGGCGACCTGCGCGACCAGCGCGACCGCCTGCTCGATCAGGTCTCGCAGGAGATCGGCATCCGCACCTACAGCCGCGAGGACGGCCAGGTGGTGGTGATGACCCGCAACGGCCAGACCCTGCTCGACCACCCGCTGGCGCCGGGCGAAAGCCCGCTGACCCTGCTCGGCGACGAGGTGATGGCGAACGGCGTCACCCTGTCGGCCAACCCGGACAGCGAAATCCAGAGCGGCCGCATCATGGGCTATGTCCAGACCGTCAAGCAGGACATGCCGCGCGCCATGGCGCAGTTGGACGAGCTGGCCGCCGGCCTCGTCCAGGCCTTCCAGGGGGCGGAGGCCGACCCGACCCAGCCCGGCCTGTTCACCGATGCCGGCGCCGCCTATGGCGCCACCGCTGGCCTCGCCTCGCGCATCGCCGTCAACGACGCGGTGCGGACGGAAAGCTGGCGGGTGCAGAGCGGCGTCCAGGCGGCGGCCCCGCTCCAGCCGGGCGACCAGACGCAGATCGACAGGTTCCAGGCCGTCTTCACCGGCACCCGCAGCTTCGCCGCCACCGACATGCCGGCCAACGCGACGCTCGGCAGCTACGCCACCGCCATGGTGTCGGCCCAGCAGGGCTACCGCACCGGTGCCGAGTCGGAGATGAACGCGCGCAAGATCAGCGCCGACACGCTGGAGACCGCCCGCATCAACCGCGACGGCGTCAACATCGACGACGAGATGCAGAAGCTGCTGCTGATCGAGCAGAGCTACGGCGCCAGCGCCCAGGTGGTGCAGGTCGCCGGCCGCATGATCGACATCCTGTTGCAGATCAAGGGGTAAGCCGATGCTGTACAATGCCCTGTCCACGCTGGGGATGAGCCGGTCGCTGCAAAGCACCATGACCCGGCAGCAGATGGAGCTGACCCGCGCCAACGAGGAGGTGTCGACCGGCGTCCATGCCGACGTCGCCGCGACCATCGGCGCCGGCACCGGCCGCGACATCGCGCTGCGCAACCTGTTCGACCGCACCGACGAGTATGTGAAGACCACCGACCTGCTCGACGGCCGGATGAAGACGATGGACAGCGCGATGACCAGCATCCTCGCGTCGGGCACCGACCTGCTGGCCGCCGCCTCCACCGGGCTGGGACAGCAGTCGCCGACCGGGACGTCCCTGCAAATCCGCGCGCGCGGCGTGCTGGATCAGGTGGTCGGGCTGCTGAACGCCTCGTCCGGCAACAGCTATCTCTTCGCCGGCACCGCGCTGGACCAGCCGCCGATGCGCAATGTCGACGGCGACAAGTCGGGCCTGCGCTCGCCGATGCAGATCGTCCGGGATGCCATCCAGTCGGCCACCGGCGGCACCGCCATGCCGAAGACGGCGGCGGAGACCGCGGCGGTCGTCGCCCGGCTCGACGATCTGTTCGCCGTGCGCGACCCGGCGACGCCGGCCCCCGCCCCGCTGACCGACAGCTTCGAAGGCGGCCTCTACACCGGCACCACGGCGATGCAGCCGGGCGGCACCACCTCGCCGCGCGTCAGCGGCCAGCCGGCGGAGTCCACCGCCATCGCCTATGGCGTGCAGGCCAACGACCCGATGATGCGGCAGATGCTGGAAGGCATCTACATGCTGGCGGCGGTCGACACCTCGCAGATGGATGTCGACGCCTACCCCGACTACATCAGGACCGCGGTCGACAAGCTGTCCGGCGGCCTCGGCAAGCTGCGGGAGGCAACGGCCCAGCTCGGCATCCAGCGCGCCCAGGTCGCGACGCTGGCCGAACAGCACAAGACGCAGAAGTCGATCCTCAGCCTGCAGATCGACAATCTGGAAGGCGTCGATCCCTACGAGGCCAGCACGCGGATCAGCCAGTTGGAGGCGCAGATCGACGCCACCTCCAGCGCGACCGCGCGCATCGCCAAGCTGCACCTGACCAACTACCTCTAGGCCGCATCGATATGAGCCCCGGCATCCAGGTCCCCCTATCGTACCGGCTCCGGCCCGCCTTGCGCCGCGTCCTGGTGCTGGCCGGCGGGCTGCTGCTGGCGTTCGGCATGCTGTCGGCCGTGCCCGCGGCGGCGCAGACGCGGGTGAAGGATCTGGTCACCTTCGACGGGGTCCGCCGCAACCAGCTGGTCGGCTACGGCCTTGTCGTCGGGCTGAACGGCACCGGCGACCGGCTGATCAACACCCCCTTCACCGAGCAGAGCCTGAAGGGGATGATGGAGCGGCTGGGCATCAACACCCGCGGCGAGACGCTCCGCACCCGCAACGCCGCGGCGGTGATGGTGACGGCCAGCCTGCCGCCCTTCCCGCGCCAGGGCACGACGGTCGATGTCACGGTCTCGGCGCTCGGCGACGCCACCAGCCTGCTGGGCGGCACGCTGGTGGTGACGCCGCTGCTGGGCGCCGACGGCGAGGCCTATGCCGTGGCCCAGGGGCCGCTGTCGGTCAGCGGCTTCACCGCCGGTGGCGCGGCGGCGACGGTGACCAAGGGGGTGCCGACCACCGCCCGCATCGCCAACGGCGCCACGGTGGAGCGAGAGCTGAAATTCGCGCTGAACGATGTCGGCGCGGTGCGGATGGCGCTGCGCAACCCCGACTTCACCACGGCGATCCGCATCGCCGACGCGGTGAACGGCCGGCTCGGCTCCGGCAACGCCCGGGTGGTCGATCTGACCACGGTCGACGTGCGCATCACGGGGTCCTATGTCGGCAACGTCTCCCGCCTGATCGGCGAGATCGAACAGCTGGCGGTCCGGCCCGACGCCATCGCCCGCGTGGTGGTGGACGAGCGCAGCGGCACCATCGTCATCGGCGACGACGTGCGGGTCAGCCGCGTCGCCATCACCCAGGGCAACCTGACCGTCCGCGTGGTGGAGACGCCGCAGGTGTCGCAGCCGCAGCCCTTCAGCAACGGCTCCACCGTCGTCGTGCCGCGCACCGACGTGCAGGTGCAGGAGGGCAACGGCCGCCAGTTCGTGACCGTCGGCGGCAATGTCAGCCTGCAACAGCTGGTCAACGGGCTGAACGCGCTGGGGGTGGGGCCGCGCGACATGGTGGCGATCCTCCAGGCGATCAAGGCCGCCGGCGCCCTGCACGCCGATCTGGAAATCATCTGACCCCCCCAAGACCGCGATGAACAGACCAGGATGGAGAGACGACGATGGACATCGCCGCAACGACCCTCTGCAGCCCTGCGACGCCCACGCCGGCAACCGCGACGCCGGCCCTCCCCAACCCGGAAGCGGCCGACAAGGTCGCGAAGGAATTCGAGGCGATGCTGGTCGGCCAGCTGATGGAGAGCATGTTCGCGGGCATGCGCGAAAGCCCGCTGTTCGGCGGCGGCGGCCCGGCGGAGAAGCCGTGGCGCAGCATGATGTTGCAGGAATACGGCAAGGCCATCGCCGAATCCGGCACGCTCGGCATCGGCAGGATGACGCATGACGAGATCGCCCGCCTCTACGCATCCCAAGCGGAGCAGCGCTCATGAGCGTCACCCTCAAGGACCTGATCCACGAATTCGCCCCCGACCGCCGGGCCGAACAGGCCGAGGCCGAGGGGCCGGCCGCTCCCGATCCCGGCTATGACGGTGCCACCGCCCTGCTGGTGCGCGACTTCCTCGACGCGGTGGAAGCGCTGTCCGCCGTGCTGGAGGAGGAATCCGCCTGCATCGCCGCCGGCATGCTCGACCGGCTGGAGGCCTTCGCCCACCGCAAGGCGGCGATGGCCGAACAGCTGGAAGGGGCCGTCCTGCGCGCCCGCGACGAAGGCATCCGCCTGCCCGACGATCTGCGCGCGATGACGCTGGAGCGCATCGACCGGCTGGAGCGGGCGGTGTCGGTCAACGCCTCCGGCCTTGTCGCCCTGCGCAAGGCGGTGCTGACCATCAACCGCAACCTGCTGACCGCGCTGGAGAAGGCGTCGAGCGACGGCACCTATGCCCGCGACGGACAGGCACGGCGGCCGGTGGAACTGTCGGCCTCCGGTCTGAACGCCACGCTGTAGCGCCGCTCAGAATCTGATCGACTTTAGCGGCCCTTCACGCTGGACAGTTCGCCGGCCTGTTCCAGCTTGATGATGCTGGCGACCAGCGCGCGCTGGAAGCCGCGGGCATCGGACGGCAGCGACACCCCGGCACCGGTCGGCCAGAATTCGACGAAGGCGAGGCTGCCCTCCTCCCCCGCACCCGGCCATTCGAAGGCGACGCCCAGCCCGATCTCCTTCGTCGTCCGCCGATGGTCGGTCACGAGGATCTGCGCCTCCCAATGCATGCCGCCGGCGCCCTTGTCGGCCCGCTGCTGGCTCCAGTTCCGCAGATAGTCGCGGAAGGTCTCCGACTGGCGGTCGAGCCGCACATAGCTCGACCGGTCGGTCACCGTCTGCGCCAGCTTCGTGGTATAGCGCGCCTGGGCGAGCGCCCGCGTCACGTCGGCGCAAAGCTCCTCGATCTGGGCGAAGCTGCGCCGCACCGTATCGGCGAGCGCCGCCGCCAGGGCGGGACCGGTCAGCGCCGCCGCGGCGTGGTCCTTGCGATACATGTCGAAGAGATCGTCCGAATCGCCCATCGCCGCCCCCACGCCACCGCCATCTGGCGGTCCAGTCCACCGAATTCACCAAAAACAAATTAATAGCCGGTGAAGCGACACGAAAACGCCCCGTCTCATTCGAGGCGGGGCGTTTGCGATCAGTGTGAAGATGCAAGCATGCGTGCTTTGGTTTGAAGCGTCTCTTGTGCCTGAGCGACCTGGCGGCGACCTACTCTCCCACGTCTTAAGACGCAGTACCATTGGCGCGGAGGCTTTTCACG
>NZ_PDKW01000038.1:318335-465903 GCF_002573965.1 Azospirillum palustre | reverse complement strand
GGGGACCGGACATGCCTGACGGGATGCAGACGAAGACTGCCATGCTGGAGATCGCCGAGCTGCACGGCTTCTACGGCGAGAGCCATGTGCTGCACGGCGTCAGCCTGGAGGTGCGCCAGGGCGAGGTGGTGACGTTGCTGGGCCGCAACGGTGCCGGCAAGACCTCGACCATGCGCGCCATCATGGGCATCATGGGCAAGCGCACCGGCTCGATCCGCTTCCAGGGCACCGAGCTGATTGGCATGGCCCAGCACAAAATCCCGCGGCTGGGCATCGGCTATGTGCCGGAAGAACGCGGCATTTTCTCCAGCCTCAGCGTCGACGAGAACCTGACGCTGCCGCCGGTGGTGAAGGAGGGCGGGATGACCGTCCCGCAGATCCACGAGCTGTTCCCCAACCTGAAGGGCCGAGGATGAGGAAGCGCCCATCTTCCAGGTCGCCGATTACGGCCTCGTCGCGGACCTCTTCAAGGCCGTGCCGGAGCTGCAGCAGGCGCTCTGATCGCGCAGCGACCGCTCAAAACATAAGGGCGGCCTCCATCGGGGGGCCGCCCTTTCGCTTGGAGAGACGTGCCGCTTACACCCGTTCCAGCAGCAGCGCGATGCCCTGGCCGACGCCGATGCACATGGTGCACAGGGCGTATTGGCCGCCGCGCAGCTCCAGTTCGATCAGCGCGGTGGTGGCCAGCCGCGCACCGGACATCCCCAGCGGATGGCCGAGCGCGATGGCGCCGCCGTTGGGGTTGACCCGCGGATCGTCATCCGCCAGTCCAAGCTCCCGCAGACAGGCAAGGCCCTGTGCGGCGAAGGCTTCGTTCAACTCGATCACGTCGATGCGGTCGAGCGGCACGCCGGTGCGGTCGAGCAGGCGGCGAACCGCCGGGACCGGTCCGATCCCCATCGCGCGCGGCTCGACGCCGGCAACCGCCGCGCCGACGATGCGGGCACGCGGCGTGAGGCCATGACGCCGGGCCGCCGCCTCTCCGGCGACGATCAGCGCCGCCGCGCCGTCGTTGATGCCGGACGCGTTGCCGGCGGTCACGGTGCCGCCGGGTCGCACCACCGGCTTCAGCGCCGCAAGCTGGTCGAGCGTGGTGTCGGGCCGCGGATGCTCGTCGGCCGTCACCTCGGCGATCGTCCCCTTGCGGCCGGCGACCGGCACGGCGACGATCTCCCGGGCGAAGCGTCCGCTGCGCTGGGCGGCGCCGGCCCGCTGTTGCGAGCGCAGGGCAAAGGCATCCTGGTCCTCGCGGGCGATGCCATAGCGCTCCGCCACCGTCTCGGCGGTTTCCGGCATGGTGTCCACGCCGTGCGACGCCTTCAGGCGGGGGTTGACGAAGCGCCAGCCCATCGTGGTGTCCTCCAGCCGCATCGCGCGGGAGAAGGCGCCGTCGGCCTTGCCCATCACGAAGGGGGCGCGCGACATGCTCTCCGCCCCGCCGGCCAGGAGCAGGGAGTGTTCGCCCGCGCGCACGCCGCGCGCCGCGAGTGCGATGGCGTCGAGCCCCGATCCGCACAGGCGGTTCACCGTGGTGCCGGGAACCGTTTCGGGCAGACCGGCCAGCAGAACCGCCATGCGTGCGATGTTGCGGTTGTCCTCTCCCGCCTGGTTGGCGCAGCCCAGGATCACGTCGTCGATTGCCGACGGATCGAGGGACGGGTTGCGGTCGAGCAATGCCCGCAGGGGGATGGCGGCGAGATCGTCGGCGCGCACTGGCGCCAGCGCGCCGGCGTAACGCCCGATGGGCGTGCGCACGGCGTCGCACAGGAATGCTTCGGTCATGGAATGGGCCTTCCGCTACCCGCCGCCGATGGAGCAGGACGGGCACTGTGTTGGGCAAGGAGGATGGTGGCCGGGCGCGGCAGCGATGGATGCGGCCGGCTGTGTCCCCAGCTATCGGAAGTCCGACTATCGGAAGTCCGTCGGACTGCGGCAACTGACATAAACTTGCCGGCGCATAACCTGCGGTAATGTATGCGGCACCGCGTTTCAGCCGGCCGCCACCTGCTCCAGCAGCCAGTTGCGCACCTTCGCGATGCGGGCACGGTCCTGGTGGTTGGGCGGCACCACGAAATAATAGCCGAGGTCGCGGCGCAGGGGCCGGTTGATCGGACAGACCAGGCTGCCGCTGCGCAGCTCGGTTTCCAGCATGGCAGGTTGACCCATGGCGATGCCCAGCCCGTCCAGGGCGGCCTGATAGGTCAGCAGCGAACTGGGGAACATCAGCGGCTCCTGCGTCTCCGCCATCGTCAGGCCGGCTGCCTCCAGCCAGTCCGGCCAGTCCCGCCGCCGGTAGTGGGAATGCAGCAGCGGGTAGCGCAGAAGATCGGCCGGCGCCTTCACCGGCGGGCCGCCGGCCAGCAGGGCGGGGCTGCACACCGGCAGGATTTCGTCGGAAAACAGGAAGACCGAGTCCATGCCCTGCCAGTCGCCGGTGCCGAGCTGGATCGCCGCATCGACGTTGTCGCGGGCGAAGTCGACCGGCGCCACCGCCGTCCGGGTGCGCAGCCGCAGATCGGGGTGGTTGGTCTGCAACTGCGGAAGGCGCCGCATCAGCCATTTCGCCATGAAGGTCGCATAGACCTGCAGCTTCAGGGGAGCGGCGGCACGGGCGGACACCAGTTCGGACGTTGCCTCGGCGATGCAGCGGAAGGCCGGTGCGATCTGCGCCGCGTAGCGCTTGCCCTCGTTGGTCAGGGTCAGGCCGCGGGTCTCGCGGTGGAACAGCCGGACCCCCAGGTAATCCTCCAGCAGGGCGACCTGCCGGCTGACCGCCGGCTGGGTGACGCTCAGCTCCTCCGCCGCCTTGGTGAAGCTGCCGTGCCGTGCCGCGCATTCGAAGACGTGGAGCGGATTGAGCGGGGGAACCTGGCGCAAATCACGGTCCATTACATAAGGTTATATGTGCCCAACAACTAGGAATTTGCCGCTTGTCCGTCAATGCGATTGATTGTCCGTAACGCAAATCGATAGCCCCGTCTGGAGCCATGGACTTTCAACTCAACCAGGAACAGCGCGCCTTCGCTGACTCCGTGCGCCGCTTTGCCCGCGCCGAGCTGGCTGCCGACGCGCTGAAGCGCGCCCATTCCCCGGCCTTTCCCTGGGACGTGGCCGCGAAACTGTCGGAGATGGGCCTGCTGGGCATTACCATCCGCGAGGAGGATGGCGGCGTCGGCGGCACGCTGATGGACGCGGTGATCGCCATTCAGGAGTTGGCGCTGGTCTGCCCCAAGAGCGCCGACGTCGTCCAGGCCGGCAATTTCGGGCCGATCCGCACCTTCGCCGAATATGCCAGCCCCGAGCAGAAGGAGCGCTGGCTGGGCGACCTGCTCGGCGGACGCAAGCTGCTGGCGCTGGGCATGAGCGAACCGGACGCCGGATCGGCGGTCACCGATCTGAAGACCAGCGCCCGCGAGGATGGCGACCATTACGTCATCAGCGGATCAAAGGTCTTTTCCACCCACAGCCCGGAAGCGACGCTGTTCCTGATCTATGTCCGCTTCGCCCCCGGCGTCGGCGGCATCGGTTCGGTGCTGATCGAACGCGGCACCCCCGGCTTCGCCGTCGGCCAGCCTTCCGCCTTCATGAGCGGAGAGGAATGGTGCCAGCTCTATTTCGAGGACTGCCGCATCCCCAAGGCGAATGTCCTGCTGGGGCCGGGCGGTTTCAAGAAGCAGATCGCCGGCTTCAACGTGGAGCGCATCGGCAACGCCTCGCGGGCGCTGGCGCTGGGCCGCCATGCCTTCAACCTGGCCAAGGCGCATGCGGAGACGCGCATCCAGTTCGGCCGGCCCCTGTGCGAATTCCAGGGTCTGCAATGGAAGTTCGCCGACATGGCGCTGAAGCTGGAAAGCGCGCAGCTGCTGCTCTACCGCGCCGCCACCAATGCCGACAACGGCCTGCCGTCGGCCTATGAGACCTCGATCGCCAAGCTGTCCTGCAACCTTGCCGGCTTCGAGGTCGCCAACGAGGCCCTGCAGATCATGGGCGGCACCGGCTACAGCCAGGAAGCGCTGGTCGAATATTGCGTGAAGCGGACGCGCGGCTGGATGATCGCCGGCGGCTCCATCGAGATTTTGAAGAACCGCATCGCCGAAGAGCTGTTCGAGCGTCGCTTCGATCAGCGCCCACCGCGGGAGAGCCGGTCGTGAGCGGCATCGCCCTCAAAGGCTGCACCGGCTCCGCCCTGGCCGAGGCCCTGCTGCGGCCGCGCACGGTGGCGCTGGTCGGGGTGTCGGACGACATCGCGAAGACCGCCGCCCGTCCGCTGCGCTTCCTGCGCCGCGCCGGCTATGGCGGCGAGGTCTACAGCGTCAACCCCACCCGCGCCACCGTGCAGGGCGAGCCGGCCTTCGCATCGCTGTCGGCCCTGCCGGCACGGCCGGATCATGCCTTCATCCTGACCGGCACCGATGCGGCCATCGCCGCGCTGGAGGAGTGCGGGCGTCTGGGCGTCCCGGTCGCGACCATCCTGGCCGGCGGTTTCTCCGAGGCGGGCGGCGCCGGCATCGAGCGCGAAAAGCGGCTGGCCGAGATCGGCCGGTCCTATGGCGTGCGTGTGCTGGGCCCCTCCAGCATCGGCGTGGTCAATGTGCATGAGCGGCTGGTGCTGACCGCCAACGCCGCCTTCGCCGAACCCGACCTGCCGGAAGGCGGGGTGTTCGTCGCCTCGCACAGCGGAAGCCTGATCGGTGCGATGCTGTCGCGCGGCAAGGCGCGCGGCGTCGGTTTCGCCGGGCTGGTGTCGGTCGGCGGCGAGGTGGATTTGTCGGTCGGCGAGATCTGCGAGGCGACGCTCGACGACCCGAAGATCGGTGGTTACCTGCTGTTCCTGGAATCGATGCGCAACGCCGACGCGCTCCGCCGCTTCGCTTTGGCAGCGGCGGAGCGCGGCAAGCCGGTGGCGGCCTACAAGCTGGGCCGTTCGGCGGAGGCGGCGGAACTGGCGGTTTCCCACACCGGCGCGCTCGCCGGGGAGGATGACGTCGCCGATACCTTCCTGCGCGATTGCGGGATTGCCCGGGTGGAATCCTTCGACGGGCTGCTGGAAATCATGCCGCTGCTCAACCGGATGCCGGTGAAATCGGTGCGGCACCCTGCTGTCGGCGTCGTCACGACCACCGGCGGCGGTGCGGCCATGGCCATCGACCAGCTTGCCGTCCGCGGCGTGCGGGTCGCCGCCCCCAGCCCGGACACCGTCCGCCGCCTTGCCGAGGTCGGGATCGCGGCCGGAGAGGGGCGTCTGGTCGATCTGACGCTGGCGGGCACCCGCTACGATGTGATGAAGGCCGCGCTGGGGGTGATGCAGACCGCGCCGGAATTCGATCTGGTGCTGGCGACGGTCGGGTCCTCCGCCCGCTTCCAGCCCGATCTGGCGGTGGCGCCGGTGATCGACAGCGCGCGGGAACATGACAAGCCGCTTGCCGCCTTCATCGTGCCGGAGGCGCCGGAAGCGCTGCTGCGCCTGAACGCCGCCGGGGTGCCCTGTTTCCGCGCGCCGGAATCCTGCGGCGACGTGATCGCCGCCGCATTCAACCGCCGGGTTCCCCGCCCCGAACTGGCGACCCCGCCGCTGCCGGTTCCGCCGGATGCCGGATCGGGCGTTGGGAGGACCATCGACGAGGCCGAGGCCTACCGTCTCTTCGCCCGCGTCGGCGTTCCCCATGCGCCGGTCGCGGTGCTGACGGTCGGCGAACCGGTGCCGGAGCTTCCCTTCGCCTACCCGGTGGTCGCCAAGGTCCTGCACCCGGACATCGCCCACAAGACCGACGTCGGCGGCGTTGCGCTGAACATCGCCGACGCCGGCGCGCTGTCGGCCGCCATGGCGGCGATCCGCGACCGGGTCGAAGCCGCCCGGCCGGGGGTGGACGTGCGCAGGATCCTGGTCCAGCCGATGACCCGAGGCGTGGCTGAGGTGCTGGTCGGTCTGCGCCGCGACCCCCAGGTCGGGCCGGTGGTGATGCTGGCCGCCGGTGGCGTGTTGACCGAGATCTACCGCGACCGTGCCCTGCGTCTGGCTCCGGTGGACCGGGCCACCGCGCTGGAGATGATCGGCGAGGTGAAGGCGCTCCAGGCCCTGGCCGGCTATCGTGGCCGGACCGCGGGCGACCTCGGCGCCGTCGCCGATGCGCTGGTCGCCGTCTCCCGGCTTGCCCTGCTGGACGACGTGACCGTGCTGGAGGCGGAAATCAACCCGCTGATGGTGATGGCCGACGGGCAGGGGGCGGCGGCGGTCGACGCGCTGGTCCAACTCGCAACGGCGGATGCACCCGCCCAATCCCAGGAAGACGACACCGAACCCCGTTCCGGGAGGAACCGATGATGTCCAGGCCGGATGTGCTCTCACTGCCGGAGCTTGTGAATGCCAATGAACGGCTCGTCCATCGCGGCCGTTTCCTGACCGCGGTGATGCGGCTGGACATCGGCACCGACGCCTATCTCATATCCATCGACCGCGGGCGGATCGCCGAGGTGCGCAAGGGGCCGTTCGTCATGCCGTCCTGGACCTTCGGCCTGTCCTGCCCGGCCGATGCGCTGGCGCGCTTCTGGCAGCCGCTGCCGCCGCCGGGCTTCCACGACCTGTTCGCCCTGCTGCGGCGAGGCGACCTGACCCTGTCCGGCAACCTGCAACCCTTCATGGCCAACCTGCTCTACATCAAGGACGTGATGGCCAGCCTGCGCAGCCCGAAGGAAACCGCCTGATGCGTGCGACGATCGAATCCATCACCGGGCGTTACATGCGGCTGGACTACAAGGGCCGCGAACACCGGATCTATTTCGAAGAGGCGGGGCAGGGCATTCCGCTGGTCTGCCTGCACACCGCCGGTTCGGACGGCCGCCAGTTCCGCGGCATCCTGAACGACCCGCGCATCACCCGCGATTTCCGTGTCATCGCCTTCGACCTGCCCTGGCACGGCAAATCCTCGCCGCCCGCCGGCTGGCAGGACGGCGACTACCAGCTGACCAGCGCCGACTACACCGACATCATCCTGACGGTCTGCCGGGCGCTGGAGCTGGACCGTCCGGTGGCGATGGGCTGCTCCATCGGCGGGCGCATCGCGCTGCATCTGGCGATGGAGCATGCCGAAGAGTTCCGCGCCATCGTCGGGCTGCAATCCTCGGCCCACGTCCATCCCTATTACGACACGACTTGGCTGCATCACCCGGACGTGCATGGCGGGGAAGTCTGCGCCGCCATCGCCGCCGGGCTGGTCGGGCCGAACGCGCCCGACGCCCACCGCTGGGAAACGGTGTGGCACTACATGCAGGGCGGTCCGGGCATCTTCAAGGGCGACCTCTATTTCTACAAGGTGGACGGCGACATCCGCCACCGGCTGAGCGAGATCGACACCAGCCGCTGCCCGCTCTATCTGCTGACCGGCGAATACGACTATTCCTGCTCTCCGGCCGACACGCTGGAGACCGCCGCCTGCATCCCCGGCGCCACCGTATCGATCATGCCGGGGCTGGGCCATTTCCCGATGAGCGAGGACCCGGAAGGCTTCATCGCCCATCTGCTGCCGGTCCTGAGCGAGATCGCCCACCGCTGAGCCCTGCTTCGACAACAACCGGCCGCCGCCCGCAACGAAGGTGGCGGCCACCAATTCCCTGGGGAGGGACCAATCATGCGTGCCATCACTGTTCCGGTGCCCGGTCTGCGGGCGCTGACCGCCACGGCCGTCGCGGCACTGACCATCGGACTGGCGGGAGGTGCTGCGGCCGAGATTTCCGGCAAGACGGTGAAGATCGGCGTCCTGACCGACATGTCCGGTCCCTATTCCGACAATGTCGGCGCCGGAGCCGTGCTGGCCGCCCGGATGGCGGCGGAGGATTTCGGCGGCAAGGTCAATGGCGCCGCCATCGAGATCGTCTCGGCCGACCACCAGAACAAGGCGGACGTGGGCTCCGGCATCGCACGGCGCTGGTATGACGTCGAGGGGGTCGATGCGATCACCGAGGTGGTGTCGTCCGCCGTGGCCCTGTCGGTGCAGGGGCTCTCGCGCGAGAAGAACCGCATGTTCCTGGCGACCGGCCCCGGTACGCCGGACCTGACCGGCAAGGCCTGCTCGCCCGTCGGCGTGCATTGGGCCTACGACAATTATGCCCTGCCGACCGTCGCCACCACCGCGCTGGTCAAGCGCGGCCTGAAGGACTGGTATTTCCTGACCGCCGACTACAGCTTCGGCCACGCTCTGGAAGGCGAGGCGACCCGTGTGGTCAAGGCCAACGGCGGCACGGTGGTCGGGGCGGTGCGGGCGCCGCTCAATACCGCGGACTTCTCCTCCTATCTGCTGCAGGCGCAGGCATCGACGGCCACCGTGATCGGGCTGGCGAACGCCGGGGCCGACATGATCAATGCCGTCAAGCAGGCGAACGAGTTCGGCATCACCGCCGGCGGCAAGACGATGGCGGCGCTGCTGGTCAATTTGCCCGACATCCATGCCCTGGGGCTGGAGAGCGCGCAGGGCCTGACCTTCGCCGAAAGCTTCTATTGGGACATGAACGACGAGACGCGGGCCTGGAGCAAGCGGTTCATGGACCGTTTCAACGGCCGGGCACCCGGTGGCCTGCAGGCGGCGGTCTATGGCGCCGTCACCCATTATCTGAAGGCGATCCAGGAGATCGACAGCGACGACGCCACCAAGGTCGCCGAACAGATGCGCAAGACGCCGATCGACGACTTCTACACTAGGAACGGCTCCATCCGTCCCGACGGGCGGGTGATCCGCGACATGTATTTGATGCAGGTGAAGAAGCCGTCGGAGTCCAAGGGACCGTGGGACTATTACAAGGTCCTGGAGACGGTGCCCGGCGACAAGGCCTTCCGTCCGATGGACCAGGGCGGCTGCCCGCTGGTGGCGAAGTGACCGGCAGACCGGCCGATAACGTGCTCGGCGACCGGACCGGCGGAACGGTCCGGCTGGAGCGCGACGGCGGGGTGGCGGTGATCGTCATCGACAACCCGCCGGTCAATGCCGGGTCCACCGCCGTGCGCCGCGGGCTGCTCGACGCCGTCGCAACGGTCGCGGCCGATCCCGGTATCGAGGCGGCGGTGCTGATCGGCGCCGGCAGGACCTTCATCGCCGGCTCCGACCTGCGCGAATTCGGCCAGCCGCTGGAGGAGCCGCAGCTTCCCGCCGTCATCGCCGCCATCGAGGCCTACGCGAAGCCGGTGGTCGCCGCCCTGCATGGGGCGGCGCTGGGCGGCGGGTTCGAGCTGGCGCTGGGCTGCGACGCCCGCGTCGCCGCACCCGGCACGCGGGTGGGTCTGCCGGAGGTGACGCTGGGCATGATCCCCGGCGCCGGAGGCACCCAGCGCCTGCCGCGTCTGGTCGGCGTTTCCACCGCCATCGGCCTGATCTGCGAAGGCCGGCGGGTGGCCGCCGCCGACGCGCTGGCGCTCGGGCTGGTCGACGCGGTGGTGGAGGGGGCGGTGGCGGAGAGGGATGGCGCGCAGTCCTTGCGGGCCTCCGCCGTCGCCCATGCGCGGGGTCTCGCCGGGGCCAAGAACCGGGTGGCCGACCGCGCTGTCCCGGCCGAGCCGGCCGAGCGCATCGAGGCCGCGGCCAGCGCCGCCCTGCGCGCCGGCCGCGGGCGTCCTCCGGCGGTGGAGGCGATCCGGGCCGTCCGCGCCGCGGCCGAGCGGCCGTTGGACGAAGCGCTGGCGGAGGAGCGTGCGGTTTTCCAACGGCTGCGCCTGGAGACGGAAGCCTTCGCCCGCCGCCACCTGTTCTTCGCCGAGCGGGATTCGGCCCGCCTTCCCGAGTTGGAAGGGGTGGCGGCACGGCGGCTGGAGCGGATCGGCGTGATCGGCGCCGGCACGATGGGGACCGGCATCGTCATCGCCGCGCTCGACGCCGGCCTGCCGGTGACGCTGCTGGAACGCGACGCGCAGGCGCTGGAGTCCGGGATGGCCCGGCTGCGCGACCACTACGCCCGCCGGGTGGACGGCGGGAAGATGAGCGCCGGGGAGGCGGGAAAGCGGCTCGCGGCGCTCGATCCGACCACCGACATGGTGGCGCTCGCCACCGCTGATCTGGTGATCGAGGCGGTGTTCGAGGATCTCGCCGTCAAGCAGGACCTGTTCCGCCGGCTGGATGCCGTGCTGGCGCCGGGGACGGTGCTGGCGTCGAACACGTCCTATCTGGATCTCGACGCCATCGCGGCGGCCACCGGACGGCCGCAGGATGTGGTGGGTCTGCATTTCTTCAGCCCGGCCAACGTCATGCGCCTGCTGGAAGTGGTCCGCGGGGCGAAGACCGCGCCCGACGCTCTGGCGACCGGCATCGCGCTGGCGAAGCGGCTGGGAAAGCTCCCGGTGGTGGCGGGCAACGCCTTCGGCTTCATCGGCAACCGCATCTATGCCGCCTACCGCCGCCAATGCGAATTCCTGATCGAGGACGGAGCCCTTCCGGCGGATGTCGACGCGGCGCTGGAGCGGTTCGGCTTCGCCATGGGGCCGTTCGCGGTGGCCGACCTGTCCGGCCTGGACATCGCCTGGCGGATGCGCCGGCAACAGGCGGCGACCCGCGATCCGGCGGCGCGCTATGTCGAGATTCCCGACCGGCTGTGCGAGGCCGGGCGGTTCGGCCGCAAGACCGGCGCCGGCTATTACCGCTATCCGTCCGGCGCCAAGCGGGGTGAACCGGACCCGGAGGTCACAGCACTGATCGAAGCGGCGTCGGCCGCCAAGGGCATCGCCCGCGCCGCCGTTTCCGACGAGGGGATCGTCACCCGCGTGCTGCTGACCATGGTCAACGAAGCCGCCTGCCTGCTGTCGGAGGGGGTTGCCGCCCGCGCGTCGGACATCGACCTCGTGCTGGTCAACGGCTATGGCTTCCCGGCCTGGGAGGGCGGGCCGCTGTTCTGGGCCGGCCGCCAGGATCCGGCATGGCTCGGAGCCGGGCTGGCGCGGCTGGGAGACCTGAGCGGACCGGGCTTCCGGCTCTGCGATCCGGGCGTGCTTCGCGCCGCCTGAGACCATCGAACTTGGCTGTATAGAGGCGACGATGACGAACACCGCCTATCCTGACCTTCACCTGTGGATCGGTGGGCGCTGGATCGAGGCCGGAGGCCGGACCAGCGAACCGGTGATCGACCCCGCGACCGGCGCGACGCTCGGACTGCTGCCCCATGCCGGTGCCGACGACGTGGATGCGGCGGTCGCGGCGGCGGCCGAAGGCTTCCGGCTCTGGCGGCGGACCAGCGTGGTCGAGCGGTCGGCGCTGTTGCGCCGCACGGCCGACCTGATGCGGGCGGACGCCGGCGGCCTCGCCGCCCTGATCGCGCTGGAACTGGGCAAGCCGGTCGTCGAGGCCGTGCGCGAGGTCGAGACGGCGGCCGGCATGTTCGACTGGGCCGCGGAGGAATGCCGCCGGTCCTATGGCCGCATCATTCCGCCCCGCACGCCGGGCCATCGGCTGATGGCGCTGCGCGAGCCCGTCGGGCCGGTGGCGGCCTTCAGCGGCTGGAACGCCCCGGCGATCACTCCGGCGCGCAAGATCGCGGGCGCGTTGGGAGCGGGCTGCTCCATCGTCATCAAGCCGTCGGAAGGGACGCCGGCCTCCGCCCTCTTCATTGCCCGTGCGCTGGCCGAGGCCGGTCTGCCGGCCGGTGTCGCCAACATGCTGTTCGGCAATCCCGGTGCGGTGGCCGAGCGGCTGATGGAGGCGGAAGCCATCCGCATGGTGTCCTTCACCGGCTCGATCCCCGTCGGCAAGCATCTGGCCGCCCTGGCGACGCGGACGATGAAGCGCGGCGTGTTCGAGCTGGGCGGCCACGCCCCGGTGCTGGTCTTTCCCGACGTGGACATCGAGGCGGTGGCCCGCGGTGCGGCTGCCGCCAAGTTCCGCAGTTCCGGGCAGATCTGCACGTCGCCGACCCGCTTCTATGTGCATCGCTCGATCCATGACCGTTTCGCCGCCGCTTTCGCCGAAGCGGCAACGGCGATCCGTGTCGGCGATCCCTTCGACGGCGCGACGCAGATGGGTCCGGTGCAGAACGCCCGCCGGCTGGCGGCGGTCGAAGCGCTGGTGGAGGATGCCCGGCGGAACGGCGCGACAGTGGCGGCCGGCGGCACCCGCATTGACCGGCCCGGCTTCTTCTATCGGCCGACGGTGCTGACCGGTGTCACCGACGCCTGCCGGGCCGCCAGTGAAGAGCCGTTCGGGCCGCTGGCGCTGGTTGCCTCCTTCCGCGACGCGGACGAAGCGGTGGCATTGGCGAACCGCCTGTCGCTCGGGCTGGCATCCTACGTCTTCACCCGCGACCTCGCGCTCGCCGACCGGCTCTCGGCGGAGATCGAATGCGGCAATGTCGTGGTGAACCATTGGGTGGTGTCGCACCCGGAAACGCCCTTCGGCGGCGTCAAGGACAGCGGCATCGGACTGGAAGGCGGAACCGAGGGGTTCCAGGCGTTCGAACAGGTGAAGTTCGTCAGCCAGGCCCCCTTCTGATCGGCCCGGAAACCCTGCGTCGATCAACGGATCATGGGCGAGAGGCTTTCCTCATCGCTTTTGGGGGCGTGGCCAGGATATCGGCCTTGTGCCTCCCCAAATCCACGACGTCGCCGGGACGATCCTGCAGCAGATGACGCTGCACCTTCTGTGTGGCCGTCTTCGGGATTTCCGTCCGCATCTCGATGAAGCGGGGAATCATGAAGGCCGGGATGCGGCCGGTCAGGAAAGCCGGCAGGTCCCGCGGGTCGAATCCGGGTCGGGGAACGATCACCGCCTTGATCTCCTCGCCGAGGATGTCGTCGGCAACGCCGACGACGGCGCAGTCCTGAACTGCCGGATGCTTCAGCAGGGCCGTTTCGATCTCGACGGGGGCGATCATCTCCCCGGCGCGCCGGATCAGTTCCTTCATCCGGCCATCGAAATGCAGGAAGCCGTCGGCGTCGATCATGCCGCGGTCGCCGGTGTGCAGCCACAGGTTCCGCGTCGCCGCCACCGTCGCCTCGGGCTTCTTCCAGTAGCCGTCGAACATCAGGCCGGGGCGGCGGGGGCGGACGACGATCTCGCCCTTGGCGCCGGGAGGGAGCGGGGTGTCGTCGGCATCGACCACGCAGAGTTCGGTGTCCGGCCGGGGGGCGCCGACGCTGCCGAACTTCGCGGCCTGGGCGGTGTTCATCGACACCCAGCCGCCGGTCTCTGTCATGCCGTACAGCTCGCGCACCGCAAGGCCCAGCCGCTCCTCGATCTCCCGCCAGACCCCGGGCGGCGCGCCGCCGCCGACCGCCCAGCGGAGGGTGTGGCCGCGCTCCGGCCCGGTCAGCCGCTTGGCGAGGATGCTCAGCACCGTGCCGACATAGGTGAAGCCGGTGGCGCCGTACCGCCGCGCATCCTCCAGCAGCCGCGAGGCCGAAAAGCGCGGCAGCAGCGCCAGCGCCGCCCCGGCCCGCAGGCAGGACATCACGCCGTACATCTGCGGATTGGCGTGGAACAGCGGCAGGAACAACAGGATCCGGTCCTCCTCCGTCAGCTCCAGCGCCGCCGCCATATGCTCGCCCGCCAGCTCGTAGCAGGCGTTCGGAATGACCGCCCCCTTCGGCAGGCCGGTGGTGCCGGAGGTGTAGAGGATGGCGTTTGCCGTGCCGCCGGGCAGGGCGAGGCGGCGGCGCGGCGCCCGTCCGGGGCCGGCGGCCGTCTCGAAACGGTCGTCCATCGGCAGCAGCGCCGGGGCGGCGGCGGGCAGGGCGGGGAGAAACTCCTCCTCGGCGATCAGCAGGGAGGCTTCGCTCTGCTCCAGAAGATAGCGCAGCCCCTCGCCGACCAGGGCGGTGTTGAGCGGAACCGCGATGGCGCCCAGTTCCGACAGCGCGAACCATGCGACGAGGAAGCCCGGCCGGTTGCCGACCATCATCGCCACAGTGCTGCCGGCCGTCACACCCTGCGCGGCCAGCCGCTCGACGGCGTCGTCCACCAGCGCCGCCATGGCGCCATAGGTGATGCTGCGGTCGCCGAACAGCAGGAAGGGACGGCCGGGCGTGGCGGCGGCGCGGGCATAGAGCGGATCGGCGATCACGACAGCGCCTCCCGCCGCAGGGCGACATGCTGTTGCAGCCGCTTGGCGATGGTGTTCTTGAGGATTTCCGACGATCCGCCGGCGATTTCGTAAGCCTTGGCGTCGCGCAGGTATCGCCCGAAGCGTGCCGATTCCATGACGCCATAGGCGCCGCAGATCTGCACCGCGCGGGCGGCGGTGTCGGTGGCGACCCGGCTGGCCAGCAGCTTGGCCTCGCTGCCGAAGCGGGCGATGTCGTCATGCGCGTCCAGCTTGCGCGCGGCCTCAAAGGTCAGCAGCCGGGCGGCGTCGATGTCCGCCAGCATGTCGGCGAAGTACCATTGGATTCCCTGGAAATCCAGGATCCTGCGGTCGAAGGCGCTGCGTCCGGCTGCGAACTCCAGCGCGCCGTCGAAGGCGGCCCGTGCAATGCCGAGGCTGATGGCGGCGGCCATGGTCCGCGAATAGTCCAGCGTCGTCACCGCCTGGCGGACGCCCTTGCCCTCCACGCCGATCAGGTGATCGGCGGGCAGCGCCACCCGGTCCAGCACCAGATCGACATGCGGCCCGTTGCGCAGGCCGAAGGTGGCGGCGTTCGGCCCTTCCTCCGTGGACACGCCATCCATGCCCTGGCGGACGAAGAAGGCCGACACGCCGACCGGCGTTTCCGCCAGAATCACGTAGGCCTCCGCGGCCGAGCCGGAGGTGATGAAGGATTTGCGGCCGCTCAGAATCCAGCGGTCGCCGTCCCGTACCGCCTTGGTGTCGAGGCTGCGGATGTCGCTGCCGTGGTTGGCCTCGGTCAAGGCGTAGGAGGTGATCAGCCCGCGGCCGAACTCCGGCAGAACCGTGCGTTTCAGGCTGTCCGCGCCGAACAGGCGGATGATGGTCTGGGCCTGCAGGATGGTGATCAGGCTGATGCCGACGGCGGCGCTGGCATAGGAGGCCTCCTCGAACAGCGCCGCACAATGGGCGAAGCCGAGGCCGCGCCCGCCGAACTCCTCCGGCAGCGTCAGGCTGGTGTAGCCCTGGCGGGCCAGTTCCTTGATCGCGGCGACCGGATAGACGTCCTCCCGGTCGATGGCGTCGGCGTCAGGCTCCACATGCTCGGCGACCGTGCGCCTCAGGGATGCCAGAAATTCCGGTTCGACCGGGTCGGTCCACAATCCAGTCGGCATTTGCATCGGCCGCATCCTCCCTTGGGATCCTGTCGGTATCGGCACCGGTCGCCGGCTTGACGCAGCCGGATGATCCGCTCTTTCCCCGGATATTTGTTCGTTACGCGGATCGTTGACGTTTTCCATTGAACTCGTTCGCATACGATAATAACCTACCGATATATCGGCTGTACATCAATCATATCTTCAAAGCGGAACCGAGGGAGGGTGCCATGAGACTGACCGACGCGCAGGTGGCCGAGTATGAGGAACGCGGCTATCTGGTGTTTCCCGGCCTCGTGTCGCACGAGGAGGTGGAAATCCTGCGCCGCGACCTGCATCGCGTGACGGGGGTCGAGGCCGAAGGCGTCATCCGTGAGAAAAGCGGTGCGGTCCGGTCGGTCTTCCGTGTGCATGACGAGACCGGTCCGACCGCATCGCCGCCGTTCCAGGCGCTGGCTACCCTGCCGCGGGTGATCGACCCGGCGCGTCAGGTGCTGGGCGACGAACCGGTCTACGTCTATCACACGAAATGCAACCTGAAGGACGCCATCGACGGCGCCATCTGGCAATGGCACCAGGATTACGGCTACTGGAAGACCGACGGCGTCGACCGGCCGGACATGACGACCTCGCTGCTGATGCTGGACGAGGCGACCGAGATCGGCGGCTGCCTCTACTTCATTCCCGGCAGCCACAAGCTGGGCCGGCTCGATCCGGAAATGGACGAGACCACGACATCCTACAAGCTGTGGACGGTGCCCAAGGATCAGGTCATCGAGATCATGACGCGGTTCGGCGATCCGGTGCCGATCACCGGCAAGCCGGGCACCGTGGTCCTGTTCCATCCGAACATCGTTCACGGCTCCGGCCACAACATGTCGCGCCATGCGCGCTGGCACATCTACACCGTCTACAATCAGGTTTCGAACAGGCCGCATGGCATCGAGAACCCCCGGCCGGAATGGGTGGTGGCGCGGCGCTGCGACGCTTTGGCGACCGGCAGCGACGACGGCATCCTGCGTCTGGCCGATGCCGATGCCCGGCGGCCGGCGGCGGAGTAGGGGGATGGCGCGCTCGACCTTCCAGGCGGCGGTGCTTCGCGAGACGGGAGCACCGCTGTCCATTGAACCGCTCACCCTGGCGCCGCTTGAGCCGGGCGACGTGCTGATCCGCATGCATGCGGCCGGCCTGTGCCACACCGACCGCGAGGCGATGACCGGCGCCTTCGCTGTGCCGCTGCCGGTCGTGCTCGGGCATGAGGGCGCCGGCGTGGTCGAGGCGGTCGGGTCGGCGGTTCAGCGGGTGAAGCCGGGCCAGCACGTGGTCTGCACCATCTATGCAGCCTGCGGCCAGTGCTATTACTGCCGCCACGACCAGCCGATGCTGTGCGACATGGTGGTGCCCAACCATCGTGCGGCGACCCTGTCGGCGGGACGCAGGCGGCTGCGCGACGCCTCCGGGGCGGAGGTCGGTCATTTTCTCAGCGTGTCGTCCTTCGCCGAATACGCGGTGGTTCCGGAGGCCGCGGCCATTCCGGTGCCGAACGAGATGCCTTTCGACCGCGCCTGCCTGCTGGGCTGCAGCGTCATCACCGGCGTCGGAGCGGCGCTGCGCGTCGCCCGTGTCGGGCTGGGCGACAGCGTGGTGGTGATCGGCTGCGGCCCGGTGGGATTGAATGTGGTGCAGGGCGCAAGGCTGGCCGGGGCCGGGGCGATCATCGCCGTCGACCGCCGCGCCGACAAGCTGGAGCGCGCCAGCGCCTTCGGCGCCACCCACACCATGCTCGGCAGCGAGGATCTGCGTGGCGAGGAGTTGGCGGCCCGGGTGCGCGCGATCACCGGCGGCCGCGGAGCCGACCACGCCTTTGAAGCAGCCGGCGTCATCGGCTCGCTCCAGGAGGCGGTGGACTGCACCCGGCCGGGCGGCAGCGTCACCATCCTGGGCAAGACCGATCCCAACCGGCTGGTCGAACTGCGCTTCGGCTCGATCAGCGGCGAGCGGCGCATCCTCCGTTCCAGCCTGGGCGGAGCG
The DNA here is from genome assembly GCF_002573965.1 of Azospirillum palustre. Lineage (NCBI taxonomy): Bacteria > Pseudomonadati > Pseudomonadota > Alphaproteobacteria > Rhodospirillales > Azospirillaceae > Azospirillum > Azospirillum palustre. Next base: position 448,708 of record NZ_PDKW01000038.1, on the reverse strand, counting down.
AAGGCGGCCGACGATTTCCCGGCCTATGCGCAAGCCTATCTCGAAGGCCGGCTGCGCCTGGACGAGATGATCGACCGGCGCCTGCCGCTGGCCGCCATCAACGATGCCTTCGAGGATGTGGAGCGCGGCGATGTCATCCGCGCCGTGGTGGTGATGCATGAGTGACGACACTGTCGAGAACGCTGGCACCAACGCCGGCACCGCCCGGCTGGAGCGCCGGGGCGCCGTCGCCATCCTGACGCTGGACGCGCCGAAGACCCGCAACGCCGTCACCGATCCGCCCGTGCTGAACCCGCTCATCGCGGCGCTGGAGGAGGTGCGGGACGACCGCTCGGTGCGGGTTCTGGTGGTGACCGGCGCCGGCAAGGCCTTCAGCGCCGGCGGCAACATCCACGACATCCGCGACCGGCGCGGCATGTTCGGCGGCCCGGCCGATCAGGTGCGCAACGCCTACCGCGCCGGGGTCCAGCGCATCCCCCGCGCCATGGCCGACCTCGAAATCCCGGTGATCGCGGCGGTGAACGGCCCTGCCTATGGCGCAGGCTGCGATCTGGTCTTCATGTGCGACCTGCGCATCGCCGGGGAGTCGGCGCGGATCAGTTCCAATTTCGTGAAGCTGGGGCTGATTTCCGGCGATGGCGGGCTGTGGTTCCTCACGCGCGTCGCCGGTCCGGCGGTGGCCGCCGAGATGGCTTTCACCGGACGGGCGGTCGGCGGCGCGGAAGCGGCGGCCCTGGGCCTGGTGTCCCGCGTGGTGCCGGACGCCGAGCTGATGCCGACGGCGCTGGCCCTGGCGGAGGAGATCGCCGCCAATCCGCCGGAAGCCGTGCGCATGACCAAGCGCATGCTGCAGCAGGCGGGCCGGGTCGATCTGTCCACCATGCTCGACATGGCGGCGGCGTTGCAGGGCATCTGCCACGCAGGAGAGGAATCCCGCCTCGCCATCGCGGCGGCGATGAAGCCCGTCTCCTGATCCGCCGGGTTATCAGCCGCTGCGTTTCCAGCCGCTATAAGGGCCGGCACCGAACGACCGGCCCGTCATACGGCTCCAGCCAACCGGACAATCATCTGAACAGGGAGGGACGACCCATGATGAAACTCATGTCGCACGGAATGCTGGCCGCCACGGCCGCAGGCATCGCGCTGACGTTCGGCACGCTGTCCTGGTCGGCCGCAGCCCAGACGGCCGCCGCCCAATCCACGCCTGCCAGGGCGACCGGCCCGATCCGCATCGGTGTGCTGACCGACCTGTCCGGCTCGCTTGCCGACCTCAGCGGCAGCGGCAGTGTCGAGGCGGTGAAAATGGCCGTGGAGGATTTCGGCGCCTCCGTGCTCGGCCGCCCGGTGGAGGTGCTGTCCGCCGATCACCAGAACAAGGCCGACATCGGCGTGCAGATCGCCGCCGACTGGTACGACAACAAGAATGTCGAGGTGGTGATCGACCTGCCCAACTCGGCGGTGATGCTGGCGATCCAGGAGCTGACCCGGCGCAAGAACAAAATCGTCTTCGGCACCGCCGGCGGCTCGTCGGACTTCACCGGCAAGAACTGCTCGCCCAACGGCGTCCACTGGGTCTACGACACCTATGCGCTGGCCGCCGGCACCGGGCGGACCATGGTGAAGCAGGGCGGCGACAGCTGGTACTTCATCACGCTCGATTACTCCTTCGGTCTGTCGCTGGAGCGCGACACCGCCGCCTTCGTCACCGGTGCCGGCGGCAAGGTGCTGGGTTCGGCCCGCCATCCGCTGAACAGCGCCGACTTCTCCTCCTATCTTCTGCAGGCGCAGGCGAGCGGGGCCAAGGTCATCGGGCTTGCCAACGCGGGCGGCGACCTGATCAACACCGTCAAGCAGGCGGCGGAGTTCGGCATAACCAAGCAGGGCCAGAAGCTGGCCGGGCTTCTGATGTTCCTGTCGGACATCCATGCGCTCGGTCTGGAGACGGCGCAGGGGCTGGTGTTGACCGAATCCTTCTATTGGGATCAGAACGAGGAGACCCGTGCCTTTTCCAAGCGGTTCTTCGAGCGGACCGGCCGCATGCCGACCATGGTGCAGGCCGGCGATTACGGCGCGATCACGCATTACCTGAAGGCCGTGAAGGCGGCCGGCACCGTCGATGCGCCGACCGTCATGAAGACGATGCGCGACACGCCGATCGACGACTTCATGACCAGGAACGGCCGCATCCGCGAGGACGGCCGGGTGTTGCGCGACATGTACCTGTTCGAGGTGAAGACCCCGGCGGAATCCAAGGGAAAATGGGACTATTACAAGCAGCTCGGCGTCATCGCCGCCGCCGATGCCGCCCGCCCGCTGGCCGAGAGCGACTGCCCGCTGGTCCGCAAATCCGCCGATGCCGGCAAGCCGTAACCGGCGGATCGGTTTCGGGCGCCCCCGCCCGCTTGCGTCTGCGGTCCCGGCGCGCTAAAGCCAGGATGGGAAACGCGGGCGGGCGTTGGATCGGGCCGGGCTCGAACCGGTGCCAGGAGACGGGGGCGACAGGGTGACAGGGCCGGCCAGTCAGCAGATGGGACAGCAGGCGGGAGCCCAGATCGAAGCCGGATCGATGGCCGATCAGGCCTATGCCGCCATCGAGGAACTGATCGTGTCGGGCACGCTGCCGCCGCGCAGCTTCGTGTCGGAGAAGCAGATCAGCGCGCAGCTCGGCATCGGCCGCACCCCGGTGCGCGAGGCGCTGAAGCGGCTGGAGATGGACGGCCTGGTGACCATCGTCCCGTCGCGCGGGATCATGGTCACCGAAGTGGACGTGAAGCTTCAGCTTTACGTGCTGGACGTGAGGCGCGAGCTGGAACGCCTGATCGCCCGGCGCGCCGCCCGTTACGCGCTTGCCCCCGAACGGGAGCGGTGCCGTGCCATCGCCGGCGAGATGCTGGAGGCGGCCCGCAACGGCGACGGCATGCGTTTCATGCATCTCGACCAGGAGGTGAACCAACTGCTGGACCAGAGCGCCCGCAACCCGGTGGCGACCCAGACCATCCGGCCGCTGCGGTCGCTGTCCCGCCGATTCTGGTTCCAGAATTACCATGCCCATATCGGCAGCCTGGAGGATGGGGCCAAGACCCATGCCGACCTGATGCTGGCGATCCACCGCGGCGACGCGGAGGAAGCGGCCGCCGCCTCGGACCGGCTGATGGCGTATGTCGAGGCCTACGCGCGCGAAACCCTGCGTTACCCGTTCGACGGTCCAGCACCTCAATAAGGCGGGCCGGGACGAGGGCGATGCCAGTCCCGGCCCGCCATGCCGTCAGGAGGCAGGCGCCAGCGCCTTGGTGAACTGGGCCAGATTGTGGCGCATCATGTCGACGTAGGTCGCCGCCGGGCCGTCCGCCGCCGACAGCGCATCGGAATAGACCCGCCCGCCGATGCGCGCACCGGTCTCCCGCGTGATCTGCTCCAGCAGGCGCGGATCGGCGATGTTCTCGACGAAGACCGCCTTGATCTTCTCCGCCTTGATCTGGCGGATCAGCTTGGCGATGTCGCCGGCCGCCGCCTCGGATTCGGTCGACATGCCGACGGGGGCGAGGAAGGTGACGCCGTAAGCCTTGCCGTAATAGCCGAAGGCATCGTGCGAGGTGACGATCTTGCGGTCCTTGCGCGGGATCGGCTTCAGCGCGGCCTTGATCTCCGACTCCACCGCGTCGAGCTTCGCTTTGAACGCGGCATGGTTGGCGCGCAGGGTGGCGGCCTTGTCGGGGGCGGCGGCGACAAGGCCCTTGAGGATGTTGTCGGCATAGATCCTGGCGTTGGCGACCGACTGCCAGGCGTGCGGGTCGTGGGCGCCGTGATCGTGGCCGTGATCGTGGCCCTCATGGCCGGCCTCGTCATGCTCCTCCTCGCCGGCGATGGGCTTGACGCCGGTGCTGGTGACGGTGACCGGACCCTTGTAGCCGGACGCCTTGACCAGCCTGTCGATCCAGCCCTCCATGCCCAGGCCGTTGACGACGACGAGCTTGGCGGCGCCGAGCGCACGCGCATCGGCGGGGGTCGGCTCGTAGACATGGGCGTCGCCGTCGGGGCCGACCAGCGTCGTCACCGCGACCTCGTCGCCGCCGATCTGGCGGACCATGTCGCCGAGAATGGTGAAGGTGGCGACCACCTTCACCGGTTCGGCCAGGGCGGGAAGCGCGAAAAGCGCCATCGCCATCGCCAGGGAAGCGGCGAATGAACGTTTCATCGGGAAGTCTCCTTGGAAGGAAGCACGGACATCAGGCCTCGAGATGCCGGCCGGGAAACCAGCGCGTCCGCAGGCTGCCGACTGGCCCCAGCGCCAGCGACAGCAGGTAGCCGGCCCCGGCGACCAGGACGATGGACGGCCCGGACGGCAGATTGAGGTGGAAGGACAGCAGCAGCCCGCCGATGCCGGACGCGAAGGCGAGCGCCATGGCGGTCAGCGCCAGCGTGGCGATGCCCTCGGCCCAGAAGCGCGCCGAGGCGGCCGGCAGCATCATCAGCCCCACCGCCATCAGCGTGCCCAGCGCCTGGAAGCCGCCGACGAGGTTGAGGACCACCAGCACCAGGAAGACGAGGTGGCACAGCGCGCCCAGCCGCCCTCCGGTGCCGCCGACCGCGCGCAGGAAGCCGGGATCGAAGCATTCCACGACGAGCGGGCGGTAGAGCAGGGCCAGCGTCAGCAACGTGACGGTGGCGATGCCGGCGACCAGCAGCAGACCGGCATCGTCCACCGCCAGGATTGTGCCGAACAGCACATGCATCAGGTCGACGTTGCTGCCGCGCAGCGAGACGATCAGCACCCCCCCGGCCAGCGAGATCAGGTAGAAGGCGGCGAAGCTGGCATCCTCGCGCAACGCCGTGACCCGCGACACCAGCCCGGCGAGCAGCGCCACCGCCAGCCCGGCGAGAAAGCCGCCGATGCTCATCGCCCACAAGGACAGGCCGGCGGCGAGAAAGCCGATGGCGGCGCCGGGCAGCACGGCATGGGACATGGCATCGCCCATCAGGCTCATCCGCCGCAGCACCAGCAGAACCCCCACCGGGCCGCATCCGAGCGACAGCGCCAGGCAGGCGGCGAGCGCCCGCCGCATGAAGCCGAACTCCACGAAGGGGGCGGCGGCGAAATCATAGAGCGTCATGATGCTGACCTCCGGCAAGGCGCGGCCTCGTCGTCCCAGCCTTCCGCCATCGCACGGGCGCGGACGAGGTTCGCCGGAGCCAGCGCATCGGCGGTGCGGCCCCAGGCGATCGGCTCGCGCGCCAGCAGAAGCGTGTCGGGGAAATGGCTGCGGACCTGCTCCAGGTCGTGCAGCACGGCGACCACGGTGCGCCGTTCGCCATGCCAGCGCCGCACGACCTCGATCAGGTCAGCGGTCGTCCTGGCGTCGATGGCGGTGAAGGGCTCGTCGAGCAGGATCAGGCGGGCGTCCTGCAGCAGCAGGCGGGCGAACAGCACGCGCTGGAACTGGCCGGCCGACAGGGCGGCGATGGGGCGCCGCCCGAAGCCGGACAGGCCGACGGCGGCCAGCGCCTCCCCGGCCTGCCGCGTCAGGGCAGGCCCGATGGAGCGGAACAGACCGACCCGCCGCCAATGTCCGAGCAGGACGGTGTCGAGCACATCGATGGGAAAATCGCGTTCGATCTCGGCCTGCTGCGGCAGATAGGCGATGTCGGCGGCGGTCAGTCCATGCAGCGTCACCCGGCCGTCGAGGGGGCGAAGCGCGCCGACGATTGCCTTGAGCAGGGTGCTCTTGCCGGCTCCGTTCGGGCCGACCACGGCGGTGAGCGAACCCTCGCGGAAGCCGCCGGACAGGTGGTGGACCGCCGGATGCCGCCGGTATCCCAGCGTGAGGTCGGTCAGGCGGACGAGCGGAGTCGCCAGTGCGTCAGCGGTGGTGGATGCCATGTCAGATCGTCCAGTCCAATGGCCAATCCAGCGCCCAGGCGACCGTAAGCCACAGAAAGGCGCACAGAAGAGCGGCCGCGGCGATCCGGCTCGGCGCGGAAGCGGCCAATGGCGAGCGGGGGCGGTCAGTGATCATCATGGTCCAGGCAGAGCAGCAGGCGGCGCGCACCGGCCGTGTCGGCCGGCGGCGAGCGATGGACGAGACCGCGCCCGCGGTTACCGGGCCATGCCTCTCCCTTCAGCAAGGCGACATGGCCGGCACGGAGCATCTGGATGCGGCGCGGATCGGACAGCACGGCATCGTTGTCGCCACGGCCCAGCGCCGGGCGGGTGACCGCCCCATCGGGCAGCCACTGCGTGCCGGCACCCCGGTAAGTGCAGAGCAGGCGGAGGCCGACATGATCGACATGGAAAAACCGGCAGCCGTCACCGGACATGCTGTCCAGGCGAAGCCGGATCGCGGGGCATCCGAGGATGCCCGCATACACCGTCACCAACTGGACGATATCCTCGCACAACGGCCCCGCGTTCCAGCGTGACGGCAGGGCGGCGGCCAGATCGGCGGTCACCTCGTCCGGTGTCGTCGCGAGTTGGAAGGACGGCCAGTCCTGTTCCGCGAGCTGGGCGCACTGTCCGGAGATCCCCGCCGGCAACCGGCGGCGCCAGACAGCCAAGTTAACGTCGGGGCGCCGGATGACCGATAAGGCGTTGGCAGTCCGGCACCGGACGGGCTGGCCATGTCCCGTCGGACCGGCGGACGGCCGCATGGTGACGGGGGCCAGGGAATTGGAAAGGCTTTGCATGCGGCCTCGGCGGAAAACGGCGACGGCGCAGTAATGTTATATCATAACGTATATTGCAAGCGCGCTCTTGCTCTGCCCGGCCTTGCCGGTCGCATGGACGAAGGGGCATCGCCCTGAGGGCATGGTCCGGCGGCGGCGTGGGGCTTTCCCACGCCGGCCTCCATGACGGCAGGGGTCAGATCGTGTAATCCGGTTCCGGCAGGCTCATGTCCATCTCTTCCGCCGGCGCCTGCGGCGAGTTGGTCCAGCCGACGATCCTGGCCGGCACGCCCGCCACGGTGGCGCCGGGCGGCACCGGCTTCAACACCACGCTGCCGGCGCCGACCTTGGCATGCCGGCCGATCTCGATGTTGCCCAGCACTTTGGCGCCCGCGGCCAGCAGGACGCCGTCGCGCACCTTGGGATGGCGGTCGCCATGTTCCTTGCCGGTTCCGCCCAGGGTGACGCCCTGGAGGATCGACACGTCGTCGCCGACCTCCGCCGTCTCGCCGATGACGACGCCGGTGCCATGGTCGATCAGCACGCCGCAGCCGAACGGCACCGCGGGATGGATGTCGACGGCGAAGGCTTCCGACACCCGGCTTTGCAGGAAATGCGCGAGTTCGGTGCGCCCATGCCGCCACAGCCAATGGGCGACGCGGTGCCATTGCAGGGCGTGGAAGCCTTTGAAATAGAGGAAGGGCGTCAGGCAGCCGTCGGCCGCCGGATCGCGGGCGACGATGGCGCCGAGGTCGGCGACCGCCGCCGCGACGATGGCCGGCTCCTCCGCATAGGCGGTCTCGGCGAGATCGGCCAGCCGCTCCGCCGAGATGTACCAGTCGCCCAGCTTGCGGGCGAGATGGCCGCCCAGCGCCGATCCGAAGCCTTCATGCGACAGCACGGCGATGTGGATGAAGCTGCGCAGCAGCGGATCGCGGCCGGCGGCATCCTCGGCATCCTGGCGCAACCTCGTCCACAGAGCGGCTTCGGCGCGGTCGCCCGCCGCCGCCCAGTCCGGTGTTCTGGATTCCGGTGTTCTGGATTCCGGGGTCCTGGATGCGGCGGCGAAGCAGGCCGGGGCGACGATGCGGCCCATGGGCGTCCTCCTCACGACCGCCGTCTCACGACCGCTGTCCGCGCCGGACCAGTTCGGCCCGGATGCGGTGGAGGGCGGCGGTCAGCGCGTCGATGTCCTCGCAGGTGTTGTAGAAGGCGAGCGAGGGGCGCACCGTGCTTTCCACCCCGAAGCGGCGCAGGATCGGCTGGGCGCAGTGATGGCCGGAGCGCACGGCAATGCCCTCGCGGTCGAGCGCGCGGCCGATATCCTCCGTCCGGCAGCCGTCCAGCACGAAGGACAGCACGCCGGCCTTCTCCCGCGCGGTGCCGATCAGCCGCAGGCCGGGCACGGTCAGCAGGCCGGCGGTGGCGTAGTCGAGCAGGTGATGCTCGTAGGCGGCGATGGCCGGCATGCCGATCCGCTCGAGATAGGCGATGGCCGCCCCCAGCCCCACGGCGTCGGCGATGTTGCCGGTGCCCGCCTCGAACCGCATCGGCGCCGGCTGGTAGACCGTCTTCTCGAAGGTGACGTCGGCGATCATGTTGCCGCCGCCCTGCCAGGGCTGCATGCCCTCCAGCACGTCGAGACGGCCATAGAGGACGCCGATTCCGGTGGGGGCGAACATCTTGTGGCCCGACAGCACGAAGAAGTCGCAGCCGAGAGACTGGACGTTCACCGGCATGTGCGACACCGCCTGCGCCCCGTCCACCAGGGTGCGGATGCCGGCGGCGCGTGCCATCGCCACCATCTCCGCCGCCGGGGTGACGGTGCCGAGCGCGTTCGACACCAGGGTCAGCGACACCAGCTTCGTCCGCGGCCCCAGCAGGCGGGCATACTCGTCCATCCGGATCTGGCCGTCGTCGTCGACCGGCACCACCCGCAGCCGCGCCCCGGTTTCGGCGCAGAGCTGCTGCCAGGGCACGATGTTGGCGTGATGCTCCAGCCAGGTGACGACGATCTCGTCGCCTTCGCGGACGGAATGGCGGCCCCAGGCCTTGGCGACCAGATTGATCGCCTCGGTGGCGCCGCGGACGAAGACGATCTCGCGGGTGTCGGCGGCGCCGACGAAGCGGCGGACCTTCTCGCGCGCATCCTCATAGGCGTCGGTGGCGCGGGCCGCCAGCGCATGGGCGGCGCGGTGGATGTTGGAATTCTCCTCCGCGTAGAAGCGGGCGAGGCGGTCGATCACCGCCTGCGGCTTCTGTGTGGTCGCGGCGTTGTCCAGCCAGATCAGCGGCTTGCCATGCACCGTCTGGTTCAGGATCGGAAAGTCGCGCCGGACGGGGCGCGGGTCTAAGGCGGGAGCCGCCGGCAGGGGCAGGTCGGGGATCTGGTCGGCGCGCAGCTGGACCGACAGCGCGCCGACATCGACCAGATGGCCGGGAGCGGCCGGAACCGTCGCCCCCGAAGTCGTCCCCGAAGTGGCCCCCAAGGTCGCCGCCGCGCCGCCCGGTGTGACGGCGGGACTGCGTCCGAGGAAATATGGCTGTCCCGCCGGCAGAGCCGGACCGGTGGCCGGCAGGGAAGACACCGGCAGCGGCACCAGCGACAGCGCGCCGCCCAGCGAATGCAGGATGGAGCCGAGCCCGCCGTCGCCGGCCGGGGGTGCCGCCGCTGGAGCCACCGGAACGGGCGGAACCGGTCCCGGCGCATGGACGGCGGAAACCGCGGCCGGCGGCGGGACCGCCCGGATGGCGGCCGGCAACCCGCCCGATGACGGTCCGCCCGACGGCTGGCCGTTGGGCAGCGCCTGGAAGAACTGGTTGGCGAACCGGGCGATCAGGCCGCCATCGGGCAAGCCCGCGAAGCCGGCATCCCCTGCCGCCGACGGCGACAGGGTGAGCGCGTCGGCGGGAAGGCCGGCGGAATCAGGCATAGTCGTAATAATGGCCGACATTGACATCCTCCAGCACGCCGATGGCATCCTCGGTCAGGATCGCGGCCGAGCAGTAGAGCGAGATCAGGTAAGACGCGATGGCCTTGCGGTTGATGCCCATGAAGCGGACCGACAGGCTTGGCGCCACCTCGCCCGGAACGCCGGGCTGGAACAGGCCGATGACGCCCTGCTTCGCCTCGCCGGTGCGCAGCAGCAGGATGTTGGTGCGGCCGTCCGGCGTGACGTGCAGCTTGTCGCTGGGGATCAGCGGCAGGCCGCGCCAGGTCAGGAACGGCGAGCCGTGCAGGGTGACGGTGGGCGGCGGCACGCCGCGGCGGGTGCATTCGCGGCCGAAGGCGGCGATGGCGCGCGGATGGGCCAGGAAGAAGGCGGGCTCCTTCCACACCTTGGCGATCAGCTCGTCCAGGTCGTCGGGGGTGGGCTGGCCCTTGCGGGTCTTGATCCGCTGGCCGGGGGCGGCGTTGGTCAGCAGGCCGTATTCGGCGTTGTTGATCAGCTCGCCTTCCTGGCGCTCCTTCACCTTCTCGATCAGCAGCCGCAGCTGTTCCTGGATCTGGTCGATGGGATGGCTGTAGAGGTCGGAGACGCGGGTCTGGACGTCCAGCACCGTCGTCACCGCGTTCAGCGAATATTCGCGCGGGCTTTCATCGTAGGGGACGAAGGTTTCCGGCAGGTCGGCGTCGTTGCGCGGGCTGCATTCCACCTCGGTCCGCACCTGCCCCTGCGGGTCGATGACGCGGTTCAGGCGGTAGATGCCGGCCTCGACCGGCGTCCAGGGCAGAAAGGACACCAGCCAGCGCGGCGTGATGCCCGACCATTGCGCCCGCGTCTTCGTGGCGTTGGCGAGCTGGCGGGCCGCCTGCTCGTTCAATGTTCGGCGCAGCTCGGTGTCTTCGGACATGGGAATCGGCTCCTTGCGAAGGGCGATGGCAGTGAAAGGCGCTCCGGCGGCGGGCGGCGGTGCGTGGCGGCGACGGTGCGGGGAATGGGGCGGGCTGGCTTTTACTGAGGGGCGAAGCCCTCGCCTCGGGCCGCGGTCCGCCGGTGGTGGCGGCGTCCCCGGCATCGGGGCAAGGCCGACCTTGCACAGCTTCCGGCGGCCTCTCAAGCGCCGGTAAAACAGCTGAGGTCGATTGATCCGCTATAACGGACAGACCTCCGTTCAATTGGGCCAAACCCTGATACCGGAGTATTCTCTATTTAGAATCAGGAATTATCGCGGCTCTTTTCCTATTCAATCGCGGGGAAATTCATCGGTTGATTCTGCGAAGCCGGTCGTGCTCTGCGGGGAAGTCTGCGAAGAACCGGTGAAAACTTGGGAGGCGATCTCCATCCATACGGCGGAGTGCGTAGTAAAACATTAAAAATATGTACTATTATAACAATACACACTGTGGATAATAATTCTCTCTTATGTGACATGGAAATGGTGGCTCCCATGCCGCACTCGTCCCTTCGCCGGGCGGTTCCGTCGGCCGTACAACCTGAGGAAGCTGGCGTGGCGCCGATCCTCCGTCTCGTCCTCGACAATATGGCGGAGGGGGTGTGCGTGGCCGGCTGCGACGGCCGCATCATAACCGCCAACCCGGCGGCGGAGGCGGTCTTCGGTCCGCTGGGCGGCGTCGCCTTCGATGCGCATTTCGGAAACCGCCTGCGGCTGGAGGACGGGGTCAGCCCGTGCCCGGAAGCGCTTTGGCCGATGGGCCGGGCGATCCGCGGCGAGACGATGGACCGCGAGAGCCTGTATCTCGCCGCCGCCGTTTCCGGCGAAGCAGGCGTCTGGCTGCGGGTGAACGCCCGGCCCCTGGTTCGGGACGGCCGGTCGGTCGGCGGCGTGCTGGTGTTCCGCGACATCACCCAGGTCAAGGCGGTGGAGGACCGGATCGCCTGGCTGGCCCATTTCGATCCTTTGACCGGCCTTCCCAACCGTGTCGAGTTCCGCCGGCGCCTGGAGGCGGCGATTGCCGCGGCAGGGCGGGACGGCACCCGGCTGGCGGTGATGCTGCTCGATTTCGACGGCTTGAAGGAGATCAACGACCAGTTCGGCCATGCGGTGGGCGACGAGCTTCTCGTCGCGGTGGCCCGCCGGCTGCGCGACGCGCTGGAGGCCGGGGCGACGGTCGCGCGGCTGGGCGGCGACGACTTCGCAATCATCGTCGAGGAGGGCGGCGGCCGGACGGCCGATGCGGCCTCGCAGTCCCTGATCCAGGCGATGGCCGAACCGTTTCCGCTTGCTGGCGGCCGGCACCGGCTGACTGTCAGCATCGGCGTGGTCGGTCATCCCGCGCAGGGCGACGGTGCCGACGACCTGCTGCGCAAGGCGGACATGGCGATGTACCGGGCCAAGGAGCGCGGCGGCAGCACGGTCTGCCGGTATGACCCGGCGATGACGGACGCGGCGGCCGAGCGGACCCGGCTGCGCGGGCTGCTGGCCGGCGCGCTGGAGCGCGGCGAGTTCCATCTCGCCTACCAGCCGCTGGTCGAGGCGGCCGGTGGCCGTCCCGTCGGGGTCGAGGCGCTTCTGCGCTGGCAGCCGCCGGGCGACGCGGCGCCCGTTCCGCCATCGGTGTTCATTCCCCTGTGCGAGGCGAGCGGCCTGATCCTGCCCATCGGCCGCTGGGTGCTGGAAACCGCCTGCCGGCAGATCCGGAGCTGGGCGGACGGTGGCGGGCCGCCCTTGGAGGTCGCGGTCAACGTATCGCCGCGCCAGCTTCGCGACCCCGCCCTGCTGGAGAATGTGCGGACGGTGCTGGAGACGACCGGCATCGATCCCGCCCTGCTGGTGCTGGAGGTGACCGAGGGGTTGCTGATCGAGGATATGGAGTACAGCCGCCATGTGCTGACCGGGCTGAAGCGGCTGGGGGTGCGGCTGGCGCTGGACGATTTCGGCACCGGCTATTCCAGCCTCAGCTATCTCAACAGCCTGCCGTTCGACGTGCTGAAGATGGACGGATCCTTCACCCGCAATCTGGGAGCTGCGGATCTGGACAATGCCGGCGGGCAGGCGGTCGCCCGCGCCATCATCGGGCTGGCGCGCAGCCTGTCGATGACCCTGGTCGCCGAGGGGGTGGAGACGCCGGCCCAGCATGGCTGGCTGGCGGCGAACGGCTGCCGCCTGATCCAGGGTTATCTCATCGGACGGCCGGAACCGGCGCCGTCCGCCGCCGCCCTGGTCGCCCGGCTGGCCGCCGAGCATGAGCGCCGGCAGAATGAACGATTGGATTTTGTGATTTGACTCCGACAAGGACAGGTTGCGGCGTTAAATCTACTTGCTGAATAGGCTAAAGGGGATATTCTCTTCTCATTCGATGGGAAATGCGGCCCGTGCCCGCAGGCCCGTTCAAGCGGAGAGGACGATCTGTGAGCGTGGCGAACGACGAGTATGCTCCTTCCGGCGAGGATGCGATCCCCGCGATACTCGGGCGTCACCTGCGGCGTCTGCGCACCCGCCAGGGCCTGTCGCTGGAACGGCTGGCGCGGCTGTCCGGGGTCAGCAGGGCGATGCTTGGGCAGATCGAGCTTGGACGCAGCGCGCCGACCATCACCGTGCTGTGGAAGATCGCCCGTGCGCTCGATGTCACGCTGGCATCGCTGACCCGGTTCACCGAGCAGGGCGGGGTGGTGGTGCGCCAATCCCAGACCAGGACGCTGGTTTCCCCCGATGGGCTGGCCCAGTCGCGGCTGCTGGCACCGCCGGGGGAGGGAAGGGGGGCCGATGTCTTCGAGATCCGCCTGCATCCCGGCGGCAGCGAGGTCGGCGGCAGCCATCCGCCGGGGACCGGCGCGCATCTGGTCGTCGCGGAGGGCGTGGTCGAGCTTCGGGCCGCCGGCGCCCTGAATCGGCTGGCTGCCGGCGACACGATTCTGTTCGACGCCGACGGTCCCTATGCCTGCGTGAATGTCGGCGACGGCGATTCCCTGCTGTTCCTCGTGCTGTCGCACAGCGAAATCCTGCCCTGAGGCGTCCTCTCCGCACCCGCCGTCATGCAGATGCGGAACGGCGCGCGGCGCTGCATCCGCATACGCGAAGATGCAGCTTGACAGCCAAAAATTCCTACTATCATACTAGTGAAATCATATTTAAACACAAAACACTATTGTGTTTTGTCCGCGTCCCATCCTCCGGGCCATCCTGTTCCGGGCCATCGTGCAAACCCTCACCGGCCCTCGGCCCGGTGGGACAGACCAGCAAGGGCATGCCATGACGTCCATTGTTTCCCGTTTCGTCCTGCTGCGCGCCACGGTGCTGGCCGCCGGTGTGGCGTCCCTGCTTGGCGGCGCGGCATTCGCCGAAACGCCGCAGAACGGCGGCACGCTGACCGCCATCGTTCAGCCCGAGCCGGTCACCCTGACCTCGGCGATCAACACGGCGGCGCCGACCGGCTTCATCAGCGGCAACGTCTTCGACGGCCTGATCGATTACGACCTCGACCTCAACCCCAAGCCGGCCCTGGCCGAGCGATGGGAGGTGGCGCCCGACGGCCTGTCCATCACCTTCTTCCTGCGCAAGGACGTGACCTGGCACGACGGGCATCCCTTCACCGCCGCCGATGTGAAATGGACGCTGGAGAATGTCTGGAAGACGATCCACCCGCGCAACCAGGCGACCTTCGGGCGGGTGACGCAGGTCGACACGCCGGACGACCACACCGTCATCCTGCGCCTCAGCGAGCCGTCGCTGGCCATTCTGAGTTCGGTCAACTCCAACGGCGCGCAGGTGCTGCCCAAGCATCTCTACGAGGGGACCGACGTCCTCAACAATCCCTACAACCTGAAGCCGGTCGGCACCGGCGCCTTCGTCTTCAAGGAGTGGAGCAAGGGCAATTACCTGATCCTGGAGCGCAACCCGAACTATTGGGACAAGGGCAAGCCCCATCTCGACCGGGTCGTCTTCAAGGTGATCCCCGATGCCGCCGCCCGCGCCGCGGCGCTGGAGAAGGGCGACGTGCAGTATGCGGTGTTCAGCCCGGTGCCGCTGAAGGACGCCGAGCGGCTGGGCAAGCTGCCGACCCTGAAGATCGAGACGCGCGGCTACGAGTGGATCTCGCCCTGGCTGTTCTTCGACCTGAACGTCGACAACAAATATCTGAAGGACGTGCGGGTCCGCCGCGCCATCGCCCACGCCATCGACCGCAAGGCGATCTCCAACATCGTCTGGTACGGCTTCGCCAAGCCGGCGATCAGCCCGGTGCCGTCGACACTGCCCGCCTTCCACGACGCCACCGTTCCGCAATACGAGTTCGACGTCAAGAAGGCCGAGGCGCTGCTCGACGAGGCCGGCTACAAGCGCGGTCCCGATGGGGTGCGCTTCGCGTTGACCCATGACTTCATCCCCTACGGCGACGACTACAAGCGCACCGGCGAGTATCTGAAGCAGGCGCTGAAGCGCGTCGGCATCGAGGTGACGATCCGCAGCCAGGACACCGCCGCCTTCACCAAGCGCGTCTACGGCGACCGCGACTTCGACATTTCCAGCGCCTGGTTCGCCGCCTTCTCCGACCCGCAGGTCGGGGTGACGCGCGCCTACTGGTCGGGCTGGGTCGGCAAGAACACGCCCTGGACCAACGGCTCGGGATACCGCAACCCGGAGGTCGACGCCCTGATCGCCCAGGCCCAGGGACAGGCGCGCCAGGAGGACCGCATCGCCACCTTCAAGAAGATCCAGCAGATCGTCCAGACCGACCTGCCGTCGATCCCGCTGGCCGAACTGAAGTTCTTCTCGGTCCACGCCGCCAACCTGAAGGACGTGGTGACCCACGGCGACCAGATCTACGGCTCGCTGAAGGATGCCTGGTTCGACAAGGCTGCATCGAACTGATCATGGCCGGATTCTCGATGCCCGGATCCTCGAAGCCTGCGGCCCGGATCGGCCGGTGGCGGCTCCGCTTCTGGGCGGGGAGGCTGCTTCACATGGCGCTGGTCGTGCTCGGCATCGCCGTCGTCAATTTCTTCCTGCTGCATCTGGCCCCCGGCGACGCGGCCCAGGTGCTGGCGGGGGAGGCGGGATCGGCCACGCCGGAATACATGGCCGCCCTGCGCCGCCAGTTCGGGCTGGATCAGCCGTTGCCGGTCCAGTTCGTCCAGTATCTCGGCAACCTGCTGACCTTCAACCTCGGCTTCTCCTTCCGGCATGGCCTGCCGGTGCTGGAACTGATCGGGCAGCGGCTGCCGGCCACCCTGCTGCTGATGACCGCCAGCATCGGGTTCGCGGTGCTGGCCGGATCGGCGCTCGGCGTGGTCGCCGCGCGCAACGCCGGGCGGCTGGCGGATACGCTGATCTCGACGCTGGCCCTGCTGTTCTATGCCACGCCGGTGTTCTGGATCGGACTGGTGCTGGTGGTGGTCTTCTCGGTCGGGCTGGACTGGCTGCCGGTCGGCGGCATGACCAGCGTCGAGGCCGGCTATGGCGGCTGGGACCATGTCAAGGACGTCGCCCGTCATCTGGTGCTGCCGGCGGCGACCCTCGGGCTGTTCTACCTCGCCATCTACACCCGCCTGATGCGGGCGGCGATGCTGGAGGTGACGACCCAGGACTTCGTCCGCACCGCCGTCGCCAAAGGGTTGAAGCCGCGCCGCATCGCGCTGCGCCACGTGCTGCGCAACGCGCTGCTGCCCGTCGTGACCATGCTCGGGGTGCAGGTCGGCTCGATCCTCGGCGGGGCGGTGCTGGTGGAGACCATCTTCGCCTGGCCGGGGCTGGGGCGCCTCGCCTTCGAGGCGCTGTTCCAACGCGACCTGAACCTGCTGCTCGGCATCCTGCTGTGCAGCTCGGCGGTGGTCGTGGTCGTCAATCTCGCGGTCGATCTCCTCTACACGGTGCTCGACCCGCGCATCGAGCTTGCCAGATGAGCATCGCCCAATCCGTCCTTCCCGCCGCGGAGGAGCGGCCCGTCCGCCGCGGCCTGTTCGCCCGCCTGCTGCGCCGGCCGTCGCCGGTCGCCGGGCTGGTCCTGCTCGGCGCCATCCTCGCCATGGCGGCGCTGGCCGACGTCGCCTATCCGGTCGATCCGCTCGACATGGTGGGCACGCCCTTCCTCTGGCCGGGCGCCGATCCCGATTTCCCGCTCGGCACCGACATGATGGGGCGCGACATCGCCGCCGGCATCTTCCACGGCGCGCGGGTGTCGCTGCTGATCGGCGGGGTGGCGACGCTGGTGTCGCTGGTCATCGGCGTCGGCGTCGGCGCCATCGCCGGCTTCTTCCGGGGCCGCGCCGACCACGCGCTGATGCATGTGACGGAGCTGTTCCAGACCATCCCGCCCTTCCTGTTCGCCATCGTCATCGTCGCCATCCTGCAGCCGACCATGACCAATGTGGTGCTCGCCATCGGGCTGACCTCCTGGCCCAGCCTGGCCCGGCTGGTGCGGGCGGAGGTGCTGCGCCTGCGCGACGGCGAGATGGTCCAGGCCAGCATCGTGCTCGGCCTGTCGGATGCGCGGATCATCCTGACCCATGTGCTGCCCAACGTGCTGGCGCCGATCGTCGTGTCGGCCTCGATCATGGTGGCGTCGGCGATCCTGACGGAATCGAGCCTCGCCTTCCTGGGCCTGGGGGATCCCAACATCGTCAGCTGGGGCAGCATGGTCGGCGCCGGCCGCGAGGTGCTGCGCACCGACTGGTACGTCGCCACCGTGCCGGGTCTCGCCATCGTCGCGGCGGTGCTGGCCCTGAACCTGCTCGGCGACGGGCTGAACGACGCTCTCGATCCCAGGCAGAACCGCCGATGACCGCATCATCCCCTGTGCTGGAGGTGGAGGATCTGTCCATCCGCTTCCAGGAGCGCGGGCGCAGCCTGCTGGCGGTGCGCAACCTGTCCTTCCAGGTGGCGCGCGGCGAAACGCTGGCCATCGTCGGCGAGTCCGGCTGCGGCAAGTCGATCACCGCGCTGGCCCTTCTCGGCCTGGTCCCGCCGCCGGGCCGCGCCGAGGGCAAGGCGATCCGGCTGGAGGGACGCAACCTGCTGGGGCTCGGTCCCGAGGCTCTGCGCGATGTCCGCGGCCGCCGCATCGCCATGGTCTTCCAGGAGCCGATGACCACGCTCAACCCGGTGCTGACCATCGGCGAGCAGATCGTCGAGACCATCCGCGACCATGAACCGGCGAGCCGCCGCGAGGCCCGCGACCGCGCGCTGACGCTGCTGGAGCGCGTCCACATCCCCGACCCGGTCCGCCGCTTCGGCGAGCACCCGCACCGGCTGTCCGGCGGGATGCGCCAGCGGGTGGTGATCGCCATGGCGCTGGCCTGCAACCCGGCGGTTCTGGTCGCCGACGAGCCGACGACGGCGCTCGACGTCACCATCCAGGCGCAGATTCTCGACCTGATCGACGAGCTGAAGCAGGGCGGCATGGGCGTCGTTCTCATCACCCACGATCTGGGCGTCGTCGCCGGCCATGCCGAGCGGGTGCTGGTGATGTATGCCGGCCGCAAGGTCGAGGAGCGCGCCGCCGCCGACCTGTTCGCAACCCCGCTGCACCCCTACACCCGCGGCCTGATCGCCGCCCGCCCGCGCCGCCGCGTCGAGGGCGGGGAGCGCCCCCGGCTGGTCGAAATTCCCGGCACCGTGCCGTCGCTGGCGGCGATGCCGCCGGGCTGTGCCTTCGCCCCGCGCTGCGCGTCGGCGACGGAAGACTGCACCGCGGCCGAACCGCCCCTGACATCGTTGGAAGACGGGCAGGTCGCCTGCCTCCGCGTCGGAGACTTCCTTGCCCCAAGCCACAGCCTTCCCCATGCCCGCCTCGCCTGACCCCGTGCGCCCCGATGCCGGGGAGGGAGAGCCGCTGCTGGCGGTCGAGGACCTCGTCGTCCGTTACGATACGCCTCAGGGTGTCGTCCACGCGGTGGACGGGGTGTCGCTGACCGTCGGGCGGGGCGAGACGCTCGGCCTCGTGGGCGAGTCGGGGTGCGGGAAATCGACGCTCGGCCGGGCGATCCTGCGGCTGATCGAGCCGGCGTCCGGCCGCATCCGTCTGGACGGCGAGGATCTGTCCGGCAAGAGCCGGGCGGCGCTGCGCCCGATCCGGCGCAAGTTGCAGATGGTGTTCCAGGACCCGTTCGGCTCGCTCGATCCCCGCTGGACCGTCGGGCAACTGCTCGCCGAGCCGCTGCATGTCCACGGCATCGGCCGGCGGTCGGAGCGGCGCGACCGCGTCGCCGGGCTGCTCGCCCGCGTCGGCTTGCCCGCGGATGCGGCCTCGCGCCATCCGCACGAGTTTTCCGGCGGCCAGCGCCAGCGCATCGGCATCGCCCGCGCGCTCGCCCTGTCGCCGGCGCTGGTGGTCTGCGACGAGCCGGTGTCGGCGCTCGACGTCTCGGTGCAGGCGCAGATCCTCAATCTGCTGGACGATCTGCAACGCGACCTCGGCGTCGCCTTCCTGTTCATCAGCCACGACCTGTCGGTGGTCGAACACATCGCCGACCGGGTCGGCGTGATGTATCTCGGCCGCATCGTCGAGACCGCCCCGCGCGCGGCGCTGTGGCGGCGTCCGCTGCACCCCTATACCCGGGCGCTGTTCGATGCGGTCCCCGATCTGGACCGGCCGGCGGAGCGGCGGACGCGGGCGGCGTTGACCGGCGACCTGCCCAGCGCCTTCGCGCCGCCGGCCGGCTGCCGTTTCCACACCCGCTGCCCCCTGGCGGTCGAGCGGTGCCGCCATGAGGCGCCATCCCTGCGTGCCATCGGCGATGCGGACCACCTCGTCGCCTGTCACCTTGCCGAGCCCCCGTCGAAAACCGATCTTGTCTGATCCGACAGAAGGAACCGTTCCCATGGCCCGTGTCCGCAACATCGAAATCGAGGACGTCAGCGGCGAAGCCCGTGCCGTCTACGAGCGCATCCAGCGCGACTACGGCCCCTTCGGCAACATGCTGCGCGTCTTCGCCCACCGCCCGCCGGCCTTGCGCCACGTCTTCGGGCTGCTGCTGGAATCCGCCTCCGACGCGGTGATCTCCAAACGGCATCTGGAGATCGTCCTGGTGACCGCATCGAAGGCGGCGGCCTGTGCCTACTGCGTCGCCCACCATGCCCCGCGTCTGGTCGAGCAGGGCCTGCCCGCCGAGACGGTGGAGCGCATCCTGGAGCCCGACGTGCCGGGGCTCGATCCGGTGGACCGTCTGGTTCGGGACTATGCGGCGCAGGTCACCCGCGACCCGGCGCGGGTGAGCGACGCCCTGTTCGCCCGCTTGCTTGAGCATTTCAGCGAGGAGCAGGTGGTCGAGCTGACGCTGCGCACCGCGCTCTGCGCGTTCTTCAACCGGTTCAACGAGGCGCTGGGCATCGAGATCGAGGAGGACGCCCTGACGCTGCCGCTTGCCTGAATGGCGAGGCGACCGGTCCACTGGTCTCGGCGCAGGGATCGGTCGCAAGATAGGTCGTAGGGAGAGCGTCCAAGGTTGCCTGCCGGCGGGGCTGCCGGCCGGGGATCCGCAGGGTGAGGCGTCCAGCCAAGGGAGATTTGGGGACATGGTCGATTACCGCAATCTTGGCCGCAGCGGACTGAAGGTTCCGCCGCTGGCGCTGGGCACCATGATGTTCGGCGGGCAGACCGACGAGGCGACAGCCCACCGCATCGTCGCGAAGGCGCGGGCTCAGGGCTTCACCTTCATCGACACGGCCGACGTCTATCATCGCGGCGCGTCGGAGCGGGTGGTCGGAAGCGCGATCCGCGGCGACCGCGACGCCTGGGTGCTGGCGACCAAGTTCGCCAACCCGATGGGGGAGGGGCCGAACAGCAGGGGCATCTCGCGCAAGTGGATCGTCGAAGCGGTGGAGAACAGCCTGCGCCGCCTCGGCACCGACTACATCGACATCGCCTATATCCACCGGGCGCCGTTCGACGCACCGCTGGACGAGGCGGTGCGGGCCATCGCCGACCTGATCCGGGCCGGCAAGCTGCGCTATTTCGGCGTGTCCAACTTCACCGGCTGGCGGATCGCCGAGATCGTCCATCTGGCCGACGCCCACGGCATCGACCGGCCGGTGGCGAGCCAGCCGCTTTACAACATCGTCGACTGCAAGGCGGAGGTGGAGCAGCTTCCGGCCGCGGGCCATTACGGGATCGGCGTCGTCTCCTACTCGCCGCTCGCCCGCGGCGTGCTGACCGGCAAATATGTTCCCGGGGCGGCACCGGCGCCGGACAGCCGGGCCGGCCGGGCCGACCGCCGCATCCTCGAAACCGAATGGCGCCCGGAATCCCTGGCCATCGCGCAGGAGATCCAGCGCCATGCCGCCGCCCGCGGCATCTCCGCCGCCGATTTCGCCCTGGCCTGGGTGCTGAACAACCGGCTGGTCACCGCCGCAATCGCCGGTCCCCGCACCGAGGAGCAGTGGGACGCCTATGTGCGGGCGCTCGATTACCGCTTCACCGCCGAGGACGAGGCGCTGGTCGACCGTCTGGTGTCGACGGGCAATGCGTCCACCCCCGGCTACAACGACCCCGGCCATCCGGTCGAGGGCCGCGTCCCGCGCATCCCGGCGGGCGGCCCGGTGCCGGACTGACGGACCGCCTGCCGCCGATGGCGACGCCAGAAAAGATCTGCGCCGCCGTCACCGGCGCAGCGAGCGGTCCAGGCCGCGCAGGATCGGCAGGACGATGTCGATGACCGGCGTCGGAACGGAGCGTTCCCTGGCAAAGGCCTGGACCTGACCGAGCAGGCATTCGACCTCGGTGCTCCGGCCGAGCAGGACGTCCTGCAACATGGACGGCCGGGTTTCCGACCGTGTGGCGGCCCACACCGTTGAATCGGCCATCGTATCGTCGGCATCGCCATGCTGGGTCAGATCATAGCCGAGCGCCCGGGCGGTGTCGGTCACCTCGTCGGCGATGCGCCGTCCGAGTTCCGCCAGCTCCGGGTCGGCGGCCCGGTCCTTCGCCGACAATCGGGTCAGGGCGGCCAGTGGATTGCCCGGCGCGTTGACCAGCAGCTTGCGCCAGATGTCGGTCCGGATGTCGGTCGACAGCAGGGCGGGCATGCCGGCGCCGGTGAACAGTTCGACCAGTCCGCGGGCCCGCGGGCTGTCGCCGCCGTCGGGTTCGCCGATGGTGAAGCGGCTGTGCGCGCCGTGGATGACGACCCCCGGTTCGACGATCTCGTTGGGCGACATCACGACGCCCCCCAGCGCCCGCTCCGGCCCGACCTGTCGCCAGAGCGCGGCATCGGGATCGAGCAGCGGCAGCGGACCGCCGCCCTCCCGCAGGCCGCCTTCCCGCAGGCCATAGTTCCACCACCACGGGATCCCGTTCAACAGGAAGACCGCGACCCCGTCGGAAGCCAGCAGCCGGGCGAGCGCGCCTGCCGCCGCCGGCAGGGCCGGCGCCTTCAGCGTGACGACGACGATGTCCTGCGGCGGCAGGGTCGACGGATCGTCGGTCGCCACCGGCAGCGCGACGCGGAACTCTTCCCGATTGCTCCGGAAGGTCAGACCATGCTCGCGCATCGCTGCCAGATGAGGACCGCGCGCGACGACGGCGACGCCGGGGATACCGGCGTGCAGCAGCCTCGCCGCCACATGGCTGCCCACCGCGCCCGCCCCGAAGATGCAGATCCGCGGGGCGGTCATCGCGCCGCCGCCGGTCCGATGCGGAAACCGGCGGCTTCCGGCGTGCCGACGGCCTCCGGCAGCGACAGTTCCCAATCGAGATAGGCGCGCGACGCTTCGAGATTGCCGCTGTGGCGGTCATGGAGCCAGAACAGATGGTCGATGCGGTCGGCGTCGGCAGGCTCGGACGGCGACGGGACGACCGCAAGCCCGGCGGCCGTCCAGGCCGCCTCGCCGCCGGGAAGGACCGCGGCCGGAATGCCGGCCTCTTCCAGATCCAGGGCGAGGAGATGGGCGGTCACCGGATCCCGCCCCGTCACCACGACCCCGGCCGCGCGGTCGAACCGTTCCGGCGGGCCGAGGTGCGAGCGGTTGGCCCAGAGCGCTCCCGCCGGGTGGGCGCGGCGGTAGTCGCCGCTGGAATCCGAGAAGAGCAGAGCCGCACCGCGCCGCAGCCGGTCGCCGGCCTCGTCGGCGGACAGTACCGTCGCCAGCGGTGGGGCGGCGGGCACCGCATGGGCGGCAGGCGGCGCGGTCCCCGACACCAGCCCGGGCAGGACCAGCGCATCCCAGCCGAGCTGGCGCAGCCAGTGCGCCGTCACGGTGGCGCGCACACCGTCGTCGTCGGTCAGCACGATCCGTGCCCCGCGGGTGGCCGCCCATTTGTCGAGCGCCTGCACCAGCTGCCCGCCCTGGGCGGATGGAACCCCCTCGGCATGCCCCCCGGCATGCTCGGCCGGCGGGCGGACGTCGAAGAGATAGGTGGTTCGGGCGGGATCGGCACGCAGCCGCTCCAGCGCGGCGCGGTCGATCACCGGGACGGCGAAGCGCCGGGCAAGATCGGCGGCGCGCCGCTGCGCCGTTTCGCCGGCCTCCGGCCCCACCGGCGGCCGGGGCGGAAGCGGGGTATCGCGCTCCAGCTCGAAGCCGGCAAGGCGCCAGCCCTGGGTTCCGCCCGACAGGACGACCACGCGGTTGGGAACGCCGGCGTTGATCAGCGCCTGCGCGCCGATGATGCCGCGCGTCCGTCCGGCACAGGACACGACGACGAGGCTGTCCGGCGAGGGAACGAGGTCGGCGAAGCGGTGGACGATCTCGGCACCCGGCGCGCTGACGGCGCCCGGCACATGGAAACGCTCGAACTCTTCCACGGTGCGGCTGTCGAGGATCACCAGATCGGCCCCGGCCCGGATGAGCCGGTCGAGTTCAGCCGCCTCGATGTCAGGCGTATGATAGGCATGTTCGACGCATTCGGCGAAGGCCTTGCCCGGCACGTTGACGCTGGGGAAGAGCGTCAGGCCGGCGGCGGACCAGGCCTCCACCCCGCCGGCCAGCACATGGACGCCGGTATAGCCGAGCGCCGAGAGCCGGCTGGCCGCCCGCGCGGCGACCGTTTCCCCTGCCAGCAGGACGATGCGGGTGTCGGCGCGCGGGACGAGCGCGGCGATGTCGAACTCCAGCCGGCTGAACGGAATGTTGACGGCGAGAAGCGGGTGTCCCTCGCCGAAGGAGCCCTCCTCGCGCAGGTCGAGGAAGGCGATCTCGCCGCCGTCCTCCAGCCAGTGCAGAAGCGTCCGGGGATCGATGCCGGTCGTCCCGGCCGGCGTCTTAATCGGCGTCTTGGCCGGGGCGTGGGGGAAGGCGGTCACGGCGGTGCCCTTTCGGTCGAAAACGGAGACGGTCATTCGCGGTAGCCGGGGTTCTGGCGGTCGAGCAGCCGCTTGAGGGCGCCGAAATGCAGCTCGTGGCCCGACGGCACGCCTGGGGCCAGCGGGGTGCCGGTGATGGTGGCGTGGACATGCGCGACCATCTCGGCGGGCAGTTCGCGCAGCGGCTTGCCGGTCCATTGGGCGAAGATCTGCACCCGCGCCGCCCGCTCCAGCGTATAGAGCCGGTCATAGGCTTCCGAGACGGTCCGGCCGGCGACCAGCACGCCGTGGTGCGCCATGATCAGGATGGTCTTGTCGCCGAGGATGTCGGCCAGACGCTCGCCCTCGGCCGGGTCGCGGGCGAGGCCGGTGTAGTCGTCGTCATAGGCGATCTCGGCGATCAGCTGGGCCTCGGTGTGCCCGATCGGCAGCAGCCGCTGGTCCTGCAACCGGGTCAGCGCGCTGGTGTAGGGCATGTGGGTGTGGAACAGCGCGGCGTGCTGCGGCTTGCGCCGGTGGATGGGGGCGTGGATGCAGAAGGCGGAGCGCTGGAGCGGTCCCTTGCCGTCGAGCAGGCGGCCGTCGTAATCGACGGTGAGCAGGTCGCCGGCCTTGATCTCCGACCAGTGCAGCCCGAGCGGGCTGACATAGAATCGGTCGTCATGTCCCGGCACCGCCAGGGTGAAATGGTTGTAGATGCCCTCGCTCATCTCCTGGATCACCGCCAGGCGCTGGGCCGCGGCCAGATCGACGCGGGCCTGCCTCTGTTCGGCCGTCTCGAAACTCGGGTCATGCGCGGGGACGGGCTTGCCGGTGACGGCGTTCATTGGACGGTGTCCTTCTGCAGGGAATGGGGGAGGGACGGGGCTGCCGCGCCACCGAGTGCGCCATCGGGCGCGGTATGGAGATGACAGGCGACCGCATGTCCGGGGGCGATCTCGGCCAGCCGCGGCGTCTGCTCGCGGCACAGGCGGGTCGCGAAGGGGCAGCGGCCGGCGAAGCGGCATCCTGGTGGCGGATCCTGCGGTGCCGGCAGGTCGCCCGGCAGCAGCCGGGTCCGATCCAGCCCGCGCCGTTCCGGTTCCATGCGCGGAACCGCGGCGATCAGCGCCTGGGTGTAGGGGTGGGCCGGCGACCGCCACAAGGCCGCGCGGTCGGCGATCTCGACGATCTGGCCGAGATACATCACGGCGATCCGGTCGGCGAGATGCTGGACCACCGAGAGGTCGTGGCTGATGAACAGGTAGGCGATCCCGCGCGACGCCTGGAGGTCGGCCAGCAGGTTGAGGATCTGCGCCTGGAGCGAGACGTCGAGCGCCGAGACCGGCTCGTCGCAGACGATCAGGCTCGGCTCCAGCATCAGGGCGCGGGCGATGGCGATGCGCTGGCGCTGGCCTCCGGAGAACTCGTGCGGAAGCCGGTCCGCCATCTCCGGATGCAGCCCGACCTGGGCCATGACCTCGTGCACCCTGT
The DNA here is from genome assembly GCF_002573965.1 of Azospirillum palustre. Classification (NCBI taxonomy): domain Bacteria; kingdom Pseudomonadati; phylum Pseudomonadota; class Alphaproteobacteria; order Rhodospirillales; family Azospirillaceae; genus Azospirillum; species Azospirillum palustre. The sequence goes on along the minus strand of NZ_PDKW01000038.1, from coordinate 423,437 downwards.
CGCGCCGCTCGCTCCGGCCGCCCCGGCCATGCACGGCCAGCGGCTCCTCCAGGGCGCGGCGGATGCGCTGGCGCGGGTCGAGCGAGGCCGCCGGGTCCTGGAACACCATCTGGAAGCGGCGGCGGTGCGGGCGCAGATGGCGGCCGTTCAGCCGGCCGATGTCCACCCCGTCGAGCCGGATGGCGCCGGAATGCGGATCGACGATCCGCATGATCGCCTTGCCGAGCGAGGATTTGCCGCAGCCTGACTCGCCGACCAGACCCAGCGTCCTGCCGGCGTGCAGGGCGAAGGACACGCCGTCCACCGCCATCAGGGAGCCGCGCCGGGTGGCGTAGCGGACACGGAGATCCTCGACCTCCAGAAGCGCGCTCATTCCGCCGCCCTCCATTGGCTGCGGTCGGCCCATCGCGGGACCTGCCGGGGCGTCCAGGCCGGCAGCCCGGCCCTGTGGCAGGCGACCGCCGCCTGCCCGTGCCGCTGCAACGGCGGGACGGCGGCGCAGCCGGCGTCGGCGTCGGCGCAGCGCGGAGCGAAGGCGCAGCCCGGCGGGATCGCGCCGGGCAGGGGCACCAGGCCGGGAATTTCCTGCAGCCGCTGCCGCGGCGGCGGCTCGCCCAGCGTCAGCCGTGGCTTGGCCCCCATCAGCCGGCGGGTGTAGGGATGCAGCGGGGCGGCGAACAGGCCGGGCGTGTCCTGCTCCTCGACCTTGCGTCCGGCATACATGACCAGCACGCGGTCGGCGGTTTCGGCAACGACGCCGAGGTCGTGGGTGATGAGGATCAGCCCCATGCCGAGGTCGCGGCGCAGCTCGTCGAGCAGGCAGAGGATCTGCGCCTGGATGGTGACGTCGAGCGCCGTCGTCGGCTCGTCGGCGATCAGCAGGGAGGGGTTGGCGGCGATGGCGATGGCGATGGCGACCCGCTGGCGCATGCCCCCCGAGAAGCGGTGCGGATGGTCGTCGAGGCGGCGATGGGCGTCGGGAATATGGACGAGATCCAGCAGCTCCGCCGCCCGCGCCCGCGCCGCCCGGGCACCGAGCGGGCTGTGGGCGCGCACCGCCTCGGCGACCTGTTCGCCGACGGTCAGCACCGGATTGAGCGCCGACATCGGGTCCTGGAAGACGATGCCGACGCGGTCGCCGCGCACGGCGCGCATCCGCGCCTCTGGCAGGCCGGTCAGGTCCAGCCCGTCGAGCCGCACCCGTCCACCGATCCTTCCCGGCGGCGCCACCAGCCGGGTCAGCGCCAGCGCCGTCATCGACTTGCCGCAGCCGGATTCACCGACGATGGCCAGCGTCTCGCCGGCTTCGACCGAGAAGGACAGCCGATCGACGACGACGGCGTCGCCGAAACGGACGGTCAGGTCTTCGACCTCGAGCAGGCTCATGGGTCACCTCACGGGGGTGCGGGGATTGAGGAGGTCGTTCAGGCCGTTGCCGATCAGCATGAAGCCCATGACGGTGAGGAAGATCGCGCCGCCGGGAAGCGCCGTCATGTACCAGGCGGTGCGCAGCATCGGCCGGCCGGCGCCGACCATGCTGCCCCAGCTCATGCCGTTGGGGTCGCCGAGACCGAGGAAGGACAGCGAGGCGTCGGACAGGATCGCCTGGGCCACCAGGATCGAGGCGGCGACCACGACCGGCGCCAAACTGTTCGGCAGCACATGCAGCAGGACGATCCGCCCATGTCCCATGCCCAGCGTGACCGCGGCGTCGACATAGTCCAGCCGGCGCACCCGAACCGCCTCCGCCCGCACCAGCCGGGCGATCTGCGGCCAGGCGGTGATGCCGATGGCGAAGCTGATGCTGGCGGTGGTCGGCCCGAGGATCACCACCAGGATGATGGTAAAGAGCAGGCTCGGCATGGTCTGGAACAGTTCGCTGATCCGCATCAGCACGTCGTCGACGGCGCCGCCGAAATAGCCGGCCAGCACGCCCGCGGCGATGCCGACCAGCAGCGCCAGCGCCGCCGCGGCGATGCCGACGGTCAGCGAGGTGCCGGCGGAGTGGGCCATCGCCGCCGCCATGTCGCGGCCCAGCATGTCGGTGCCGAGCGGGAAGCGGGCGTCGGCGCCGGGCCAGGTGCCGGCGGGGCCGGCCATGTCGCGCGGATCGCCCGGATAGAACAGGCCGGCGGACAGCGCGACGGCGACGACGGCGGCCAGCAGCAGCAGGCCGACCAGCAGCGCCCGCGAACCGCGCAGCCGGCGCAGCCCCGGTGTGCGCATCAGGCGCTGGAGGATGCCGCCCGGCATCCCGCCATGGGTCGGGGCGGACAGGCTCATTGACGGACCTCCACCCGAGGGTCGAGCGCCGCATAGAGCAGGTCGACCGCCAGATTGACGACGATGACGATGAAGGAGCTGCACAGGAAGATGCCGAGCAGCAGGTTGACGTCGCGCGAGAACACCGCCTCCTGCGCCAGCCGGCCGAGGCCGGGCCAGCCGAACACCGTCTCGACCACCACCGTGCCGCCGAAGATGGCGCCGAGTTGCAGGCCGGTGACCGTCACGATCGGCAGCAGGGCGTTGCGCAGCACATGGCGGATCACCACGCGGGCCTCGGTCAGCCCCTTGGCCCTGGCGGTGCGCACGAAATCGAGCCCGTAGACCTCCAGCATCGCCGAGCGGGTGATGCGGACATAGATCGACAGGAAGAACAGGCTCAGCGTCACGGCCGGCAGCACCAGATGCCGGCCGATGTCGAGCCACTCGTCCCAAAGGCCGCGGTAATCCGCCCCCACCGTCACCATCCCGGCCGACGGCAGCCAGCGCAGCTCGATGGAGAACAGCACGATCAGCATCAGCCCGACCCAAAACAGCGGGGTGGCGAAGCCCATGGTGGAGACCACCGAGATCGCCTCGTCCAGCAGGCTTCCGCGCGACCGCGCCGCCACCACGCCGAGGAGCACGCCGATCACGAGCGCGACCAGGATCGCGGTCAGCGACAGCAGGATCGTCGCCGGCAGGCGTTCGAGGATCAGCTCGCCCACCGGCATGCCCTGGCGGAAGGAATAGCCGAGGTCGAAATGCAGGATGCCCTGGATGTAGTTCACGAACTGGAGGTGGACCGGAATGTCGAGCCCGTAGAGCCGGCGCAGGTTCTCCATGAACTCCGGCGTCGCCGAGCCGGATTCTCCGGCGATGACGTCGGCGAGGTCGCCCGGCGTCAGCTTCAGCAGCAGGAAGTTCAGCAGCACGATGGCGAAGGCCATCGGCAGGGCCTGGACCAGCCGGCGGAAGACGTAGCGCAGCGATGTCGGCATGGCGTTCTCCGTGCTCGGGCGGCCGCTACAGGGCGAGGCTCTGGCCGCCGTCCACAGCGACCAGCGCACCGACCACGTAGCTCGCCCGCTCGCTGGCCAGGAACAGCGCCACCTCGGCGATCTCATGGGCCTCGCCGTAGCGGCGCAGCGGCGTGGCGGCGGCACCGGCGGCCAGCGCCTCGTCGCGGCTGACGCCGAGGCGTCTGGCCTCCAGGGCGAGGTTCTGTTCGATGCGGTCGGTCAGGGTGAAGCCGGGATTGATGGCGTTGATGCGGATGCCGTAGGGCGCGTATTCGCGGGCGAGCCCCAGCGTCGACAGCAGCAGGGCGGCGTTGGCGGAGCCGCCCGGCAGATGGGTGCCGGAGGGAATGCGGCCGCCGGTGCCGACGATGTTGACGATGGCGCCGATCTGCCGGGGCGGCGGCAGCCGGGTGTCCGTCCGGCCGTCCGCCCCCGCCCTGCGCCGGAAGCTCCTCAGCACGGCGTCCTGGGCGTGGATGTAGGGGAAAAACTTGGCGTCCAGCCCGGCCTTCCAGGCGGCGGCGTCGAGCTCCTCGGCCGGGGTGCGCTTCGCGGCGCCGGCGCTGTTGATCAGCACCTCGACCGGGCCGAACGGGCGTTCGGCCTCGGCGACGGCACGGGCGGCCTCGGCGGCGTCGGCGAAATCGGCGGCGACCGTCGCGACCTCCAGCCCGTCGGCGGCCAGGGCGGTCTGCGCGGCGGCGAGATTCTCCAGGCTGCGCGACGCGATGACCACGCGCGCTCCCTCCTGGGCGAAGGCGCGGGCGGCGGCGAGGCCGAGCCCCTTGCTGCCGCCGGTGACGAGAACGACCTTGCCGGCAAGGGCGAGATCCATGGCGAAACTCCTGTTGATCTGGCGGTCGGGCTGTCGGGCCAGGCTGTTGGCTTAGGCTGCCGGACCGGGATGGCGGAAGGCATGGGCGGGATGGCGCGGCGAAAGCCGGGCGCGGCCGGGACCGAACAGCTTCTCGCGCAGGGTGCCGGGGCTGTAGTCGGTCTTGTAGACTCCGCGGTCCTGGAGTTCCGGCACCAGCAGGTCGACGATGTCGGTCAGGTTGGCCGGCTCCACCACGCGGGTCAGGTTGAAGCCATCGGCGCCGGCCTCGACCCAGGTCAGCAGCTCGTCGGCCACCTGCGACGGCGTGCCGACGACGAAGGGACCGCGCCCGCCGACCTCGCCGAAATCGGCGAGGTCGCGCACCCGCCAGACGCGGTCCGGGCTGCGCAGGGTCATCGCCTCGATCTTCGACTGCATGCCGTTGCTCTTGACGTAGCGCACCGGATCGTCGGGGCCGTATTGCGAGAAATCGATGCCGGTCCAGCCCGACAGCAGGGCGAGCGCGCCGCGGGTGTCGATGTGGCTGCGGTACTCCTCGTACTTGTCGCGCGCCTCCGCCTCGGTCGGGGCGACGGACACGGTGGCGCCGACGAAGACCAGCAGATCCTCCGGGTGCCGGCCATAGGTGGCGGCGCGGCGGCGGATGTCGGCAGCGGCCTCCGCCACCGCGGCCCTGCCCTGGTTCATGAACACGCATTCGGCGTGGCGGGCCGCGAATTCGCGCCCGCGGCCCGAGGTGCCGGCCTGATAGAGCAGGGGGGTGCGCTGCGGCGAGGGTTCGCTGAGATGGATGGCGTCGAGGTCGAAGAAGGTGCCGCGATGGGTGATCCGGTGGACCTTCTCCGGCCTGACGAAGACCCGGCCGGCCTTGTCGCGGACCGCGGCATCGTCCTCCCAGCTCCCCTCCCACAGCCGGTAGGCCAGCTCCAGGAACTCGTCGGCGCGGTCGTAGCGCTGGTCGTGCTCGCGCACCCCGCCGTCGCCGATGGCGCGGGCGGCGCTTTCCAGATAGCCGGTGACGATGTTCCAGCCGACCCGCCCCTTGGTCAGGTGGTCGAGCGTGGAGAAGCGGCGGGCGAGGTAATAGGGCTGCTCGTAGCCGACCGAGGCGGTGACGCCGAAGCCGAGATCGCGGGTCGCCGCCGCCATGGCGGAGATCAGGACCGACGGGTCGTTGCTCGGGATCTGGGCGCCGGCCGCCAGCGCCGCGTCCGGCGTGCCGGCATAGACGTCGTACACGCCGGAGACGTCGGCCAGGAAGATGCCGTCGAGCTTGCCGCGCTCGGCAATGCGTGCCAGTTCGATCCAGAAATCGAGATCGGTGTAGTCGGCGCAGCGGTCCTTCGGATGGGTCCACAGGCCGGCCCAGGAATGGCCGGGCGCGTTCATGTGGAAGGCGTTGAGACGGATTTCCTTATGGCGCGTCCGGCCGGTCATGCCGCGTCCTCCGCCGGCAGGTGCCGGAAAGCCGCCGCCGGATGCGGGGCGCTCAGCCGGGCTCGCCCGGGGCCGTAGAGCTTCTCGCGCAGCGTGCCGGGGGCGTAGTCGCGCTTGCAGGCGCCGCGGCGTTGCAATTCCGGCACCACCAGATCGACGAAATCGACGTAGCTGTCCGGCGCCACCGCATAGGCGAGGTTGAAGCCGTCGGCGCCGACCTCCTCGACCCACGACTGCAACTCGTCCGCCACCTGGGTGGGCGAGCCGACGATCACCGGCCCCTGCCCGCCGATGCCGGCATGGAGGGCGATCTCGCGCAGGGTCCAGGAGCGGTCGGGATCGGCGGTGGTGAAGGCCTCGATGGTGGAGACCACGCCGTTGTCGCGGTTCTCGAAGCGCAGGATCTCGTCGGGATCGCGCCCGGCGAGATCGATTCCGGTCCAGCCGGAGAAGAGCACGAGGGCGCCTTCGTGGCTGATGTAGCTCTGGTAATCCGCCAGCTTGGCCTTCGCCTCCCGTTCGGTCTCGCCGGTGATGACGGTGACGAGCGGGAAGAACAGAAGCTCGGCCGGGTCGCGGCCATTCTCGGCGGCGCGGCGGCGCACGTCGCGGACGACGGCGCCGGCCACCGTCTTGCTGGGGGCGGCCAGGAAGATGCCTTCGGCGTGCCGGGCGGCGAACTGGCGGCCGCGCTGCGACCCGCCGGCCTGGAAGAGCAGGGGCGTGCGCTGCGGCGACGGCTCGGTCAGGTGGATGGCGTCGAGGCGGTAATGCTCCCCGTCGTGACGGACGCGGTGCACCTTGGCGGGATCGGCGAAGATGCCGGCCTCGCGGTCCCAGAGGACCGCGTCGTCCTCCCAGCTGCCTTCCCACAGCTTGTACACCACCTCCATGAACTCGTCGGCGATGTCGTAGCGCCGGTCGTGGGCGACGATGCCGCGTCCCAGCCCCTTGGCGCCGGCCGCCGACTTGCCGGTGACGATGTTCCAGGCCAGCCGTCCGCGGGTGAGCTGGTCGAGGGTGGACAGCCGGCGGGCGAACAGATAGGGCTGCTCGAAGGACAGGTTGCCGGTGACGGCGAAGCCGAGGTCGCGGGTGGCGTGCGCCATCGCCGGGATCAGCAGGATCGGGTCGTTGGTCGGCACCTGCGAGCCGTGGCGCAGCGCCGCCTCGATCCCGCCGCCATAGACGTCGTTCACCCCGATGCCGTCGGCGAGGAAGACGGTGTCGAACCGGCCGCGCTCCAGCGTGCGCGCCAGTTCGACCCAATAGCCGAGATCCTGGTAGGAGGTGGAGCGGTCGCGCGGGTGCCGCCACAATCCCGGCGACTGGTGGACCGGCCGGTTGACGACGAAGGCGTTGAAGCGGATTTCCTTGGCCATGCTTTCCTCTCAGGCCGACAGCCAGGCGTCGGCGAGCGAGGCCAGCGCCGCATCGGGGGTCTGTGCCAGACCCCGGAGTTTCCGGCTGTGGATGGTGACGTGCCGCATTTCGGACAGCGGCAGGATCGGCAGATCGGTCATGGCGATCGCCTGCAACTCGCCGAACAGCGCCTTGCGTTTTCCGGCGTCCGGCTCGACCTGGAGGGCCTTGATGACGCGGTCGGCCTCCGGGTTGGCGTAGCCGGTGTTGTTGGAGGTCGGAACGCCCCGGACATGGTTGGTCGACAGCAGAAGCCGCGGCAATCCCATCTCGGGATCCATCATCACGGCCACGGTGTTGCTGTCGATGTCGTAGGCGTAGTCGGTGTAGACCCGCCTGGTCCAGCTCGGATAGTCCTGGCCGCGCAGCACGAAGTCGATGCCGACCTTCTTCAGGTTGTTGCGGATGTATTCGCCGGCGTCCCGATAGGTCTCGCCGAAGGGCAGATAGTCGTGGGTGACGGTGAAGCGGATTCCGTTGGCACCCCGTGGCAGGCCGGCCTCGTCCAGCAGCGCTTCCGCCCGGGCGGGATCGTGGTCGTGGCGGGGAACGTCGGGGTTGTGGAAGCGGGTGAGCTGCGACGGCACGGGGCTGACCGCCGGCTTGCCGAAGCCGTACCAGACCGTGTCGATCAGCCCCTGGCGGTCGATGGCATGGGCGATGGCGCGCCGCACCCGCAGGTCGGCCAGATGCGGGTTCGCCAGGTTGAAGTCGAGCAGGAAGACGTGGGACTGGAAGGCGTAGCCGCCGGTGCTGACCGCCAGCGCCGGGTCGCCGCGGAGCCGGGCGACATCGGCGAGCGGGACCGCGGTGAAGGGGGCATAGTGGATCTCGCCGGTCTCCAGGGCCACCGCCCGCGATGAGGCATCGGGAATGATCCGGAAGACGATGCGGTCGAGATTGGGCCTGCCCTCGTCCCAATAGCCGGGGTTGCGCTCCAGCACGATGTGCTGGCCCTTCTTCCACTCCTTGAAGCGGAAGGGGCCGGTGCCGACCGGCGCGTTGTTCCTCGGATTCTTCAGGATGTCGGTGTTCTCGTACAGGTGCTTCGGCATCACCTGCGATTCCGCCGCGTTCAGAGCGCTCAGGATCACCGGGGCCGGTGCCGAGAGGCGGAAGATCGCGGTGTGCGGTTCGGGCGTCTCGACGTCGAGCAGGGCGGCGAAGGTCACCCGGCCGCGGGCATGCAGCGTCTTCCACAGCTCCAGCGCGCTGAACCGCACGTCGGCAGCGGTGAAGTCCGCGCCATCATGCCATTTCACCCCTTTGCGCAGCCGGAAGACGATGCTGCGGCCGCCGTCCGACACCTCCCAGGATTCGGCCAGCGCCGGCTGCGGCAGCATCTCCTCGTCGTAGCGGAGCAGCCCGTCATAGACGTTCGCACTGACCGAGGCGTTGGCGTAGTTGTTGTTGACCGCGCTGGCGAGCGCGGTCGGTTCCGGCTGGATGACCGCCACCAGGGTGCCGCCGCGCACCGGCTGTCCGGCGGCGGGAACCGGTGCCGCGGACGCCAATCCTCCCGGCAGTCCCAGCGCGGCGAGCGCGGCGAAGGCCCCCTGCGAGAAGCGGCGGCGCGAGACCGCCGGAAGCGGCGGTCGTGAGGGATTCTTGAGCAACGCGGCCTCCCTCGGCCGGCATCGGCCGGCCTCTGTCCTGATGGCGTGAGAGCGATATTGCGGCTGGCGCCCGGCCGGGCCCACCGTTGGGCCCGCCGTTGTCCGCTTGGTCCGGATCCGCCCGGCGAGGGGGGCTGGAGGGTGTCCAGGGGTTCCCGCCCGTCTGGTTTCTACCCTTACTCATTTTTGTCTATAAGATCAATAGACAAAAATATCCCCGTATGTGATTTTATGTATAACAACGATGGACATGCGTGAAACATGTCCGGATTTCCAGGCTTTCCCGTGGGACCGGGCGGTCCTCGGTACAGCCCGGCCGCTCAGGCCGAACGGCCCGTTCCACCCGTCCTGTCTTCCTTCTTCCGTTCCAGCGCCATGCGCCATCCAGCGAGAGCCGCCATGAGCCCCCCGAGACAGCTGCACCTGAATCTGAACTTCATGAATGCCGGTTCCTACAGCTCCGCCTGGCGACGGCCGGAGAGCGGGGCAGCGGACTTCATCGACCCCGCCTTCTTCGTTCGCCAGGCCCAACTCGCCGAGCGGGGCACTTTCGACGCCGTCTTCCTCGCCGACAATCCGGCGCTGCCCGACCGGCCGGACCTGCGGCCCTACCAGGCCCTGGAGCCGACCATCGTGCTGGCGGCGATGGCGGCGGCAACGACGCACATCGGGCTGATCGCCACCCTGTCGACCACCTACAACGAGCCCTACAACGTGGCGCGCCGCTTCGCGTCGCTCGACCATGTCAGCGGGGGCCGGTCGGGATGGAACATCGTCACCACCGCCGAAACCGGCACGGCGCGCAACTTCGGTCTCGACGAGGTGCTGTCCCATGACCGGCGCTATGCCCGCGCCGTCGAATTCGCCGATGTCGTGACCGCCCTCTGGGACAGCTGGGAGCCGGGCGCGCTGGTCGGCGACAAGGAAAGCGGACGCTTCATCGACGGCTCCCGCATCCATCCGATCGACCATCGGGGACGCCACTTTTCCGTAGAGGGGGCGCTCAACGTTCCGCCCTCGCCGCAGGGCCGGCCGGTCATCGTCCAGGCCGGGGGGTCGGGCGACGGCCAGGAGCTTGCCGCCCGCCATGCCGATCTCGTCTTCTCGGTCGCGCACAGCCTCGATGAGGCCAGAAGCTTCGCCGACGGCTTGCGGGCCCGGTTGCTGCGTGCCGGCCGCGCTCCGGCCGACGTGGTGATCTGCCCCGGTCTGGTCACCATACTGGGCAGCACGGAAGCTGAAGCGAAACGGCGCGAGCGGGAGCTGTGGGAGAGCGTGCCCATCGACTACGGGCTTGCACGGCTTGCCCGCACCCTCAACGTCGATCCCGGCCGGTTGAAGCTGGACGAGCCGCTCCCCGCCGACATCCCGTTCCCGGAGAATCACAGCCAGACCTTCTTCAAGGGAACTGTGACGCTCGCCCAACGGAACGGATTGACGGTGCGCGATCTCGTCAAGGCCCAGGGCGGCGGCGGCACCCAGCACCGTCTGGCCGTCGGCACGCCGGAGCAGGTCGCCGACGGGATCGAGGCATGGTTCCGTTCCGGCGCCGTCGACGGTTTCAACATCATGCCGGACGTCACCGCCTCCGGCCTGGAGATCTTCGTGGAGGAGGTCGTTCCGCTGCTGCGCAGGCGCGGGATCTTCCGCGAGGCCTACAGCGGTCGAACGCTGCGCGACCATCTGGGATTGCCGCCGCCGTCCGTCCGGCATCGCCGGCCGGCGGCTGCCACGGCCTGATGCCGGTCCCGCAAACCCAGACCTTTCACACCCGAGCCTTTCACACCCGAGCGTTTCACACTGCCCGATCCAGAAGGAATCGACCATGGTCCTCGTCCGTGGGCGCCCCGCCGCGCGCCCATTTGTCCGTCCGTTCGCCCTCGCCGCCCTGGCCTTCGGACTGGCGGCGCTCCCGCTCCAGGCCGGGGCACAGCAGAGCGCGGCGCCGGTGCGCGGCGGTACGCTGATCGCCACGATCGAGCCGCAACCGTCCGTCCTCACCACCGCCTTCAACAACCAGTATGCGAACGCCGCCTTGTCGACAAACGTGTATGACGGGCTGCTGAGCTATGCCGAGGATCTCACGGTCCGGCCGAGCCTCGCCGAAAGCTGGGAGGTCGCGCCCGACGGGCTGTCGATCACCTTCAGGCTCCGCCACGGCGTCAAATGGCACGACGGCGTCGAATTCACCTCGGGTGACGTGAAATTCAGTGCGCTGGAGGTGTGGAAGAAGACGCACCCGCGCGGGCGGCTGACCTTCGCCTCGCTGCAGGACGTCGAGACGCCGGACAGATACACCGCCGTCTTCCGCCTGTCCGCACCGTCGCTGGTGATCCTGAGCGCCTTGAATGCGGCGGAATCCCAGATCCTGCCGAAGCATGTCTTCGAGGGCGCGCCGATCCAGACCAACCCAGCCACATCCCGGCCGGTCGGCACCGGCCCCTTCCGCCTCAAGGACTGGAAGAAGGGCCAGTATGTCGAGCTGGAGCGCAATCCCGACTATTGGGACGAAGGCAAACCCTATCTCGACCGGGTCATCTTCAAGGCCATCCCCGACACCGCGAGCCGCGCCGCCGCACTGGAAACCGGGGAGGTGCAGTACGCACCCTACGACGCTGTGCCGTTCGGCGACGTCGCCAGGCTGCGCAAGGATCCGAACCTGCGGTTCGAGACGCGCGGCTACGATTACCATTCCCAGTTCTACATCCTGGAATTCAACCTGCGGAACCCGATCCTGGCGAACGACAAGGTCCGCAAGGCGGTCGCCCATGCGGTCGACAGGGCGAAGCTGGTGGAGACCGTGTGGTACGGGCTGGGCCGGCCGTCGACCGGGCCGATTCCGGCCAGCGTCAAGACATTCTACACGCCCGACGTCCAGCGCTATGACTTCGACGTCGCGGCGGCGAACCGGCAGCTCGACGAGGGCGGCTATCCGCGCAAGGCCGACGGCATCCGCTTCGCGCTCAACCTCGACTTCACCGCGGTCGGCGACGTGACCTCCCATTCGGCCGAGTTCATCCGGCAGAACCTGAAGGCCGTCGGCATCGACGCGAAGCTGAACAGCACGGACGATCCGACCTACCTGCGCAAGGTCTACAAGGACTACAGCTTCGATCTGAACCTGTTGCAGATTTCGCCGTTGATCGATCCGCAGATGGGGCTGTTCCGGCTTTACTGGACCAAGGCCCAGGCGCCGGGCGTCCCCTACGTCAACGCGTCCGGCTATTCCAACCCGGCGATGGACGGCATCATCGAGGCGATCCGCGTCGAGAGCGATGCGGACAAGCGGAAGCTGCTGTTCCACGACCTCCAGCGTCAGGCGATGACCGACCTGCCGCTGGTGCCGTTGTTCGACATGCAGCACTTCACCTTCTACAACCGCAAGGTCCACGGCATCAACACAACCCCGGACGGCGCGATCTCGTCGTTGAAGAACGTGTGGATCGAGCGATGAGCGGCCCTCCCGTGCGTGACCGCGCCGCGCTGGTCGAACTGTCGGCCGAGTTCGGCCGGCGCTTCGCCACGGGCGCCGCTGCCCGCGACCTCGAACGCCGGATGCCGTTCGAGGAAATCTCCGAGCTTGCGCGCAGCGGCCTGCTGGCGGCCCGCGTGCCGGCCGCCTATGGCGGACCGGAGGTGAGCATGGGCGAGTTCGCCCGGATCGTCCTCAACCTGTCGAAGGGCGATCCGAACATCGCGCAGTCCGCCGCCGCGACCTTTCCCAACGTCGAGAAGATCCGCATCTACGGCAGCGATGCGCAGAAGCGGCGCTATTTCGGCCTGCTGCTGGACGGCCGCCGGCTGAACGGCAACGCGGCGGCGGAGCGTGGCGGCAGCCGCATCGGCGACATGGCGACGCGGATCGTCTCCGACGGTGGCGGTTACCGGCTCGACGGACGCAAATACTACACGACCGGCAGCCTGTTCGCCGAATTCACCCTGGTCACCGCCCTGCTGGAGGGCGGTCGGGCGGCGGCGGTGGTTCCGCTCGACCGCGCGGGCGTCACCGTCATCGACGACTGGGACGGGATGGGGCAGCGCACGACGGCGAGCGGCACCATGATCTTCGAGAATGTCCGGCTGGACGAGGGCGAGGTCATGCCGATCCCCGATTATGGCCGCCGCCGCACCTACGAAGGCGCCTTCGCCCAACTCCTGCATTCGGCGCTCGACACCGGGATCGCGCTGGCGGCGCTCGACGATGCCGTCGCCTATGGGCGGACCCACGCCCGTCCGTTGCCCGAGGCCGGGGTCGGGCGCGCGGTCGAGGATCCTTACGTCCAGTACACCGTCGGCGAGATGGCGGTCCTGGCCCATGGCGCCGAGGCGCTGGTCGGGCGCGCCGCGGCGGTTCTGGACGAGGCGGTGCGCCTGTTCCATCGCGACGGCGCCGCCGACCGGCCGCTCGGCGAGGCCTCGGTCGCCGTCGCCGAGGCGAAGTTCGCCGCCAGCGAGGCGTCGGTGAGGGTGAGCGAGATGCTCTACCGGATCGGCGGGGCGTCCGCCACCTCGCGGGCGCTCAACCTCGACCGCCATTGGCGCAACGCGCGCACCCACACCACCCACGATCCGGTGGCCTACAAGGCCAAGGCAATCGGCAACTTCTATCTCACCGGCGCGCTGCCCCCGATCAACACCAAGATCTGACCGGCGCCGGGATGACAGAGTGGAGACGACAATGACCGTTATCGACAGGACCGGCTCGCGCCACGACGAGCCCGCGATTGATAAGGCAGAGGTCCCCGGACCCGGCTCGCCCGCATTGCGCCAACTGGTCGAGGCCATTGCCGCGGGGGCCGAGGCCCGCGATCGCGGCGAGGCGAGGGCCGGCGAGGCGATCGATCTGCTGCGCGCGGCCCGTCTCGGCGCCTTCCGTCTGCCACGGCGGGACGGTGGCGGCGGGGCAACGCTGACCGAGCTGTTCGAACTGGTGCTCGACCTTGCCGAGGCCGATTCCAACATCCCCCACATCCTGCGCAACCATTTCGCCTTCGTGGAGAAGGCGCTGCGCACCGCGGACAATCCGAAATACGCGCGCTGGCTCGACCATGTGCGCGCCGGCCGCATCATCGGCCTCGGCGTCAGCGAGCTCGGCATCCAGGCCATCGGCCTGAACGACGGCGACACCCGCCTGGAGCCGTCCGCGACCGGTTACGTGCTGGACGGGCGGAAATACTACAGCACCGGCAACTTCTATTCCGACTTCATCCTCGTGAATGCGCGGACGCCGGACGGCAGGACGGCGTCGGCCTTCGTGCCGACCCGCGGTGAAGGGGTGACCGTCGACGACGACTGGGACGGCATCGGCCAGCGGCTGACGGCCAGCGGCACGACGGTCCTGTCACGGGTGCCGGTGGCTCGGGACGACGTGCTGTTCGGTGCCGACGAGGATGTGCGGCTGCCGTTCCGGGCAACCTTCGCGCAGCTCTACCTGACCGCCATCGTCGCCGGTATCCTGCGTGCCGTGGTGGCGGATGCCGCGGCCCTGGTGGCGGGGCGCGAGCGCAACTACTACCACGCCGTCGCCGCCCGTCCGGCCGAGGATCCGCTGTTGCAGCAGGTCGTCGGCCGGCTGTCGAGCGCCGCCTATGTCGCCGAGGCCGCGGTGCTGCGGGCGGTCGATGCGTTGGATGCCGCGTTCCGCTCCGCCGTCTCCGGTCCTCCCGATCATACGCTTTTCGTCGAAGCGGCACTGCGCACTGCGAAGTCGAAGGTGATGGTGGATGAACTGGCGCTCGACGCGGCGACCCGCCTGTTCGAGGTCGGCGGCGCTTCCGCCATCCGGGCCGGCAACCGGCTGGATCGCCACTGGCGGAACATCCGCACCCTCTCGTCACACAATCCGAACGCCTACAAGGCGCGGGCAATCGGCGATCATGCGGTCAACGGGACCCCGCTGCCGGCCGCGGCCTTCTTCTGAATAGACCTCTCGTGGGAACCGGCCTGCCCGAGCACCCGCCCTTCCGGCCATCTCCGGCTGCCGGCGCAGGCATCGGTTTCCTATCGGGCAAGACCGACGTCAATTTGGAAGCCGTGATTTTGCAGGATATATATATTTATTTCTCATAATTTCCGGCTTTTTCTTTGCAATCTCATGACTATGGCGACGGCTATCCACTGATTCAGTTCGCTATGCACAAGGCATCAATTGACACTGATGCATTTTTTACCCGCTATATGAAGAACGTTGGCGCCAAGTAAAGAACGAGACGCGCTAATAAGAATTGTTCTCAATAAAGCGTCGAAAAGTGTCCACAAATTTTATAAGCGAACCCGCGTTTTGACCGTCTTCCCCTTGTCCGGATTGAGCGTTCTCATCATTGAGGACGAGCCTTTGATTGCGTTGAGTCTGGAAGATGTCCTGACCGACAACGGTGCAGTCTGCATCGGCCCCATCGGATCGATCGGCAGTGCGTTGGAAACGATTGCAAAGCACCACGCCGACATTGCGCTGGTCGACATCAACCTGCGTGGCGAGCGGATCGATCCGGTGGCCGACCGCCTGTCCGCCATGGGGATCCCATTCCTCTTCACCACCGGCTACGGCGAAGAAGCGCGTCCCAAGGCGCATCGTCATCGTCCGGTGATCGCCAAGCCCTACAGCGATGCCGAGGTCATCGACGCTCTGCTGCGACATCGTCCGCAGACGTGTTGGTGATCCCGATGAGCCTTATGCGCCATGTCCTGATCGCCGAGGACGAGACTTTGGTTGCCCTGGCCATGGCCTTCGTCCTGGAGTCCGAGGGATACCGGGTCACGGTCGCCTGCAACGGTGCGGAAGCGGTCGAGGCCGATGTCGACGATCCGGCCGACATCCTGATCACCGACATGCGCATGCCGGTGATGGATGGCGCGGCGCTGATCCGAACCATCCGGGAGCGGCGTCCGGAACTGCCGATCATCGTGGTGAGCGGGTTCAGCGAGCATCTTCCACGGCCGGAACCGGGGCGGCTGGTGGTCATGCGTAAACCCTACGACGTGACCGCGATGGCGCCGGCGATCACCGCGCTGTTGTCCGCTGAAGCCGGCTCCGCTTCCTGATGCCGGCTCCATGGAGGCACGCAGCAGGCCGTCTGCCGCCGGGAGTCCGCCCTTTCGGCGTAGGCATCGCATCCATCCGGCGTGTTTGCGGATATTCTGTATGCGTGAATTGACCGGTATTGCCGCCGGGTCTGTTATGGAGGACCGGCGACACGCTGGGGAACCGGGCACAGAGCGGGCGATCCGAACCATGAATTACACTTTATTTCGCTCGGCTCGCGGAAATATGGCAGTTCCAGCCGAACTGGCAGGACGGGAGGCGGCTCAGGCCGAACCGTCCTTTGCCGGCCTCACAGTCCTGATCGTCGAGGATGAGATCCTGATCGCGATGGACCTGGAGGATCTGCTCACCGACCACGGTGCGACCTGCCTCGATCCGGTCGGCTCGATCGGAAAGGCGTTGACGATGATTGCCGGACACCATGTCGACATGGCGTTTCTGGACGTCAACCTGCGTGGCGAGCTGATCGATCCGGTGGCGGACCGTCTGGCGGCGGCCGGCACGCCCTTCCTCTTCACCACCAGTTACGGTGTGGACGCGCTTCCCCCGGCACACCGCCACCGTCCGATGATCGCCAAGCCCTATGGCGAGTCGGCGATCATCCGGGCCTTTGCCGAGCATTGCCCGAACTGACACGCCGCTTCGACGGTCATCGCCGGCCGGACAGACTCTAGAACCGGAAATCCAATGATGAACCGCAAGCCTATCCTGCTGGTGGAGGGCGATGCCAGAGACCGCGACCTGTTTCTGGAGGCCTGCCGCGAGGCGGGGCTTGGCCAGAGCCCGGTGGTGGCCCGGGATGGGGAGGAGGCGCTCCGGCTGCTGTCTCCGCCGCTGGCGTCGGCCGCACCGTTGCATCCCGCCGTCGTCGTATTTGCCCTGCCGGCGCTTGGTGGGATGGAGGGGTTGCGCCGGTTCAAGGCGGCGGCTCCGGATACCCGGCCGATCCCGATGGTGGTGTTCTCGGCGGCGCGGAACCGGGAGGATGTCGGTCCGTGCTACGCGGCCGGGGCCAATGCCTATGTCGTGAAGCCGGAGGCGTTTTCCGAGCTGGTGCAAACCGTGCGGACAATCGACCGGTTCTGGTGCGGATTGAACCGGCTTCCGTCCCGTCAGAAGCTTGCCTCCGTCCCGGTGCGGCGCTCCGACGTCGGCGGAGCGGGGAACCGTCCGGCGGCCGCCGTGAGCGGTCCATGACGGGAACGGAGTTCTGATCATGGTGCTTTCAGTCATGGTTTCCCGGCTCCGCACCCCAGCGACTATTGTGCCGTCACCTCCTGCCGCGCGACGACGAAGGGTGAGAGCATGTCGGCGGTGAGATCGATGCCGAAGCCCGGCCCGTCCGGCACCGTGACGGTCCCGTCGCCGTTGACGGTGGGACGGCCGCAGAGGTCCAGCAGCGGGTTGGGGCCGGCATCGAATTCAAGGAACGGATAGCCTCCGGCCGCGCCGCCGCTGCGCTGCGCGGGCAGGGTCGCGGTCAGATGCAGGGCCGCCTGGAAATTCACGATGCCGCCCCAGACATGGGGAACGACCGGCCGGTCGTACAGCTCCGCCAGAACCGCCACCCGTCCGACGCCGGTCAGCCCGCCGCAGACGGCGATGTCCGGTTGCAGCACATCCATGCAGCCGGCCTCCAGGAAGGGGCGGAAGGCGCGGGCGTCGGTGAAGGTCTCTCCGCCGGCCAGCGCCGGGGTCATCAGGCCGGACAGCATGCGGTATCCTTGCAGGTCGCCCGGAACTGTGGGCTCCTCCACCCAGAGCAGGCCGGCCTCCCGCATGGCCGATACGGCGGCCAGTGCCGCCCGCGGCGCGTAGGACTGGTTGAAATCCAGCATCAGCGTGCCGTCCGGCCCCATCATCTGCCGGACGGTGTTGACGATGGCCGCATCGTCCGCAGGGGCGAAGCCGCTGCGCAGCTTGATCGCCTTGAAGCCCGCCCGGAGATAGCCCTCCACCTCGCGTTCGAACTCTCGGTAGGGATGGCCGCCGGGCTTGAAGAAGGGGCCGCTGGCATAGGCGGCGACCCGGTGGCGCAGGGCGCCGCCCAGCAGCGTGCTGACCGGGATGCCGCGCTGGCGCGCCGCAAGATCGTGCAGCGCCATGTCGATGGCGGCGACGGCCCCCATCGCTCCGCCGGCGGCCTCGCGCATCTCCTGCCAGAGCCGGCCGATCTGCTGGGGATCCTGCCCGAGCAGGCGCGGCGCCAGACGCGCGGCGATGGTGGCGCGGTCGGCGGCAGGGGTGTGCCAGGCCTCGCCCCAGCCCGAACGGCCTTGGCGGTCCACGATCTCGACGAACAGGCTCTCGCGGCGGTCGAAGGACACCAGCGCGTTGCCGATGACCTCGGGCAGCGGGGCGACCAGATGATGAAGGCGGACTGCGGCGATGCTCATGCCTTGCTTTCCTGTGCAGTGTCCTGGGCGGAACGCGATGCGGGCACGACGCCGCCGCGCATCATGTCGCGCATGAGATGGCCGAGCAGCAGGATCGCGCAGGCCGTCAGCGCCATCGCGCCGGCGAGGACCAGCTGCGCGCCGGCAAAGCCGCCGGTGGCGTCCCGCACCCAGCCGATGATGGTGGGGCCGAAGAAGCCGCCGGTGCTGCCGACCGAGTTGATCAGCGCGATGCCGGCTGCAGCGGCGGTGCCGGTCAAGAGGGTGGTCGGGAAGATCCAGATGTTGGGCGAGGCGCCGCCGATGCCGGCCGCCCCGATGGTCAGCCCGACCAGCCCGATCAGCGGATCGCTGCTGAGCGCGGCGAGGACGAAGCCGGCGGCGCTGACGAGGAACGGCCCGGCCGCGTGCCAGACCCGCTCGCCGGTGCGGTCGGCGTGGCGCCCGACCAGCAGCATGGCCAGCGCCATGAAGGCGGAGGGGATGGCGGCGACGAAGCCGGTCTGCACGGTGCTGAGGCCGAAGGCCTTGACGAACTGCGGCATCCAGATGGCGATGCCGGTGGTGCCCATGACGAGCCCGACCGCGATCAGGCACATCAGCAGGACGCGCGGATCGCGGACGGCGCGGCCGACGGTGAAGCGTTCCGTCTTCTCCTGGGCCGCGCGCTCGGCCTCCAGCCGGGCGGACAGCCAGCGGCGCTCGTCCTCGGCCAGGAACCCGGCCTTCTCGGGCGAGGACGGCAGGAAGAGGGCGACGACGACCCCCATGACGATGGCGGGCATGGCCTCCAGAATGAACATCCACTGCCAGCCGGCCAGTCCGTTCCAACCGTTCAGATGCTCGATGATCAGGCCGGAGGCCGGCGCGCCGATGACCGACGACAGCGGAACGGCGATGTTGAAGGTTCCGAACATGCGGGCGCGGTATTCCCGCGGGAACCACAGGGTCATGTAGAAGATCATGCCGGGAAAGAAGCCGGCCTCGGCGGCGCCCAGCAGGATGCGCACCAGATAGAAGCTGCCGGGGCTCCAGACCAGCGCGGTCGCCGCCGAGAGCAGCCCCCAGGTGATCAGGATGCGGGCGATCCACAGCCGCGCGCCGTAGCGCACCAGCAGCAGGTTGCTTGGAACCTCGCACAGCACATAGCCGAGGAAGAAGATGCCGGCGCCGAAGCCGAAGGCGGACGCCGAGAAGCCCAGATCCTGGTTCATGGTCAACGCGGCGAAGCCGATGTTCACCCGGTCGAGAAAGGCCGCGAAATAGCAGACCATCAAAATCGGCAGGATTCGCCATCCCACCTTGGCGATGACGTCGGATCGCTCTTTCATCCTGGTTTCCTCCGAATTGCGCGGACTTCGCCACGCTTTGCGCCACGTTTTGCTTTGATGGCCGACAGTGTCCGTTCATTGACATTGATAATCAAATAGGATGTTCTTAACATCTGATATTGGGAAAACTGATATTAGAAGCCGGCCATGCGGATCACCGTCGCCCAGTTGGAGGCTTTCTTCTGGACCGCGCAGCTGGGCTCGGCGCAGCGGGCGGCCGAGCATCTCAATCTGGCGCAGCCCACCCTGTCGCTGCGCCTGAAGGATCTGCGGGACGCGCTGGGAAGCGACGTGTTCGAACGGACGGGGCGCGGCCTGCGGCTGACGCCGGAAGGGCGCCTGCTGCTGCCGCGGGTCTCCGCGATCATGACCGAGCTGCGGGCCATCGGCGGACAGGACGAATCCCGCACCGTCGCCGGCCGCGTCCGGGTCGGGCTGGCCGAGGGCTTCGCCGTCACCTGCCTCTCGCCGCTGCTGGCCGGGCTTCAGGAGGATCATCCGGCGTTGCAGCCGGACTGGGTGGTGTCGACCAGCACCACGCTGGAGAGCGCGCTCCTGCGCGATGCGCTGGACGTGGCGGTCCTGCTCAACCCGATCGGCGACGAGCAGCTCCACCTCCAGCCGCTCGGCGCCCAGCCGACGAGCTGGGTCGTTCCGAAATCCTGGGGACAGACCGGTCCGCTGACGCCGCGGGATCTGTGGTCGCAGCCGGTCTTCTCCAACCCGCCGCCATCGGCCATGCACCGGCAGATCAGCGGCTGGTTCGCGACCGCGGGCCTCTTTCCCAGCCGTCTCAGCACCTGCACCAGCGTCGCGGTGATCGCGGAGCTGGTGGCCGGCGGGGTCGGTGCCGGGCTGCTTCCCATCCCGATGGCGCAGCGGTTCCTTGCGCTGGGCCAGGTCGGGCTGGTGGCGTCCGATCCCCCGGTGGAGAACGGGCGGCTTTTCATCTGCTATCGGACCGGCGTCAACGATCCCAAGGTGGCGGCGGTCGCGCGGTCCATCGCCCAGGTGATGCGGCGGATCGACTACGTCGACCTCTGACCGGCGACGGCTCCGCGTGACTATGCCGGCGCTAGACCAGCGTGCCGTCCGTCACCAGCGCCCCGACCGCGGCGGCGAGCGCTGCTTCCGTGGCATCGGAAAGGCGTCCGACCGGCGGGAGCGAGCGGCCGATCGGCAGGCCGATCAGGGCGAAGGCCCGCCGGACGGCCTCGGGGAACTGCTCGGCAAACAGGGCGTCCATCAGGGGATTGAGCCTGCCCTGGGCGGCCAGCGCGTCGGCGACCCGGCCGCTCTCGGCGAGCGTCTGAATCTTCGCCCAATAGCCGGGCAGCAGGGCGGCCGATGTCAGGATGCCGCCCTTGGCCCCGAGGATCACCTGCTGGACGAACAGGGTGTCCTGGCCGCTCAGCAGGCTGAACTCCTCGTCGAGCAGCTTCGACAGGCGGTCGAGATGGTAGAGATCGGTGTTCGATGCCTTCATGCCGACGATCAGCCGCTCCGCCGCCAGACGGGCGATGGTTTCCGGCGCGGTGACGATCTGGCTGCGGAAGGGGTTGTCGTAATAGAGGATCGGCAGGCCCAGTTCCGGGGCGAGCGCCCGGAAATAGCGCAGGATCCCCTCCTGGTCGGTGCGCGCGTAATAGGGCGGGATGACCATGAGGCCGTCGGCGCCCGCCTGCCGGCACATCCGTCCGATGTCGAGCGCGCCGCCGAAGCCGGGGGCGAGCACGCCGCCGATCACCGGCACGCGCCCGGCGGCGGCGGAGACGGTGACCTCCATGATGCGCCGGCCGGTGGCGAGGTCGAAGGAGGCCGCTTCGCCGGTGCCGCCGAGCGGGAGCAGCCCGGACGCGCCGCGCTCGATCTGGTAGGCGACGATCCGTTCGAGCCCGCTCTCGTCGAGCGATCCGTCGTCGTTCAGCGGCGTCGGGAAGGCGGGGATCAGCCCGCGGAACATCGGCAGCGGCAAGGGCAGGGTCTCCTTATGCGGATGTTGGCAGGGCAGGGCGGGCCGCAGGGAGGCGGCCCGGCCCTTCCCCGTACCGGCGTCAGCGGCCGAGGTGAATCCAGGTCGCCTTCAGCTCGGTGTATTTCTCCAGCGCGTGCAGCGACTTGTCCCGTCCGAAGCCGGATTGCTTGAATCCGCCGAAGGGGGAGGAGATGTCGCCATGGTCGAAGCAGTTGACCCAGACCACCCCGGCGCGGAGCGCGGAGGACGCCTTGAAGGCGGTGTTGAGGTCGCGGGTCCAGACCGCCGCGGCGAGACCGTAGGCCGTGTCGTTGCCGATGCGGATCGCATCGTCCACGTCGTCGGCGGCGATGGTCGCCAGCACCGGGCCGAAGATCTCCTCGCGCGCGATGGTCATGCCGCCGGTCACGTCGTCGAACAGCGTCGCCTCGATGAAGCAGCCGTCCGACGCGATGCGCTTGCCGCCGAGCCGGAGGGTGGCTCCCTCCGCCTTGCCCTTGTCGATGTATTCCATGACCCGCTCGGCCTGCCGGGCGTCGACCATGGCGCCCATCTCCGTCGCCGGGTCGAGCGGGTCGCCGACCTTGATGGCGCCGCCGACCGCGATCACCTTTTCGACGACCTCGTCCTTCACGCTCCGCTCGACGATCAGGCGCGAGCCGGCGTTGCAGACCTCTCCCTGGTTATAGAAGATGCCCCAGGCCGCCGCCGTCGCCGCCGCATCGAGATCCGGCGCGTCGGCCAGGATGATGTTCGGGCTCTTGCCGCCGCACTCCAGCCCGATCCGCTTCATGTTGGACTGGCCGGAATATTGGAGGAAGTATTTCCCGACCTCGGTCGAGCCGGTGAAGGCCACCGCATCGACGTCCATGTGCAGGCCGAGCGCCCGCCCGGCGGTCTCGCCGAAGCCGGGAACCACGTTGAACACGCCGTCGGGAATGCCGGCCGCCGCGGCAAGCTCGCCGAGCCTGATGGCGGTGAGCGGCGACTGCTCCGCCGGTTTCAGGATCACCGAATTGCCGGCGGCGAGGATGGGCCCGAGCTTCCAGGCCGCCATCAGCAGCGGGAAGTTCCACGGCACCACCGCGGCGACGACGCCGAGCGGCTCGCGGCGGATCAGCGACACCGCGGTCGGTGCGGTCGGTGCGATTTCGTCATAGAGCTTGTCGATGGCTTCGGCGTACCAATCGATGCATTGCGCCGACAGCGGCAGGTCGACCGCGAGGCTGTCGCGGATCGGCTTGCCCATGTCGAGCGTCTCGAGCAGCGCCAGTTCTTCGGTGTTGGCGGCGATCAGGTCGGCGAAGGCGGCGAGGCGCTTCTTGCGCTCGCGCGGCGCCATGCGCGACCAGACCCCGGAGTCGAAGGCCTTGCGCGCCGCCGCGACCGCATGGTCGACGTCCTCGGCATCGCAGGCGGCGATCTGCGCCAGGATTTTGCCGGTCGCCGGGTTGATGCAGTCGAAGGTCTTGCCCGAACGGGCCTGGACATAGCGCCCGTCGATGAAGGCGCTGCCGGTAACGCTGAGCGCGGCGGCGCTAGCGTGCCAATCGATCGTCGCTGACATGGGGGTTCTTTCCGCCAGGGGGGGGTCGGTTGAGAGGCCGTCCGGCCATCATCAGGTGACGGGATGATAGGTGATCCCGGCGGATCGCTCCACCGCAAATTTTTGGTTTTCTGAAAAATGAACTGACACCACTGAAACCGGTTGCTATCCTGGCGATCATTATGGGACCGCCCGGCGTCGCCGGCATCGGTCCTGATCACAGGAACGGATGCGCCACGTCGATGCCGCACACGAAGACCGCTGAGGATGGCGCCGAGCGCGTCCAGGCGAACGGTGCCACCCCCGGCACCAATGTGGATGAGGAGACGCAGAAGCTCGGGCAGCGGATCCGGGATCTGCGGCTCAAGGCGGGCATGACGCTGACCGATCTGGCGAAGGCGACCGGCGTGTCGATCGGCACGCTGTCGCAGCTGGAGCGCGGATTGGTGTCGCCGACGGTGCGGACGGTCTATACGGTCGCCGCCGCCTTCGGGGTGATGCCGGCCTGGCTGATCGACCCGTCATCGTCCAAACCCACCGAAAGCCGTTATATCGTGCGGGCCGGGGAGCGGTCGCAGCTGCTCGACCTCGACGGAATCCGCAAGGACGTCGCGTCCCCGGTCGCAAGCAAGCGGCTGCGCGGCTTCTTCATGGCGATCCAGCCGGGCTGCAATTCCGGGGCGCAGCCCTACACGCACAAGGGCGAGGAGATCGGCTTCATCCTGTCCGGCGCGCTGGAGCTTCAGATCGACGGTGAGACCTTCATGCTCTACGAGGGCGACTGTTTCGCCTTTTCCAGCGACAAGCCGCACCGCTTCGCCAACAGCAGCGCGCGGCCGGCCACGGTGTTCTGGGTGAACGCCGACATCTGATGCGGCGGCCTCATGCGGATTCCTGAAGGCCCACCGATCCGCTGTTTTTAGAATATTGAAAATACCCGTTGCCTTACTGAAAATTGGCGCCCATAGTTTCAACACACCCCGCCGGGGCGCGCCGCAGGCGCCCCCCGGATCCCGTGCCGGAACTGAAGGACGTGCTGCGTTGACCAGTTCATCCACCGCATCGGGCGCATCGGGTCTCGGTCCCTGGTCGGCGATAGTGCTTCTGGCCCCCCTGACCGTTCTGATGTTCGCCATCCTGCTTTATCCGCTGGGCCTCACGCTGTGGACCAGCCTCTATGACGGCCAGACGTCCGGCCAGCTGTCTGGCCATCTGTCCCTGCGGGCCTACGCCGAGCTGGCGTCGAGCACCCTGTTCCTCAAGGTCCTGCGCAACACCTTCGAGATCGCGATCACCGGCACGCTGGTCAGCCTGGTCTTCGGCTATCCGGTCGCCATGCATCTGGCGGCCCAGCCGCCGCGGCGGCGGACGGCCTGTCTGGTGATGGTGATGCTGCCGTTCTGGACCAGCATCCTGGTCAAGAGCTTCGCGCTGGTGGCGGTGTTCGGCAACCAGGGGCTGGTCAACCAGCTGCTCGGCTTCCTCAGCGGCGGCCAGATCAACCTGCCGATGATGTTCAACCGCGTCGGCGTGGTGCTGGGCATGATCAATTTCCTGCTGCCCTTCATGATCCTGTCGATCCTCGGCAGCCTGCTGGCGCTCGACCGCCGCCTCATCCTCGCCGCCGAGACGATGGGCGCCGGCCCGCTGCGCATCTTCTGGAAGATCATCCTGCCGCTCAGCCTGCCGGGCGTGGTCGCCGGGGTGCTGATCAACGTGACGCTGTCGATCGGCATGTACATCACCCCGGCCCTGCTCGGCGGGCGGCAGGACATGATGGTCGCCAACCTCGTCGATTTCTACACCCGCCAGACGCTGGACTGGACCGCCGCCTCGGCGACGGCCGTGGCCCTGCTGGCGATCTCGGGCCTGCTGGTCGCGATGCTGGGCCGGGTGCGCGGCGGCCTGTCGGGAGGTGCGGCATGAACCCGCTGTTCGGCTCCAGCCACATTGCCCGCCGCATCGTCACCGCCGCCGCCTGGCTCTGCTATCTCTTCCTGCTGGTGCCGAGCCTGATCGTCGTGCCGATCTCCTTCGGCAATTCCGGACAGATCGAGTTCCCGCCGCGGGAGTTCTCCCTCGGGCTCTACCGGCAGTTCTTCACCGATCCGGCCTGGTGGGGATCGATGGTGCAGAGCCTGGTCGTCGCCGTCGCCACCACGGCGATCGCCCTGCTGCTGGCGGTGCCCGCCGCCTATGCGCTGGCGCGGTCGGAGCTGCCCGGCCGGGGCCTGCTGCGCGGCCTCTTCATGATGCCGATGCTGGTGCCGGTCATCGTCCTCGGCCTCGGCCTCTACCTGCAATTCTCCAACTGGGGGCTGCTCGACACCACCGCGGGCGTCGTCCTCGCCCATGTCATGCTGACCACGCCCTACATCATGATCTCGGTGATGTCGGGACTTCAGCATTCGGACATCGCGCTGGAGACCGTGGCGTCGATCATGGGGGCCTCGCGGCGGGTGGTGTTCTTCCGCGTGGTGCTGCCGCAGCTCGGGCCGGCCATCGCCGTCGGCGCGCTCTTCGCCTTCCTGATGTCGCTGGACGAGGTGGTGGTCGCCTATTTCCTGACCGGCACCGACGCCATGACGCTGCCGGTCAAGATGTACAGCTCCATCCGCTGGGAACTGACGCCGGTCCTGGCCGCGGTATCGACCCTGCTCACCGTCCTGTCGTTGCTCATCGCTCTGGGCATCATCGCCCTGCAGCGCAAGACCGAGGCGCATTCATGAACGCTCCGTCCGCTCCCGCCATGGTCCAGCTCCAGGGCGTCACGAAACGCTATGGCGAGTTCGAGGCCCTGCACAGCATCGACCTGTCGATCGCCAAGGGCGAGTTCGTCACGCTGCTGGGGCCGAGCGGCTCGGGCAAATCGACCCTGCTCAACCTGATCGCCGGCATGATCGGCCCTAGTTCCGGCCGGATCATCATCGACGGCCGCGACGCCACCACCCTGCCGACCAACCGGCGCGGCCTGGGCATGGTGTTCCAGAACTACGCGCTGATGCCGCACATGACGGTGTTCGAGAACATCGCCTTCCCCCTGCAGGTGCGCGGCCTGTCCAAGGACGAGATCCGGCGCAAGGTCACCGGCGTGCTCGACCTGATCCAGCTCGGCCATGTCGCCGGGCGCAAGCCGCGCGAACTGTCGGGCGGCCAGCAGCAGCGCGTCTCGCTCGCCCGCTGCATCGTCTACAATCCGGCGCTGATCCTGATGGACGAGCCGCTCGGCGCGCTCGACAAGAAGCTGCGCGAGCAGATGCAGCTGGAGATCAAGCGGCTCCATGCCGAGCTTGGCATCACCATGCTCTATGTGACGCACGACCAGGACGAGGCGCTGACGATGTCCGACCGCATCGTCCTGATGAACGGCGGCCGGATCGAGCAGCAGGGACAGCCCGACACCCTCTATTTCAAGCCGGAGACCGTGTTCAGCGCCGAGTTCATCGGCAGCTCCAACCTGATCCCCGGCGAGATCGCGGCAGGGGAGGGCGGCACCGTCACGCTGAAGACCGCGCTCGGCGCCTTCCCGGTGCCGGCGCCCGACCGGCCGGTCAGGCCCGGCGACCGCGGCGTCCTGCTGGTCCGCCCGGAGAACATGATGCTGACCGACCGCGCCGATCCCACCAGCGTCGCCGGCCGGATCGAGGATTCGATCCTGCTCGGCGGGGTGGTGCGGCACTTCGTGCGCTGCGCCGACGGCAGCATGGTCATCGTCCAGGAACTCAACCAGCCGGGCCGGGCCGGCGCCCGCCGCGACGAGACGGTCCGCGCCGGCTGGACCATGGACCACGCCCGGCTGCTGCCACCGCCGCCCGACACAACGCTGCCCAACACACCTCTGTCGGCCGGCTGACGCCGACCGGTTTTGACCACTGCCGAAAAACGAGGGGGAAAGTGCCCATGACCAAGACGACGTTCCTGACTTCGCGGCGCGGGCTGCTGAAGGGCGGTGCCGCCGGCCTCGCCGGCATCGTGGGCCTGACGGCGGCGCCGGCGGTGTTCTCCCGCCGCGCCCATGCCGCCGACACCACCCTCACCGTCACCTCCTGGGGCGGCGACTACAACAAGATGGTCCGCGAGATCTTCGCCGACCCCTTCACCCAGGAGACCGGCATCAAGGTCGCGCTGGTCGACAACGGCGACATGGCCAAGGTGAAGGCGCAGGTGCAGAGCAAGGCCGTGCAGTGGGACGTCATCGACGCACCCGCCGCCTTCGCCACCTCCGGCGCCCGCGACAAGCTGTGGGAGGAACTCGACCTCTCGATCGTCAAACCGGGTCCGCTGGTGCAGGCCGCGGCGCCCGACTACATGCCGCTCTATCTCTACAGCGGCGGACTGGTCTGGGATGCCAAGCGCTCTCCCGATGGCAAGCATCCCGTCGATTTCGCCGGCTTCTACGACGTGGCGCGCTTCCCCGGCCGCCGGGTGATGCGGTCGCTGGCGTCGGAAACGCTGGAGGCCGCGCTGATCGCCGACGGCGTCGCGCCGAAGGATCTCTACCCGCTCGACGTCGAGCGGGCGTTCCGCATGCTCGACCGCATCAAGCCCCATGTCAGCAAATGGGCGGCCACCACCCCCGATCAGGTGAACGCCATCGTCCAGGGCGAGGCCGACTTCTCCTACAGCTATTTCAACCGGGTCAAGTCGGCCCAGAAGGCGGGCGCCAGCCTGGACTTCTCCTTCGCGCAGACGATCAATTCGCTCGACTATTTCGCTGTTCCCAAGGGCACGAAGAACAAGGAGGCGGCGATGCGCTTCATCGACTTCTGCCTGCGGCCGGACCGTCAGGTCGCCTGGGCGACGCGCGGCTATTATCTGCCGAACAGCGTCGCGGCGATGGACGAGGTGAAGGGCGGGACCGCCAGCCAGTATCTGCCCGACCTCACCAACGGCAAGAACGTGATCGTCGATTCCCAATGGTGGAGCGAGAACTACACGGCGATGCAGAAACGCTATGCCGAGTGGATGCTGACCTGACCGCCGGACGATCCCGTCCTCCATCCTACCTCTTGCCGCTGCCATCGGTGCGAATGCCATGTCCCACGATGCCCTGCTTGCCGAACTGATCTCGATTGTCGGGGAGCGGTATGTCGTCACCGCCGCCCCCGACACCGCGGCCTTCCTCACCGACCACCGCGGCCGCTACACGGGCGAGGCGCTGGCCGTGGTCAAGCCGGCGAGCACGGCGGAGGTGTCCGGCGTGGTGAAGGCCTGTGCCGCCGCCGGGGTGGCCATCGTGCCGCAGGGCGGCAACACCGGCCTGTGCGGCGCCGCCACGCCGGTCGGACCGCGGCCGAGCATCGTCCTGCGCCTCGACCGCATGAACCGCATCCGCGCGGTTTCCGCGGCGGAGGAAACGATCACGGTGGAGGCGGGCTGCATCCTCGCCGACATCCAGGCGGCGGCGGCCCGCGACGGGCTGCTGTTCCCGCTGAGCCTCGGCGCCGAGGGCAGCTGCCAGATCGGCGGCAACATCGCCACCAATGCCGGCGGCATCGCCGTTCTGCGCTACGGCAACATGCGCCAGCTCGTGCTCGGGCTGGAGGTCGTGCTGGCCGACGGCACGGTGCTGGGCGGCCTGCGCCGGCTGCGCAAGGACAATTCGGGCTACGATCTGAAGCAGCTGTTCGTCGGCGCCGAGGGCACGCTCGGCATCGTCACCGCCGCGACGCTGAAGCTGTTCCCGGCCATCCGCTCGCGCTCCATCGCGATGATGCAGATAGCGGGCGTGGCGGATGCGCTGACCCTGTTCGCACAGGCGCGCAAGACCTTCGGCGAGCGCATCTCCAGCTTCGAGATCATCGGCTCGTCCTATATGGATTTCGTGCTGAAATACGTGACCGGCACGGTGATGCCCTTCGCCCAGCCGGCCCCCTGGTATCTGCTGCTGGAGGTGGGGGATTCGCGGCCCGACGCCCCGCTGGCGGCGGACATGGAGGCGTTTCTCGGCGAGATCTTCGAGGCCGGTCTGGTCAGCGACGCCGTCATCGGCTCCAGCCTCGCCCAGGAGGAGGCGATCTGGAAGCTGCGCCATGGCGTCACCGGCGAATTCAAGCTCGCCGGCAAGACCATGTCGCACGACACCTCGGTTCCGGTCGCCGAGCAGCCGGCCTTCGTCGAGCGGGTCGAGGCTGCGGTGCTCGCCGCCTATCCCGACGCCAACGTCATGATGGTCGGCCATATCGGCGACGGCAACATCCACGTCGTGGTGCTGTTCCCGCACGAGCGTTTCGCGACTGCCGAGGCGTTCGAGGCGGCGTCGGACGACGTCGATGTGATCATCGACGACATCGCGATGGATCTCGGCGGCAGCATCACGGCCGAGCACGGCGTCGGCTACACCTACCGCAAGCGGCTGGCGCGGACCAAGAACCCCGACGAACTTCTGCTGATGCGCGGGATCAAGCAGATGCTCGATCCGAACGGGCTGATGAATCCGGGCAAGATCTTCCTGCCGGCCGAACCGGCCTGAGCGTTTCGCGGGAAAATCGTCGCCTCCTTCCGGAAAGCCGTCCTCATGACCGCGCCTCTCGCCTTGCCTCCGAATGTCTATTCGCTCGACGCGCCGCCGGCACCGCCGACCCCGCCGCTCGGCGGTTCGCGCCGGGCCTCGGTGGCGATTGTCGGCGCCGGCATCGTCGGGCTGACGACTGCGCTTCATCTGGCGGAAGCCGGGGTGGACACCGTGGTGATCGACCAGGGCGAGCCGGGATGGGGCGCCTCGGGAAACAACGGCGGCCAGCTCAATCCGGGACTGAAGTTCGATCCCGACGAGATCGAACGGATCTGGGGTCCCGACCTCGGCCCCCGGATGGTCGAATTCGCCTATGGGACGACCGACAGGACCTTCGCGCTGATCGACCGGCTGGGCATCGCCTGCGAGGCGCGGCGAAGCGGCACGCTCCGGGCCGCGCGCAGCGCCAGATCGACGGGCGGCGTGGCGGAGAGCGCGCGCCAATGCATGGTCCGCGGCATGCCGGTGTCCTTTCTCGACCGGGAGGAGACGGCCGGCGCCACCGGGACCACGGCCTATCACGGCGCGATGCTCGACCGGCGCGGCGGCCATCTGAATCCGCTGGCCTATGTGCGCGGCCTCGCGGCGGCGGCCATCGCCGCCGGTGCCGCGGTCCATGGCCGCACGCCGGCACGGGCGCTGAACCGGCGCCCCGGCGGCTGGTCCATCGAGACGCCGGCCGGCACCATCGAGGCCGAGAAGATCCTGATCGCCACCAACGGCTTCACCGACGACCTATGGCAGGGACTGCGGCGCACGGTGGTGCCGGTGTTCAGCGCCATCGCGGCGAGCGAGCCGCTCGGCGACGACCGCCTGCTGGGTGTCCTGCCCGACCGTCCGGCGGTCTACGAAAGCGGCCGGATCACCGTCTATTACCGGATCGACGCCAGGGGGCGGCTGTTGATGGGGGGCCGCGGCCCGATGCGGCCGATCGGCACGCCGGAACCGCTGGCCTATCTCACCGACTATGCGGAGATAGTGTGGCCCCAGCTTGCGGGGCTGCGCTGGACCCATGGCTGGAACAGCCGGCTCGCCATCACGAAGGACCATTGGCCCCATCTGCACGAACCGGCGCCGGGCGTGCTCGCCTATCTCGGCTGCAACGGACGCGGCGTGGCGCTGGGAACGGCGATTGCCGAACAGCTGGCGCGGCGGCTGATCGACGGGAGTGCCGCCCGGCTCGACCTGCCGGTCATCGAGCCGAAGGCGATCCGCTTCCACGCCCTGTGGCCGCTGGGCGTCTGGAGCGTCGTGCAGCACGGCCGCATCCTGGACCGGCTGGGGCTTTAAAACCTGTCCGGTGCCTCAGCAGGCATCGATCAGACTATTCATGGGGACGCATAGCCTTCGCCGGACGGCTTGTGCAGCGCACACGCTCGATATATTCTAACGAATATAGCGCATCCCTAAACCGGGAGCCGGGGCGTGGAGAGCGAGCGATGAAGCCACCCATCGTCATAGTGGGCAACGGAACGCCATGGCTGCGGCTGGGCCGTGTCGAGCTTACCGCCGGGCAATGCGGCCTGATCACCGGCCCCACCGGCACCGGCAAGACCAGCGTGTTGCGGGCGCTTGCCGGGTTGCCGGGGCATGACGGACGGGTGATGGCGGTCGAGGGCGGCATCGCCGTGCCGAGGGGGATTGCCTGTCCGGTCGCCTTCGTGCCGCAGATTCCCGACATTCCACTGCGCTCCGGCCCGGTGGAGGCCGCACTGACGGCCGGCCTCCGCACCCACCTTCCGCCGGGCGGGGAAAATGCGGCACGGATCGCCGATGCCCTGCGCGAGGTCGGGTTGGAGGGTGCCGCCGGCCGCCGGATCGAGACGCTGTCGATGGGGGAACGCCACCGCCTCGCCATTGCCGCAGCCCTGGCAGCCGATCCGGCGGTGCTGCTGCTCGACGAGCCCTTCGCCCTGCTGGACGATGCCGGGGTGCAGATGCTGCGGTCCGTCATCCGACGGCGGCTCGCCATGGGGCGCATCCTGCTGGTCAGCGAGCACCGGCCGGACCGGCTGACCGGCCTGCCCGCCGTCCATCTGCACATGCCGGCCCCGGACGGACGCGCGGCGCCGGCCCCTCCCGACGAGCCTGTTCCAGGCGGGGACGTTCCAGGCGAGGAGGGCAGGAGGCCGGCGGAGGCGCCGGTCCTGCATGCCGAAGGGCTGCGGGTTCCACGCGGCGACGGCACGCCCTTGTTCGACCGGCTTGCGATGACGGTGCCGGCGGGGCGGCGTTTCCACCTCAGTGGCGTCAACGGGGCAGGGAAGAGCAGGCTGCTGCGCTGCCTGATCGGTGCGGAACCGCTGGAGGACGGCACCGTCACCGTCACCGACCTGCGCAATCCCAGCCCGCGCGACCTGCCGGGCCGCGTCGGTTTCCTGCCGCAGGATCCGCCGCGTCATTTCTTCGCCGAGACGGTGCGGACGGAGATCGGCTTCGCCCTGACCCGCGCCGGCCTGCGCCCACCCGACCGGGCCGAACGGGTGGACCGGGCGATTGCGCAGTTCGGCCTCGCCCCGCTGGCGGACCGCGCGCCGCAGAGCCTCAGCGTCGGAGAGCGCCAACTCGTGGCGTTGGCCGGTCTGGTGGCAGGGCGGCCCCGCCTGTTTCTGCTCGACGAGCCGCTGAGCGGGCTGGACCCCGGTCGTGCCGCCCATGCCCTGGGGGTGCTGGCGGCGGCCGCCCGAAACGATGGGTCCGCCGTTCTTCTGGCGAGCCACGGGGCGCTGCCGCTCTCCGGCTGGGCCGACCGCAGCCTGCGCCTGGAAAACGGCCGCCTCCGCGCACTGGCCTGAGGTTTCCGAGCCTCTTATGCGACGCCGCATAATGGAAAAGACGCGATGCGCCTCGGCGGCCGGCCACACGCTCGGATGACGGGGACGTTGCACTTCGGAAAAGAACCTACCCCGCGGCGGAATCAAGCTGAAGTGCGACAACACGTTTTTGTTGATCGGGTGGCCCGCTTTTTATCCATCATGCCGGGAGAGGGAGCTCGTACCGGTAGTCCATAGGCTTGATCCGCGCTCCTCCATCGCGATGGCGGATCAAGCCTGTGGACCCACCGGTGCGAGCGGCGGGGCAGGGGAGGCCTGCTGGCTCCTCAACCTCTTACGCCGTTGGTCCGTTGTGCTGGTGTCTACCGTCCGACCTTCGAAGCCGCCAGATTGGCCGCAAAGACTTCGGCTGGCGTCCTGTAGTCAAGGCAGCGGCGTGGCATATCGTTGAGCCGCTTCGCGAGGGCGGAAAGTGCTGCGCCATTGCGCTCCGCTACAGGGACGCCCAAAGGCAAATATCGCCGCAAACGTCCGTTGGCATTCTCGACGCCACCTTTTTGCCAGGGGCTGCGCGGATTGCAGAAGTAACTGTCCAACGATAGGCTCTTGTAGGACAGGAACTCCGTTCCCCGGTCAAAAGTAATGGTCCGGCATGCATGATGTGGAAATTTGCCAAGCACCGTTGCGATCCGGCTGATCACCTCGGCTGAGCGGCGATCCTCATTGGCAATGAGGATATGGTATCGGCTCTGACGCTCCTGAAGAGACGTGATGTTGGATTTGCCAAACTGAGGGCTGAAGATCACCAAGTCACATTCCCAGTGCCCGAAACTCTGCCGGGTCTCCACCTCGGCCGGACGATTGGCGATCGACTTTCGAACCGTGCTGCGTCGCGGGAGGCGGTGTATAGGCCGCTTGGCCGATGCCGCGCAAGCGCTTTTTTCGCCCCCTCGCGATTTTCACCCGGACCGCGTCCTCAGGCGATCCGCTCACGCACCTCCGCCCCGATCTGGAAGGAGCGCAGGCGGGCGGCATGGTCGTGGATCTGGCCGGCCAGGATCAGCTCGTCCGCCTGGGTGGCGCGGACGATCTCCGACAGCTTGCCCGCCACCTGATCGGGCGTGCCGACCGCGGCCATGGTGCCAAGCGCGCGGTCCACCATCATCTTCTCGGCCGGGCTGCTCCACCAGGACTCGATGTCGTCCACCGGCGGCGGCAGCTTGCCCGGCGTGCCGCGGCGCAAATTGGCGAACTGCTGCTGGGCGGAGGAGAAGATGCGCCGCGCCTCCGCCTCGGTGTCGGCGGCGAAAATATTAGCGGCGACCATGGCGTGCGGCTTGTCGAGCGTCGCCGACGGTTCGAAGCGGGCGCGGTAGATCGCCAGCGCCTCCATCAGCATGTCGGGCGCGAAGTGGGAGGCGAAGGCGAAGGGCAGCCCGAGCATCGCCGCCAGCTGCGCACTGAACAGGCTGGAGCCCAACAGCCACAGGGGCACCTTCAGCCCGGCCCCCGGCACGGCGCGGATGCGCTGGTTGGCCTCCGGCTCCTCGAAATACATCTGCAGCTCGACGACATCCTGCGGGAAGCGGTCGCCGCTGTCGGTCATGTCGCGGCGCAGCGCCCGCGCCGTCATCATGTCGGTGCCGGGTGCACGGCCGAGCCCGAGGTCGATGCGGCCGGGATAAAGCGACTCCAGCGTGCCGAACTGCTCCGCCACCACCAGCGGCGCATGGTTGGGCAGCATCACCCCGCCCGACCCGACACGGATGGTCGAGGTGCCGGCGGCGACATGGGCGATCACCACGGCGGTGGCGGCACTGGCGATGCCCGGCATGTTGTGGTGCTCGGCCAGCCAATAGCGCTTGTAGCCCCAGCCTTCCGCATGGCGGGCGAGGTCGAGGGTGTTGCGGAAGCTGTCGCCGGCGCTCGCCCCCTGGACGATGGGGCTGAGGTCGAGAACGGAAAAGGGAATCATCGCGCGGTCCCTGACAGGAACGGGGGTGGGGCCGGCATGCGGCCATCGGTTGCCATTGAAGGTATGGTCCCGGAGGGGCCGCTTCCACGCCGGGGCCCGCGCGGCTGCCTTGCGTGCGGTAAGACGGTGTGGTGAAGGTCAGGAATCCTGCCGGCCGCCGTAAAGCCGACGGCCGATGGGTTCCAGGGTCAGGCCCTGCACCAGGATGCTGAAGGCGACGGCGACATAGCAGACCGCCAGGATGGGATCGCGGTAGGGGCTGGCCGGCAGCGACAGCACCAGCGCCACGGCAACGCCGCCGCGCAGCCCCGCCCAGGTCAGGACGGCCAGCGCGCTGGATTTGTCGGTCCGCCCCATATGCATGAGCAGGGCCGGCGTCAGGCTGAGCATCCGCGCCGCCAGCGCCAGCGGAACGGCCAGCACGGCGGCGAGCAGAACCGGCCCGGTCCAGGAGATCACCACCGTCGCCTCCAGCCCCACCAGCAGGAACAGCAGCGAATTCAGCACGGCGTCGATCATCCTCCAGACCACATGCAGGTCGCGGCGGCTCTCGTCGCTGCGCACATGCCGCCCGGTGGTGGAGCCGATCAGCAATCCTGCGACCACCACGGCGATGGGGCCGGACAGGCCGAGCCGGCTGGCCAGCGAATAGGTGCCGAGCACCAGCGCCAGCGAGATGGTCAGCTCAACCGCACTCTCATCGACCCGCCGCTTCGCCTGATAGGCGATCCAGCCGCAGACGAAGCCAAGCGCCGCCCCGCCCACCGCCTCTTTCAGGAAATCCAGCGCGGCCTCCCCCACCGTCAGGTCCTGCTCGCTGCCGGTCGCGAGGTGGAGCAGCGTGACGAAGAGCACCACACCGGCGCCGTCGTTGAACAGGCTTTCGCCGGAGATCACCGACCGCAAGCTGTCCGGAACCGGCAGCCGCCCCAGGATGCCATGCACCGCCACCGGGTCGGTCGGCGCCACCGCCGCTCCCAGCACCAGGCACCAGATCAGCGGCACCTCGATCCCGACCAGCGGGAAGAGGAGGTGCAGCCCCAGCCCCAACAGGCCGGTGAACAGCAGGACGCTCACCGTCGCCAGCGCCAGAACCGTCCATTTCCGCGTCAGCAGGACGCACAGATCCTCGTTCACCGCGGCGGTGTAGAGCAGCAGGCTGAGGATGCCGTCGAGCAGGATCGCCGGCAGGCTGATCTGGTCGATCAGGCCGCGCAGCCAGTCGCCCACGCCCAGGGTGGAGCCCACCGCGTCGATTCCGCTCACCAGCAGCGCCAGAGCCAGCCCCTGGAAGAACAGCGAGATGGTGTTGGGCAGCTTCAACCACTTGTGATTGATGAGACCGAAGATCGCCGCCAGGCTCAGCAATATGGCGGAGAGATGGAACGGACCCACGCGCATTCTCCGAAAAAAGCAGCACACGCTGCGCAGTCGCCCGACAAACTCCGGGCCGGACCAGGAAACGCCTGCCGGCTGCGATGATGTCGAAAACATCGGCAGAGGCGCAAAAGTCGCGTGCGCATGAGGATTCGGGTCAACTACTCCCAAATGGCTAGAGGGCGCTGATTGCCACCCCTGTTGCGATTGCCTATTCTTGCGCCACGATCTGCGCAGGGATCCTTATGTTTCCTCTAATTTATGTTCATCGTCGCCGTACCGCCGCGGCAGCGAAATCGGTCGCATGATGGCCGACCCGGTCTGGCAGGACGCCGCAAGGCTGCGTCAATCCGCAGGTCCCGTCCGCGCAGCCGGCGGCATGGAAAACCCTGACGGCATGAAAAGCAGGGCCGGCAGCGGTCCGGATGTCTTCACCGGCGGCGGCGAGATGGGCCGGCGGATGCGGGAGATGGACTGGTCGGCGACACCGCTCGGCCCGCCGGAGCACTGGCCGCAGTCGCTGCGCACCACCGTCAATCTGATGCTGACCTCCGGCTTTCCGATGTTCACGGCCTGGGGGCCGGAGCTGACCTTCCTCCACAATGACAGCTACCGCCCGATCCTCGGCGACAAGCCGGAGGCGCTTGGCCGCCCCTTCGCCGAGGTCTGGGCCGAAACCTGGCACCAGTTGATTCCTCTTGTGGCGCGGGCTTTGTCCGGGGAAGCGTTCTACCATCAGGATCTGCAGCTGTTCATGGAGCGGCACGGCTACTGGGAGGAGACCTATTTCACCTTCTCCTACAGCCCGGTCCGCGACGAGGCCGGCCATGTCGCCGGCATGTTCTGCGCCTGCACCGAGAACACCGCCCGCGTGCTGGCCGAACGGCGGCTGACCTTCCAGCTCGATCTGGCGGAGAAGCTGCGCGGACTGAACGATCCGGTCGGCATCACCGCCGCCGCCGCCGAAGCCATCGGCCGCCATCTGCGGGTGGCGCGGGCCGGTTATGGCCGGATCGATCCAACCGGCAGCATGATTTCGGTGGACCGGGACTGGAGCGACAGCGGGGTGGAAAGCCTCGCCGGCCAGTCACGGCCGCTCGACAGCTTCGGCCCGGCGCTGATCGCCGAGCTGCGGGCGGGATACACGCTGCGCGTCGACGACGTCGCCACCGACCCGCGCACCAGCGGAAGCGGGCCGGCGGCGGGCTTCGCCGGGATCGGGGCCCGCGCGCTGCTGGTCGTGCCCCTGTTGAAGGCCGGTCAGTTGACCGCCATCCTCTACCTGCATGAGAGCGAGGCGCGCCACTGGACCGAGACCGACGCCGCCCTGGCGGAGGATGTGGCCGAACGGACCTGGGCCGCGGTCGAGCGTGCCCTCGCCGAGGCGGCCTTGCGGGCCGCCAACACGGCGCTGATCCGCGAACGCGCCGCGGTGGAGGCGGCCAACGCCCGGCTGGCGGCGGAGGGGGAGCGGCTGCGCACCCTGTTCCGGCAGGCGCCAAGCTTCATGTGCGTGCTGCGCGGTCCGGACCATGTCTTCGAACTGGCGAACGATACCTATATGCAGCTGGTCGGCCGCCAGGATCTGGTGGACCGACCGGCGCGGGACGCCTTGCCGGAGGTGGAGGGCCAGGGCTTCTTCGAATTGCTCGATCGCGTCTATGCCAGCGGCGAGACCTTCGTCGGGCACAGCATGCCGATCAGTTTCCGGCGCAGGCCGGACGGGCCGCTGGAGGAGCGCTTCCTCACCTTCGTCTATCAGCCGATCAAGGACGAGGACGGCCGCGTCACCGGCCTGTTCGTCGAGGGCAGCGACGTCACCGAGGCGAAGCGGGCCGAGGAGGAGCTGCAACAGCTCAACGCCACGCTGGAGGCCCGCGTCGCCGAGGAGGTGGCGGAGCGCGAGCGTGTCCAGATCGCCCTGTTGCAGACGCAGAAGACCGAGGCGCTGGGCCAGATGACCGGCGGCGTCGCCCACGACTTCAACAACCTGCTCCAGGCACTGTCCGGCTGCCTGCACATGATCGAGAAGCGGGCGGAGGGCACGCGCATCCAGCCGCTGGTCGATGCCGGGCGGCAGGCGGTGGACCGCGGCGCCAAGCTGGTGCAGCAGCTGATGGCCTTCGCCCGCCGGCAGGCCCTGCGGCCGGAGACGGTCGATCTGCGCGACCGCGTGCTCGGCATGTCGGAGCTGCTGAACCGGGCCCTGCGCGCCGACATCCGGCTGGAGGTGGATTTCGCCGCCGGGCTCTGGCCGGTGGAGGTCGATGCGACGCAGCTGGAGCTGGCCCTGCTGAACCTCGTGGTCAATGCGCGCGATGCGATGCCGGACGGCGGCATGCTGTCGATCCGGGCGGCCAACGTCACCCTGACGCACGGCGATCCGCAGGCGCCGAACGGGCTGTCGGGCGAATTCGTGCGGCTGACGGTGAGCGACACCGGCACCGGCATGCCGGCCGATGTCCAGGCCCGCGCCTTCGACCCCTTCTTCACCACCAAGGAGATCGGCAAGGGCAGCGGGCTCGGGCTGTCGCAGGTCTACGGCTTCGCCCGCCATTCCGGCGGCACCGTCTGGATCGAGAGCGAGGAAGGGCGCGGCACCACCGTCGGCCTGCTGATCCGCCGGTCGGGCACCGCCCCGGCGACGGCGGCCGAACCGGTGGCGGAGGCCGGTGCCAGCCGGGTCGGCGGCCATGTGCTGGTGGTGGAGGACGATCCCATCGTCGCGCTGACCGTGGCGACCGCGCTGGAGGATGCCGGCTTCACCGTCACCCGTGCC
The DNA here is from genome assembly GCF_002573965.1 of Azospirillum palustre. Classification (NCBI taxonomy): domain Bacteria; kingdom Pseudomonadati; phylum Pseudomonadota; class Alphaproteobacteria; order Rhodospirillales; family Azospirillaceae; genus Azospirillum; species Azospirillum palustre. The sequence goes on along the minus strand of NZ_PDKW01000038.1, from coordinate 385,131 downwards.
GCCACGGCCGACGAGGCGCTGCCTCTGCTGGAGGCCGGCGGCTTCGACCTGCTGTTCAGCGACGTGGTGATGCCCGGCACCATGAGCGGCGTCGACCTGGCGCGGAGCGCGCAGCGGCTCCGGCCCGATCTGCCCGTCGTCCTGGCGACCGGCTACAGCGAGGAGGTCGCCCGCGCCACCGGCGTGATGGTGCTGGCGAAACCCTACCGCATCGACCATCTGGTCGAGGTGCTGGACACGCTGCTGACGGAGGCGAAGCGGGTGGAAGGAGAAGCGCCCTCTCCCGTCCCGGGAGAGGGCATGGAGCCGACGGCCACAGGCCGGACGAGCGCCGAAGGGCGATCGTAAGCGGAATGCAGTCGCGAGACTTGCGAGCGACTTCGGGGCCCATGCGAAGCATGGGAAGGTGAGGGGTGTTCCAAGGAACCATTCGGTTCGGGATCCTTGGCTACCCCCTCACCCTCCCCACGGCTTCGCCGCGGGTCCCCTCCCTCTCCCGGGGCGGGAGAGGGCATTTATCGCTGGGTGAAATGTCCTCCCCCCCTCAGTCCCCCGCCGCCGGCTGCGGCATGGCGCCATGCCCCGGACGCCTGCGGACGAACAGCCGGTAGACCGCGACGAAGAAGACCGGCACGAACAGCACCGCCAGCACGGTGGCGGAGATCATGCCGCCCATCACGCCGACGCCGATGGCGTTCTGGCTTTCCGACCCGGCGCCGGTGCTGATCGCCAGCGGCAGCACGCCGAGGATGAAAGCCATCGAGGTCATGATGATGGGGCGCAGGCGCTGACGGCAGGCCTCCGCCGCGGCTTCCTTCAACTCCATGCCCTGGTCGTAGAGCGCCTTGGCGAACTCCACGATCAGGATGGCGTTCTTCGCCGACAGGCCGATGGTGGTCAGCAGGCCGACCTGGAAATAGACGTCGCTCGGCAGGCCACGCAGCGTCGCCGCGATGACGGCGCCGATGACGCCCAGCGGCACCACCATGATGACCGACACCGGCACCGACCAGCTTTCATAGAGGGCGGCAAGGCAGAGGAAGACGATGATCATCGACAGGGCGTAGAGCGCCGGCGCCTGCGAGCCGCTGAGCCGCTCCTCGTAGGACAGGCCGGTCCATTCGTAGCCGATGCCCGGCGGCAGCTTCTGCATCAGCGTCTCCATCTCGGTCATCGCCTCCCCCGAGCTGATGCCCGGTGCGGCCGATCCCTGGATGTTCACCGACGAGGAGCCGTTGTAGCGCTCCAGCTTCGGCGAGCCGTAGATCCACTGCGCCGTGGTGAAGGCGGAGAAGGGAACCATCTGGCCGCCGGCATTGCGCACATACCAGCGGTCGATGTCGCTGGGCTGCATGCGGTAGGGCGCGTCGGCCTGGAGATAGACCTTCTTCACCCGGCCCTGGTCGATGAAGTCGTTGACGTAGGACGAGCCCCAGGCCGCCGACAGCGTCGTGTTGATGTCGCTGAGCGACAGGCCGAGCGCGCTCGCCTTCTCGCGGTCGATGTCCAGCTTGAACTGCGGGGTGTCCTCCAGACCGTTGGGACGGACGCCGACCAGCTTCGGGTTCTGCGCCGCCGCCCCCAGCAGCTGGTTGCGCGCCTGCATCAGCCGGTCATGGCCCAGCCCGCCGCGGTCGACCAGCTGAAGGTCGAAGCCGGTGGCGTTGCCGAGGCCGGGAACCGACGGCGGCAGGAAGGAGAAGAGCACCGCGTCCTTCAGCTTCGACATCGCGCCCATCACCCGGCCGGCGATGGCCTGCGGCTTCTGCGACGCCTGGGTGCGTTCGCTCCAGTCCTTCAGCCGGACGAAGGCCATGCCGGCATTCTGGCCGCGGCCGGAGAAGTTGAAGCCGACGATGGTGAACAGGCCCTCGACGCTGTCCTTCTCCTTTTCCAGCATATAGGCGGTGACGGCCTTGGCGGTCTCGGCCGTGCGCTGCGAGCTGGCGTTCGGCGGGGCCGACCACAGCACGAACAGCTGGCCGCGGTCCTCCGTCGGCAGGAAGGAGGACGGCATCTGCACGAACAGATAGCCCAGCCCGCCCAGGATCAGCGCATAGGCGATGAAGTAGCGGCCCAGCCGGTTGACCGCGCCGCGCACGCCGCGGACATAGACCCGGCTGCCGGCATCGAAGCCGCGGTTGAACAGGCCGAAGAAGCCGCCGCGGGCGTGACCGTGCCCTTCCCCATGGCCGGCGACCGGCTTGAGCAGGGTGGCGCAGAGCGCCGGGGTCAGGACGAGGGCGACCAGCACCGACAGCGCCATCGCCGAGACGATGGTCAGCGAGAACTGGCGGTAGATGGCGCCGGCCGAGCCGCCGAAGAAGGCCATCGGCACGAACACCGCCGACAGCACCAGCGCGATGCCGACCAGCGCGCCGGTGATCTGGTCCATCGACTTGCGCGTCGCCTCGCGCGGGGGGAGCCCCTCCTCGCCCATCACGCGTTCGACATTCTCGACGACGACGATGGCGTCGTCGACCAGCAGGCCGATCGCCAGCACCATGCCGAACATCGTCAGCACGTTGATGGAGAAGCCGAAGGCCGACATCACCCCGAAGGTGCCAAGCAGCACCACCGGAACCGCGATGGTCGGGATCAGCGTCGCGCGGAAGTTCTGGAGGAACAGGTACATCACGACGAAGACGAGGACGATGGCCTCGAACAGCGTCTTGATCACCTCGTGGATCGACAGCTGGACGAAGGGCGTCGTGTCGTAGGGGTAGATGACCTCGATGCCCGCCGGGAAGAAGGGCTGAAGCTCCGCCACCCGCGCCTTGACCGCGGCGGCGGTGTTGAGCGCGTTGGCCCCGGTCGCCAGCTTGATGCCGACGCCGGCCGCCGGCTTGCCGTTGTAGGCGGCGTTGATCTCGTAGGTTTCGGAGCCGATCTCGATCCGCGCCACGTCGCGCAGCCGCACCTGCGACCCGTCGGGATTCACGCGCAGCAGGATGGCGCCGAACTGCTCCGGCGTCTGGAGCCGCGACTGGGCGCTGATGGTGGCGTTGATCTGCTGGCCCTGGACCGCCGGGGCGCCGCCGAGCTGGCCGGCGGAGACCTGGGCGTTCTGGGTCTTGATCGCGTTGGAGACGTCGGTGGTGGTCAGCGCGAAGTTGTTCAGCGCGTCGGGGTCGAGCCAGATGCGCATGGCATGCTGCGGCCCGAAGACGGTGATGTCGCCCACACCTTCGACGCGGCTCAGCGTGTCCTGGAGGTTGGAGGTGACGTAGTCGGCGATGTCGCCCTGGCTGAGGCGCCCGTCGCTGGACACGAAACCGACCACCAGAAGGAAGTCGTTGCCGGCCTTCGACACCTGGATGCCGCGCTGCTGGACCTCCTGCGGCAGCAGCGGCGTCGCCAGCTGCAGCTTGTTCTGGACCTGGACCTGGGCGATGTCGGGGTTGGCCTCCGGCTCGAAGGTCAGGGTGATGGTGACGTTGCCGGAAGAGTCGCTGTTGGAGGACATGTAGCGGAAATGGTCGAGCCCGGTCATCTTCTGCTCGATGACCTGGGTGACCGTGTCCTCCAGCGTCTTGGCCGAGGCGCCGGGATAGCTGGCGGTGATCGACACCGTCGGCGGCGCGATCTTCGGATATTGCTCGACGGGCAGCCGCAGGATCGCCAGGGCGCCCGCCATCATGATGACGATGGCGATGACCCAGGCGAAGACCGGGCGGTCGATGAAGAATTTCGACATGAGAGCGGTTCCTGCGAACGGTACCTGGGATCAGCGGGCCGAGGCGGCCTTTTCAGGCAATGCGGCCAGCGCGTTCTGGGCAGGCACCGGCTTCACCTCCGCACCCGGCTTCAGCTTCTGCAGGCCTTCCACCACGACGCGCTCGCCGGGGGCCAGCCCGTCCGACACCAGCCAGACGTTGCCGACCGGCCGTTCGGTCTTGATGGTGCGCGGGGTCGCCTTGTTGTCGGCGCCCACCACCCAGACGCGGGCGGAGCCGTCCGGCGAGCGCGCGACCGCGGCCTGCGGCACGGTGATGGCGTTCTCCGCCACGCCCTGCTCGACGCGGGCACGGACGAACAGGCCGGGCAGCAGCTGCTTGTTCGGATTTGGGAAGACCGCGCGCAGCTGCACCGAGCTGGTGCCGGAATCCACCGTCACGTCGGCGAATTGCAGCTCGCCCTTCGCCGGATAGGCGGTGTCGTCGCCGCTGGCGTTGCTGTTCAGGAACAGCGTCACCGGGATCTTGCCGGGTTCCGCCGGGCGGATGCGGCCGGTCTCCATGTCCTCGCGCAGCTTCATCAGCTGCGAGGCGGTCTGCGTCACGTCGACATAGATCGGGTCGAACTGCTGGATGGTGGCGAGCGCCGTCGCCTGGTTGGAGGTGACCAGCGCGCCTTCCGTCACCGCCGACTTGCCGATGCGGCCGGAGATGGGGGCGAACACCTTGGTGTAGTTCAGGTTGATGCTGGCGAGGTTGTAGGCGGCCTTGGCGGAGGCGACCTGCGCCTCGTTCTGCTTCAGCGAGGCCTGGACGTCGTCGAAGTCCTGCTTGCTGACCACGCTGTTCTTGACCAGATCGCCATAGCGCGACGCCTTGTTGCGGGCGGCCTGGAGATTGGCTTCCGCCTTCTGCACGTCGGCCTGGGCGCTCGCCAGCGACGCCTCGTAGGTGGCGGGGTCGATCTGATAGAGCTGGTCGCCCGCCTTGACCTCGCTGCCCTCGCGGAACAGGCGCTTCAGCACGATACCGCTGACCTGCGGCCGTATTTCCGCCACCCGGTAGGGGGCGGTGCGGCCCGGAAGCTCGGTGGTCACCGGCAGGCGCTGCGGCTCGATGGTGGCGACCGAGACCTCGGGCGGGCCGCCGGCACCCTGGGGCTGGCCGGATGCCTGCTTCTGCTGGTTGCAGCCGGCGAGCACCGCGATCAGGCAGGCCGCCGCGGCCAACGTCATGAATGGCTTTGAACTGGACATCTGTTTCCTCGTCTCGGCGCCGCACGTCGGCGGACCCGTCTCCCTGCTGCACGCTCTCTCTATACGCTGCGGGGTCAGGCGGTCCGGCACATCCCCGTTGCTTAGTACTGTCTCATACAGTACAGTGTACCAGACGATACATTCAGAATGCTGCACCGCGCAAGGGGGTTCCGCAAATGCCCGATATGGGGCCGGAACATGGGAAGTCACCGGGAACCCCCACGTCCTTTTCGCAGAATGTGCCGGATCGCGGCCCGGGACCGAGGGAAACGCAAGATGACCAGCAGCCAAAAGGCCCAGATCGGGAAAGCCCCGATAGAGAAGGCCCCGATGGAGAGGGAAGGGGCCGGGCACCCGCCGACCGCCGCCACTGCCGGACCGACTTGCGGGCCCGCCACCTGTGGGCCGCGCGGCCTGGCGCGCCGGCAGGCGATCCTGACGGCGGCGCGGCGCCTGTTCGTCGAGAAGGGCTTCGAGAAGACGACGCTGAGCGACATCATCGCCGTCGCCGGCGGATCCCGCGCCACGCTGTACGAGCATTTCGGCGACAAGGAGGGACTGTTCCGCGCCATCATGGAGGAGGACAACGCCATGATCTTCTCCGGCCTCGCCCCCGCCCAGGCTGACGAGCGGGTGACGCCGGAAGCCGGGCTGACCGCCTTCGCGCTGCATCTGGTCAAGGCCCTGCTGAACGAGGAGACGACCGCCACCGTCCGCATCCTGATCGCGGAGGGCGACCGGGTGCCCGACATCACCGAGGCCTTCTTCCGCATCGGGCCGGAGAACGCCATCGGCCGGCTGGCCGACTATCTGCAACGGCTGTCGGACAGCGGCGATCTCAGCATCGACGATCCGGCCGCCGCCGCGCAGGCCTTCCTGGGCATGGTCACCGGCAACCTGCTGATCCGCCGCCTGATCCTGCCGCAGAGCGCGCCGGCCATCCCCGACCTCGACCGCTATGTCCGGCAGGCGGTGCGCCTCTTCCTGACCGGGGCGTGCGCGAGGGTGACCAAGGCGGGCTGAGGGGAGGGAAACCTCAAATCGCTGCCTTTCAAATCGTCTCCGCCGCCGTATCCCCCACCCCGCGGGCGCGGCCGGCCTTGGTCAGCGGTTCGGCGATGTCCTCCAGACTCTTGCCTTCGGCGTCGACGCCATAGACCAGCGCCACCACCCCGCCGATCATCATCACCACCGACCCCAGCACATAGCCCCAGAACAGTGGGTCGCGCTCCGTCCCCTCCCCCACCAGCCAGCCGAACAGCAGCGGGCCGGTGGATCCCACCACCTGGGCGATGGCGAAGAAATAGGAGATCGCCTGCGCCCGGACCTCCAGCGGAAAGATCTCGCTGACCGTCAGATAGGCCGACGACGCCCCGGCCGACGCGAAGAAGAAGGAGACGCACCAGAAGATCGTGTGCGTGTTCGCGGTCAGCACCCCCTGGCGGAACAGGAAGGCGGAGACCAGCAGCACGACCCCCGCCAGCAGATAGGTGCCGAAGATCATCCGGCGCCGACCCACCGTGTCGAACAGCGGCCCCAGCAGCAGCGGCCCGATCAGGTTGCCGGCGGCGAAGGGGAAGAAATAGAGCGCCGTCTGCGACGGATCGAGATGGTAGAAATTCTGCAGGACCAGCGCGTAGGTGAAGAAGATCGCGTTGTAGAGAAAGGACTGCGTCACCATCATCGTCACGCCCAGGACGGTGCGCGTCGGGTACTGCCGGAAAAAGACGTCGACCAGCTGCGCGTAGGACACCGACTCTTCCGCGACGATGTGCATGGCCCGCTTCGGATCGACCGGCGCCAGGCTCTTGCCCTGCTCCCTCACGCTGGCCTCGATGTCGTCGACGATGCGTTCGGCCTCCGCCTCCCTGCCGTGGGTGACCATCCAGCGAGGGCTTTCCGGAATGTGCCGGCGCAGCTGGATGATGATCAGACCCAGCAGCGGGCCGATGAAGAAGGCGATGCGCCAGCCGAGATTTTCCGGGACCAGCGAATGGTCGAGCAGGAAGACGCTGCCGACCGCGCCGATCATGGCACCCGCCCAATAGGTGCCGTTGACGGCGATGTCGACCCGGCCGCGGAAGCGCGCGGGGATCAGCTCGTCGATGGCCGAGTTGACGGCGGCATATTCGCCGCCGATGCCCATCCCGGCGATGAAACGCCAGACATAGAGGAACCAGGGCGTCCAGGCGAAGCCGGCGATGCCGGACGCGATCAAATAGAGCGCCAGCGTGGTGATGAACAGCCGTTTCCGTCCCCAGCGGTCGGTCAGCCGGCCGAAGACCAGCGCGCCCACCACCTGCCCCATCAGATAGATGGTGCCGGCCAAGCCGACCTCGGCACTCGACATGCCGAGACTCTCCTTGTAGCCGGAGGCCGAGATCAGTTGGATTTCGATGCCGTCCAGGATCCAGCTCACCCCCAGCCCGATCACCACCATCCAGTGGAAGCGCGCCCAGGGCAGCCGGTCCATCCGGGCCGGCACCAGACTGCTCACCGCGGCGGCGCTGTTTGCAGCGGTCATGTCGGGCTGACTCCCCAAGGCTGGCGGCAGATGTCGTGCCTGTGAGAACACGGCGTGCCGCCGGAAGGTTTCCGAACCCGCGGGGTGCCGTCAAATATCTGGCATGCGAATTGTCCTGACTCTCCTCATTTCCCGTTGCGCTTTTGGATCGATCCAATTACCGTGTGCCGACAGTTGGAGCGCAGAGATGCGCCCTGCGGTCCGGGCAGGACTCCCGGACGACAAGACCTGAGCGGACAAAGGCAATCCGTGCGACGCCGAGACTTCCGAAAGCAATTCCCGGAGGGCAGCGCGACACGGGTGCGGAGGAACGCCCGTGACCTATGATTTTCAATTCGACGCGGTGTTCGCGTCCTGGGACTATCTGCTCGACGGGGCATGGCTGACCGTCAGGCTGTCGTTCGGCGCCATGGCCATCGGCATGGTGGTCGCCATCCTCTGCGCGCTCGGCAAGACCTCCGGGCCGAAGCCGGTGCGCTGGGCGATCAATGTCTACATCGAGGTCATCCGCAACACGCCCTTCCTGGTGCAGATCTTCCTGATCTTCTTCGGGCTGCCGACGGTCGGGCTCCGGCTGTCGCCGGACGTGGCGGCGATGATCGCGATGGTGGTCAATGTCGGCGCCTACGCCACCGAGATCATCCGCGCCGGCATCGAATCCATCCACAAGGGCCAGATCGAGGCCGGGCTGGCGCTGGGCCTCAGGCCGTTGCAGGTCTTCCGCTACATCGTGCTGAAGCCGGCCCTGCGCACGGTCTACCCGGCGCTGACCAGCCAGTTCATCCTGCTGATGCTGAGTTCCAGCGTGGTGTCCGCCATCTCCGCCGACGAGCTGACCTCGGTCGCCAACAACATCCAGTCGCAGACCTTCCGCAGCTTCGAGATCTACATCGTCGTGACCGGGATCTATCTGGTGCTGGCGCTGATGTTCTCGGCCCTGTTCGCCGGCATCTACCGGCTGGCCTTCGCCTACACCGTTGACCGGCGCTGAGGGGGACCGAGCGATGATCCGCGCCTTCGGATACAACGAATTCCTGTTCCTGCTCAGCGCCGTGCAATGGACGCTGATGCTGTCGGTCATCGCCTTCATCGGCGGCGGCCTCGTCGGGCTGTTCGTGGCGCTCGGCCGCACGTCGGACGTGAAGCCGCTGCGCCTGCTCGCCACCGGCTACATCCAGCTGTTCCAGGGCACGCCGCTGCTGATGCAGCTGTTCCTCGTCTTCTTCGGCGCCACCGTGATCGGCATCGACATGAGCCCGTGGGTCGCCGCGGCGGTCGGGCTGACGCTGAACACCAGCGCCTTCCTGGGCGAGATCTGGCGCGGCTGCATCCAGTCGGTGCCGCGCGGCCAGTGGGAGGCGGCATCGTCGCTCGGCCTGCGCTATCCCGGCCTGATGCGCTACGTGATCCTGCCGCAGGCGGTGAAGGTCGCGGTGCCGCCGACCGTGGGCTATCTGGTGCAGGTCATCAAGGGCACCTCGCTGGCCGCCATCATCGGCTTCGTCGAGCTGACCCGCGCCGGCCAGATCGTCAACAACGCCACTTTCCAGCCCTTCCTGGTCTTCGGCATCGTCGCCGCGATCTATTTCGCGCTGTGCTGGCCGCTGTCGCTGCTGAGCCAGCGCCTGGAAGCCCGCTACGCAGCGCCTTCTCGCTAAGAACTCTCAATAACATTCGCACTCGGAGGAAACACCCATGGCCTTCACCGTCACCCGCCGCCTGATCGTCGCCGGCGCCCTGATGACCGCCGCGGTTGGCCTGACCGCCACGGCTCACGCCCAGAGCGTCGAGGACATCAAGGGCAAGGGCAAGCTGACCATCGGCATGCTGGTCGATTTCCCGCCCTTCGGCATCACCAGCTCGGACGGCAAGCCGGACGGCTATGACGCCGACGTCGCCAAGCTGATGGCCAAGCACATGGGCGTGCCGGTGGACATCGTGCCGGTGACCGGTCCGAACCGCATCCCCTACCTGCTGACCGGCAAGGTCGACGTTCTGGTCGCCTCGCTCGGCATCACGCCGGAGCGCGCCAAGCAGGTCGCCTTCTCCGAGCCCTATGCCGCCATCGAGATCGGGCTGCTCGCCCCGCAGAAGTCGACGGTCGCGAAGGCCGAGGATCTGTCGGGCAAGAGCGTCGGCGTCGCCCGCGCCAGCACGCAAGACCAGTCGCTGACCGCGGTGGCGCCGAAGGATGCCCGCGTCATGCGCTTCGACGACGACGCCAGCGCCGTGCAGGCCCTGCTGTCCGGTCAGGTCGATGCCCTGGGCGTCAGCAACGTGGTGGCCCAGCAGATCAAGACGATGGCGCCCCAGGCCAATTACGAGATGAAGTTCGTCCTGAAGAGCCAGGTCCAGGGCGTGGCCCTGCGACAGGGCCAGGACAAGCTGATGGGCTGGGTCAACGGCTTCCTCGACACCGTGAAGAAGAACGGCGAGCTGAACGCCATCCACCAGAAGTGGCTGGGCACCGACCTGCCGGCGGCGGTCACCGCCAGCAAGTCCTAAGACGAGCGTAACGCAAACCCCGGTGGAGGACAGGACCATGGCACTGGCGACCGAACCGACGCGCAACGGCACAGCGCCTGCGATGAGCGCGGATGTCGTCATCCGCATGGAGGGCGTCCAGAAATGGTACGATCAGTTCCAGGTGCTCAAGGACATCGACCTGGAAGTCCACCGGGGCGAGCGCATCGTCATCTGCGGCCCGTCCGGATCGGGCAAATCGACCCTGATCCGCTGCATCAACCAGCTGGAACGCCACCAGAAGGGCCGGATCACCGTCAACGGCGTCGAACTCGGCCCGCACCACCGCCAGCTCGACATGGTCCGGCGCGAGGTCGGCATGGTGTTCCAGAGCTTCAACCTGTTCCCGCATTTGACCGTGCTGGAGAACTGCATGTTGGCGCCGTTGAAGGTGCGCGGCACCACCAAGGCCGAGGCGAAGGCCACCGCCATGCGCTATCTGGAGCGGGTGCGCATCCCCGAACAGGCCGACAAATACCCCGGCCAGCTGTCGGGCGGCCAGCAGCAGCGCGTCGCCATCGCGCGGTCGCTCTGCATGAACCCGAAGGTGATGCTGTTCGACGAGCCGACATCGGCGCTGGATCCGGAGATGGTCAAGGAGGTGCTGGACACCATGATCGGTCTGGCGGAAGACGGCATGACCATGCTGTGCGTGACGCACGAGATGGGCTTCGCCAAATCGGTCGCCCACCGCGTCATCTTCATGGACCGCGGCGAGATCGTCGAGCAGAACACGCCGGAGGAGTTCTTCACCGCCCCGAAATCGGAGCGGACGCGGAGCTTCCTCGGCCAGATCCTCACGCACTGAGCACCCGCCGTTCCACCAAGGACACATTGCGATGAAGCCCGAAATTCTTCTCATCGAACCCATGATGCCCGCCATCGAGCAGGCTCTGGATGCGGCCTACACCGTCCACCGCCTGTCCGCCGCCCCGGACCGCGACCGGCTGATCGCCGAGGTCGCCGGCCGGGTGCGCGCCGTCGTCACCGGCGGCGGGACCGGGGTTAAGAACGCGGTGGTCGATGCGCTGCCCAATCTCGGGATCGTCGCCATCAACGGCGTCGGCACCGATGCGGTCGATCTGGAACATTGCCGCGGCCGCGGCGTGCGCGTCAGCAACACGCCGGACGTGCTGACCGACGATGTGGCCGATCTCGCCATCGGTCTGATGATCGCCGGGTCGCGCCGGATGATGGTGGGCGACCGCTTCGTCCGCGCCGGGCAATGGCCGACGGGCAAGCTGCCGCTCGCCCGCAAGGTCAGCGGCAAGCGGCTGGGCGTGCTGGGCCTGGGCCGCATCGGCGAGGCCATCGCCAAGCGCGCCGAAGCCTTCGGCATGACCATCGCCTACACCAACCGTAAGCCGCGCGACGGCGTGTCCTACCGCTTCGTCGCCTCGCCGGTCGATCTGGCGCGGGAGAGCGACATCCTGATGGTCGCGGCCTCGGCCGGGGCGGACGCCCGCAACATGGTCGGCCGCGCCGTGCTAGACGCGCTGGGGCCGGACGGGCTGCTGGTCAACGTCGCCCGCGGCAGCGTGGTGGACGAGCCGGAGCTGCTGGCGGCCTTGACCGAGGGCCGGATCGGCGGCGCCGCGCTGGACGTTTTCGCCGACGAGCCGAACGTGCCGGAGGGCTTCTACGGCCTCGACAATGTCGTGCTCCAGCCGCATCAGGCCAGCGCCACGGTCGAGACGCGCATGGCGATGGGCCAGCTGGTCCTCGACAATCTGGAGGCTTTCTTCGCCGGCCGGCCGCCGCCGACCGCCGTGGTGTGAGGCGCCCCCGCCGTGGCCAAGCCGCGCGATAGAGAAAAGCCGGGCAGCCGGAATCCGGGAAGCGTCACCCTGACCGAGGTCGCCGGCCATGCCGGGGTGTCGCGCTCGACCGTGTCGCTGGTGCTGCGCGGCAGCCCGCTGGTGGCGGCGGAAACGCGCGAGCGGGTCCAGGCCGCCATGGCGGCGCTCGGCTACATCTACAACCGCGGCGCCGCCAACCTGCGCGCCGCCCGCACCCAGACGGTCGGGCTGCTGGTCTGCGAACTGAACAACCCCTTCTATGCCGAGCTGACGGCGGGGGTCGACGACGTGCTGGACACCGAGGGCTTCGTCGCCTTCATCGCCAACACCGCCGAGCAGACCGACCGGCAGGACCGCTTCCTGCAACGGATGCGGGAGCACAATGTCGACGGGGTGATCCTCTGCCCGGCCGCCGGGACGGACGGCGAGCTGCTCGACCGGCTGGACGGCTGGCGGCTGCCCTGCGTGCAGGCGCTGCGCTTCGTCTCCGACAGCCTGGAGTCCGGCCGGGGGCGGGACTATGCCGGGGTCGATTATCAGGCGGGCATCGAGACGGTCATCGATCATCTCGTCGCGCTGGGCCATCGGCGGATCGCCTTCGTCGGCGGCACCTTGGACCATTCCGCCTACGCCGGGCGGCATGCCGGCTTCACCGCGGCGATGCGGCGGCACGGGCTGGCCGACGACCTGGTGCTGCGCTGCCCGCTGACCCGGCGGTCGGGTGCCGGGATCGCCGACGATCTGCTGAATAGGCCGCAGACACCCACGGCGGCGCTCTGCTACAACGACGTGGTGGCGCTCGGGCTGATGCTGGGTCTGGAGGCGCGCGGTCTCAGGGCCGGGCGCGATCTGGCCGTCACCGGCTTCGACGACGTGCCGGAAGCGGCGCTCAGCCGGCCGGCGCTGACCACCGTCGCCACCTCCGCAAGGCAGATCGGTCAGGAGGCCGCCCGGCTGCTGCTGCGCCGGATCGCCGATCCGCAGGGTCCGCCCGAGCGGATCATCCTGCCGGGCCGGCTGGTCGTCCGCCAATCCTGCGGCTCTCCCTCCTCTTCCCTCCATCACAGAGATTTGTCATGACCGATACCGTCGAGGCCCTGATCGAGGCGCGCGAGACCCGCCAGTGGCTGACCGGGCTGGACAACCGCCCCGCCAGCGAAGCGGAGGCCTACGAGATCCAGGACGCCGTCGCCCGCCGCCTGGGCCCCGTCACCGCCTGGAAGGTTGGCGCCGCCACGCCCGACGCCGAGCCGTTCCGCGCGCCGATCAACGCCGCCACCGTCTTCGAAGGCACCGATCACCTGCCGGCCAATCTGTTCCAGGTCATCGGCGTCGAGGCGGAGATCGCCTACCGCTTCGCCCGCGACCTGCCGGTGCGCGAGCAGCCCTACAGCCGGGACGAGGTTCTGTCCGCCGTCGCCTCGGTCCATCCCGCCTGGGAGATCGTCGACACCCGCTTCGCCGGTTTCGGCAGCCAGGACCGGCTGAGCCACATGGCCGACCAGTTCAACCACGGCGCCCTGATCGTCGGGCCGGCCATCGCCGACTGGCGCGCGCTCGATCCGGTGACGGAGACGGTGACGCTGGAGATCGATGGCGAGACCAAGGTCGATGTCGTCGGCGGCAACAGCGCCGGCGATCCGGTCCGCCTGCTGGTGTGGATGGCCAATGTCGGCGCCCGCAGCTTCGGCGGCCTGCATGAGGGCGAGGTGGTGACCACCGGCTCCTGCACCGGCACCATCTTCGTCGAGCCGGGCAGCAAGTCGGTCGCCCGCTACGGCACCATGGGCACCATCACGCTGAAGGTCGATTGAGGGGTATAAAGCCCTCTCCCGCCTCTCGCACAAACTTCGTTTGTGCTGACGGCGTCAGGCGGATCGAAGATCCGCTGAGAGCCCCGGGAGAGGGAGGGGACCCACGAAGTGGGGAGGGTGAGGGGTTGGTCAAGAATCAAGGAGCGCATGGTTCCTTGGATCGCCCCTCACCCTTCCCACCGCTTCGCGGCGGGCCCCTTCCCTCTCCCGGGACGGGAGAGGGAGCCGCCACTCACGGCAGCAGATGCCCCAGCCGCTGGCCGAGTGCGGTCAGGCCGCTGGAAGCCGGGACGTCGGCGCCGGCGACCAGATCGACCTGCCGGCGGACGGCGCCGTCATAGTCGATGCGCAGCCGGCCGACCACGTCGCCGCGATGGACCGGGCTCGGCAGCGGCTCGGCCAGGGTGGCGACGACATGCAGGCTGTTGCGGTCGGCCGGCGCCATGGTGACGGTGACGTCGTCGGCGACCGTCACCGGAACGCTGTCCTCCTCGCCCATCCACACCGGGGCCTGCTCCACCAGTTCGCCCTTGCGCAGCAGAGGGTAGAGCTTGAAGCTGTTCCACGCCCAGTCGAGCAGCCGGGTCGGTTCGTCGTTGCGGGCCTGCGGGCTGGGCAGGCCGTTGACCACTAGAACCAGCCGGCGCCCGTTGCGCTCCCCCGACGCGGTCAGGCCATAGCCGCCGACCTCGGTGTGGCCGGTCTTGATGCCGTCGACGCTGACGGGGTGGTAGAGCAGCGGGTTGCGGTTGCCCTGGCGGATGCCGTTCCAGGTGAAGTTCCGCTCCGACTCATAATGGTAGAATTGCGGAAAGTCGCGGATCAGGTGGGTGGCGAGGGTCGCCAGATCGCGGGCGGTGGTGTAGTGGCCCGGATCCGGCCAGCCGCTGGCGTTCATGAAATGGCTGTCGGCCATCCCCAGTTCGCGCGCCTTGGCGTTCATCATCGAGGCGAAGGCGGATTCGCTGCCGGCCAGCCCTTCCGCCAGCGCCACGGCGGCGTCGTTGCCGCTGTCGATCAGCAGGCCGCGCAGCAGATCCTCCACCCGCACCGTGCTGCCCAGCTTCAGGAACATGCGCGAGCCGCCCATCTTCCAGGCGGTCTGGCTGACCGGGACGCTGGTGTCGAGCGTCGTCCGGCCATGGACCAGCGCGTCGTAGGTCAGATAGGCCGTCATCATCTTGGTCATCGAGGACGGCGCCATGCGGGTCGTCCCGTTCTTGTCCAGCAGCACCTCACCGCTGGAGAGGTCGACCAGATAGGCCTGCTTGGCCGCCGTGTCCGGCTGGGACAGCGCGAGCGCCGGGGCGGACAGCAGGATGGCGGCCACGAGCGACAGGCAGCCGGCCAGAGTGCGGAGCAGCGGCCGCGGATTGACGACGATCACCCTTGTGGATCCCCTGAGGCGGACGGATGGGTCTTGTGACGGCCGTTTCCATGGACCATCGCCGCGCCCTCTGCATCACTTATTTTCGTGGGGGATTGCAGGTCTGTCCGGCGTAATCCCACACACCTGTCCTCAGGCCGGATCCAGCAGCCGCGGCCCGGCGCCGGCGTCGCCAAGCTCGTCCCACGGGTTGCGCAGGGGGCAGTCGCGGATCGACAGGCAGCCGCAGCCGATGCAGCCGTCCAGATTGTCGCGCAGCCTGGTCAGCTTGGCGATACGGTCATCCAACTCCTCCCGCCAGCGCTCCGACATGCGGCGCCAGTCGGCGGTGGTCCGGGTGCGGTCCTCCGGCAGGGCGTTCAGCGCGTCGGCGATGGAGGCCAGCGAGATGCCAAGCCGCTGCGCCACCTTGACCACCGCCACGCGGCGCAGCACGTCGCGGGAGAAGCGGCGCTGGTTGCCGGGATTGCGCCAGCTCCGGATCAGCCCCTGCGCCTCGTAGAAATGGATGGTCGAGACCGCCACGCCGGACCGGCGCGCCACCTCCCCCACCGTCAGGTCCTTGTCGTATTCCTCCGGCGACAGCATTGCGGTCCTCCCCTTTCCTGCAACCCTCCGTCCCGCCAGTCTGGCGGCTTTTCCGCTTGACCTCAAGTTCTGTTGAGGTTTTAGCCTGCCCCGACTTTGCCGCTTGAATGGGCAAAGTGCCGGTTGGGCAATCAAAATTTTGGGCCAGGGGAATGGGGACCGAATGACCAGGGGAAAGCTTGCCGCCCTGCGCGAGCGCTTGGCGGGCTTGGGTGCGGTGGTGTTCCGGCCGATCCTGCCCGGCGCCACGCTGCGCGACCGCCTGATCGCCTGCTGCGGCGCGCTGCTGGGCATCGCCGCGACGGGGCTGCTCTGCCGCAACATGCTGACCTACATGTCGAGCGCGCCGGTCCTGGTGGCGCCGATGGGGGCGTCGGCGGTGCTGCTGTTCGCCGTGCCGGCCAGCCCGCTGGCCCAGCCCTGGTCGATCGTCGGCGGCAACACGCTGTCGGCCATCGTCGGGGTGCTGGTCGCCGCCGTCATTCCCGACCCGATGCTGGCCGGGGCCGCCGCGGTGGCGCTGGCCATCGCCACCATGTCGCTGACCCGCTGCCTGCACCCGCCCGGCGGCGCCGCCGCGCTGACCGCGGTGCTGGGCGGGCCGGCGGTGACCGAGATGGGCATCAAGTTCGCCTTCTTCCCGGTCGCGGTGAATTCCATCCTGCTGCTGACCGCCGGGCTGATGTTCCACCGGCTGTCCGGCCACCGCTATCCGCACAAGGCGGTCAACACCCACCGCACCAACGATCCGCCGCCGCAGCTGCGCCCCGGCCTGACCCAGGGCGATGTCGACGGCGCGCTGCGCACGCTGGCCGAGACGCTCGACGTCAGCCGCGACGACCTGGGCGCCCTGCTGGTCAATGCCGAGCTGCACGCGCTGGAGCGGCTGCATGCCGACATCACCTGCCGCGAGATCATGTCGCGCGACCTCGTCACCGTCACGCCGGACACCCATCCCCAGCTGGCCCGCGCCCGGCTGCTGGAGCACGGCTTCCGCACCCTGCCGGTGGTCGATGCGCAGAATGCCGTGGTCGGCATCGTCGGGCACGAGCAGCTGTCGCATGGCGATGCCCTGCACCACGGATCGCGGGTCGCCACGGTGATGGCGCCGGCAGTGACCGAGCTGCCCGACACCCCGGTCTTCGGCCTGCTCGGCCGGCTGTCCGACGGCCGCACCCACGATGTGGTGATCGTCGACCAGAACCGGCGCGTGCTGGGGATGATCACCCAGACCGACCTGCTGGTGGTGCTGGCCCGAACCGCGCTCGCCCGCGCGGTGCAGACCGGGGTCGATGGGCTGAACGATGCCTTGCCCCGCGGTTACCTGCGCGATGTGACGGCGGGCCGGGCGTAACGGCCCGGCTGCGGGGGATCGGCGGCGATTCTTGAACTCTGGTGACGGGAGTCCGGAAGGCGTAGTCCGAAGGGTGGAGGCGTCACCAGAGTTCAAGAATCGGAGCGGTGCGCGTCACCAAAGTTCAAGAATCGGGGCGGCATCAGGCGATGCGCGCGACCACCCGCTCGTTGATCGGCGGACGCGACGGGTGGAGGATCAGCCCTTCGCCCGATTCCTCGACACGGGCGTCCGGATAGGCGGCCATGGCGTATTTCAGATTCGGGATGAACTTGGTCTTGAACTGGCGCACCAGGGCATAGCCGGCGCCGAACTGGCCGTGCAGCGCCGCCCAGGTGATCGGCGTCGGCTTGTCCAGCGAATGCAGGCGGTAGGCCAGCCAGATATAGACGTCGAGCGCCATCGACTTGCCGCTGATCGCCTTCAGCGCCTCTTCCGCCACCGGAACCGGGTGCTCGCGCAAGGCCTTGAAGAAGCTGTCGCTGAGCCGCACCGTCTCGGTGAACAGGGTGCCCTGGCGGTCGTCGGGCCGGCGCAGCTGGATGGCGTCGGCGACGATCGATTCCTTGCTCTGCCGCCGTCCGCCGTCGGCGTCGGTGAAAAAGGTCAGGTGGCAGGCCGACAGGCGCGCGGCCTGATCCTCCACGTCGCGATAGGCCTTGCCGCAGATCGGGATGTCCATGCGCTTCAGCCAGTCATGCATGGAGCCGCCAAGCTCGACCTCCGGATTCCCGGTCTGAATCGCACGGGTCTGGAGATAGAGCAGAATCATGCGCGCCCGGCTGCCGTAAGGAACGCCGATTCGGCGGGTGACGCCGTTGCGGTCCTCGATCACGCCGGGCTGGATGACCAGCTTCACCTTGTGGCCGGGCCGTTCCCAATGCTGGTCGTCGGGAAGCTGGCGGTGCGGCAGCGCGGTCTGGCAGAATCCGGCATAGGTGATGCCGAGCTTGCCGTTTTCCGCGGCCTGGACCGCCGCGGCGATGTCGATCAGCGGCCGTTCCTCGTCCGAAACGAGGGCCAGCGCGCCGTCGCGTCCGTGAGTCTCGATCAAACGATGAATGCTGCCCATGCCGACCTCCAGCTTTTGGCCAGCGTGACCGTCCTGTGACGGGCCGATGACCGAACCTGCCAGATACAACACCCCGGATCGCGCCGAAGGCAATTTGAACCTTGGTGACGCAGGCTATTTGGAACCTATTTGGAATCAACTATTAGATTCGTCACCAAAGTTCAGGGGATAAGTCCGAGTCGCGTCACCACAGTTCAAGCCAGGCGTCACCAGAGTTCATGGGGAAGACTGAGGCGCCTGTGGACGAATCGCGGCAGGGAACGGGCCGTTCGTTTGAACCTTGGTGACGCTGACCTTGTCGATTCGAGACCGGAGTCGGCCTTCGCTGCCTGTGGAGCGTCACCAAAGTTCAAGGATTCCAGGGAGCTGGTATGGGTGGAGTGACGGGCTGCGCGCCCTTTGCCCGGTCCGTTGCCTGTTGAAGGTCATGCGCTTTCCGTCATGCCCGCGAAGGCGGGGATCCGGGCGGATTCTCGTCAAGTGGTTGATTTGAATAGAAACATGCCTTTGCGGGGCTGGCGGAGGAGGTGAGGCGACGTTCGCTCCACCACCCGTCATCGGGTTCCACAGTCCGGGCGTCACCAAAGTTCAAACGCCCGGTCGAGTCGAATCCATGTCGAGTCGAGGCCCGGAGCGTCACCAAAGTTCAAACCCTGCAAGCGCCCAGCGTCACCAAAGTTCAGGAGTCACGCCGAGTCGGTCCGGCTGTCGGCGTCACCAAAGTTCAAACCCGGACCGGTCCCCCTTGCCCCGGAAGCGTCACCAAGGTTCAGGACTCCGGCTGCCAGGGAACAGGCCGGCCACGGCGGAGTTTCCTTGCCCTGGGGCCTGACTGGCCGGAGGGGGCGACAGGATGCGGGATACCATGGCTGAAACATCCGGGGCTGAAACATCCGGGGCCGAAACATCCGGGGCGGCATCGGCGGGGGACAGGGAAGACGGGGAGTCGGGGAAGGTCGTCCTTGCCGCCATCGCGGCCAATCTGGCGATCACCGTCACCAAATTCGTCGCGGCGCTGATCACCGGCAGCGCGTCGATGCTGAGCGAGGCGGTCCATTCCCTGGTCGATACCGGGAACGAGGCGCTGATGCTGGTCGGGCTGAAGCGGTCCAAGAAGCCGCCCGACGAGCGCCACCCGTTCGGTTACGCGCGCGAGCTATATTTCTGGACCTTCGTCGTGGCGCTGGTGATCTTCGCCGGCGGTGCGGTGGTCTCCATCTATGAAGGGGTGGAGAAGATCCTCCATCCGCAGCCGGTGGAGTCCGCCTGGATCAACTTCGTCGTGCTGGGCGTCGCCTTCGTGATGGAGGCGATCAGCTGGGTGGTGGCGCTGCGCGCCTTCAACGCCGACCGAGGCGAGGCCGGCGTGTTCGAGACCGTCCACGCCAGCAAGGACCCGACCGTCTTCATCGTCCTGTTCGAGGACAGCGCCGCCCTGGTCGGGCTGGTCATCGCCGCCGCCTGCCTGTCGGCCGATCTGCTGCTGGACCAGCCGGTCTATGACGGCGTCGGGTCGATCCTGATCGGGCTGGTTCTGGCCGCCACCGCCGCCTTCCTCGCCTATGAGACGAAGAGCCTGCTGATCGGCGAGGCCGCCCGCCCCGACCTCGTGCATGGGGTGCGTGCCCTGGTGCGGGAGGAGGAGGCGGTCGACCATGTGAACGAGGTGCTGACCATCCATCTCGGCCCCAAGGTGGTGATCGTCAATCTCAGCCTGGATGTGCGCGACGAGGTCAGCGCCGGTCAGGTGGAGCGGACGCTGGCCCGCATCGAGCGCCGGGTGAAGGAGCGTTTCCCAGAGATCCGCCGCGTCTTCACCGAGGTGCGGGCGGCCGGCGACCGTCCAAGCCTTGCAGACGGCTGAACCTTGCAATAGGCCGAACCGACACCACATGCCGGGCAGAGCGCAATCAGGATGGAGCAGCCCTGCCCGGCAGGCAGGGACCCGATGAACACTTCGCCAAGCGGCCCCAGACGGCCGCGGGGGATCGGATCTCCGGTCGCCCGCGGCGCACCCATATCTTACTGCATGAGCGATCCGGTCGTTCCCGTGCTGCCCGTCTTGGTGCATGGCCCGACCGATGCCTGACGCGCATTACGCTGCCGGCTCTTCTTACCGTCACCTGTTCTGTCGAACGCGGGGTGCCCCAGGCGCCGGCCGCGTGACGACTCATGCCCATTTTTCCAAGGAATCCTTCGATGCTCTCGTTTGAGATCGCCATCATCGTTGCGTTGACGCTCCTCAACGGGGTGTTCGCCATGTCCGAACTGGCCGTCGTCTCCTCGCGCAAGGCCCGGCTCCAGCATCTGGCCGACCAGGGCGACCGCGGCGCGCGGACGGCGCTGCGGCTGATCGAGGAGCCGAGCCGCTTCCTCAGCACCGTCCAGATCGGCATCACCCTGGTCGGCGTCGTCGCCGGCGCCTATGGCGGCGCCACGCTGGGCGACCGGCTGGGCCAGTGGCTGGACGGCTTCCCTGCCCTGGCCGGCAAGGGCGAGATCCTCGGCGTCGGCGGCGTGCTGGTCGTCATCACCTATCTGTCCATCGTGCTGGGCGAGCTGATTCCGAAGCGCATCGCCCTGAAGAACCCGGAGCGGATCGCCGCCCTCATCGCCCCGCCGATGCGCGCGCTGTCCCGCATCGCCGGCCCCTTTGTCTGGCTGCTCGGCGCCTCCACCGACCTGCTGCTGCGGCTGCTCGGCCTGCATGGCGCGCGCGAGGAGACGGTCACCGAGGAGGAAGTCCGCTCGATGATATCCGAAGGCACCGAAAGCGGCGTCTTCGCCCCGGCCGAGAAGGAGATGATCGACGGCGTGCTGCGGCTGGCCGACCGCACGGTGCGCAGCATCATGATCCCCCGCCCGGACGTCGCCTGGCTCGATCCGGGCAAGCCGCAGGCCGAACTGCTGGAGGCGATCCGCAGCTTCGGCCATTCCCGCTATCCGGTGTGCCGCGGCACGCTCGACGAGCTGGTCGGCGTCGTCCACACCCGCGACCTGCTGGGCATGGTCGTCGAGGGCCGCCCCTTCGACCTGGAGGCCGGGGCCGCCAAGCCGCTGGTGGTGCATGACGGCACGCCGATCCTGAAGCTGCTCGACCTGATGAAGAACTCCGGCCACCATCTGGCGATGGTCGTCGACGAGTATGGCAGCATCGAGGGGTTGGTCACCCTGACCGACATCCTGGAGATCATCGCCGGCGACCTGCCGGAGGCCGGCGAGGCGGTGGAGACCGCGGCGATCCGGCGCGAGGACGGCTCCTGGCTGGTCGAGGGCTGGATGCCGGTGGACGAGTTCGAGGACACCGTCGGCTTGCGCGGCTTGCGCGATGCCGGCGACTTCCACACGCTGGCGGGTCTGGTGCTGCACCGGCTGGGCCATGTGCCGCAGGCCGGCGAGTGGTTCGAGTGGAACGGCGTCCGCTTCGAGGTGGTCGACATGGACGGCCGCCGCATCGACAAGGTGCTGGTGATGCCCAGGGGCGAGCAGCCGGCCGACACGGAGGAGTGAGTCCAGTCGCCGACCGAGGGAGCGGGGGTGCATTTGTTGTTGCAACTCCGCACGGGCTCCATTGACAAAGTTCCGGCAACTTGCTCAGACTCCGCCCGGCCGCCGATGGGGGGCAGAGTCCAAAGCGGAATCACGGGAGTGCGGTCGATGGGTGGCGGGGGCGACGAGATGCGCCAGTTGCGCGAGCGCCGCGGCGAGAACCAGACGCAGTTCGCCGATTGGCTGAACGGGCAGCTCGGCCGCAGCTATACCAAGGCGCGGATCAGCCGCTGGGAAAGCGGGGCGGAACGCATCCCGCAGCAGCTCGTCGATTTCCTGACCCGCCACAAGGCGGACGGCCGGCCGCGCTCCGCCACATATCTGGCGGTGGCCAACCAGAAGGGCGGCGTCGGCAAGACCGCCACCGCCGTCAACCTCGCCTATGCCCTGACCGAGGGCGGGGCGCGGGTGCTGCTGATCGACTGCGATTCCCAGAGTAACGCCACCGTCCATGTCGGCATCGGCAACGCCGCCATCGTCGCCTTGGAGCAGCAGCGCAAGACACTCTATTATGTTCTGCGCTCGGAAGAGCCGCTGACCTCGGTGATCATGCCGACGACGGAGAGCGGGCTGGACCTGGCGCCGGCCGGGCTGTCGCTGGCCGATGCCGACGTGGAGCTGGCGGCCGATTCCACCGGCGGGCTGATCCTGCGCGAGAAGCTGGACGAGGTGCGCCACTCCTACGATTTCGTGGTGATGGACTGCGCGCCCAACCTGGGGCTGGTCACCGCCAACGCCCTGTCTGCGGCGGAGCTGGTGGTGGTGCCGGTGCAGACGGAGGCGCTGGCCCTGCTGGGCGTCAAGCGGCTGGTCGACACCATCGGCCGCATCCGCCGCCGGGTGAACCCGTCCCTGCGCATCGCCGGCATCATCCCGACCATGTACAACGACCGGCTGACCCAGGACCGCGCGACGTTGCAGGAACTGCACGAATCCTACGCCGGTCAGGTGCCGGTCTTCGATCCCATCCCGCGCGCCACCGTCTATGGCAAGGCGGCGGCGGCCGGCATGATCACGCTGGCCGGCGATCCCAAGGCGCCGGGGGCCGAGACCTTCCGCGAGGTGGCGCGCCAGATCCGCGCCTATGCCCAGAACCGGGAGACGACCCATGTCGCGTAAGTTCGAACGCAAGACCCGCGAGCTGCTGGGCACTGCGACCGAGCCTGCGGGCGCCGCGATGGGGGGTATGGCCGGCGGGCTGACGGTGGGCAGCGACCGGCTGTTCGGCACCTCGGCCGGCTTCCCGCATGTGGTGGAACTGGACCTTGCCCGCGTCCACCGCAATCCCGACCAGCCCCGCCGCCATTTCGACGAGGCGGAGCTGCGCGGCCTCGCCTCCTCCATCGAGCGGCACGGGCTGCAGAACCCGGTCTTGGTCCGTCCCCTGCCCCAGGGCGAGTATCTGCTGATCGGCGGCGAGCGGCGGGTTCGTGCGCACGAGATGCTGGGCCGCAAGACGGTCTTCGCCATCCTGACCTCCGGCGATCCGGACGAGATCGGGCTGATCGACAATGTCCAGCGCGTCGATCTGAACGCGGTGGAATATGCGGCGGCGCTCGCCCGGCTGATCGACAAGCACGGCTATACCCATGACGAGCTGGCCGCCGTCGTCGGGCGCGACCGCACCGACGTGACCAAGCTGCTGGCGATCATGGGGCTGCCGGATGAGATCCGGGAGGAGTATGCGACCGGGTTCGCCCATGTCTCCCGCTCGGTGATGATCGAGATCGCCGCCGCCCCCGCCGGGTTGCAGGCCGGGCTGTGGAAGCGGGCCAAGGAGGGCGCCAGCGTCAAGGCGGTGCGGCAGGCCAAGCGCGACCATGCCCAGGGCGGCGGCGCGGACGACACGCCGGCGCAGGAGCCGGATGCGAAGGAGGCGGTGCGGGCCTTGCAGGCCAGCGTGAAGCGCATTCTGCGCGACGTGGCGGTGGTGCGTGAACAGCGCCGCCATCTCGACCCCGACAACCGCGACCGGCTGGTCCGGCTGCGGGCCGAGATCGACGCCATTCTGGACGAGGGCGTCTAGAGTGTGATCGGTTCAAGCGGAATCGCTTGAAGCGTGAATCACACGGAAAGCCAAAAGCTTAGAATCTGTCTGACGCTCAATGAAGCATCAGACAGATTCTAAACGCCCTCCCCCATCAGCGACTTGGGTTCCAGGAAGGCGTCGAGGCCGAAGCTGCCATATTCGCGGCCGATGCCGGATTGCTTGAAGCCGCCGAAGGGCGCCTTCGGATCGTGGGCGAGGCTGTTGATCAGCACCCGGCCGGCGACGATGCGGTCGGCCACCCGGCGGGCGCGGGCGGTGTCGCCCGCCAGCACATAGGCCTGAAGGCCGTAGATTGTGTCGTTGGCGATGGCAACCGCCTCCTCCTCGTCGCCGTAAGGGATGATGGAGAGGACGGGGCCGAAGATCTCCTCGCGCGCGATGGTCATGTCGTTGCGGACGCCGGTGAACAGGGTCGGCCGTACGAACCAGCCGCCGGAAAACTCCCCTTGCCCCTCCGGCCGCCCTTCCCCGCCGGCCAGCAGGATGGCGCCCTCCCCCACCCCGATGCGGATGTAGCGCTGAACCCGGTCCCACTGGGTCCGGCTGACCATCGGACCGACGGTGGTTGCCGGATCGCGCGGGTCGCCGGTGCGCACCGCCTCGACCGCCGCCTTGGTCAGCGCCTCGATCTCGGCGAGGCGGCTGCGCGGAGCCAGCAGGCGGGTGCCGGCGATGCAGGCCTGTCCGCTGTTCATGAAGGCGGCGCTGACCGCCAGCGGGATCGCCCGCGACAGGTCGGCATCGTCGAGGATGATCGTCGGCGACTTGCCGCCCAGCTCCAGCGTCACCCGCTTCAGCGTGTCGGCCGCCGCGCGCAAGATCGCCTTGCCGGTGGCGGTGGAGCCGGTGAAGGAGATCTTGGCGACGTCCGCATGGCTGGAGATCGCCGCCCCCACCCGGTCGCCGCGTCCGGTCACGATGTTGACCAGGCCGGGCGGCAGGCCGGCGGCATGCAGCGCCTCGGTGACGATCTGCGTCTGGCGGGCGCTCATCTCGCTGGGCTTGATCACCGCGGTGCAGCCGGCGGCGATGGCGGTGGCGAGCTTGCCGCAGATGAAGCCGGCATTGCTGTTCCACGGCGTGATCAGCCCGGCGACGCCGAGCGGCTCCATGCTGACCTCGGCCGTGCCCATCCGGCGGACGAAGGGATGATCGGCCAGCAGCGCGGCGGTCTCGCGGAAGGCGTTCACCGGGTGGTCGACCATGAAGCCGGCGCGCGAGGCCGGGGCGCCATACTCCTCGATCACGGCGTCGAGCAGCTCGTCGCGCCGGGCGGCCACGGCATCGCCCATCCGATGCAGCAGGGCGATGCGCTCCGCCTTGGCCGTCCGGGAGAAGGCGGGAAAGGCGCGTTTGGCGGCGGCGATGGCGGCGTGCGCATCCTCCTCGTCGGCAAGGCGGACGCGGCCGGTGACGGCGCCAGTCGCCGGATTGTGCAGGTCGAACAGCTCCGTCCCATGCGGGGTGACGAAGTGGCCGTCGATATAGATGCTGTCGATCTGGTGCATCGGGCTCTCCCGGAACGGTGAATGGGGGGTGGCCATTCAGGTGGCACAGGGGCGGCCGGGTGATAAGGTGGACAATCCCGCATGCATCGGTGAACGGATCGGGACAATGAGTGTGACCGGACTGACGGAGCTGGAAGCCGTGCAGGCCGTTGCCCGGCATCGCGGTTTCCGTGCCGCGGCGGCCGAGCTGGGGATGTCGCGCTCGGCGCTCAGCCATGCCATCGCGGCGCTGGAGGAGCGGCTGGGGGTGCGGCTGTTCCACCGCACGACGCGCAGCGTGGCGCTGACCCAGGCGGGCGAGCAGTTCGTCGCCGACACCGCCCCTGCCCTGCGCGACATCCGCGCCGCCATCGACCGGCTGTCCGACCATCGGTTGGGGCCCGCCGGAACGCTGCGCATCAACAGCTCGGCCGGGGCGGCGCGGATGATCATGAAGCCGGTCATCTTGGAATATCTGCGCCGCTATCCCGAGATGACGGTCGATCTCGTCACCGAAGGGAAGCTGGTCGACATCGTGCTGGAAGGCTTCGATGCCGGGGTGCGGCTGGCCGAGCAGGTGCCGCAGGACATGATCGCCATCCCGCTCGGCCCCGACCTGCGCTTCGCGGTCGTCGGCACGCCAGAGTATTTCGCCGGCCGCGCTTTGCCGGAGACGCCGGCCGACCTCGTCGGGCACCGCTGCATCCGCAGCCGCCTGCCGAGCGGCGCCCTCTATCGCTGGGAGTTCGAGCGGCATGGCGAGGCGGTCGCCATCGACGGCACCGGGCCGTTGATCCTGGACGATGCCGACCTGATGCTCGACGCGGTGCGCGGCGGGCTCGGGCTCGGCTATCTGGCGGAATGGCATGTCGCCGACGACATCGCCGCCGGCCGCCTGCTGCGCGTGCTGGAGGACTGGACGCAGCCGTTTCCGGGCTTGTGTCTTTACTACTCAGGCCGGCGCCATCTGCCGCCGGGGCTGCGGGCGCTGGTGGATCTGGTGCGGGAGCTTGGCGGGCGGCGGTAGGGAGCGATGTGGACCCATGTGGGACGTCCCACAATCCCCTCTCCCTCGACCCGGTGGGACGCGCGGCAAAGGCAGCGGAGATGTCACTCTCCCGGTCGGTGTTGACCCTCCCCGCGCCGCTGCCGCGCACACCGCGCTAGCCTGCCGGGCGCCGTCCAGCCAGCGTCGGCTCTCTTTGGCCGCCACCGGCTTGCTCCGACGCTCCGTGCGCCGGCCAGCCTTACGCCGGAGAAAACACCCATGGATCCGCAATCGACGGCCGCCAGTTTCGACAAGACGGGACGGAAGATACTGAACCGTCCCTGGTTTGGCGGAGGATCTTTAGCTTGAGTTACGCCACCATGGCGACGTCCTTGGTTTGAGTATAGTCGCGCGTTTCGGCCTCGGCAGGAGGAATGTTACCGATGGGTTCGAGCAGGCGCCGGTCGTTGAACCATTCGACCCACTCCATGGTGGTGAACTCGACGGCCTCCAGGGTGCGCCACAGTCCGCGGCGCCGGATCACCTCGGTCTTGTAGAAACCCAGGGCGGTTCATGATGTTCAATCAAAAATAATAAGTGATTCTCGCAATTTTGCGACATTGGGGGAAATGATTTTGGCGATGATGTGTTTAGGTTGATCGCAGACAGGCTTGTTCGATGCGTTGATCCCCCTCAGGCATGCTCGTCGCGTCCGCTGGCGATGTGGGGCGTCCCACATTCGCTGCGGCTTTTCCGTCCCATGGCCTTTCTCCCCCCTGCCTTGCTCCCTACTGCCACCCCGCCCGTGTGTGATGGTCGATCCGTTCCCCAGGGATTCGACGAGAATGATCGACAACGCCTCCGACATCGTCGCCACGCGACTGCGTGCCGATGAACGCCCTCCGTGTTCGGCACGAGAGCAGTGGGCTGGGGGAGGGGCTCGTGCGTCAGCGAGAGGGCACCGACTCCATCCTATGCAGGAAAGAGCTTTCCATTCCAGTTTGCCGTAGATGATCGATGATGGATATGGCCGTTGGGCGATCCATTTGCTTGAGCATGGCGGAAAACAGGAGTGCGTATTCATTTTCGATGCGGGTCGCAAACACACCTGGATCGTCGGTGTTGATTGAGAACAGTCCGGCATCGTGATCGCAACGCAAATGCCGCAGCAACGGATGCTCCTCCATCGAGCCTACGGCGCCGGTGGCCAGATTGCTGGTTGGATTGGCTTCGATGACGATCCCCCTGGCGCGCAGATCGCGCACCACCGCGTCCTGCAAGCAGGTGGTGACCTCGTGGAGATCGTCCAGAATGTTTGCCCGCTCGGCGTCGGCCCAGTCATGCCGCCTACCTCTGACACCAGGATCGTACAGGTGACTTGCGAAGAGCCGGTCCTCGCGGGACGTCGCCGCACCGATGCTCGCCGGGGGCAGGCCGTACCGCCGCTTCTGGAGGCCGCTGAGCAGAGGGATATCCACCGGCGTGTCGTAGATCAGTTCCGACAGGCGGCAGATCGCGTTTTCGACCTTGATCGTCGCGGCATGGTCCAGGCAGCCGAAGCTTTGCCCCCGATGATACAGCCAGACGAGATTATCGAGCAGAATGCCGTTCATGATGTGCAGCGGCGCCCCGCGCTTACCCGCGGCTCCCTTGGCGTCGGCTCCGATGGCAAGGCCGTGGCCAAGCCGATCCCCGCTTTCCAGCAGGAAGCGGCCGACGCAGTCCATATGCCGAAGACCATCGACGATATGATAATAGTCCTCGCCGACATGATAGGTCTGTCCCAGAACCGGGAGTTCGAGGGGATGGCGGTGCGCGCCGCGTTCTCTCAGGCGTTCCCAATGTTCAAGCCGGATCATGCCCTTCTCCGACAGAATATCCTGTCCGCGAAGCTGCCTGAGGAATGGCGAGAAAATCTCGGGAGGGCAGCCACGCTCCATATTGGCGACGTCGATGCCGACGATGTGGCGGGCGAGGTCCCAATGCTGGAGGCGGAAGAGGTGAAGCACCGCGCTGTGGCGGTCCAGAAGACGCCGTAAGCCCGAAAACAGAGGGCCGTCCTTCGTTTCCTCCGGCTTCCGGATGAAATGAACGACGAACCCGATGCGAAGGCGTCCCTCCGCGCATCTCCGCTTCAGATCGGGATAATCATTCAGCAGTTTTTCCCAAAGGGAAAAGGCAGTGAAGTAATCACGCACATGTTTTTTTGGCGCGATCCGCAATTCTATGTGTTGCAGGTCGGATGGTTCGGTGGCGAAGTCGACGAGCCGCCGCATGCGCTCCAGGCGCGCTCGCTTGCAGCGTTTCTCCGCCCTGGCTTCGGTCAGGGATTCTCCGCGGTCGAGATATTGGCGGAACCGGCTGAGGCCCGCTCCCGATCCTGAAAACTGCTGCTGCTCGCTATGGAAAAGGTTCTTGGCGAACAGGTAGGTGTCCCAGAGGCGCAGTTCCTCGTCGCTGAAGAAGTCCTCCCGCACCTGGCGCCAGACCGTGAGCAGGAAGTACCGCTCATTCAGGAGATAAGTCGTGCCGGCCGCCCCCTGAGCCGGGGATGCGACATGCATCTTCACCCGGTCGATCAGATCCTTCCGGCATTGCACCGCTTGCTCGACGATCCGCCTCTCGAAGCGCCGCCGTTCCAGCCGCTCGGGATTGTTGACGATGGCCTGCATGTCGCGGTGGGAATAGCGGGGGATCGCCTCGATGCGGTCATGACCGTGCATCAGGCGCGCCCACAACAGGGGAATGGGATCGCTGGCCTCGAAATGCACATGGGTATCGGCGACCCCGCGCCGCAGGATACGCTCAAGATCATTGTCCTGGGCCGTGGGGAACACCCCCCAGCCCCGGAGCGATTCCAGGATCCGGCCGGGTTCGAGCGTGTCCGGCACCTGATCCAGCAGCGCGTAGGTCAGCAGCGCGTCATGATCGAGCCGGGCCGTCGCCATGCGCCAGGCGTGGAAGCTGTCGATGGCGATCCGGGGACGGCCCTGGAGAAAGGAAACCTTGATCTCCCCGGTCTTCAGCACCGCTCGATACCAGTCCGACAGGGTGGCGTGGCTCGCGGCAAAGTACTGCACGGACCCCTGCAGATCGTGCAGGTGCCTGCGCCTGTCGCGGTAAAGGAGATAGTCGGCGAAATCATCGAGCCACTGGCTTTTGCCCCGTGGCAGGCGGATCACCCCTTTTTCAAGGCGTGCCCGCCATGTGATGAGTTCGACCGCGATCTCAAGGTTGGTTAAGCCGCGCATAAATCGCCTCTGCGCTTTCGCGGCTCATGCGTGTCAGTTTGCTGAGCGTGTCAATGAATCTCTGCCCGTCCGCGTAAACGGTCTGCACGGGGATTTCGCTTTTGGACTCAGGATTGGAAGGGATCATCTCAATTGTCTTTTCAATATCCGCCTTGATGTCATTGAGGCGATCTTCCGCAAAATCTGGAAAATGCCATTGCCGGAGATCGGCCTTTTCCAGATAGCGCTCAGGCGCGTTCTCAGGCTCCGTATTTTCCGGTTCGGTTTTTGCGGAATGGTGGGAGTCCGGGCGCGTCGCGGATGGCTTACCCACCCGTCCATCCGCGCTGTCTCCGCTGTCCGCTTCGTTCAAGATCTCCGTCAGCAGCGCAAGCGCATGTTCAAGCGCCCCCCGGATCGTTGTCCATGACGCTTCCCGGTTATGGTCGCCTCCGCGATCGCAGCCGAGCCGCCACATCGGCTCCACCACCGGGGTCAGGCTCCAGGCCAGCAGGATGGCCGTGCGCCGGCTGCGCTTGCGGATGATGGTGTCCGTATGCTGCGCAAGTCGGGCGAGACGTCTGGATTCCTCTTCACGGAAGCTGAAACCCAAATCCGGGATGAATTCCTGCACTTTGATGGATTTGTAGTCGGTGCCCAGAAGACCGAGATGAACCGCCAGGATCCAGACGGTCCGGAAGAAATTGCGTTCCTGCTCCTCGGCATCCAGCGCCGTCCACGTGTCGAGATATTCATTGAAGCGGGTGAATTCGGTTCCTTGATATATTCTTTCTATCTTCGACCACTCAAGTGTTCCCCATCCTTCCGGAAACATGCTCTTCAAGCTTTCCAAGAGAGTCTGCCCCTCTTTTGGGCGAATCAGGGCAAAGAGTGCGAGATGGAGTGGGATGAAATTTTCACTCTTGCTGAAGTTTACTTCATCTTCGTCCAGATCGGACCTGAGCCGATGCGAAACACCTGTGCTGGATGAAGCCAGGAAGTCCATTGCCTGGTTCAGAGTAGACAGTTCGATTGAATAGCCGCTACGGTCATTCGGCACTTTGCTGATCTGTATCCGAGGGGTGGCTTCCGCCAGATCCCGGCGAATTTTCGCTGCCAGCATGTCGAGATGCCGGAACTGGTAGATATACAGACAGGATCGCGGCAGCAGCCCGTCACGGAAATGGCCGTTGATGCCCAACTCCGGTGTGGGCAAGAGGTTCTTGCCGGTTTTTTCGAGGGGAATGTCGATTTCCAGCGGCAACCAGCGCTGCAATGCCGGCACCTTGCGGCAATCGAGCTGAGTCATCGCGATCTTCACATCGAGCCAGAAGTCGATCAGATGCTCGGTGAAGGCATCCATGCGGGTGCCCGGCTGCCGTGAATTATCCCACTCCCATTGGGTTTCGCTTTGCCGCGCCACTTCGAACAAGTCATGGGAGTTCGCGCGGAGTTGATGAATCGACCAAGCCTTGTGATAGGTCAGCAGAACATCGAGGATCGGATTGTGTTCCGTGCACGGCAAGGCGACCTTCGCGCCGAGCCGGGTGAACTGGTCGTGGAACAGGCCGTTGAGGAATTGGACATAGCCCCGAACCGTGTCGGTGACCAGGGCACTGTGCGGCGCGTTCAGCAGCCACCATGCGATGCCTTCATCCCAGGCCGATTTCGTCACCTCTCTCGGATCCCTCTCCTTTCTCCGGTGAGCGAAGAAATGCATCACGCACAATTGCGTGAAGCTGAGCCCGAGTAGCCTGTCCAGTTGGACGCGGTCGCGCAAATCCAGATGAGACCTCAGGCCTGGCGGAAAGACCTTGTCGATCTTGGCGAGAACCATCTGACGACAGTCGTTGTAGAACGACTGTACATTCGTGCTCCGCCGGCCGGAGCCATACTGCCAATCATTGTCGAGCCAGCCCAGCGCCTTCGTCAGGCGCGGATTGGCCACCAACGCCTCCTGGACCATGCCTTCGACGAGCCGGTCGAGATCGGCGGCGACGATGGTCACGGTGCGGGGATGCACCATGTATTGGCGGATATCCTCGACGACCCGCTGCCCGGCCTCGGGCTGCAAATCCATGTCGTCGAAAACCAGCACCAGGATCTCATATCCCAGCGTATCCAGAAACCGGTCGACGAAGCCCAGCCAGGCGTCGATGCGCATGTGGGCGTGCAGATTGAATTTGGCCCGGTTCTTGGCGTAGTCATCGAAATCCAGCGCATCCTGCGCAAGAGCCTTCATACCTTCGCGACGGGAGAAGGTCCAACCGACCAGAACTTCGTCCCGGAACTCCTGTTGCGTCGCCTCCAGATTCTTCCTGTCGTCCGACTCCCCGGGGATACGGGTGATTTCCTTTATGAGGCGGTCCTGCACCGCGGCGAACACAGCTTCCATCGGCGATTCGTGCGCTTCGAGATTGTTCGGAAGCGCCACGCGCAGCAGCAGGGCGGTGCGCGGCGGCTGAGCACCGCCACGTCGATCGCTTTCTTCCAGCGTGAAGATTTGCCTCTCGATGCAGCCGACGAGGTAATTCAGGACCGTGGTCTTGCCGCTTCCCCGCCCACCATTGATCAGAAAACAGTTGTGTGGCCGGCTGTGCGGCATGCCGGACGAGCGCCACCTTGCGGTGCGCTCCATACGGCCGGCCCGATAATCTTCACCGTTCGGCGAATGGGTCGTGCGCCCGTTCAGCCGTGTCGTTCGGTAACGCTCCTCGTCCGTTTTGCGGGGCGAGGAGCGGTCCAGCTCCGACTCTCCGGCGATGGTCTGGATGCTGCCAAGAATCCGTCTTACCGCATCCCTCTGGGACTCGAACAGGCGATCGGCGTCAATGGATGGTACGGCTGCCCTGGAAAGCTGACCAACATGCTTGAGGAACTCGAAAGCCTTACCATCATCCACGACCATTATCGGCACCATATGTGACTGGCGGTTGACGGAATGATGCATAAATCGTTCTGGATTGTAAACCTCGTGAGCGGCACCGCGCATAGCGCGAGATGAGGCAGATTCATTCTGCGGACCGAAGAAGCGCCACGACCGCCCGTCCGAAGAGAGCGCACAATAAAAAAGCTGCGGGGGAGACCCGCAGCTTTGTAGAAAGCGATGGACTTGAGGGCTTACCTGATCTTGGCCTGTAGAACGATGTCGGCCAGCTTGCTGCCCTTCAGCGCGTCTGCGCGCGAACAGACACCGAGTTCGATCTGGTTCGACGTTTTTTCCGCTGCCGGCCTTGAATTGTCCAGAACCACGAGGCCGACGTCATGATTCCTGTCGACGAAGGGCATCACCACGTCCTGATAGCCGACCCCGGTCCGGCCAAACCACTTGTCGGTCACCACGACATCAGGCTTGAACCGCTTGATCGCCTCGCCGACCACCTCCGGCGACGTCATCGCCCGCACGCGGATACGGCCGTCACGGCCCAGTTTTTCCGCCATGTTACCGGCGGCGGTGCTGTTTTCGCTGACGATCAGTACGGATGCCGTATGCGATTGGGCCGTGGACAGGGAACGACGACCGTATCCTTCGATGACCCGCATTGGGTGGCTGCCTGAACTTCTGGTTTCCGGAGTCTGGAAGGTGGCGATAGACGACTTTGACATCATACCGTCCTTCCCACATGTGACTGATCACCCGCAAGGACGCATAACCCTGCGAGCCAGCCGCATGAATGGCGGCTTGGATACACCAGGATGTGGCCTTGTTCAACTGAAATGAACAAGGGGGGCTTGCGGGCTAACCCTATCAAGGCAGGATCAGCCGGAAAGCGCCAAGATGGGGGCCTGCCGCCAGTGGCTGGTGGTGGATGCGCCGGAGATCTCTGCCCTGTCCCGTTTATCGTCACCCGCATACATTTCCCCCCGGCGGATGGATGACTGTTCCTACAATATGTTGTGTGCACGCGGTGGCACAACGCAAAAAACCTATCCCGCCGAAATTTTGCGCGATTGAGTCAAAAGAACAAAATAATTTGTCTAAATTTATAAATGCCTCTTTGGCTTAATGAACAATTCCGCTGTGATCAGGTAAGCGCGGATCATTGTCAACAACAGCATGGCAATTTCGGCATACTGGTGGATGAGGGGTGGGACGATGCCGGCCCGATCCCAGGGGGGAAGGGGTGGTGCGGCCCGGCGGGTCGCCCATTCCGCCGCGTCAGGCATCGATACAGCGCTCTGGTTCCACCAGCAGCCACGCCGCCTGGATCAGCGTGTCAGCGTCACCCCGCGGGCGCCTGAATGGCACTGAGCCACTGCGCCGTTGGCTCGTCGACGATGCGCTCCTCCACATCGTTCGGTTCCGGTTCGGCTGGCGGGGCGGTAGAACCGCCTTTTTCTGCAAGTAAGAATCGCTTGCATAGACAGGGGCGGTACTGCGTTTTTCCGGCGGATGGGCAGCAACCGCCACAGGTGCGCGGCAGGGTGGAGGTGGGGGAAGCACAACATCGTCCGCGGATGTTGCTTGCACCGTCCTTCAGCTGGACTGACCGTTAGCTTGCTAAAAATAACATTGCAAATAAGAATTAATCTCATTATGTAGGGCGCGGAACTCGACATTCTCGGGGCGCCAATCCCAAAAACGATTATCGCGCCCGCGCCCCTCGCCTGAGGGGGCTTCGGCCGCGACCAATACGATGCTCTCCGGGCAGGGCGGGGAGACAGGGGCATGGCCAACAAATCCGCGAATTGACATCAGCACAGTGACGTATGGGGGAGCATCGGAATGACGATTGACAGGCAGCCCGGACGCCGTGCGGGACAGAACAGGGGGCGCGTCCGCCTGCTGGCGTCGGTTGCGGCGGCAGCCCTGCTGCTGCCGGCCCTGGCCTTGGCGCAGGCGACGACGAGCACGGGGGATGCTGCCCCGTCGGGGGCGACGTCGTCGGGGGCGATGACGTCCGGGGCGATGACGCTGCCGACCATCGACGTTGGCGCCGACCGTCAGCGCGACGCCAACCCGCCGACCACCGTCGGCTCCAAGCTGCCGCTCGCCCCGCGCGAGGTGCCGCAGACCGTCACCACGGTCCCGCGCGAGCGTATCGAGGAACAGAAGCTCATCACGCTCGAAGATGCGATGAAGCAGACGCCGGGCGTCACGGTGGAGCCGATCGACGGCAACCGCCTGCAATTCTATTCGCGCGGCTTCGAGATGACGAACCTGCAGTTCGACGGCGTGCCGACCACGCTGGACAGCCGCATCTTCGCCTCGCCCGATCTGGCGATGTATGAGCGGGTGGAGGTGCTGAAGGGACCGGCCGGGCTGCTGAACGGCATGGGCGGTCCCGGCGGCGCCATCAATCTCGTCCGCAAGACGCCGAAGAAGACGCTGGAAGGCTATGGCGAGCTGACCGCCGGCTCCTATGCCAACTACCGCGGCGAAGGCGACATCACCGGGCCGCTGAACCAGTCCGGCAGCCTGCGCGGACGCTTCGTCGGCGCCTATCAGGACCGCAACGGCTTCCAGGACTGGACGACGCAGGACCGGGCGGTCGCCTATGGCAGCATCGCCGCCGACCTGACGCCCGACACCACCCTGACCGCCGGCGCCTGGTACCAGCGCATGAGCTACAAGGGCGCCTGGAACCTGCCGGGCTATGCCACGGTGGTGAACGGACAGCCGCAGTTCCGGCTGCTCGACGTCGACCGCTCGACCTCGCTTGGCGAGGAATGGAACCGCGACATCTTCACCAGCAAGGGCGGTTTCGCCGATCTGGAGCACAAGTTCGACAATGGATGGGCGGTGAAGCTGGCCACCCATTACATCGACAATGAGATGGACCGGAAGATGGCCTACGCCTACTCCCCGGTCACGCCGGGGGTCAACCGGACGACGCTCTACGCCCAGAAGGTCCGTTACGATCAGGATCAGATCGGCGCCGACCTGTCGGCCAGCGGCAATTTCGGGCTGTTCGGCCAGACCCACGAGGCGGCGGTCGGCGCCAATTACGAGCGCTGGACCTTCCGCCACCGCGCGGCCAACCCGGTCGGCAGCTGGTCGGTGACGCAGAACATCTTCGCCCCCAACGCGTCGGTCGCCGAGCCGGCCTGGCGCGACTGGCAGCGGGACACCAAGACCACCACCGACAGCTGGGGCACCTACGGCGTCCTGCGCCTGAAGCTGGCCGATCCGCTGAAGCTGATCGTCGGCGGGCGGATGAACTGGTGGCAGACCAAGGTCGATGCCGACGCGCTGGCCCGCACCGCGGAGAGCAGCGCCTCCGTCCGCGGCAAGGTCACGCCCTATGCCGGCCTCGTCTACGAGGTGAATCCCACCTACGCGCTCTACACCAGCGTGACGCAGATGTACCAGCCGCAATCCTTCGTCGATGCGTCCGGCAAGGTGCTGGAGCCGCTGAAGGGCCGGCAGTACGAGGCCGGCGTCAAGGCCGATTACTTCGGCGGCCGCCTGCACGCCACCGCGTCGGTCTTCCACATCGAGGAGGAGAACCGGCCGCAGGCCGACCCGCGCTATCCCAACCAGTCGATCTACATTTCCGGCGGCAAGGCGCAGAGCCGCGGCTTCGAGCTGGACGTCTCCGGCGAGATCCTGCCGGGCTGGGACGCCTATGCCGGCTACACCTTCACCCGCGCCAAGAGCCTGGACAGCAGCGCCAACTCCGGCAGCGCCTTCACCGCCATCGCGCCGATGCACCAGTTCAAGCTGTGGACCAACTACCGCCTGCCCGAGAGCATCGACGACCGTCTGAGCGTCGGCGGCGGCATCAACGCCCAGACCTCGATGTACAACGAGTTCCCGTCGCTGGGCGGCGCCCGCCTGACCCAGGGCGGCTATGCGACGGTGGACGCCCGCGTCGGCTATGACGTGACCGAGAAGGTGACGGCGGCGGTGAACGTCAAGAACCTGTTCGACCGCACCTATTACCAGCGCATCAACAACGTGCAGTCGGGCAACATCTACGGCGAACCGCGCACCGTGATGCTGACCCTGCGGGCCAAGCTGTAACGGCGGCTTTGCGGGGGTGGGGGCCGGCCGGGCTCCACCCCCGCAAGTCTCCGAGAAATCGCTTGTCCATCGCGGCGGGCGGGCGCAAAGCTCAGGTCTTCCGCCGGCCCTACCCCTTTCGAGGGGAGGGGCCGGCTCCGACCTTTGCCCCGACCTTTTCCCAAGTGCCACCGCGATGATGACCCTGTTCCGCCGTGCCGTCCTGCCGCTCGGGCTGGCGGCAGCCCTGCTGTGCCTGCCGGCTTCCGTCATGGCGGGCCAGCGCAGCTATGCCGCCACCCATGGGGCGGCGCCCTTCGTGACCCGGCATCTGATCCCCGGATCGGACATCGACCTCGCCCAGGTCGACCTGACGCTGCCGACGGCAAAGGTGGTGGCGTTGACCATCGACGACGGGCCGGACGGCCATGACCCCCACATCCTCGACATCCTGCGGGCGCATGGGGCGAAGGCGACCTTCTTCTACATCGGCGCCAAGATCCCGGAGCATCACGACATCGCCAGGATGGTCGCCACCTCCGGCAACGAGGTCGGCAGCCACACCCAGACCCATCCGATGACCACCGACCTGAAGCCGGCCGAGCGCGAGTGGAACCTGGCGCAGGCGGAAAAGGCGCTGGCGTCGGTCGGGGTGACGGCGACATGGTTCCGGCCGCCCTATGGCGACGTGGACGATGCGCTGGCCGCACTGGCGCGCCGCCACGGCATGGCGACGGTGCTGTGGACCGCCGACAGCCAGGACTGGAAGGACACCGGCCCCGACATCATCCGCCAGCGCATTGTCGAGCGGCTGGCGCCCGGCGCCGTCGTGCTGATGCACAGCACCAAGGCGGCGACCGTCGCGGCGCTGCCGGCGATCCTGGAGGAAGGGGAGAGGCGGGGCCTGCGCTTCGTCACCATGAGCGACTGGGACGCGGCGATGCGGCAGTCGGTGACCCCGGAGCTGGCGCTGCTGCACCCGGCCCCGCGGCGGCGCTGAGCGGCAGGGGCGAAGAGCAGGGGCGGGCGGCACGGCGATCTGGATTTCCCCTGATTTGCCGCCTGCCGCCGGCGTCAGGTAGACTTGGATCGGCGGTGAGCCCGGTAGGCAGGGGGAATTGGGCATGGCGGCAAGGCTTGCGGTTGGCGTGGTCATGGCCCTGGCGCTGGGGTGCGCCCCGGTCGCCGCCTTCGCCGCCGATCCTCTGGAATCGTTCAACCGGACCATGTTCGCGGTCAACAAAGGGTTGGTCGACTGGGTCGTCAATCCGGCCGTCGACCGCATCGGGCCATGGGTACCCGCCCCGGTCTCGGCCGGCCTGTCGAACGCCTATGCGAACCTGACCGAGATCGAGATGGTTCTCGACAACGGCTTGCAGGGCAAGGCGGGCGGTGCCGCCGCCTCGGCGGCGCGCTTCGGGATCAATACGACGCTCGGCGTCGGCGGCCTGTTCGATGTCGCCACGCGGCTCGGCCTGGAGCGCCGGGAGGAGAATTTCGGCGCGTCGCTCTGCAAGACCGGCCTTGCGCCCGGATCGTACCTCGTGCTGCCTTTCGTCGGCCCCACCAACACGGTGGCGGCGGTGGCCCTGACGGCGGGCATCGCCGCGGAGGTCTATGCGCTCAGCTTCATCTCGACGACGCTGGCGGCCGTCGATTTCGTGGTCATCGACCTGGGCGGCTCGGCATCGGCCCTGCGGCATGCCAAGAACATTCCGGCGGCGGGCGAAGACCTCTATGCCGTCCAGCGCGACGAATACCGGCAGTACATCGAGACGGGATGCGGTCCGGCCCGTCCGGCCCAGGCCCGTCCGGCAATGAAGGCGGAGCTGTAGGAGACGGAACAAGGCTGTGCCCCCAGCGATGCCCCCAGAGATGCAAGGATGTCCCATCGGCGGACGGAGCCTGCGGGTGTAAGATGGCGCGGAGCAGCGCCGGTCCCGTAAGGCCGCTGCCGGGAAAACCGCCATGCCTGTCGAGCCCTTCACCCTGGTCCTCTCGCTGCTCCAGCAGATGTGCGTCTATCTGGTGATCGCCTATCTGCTGAGCCGGACGCCGCTGTTCCTGCCCTTGACCCATGTGACGGTGCGCTGGCCGCACAAGCTGGCCTGCTACGTGATCTTCTCGATCTTCTGCATCATGGGGACCTATTTCGGCCTGCACATCGACGACAGCATCGCCAACACCCGCGCCATCGGCGCCGTGCTGGGCGGCATCTTCGGCGGGCCGTCGGTGGGGCTGGCGGTCGGGCTGACCGGCGGGATGCACCGCTATTCGCTGGGCGGCATGTCGGCGCTGGCCTGCGCCATCTCCACCATGGCGGAGGGGCTGATCGGCGGGCTGGTCCACCGCCACATGGTGCGCCAGGGCCGGATCGAGCCGCTGTTCAACCCGCTGCGCGTCGGCGCCGTCACCTTCGTGGCGGAGGTGGTGCAGATGCTGATCATCCTGGCGGTGGCCCGGCCCTTCGAGGCGGCGATGCATCTGGTGGAGGTGGTGGCGGCCCCGATGATCGTCGCCAATACCCTCGGTGCGGCGCTGTTCATGCGCATCCTGCTGGAGCGCCGCGTGCTGGACGAAAAGCAGTCCAGCGCCTTTTCCGCCAAGGCGCTGAAGATCGCCGCGCGCTGCGACGGCGTGCTGCGCGGCGGCTTCAACAGCGAGAACAGCACCCGCGTCGCCCGCATCATCTTCGAGGAGACCGGCGTCGGCGCCGTCGCCATCACCGACCGGGAAAAGCTGCTGGCCTTCATCGGCATGGGCGACGACCACCATCTGCCGGGCACGCCGATCAGCTCAAGGCAGACGCATCAGGCCATCGCCAGCAACCAGGTGATCTATGCCGACGGCAACGAGGTGGCCTATCGCTGCTCGATCAGCCCGTCTTGCCGGCTGGGGGCGGCGCTGGTCATCCCGCTGGTCGGCGAGGATGGCGGGGTGATCGGCACCATCAAGCTGTACGAGCCGAAGACCAAGATCTTCTCCACCATCAACCGCACGCTGGGCGAGGGGGTGGCGCGGCTGCTGTCGAACCAGATCCTGGCCGGCCGCTACGAACAGCAGAAGGCGCTGCTGGCGCAGTCGGAGATCAAGCTGCTGCATGCCCAGGTGAACCCGCATTTCCTGTTCAACGCGCTCAACACCATCTCCGCCGTCATCCGCAACGATCCGGAGCGGGCGCGGCAGCTGGTGCAGAACCTGTCGACCTTCTTCCGCAAGAACCTGAAGCGCCCCAGCCAGATGGCGACGCTTGCCGACGAGGTCGAGCATGTCAGCGCCTATCTCCAGATCGAGCTGGCCCGCTTCACCGGGCGGCTGGCGGT
Source organism: Azospirillum palustre (assembly GCF_002573965.1). Taxonomy (NCBI): domain Bacteria; kingdom Pseudomonadati; phylum Pseudomonadota; class Alphaproteobacteria; order Rhodospirillales; family Azospirillaceae; genus Azospirillum; species Azospirillum palustre. The sequence goes on along the minus strand of NZ_PDKW01000038.1, from coordinate 345,564 downwards.
CGAGATCGAGGTGCCGGACGAGCTTCGCCACGCCCGGCTGCCGGCCTTCTCGCTCCAGCCGCTGGTGGAGAACGCGATCAAGCACGGCACGGCCCAGCTTCTCGGCGATGGCCGGGTGCGCATCGCGGCGCGGCGCGACGGCGGCGACCTGCTGCTGGCGGTGGAGGACAATGCCGGGCTCTATGAGGCCAGGCCGGGCGGCGACGGGCTGGGCATGACCATCGTCGACCGCCGCATCCGCAACCGCTACGGTGAGGCGTACGGCGTGTCGGTCGCCTGCGAGCCCGATGCCTTCACCCGCGTCACCCTGCGCCTGCCCCTTGAGGAAACCGTGCCCGCATGACGGCTCCCGCACTGCCATCCGCCATCACCGTCCTGATCGTCGATGACGAGCCGCTGGCGCGGGAGGAGCTGCGCCGCCTGCTGGAGGAGGCAGCCGACATCCGCATCGTCGGCGAATGCGCCAACGCCATCGAGGCCATCGGCGCCATCAACCGGCAGGCGCCCGACGTGGTCTTCCTCGACATCCAGATGCCGCGGGTCAGCGGGCTGGAGATGCTGAGCATGCTCGATCCCGAGCGGATGCCGCGCATCGTCTTCCTGACCGCGCATGACGAGTATGCCGTCCAGGCCTTCGAGGAGCACGCCTTCGACTATCTGCTGAAGCCGGCCGATCCGGCGCGGCTGGCGAAGACGTTGCAGCGGCTGCGCCGCCAGCATGCGCCGCAGGAGCTGTCGGTCCTGCCGGGGGCGGCGGAGCTGCGCCACATCCCCTGCACCGGGGTCAACCGCATCACCCTGATGAAGCTGGCCGACGTCGAGTATGTCGTCTCCCGCCCCGCCGGCGTCTATGTGGTGGGGGAGGACGGGCAGGAGCGCTTCACCGAGCTGACGCTCCACACCATCCAGGAGAAGAGCCCGCTGTTCCGCTGCCACCGCCAGCATCTGGTCAACCCGGACCGCATCCGGGAAATCCGCTTCGCCGATGGCGGACTGGCGGAAATCCAGACCACCGGCGGCCATGCGGTTCCGGTCAGCCGGCGCTTCCTGGGGGCGCTCAAGGAGCGGCTGGGGATGGGGTGACGCCGGCACCCATCATAGGGGCTGGTCAAGACGACAGGGAACCTCGGGGGGCGTTGAAAACCCCATTTTGGACGGTTCCTCTGTTTGGTTGAAAACACGATAAGGGTACCATCGGCCCAACATGACAGGAAAGAAGGTGTTTTAATTTTCTGTCGGATTTCTTTCTTTTCGGCAGTGATGGAAATGGCAAAGAAACTTTCAGATATTCTGCGTGAATGGGATGGGCTCACCAAGAAGCATCGCGAGCATTTGGTGAAGCATAAATTCAGCAACAAGTTCGCTGTCGTGTCGAAGGACATCGACGGGCTCCTCGACGATTACAAGACCTACACCAAGCTGGTGGGCGAGCAGGGCAAGGTCGTCGATTCCATAAAGTTGCAGGTCTTGGCCCAGGCGGCGGCTTTGGGCAAGAAACTGAAGGCCAGGCTGATTGCCACAAAAAAGGAAAAAGAAGAGGGGCTCGCGTCTCTCGATGATTTTTGCAAATGCATCACCCACGAATCGTACGAAGTGGACCCGAAGCTGCTCGGCAAGGAGTGGGTGGAACTGTGGAAGGAAAGCAAGGGCAAGAACAAGGCCCTGAATGCCATCCTCCTGGACGATTCGAAAATGGTCCCGCTGCTCAAAAAGCTGGCCGACGAGTCCAGGAAATACGACGGCCTTGCTGCCAAGCAGGGAACCGCAAACGCGCTCCTGAACCGCAAGACCGATCTGGAGATCAAGCCTGACATTGCAAGGAACATAAAGTCCTTGTCGAAGTGGGAAGACAGGAAGGCCGCGGAAGAGGTGTCGGCCTTTCTGAAGAATTTCGAGAAAACCCTGAATGTCGTGATCTTCTGAAGAACGCCGTCCGGGCAAAGTCCAATCTGGATCAGGTTCGCCGCACTGTCTTGAAGTCGGTCGTGCGGCATCCCGGCCCATCCCTCGCAGGCCGCCGACGCGGGTTTCTTCCCGTCGCGGGCGCTCTCCGGTCCTCCGACCATGGCCGAATGGCCGCCGCCGGTGTTACCGGGGGAGACGGTGCAGGATGGGAGGGGGCGATGGGCAGCGTGCGAAGGGGATGGGTGATCGTCGTCGATGCGGCCTATGGCTGGATGAACGACGACGCGATGAGCATGGCGGCCTCCATCGCCTTCTACACCATCTTCTCGCTGGCGCCGCTGGCGATCCTGGTGATCGCGCTGGCCGGGCTGGTGTTCGGCGACGAGGCGGCGCGCGGCGCGCTGGTCGACCAGTTGACGGCGCTGGTCGGGCACGATGCCGGTGAAACCCTTCAGGACCTGATCGCGCGGGCCGGCGCGAAGGAGACCGGCATCGTCGCCAGCGTCATCGGCATCGGCACCATCCTGGTCGGCGCCACCACCGTCTTCGTCGAGCTTCAGGCCGGGCTGAACCGCATCTGGCGGGTGGCGGCCCCCCAGGAATCGACCATCACCTGGCTGGTGCGTGTGCGGCTGAAGGCGCTGGCGCTGATCGGCGCCATCGGCTTCCTGCTGATCGTCTCGCTGGTGGTCAGCGCCGGTCTGGCGGCGGCCGGCCGCTGGGCCTCGGCCTATCTGCCGGCGATGCCGTCGCTGCTGTGGCTGTTCGACGTGCTGGTGTCCTGGACGGTGCTGACCGGCCTGTTCGCGCTGATCTACCGCATCCTGCCCGACGCCTACATCCGCTGGGCCGACGTCTGGCTGGGGGCGGCGGTGAACGCCTTCCTGTTCGCGGTGGGCAAATTCCTGATCGGCTTCTACATCGCCACCAGCGGCGTGGTGTCGGTCTATGGCGCGGCCGGCTCCTTCGTGCTGATCCTGCTGTGGGTCTATTATTCGGCGGTCATCTTCCTGTTCGGGGCGGAGCTGACCCGCGCCTATTCGGAACGCAGCGGCAGCCGGGCGCGGCTCCCCGGACTGAAGCCCGAGGCCGGTCCCGGGGTGGGGGAGGGGGCTACCGTCCGCAGCAGCCCCGTCCCAGAGTCATCAGGATCTGCCGCGCCTTGAAGGACCGGGGGTCGAGCGGCGGCTCGTCCGGGGCGAGGCGGGCCTGGGCCTCGCGGTAGCGGTCGTAGCTGTCGTCGTTGAACAGGCGGCGCAGGTTGGCAAGCGCCTTGCGCAGGGGTGTGCGGGGGCAGGGCTCGGTCATCGGAGATCTCTGGCGAAAGCCGGCGCGGCGTTGTGGGACGTCCCACCTTAGCGCCATCGCCGCACGCGCGGGACCGCTTTCCGGCGAGCGGCGCTCCGGCGGCCCGAGCGGCGCATTCCGGGGCTTGAGCGGTTTTGGGGGCATGCCGCCGGCTCGCGGTCACACTGGCCCTTGCGCCTCGCCGACCAGCCAGTCGACGAAGCCGGCGACCAGCTTTCCCGCATCGGCCTGGGGTGGAACGAGCGCCACGTACCCCGTTCTCGGAACTCGGATCTCCGGCAGCGGCGTCATCAGCTTTCCGTTGGCGAGGTCGATGTCCAGCATCGGCAGCGGGCCGATCCCGATGCCGAGCCCGTCCTCCACCGCCTGACGGGTGACGAAGAAATGATCGAAGATCTGGCGGGGATGACCGGCCAGATGCTGGAGCCCCGCCGCTTCGAGCCAGCCCGCCCAATCGCCCGGACGGGTTTCGCTTGCCAGCAGGGTGTGGCCCTCGATGTCGGCGGGCTTGCGGATCGGCCGCCGCGCGAACAGCGCCGGGCTCATGATCAGCGTGTCCACATCGTCCAGCACCGGAACGACGCGGTGCTGGGGCCACACATGCTCCCGCGCGGCGCCGCGCCGGATCGCCACGTCGACGCCGCCGCGCAACTCCTCCAGCACGGTCGAAACCGTGGTGACCGCCACCTCGACCTGCGGGTGGCCGGCATGGTAGCGGCCGAGCCGCGGGATCAGCCAGCGCATGGCGAAGCTGGTCGGAGCGCTGACCCGCAGGATGCGCCGCGCGTCGGGCCGGCCGCAGGCTTCCGCCGCGACGGCCAGCCGGTCGAAGGATAGCCCGACCTCGGACGCGAAGATCCGCGCCATCGGCGTCGCCACCATGCGGCGCCCGTCCTTGGTGAACAGCCTCTGCCCGAGCCAGCTTTCCAGCGCGGCGATCTGCCGGCTTACCGCGCCGTGGGTGAGGCCGAGTTCGGCCCCCGCCTCGGCATAGCTGCCGGTCCGGGCCGCGACCTCGAAAATGCGCAGGGCGTTCAGCGGAGGAAGGCGGCGCATGAGCGGTCCTTTGGGAAAACCCGTGAGGAAAACGAACGCTATCCGTGATTCAAACCATACTAGTCGATGAATCATCACGGGTATACCCTGCCTGCCCATTCAGACCAGCCGGGCAATGCCTGTGGCGCCTCCGGGAAAGCCATCGAAGATGATTGCGAGACAGTGGTGGACAGAGAAGAAGAAAAGCCTGACGGGCGCATGTCTCGCACATGCGGTGCATGACGGTTACACCGACGCCCTCTATGTCTTCCTGCCGGTGTGGCAGGCCCAGTTCGGCCTGTCCTATGCGATGCTTGCCGTCATCCGCGCCCTTTACTCCGGGACGATGGGAGGGCTGCAAATCCCGGCCGACCGGGCCCTTCGCGGCCTGTCGCCGCGGGCGTCGCTGATCCTGTCGACCGTCCTTGCCGCGGCGGGCCTGCTGATCATGGCGTTGCCGCTCGGCCTGCCGGGTCTGTGCGTCGGCCTCGTCGTCGCCGGCATCGGATCGAGCATCCAGCACCCCTGCGGCTCGATGCTCGTCACCGTCAGCTATGGCGCGGCATCGCGCCATCCGCTCGGCATCTACAACTTCTCAGGCGACCTCGGGAAGGCGGCGTTGCCGGCGCTCGTCGCCGTGCTGCTGCCGACGGTCGGCTGGCAGCCGGTGCTGGGGATGATGGCGGCCATCGGACTCGTCCTGTCGGCCGCCCTGCTGCCGCTGCTGCCGGCGGTCCCCATCACCAGAGCCGCCAAGACGAAGGCGGCGGGTCGCGGCCGCGGCGGCTTCGGCATCCTGACGGTGATCGGTGCGCTCGATACCGCGACCCGCATGGGCTATCTGCTCTTCCTGCCCTTCCTCATCCATGGCCAGGGCGGGGACTCGGCGACGGTCGGGCTGGCGCTGGCCCTGCTGTTCATCGGCGGCGCGCTGGGGAAGGCGACATGCAGCCTGCTCGGGGAGCGGCTGGGGGTGGTCGGCTGCGTCATGGTGACCGAAGCCGCCACGGCCCTGCTGATCGCGGCGACGCTGTTCACCTCGCTGACGCCGACCCTCATCCTGCTGCCGCTGCTCGGCATCGTGCTCAACGGCACCTCCTCGGTGCTCTACGGCACGGTGCCGGAGCTGTCCAACGGCGACACCGGCCGGGCCTTCGCGGTCTTCTACACCAGCGTCATCGGCTCCGGCGGACTGGCCCCGATCCTCTACGGCGCCATCGCCGACCACAGCAGCCAGACGACCGGCGTGCTGGCTTCTGCGGCGACCGCCGCCCTGATCGTTCCGCTCGTCCTGATGCTGAGGCCGCATCTGAACGCCTCCGCCGCGGAACCGCAGGGCGGGTCCGGCCTGCCGCGCTCCGCCTGACCGTTTCCCTGCCATAAGGAGATCCTTGCCAATGACCACCGTCTCACAGGCGCCGCTGATCCTCATAACGGGCGGCGGGCGCGGCATGGGGGCCGCGACCGCAAGGCTCGCCGCGGCCCAGGGCTATGACGTCGCGATCAGCTTCGTCTCCGACGAGGCCGCCGCCCAGGCCGTGGTGGCGGATGTCGACGCCCTGGGGCGCCGGGCTTTGGCGGTGCGCGCCGACAGCGCCGATCCGGCGCAGGTCGCGGCACTGTTCGAGGCCATCGACCGCGAGTTCGGCCGCATCGACGTGCTGGTCAACAACGCCGCGGTGCTGGCGCGCCAGTGCCGGACCGAGGATCTCGGCTTCGAGCGGATGCAGCGCATCTTCGCGGTCAACGCCATCGGCCCGATCCTCTGCGCGCAGCAGGCGGCCAGGCGCATGTCGCATCGCCACAACGGGCCGGGCGGCGTGATCGTCAACATCTCGTCGGCATCGGCCCGGCTCGGCAGCCCGAACGAGTATGTCGACTATGCCGCCTCCAAGGGTGCCTTGGAGACCTTTACCATCGGCTTCTCCAAGGAGGTCGCGCGGGACGGCATCCGCGTCAACTGCATCCGCCCCGGCCACATCTACACCGACATGCATGCCAGCGGCGGGGAGCCGGGACGGGTGGACCGCGTCAAGGATTCGATCCCGATGGGGCGGGGCGGCCAGCCCGAGGAGGTCGCGCGGGCGATCCTGTGGCTGGCTGGCCCCGAGGCCTCCTTCATCACCGGCACCTTCCTGGACGTCACCGGCGGCAAGTGAGCATAAGCGGGGCGGCGGCCGGGGAGGCGTTTGAGCGCCGCCGCTCGGCCCCTGCCGGCTGCCGCTCGGCACGTCCCGGCTGCCGCTCGCGGCATTCCACCACACGGGAGCAAGCGGCGGGATTACACCGGCGGCATATCCTTTTCAGGAGAACCGTCATGGATCACGCCCTAACATTTGTGATCGCGACACTCTGCATTCTTGCGCTCTGCTACCGCTTCTACGGCGTGTTCTTCGTGCGCAAGGTTCTCCGTGCCGACGATTCGGAAGTCACCCCGTCCCACATCCTGGCGGACGGCAAGAACTATGTGCCCACCAAGAAATGGGTGAATGCCGGCCAGCATTTCGCCGCCATCGCCGCCGCCGGCCCGCTGGTCGGTCCAGTGCTGGCCGCGCAGTTCGGCTACCTGCCGAGCTTCCTGTGGCTGCTGATCGGCTGCGTCGTCGGCGGTGCGGTGCATGACACCGTCGTGCTGTTCGCCTCGATGAAGCACAAGGGACAGTCGCTGTCCGAAGTCGCCAAGGCCGAACTCGGCCCGGTGGCCGGCTGGTGCACCGGTCTGGCAATGCTGTTCATCATCACCATCACCATGGCCGGCCTGTCGATGGTCGTCGTCCATGCGCTGGAACGCAACGCCTGGGGCGCCTTCGCGGTGTTCATGACGATCCCCATCGCCATCGCGCTCGGCCTCTACGAGAAGATCACCGGCTCGTCCAAGGGCGCCACCCAGGTCGGCATCGCCGCCATCGCCGCCTCGGTCTTCGCCGGCCCCTACATCCAGGGCACGCTGCTGGGCGAATGGCTGACGCTGCATGCCGAGACGGTCGCCGTCATCCTGCCGGTCTATGCCTTCTTCGCCACGGCGCTGCCGGTCTGGCTGCTGCTGACCCCGCGCGGCTACCTGTCCAGCTTCATGAAGGTCGGCGTGTTCGGCGCGCTGGTCGTCGGCGTCGTCTTCATCAACCCTGAAATCCGCTTCCCCGCCCTGACCGACTTCATCCATGGCGGCGGCCCGGTGCTGAACGGCCCGGTCTGGCCCTTCATCTCGATCACCATCGCCTGCGGCGCCATCTCCGGCTTCCATGCCTTCATCGGGTCGGGCACCACGCCCAAGCTGATCGACAAGTGGAGCGACATCCGTCCGGTGGCCTTCGGCGGCATGCTGGCGGAATGCCTGGTCGGCGTCATGGCGCTGATCGCCGCCACCGCCCTGCATCCGGCCGATTACTTCGCCATCAACTCTGCGCCGGCCGCCTTCAAGGCCCTGGGCATGAACGTGGTGGACCTGCCGCGGCTGAGCCAGGACATCGGCCTCGACCTCTACGGCCGGACCGGCGGCGCGGTGACGCTCGCGGTCGGCATGACCGAGATCTTCACCCGCGTGCCGTGGTTCAACAGCCTCGCCTCCTACTTCTTCCAGTTCGTCGTGATGTTCGAGGCGGTGTTCATCCTGACCGCCGTGGACAGCGGCACCCGCGTCGCCCGTTACCTGATCCAGGACCTGCTGGGCGACGTCTATGCCCCGATGAAGCGGCTGGACTGGGTCCCCGGTTCGATCATCGCCAGCGTCATCGCCTGCGTGGCCTGGGGGTATCTGCTGACGTCGGGCGACATCAACTCGGTCTGGGCCCTGTTCGGCGTGTCGAACCAGCTGATGGCCTCGGTCGGCCTGATCATCGGCGCCACCATCATCCTGCGGCTGGCCCAGAAGCGGATCTACATGCTGACCTGCCTGATCCCGCTGGCCTACCTGTTCGTCACGGTGAACGTCGCCGGCTACTGGATGATCGCCAACGTCTATCTGAACAAGGCGGCCAAGGGCTACAACCCCTTCAACGCCGGCATCTCGATCATCATGCTGGTGCTGGGCTTCATCATCCTGCTCGCCGCCTTCCGCAAATGGAAGGAACTGCTCCAGGCCCGCGCCATCGAGGTTCCGATGGTCGCCACCCCGGCCGAATGACCGTTCAAGCATCTTAGAAATGCGAACGGGCCCTGTGGAGTGTTCCACAGGGCCCGTTCGCTTTTGTCCGTTCAGCGCTTCTGCGGCAATCAGGCCGCCGCGACGAGCGTCTCTTCCGCCGGCAGTTCGGCGGGGATCCAGGAGATCAGCTCCCGCCCGGTGTTGGCGAGGCGCTTCGGCTCGATGCGGCCGATGACGCGGGTGCCTTCCCTGGCGATGCGCAGGATGTCGCCATCCTCCGGAACCAGCGCGCGTTCGACGCCGCAGCTGCGGGCGAGGCGGGCGTGGGCTTCCATATGCTCGATGGTGCCATGGACCGGCACAGCGAAGCGGGGACGGACCAGCCCGTACATGCGGGCGAGGTCGTCGCGCTTGGGGTGGCCGGAGACATGGACCGGCGCCTCGGCCGGGGTGACGATCTCGACGCCCATGCCGCGCAGATGCCCGTGGATTTCGGCCAGGGCCTCCTCGTTGCCGGGGATGATGCGGGCGGAGAAGATGACGGTGTCGCCCTCTTCCAGCCACAGCTCGCGGTGCTCGTTGCGGGCCAGACGGCTGAGTGCGGCCCGTTCCTCGCCCTGGCTGCCGGTGCACAGGAACACGAGGTTGTCACGCGGGGTCCAGGAGGCCTCGCGGACATCCATGAAGTCCGGCACATGGTCGAGATAGCCGCAGGCCTGCGCCGCCTTTTCCATGCGCAGCATGGAGCGGCCGACCAGCACCACCTTGCGCCCGACCGCCGCCGCCGCTTCCGCCACCGCGGTCATGCGGGCGACGTTGGAGGCGAAGCCGGTCACCGCGATGGCGCCCGAGCGGTTGGCGAAGGCGCCGATCAGGCCGGCGCGGGCGTCGGCCTCCGACCCGGTCGAGCCGGGCACGTCGGCGTTGGTGCTGTCGCACATCATGGCGAGCAACCCCTCGTCGCCCAGCCGCTTGAGGGCGGCGAAATCGGTGCTGCGGCCGACCAGCGGGTTGGGGTCGAACTTCCAGTCGCCGGTGTGCAGGACCGTGCCGGCCGCCGTGCGGATCGCCAGCGACATCGGCTCGGGGATCGAATGGGTGACGGCGATGGTCTCGATCCGGAAGGGACCGATGGTCAGCGTGTCGCCGATCTCGAAGGTCTGCACCTTGGCGGCGCGGTGGGCGCCCTTTTCCTTCAGCCGGTCCCGGATGATGTGGGAGGCGAAGGGGCTGGCATAGATCGGGCAGCGCAGGCGCGGCCACAGATGGTGGATCGCGCCGATATGGTCCTCGTGCGCGTGGGTCACCACCAGCCCGACGACGTCCTGCATCCGCTCTTCGATGAAGGCCGGATCGGCCATCAGGCTGTCGATGCCGGGCATCTCGTCGCCGACGAAGGCGACGCCGGCATCGACGATCAGCCATTTGCCGGCATGGCCGTAGAGCGCCATGTTCATGCCGATGCGGGAACAGCCGCCCAGCGGAAGGAACAGGATCTCGTCCTTGCCCGGAACCGGACCGGTGGGGCCGCCGCCATGGACCGGATTGGCCGGCGGGCGGGAGCTGTCGAAATCGTCACGCGGACGCGGGTTGCGGTTGCGTGCGCGGTTGTTCGGCGCCATCCGGCGCCGCTTTGAATCAAACGTCATGCCTCTGTCGTACGTCTCACTTAGGCCGGCATTCGACGCTGCCGGACGGGCGTGCATCGCTCGTCGATGCGGATCCCGGTGTGGACGATCCCTGCCGGAGGCGCCGTGCGGCGGCCGTCTGGACGGCTGGGATCGAATGTTTCGTCAGGGCTTATGTGGGCAAAGCGGGACGCACGTCAAGGGTGGCCGTGAAAGGTCACACGAAATGGTGGGGCATTGCTGGGATGCGTGGGGGAAACGGGAGTCACGAATTGAGCGCAGAGCGCATCTCGAGTCTTGCTCTGGATGATTGTCCACGGGCGTGCCCGCGAGGCGTCGTACGGTTCTAGACAACTCGAGTGTGTTTCAATGGCAGTCAAAACTCTTATTTCGCTCCCGCTGAGGTGATGTGGTGGATGGCCCTTTCGGCGCAAGAGGGATTCCGCGCTGACTGGCTGAGAAGGATGCATCCATGTGTCCGGCCTGTTGTCGCAGCCGCCGGTTGCTGGCCTTGATGAATTCCGCGGATCGACGCCCAAATCGCCTTATCGCGCTCGGTGGCGCTTGGTTCCCGTGGGTCTGGCCGATCCCTGCTCCTCCCGGTTCCTCATCACGTCTCATCACCCTTGCCCCCAGTCCACCGAGCCATCCGACGCCGGCGAGATGGATGTTGTCTACGCTGCGCTCGGCGTCGCGTAGGTCACTCCCTGCGTCATCACCACCCAGGCGATGCGCGCGGTTCTGTTGGCCAGAGCTACGGCGGCCACCCCACGCGTCACCTGAATTCACAATCTGCTAGTGTGTTTCAGTGGCTGGGAGCGCTTATTCTGCTGATTGGCCGCTTGATATGAATTTCAAGTTTGATTAAAATATAAAATCTCTTCTTAAAAGAGATGCCATTCAGGTTAAGTGATATTAATTATGAACAAAAAACGCAAAATGCAATCCTATGACGATCCGGTGATCGTAGCACAGAAAATTGTCACCGATTCTGAAGCTGAATTGCATCAGGAAATTGCAAGGATATGGAAGCGCCTCGATTGGACGGATCCGAGCGTGGCGTTTTACGGAGAGACGAACGCCGGCAAATCAACCTTGATCGAGGCGCTGTTGCTTCTGTTCGGCTCTGCCGGAGACAAACCCGGCGACGCAATTGGGGATGGCTCTCCAGATTACACGCGCAAAGCCAGCGCTTATCCGTGTCTGTATGACGGTACAGGTTTCAACTTAATCGACGTACCGGGTATCGAGGGCGACGAGGCGAAAGTCGCCATTGAAATAGAGAACGCTCTGCACCGTGCCCATGTGGTCTTTTTCGTTACCGCCGATGCCCGTCCGCCACAGGGCGGCGATGATGGTCGGGACGGGACGCTGGAAAAAATCAAGCGGCAACTGCAGCCGCAGGCAAAGGTCTGGGCCGTTTACAATAAGAAGCTGAACAACCCGCGGCAGATCGGCTCTTCGCTTGTCAACGACGATGAGAAGCAGAGCCTTGCCGACGGAGTGAATTCGCTCGATGGGAAGATGCGCGAAGTACTGAGTTCTGATTATCAGGGGCATGTTGTTCTAAGCGCCTTGCCCGGCTTTCTAGCATTGGCCGATAACCTGCCGTCCGACAGCCGCTTCGCCAGCCAGCGAGAAAAATTTCTCAAAAGCGTAAGTTCCACTGACTTGCTGGCGTTCAGCAACGTCAAAAAATTCGGGCGATTGTTGAGTGACAATGTCCCGTCCCGGAGTGAAATCGCTCAGGCCAATCTCGATAAGCTGCTTCCACCCATCACGGAGGCGGTCGCTTCTCTGGAAAAGAAGGCTGAGCACCACTTCGCTAAACCTGCCAGAGAGTTGGAGAAGCAGCTTAAAATCCTGAGACCGGAACTGGAACTGATCGCCGAGGATGCGTCGAAAGCCCTGAAGCGCCTCACCGATGAGGTGACAAATGGGTGTGTCATGCGTGTGCGGAAGGAGATGTTGCAGGCGATTGAAAAAGGGCTGAGCGGGGATGACGAACTGAAGAAAAAGCTCGAGCAGGTTCTTGCTGAGGAACGTAATCGACTTCCGGAAACCGTTAATAGCAGGGTGGGGAGTACCGTTCGGAACGCCCAAAAATCCTGTAAAGAAGCGCTTCATCTCGTCGAGAAATATCTCAAGGATACCCATGCATTTGACAGTAAGGTTTTTGTCTCTTCCTTCTCTCACGCTGCAGATGTTAACACAAATAGTGGTGTCGACTGGGGTGAGGTTGTTGGAACTGCCGTAAATGTGGCGGTAACTTGGCTGGTTGGCGGGCCAATATTGGCTGGAATTACCGCGGTCTTTGGCCTTTTTCGCAGCTTCTGGAATTTCTTCAGCAGCGATTACCACAAAGATCAGCAGAAAATGTCTCTAAATAAGAATATCGACGAGATAAAACCGAAATTACGCAAAGATGTAAATAAAACGCTGGAACAGATTGAGAGAGATCTCAGGAAATATGTTCTTGATATGATGCTTCCCCTGCAGGCAATGGAAAAGAATTTCCGGGCTGCAGCCAATTCGATGAAAGAATCAGTTGGCGACCTGAGGCAACTCGCTGAAGACCCCTCCTACCTTTACCGCTATGCCGAGGTGTATTCGTCAACCGGCTGAGAGATGTCGCAGGTGTCCGCGACGAGCAGTCAGCCCAACCCATTTCACCCTTTAGGAATGATCATAATGGCCTCCCACCAGACCCATGACGTCAGCGATATTCTGACTTTTCTCGAAGCCGGCGAGAAGCTGGGCGTCGCACTTCCTCCGCATTTGAGAGAGAAGCTCGACAAGCTCAGCGTCGCCGGGGCCGGGAAGCTGAAGGTTGCGCTGGTTGGAGGGTTCTCCGAGGGCAAGACGTCGCTCGCGGCCGCTTGGCTCGGCATGGTGCCCGGCGACATGAAGATCAGCCAAAGCGAGTCATCGAACGCGGTCACGGTCTATGATGCCAGCGACAAGGTCGAATTGATCGATACGCCAGGCCTGTTCGGCTTCAAGGAAAAGAATATTGGCGATGGCATCGCGGAAAAATACAAGGAGCTGAGCCGTAAATATGTGAGCGAGGCCAATCTCGTTCTTTATGTCTTGAATCCATCCAATCCGTTGAAGGACAGTCATCGGGACGAATTGAATTGGCTTTTTCGCGAGCTTGCACTGCTTTCGCGTACGGTCTTCGTCATCGGCCGCTTCGACATGGTTGCCGACGTCGAGGACGATGCCGATTACAAACGCAATCTCGAAATCAAGAAAGCGAACATCAGGTCCCGCCTGCGGGATTTGATCGGGCTGACGTCCGATGAGGAAGCAAGCCTGTCCATCGTCGGCGTCGCGGCCAATCCGTTCGATGAAGGCATCGCCAACTGGCTGGAGCGTCCCGACGAATACGTACGGCTGTCCCATATCGACGATCTGCGTACAGCCACTGCGGAGAAGGTCGATGCCGTAGGCGGAGCGGAGGAGGCAAAGCGCCAGACCTGCCTCTCGATCCTTCGGGATGTGACGGAGCGTCTGCTGTTGCCGGCGCGTCAAGCGGCGGAAGAGGCCGAGCAGTTGGCCGCCATCGCCGATGGGAAAGCCAAGGAGGAAGAGCCGCGCCTTGCCCGCTACAAGCGGGAGGCCGCAGAGGCCCAGATGGCGCTTCGCCGGGAGGTGGACGATTATTTCGCCGATCTGATCACCGAAGCCAAGCATACCGGCATGGACGGTTTCGAGGAATTTTTCGACCGCAAGATCGGGCGGGATGGGGTTGCCGTGACGGCGGCGATCAAGAACGCCTTTACGCGGGAACTCGGTCCGATCAGTCAGCAGATCGTCACGATGAGCGCGAATTTCGTTGCCGACGGTTCAGGCGAGACCGCGTTGACAAGCACACTCGGCAAAGTGGCCGGCAAGTTCGGGGGCAGCGCCACGATCAGCAACACGATGATCCTGAAAGCCCGCGACTGGGTGATGCCCGCGTTCAAGTTCAAGCCCTACGGCGCCATCAAGGCGGCGCGCTTCGCCAATGGCGCTCTGGCAGGGATAGGTATCGCGCTGGAAATCTGGTCGATGTGGCGGGAGTCGCAAAGGGTTGAAAAATTCGAAGAGGATCGTCGAGAAATCGTGAAGGATTTGGAGGACCAGCGCTCCAACCTCCTCGCGCATATCGATGCACCCGAGTTCATGTCGACTTATTTCCCTCAGATCGACGCGATGCACAGCCTGTTTGAAGCTTTGCGCGACGCGTTCCTCAAAGCTGCGGAACGCAATAGCGCGATGCGTGACTGGGCGAGGGAGGCGGAAACCCTGCACCTCCGTTACGGGGGTGAACCGCCGCGGTTGGCCGGAGCAAAGGTTACTATCGACATGTAGAGAGGCATCGTAGATCAGGAAAATATAACTTCCATGTTGGAGGATCGACGCCGCCCCCCCAGTGCAGGAGAGCGGCATCCGGATCGGAAGCTCCCAGCCGTCAGTGGTTGTCGCGCGGGATCCCCATGGTCTGCGCCACGCGCTGGTACTTGACCGCCGGCTTCAGGACCATGCCCTCGTCCAGCTGGTCGACGATGCCGCGCTGGATTTCCTGCCACGGGGTCTGCGACGGCGGGGCGGGGTAGCCGCCGGCGGCCTCCAGCGTGGCCTTGCGGTCGGCAAGCTCCGCTTCGGAGATCAGGATGTCGGCGCTGCCGCGGCGCAGGTCGATCCGCACGCGGTCGCCCGAGCGCAGAAGGCCGAGATTGCCGCCGGCCGCCGCCTCCGGCGAGGCGTTGAGGATCGAGGGCGAGCCTGAGGTGCCGGACTGGCGGCCGTCGCCGATGCAGGGCAGGGAATGGATGCCCTGCTTGATGAGATCGGCGGGCGGACGCATGTTCACCACCTCCGCCGCGCCGGGATAGCCGATGGGGCCGGCGCCGCGGATGACCAGGATGGTGTAGGCGTCGATGCCAAGCGACGGGTCGTCGATGCGGTGATGGTAGTCCTCCGGCCCGTCGAAGACGACGACCTTGCCCTCGAAGGCTTCCGGATCCGCTGGATTGGACAGGTAGCGCTCGCGGAACTCGTCGGAGATCACGCTGGTCTTCATGATGGCGGCGTTGAACAGGGTGCCGCGCAGCACGACGAAGCCGGCGTTGATCTTCAGCGGGTCGTCGATCGGGTGGATGACGCGGGTGTCGAGGATCTCGGTGTTGCGGCAGTTCTCGCCGATGGTGCGGCCGTTGACGTTGGGCGCATCCTCGCGGATCAGGCCCTGGGTCATCAGCTGGCCGACCACCGCCGGCACGCCGCCGGCGCGGTGGAAGTCCTCGCCCAGATACTCGCCGGCCGGCTGGAGGTTGACCAGCAGCGGCACGCCCAGCCCGTGGGTCTGCCAGTCGTCCACCGTCAGCGGCACGCCGATGTGCTTGGCGATGGCGTTGATGTGGATCGGCGCGTTGGTCGAGCCGCCGATGGCGGAGTTGACGACGATGGCGTTGAGGAAGGCGTCGCGGGTCAGGATGTCCGACGGCTTGATGTCCTGGCGCACCATCTCGACGATGCGCTTGCCGGTCTCATAGGCAGCCTGCTGGCGCTCGCGGTAGGGGGCGGGAATCGCGGCGGATCCCGGAAGCTGCATGCCCAGCACCTCCGCCAGCGAATTCATGGTCGACGCGGTGCCCATCGTGTTGCAGTAGCCGGTCGAGGGGGCGGACGACGCCACCAGCTCGATGAAGCCCTGATAGTCGATCTCGCCGGCCGCCATCATCTGGCGGGCCTTCCACACGATGGTGCCGGAGCCGGTGCGCTCGCCGCGGAACCAGCCGTTCAGCATCGGGCCGACCGACAGCGCGATGGCCGGGATGTTGACGGTCGCCGCCGCCATCAGGCAGGCCGGCGTGGTCTTGTCGCAGCCGATGGTCAGCACGACGCCGTCCAGCGGATAGCCGTGCAGCACCTCGACCAGCCCGAGATAGGCGAGGTTGCGGTCGATGGAGGCGGTCGGCCGCTTGCCGGTCTCCTGGATCGGGTGGACGGGAAACTCGATGGCGATGCCGCCGGCGGTGCGGATGCCCTCGCGCAGGCGCTCGGCCAGCACCAGATGGTGGCGGTTGCAGGGGCTGAGGTCGGACCCGGTCTGGGCGATGCCGATGATCGGCGCGCCGGATTGCAGCTCCTCGCGCGTCAGGCCGAAATTCAGGTAGCGCTCAAGATAGAGCGCGGTCATGTCGGGGTTGGCGGGGTTGTCGAACCACGCGCGCGAGCGCAGACGCCGTTCTGAACCGGAGGCTGAACCGTCGGCATTGGCGGGGAAGGGGGGCTTCGTCTCGGACATATCGACACCGGTTTCAGGTTGGGGCGCGGACCGTAGGCCCGGCGCCGGAGTTGTGGTTGCGTCTCTTTGGCCTTGCTCAAGGCCGTGGTTGGGTCAGGCAGCGCGCATGTCGGCCAGGAAGCGCGACACGCAGCCGCGCAGGTCGTCGGCCTCGCCGGACAGGCCGTCGGCGGCGGTCTTGACCTGGCGCGAGGCGTCGCTGGTGGCCTGGAAGGCGTGGGTCACGCCGGCGATGCTGTCGCGGACATCCTGGGTGCCGCGGGCGGCGCGCTGGATGCTGCCGCTGATCTCGCTGGTCGCCGCCCGCTGCTCGCCGATGGCGGAGGCGATGGTGCCGGAGACCTCGTTGACCTCGCCGATGACCTTGACGATCTCGGTGATGGCGCCGGCCGCCTCGCTGCTGACGCGCTGGACGGCGGCGATCTGCGCCTCGATCTCCTCGGTCGCCTTCGCGGTCTGGGCGGCGAGGCTCTTGACCTCGTTCGCCACCACGGCGAAGCCGCGTCCCGCCTCGCCGGCCCGCGCCGCCTCGATGGTGGCGTTGAGCGCCAGCAAATTGGTCTGGGCGGCGATGGAGCCGATCAGTTGCACCACATCGCCGATCTGGCGGGCGACGCCGGTCAGGCTGCGCACCGTCTCGTCGGTGACGCGGGCGATGCCGACCGCCTGTTCGGTCACCTCGGCACTGTGGGCGACATGCTGGCTGATGGCGACGATGGAGACGGCCAGCTCCTCGGCGGCGGCGGCCACCGTCTCGACGCTGCCGGTGGTCTCGCCGGAGCTGCGGACGGCGTCGCCGGCAAGCCGGCTGGTCTCGTCGGTGGTCGACTGGATGGTCTGGGCGGTGGACTGGAGCTGTGTGGCGGCGCTGGCGACGCGGCCCAGCGTGTTGTCCACCATCCGCTCGAACTCGCGGGTCAGGCGGTCGATGCGCTCGCCGCGGCGGACGCGGGCCTCATGCTCGGCGGCCTTGTCGGCGGCCATGCGGTCGGCCTCGATCAGGCCGGCCTGGAAGACCTGCACCGCCTTGGCCATGCCGCCGATCTCGTCGCGGCGGTCGAGGCCGGGGACGGTCACCGAGCGGTCGCCGCCGGCCAGCCGGGTCATGGCGTCGGTCATGGCGACCACCGGCCGTGACAGGCTGCGGGCGATCAGCAGCGCGGCGGCAAGGCCGAGGATCAGCCCGGCGGCCGACGCGCCGGCCATCGCCTGCCGGTAGCCGGCGATGTCGGATGTGGTGTCGGCGCGCAGCTGATGTTCGTCGGCGATGCCCTGGTCGGTCAGGCCACGCGCCTGATCGCCGATGGCGGTGCCGAGCGGGGTCAGAGTGTCGTTGACCAGGGCGTCGCGGCGCTGGGTGGTCTCCACCAGCCGGTCGAAGCCGGCGGCATAGCCGTCGAGCGTCTTGAGGAAGGCGGACACCAGACCGCGCAGCGCCGGGTCGGTCACCGTCTTCGCCATGGCGTCGCCATTCTGGGCGGCGGTCTTCAGCTCGGTCTTCGTCGCGGTGGCGAGGCCGGCGCTGCCCTCCCCCTGGAAGCGGGCGGCGACGGTGCGGGCGGCCTGGACATGCATCGCCGCCTGGGCCGCGAGGTTCAGGGCCTCGACATTGCCGCCGCTCTTGGCGTTGGTCAGGATGGTGCTGAGCATGGTCTGGAGCTTCGACCCGAACTTCGCCACCTCGGCCACCGCCTCGCTGCGCTGGCCGTGGGCCTCGCGGACAGCGGCGAAGCTGTCGCGGTACTGGGCGACGCGGGTCTTCATCTGCTGGACGGCTGCGGTGTCGCCGCTGCCGGACAGGCGGGAGTCCACCGCGGCGACCAGGGTTGCAGCCTCCGCCGACAGGTTGGCGACGGCGTCGGCATCCTCGTCGCGGCCGTTCAGCAGGAAGGCGGCGGTCTTGAGCCGCATGTCCAGCATCAGGGTCTGCATGCGCCCGAGATCGACCACCTGTTCCGCCAGCACGCCGTTGCGGCGCACCACTGTCTCCGTTTCCGACAGGGCATTGATGCCCACGCCGGCGACGGCGGCGAGGAACAGCAGGATGCCGGCGCTGCCAGCGGTGATCCGGTGGCCGATGCGGGTGCCGAGTTTGATGCCGGCTGCGGTGGGCATGCGGGGGGACCTCCCAGTTGCGGGGGCTGCTACCAGTCGAAGGCGTCGGTGCGGTGCCAGCGGCCGACCATGCAGGCGTCGGCGACCAGCGACAGCGGGCGGCCGTCAACGTCGCTCGTACCGTCCGTCACCAGCCGATGGAAATGGCGGTAGATGCGCTGGTATTCGGTGTCGGGTTCGGCCAGCACCGGCACGCCGTCCGCGAACAGGCGGGTGCCGCCATGGGTGAGGTCGAGGCGCCCGTCCGTCGTTTCGATGACGATGGACCAGGTCTGCTCGCCCTGCTGGAGGAAGTCGAAGTCGGCGGTGACGCGGCCGATGCGGGAGCCGGGGGCGGCGCCCATCTCCAGCGTCGCCGCGATGGGCGTGTCGCGGTTGGCCGGGACATGCAGGTCGGCGGCGCGGACGAAGACCGGGGCCGGCAGGATGTCGGTCAGGATCGACAAGGCGTTGATGCCGGGATCGAAGACGCCGAAGCCGCCCGCCGCGAAGATCCAGTCCTGGCCCGGATGCCAGCGCCGGACATCCTCCTTCCAGGTGATGGCGACGCTGCGGATGTCGGCGTCACGGGAAACGATGGCCGCCAGCCGGCGCCTGGTCTCCTCGACCGCCGGGTTGAACTGCGAATGCCAGGCGGTGAACAGGGTGCGGCGTGCAGCCTCCGCCTCCGCCGCCAGATCGTGAAGCTCCGACAGGGTGGCGGCGGGCGGCTTCTCGATCAGCACATGTTTGCCGGCACGCAGCGCCTCGACCGTCAGGCCGTGGCGGACGGCGGGCGGGGTGCAGAGTGCCACGGCGTCGAGGCCGGGCAGTGCCGCCAGCATCTCGGCCTGGGAGCGGAAGCTCGGCACGCCCTCGACACTGGCACCGTCCGGGCTGACCACGGCGGCCAGATTGAACAGGCCGGTGGCGGCAATGGCGGGGATGTGCTGGTCGCGGGCGATCTTTCCCAGACCGACAAGTCCGAGGGTGGGGAGCGTCATGGCGATATGTCCGGTCGGGGAAGGGGAGGCGGCGGTCACAAGACCGCCGTCAGGCCTTGCCCTTGTTGTAGACGTCGAAGCAGACGGCGGCGAGCAGCACCAGACCCTTGATCACCTGCTGCCAGTCGATGCCGATGCCGACGATCGACATGCCGTTGTTCATCACGCCCATGATGAAGGCGCCGATCACCGCGCCGGTCACCCGGCCGACGCCGCCGGAGGCCGAGGCGCCGCCGATGAAGCAGGCGGCGATCACGTCCAGCTCGAACGACACGCCGGCCTTCGGCGTCGCGGTGTTGAGGCGGGCGGCGAAGATCAGGCCGGCGAGCGCCGCCAGGACGCCCATGTTGACGAAGGTGTAGAAGGACAGGCGGCGGGTGTCGATGCCCGACAGCTTGGCCGCCTTCTCGTTGCCGCCCAGCGCGTAGATGCGGCGGCCGATGGTGGTGTCGCGGGTGACGAAGGCGTAGAGGCCGATCAGCAGCGCCATGATGATCAGGACGTTCGGCAGGCCCTTGTAGGTCGACAGCAGCCAGCCGACATAGGCGACCACCGCGAACAGCCCGGCGCTCTTCAGCAGGAACAGGACCAGCGGTTCCTGTTCGATGGCGAAGCGGTGGCGGCGCAGGCGGGCGGCGACGCTGAAGGCGATCAGGATCGCCGGGGTGGCGAGGCACAGCACCATCGTGGTGGTGTGGAAGCCCTCGGTGCCGAAGATGTCGGGGATGAAGCCGGAGCTGAGGCGCTGGAACTCCACCGGGAAGGGGCCGACCGACTGGCCGGCCAGCAGCGCGAGGCTGAGGCCGCGGAAGACCAGCATGCCGGCCAGCGTCACGATGAAGGACGGAATGCGGAAATAGGCGACCCAATAGCCCTGGGCGGCGCCGATGGCGGCACCGGCGATCAGGCTGACGATGGCGGTGGGGATGAAGTGCCAGTGGAACTGCACCATCAGGATGGCGGCCAGCGCGCCGATGAAGCCGACGATGGAGCCCACCGACAAATCGATGTGCCCGGCGACGATCACCAGCAGCATGCCCAGCGCCATGATGACGATGTAGCTGTTCTGCAGGACGAGGTTGGTCAGGTTCAGCGGCTGCAGCAGCGTGCCGTTGGTCATGTACTGGAAGAACGCCACGATCGCCAGCAGCGAGATCAGCATGCCGTAATCGCGCATGTGGCTCTTCAGGAACTTGGCCATCGAGGCCTGGCGCGGCGGTGCTGCCGGCAGGTTCAGTTCGGCGCTCATTGCAGGGACTCCCGGGCACCGTTGTTCAGGGCGGCAGCGGCCACGGCGGCGCGGGCTGCCGTGGCTTTCGAGGCGGACGACATGATGGCGTGCATGATCTTTTCCTGGCTGGCCTCGGCCGCCGGCATCTCGGCGACCAGTGCGCCTTCGTTCATCACATAGATGCGGTCGGCGACACCCAGAAGCTCCGGCAGTTCGGACGAGATCAGGATGACGCCGCGGCCCTCGGCCACCAGCTGGTTGACGATGGTGTAGATTTCATATTTGGCGCCGACGTCGATGCCGCGGGTCGGTTCGTCCAGGATCAGCACCTGCGGGTCGGCGAACAGCCATTTGCTGAGCACGACCTTCTGCTGGTTGCCGCCGGACAGGTTGACCGTCTGCTGGAACACGTCGGAACAGCGGATGCGCAGGCGGCGGCGGAACTCGTTGGCGACCTCGATCTCGCGCTCGTGGTGGATGACGCCGCGCTTGGCGACGCCGTCCAGATTGGCAAGCGTCACGTTGTGGCGGATGTCGTTGTCGAGCACGAGGCCGTAATGCTTGCGGTCCTCGGTGGCGTAGGCGAGCCCGTTGCCCATCGCCTTGCTGATCGTCGAAACGTCGATTTCGCGCCCGTCGAGGAAGGCCTGGCCGCGGATGTTGCGGCCGTAGGAGCGGCCGAACAGGCTCATTGCGAATTCGGTGCGGCCGGCGCCCATCAGCCCGGCGATCCCCACCACCTCGCCACGACGGACATGCAGGTCGATGTCCTTGACCACGCGGCGGCCGGCATGGATGGGGTGGTCGGCGCTCCAGTCCTTCACCTCGAACAGGATCCTGCCCGGGTTGCTGGTGCGGCGCGGATAGCGGTCGGCAAGGTCGCGGCCGACCATGCCCTTGATGATGCGGTCCTGGCTGATCGGCGCGTCGTGGCAGTCCAGCGTCTCCACGGTGGTGCCGTCGCGCAGGATGGTGACGCGGTCGGCAACCTTGGCGATCTCGTTCAGCTTGTGCGAGATCAGGATGGAGGAGATGCCCTGCTCCTTGAAGCGCAGCAGCAAAGCCAGCAGCGCGTCGCTGTCGCTCTCGTTCAGGCTGGCGGTCGGCTCGTCCAGGATCAGCAGCTTGACCTGCTTGGACAGCGCCTTGGCGATCTCGACCAGCTGCTGCTTGCCGACGCCGATGTCGGTGATCAGCGTCTCCGGCGAATCGGTCAGCCCGACCATGCGCAGCAGTTCGCGCGCGCGGGCGGTGGCGGCGACCCAGTCGATCCGGCCGCGTTTCGCCTGCTCGTTGCCGAGAAACAGATTCTCGGTGATCGACAGCAGCGGAACCAGCGCCAGTTCCTGGTGGATGATGATGATGCCCAGCTTCTCGCTGTCGGCGATGCCGCGAAAGGCGACGGGCTGGCCGCCGAAGCGGATTTCGCCCTCGTAGGTGCCGTGCGGGTAGACGCCGCTCAACACCTTCATCAGCGTCGATTTTCCGGCGCCGTTTTCGCCGATCAGCGCGTGGATCTCCCCCTCGCGGACCGAGAGGTTGACGTTGTCCAGGGCCTTGACGCCCGGAAACGTCTTGGTGATGCCGCGCATCTCAAGAATGCTGTCCATGGATAAAACCTCTGACCGCCCGACCTTCCGCAAGGCGAGGCGCGGGAGGGGATGCCGGATGGCGCCCCGCTCCCGCGCCGTTCACTCACTTGATCTGCGATTCCTTGTAGTAGCCGCCGTCGACCAGGACCTGCTTCCAGTTCGAGGAGTCGACGCTGACCGGCTTCAGCAGGTAGGACGGGACGACCTTCTTGCCGTTGTCGTAGGTCTTGGTGTCGTTGACCTGCGGGGTGCGGCCGGCCAGCAGGTCGTCGACCATGCCCACCGTGACCTTCGCCAGTTCGCGGGTGTCCTTGAAGACGGTGGAGCGCTGCTCGCCCGCCAGGATCGACTTGACCGACTGCACCTCGGCGTCCTGGCCGGTGACGACCGGCATCGGCTGCGCCGCCGAACCGTAGCCGACGCCCTTCAGCGACGAGATGATGCCGATGCTGAGCCCGTCATAGGGCGACAGCACGGCGTCGACCCGCTTGTTGCCGTAATAGGCGCTCAGCAGATTGTCCATGCGGGCCTGGGCGACGGCGCCGTCCCAGCGCAGGGTCGACACCTTGTCCATGCCGACCTGGCCGCTGCCGACCTTCAGCTTGCCGCTGTCGATGTAGGGCTGCAGCACCGACATCGCGCCGTTGTAGAAGAAGTAGGCATTGTTGTCGTCGGGCGAGCCGCCGAACAGCTCGATGTTGAACGGACCCTTGCCGTCCTTCAGCCCGAGCGCCTTCTCGATGTAGGAGGCCTGGAGGACGCCGACCTGGAAGTTGTCGAAGGTGGCGTAGTAATCGACATTGGCCGAGCCGCGGATCAGGCGGTCGTAGGCGATGACCTTCACGCCGCGCTCGGCGGCCTTTTGCAGCACGTCGGTCAGCGTCGTCCCGTCGATGGCGGCGATCACCAGAACCTTGTCGTTCTTGGTGACCATGTTCTCGATCTGGGCGAGCTGGTTGGGGATGTCGTCCTCTGCATATTGCAGGTCGGTCTTGTATCCCTTCTCCTGGAAATACTTGACCATGTTGTTGCCGTCGTCGATCCAGCGCGCCGACGACTTGGTCGGCATGGCGATGCCGACGGTCGGCTTGTCCTGGGCCATGGCCGGGACGGCGGCGCCGGTGGCGACGAGGATGCCGACTGCGAGGCCGGCGAATTTCGAAGTGAAGGAAGTGCGCTTGGCAGACGACATGGACCGGAATCCTCCCCGTTACTACGGCACGCTATACGCAGCCCCCGCGTTCTGTGGCGCGGATGGCGTTGGGCGCGATGGTTGGTGTCCCTAGCAATCCTCCCTTTTCCCATAACTGTCAAATATGATTATTCAGCAAATCGATATGCATTTCGGTATCGATCGTCACTGTGCCGCGGCGGTGGCGGCGGGGCTCGCGGCGACGAGGCGCATCTTGAGTTCCGAGGCCGCGCGGACGGCCGACAGCACGGTGCGGGCGCCGGGCGACAAAGGCCGGTCCTTCAGCCAGAAGATGCCGTAGGGCTCGACGCTGAACCGCTTGTGGAAGGGCATGATGGCGCAGCAGCCGCTGGGCGAGAACACCTGGGCGAGAGCGCGGGCGAAGACGGTGATCGACTCGGTTTCCGCCACCATCGCCATCGAGATGACCGGGGACGCGCTCTCGATCACCTTGTGCGGCAGCCGGGCGCCCTCGGCGCGGAACAGGGCTTCCACCCGGTCGCGCAGCAGCGTGCCGACGGGCTGGAGGATCCAAGTGGCGTCGGACAGATCCGCCGCGGTCAGCGGACGGCCGAGCCGGAGCAGCGGGTTGGTGTCATGGCAGATGAAGCACAGCTCCTCGCTGCTGATCTCCTGATACTCGAAGGCGGTGGGATCGTAATGGCCGGGCAGGCGGCCGATGGCGAAATCCATCACCCCCTGGTGGACGCGGTCGGCCAGCACGTCGCTGGTCTCCACCGCCACGGCGACCTTCAGGTTGGGATGGTCGCGGGTCAGGCTGCTGATGACCGGCACCACCAGCTCCACCGCCGGGGCCATCACCGTGCCGATCGACACCCGGCCGCTGTGGCCGGCGAGCAGGGCGTTCAGCTCCTCGCCCGTCTCCTGCAACTCGCTGAGGATCATCCGGGCGTGGCGGATCATCAGGCTGCCGTACCAGTTCGGTTCGATCCCGCGGCCATGGCGGTCGAACAGCTCGATGCCCAGCGTTTCCTCCAGATCGCCCAGCAGTTTGGAGGCGGCGGGCTGCGACATGTTCAGGCTGGCGGCGGCACGGTGCAGGTTGCGGTGTTCGTCGAGCGCCGCGAAGAGCTGGAGATGGCGCAGCTTCAGCCGCGCCTTCTGGAACCAGTTCGGCGGAAAACGTTGGGGGGTCACGGGGGAAGCCTCCGACTGGGGCGGTGGCGCCTCGATGGCAGATGTCGTGATACGACATTTGGTATCGCAAGCGCCGATCTTCATATTGGACGATTATCAAGAGGCCTCTTATCGTTTGCGCCGTCAACAAATTTAAAAATTCACCGGTGACGGCGATTTGCCGGGGGCGATCTCCGGGACGAAAAGAGCGAAGCGAGGGGGAGTTAAGCGGGATGGCGCAGGAAGCGCGTTGCGTCTGGCAGGCCCGGGCTGTGCTCGGGGAAGGTCCGCTCTGGTCCCCGCGGCAGGATGCCGTCTATTTCGTCGATATCCGCGGATCCCGCATCCTGCGCCACGGCCTGTCGGACGGCTCGCAGGCGGGGTGGGATCTCGATGACGCCGCCTGCTGGCTGGTGGAGAGCGCCGACGGCGACGGCTTCATCGCGGGCTTGCGCTCGCGCCGGGTGGTGCGGCTGCGGCTGGAGCCGGGGCAGGCGGCGGTCGTCGGCGAGGAGATCGCCCGGATCGAGCCGGACAAGCCGGGCAACCGCCTGAACGACGGCAAGGCCGACCGCGACGGCCGGCTGTGGGCCGGCAGCATGGACGATGCGGAGGAGGCGCCGGCCGGCAGCTTCTACCGCATCGACGGCGATGGCGCGGTCACGACGGTCGACGAGGGCTACACCGTCGCCAACGGGCCGGCGCTGGCGCCGGACGGACGGACGATCTACCACACCGACAGCGCGGCGCGGACGGTCTACGCCTTCGACATCGGCGCCGACGGCAGCCTGTCGGGCAAGCGCGTCCACATCCGCTTCACCGAGGCCGACGGCTATCCCGACGGCATGACCTGCGACGCCGAGGGCGGGCTGTGGGTCTGCCATTGGGACGGCGGCCGCGTCAGCCGGTTCCGCCCCGACGGCACGCTCGACCGCGCCATCGCCCTGCCTGTCTCCCGCGTCACCTCCTGCGTCTTCGCCGGTCCGGATCTGGACCGGCTGTTCATCACCACCGCGGCGCACGGCCGGCCGGACGAGCCGTTGGCCGGTGCGCTGTTCGAGTGCGACCCCGGCGTCCGCGGCCTGCCGCCCGGACGGTTCGGGTCTCCGTCGCCCTGATTCCCGACTGCCGACTGCCGATTTGAATTCGAGGAAGGACCTTACCGCCATGCCGTCCAGCGCCCGCCCCTATCGCGGCGTCTTCCCCGTCGTCCCCACCATCTTCACCGAAGCGGGAGAACTGGACCTCGACGGCCAGAAGCGCTGCGTCGATTTCATGATCGACGCCGGCTCCACCGGCCTGTGCATCCTCGCCAACTTCTCCGAACAGTTCGTGCTGACCGACGACGAGCGCACGCTGCTGATGGAGACCATCCTCGCCCATGTCGCCGGCCGGGTGCCGGTGATCGTCACCACCACCCATTTCAGCACAAGCACCTGCGCCGACCGCAGCCGCCGCGCCCAGGATCTCGGCGCCGCGATGGTGATGGTGATGCCGCCCTACCATGGCGCGACCATCCGCGTGCCGGAGGCCGGCATCGTCGAGTTCTTCAGCCGCGTGTCCGACGCCATCGACATTCCGATCATGATCCAGGACGCACCCGTGAGCGGCACCTCGCTGTCCGCCCCGCTGCTGGCGCGGATGGCGCGGGAGATCGCGCAGGTCTCCTACTTCAAGATCGAGGTGCCGCAGGCGGCGGCCAAGCTGCGCACACTGATCGAGCTGGGCGGCGACGCAATTGAGGGGCCGTGGGACGGCGAGGAGGCGATCACCCTGCTGGCCGACCTCGACGCCGGGGCGACGGGGGCGATGACCGGCGGCGGCTATCCGGACGGCATCCGCCAGATCGTCGATCCCTATCTGGCGGGCGACCGCGAGGCGGCGGTGGCGGCCTATGGGCGCTGGCTGCCGCTGATCAACCATGAAAACCGCCAATGCGGCATCGCCACCGCCAAGATCCTGATGAAGGAGGGCGGCATCATCGCGTCCGACGCGATGCGCCACCCGACGGCCAACCCGCACCCGATGAGCCGCGACGGCCTGCTGGACGCCGCGAAGCGTCTCGATCCGCTCGTTCTGCGCTGGGCGCGCTGAGCGGCATCCGAGCAAGCAGTTTCGGGCAAGGAGACCCCATAAGATGACCATCACCGGCGAGATGCTGATCGGCGCCACGGCGCACCGCGGCGGCCAGGGCGAGTTCCGCGCCGTCGACCCCGCCACCGGCGAAGCGCTGGAGCCCGTCTTCGGCGGCGGCGGCGCGGCGGAAGTCGAGCGCGCCTGTGCGCTGGCCTGGGCCGCCTTCGACGCCTTCCGCGAGACCGGCCTGGAGCAGCGCGCCGCCTTCCTTGAGGCGGTCGCCCAGAACATCCTCGACATCGGCGACGGGCTGATCGTCCGCGCCATGGCCGAAACCGGCCTGCCGCGCGCCCGGCTGGAGGGCGAGCGCGGCCGCACCGTCGGCCAACTGCGCCTGTTCGCCCAGGTCGTGCGCGAGGGAAGCTGGATCGAGGCCCGGATCGACCCGGCGATGCCGGCGCGCACGCCGCTGCCGCGCGCCGACCTCCGCCAGCGCCACATCGCGCTGGGGCCGGTCGCCGTGTTCGGGGCCTCCAATTTCCCGCTCGCCTTCTCGGTGGCCGGCGGCGATACCGCCTCGGCCTTCGCCGCCGGCTGCCCGGTGGTGGTCAAGGGCCATGGCGCCCATCCCGGCACCTCGGAACTGGT
>NZ_PDKW01000038.1:317756-318235 GCF_002573965.1 Azospirillum palustre | reverse complement strand
ACCGCCTCGGCCTTCGCCGCCGGCTGCCCGGTGGTGGTCAAGGGCCATGGCGCCCATCCCGGCACCTCGGAACTGGTCGGCCGCGCCGTCCAGGCGGCGGTGGCCTCCTGCGGCCTGCCCGAAGGCGTCTTCTCGCTGCTGTTCGGCAACGGACGGGAGATCGGCACGGCGCTGGTCGCCGATCCGCGGATCAAGGCGGTCGGCTTCACCGGCTCGCGCGGCGGCGGGCTGGCGCTGATGGGGGTGGCGGCCAAACGGGCGGAGCCGATCCCGGTCTATGCCGAGATGAGCAGCATCAACCCGGTCTTCCTGATGCCGGCGGCGCTGGCATCAAAGGCCGAGGCGCTGGGCAAGGCGTTCGTCGCCTCGCTGACCATGGGCGCCGGGCAATTCTGCACCAACCCCGGCATCCTGCTGGCGGTGGACGGGCCGGACCTCGACCGCTTCGTCGCCGCGGCGGTGGAGGCCATCGGCGGCAG
>NZ_PDKW01000038.1:178843-317656 GCF_002573965.1 Azospirillum palustre | reverse complement strand
CCCGGCATCCTGCTGGCGGTGGACGGGCCGGACCTCGACCGCTTCGTCGCCGCGGCGGTGGAGGCCATCGGCGGCAGCGCCGCCTCGACCATGCTGACGCCGGGCATCCATGCCGCCTTCGACAGCGGCGTGGCGAAGCTGGCCGGCAGCGGCGCCGTGACGACGCTGGCGCGCGGTCTGGCGTGCAGCGGGCCGAACCAGGCGCAGGCGGCCTTCTTCACCACCACGGCGGACGCCTTCCTGGCCGACACGGCGTTGCAGGAGGAGGTGTTCGGCGCCGCCTCGCTGCTGATCCGTTGCGCGGACGTGGCGGCGATGACGGCAGTGGCGGAAAGGCTGGAAGGGCAGCTGACGGCGACCTTGCAGATGGATGGGGCGGACAAGGCCGCGGTGGCCGGGCTGATCCCGACGCTGGAACGCAAGGCCGGGCGCATCCTGGCGAACGGCTGGCCGACGGGGGTGGAGGTCTGCCACGCGATGGTGCATGGCGGCCCGTTTCCGGCGACCTCGGACCCGCGCAGCACCTCGGTCGGCACGCTGGCGATCCGCCGTTTCCTGCGCCCGGTCTGCTACCAGGACATCCCGGCAGAGCTGCTGCCGGAGGCTCTGCGCGACGGCAACCCGCTTGGGCTGTGGCGGCGCATCGACGGGACTTTGGGACAGGAGTGATCGCCGGTCCGAGATGACCGGGGCCGGGACCGACCGGCACCAGCAACCCGCAACGGCTGCGTCGGAGGGAGCGCCGACGCAGAGGACACTGTCGGATCCGGCCCCAGGCCGGGCCTGACGGTCGGGCAGGGCGTGCGTCTGACGCATCGCCGAAGCATCGCTCCCACCCAGTGCATCGAAGCAAAAACAAACCGCATTTAGAGGAAACGCAAATGGTGAGATCAGCTCTGCTGCTTGGCGCAGCCACCCTTTCGCTCGCCTGCGTCATGGCGACCGGCTCGGCTTCCGCCCAATCGAAGTTCGACATCATGCTGGGCGGCGACGCCTATTTCGAGGGCGGTTACGTCAACCAGGACCGCGACAGCGGTCAGCGCAACACCGAGTTCCGCAACCGCCTGCGCCTGCTGGTGACGCCGAAGGCCAAGGCCGACAACGGGCTGGAATATGGTGCCCGCGTCCGCCTGCTGGCGGAGAACGGCACCAGCAACGCCCGCACCGTCACCAACGACCGTGCCTTCATCTTCGTCAACGGCGGCTTCGGCGTCCTGCATCTGGGCGTCGAGAACGGCCCGTCCGACGACAGCGGCATCATCGCCCCGTCCGACTGGGGCACCGGCGGCGTCGACGGCTCCTTCCCGTCCTGGCTCGGCAACAGCGCGGCCAACGCGCCGGTCACCATCGGCAACATCCGCGCCCTGATCTCCGGCAACAGCGCCACCCGCGCCACCTACTGGACGCCGGAAATCGCCGGCTTCAAGCTCGGCGCCTCCTACCAGCCGGCGTCGGACAGCAGCAACACCGACGTCAACCGCTCCAAGCTGGCGCTCGCCTCGGCCAACCGCACCGGCGCCTATCGCGACGTGTACGAGGTCGGCGGCACTTACACCAACACGCTGGGCGGCGTCGCGGTCAACGGCAGCCTGTTCTATCTCGGCGGCGAGGCCAAGAACTCCACCACCACCCCGGCGCAGCAGTTCGACAAGCTGTCCTCCACCCATGCCGGCCTGACGCTGGCCTATGCCGGCTTCAAGATCGGCGGCAGCTATGCCTGGTCGGGCGACAGCGGCTATGCCAAATCCAGCGCTGCCATCGTCAGCCGCGAGAAGCAGGACGTCTGGACCGCCGGCGCGCAGTACACCTTCGGCGCCACCACGCTGGGCGTCGGCTACCTGAACGCCAAGGACGCCGGCGACCTGACGGTGCGCGGCCGCAGCAAGTTCGAGCTGATCACCGTCGGCGCCAAGTATGTCGTCGCTCCCGGCTTCAGCCTCGCGCCGGAATACAACCACTTCAAGCTCAGCTCCGACGTTGCCGCCAACAGCGATAAGGGCGACATCTTCATCATCCGGACCGATCTGGCCTTCTAACGGCCTGTCGTTTCGAGAAAGGCCGACCGACGTCCTGGCCTTTTCTTCTCTTTCGGCTTCGCGCCGCCGCGGTGTTCTCTCCATCCCGCCGCGGTGGTTGCGTCCCGGCGCGCTCTCCCTCGGGTGCGTCGGCCCCGGTCCAGGCTGGAGCGGGGTCATCTCACGGCCGGGCGGCACTCCGCTGCCCGGCCGTTTTTTTTGACCGGGTTTGGCCGAGTTCTTGGCCGGACATATCCTTTTCAGCATCGCATCGGTCAAGAATCGTATTGGACAGTTATGGTTCTACGTACTTAAAGTAGGCATGACGAACAATTCCGGACCGGGCCGCGATCACGATCTTTCGAGCGCCCCGTCCCGACGCCTGCCCCTCGTCCTTTATCCCTCGTCCATCGCGCACCGCAATAAACCTCGCCATAACACTCAGGGAGTGAATCGGATGTCCAGGAAATGGGTGATCTCCGCTGCCACCGCTGCCGCGGCCCTGTTCATCGGGCTCGGCGCCGTCCAGGCCGCCGACAAGAAGCTGGTGGTCGGTTTCTCGCAGATCGGCTCCGAGTCCGGCTGGCGCGCGGCCGAGACCAAGACCGCCAAGGCGGAGGCCGACAAGCGCGGCATCGACCTGAAGATCTCCGACGCCCAGCAGAAGCAGGAAAACCAGATCAAGGCGGTGCGCTCCTTCGTCGCCCAGGGCGTCGATGCGATCTTCATCGCGCCGGTGGTGGCGACCGGCTGGGATTCGGTGCTGAAGGAGGCCAAGGAGGCGAAGATCCCGGTGGTTCTGCTCGACCGCCAGATCGAGACCAAGGACCAGAGCCTCTACATGACCGCCGTCACCTCCGACACGGTGCATGAGGGCCGGGTGGCCGGCGAATGGCTGGCCAAGCAGACCGGCGGCAAGTGTGCCGTGGTCGAGTTGCAGGGCACCGTCGGCTCCTCGCCGGCCATCAACCGCAAGAAGGGCTTCGACGAGATCGTCGCCAAGAATCCCGGCATGAAGATCGTCCGCACCCAGTCCGGCGACTTCACCCGCGCCAAGGGCAAGGAGGTGATGGAGAGCTTCATCAAGGCCGAGAATGGCGGCAAGGGCATCTGCGCCGTCTACGCCCACAACGACGACATGGCCGTCGGCGCCATACAGGCGATCAAGGAAGCCGGGCTGAAGCCGGGCAAGGACATCCTGGTGGTGTCCATCGACGGCGTGCCGGACATCTTCAAGGCGATGTCGGAAGGCGAGGCGAACGCCACGGTCGAGCTGACGCCGAACATGGCCGGCCCCGCCTATGACGCGCTGATCGCCTTCAAGAAGGACGGCAAGGCGCCGCCGAAGTGGATCCAGACGGAATCGGCGCTGTTCACCCCCGACACCGCCAAGGCCGAGTACGAGCGCCGCAAGGACGCCTACTGATCGGGGTTGATGGCTCCCTCTCCCGTCCCGGGAGAGGGAAGGGGCCCGCCGCGAAGCGGTGGGATGGGTGAGGGGGCAGGCACGGAGCCATGCGCTTCGGGATTCTTGGCCGCCCCCTCACCCTCCCCACTTCGTGGGTCCCCTCCCTCTCCCGGGGCGGGAGAGGGCTGTTTTTTCCACACATTTCTCCGCGCATCCGGCGAGGTCCGCCATGACGGCATCCACCGCTCCCCCTTCTGCTCCGCTGCTGACGATCCGCGGGTTGTCGAAGGGGTTTCTCGGCGTCCAGGCGCTCGACGGCGTCGATTTCACCCTGCGCCATGGCGAGATCCATGCCCTGCTGGGCGAGAACGGCGCCGGCAAATCGACGCTGATCAAGACGCTGACCGGCGTCTACCAGCGCGACGGCGGCACCGTGGCGCTGGAGGGGCGGGAGATTGCCCCGCGCGGGGTGGAAGAGGCGCAGCGCCTGCACATCGGCACCGTCTATCAGGAGGTCAACCTGCTGCCGAACCTGTCGGTGGCGGAGAATTTGTTCCTCGGCCGCCAGCCGATGCGCTGGGGACTGGTCGACCGCGGCGCCATGCGGCGGCGGGCACGGGCGGTGCTGCACCCCTATGGGCTGTCCATCGACGTGACGGCGCCGCTCGGGCGCTTCTCGGTGGCGACGCAGCAGATCATCGCCATCGCGCGGGCGGTCGACATGTCGGCCAAGGTGCTGATCCTCGACGAGCCGACCGCCAGCCTGGATGCGCAGGAGGTGGCGGTGCTGTTCCGGGTGATGCGGACCCTCCGGTCGCGCGGGATCGGCATCGTCTTCGTCACCCATTTCCTCGATCAGGTCTATGAGGTCTGCGACAGCATCACCGTGCTGCGCAACGGCCGGCTGGTGGGCGAGCGGCGCACGGCGGATCTGCCGCGCCTCGACCTCGTCGCCATGATGCTGGGGCGGGAGCTGGAAGCGGCGGCGCACCGCATCGACATCGGCCCGGCGGAGCTGGACAGCCGTCCGCCGCTGGCCAGCTTCAAGGGATTCGGCAAGGCGCGCAGCGTCGAGCCCTTCGACCTCGACATCCGCCCCGGCGAGGTGGTGGCGCTGGCGGGATTGCTGGGCTCCGGCCGCACGGAAACGGTGCGGCTGGTCTTCGGCATGGACCGCGCCGACAAGGGCGAGGCGACGGTGGACGGGCAGGCGGTGCGGCTCAAGGGGCCGCGCGACGCCGTGCGGCTCGGCTTCGGTTTCTGCCCGGAGGACCGCAAGAAGGAAGGCATCGTCGGCGAGCTGTCGGTGCGCGAGAACATCATCCTGGCGCTCCAGGCGCGGCAGGGCTGGCTGAAGCCGATCCCGCGCCGTCGCCAGGAGGAGATCGCCGACCGCTTCATCCGCCTGCTCGACATCCGCACGCCGGACGCCGAGCGGCCGATCCAGCTGCTGTCGGGCGGCAACCAGCAGAAGGCGCTGCTGGCGCGCTGGCTGGCGACCGAGCCGCGGCTGCTGATCCTCGACGAGCCGACGCGCGGCATCGACGTCGGGGCGCACGCCGAGATCATCCGCTTGATCGAGCGGCTGTGCGCCGACGGCATGGCGCTGCTGGTGGTGTCGTCGGAGCTGGAGGAGATCGTCGCCTACAGCCGCCGCGTCGTCGTGCTGCGCGACCGCCGCCATGTGGCGGAACTGAGGGGAGGGGAGGTCAGCGTGGAGCGCATCGTCGCCGCCATCGCGTCCGAGACCCCGAATGTAGAGGTGCGGCAATGACGCTGTCCGCTCCCGGCCCGTCGCGCAACCTGCCGCAGTATGGCGCGCTGATCGCCGTCCTGCTGGCCAACTGGCTGCTGTTTCCCGATTTCTTCGCCATCCGCCTGCAGGACGGCCGTCTGTTCGGCAGCCTGATCGACGTGCTGAACCGCGGCGCCCCGGTGGCGCTGCTCGCCGTCGGCATGACCATGGTCATCGCCACCCGTGGCGTCGATCTGTCGGTCGGCGCCGTCATGGCGATTTCCGGCGCCATCGCCGCCACCATGACCGGGGCGGGCTGGAGCCTGCCGGCGGTGCTGGCGGCGTCGCTGGCGGCAGGCCTGCTGTGCGGGCTGTGGAACGGCCTGCTGGTGGCGGTGCTGCGCATCCAGCCGATCATCGCCACCCTGATCCTGATGGTCGCCGGCCGCGGCATCGCCCAGCTGGTGACGGAGGGGCAGATCGTCACCTTCACCAGCCCGGCGCTGGCCTTCATCGGCAGCGGATCCTTCCTGACCGTGCCGATGCCGGTGGTGCTGACCATCGTGGTGCTGGCGGTGACGGCGCTGCTGGTGCGGGCGACGGCGCTGGGGCTGATGATCGAGGCGGTCGGCGTCAACCGGCTGTCGAGCGCCGGGGCCGGCGTCAACACACCGGTGGTGCTGGTCGCCGTCTATGTCTGGTGCGGGCTGTGCGCGGCGGTGGCCGGGCTGATCGTCACCGCCGACATCCGTGGCGCCGACGCCAACAATGCCGGGCTGTGGCTGGAGCTGGACGCCATCCTGGCGGTGGTGGTCGGCGGCACCTCGCTGCTCGGCGGGCGCTTCGGGCTGGTGCTGTCGGTGGTGGGCGCGCTGATCATCCAGTCGATGAACACCGGCATCCTGCTGAGCGGCTTCAAGCCGGAATTCAACCTGATCGTCAAGGCGGGCGTCCTGCTGGTCGTCCTGCTGCTGCAATCGCCGACGCTGACCCTGTTCCTGCCGCGGCCCAAGGGCGCGCGGCCGATCGGAACGGTCAAGCCGCCGGTGGCGCCGACCAGCGGAGGGGCGAAACCATGACCGGTGCACTCCAGCGCTTTCTGCCGCTGATCGTCACCACCGCCGTGCTGGTGGTGGGTTTCCTGATCTGTGCGGCGCAGTTCCCCAACTTCGCTTCCTGGCGGGTGGTGGCCAACCTTTTGACCGACAACGCCTTTCTCGGCATCACCGCGGTCGGCATGACCTTCGTCATCCTCTCCGGCGGCATCGACCTGTCGGTGGGGGCGGTGATCGGCTTCACCACCGTGCTGCTGGCGGTGCTGATCGAGCATGGCGGCTGGCACCCGGTTCCCGCCTTCGCCGTGGCGCTGATCGCCGCCGGCGGCTTCGGGGCGGCGATGGGCGGGGTGATCCATGTCTTCCAGATGCCGCCCTTCATCGTCACGCTGGCCGGCATGTTCATCGCCCGCGGGCTGGGCTTCGTCCTGACCACCGATTCGGTGCCGATCAACCACCCGCTCTATGGCGAGCTGAACGACATGGCGCTGCGCTTCGATTTCGGGCTGAAGCTGAGCCTGCCGGCGCTGCTGATGCTGGGGGTGGTGGTCGCAGCAGTGGTGCTGGCGCACTGGACGCGCTTCGGCGCCAACCTCTATGCGCTGGGCGGCAACCGCCAGTCGGCGGAGCTGATGGGCGTGCCGGTGGCGCGGACGACGGTGGCGGTCTATGGGCTGTCGGGGCTGCTGGCCGGGCTGGCCGGCATTGTCTTCTCGCTCTACACCGGCGCCGGCTACTCGCTGGCGGCGACGGGCGTGGAGCTGGACACCATCACCGCGGTGGTGATCGGCGGCACGCAGCTGACCGGCGGCTACGGCTATGTCGTCGGCACCTTCGTCGGCGTGCTGATCCAGGGGCTGATCCAGACCTACATCACCTTCGACGGGTCTTTGAGCAGCTGGTGGACCAAGATCGCCATCGGCGTGCTGCTGTTCGTCTTCATCCTGTTGCAGAAGGGCCTGCTGGTGGTCTGGGCCGGCCGCGGCGGCGAACCGGCGGAGGCATGATGCCCATCGAGAGTTTCCTGTTCGACACCGTCGAGGGCCTGGACGAGGGCCGTCCAGTGGAGGGCTTCACCCTCTCCGCCGGCGGGCTGGAGGCGACGGTGGTCGCCCACGGCGCGCGGCTGGTGCGGATGCTGGTGCCCGGCCATGACGGGGCAAAGGCGGACGTGGTTCTGGGCTTCGACCGGGTGGCCGATTACCTGGCGAGCGACGCCTATTTCGGCGCCACCTGCGGCCGCTACGGCAATCGCATCGGCGGGGCGGCCTTCACGCTGGACGGGGTGCGCCATGCGCTGGCCGTCAACGAGCCGCCGAACCAGCTGCATGGCGGGCCGGACGGCTTCGACCGGCGGCTCTGGCAGGCGGAGGTCGATGCGGCGGCGAACGCCGTCACCTTCACGCTGATCTCGCCCGACGGCGACCAGGGCTATCCCGGCACGCTGGCGGCGACGACGCGCTACCGGCTGACCGACGACGGGGTGCTGGACATCGCCATGACGGCGACGACCGACCGGCCGACCATCGTCAACATCGTCCACCACAGCTACTGGAACCTCGGTGGGCACGGCTCCGGCGACCTGCGCGACCATCGGCTGACGGTGCGCGGCGGCTTCACCACGCCGGTCGGCGCCGACCTGATCCCGACGGGGGAGGTGCGGCCGGTGGACGGCACCGCCTTCGACCTGCGTGGTGGTGTGAAACTGGGCGAGGCGCTGGACGCCGTCGCCAGCTTCGGCTTCGACCACAACTGGTGCCTGGAGGGTCCGGCGGGCGAGCTGCGCTCCGTGGCGCTGCTGGAGCATCCGGCCAGCGGCCGGCGGATGGAGCTGGCGACCGACCAGCCCGGCTTGCAGGTCTACAGCGGCGGCTATCTCAGCGAGAAGATCGTGGGGAAGGGCGGGCAGCCCTACTGCCGCTTCGCCGGGCTGGCGCTGGAAAGCCAGCGCTTCCCCGGCAGCCCGAACATCGGCCATTTCCCCTCGGCGCGGCTCGATCCCGGCGAGACCTACCGCCACCGCATGCAGCTGCGATTCCGGGCGGGCTGAGCGCAGGGCGGGAACCGTCCTGAGGCTTCGCGGGTTCACCCAAGGCACGGCAGCGGCTCCGCTGTCGCCCCTGCGATGATGCCCACGACGCCGGAAGGAATGGTCGACATGGCCGCGATGCCTGACGCCGCCCGCCCAAGCCCCAATTGCCAGTCCAGCCAGAACGCCGCCGATCCGATCCTGGTGCCCGGCCGGACCTGCTGGCGGATGGAGACGGCGGACCGCGTGGCGGTCATCATCGACGCCGCCGCCTATTTCGCCCGGATCAAGGCGGCCATCCTGAACGCCCGCCACACGGTGATGCTGATCGGCTGGGATTTCGACACCCGGATCAAGCTGGAGCCCGACGATCCGATGCCGGGCGTGCCGAACGAGCTGGGCGATTTCCTGAGCTGGATCGTCCGGGTCCGGCCGGAGCTGACCATCAATGTGCTGAAATGGGATCTGGCGGTCCTGAAGATGCCGTTCCGCGGCGGGACGCCGCTGGTGCTGCTCGACTGGATCAGCAGCCGGCGCCTGCGCTTCCGCCTGGATTCCGCCCACCCGCCCGGCGCCTGCCACCACCAGAAGATCGCCATCATCGACGATTCGCTGGCCTTCTGCGGCGGCATCGACATGACCACCGACCGCTGGGACACTCCCGACCACCGCGACGGCGATCCCCGGCGGGTGCGGCCGAACGGTGAGGCCTACGGCCCCTTCCATGACGTGACGACCGCCGTCGACGGCGCCGCGGCGCGGGCGCTGGGCGAGTTGGCGAGGGAGCGCTGGCACCGGGCGACCGGCGAGTTGCTGACCCCGCCGCCGCCGGTCCCGGCCTTCTGGCCCGAGGATCTGGAACCCGACTTCCGCGACCTGCCCGTCGCCATCGCCCGCACCGACCCGATGGCGGATCATGAGGGGACGCAGAAGACCGGCAAGCGCGGCGTGCGCGAGATCGAGGCGCTGTATCTCGCCGCCATCGCCGCCGCGCGTGATTTCATCTATCTGGAAAGCCAGTATTTCGCCTCGCAGAAGATCGTCGGCGCCATCATCGACCGTTTGTCGGAGCCCGACGGGCCCGAGGTGGTGGTGATCAATCCCGAACGCACGCCGGCCTGGATCGAGGAGGAGTCGATGGGCAGCGCCCGCTCGCTGCTGCTCCAGCGCCTGCACGAGGCCGTCGCCAACCCGCGCTTTCGCATCCTGGCGCCGGTGACCGAGGGCGGCGAGGGCATCTATGTCCATGCCAAGGTGCTGGTGGTCGACGACCGGCTGCTGCGGGTGGGGTCGTCCAACATCAACAACCGGTCCCAGGGGCTGGACACCGAATGCGACCTTGCCATCGAGTGCGCGCCGGGCGAGCGGCCGGAGGTCTGCCGCTCCATCCGCTCCGTCCGCACCCGCCTGATGGCGGAGCATCTCGGCGTCTCCGTCGAGGAGGTGGAGCGCACGGAGGAGGCGACCGGGTCGCTGACCGCCACGGTGGACCGGCTGATCTGCACCTCCGGCCGCTCGCTCCGCCCGCTGGAGCCGCAACCGCTGACCGAGACGGAACGCAAGCTGGTGGAGGAGCGCCTGCTCGACCCCGACCGTCCGGAGCCGATGGCGACCACCATCCTGCGCGGGGCGACGGTGTTCGGCGACGTGAACCGGACGGCATGGCGCATCGGCGCCGGGGTGGCCGCGGCGGCGGCGGTGGGGGTCGGACTGGCGCTTCTGGCCCGCCGGAACGGGCTTAGGAAAAAAATGCGCGGAGAGTGAATTCTCTGCTTGCGGGCCGCGATCCATCCCGCTACATAAGCGCTCCCCGCGGCGCCCAACGCGGTGCGGGGAAAAGCGCTTGTGGCGGAATTGGTAGACGCGCTAGGTTCAGGTCCTAGTGGCTGAAAGGCCGTGGGGGTTCGAGTCCCTCCAAGCGCACCAACACTTCAAGTGTTGGTGTAGAGGTGCAGAAGTATAGTGGGGCCATAGCTCAGCTGGGAGAGCGCTACAATGGCATTGTAGAGGTCATCGGTTCGATCCCGATTGGCTCCACCACTTCTGAAGAGTTTGGGTAGGTTTAGGTCTTGTCTGTCGGGGTGAAGCCTTGTATAAGGCGCCGCTCCTCAGCGCGGGTGTAGCTCAGTTGGTTAGAGCGCCGGCCTGTCACGCCGGAGGCCGCGGGTTCAAGTCCCGTCACTCGCGCCACTTTGCGGGCGTAGCTCAGGGGTAGAGCACAACCTTGCCAAGGTTGGGGTCGAGGGTTCGAATCCCTTCGCCCGCTCCATGATCTGGAGCGACAGTTCATAGGGTTCCCGTGGTCTCGTAGCTCAGCGGGAGAGCACTACGTTGACATCGTAGGGGTCACTGGTTCAATCCCAGTCGGGACCACCATTCTGAAGGCCGCCAACCGGAACGGGTTGGCGGCCTTCGCCGTTTCCGGGCCGCTTCGCCGCGAACATCGCAAGCGCTGCCGCGCCGCAGCTTGCGGCCAGTGGGGCGGCTGCCGATAATGCGCCTCTTCCAACCGCCGTCCGCCCGTTCCAGCGATCCGGCCGGCCGAGATGAGGGAGCTGCGTGTTTGATCTTTCCGATCTTCGCCGCCTGACCGATCCCGGTGCTTTCGAGCGGGGACGGCAATATTGGCGGGAGGGCCGCGTCAAGCAGATCGAGGCGCACCCAGAGTCCGGCGATGGCTGGACCGTGACGGCGGCGGTCCGGGGATCGGGGGGTGCACTCTATCGGCAGGACATCACCGTCAAACTCGTCAACGGCATGTTGCGGGTGCTGGACGGCGACTGCGACTGTCCGGTGGGCTACAACTGCAAGCATGTCGTCGCGGCGATGCTGGCCTGGGACGAGCGCTCCCGCAAGCCGCCGCCCGCCCAGCCGGCCCGGGCGCCGGCATCGCTGCCGGTCCGGTTCGCGGGCGCCGGCCAGCAACAGCCGGTTCCGGCGGACGCCGGACTTTCGGCGCCGGTGAAGGACCTGCTGTCGCGGCTGGCCGCAGCGGCGCTGCGCGATGGCACGGACCAGTATGCCGACACCGTGCGCAAGCGGCTGATCTATGTGCTGGGCCTCGGCGCATCGCGGTCCGGCGAGCGGGGGCCCCTGCTCCGCATCGTCTCCGTCACCCTGCGCAAGGACGGCCAGTTCGGCAATGACGACAAGGCGTATGACGTCAGTGAATTCAAAGCCTTGAAGACGGCGAAGTTCGTCACCCCGGCGGACCATGACCTGCTGAATGCAGTGTCGCGCAACGGGGAGACCGCTTCGCACGGCATCCTGCTGCCGCCTGAAAGCGCTCCCTGGCTGGTCGAGCGCCTGTTGCGCACCGGGCGGCTCTATTGGCAGGATTTCCGTAACGGGGAACCGTTGCGCCCCGGCCCGGCTTTGTCCGGCACGCCGCGCTGGGAAACCGACGGCGCCGGCAACCAGCGCTTCACCGTCGCGATCGAACCGAAATCCGACGGCATGCCGCCCGCGGTCGTGCTGCCGACCGTGCCGCTGCTCTATGTCGATCCGGCGGAGGCCGCCTGCGGCCCGGTCGAGGCGGTGGCGGTGTCTCCGCACATCGCAGCCGCCCTGCTGGCGGCCCCGCCGCTGCCGCCGGGAGAGGTCGCCGTCTTCCGGGCCGAGGCGGAGCGGTTCGGCGACCGCCTGCCGGTGCTGCCGGATCCCCCGGCGCGGGCGGAACGGCGCCGGGTCCTGCCCCGGCCGGTGCTGCGGCTGGCGGCGGCGCGGCCGGCGGGACTGTACGGCCTTTATCAGTCGGGCTATGGGCGGTCGGGCTATGGGATGATGGAGGCTCCCGAGATCGCGGTCGCCGATTTGCAGTTCGACTATGCCGGCATCCGCCTGCATTGGAAGCGGGGCGGGCCGCCGCTGCAATGGATGGAGGACGGCACCCTGGTCACCGCCGAGCGGCGGCCGGCGGAGGAGAAGAAGGCGGTCAAGCGCTTGAAGGAGACCGGCCTCGACGTTCCGCCGCTGCCGCTCAGTGTCGGCAGCGCCCAACCGGTCCGGGACGAGCTGTTCGCGGCGCCGGGCGACGAGTTCGAGGAACGGTCGATCTGGCTGAATTTCTGCCATTTCAGTCTGCCGGAACTGAAGGCCGCCGGCTGGATCGTCGAGGTCGCCCCGGATTTCCCCTTCGAGGTTCTGGACGCGCCGAAGGATTGGGCATTCGAGGTCGGCGACGGATCCGGCATCGACTGGTTCAGCCTGTCGCTGGGCGTCGATGTCGGCGGCGAGCGCATCGACCTGCTGCCCATCCTGCGCGAGGTGATCGACGCGCTGTCCCGGATCGATCCGGACCTGCTGGACGACGAGTTCCATGAGGACGGGGAGAGCGACGGCGCGGCTGCCCGCACTGGACGGGAGCTGGGTCTGGCGGCGGTGCTGGAGCAGCTTGCGCCGTCGGGGACGATGTTCGTGCGGGTCGGCGCCAGCCGCTACATCCCGCTGGATGTCGAGCGGCTGACGCCGATGATCGGCGTGCTGATGGAGCTGTTCGGCCTGCAACCCGGCGGCGGAGAACTGCGGATCGGCCGGTCCCATCTGGGCGACCTGTCGGCGTTGGAGGATGCGGCGTCGGCGGCCGGCATTCCGCTGCTGGGCGCCGATGCCGTGCGCGACATGGGGCGGGCCCTGCGCGAGGCGGGCGGCGTGCCGGCGGTGGCGCCCCCGCAGGGGCTGAACGCCATCCTGCGCCCCTATCAGCGGACGGGGCTGGACTGGCTGCAATTCCTGGGCGGCCACGGCTTCGGCGGCATCCTGGCCGACGACATGGGGCTGGGCAAGACCTTGCAGGCGCTGGCCCATCTTCTGACGGAGAAGGAGGCCGGGCGGCTCGACCGCCCCAGCCTGCTGATCGCGCCGACCAGCGTGCTCGGCAACTGGCGGGCCGAGGTCCAGCGCTTCGCCCCGACCCTGCGCACCCTGGTGCTGCACGGTCCGCAGCGCAAGGCGGCGCACGGTTCGTTGGCCGATCACGATCTGGTGGTGACCTCCTACGCCCTGCTGCCGCGCGACCGCGAGGTGCTGGCGGCGCAGCCCTGGCACATGGCTATCTTCGACGAGGCGCAGTATCTGAAGAATCCCGCCGGCCAGTCCTACAAGGCGGCGCAGGCGCTGGAGGCGCGTCAGCGCCTGTGCCTGACCGGCACCCCGGTAGAGAACAATCTGGACGAGCTGTGGGCGCTGTTCGCGGTCTGCGTGCCGTCGCTGTTCGGCGACCGCACCGGCTTCCGCCGCACCTTCCGCACGCCCATCGAGAAGCACGGCGACGCCGGGCGCCAGCGTGTGCTGGCCCGCCGCGTCCGCCCCTTCCTGCTGCGCCGGACCAAGGAGCAGGTGGCGGCCGACCTGCCGCCGAAGACCGAGATCGTCGAGACGGTGGAGCCCGGCGACAGCCAGCGCGACCTGTATGAGACCATCCGCCTGGCCATGGACAAGCGGGTGCGCGAGGAGGTGGCGCTGAAGGGGCTGGCGCGCAGCCACATCACCATCCTGGATGCGCTGCTGAAGCTGCGGCAGGTCTGCTGCGATCCGCGGCTGGTGAAGCTGGAAACCGCGCGCAGGCGCGTGGCGAAGGGCGCGTCGTCGGCCAAGCTGGACCGCCTGCTGGAAATGCTGCCGGAACTTCTGGCCGATGGCCGCCGCATCCTGCTGTTCTCGCAGTTCACCTCGATGTTCGACCTGATCCGGCCGGAGCTGGAGCGGCTCGCCATCCCCTTCGTCGAACTGACCGGCGACAGCCGCGACCGCGAGACGCCGATCCGGCGGTTCCAGGCGGGCGAGGTGCCGCTGTTCCTCGTCAGCCTGAAGGCGGGCGGCACCGGTCTGAACCTGACCGCCGCCGACACGGTGATCCATTACGATCCGTGGTGGAACCCGGCGGTGGAGGATCAGGCCACCGACCGCGCCCACCGCATCGGCCAGGACAAGCCGGTCTTCGTCTACAAGCTGGTCACCGCC
Source organism: Azospirillum palustre (assembly GCF_002573965.1). NCBI lineage: Bacteria > Pseudomonadati > Pseudomonadota > Alphaproteobacteria > Rhodospirillales > Azospirillaceae > Azospirillum > Azospirillum palustre. The sequence continues at coordinate 303,453 of NZ_PDKW01000038.1, read as the reverse complement.
GGCACGGTGGAGGAGCGCATGGTCCAGCTTCAGGAACGCAAGCGCCGGCTGGGCGAGGCCGTCTACGACCGGGACCGGGCGGCGGAGGACCTGTTGACCGCCGACGATCTGGACTATCTGCTGGCCCCGATCGACGGGTGATACCGGCGGTCGTCGATGACGAGCGCTGGCCCTGCCAACCGGCGGGGCGGCGGCCCATGCCGCCGAAGCCTCCGATCCCGACCGGTCAGGATCGAGGGCCGTCGGTGCAGGACGCTCAAATCTCCGCCGGTGGCCTGACCGGGATCGGCCCGCCCGCAACCGGGGGAGGGGCCGGCAGCGACCGCAATGACGTCCGCGCCGCCTCGCGCAGCGGGGCGAAGCCGTCTTCCGGAAAACGGCGGATCAGCGTCTGGTAGGACGCGCGCGCCACCTCCGGGCAGTTCAGGATGCGGAACTGGTCGCCCTGGCGCAGCAGGGCGGCGGCCTCGTCGGTCTTCGGATGACCGGCGATGGACGACGCGACTCCATACCAGCGCCCATAGGCCGACCACAGGTCGCGCACGGCGTCGCCGTCGCACCGGCCGGCGGTCAGCGCTTTTTCAAGGGCTTGGCGGTAATCGCTGTCGGGCGCCTGCGACAATTGCGCACAGCCTCCGAGCGCAAGCAGGCAAGCAGCGGCTGCGGTCGCCCCAAGGACGGACAGCGTCGTTCCGGACATGGAGCCTCCTCAAACGCGGGTGCCCGGGGACCCTAGGACATCAGGGTTAAACCAGCGTTCATGTTTGTAAGCGCTGGTTTTCTGTTTCGTCACTAACGTTAACCATAGGGGGCGGGCGAATTAATGGTTGTTTATGGCGATCACTCGAAATTCGTGCAGAATTTCCAAGTAAAACCCCACATGAATAAAAATTTATCCAGTCTTTAGTAGATCGGAACCATTAAAACCACGTAAAACCAGGGTCGTGCCTATGTCTATCCGGGTAACCCAATCTGTTGACATGCTACCTTTCGATAGGTTCTTTTGAGGCTGTGATAAGCATGTGACATCAGCGCAATTGCGTAAAAAACAATGCTTTATCTGCGCTTGCTCGACAATGGAGAATCCAATGCAGGCTTTGCTGATTGAGCCAGCCGATCTGATTGCCGACGCCATCGGCAAGCAACTCGCCCTGTGCAAGGTTAACCATGACCGCCTGGACCTGAATGGACTGCGCGATCTGGTGGGCGGGCATGGCTCCGTCGATATCACCCATGACGCGATCATCATCGGCGATGTCGGCGACACCGAAGCCTGCGTCGCCATGCTGCGCGCCCGCAACGTCACCGCCGCGATCATCTGCCTGATCGAGCGCCGCTGCGCCAACACCACCGCCGGCATCCTGCGGGCCGGGGCCGACGACGTGCTGGTGAAGCCGGTCGTCAGCACCGAAATCCGCGCCCGGCTGGAGGCGATCCGCCGCCGCTCCTACGGGCTGACCAGCAACGCGGTGACGGTGGGCCGCCTGACCGTCTTCCTCGACGGCCGCGATCCGGAGGTGGACGGCGAACGCCTGCGCCTCAGCCAGCGCGAACACGCCATCCTGTCGGTGCTGGCCCTCAACCACCGCCGCGTGGTGTCGAAAGAACACATCTATGAGGAGGTCTACGGTCTGTCCGGCTCCGACCCGCTCGACAAGGTGATCGACGTCTATATCTGCAAGCTGCGCAAGAAGATCGACACGGCGACCGGCGGCGGCCGCTACATCGAGACGGTCTATGGCCGCGGCTACAAGTTCGAGGCGCCGCCCGACCATGTCGCCCCCGACCGTGGCCAGCTGATGCTGGACCGCTGGTCGAACGCCGGCGCGCTGGCCGCTCCCCGCGTGCCCTTCATCCCGCCGGTGGTCTCCCGCGCCGCCGCCCGCGCCGTCGGGCGCTGATCGTTCGCTTCAAATCGTCTGCCCGCCGACCACCGAACGCCGTCTGCCGAAAACACCGTCCGCCCCGAACGCTTCCGATTTTTTACCCCGGCTTAAACCGGCCCGGTCATCCTCGAATTCGCCGCTCGCGCCCCCGCACAACAGATCGGGAAGGCCGGCGTGATTGGCCCCGGCGTCAGAAAGGCGCCATGCATCTCGCGAATGGAGATACCCATGGCCTCGATTATGACGAACACCTCCGCCATGACCGCGCTGCAGACCCTGCGTCGCGTGACCGGGGATCTGGAGACCACGCAGGACCGCATCTCGACCGGCCTGAAGGTCAACAACGCCAAGGACAATGCCGCCTACTGGTCGATCGCCACCACCATGAAGGCCGACGTCGCCGGCTTCAAGGCGGTCAAGGAATCGCTGGAGCTGGGGTCCGGCACCACCAACACCGCGTCGGTGGCGTCCAAGAACATCGTCGAGAACCTTCAGACGCTGAAGGCCCGCGTCATCGCCGGCCAGACCAACGGCGTCGACAAGTCGCTGATCCAGAACGACGTCGACCAGCTGGTGAAGCTGATCAAGGGTGCCGCCGCCGACGCCTCCTTCAACGGCGACAACCTGCTGCGCGTCACCTATTCGAACGACGGCACGGCCAAGGACAAGGACGTCTCGATCCTGGCCTCGCTGAGCCGCAGCGACGGGGCGGTCGATCCCAGCTACATCGAGTTCCAGCGCCAGGACATGCGCGTGGAATCGATCGTCGGCAAGGCGACCATCGAGCAGCAGGTCGATTCGACCAAGGCCCTGAAGGCGTCGGTCGGCATCACGCTGGGCGCGCCGGGCGCCACCTTCATCGACGGGCAGAATCTCGGCCTCAGCAGCCTGACGCTGACCGTCACCAACGAGGCCGGCGTCAAGACCGACGTCTCGGTCGATCTCAGCGCGCAGACCTACGACACCGATCTGGCGACCACCCAGACCAACATCACCACCGCCGTGAACACGGCGCTGACGGCGGCCGGCGCCGATTTCCAGGTGGCCTTCACCGGCGACAAGCTGGAATTCACCGACCAGGACAAGAACACCGACGGCAACTTCACCGCCAAGGTCTCGAACCTGTGGGTGAACTCGTCCGAAAGCGACGCCTTCGGCGGTCTGGCCGACCTGACCCAGATCGACGTGGTGAACAATGCGTCGGAATCACTGACGGTCATCAACAAGCTGCTCGACAGCGCCATCGGCAAGGCGGCGGTCATCGGTTCCATCGAGAACCGCGTGTCGGTGCAGAACGACTTCGTGTCGAAGCTGACCGACTCGATGAACAAGGGCATCGGCGCCCTGGTCGATGCCGACATGAACGAGGAATCGAGCCGCCTGCAGGCCCTTCAGGTCCAGCAGCAGCTCGCCATCCAGGCTCTGTCCATCGCCAACCAGGGTCCGCAGAACATCCTGTCGCTGTTCCGCTAAGTCCCCTCGTGGGCGGCGCCATCGTCCGAACCCCTGGACGATGGCGCCGCCCCGCCGGCCATGCCCGTTCACGACACCCGTCGCCGGACGGAGCGGCCATCCGCCTCCGCCATCAAACCCACCGCAACCGGTCCGGCTTCCCGCCGCCAAGGACCCCACCGCAGGGGTGCGCCCATGAGCATCGCCGCCTATCACCAGACCATCGCCGAGTGCGACGATCCGCGAAAGATCGAGTACCGGGTGTTCCTGCGGATCACCCTGGCGCTGGAGAACAACCGCGACGCCGACTGGCGCTCCGCCGCGCTGAAGGACGCGCTGTGGCGGAACCTGGAGCTGTGGAACACGCTCCGCGCCGACCTGCTGGAGGACGGCAACGCCCTGCCGGAGGCATTGCGCGCCGGACTGATTTCGCTCTCCTTCGCGGTGAACCGCAACACCCAGCGGGTTCTGCGCGGCGAGGGCGGCATCGACCTGCTGCTCCACATCAACCGCTCGGTGATGCAGGGCCTGCAAGGGGCGGCGCAAGCTGTTTCGCCCGCGCTGGAACTGGCGACGGAGGATCTGTCCTATGGCACTTAAGCTGCGCCTGAAGCCGTGCGAGCGGGTGGTGATCAACGGCTGCGTCGTGCAGAACGAGAACCGCCGCTACACCCTGACGATCTCCAACTTCGCCCAGATCATCCGCGGCAGCGACATCCTCCAGGAAGAGGATGCGGTGACCCCGGTGCGCCGCGCCTATTTCCTGATCCAGAGCATGCTGCTCGATCCCGAGGTCGCCGCCAACGGCAGCGGTGCCGTGGCGGCGATGATGGCGCAGCTCTACACCGCCTTCGCCCGCCCCGACATCCAGGACCGTATCGCCCGCGCCATGGGCCATGTCGGCGAGCGCGACTATTACAAGGCGCTGTCCGCCCTGCGTCCGGTGATGGAGTATGAAGGTACGCTGCTGGCGCCGCCGCCCGCCGCGTCCCCCTCTGCGACGCCTTCCGCCCCGGCGGCCTCCTTCCAGGCGGACGGGATCGGCCATCACGCGGGAGGATGACGCCATGCCGACCCCCGTCACCGGCGTGACCGGCCCGTCCGGCGACCGCGCCACCACCACCAGCGCCGACATCATCGCGGAAGCGCGCCAGCGTCAGGCCGACCGGCTGCGCGCCGCCCAGGCCGAGACGGCCAAGCCGGTGGAGGCGGTCGAGCGGGCCCAAAAGACCGCTGCCGCGAAAACGGATGCGGCCGACGCGGAGGCGAAGCACGCCGCCCGGCCCTACCGCGTCAACCTCGATCCCGACACGAGGCGGCTCTACACCGAGGTGCTCGACACCGCGACCGGGGAGGTCATCATGCGCATCCCCGCCGGCTACGGCGCCGAAACCGATGCGGCCGACGAGGATCCCGTCCTCCCGCAGGACAAGGACGGCCGGGGCGGGGAGGTCGAGGCATGACGACGCTCGTCGATCTGCGGATGGTCAGCAAGAACCACGACCGCTACGAACAGGCGGTGCGCAGCCGGCCGGCGGTGCAGCGCGCCATCACCTATTTCCAGGACAACATCGGCAAGATCGCCAGCACCGAAGACTTCATGAAGGACGACAAGCTCTACCGCTTCGTCCTCGACGCCTTCGACCTCGGTAGTCAGGCCAAGTCGCGCGGCCTGATCCGCAAGGTGCTGGAAGAAGGGGTGAGCGACCAGTATTCGACCGCCAACCGGATGAGCGACACCAAGTTCCGCGAGATGGCGACCATCCTGGGCTTCGCCGAGAATGGCGGCGCCAACCTGAAGCAGCCGGCCGTCGTCCAGGCCATCGTCGACCGCTATGTCGCCGTGACGCTGGAGGTGGAATCGGAGGACAGGAACCCGGCGGTGCGGCTCGGCCTCTATTTCCAGCGGCGGTCGGCGAACATCACCAACTGGTATCAGGTCATGGCCGACAATGCCCTGCGCAAGGTGGTCTACACCACGCTGGGGCTGCCCGACCAGACGGCGCTGCTGGATGTCGACAAGCAGAAGGCTCTCTTGGAAAAGCGGATGGACATCGCCGACCTCAAAAGCCCGGACAAGGTCGCCAAGTTCCTCGACCGCTTCGCCGCGATGTACGACATGCAGAACGGCAGCGCCGCCGCCACCGCCGCCATGCCGTCGATCGGGCCGATCTCCCGCAGCGGACGGGCCTCGGTCATCTCCATCGATCCGTCCATCACCATGACGCTGATGAGGTTCCCGCGCTTCTGACAGGGCCGCGGGGCTCGCCCGAGCGGGAGGAGTCCAGCCGTGCAGACGCCATCCGGCACCCCACCGGACCGCAGGTCCCGCGACCGCATCCGTCCGCCCGCCACCACCGGGGCCGCCGCCGTGGCTCTGCGCGGTGCGTCCGCGGAGGACGAGGATGACGGGCGTGACGCGCTGCACATCCTGCCGCTGTCGATCCTGCCGCTGGAAACGCCGGGGCTGCGCCGGGCGCGGCTGATCAAGAATGTCCGGCTGGAGACGGTGGCGGAGCTGTTCAACGACGCCCAGACCGGCAGCGGCCAGATCCGCATCGACCAGCTGTCGAAATGCTTCGGCATCGACGGCCCGGAATTCCGCCGCGACCTGCGCAAGATCGTGCAGATCGGCGAGGCGGCCAGCTTCGACGTCTACAGCCTGCGGCTGGAGCTGCGCCGCCTGAACATCGACGTGGAGGAGGCGGCGGCGCTCCGCCTGTCGGCCGCCAAGCGGGCCGAGCTGACCAGCTACATGCGCGTCTTCACCCGGCCGCTGGTGGAGCATGTCTATGGCGTGCAGGGGGCCGACATCGCCAGCATGGACGAACTGGTCCGCCTGTTCGCCCAGCCCGACGTGGAGGAGGCGCGGCGCCGCCTGCAGCTGACCGCCGACCGGCTCGACATTCCGCTGGGGGAGATCCCGGCCTTCCTTGAGGATTATGCCGACATCTTCCTGTCGCTGGCCTATTTCAAGCGCTGCCTGGACGACATCGTGCCCGATGTGCAGGGCTTCCTCGGCTGGATGGCGGAGCTGTATCAGGTCAGCGAGGTGCGCCGCGACGCCCGCCAGGGCCGCATGCTGGACGAGATCGGCCATGACCTGACCGACATCGCCACCTCGATCACCGGGCGCTTCGAGAGCTTCGACAACCGCTCCCGCGATTTCTGGCGCGACATCAACCCGGAGAGTTTCCGCAGCATCCGCGACCTGATCGTCACCCATCACCTGACCATCGGCGGGGTGCTGTGCGGCCTGGCGGTGAAGATGAATTTGTGGAAGCACCGCTTCTCGCGCGGCGGCGGCCCGGTGCGGCGGCTGGAGTTCATCCGCTCGGAAATCCTGCCGGGGCTGGCCCACATCAAGACCATCGAGCAGACCTCCCGCAACAACATGGGCTGGTGAGGGGGCGGCACAAATCTCGCTCCCACGCCCTTGTTTCGAGCGGCGAACTTCACATCTAACCGAGTGTCGGCGGTGACGCCGCGATCCAAGTACGATCCCGCGTGACGAGGCCATGTCCAGGCCGGCGCGGCAACTCCGGTGATCTTCCGTTGATCTAAGTTCCTCGGTTCGGCCCCCCGCTGCGGGAGTGCCGGCGCCATCCTCTCCGATCCCGTGACGCGCAGGCTGCCGCGACCCTCCCCCGTGCCGCGGCGCCGCCGGTGGGATCGGAGAGGACCCCCTTTTTCCCAATTCCGAGCGCAGCATCCGCCAAGGGTGCGCGCATGCCCCGCGCATCCGGCGTCGGGCGGCCACAAGGAACCCCATGGGTACGCATCAGAACACTGACTCCAAAACCATCCAAATCCAGCGGTCGAATTTGAGCCGCGCCCTCGTCCTGCACCCGGTCCTGCGCGGCGTGGAAAACGCCCGCAGCCCCGAAGCCTCGCTGGAGGAGGCGGTCGGTCTTGCTGCGGCCATCGGGCTCGAGGTGGCGCAGGCCGCCGTCGTCAAGGTCAGCCAGCCACGCCCGGCCACCCTGCTGGGCGGCGGCGCCATCGAGCAGCAGGCCAAGCTGCTGGAAGACGCGCGCGAGGCGGGCGAGGCCATCGACCTCGTCATCGTCGACCATCTGCTGACCCCGGTGCAGCAGCGCAATCTGGAACGGGCCTTCGGCGCCAAGGTCATCGACCGCACCGGCCTGATCCTGGAGATCTTCGGCGCCCGCGCCCGCACCCATGAAGGCCAGCTTCAGGTCGAGCTGGCGTCGCTGACCTACCAGAAGTCGCGGCTCGTCCGGTCCTGGACCCACCTTGAGCGCCAGCGCGGCGGCTTCGGCTTCCTCGGCGGCCCCGGCGAATCGCAGCTGGAGCTTGACCGCCGGCTGATCGGCAACCGCATCGTCAAGATCAAGCGGGAGCTGGACGACGTCCGCCGCACCCGCGGCCTGCACCGCAAGGCGCGCGCCAAGGTGCCCTATCCGGTGGTGGCGCTGGTCGGCTACACCAACGCCGGCAAGTCCACCCTGTTCAACCGGATGGCCGGCGCCGACGTGTTCGCGAAGGACCTGCTGTTCGCGACGCTGGATCCGACCATGCGGCAGGTCGTCCTGCCGTCGGGGCGCAAGGTGATCCTGTCCGACACGGTCGGTTTCATCTCCGACCTGCCGACCCATCTGGTCGCGGCCTTCCGTGCCACGCTGGAGGAGGTGCAGTCGGCCGACATCATCCTGCATGTCCGCGACATCGCCCACCCCGACACCGAAGCCCAGAAGGCCGACGTGGAGGCGATCCTGGCCGACCTCGGCATCGATCCGGAGCGCGACCCGCGCGTGGTCGAGGTCTCCAACAAGATCGATTTGCTGGCCGGGGCGGAGCGTGACGCCGTGCTTGCCCGTGCCGGGCGGGACGGCAACGCCTGTGCGCTGTCCGCCGCGACCGGTGAGCGTCTGGACACGCTGTTCGGCATCCTCGACGGGCGGATGACCGCCGGCCGCGAACTGGTGGAGCTGGATGTCGAGCATGGCGACGGGGCGACGCTCGCCTGGCTCTACGCCCATGGCGAGGTGGTCGGCCGCCGCGACGACGACAGCCACGCCCACCTGCACGTGGCCATCGAACCGGCGACGCTGGCCCGCCTGGGCCATCCGGGGCAGGGGCATGCCGCGGCCTGACCGCGATTGCCGGATTTCGAAAAATGAGGGGGGCTGCCGGAAACGGCGGCCCCTTTTCCTATGTGGTCCTCGAACCTCTGTGTGAACTGCCGGACCGGTTCATCAATACAGTCTATGACCATCTTCATAAAGAGACGGTATTCCAAAGGATTTTTGCACCGATTTGAAAATCAGTTCCGCAGACTGTCCAGAGTGCGGAGGCTAAGTTGTTTGACCGGACCGCGCGAATATGTATGATCCGGCGCTCGATTTTGTGCGGACGCGCGACTCCCGTTGTGCGAGCAATATGCGCCCGGTTGCCGATTGCCGGCTTTTCTCTCCGGGCCCGCAACATTCACTCATCCGCTTCGTTGTGCCGTGAGCGTCTCGTCACGCTTGCGCTAGGGCGGGCTTGTTTCGGAGTGCCATCATGCAAGGAATCAACAAGACGGTATCCTTCACTGCCGGAGGATTGATTCTGTTCTTCGTCGCGGTCGCGTCGCTGTTCACCGAGTCCTTCGGCGCCCGGGTGTCGGCGGTCCAGGCGGCCATCGTCGGTAATTTCGGCTGGTTCTATGTGCTGAGCGTGGCGGGCTTCCTGCTGTTCACCCTCTGGCTTTTCCTCAGCCCCTACAGCGCGATCAAGCTGGGCAAGGACGATGACGAGCCGGAATTCAGCTACCCCACATGGTTCGCTATGCTGTTCAGCGCCGGCATGGGCATCGGCCTGCTGTTCTACGGCGTGGCCGAGCCGATGCTCCACTTCGCCAATCCGCGCATCGGCGAGGGCGGAACCCCGGACGCCGCGCGCGAGGCGATGAACCTGGCCTTCCTGCATTGGGGCCTGCATGCCTGGGGCATCTACATCGTCGTCGGGCTGGCGCTCGGCTATTTCGCCTATCGCCACGATCTGCCGCTGACCATCCGCTCGGCGCTCTACCCGCTGCTCGGCGACCGCATCCGCGGCTGGCCGGGTCACATCGTCGACATCACCGCAATCGTCGGCACCCTGTTCGGCATCGCCACCTCGCTCGGCCTCGGCGTCACCCAGATCAATGCCGGCTTCGCCTATCTCGGCCTGCTCGGCGTCGGCACGACGCAGCAGATGGTGCTGCTCGTGGTCATCACCGCAATCGCCACCGTGTCCGCCGTCAGCGGCGTCGGCAAGGGCATCCGCCGCCTGAGCGAGCTGAACATGCTGGGCGGGCTTCTGCTGCTGGCCTTCGTCTTCCTGCTCGGCCCGACGGTGTTCCTGCTCTCCACCCTGGTGGAGAATATCGGCCGCTATCTGTGGACGCTTCCCTACACCAGCTTCCGCACGCTGCCCTATTCCGGTGCGGAGTGGCAGGCGAGCTGGACGATGTTCTATTGGGGCTGGTGGATTTCCTGGGCGCCCTTCGTCGGCATGTTCATCGCCCGCGTGTCGCGCGGCCGCACCATCCGCGAATTCATCGGCGGCGTGCTGTTCGCCCCGGTCGCCCTGACCTTCGTCTGGTTCACCGTCTTCGGCGAGACCGCCATCCACATGGAGATGTTCGACGGCGGCGGCATGGCCAAGGCGGTGGCCGACAGCGTGCCGACGGCGCTGTTCGTGATGCTGGACCGGCTGCCGCTGAGCACGATCACCTCCGCCCTCGGCACGCTGATGGTCGTTTGCTTCTTCGTCACCTCGGCCGATTCCGGGGCGCTGGTCATCGACATCATCGGTTCCGGCGGCAACCAGGATCCGCCCATCGCGACCCGCATCTTCTGGGCGGTGCTGTCGGGCGCCGTCGCCGCCGTGCTGCTGCTGGTCGGCGGGTTGCAGGCGCTGCAGACGGCGGCGGTGACCACGGCGCTGCCCTTCACCATCGTCATGGTGCTGATGTGCGTCAGCCTGGTGATCAGCCTGCGCGAGGAGCGCGGCATCTTGCGGGACCGCCGCACCGTCCGCGAATCGCTGGCGCCCGGCGCGGAGGCGGAGGCTATGCCGGCACTGCCCGCCGCCGGGGACGACTGGCGCCAGCGGCTCGGCGCCATGGTCGGCCGCCGCACGGCGGTGCAGGTCGCCATTCCCCCCGGCGGCGGCGCTGCCCGGCGCGAGGTGGCCCGCTTCATCGCCGAGACGGTCCAGCCGGCCTTGCGCGACGTGGCGGTGGAGCTGGAACGGCTGGGCCGGCGGGTGGAGATCGAGTCCTCGGCCTTCAGCGCCGGCCTGACCGTCCTGCGCGACGGGCAGGAGGAGTTCTCCTATACCATCCGCGCCCGCGCCTATCACCCGCTGACCCTGGCCCTGCCGGCGCTGGAGGACGACACCGACCCCTGGCAGCGCCGGGTCGAGGTGATCCTGCGCGGCGGCCTGCACAAGCAGCTGCCCCCCGACCGCACCAGCCGCGAGGCGATCACGCAGGACGTCGTTCACGAATACGGCAAATGGCTGGGGTGGTGACCGCAGGCGACGGCGATCCGCCCGCTCTATCCGCCTGATGGCGGCGGGCGGGACACCACGTAAGCGGCGGCACCCATCATGACCAGCCCGGTGCCGGCGAGCACCGGGTAGCCGGGGGACGACAGGGCCAGGACGGCGAAGCTGGACGACATGCCGCCGACCGCCATGACCTTCGCCTTCACCGGAATGGCGCCGCGGTCCTGCCACTCGCGGATGGCGCGGCCGAACCGCGGGTCGTTGCGCATCCGCTCGCGCAGTTCGGGATTGCCGCGGGCATAGGCCCAGCCGGCGACCAGCAGGAAGGGGACGGTGGGCAGGATCGGCAGGAAGGCCCCGGCGGTGGCCAGCCCCACCGCGCCATGGCCGACCAGCAGCCACAGCCGCCGCCGTCCCTTTCCCATGCCGTTGCCTGCATCCATCGTCCGACCGCCCGCTCCGAAGCCTCCCGGTTCCGGATCATTGAACCGCGCCCGGCGGTGCCGCGCAAGCTGGGGTTGGTCACGACGCCGTGCGCGCCATCCCCGGCGTGGCCGACCTGGCCGTCGCCTCCAGGCTGTACAGCTTCGCCAGCAGCTGCGGCGCCGGCTGTTCGGTTCCCGCCGGTGCCCCTGCTGTCGCCGCCGTTTCCGCCGCCGGTGCCGATTTGCGGCGCAGGGCCTCCGCCAGCGATTGCGGGGAGGGCAGGGCGGGATCGCCGCCGCTGCCACCGCCCATCCAGGGCAGCATCCCTGCCGGCGGCTGCTCCGCCGCGGCGGTCTCCGCCCCCTCCTCCAGCAGGCTGCCGATATGGCCAAGCACGCTGTCGCCGGTAACCTCCTCGAAGGCGACCATGGCGGCGGTGCCGATCAGGCCGGGCAGCCCGCCGAACAGGAAGCCGCCGGCCAGCCGCGCCGGGATCGAAATCTCCTCGCCCGTCGCCTCGCGGTAGACCGACGACACCACCGGCAATTGCTGGAGCGGGTTGACCACGTCGAGCAGATCGTCGAAGCCGACGCTCATCCTGTCGGCCAGCGTCTCCTCCGGCTCGGCGGCGGCCTTGCGCTGGGCGGTCGGCGGGCTGACGGCCTGGGCGGCCAGTCTCCTGTCGATGGTTGGGGTATTGACGCTCATGCGTGGTCTCCGAGGGCGGCGAGCAGCGACTCCAGCCGGGCGAAGCTGTCGGCGGAGGGGGAGGGGTCGTCCTTGCCCTGGCGCAGGAAATCCTCCAGCCGGGGGTGCAGGTCGATGGCGGCGTCGGTCTCCGGATCGGTGCCGCGCTTGTAGGCGCCGAGCCGGATCATCTCCTTCATGCCGTCATAGCCGGCGGCCAGCGCGCGGGCGCGGCCGACGATGCGGTTCTCGCGCGCGTCGTGGCAGCCGGGCAGGCTGCGCGACACGCTGCGCAGCAGGTTGACGGCGGGATAGCGCCCCTGCTCGGCGATCCTGCGGTCGAGCACCAGATGCCCGTCGAGGATGCCGCGCACCGCGTCGGCGATGGGTTCGTCATGGTCGTCGCCATCGACCAGAACGGTGAAGATGGCGGTGATGTCGCCGTCTCCAGAGCCTTCGGGACCGGGACCGGCGCGTTCCAGCAGGCGGGGCAGTTCGGCGAAGACGCTGGGCGGATAGCTCTTGGCGGTCGGCGGCTCGCCGGCGGCCAGCCCGATCTCGCGCTGGGCCATGGCGAAGCGGGTGACGCTGTCCATCAGGCACAGCACATGCTTTCCCTGGTCCCTCATCTCCTCCGCCACCGTCATGGTCAGCAGTGCCGCCTGCCGGCGCATCAGCGGCGGCTCGTCCGAGGTAGCAACGATAACGACGGAGCGCGCCAGCCCCTCCGGCCCCAGATCGTCCTGGATGAATTCGCGCACCTCGCGCCCGCGCTCGCCGATCAGGCCGATGACGATGGCGTCAGCCTCGGCATGGCGGGCGACCATCGCCAGCAGCGTCGATTTGCCGACGCCCGACCCGGCGAACACGCCCAGCCGCTGGCCGCGGCAGAGCGGCACGAAGCTGTCGATTACCCGGATGCCGCTGTCCAGCCGCGCCCCCACCCGGCGGCGGGCGCAGGCGGCCGGCGGCGGCTGGCGCAAGGATCGCGGATGCTCGCCGTTCGCCAGCGGCCCCTTGCCGTCGATCGGCTCGCCCAGCGCATTCACCACCCGGCCGAGCCAGCCCGGACCGGGCCTGAGCGTGAAGGCGGTGTCGTCGGTGACGGCGGCACAGCCCTCCGCCACGCCGTCGAGGCTGTCGAACGCCATCAGCAGCGAGCGGCCGTTGCGGAAGCCGATGGTCTCGCACAGCACGCGCCCGCCGCGGACGGTCTCCGCATGGCATTTGTCGCCGACCGACAGCACGCGCTGCAACCCGTCGACCTCCAGCGTCATGCCGGCGGCAGAGCGGATTTCCCCGCGCCACCGGCGCGTCGGCAGCCGGTCGAATTCCGCGGCCAGGGTGGCGAGTGCCCGCATCGCTTCTGTCTCCACCATGTCCATCGATGGAATCAGCCTAGAGCAGCGAATTTAAATCCGGTTTTAAACGGGCGCGGTCATCGTCCGGCACAGTGTTCCGGCAAGTTGTGATAGACCGAGGTCGCAATGGATTTGGGTAAAATTGGTTTCTTTCAGCTTGCCGGCACGCGGCTGGACTATCTGGCGCAGCGGCAGAAGCTGGTCGCCGAGAATGTGGTGAACGCCAACACGCCCGACTACCAGGCGCGCGACCTGAAACCCTTCGACAGCGTGATGGACGGCATCCGCCCGGTGGAGACCGCCCGCACCTCCGGCCTGCATCTGGCGAGCACCCGCTCCACCGCCGGCTTCCGCGAGGAGGGCAGGGCCGCCCTGTGGGAATCGACGCCCAGCGGCAACGCGGTGTCGCTGGAGCAGGAGATGATCAAGGGCAGCGAGACCCGCGACGCCTTCGCGCTGACCACCAGCCTGTTCCAGCGCAATGTGCAGATGCTGCGCATGGCCTGGAAGAACGGTTGACGGTATTCAAGACGGAGACGACCCGATGATGAACGATGTCCTCGGCGCCACGCTGAAGATCGCCGGCGCCGGGCTCCAGGCGCAGTCGACCCGCCTGCGCGTGGTGGCGGAGAATCTCGCCAACGCCGACAGCACCGCCACCGCCAAGGGCGGCGATCCCTACCGCCGCAAGACGGTGTCCTTCGACAGCGTGATGGACCGCGGCGTCGGGGCGGAGCTGGTGCAGGTCAAGCAGATCGGCCGCGACCGCAGCGACTTCCAGCTCGCCTACGACCCCTCGCACCCGGCGGCCGACGACAAGGGCTACGTCAAGAAGCCCAACGTCCAGCCGCTGGTCGAGATGATGGACATGCGCGAGGCCGGCCGCGCCTTCGAGGCCAGCATGAACGTCATCGAACAATCGCGCGCGATGATGACCCGCGTCGTCGACCTGCTGCGCAGCTGAGGAGCCGTTCCATGATCGAGATGTCCGTCGGCCGCGTCGCCGCCGCCTACGCCGCCAACCGCAGCCCGATTTCCAGCGGCCTCGCCGAGACCCAGGCGGCGGCTTCGCCGCTGTCCTCCGCCGGTCAGACCGACGCGGTCGCCGCCAGTGCCGAGAGCGACTTCGGCGGTTTCCTCGACAAGTCGATCTCCCAGGCGGTCGACACGCTGAAGGAGAGCGAGCGGGTGTCGCTGGCCGCCGTGTCGGGCAAGGCCAGCGCGCAGGATGTCGTGCGCTCCGTCCTGGCCGCCGAGATGACGGTGCAGAGCGTCGTCGCCATCCGCGACAAGATGGTCCAGGCCTATCAGGAGATCATGCGCATCGCAGTGTGAGCGGGTGCGTTTGAGAAGGAGTCCACCATGAATCAGGCCGACGTGCTGGAGGTGCTGCGCAGCGGCATCTGGACGACCCTGCTGGTCGCCGCCCCGCCGCTGATCGTCGCGGTGGTGGTCGGCGTGTCGATCTCGCTGGTGCAGGCGCTGACCCAGGTGCAGGAGATGACGCTGACCTTCGTGCCGAAGATCGTCGCGATCCTGGTGGTGACGGTGCTGGCGCTGCCCTTCATGTACGGCACGCTCGCCACCTACGCCGACCGGCTGAGCGACCTGATCGTCGCCATCGACTGATACCCGGCGATGCGGCGCCTCCTGTTGCGAGCGGTCATGGTCCCCCTTCTCGGGCTGCTCGTAAATCCGGCCGGCGGTGCGGCGGCGCCGCCGGCCAACCTCTCGCAGATCGGGGTGTGGAGCACCGCCCTTTACGCCCCGCCCAAACAGCCCGCCCCCCAGACACCGGCCAAAGCCCTGCCGCCGGAAGCGCAATGCATCGCCGCCATCCTCGATGCGGAGAAGGCGGCGGGTATCGCCGACCATCTGCTGCTGGCGATGGGCTTCACCGAGTCCGGCCGGCGGACCGAGGATAGGCTGTTCACCGCCTGGCCCTGGACGGTCAACACCGAAGGCCGCTCCCATTACTTTCCGACGCGCGATGCCGCAATATCCTTTGTGCGCGAGACCCAGGCGCGCGGCGTGCAGTCCATCGACGTCGGCTGCCTGCAAGTGAATTTGCGCTGGCACCCCGACGCCTTCCCCGACCTTGTCACCGCTTTCGATCCGGTCGCCAACGCCCGCTATGCCGCGTCCTTCCTGTCGGCGCTGCGGCGCGACCACGGCTCGCTGGAGACGGCCATCGCCCGCTATCACTCCGCCCAGTCCGAGCGTGGCGAGGCCTATCGCCAGCGGGTGACCGGCAACCTGCGCTGGGTCGCCGGGGCGCTGGGCTATCTGGAGACGCTGGCCGCCGGCCCCGGCGGCTCCGCCCCGGTCTGGACCGCGGCCGAGCGCGGGCGCCTGAGCTTCCTGTCCGGCCTGTTCGCCGACGGCCCGGCCCGGCCGCTGCTGCCGGCGGGGCAGAACTGAAGCCGGTTCAGTGCGGGAAATGCTCGACATGGCATTCCGCGGTCCGGCCGTAATAGACCACCCGCCTGCCGGAGAAGGACACCATGTAGCCGGCGCATCCGGCCGCCTTCACCGCCTCGCAGAAGCCGCGGTAGCTGTAGCCCGGCGCGTTGGACTGCGCCGCGCGCACCGCCGCCTCGACCCCGTCCGCCCGGAAGGCTGCGGCGACCGGCGTCGGCGTCGCGATGGCCGGCAACTCCACGCTGTCGCCGTCCGGCAGATAATAGATGCTGGTGCCGCGGCGGTAATCGACGGCATAGCCTTCGAACCCGGCGTCGATCAGCACGGCGACGATGGACGGGAAGTTCATCGTGCCGTCATGCGACGCGGCGAGGCAGGTCTGGGCAATCGTCTTCTGCTGCGCGTTCATCGGCGCTCTCCGTCTTGCGGTTCGGTGGGTTTGCAGGGGCGAGGGGAGATCAGCCGGTGGGGCTGCTCTTCAGCCCATGCGCCCCGGCGATCTTCCTCAAAATCCGGTCGAGCTGCGCGCGTTCCTCCGCCGTCAGGCAGGCGAAGGCCGCCTCGTCGTTCTCGTCGGCCAAGCGGGCCAGATCCGGCACCAGCAAGCTTCCCGCCTCCGACAGGGCCAGCACATGGGCGCGGCCGTCGGCCGGGTCGTCGTCGCGGGTGACCAGGGCCTTGGCGACCAGCCGGTCGGCCAGCTTGCTGATGGCGCCGCGGGTCATGCCCATCCGCCCGGCGAGCCGGTTGGGGGCCAGCGGACCGGCGTCCTGCAACTCCCGCATCATGACCCACTCGGCCACCGTCACCTCCTTGCCCTCCAGGCGGCGGGCGAAGGCGAAGGAGACATGGTTGGATACCATGCGCATCCAGTAGCCGAGATGGTCGGTCAGCCGGGAAACCGCGCCGTTGGCGTTCATGGAAGGCCGCTCCGTTTGTTGACTAGGAAACTACATGACGGTTTGTTTCCTAGTCAACCACTTTCCTGTCCCGACGCCAAACCGGGCCCGCCCTTAAATCCCGGTTTTACCGCGTCCCCCTATCGTTGCCGGAACGCCTCTCCTCCTCAAACCCGCCCCTCCACAAACCCGCCGGGATCCCCATGACCCTCACGGATCACGTCCGCAGCCGGTTCGGCCTGATCGGCGACATCGGTCTCGCGAACCGCGACGTGCTGTTCGCGGTCGGCATCCTGCTGGTGCTGGCGGTGCTGTTCCTGCCTGTGCCGTCCTGGTTCCTCGATCTCGGACTGGCGCTGTCCTTCTCGGTCGCGGTGCTGGTGCTGATGGTGTCGCTGTGGATCCCGCGGCCGCTGGATTTCTCCTCCTTCCCCACCGTGCTGCTGGTGGTGACGATGCTGCGGCTGGCGCTGAACATCGCATCCACCCGGCTGATCCTCAGCGAGGGGCACAACGGCCACGCCGCCGCCGGCCACGTCATCCAGGGCTTCAGCCAGTTCGTGATGGGCGGCAACTTCGTCATCGGCGTGGTGATCTTCTGCATCCTGGTCGTCATCAACTTCGTCGTCATCACCAAGGGCGCCACCCGCATCGCCGAGGTCGGCGCCCGCTTCACGCTCGACGCCATTCCCGGCAAGCAGATGGCGATCGACGCCGATCTCTCCGCCGGCATGATCGACGAGGGCGAGGCGCGCCGCCGCCGCAAGGAGCTGGAGGACGAGAGCACCTTCTACGGCGCCATGGACGGCGCCTCGAAATTCGTGCGCGGCGACGCGGTGGCCGGTCTGGTCATCACCGTCATCAACGTGCTCGGCGGCATGGCCATCGGCATCGCCCAGAAGGGGATGAGCTTCGAGCACGCCGCGTCGATCTACACCACCCTGACGGTGGGTGACGGTCTGGCGACGCAGATCCCGGCGCTGGTGGTGTCGCTGGCCGCCGGCCTGCTGGTGACCAAGGGCGGCAATGTCGGCTCGGCGGAAAAGGCGGTGATCGACCAGCTCGGCGCCTATCCGAAGGCGCTCTTGGTGGCGTCGGGCCTGCTGGTGGCGCTGGCGCTGACGCCCGGCCTGCCGATGGCGCCCTTCCTCGCCATCGGCGCCGCCTTCGCCCTGCTCGGCTGGTACGCGCCGCGCCGCAAGGCCCGCGCCGCCGCCCTCGCCAAGCTGGAGGAGAGCCGCAAGGCGCCCGCCGCCGTCCCGGAAGAGGCGGTGGAGGACATGCTGAAGGTCGACGAGGTGAAGGTGGAGGTCGGCAACCACCTCGTCCCGCTGATCCTCAACAAGAACGGCCCGCTGACCACCAAGGTGAAGACGCTTCGCAAGCGCTTCGCCACCGAGTTCGGCTTCGTCCTGCCCTCGGTCCGCATCAAGGATTCCAGCTTCCTGGCCCCCAAGAGCTACGTCATCAGCATCATGGGGGTGGAGGCGGCGAAGGGAGAGGTGCGGCCGAAGCACCTGCTCGCCATCGACCCGACCGGCGGTGCCGTCCCCGACATCGCCGGCGACGCGACGCGCGAGCCGACCTTCGGCCTGCAAGCCAAATGGATCGACCCGGCCCGCCATGAGGAGGCGGTGGCGAAGGGCTACACCGTCGTCGATCCGGAAAGCGTCATCACCACCCACCTGACCGAGGTCATCAAGGACAACCTCTCCACCCTGCTGACCTTTGCCGCCGTGCAGAAGCTGATCGACGGGCTGGGCCGCGAGTACCAGAAGCTGATCAACGACATGGTGCCGAGCCAGATCTCGCTGGTCGTGCTCCAGCGCGTTCTGCAGCAGTTGCTCTCCGAACGGGTGTCGATCCGCAACCTGCCCGCCATCGTCGAGGCGGTGGCGGAGGCGGTCGGCTGGACCCGCCACATCACGCTGATCACCGAGCATGTGCGGATGCGGCTGGGCCAGCAGATCCACCAGGGTCTGGCCGGGCCGGACGGCTTCGTCTCGGTGATCGCGCTCAGCCCGCGCTGGGAGCAGGCGCTGCTCGACAACATCGTGGTGGAGGGCGACGACCGCCGCTTCGTCATGCCGCCCAGCCAGGTGCAGGAGTTCCTGACCGCCGTGCGGCTGAAGATCCAGAAGCACGCCACCTCGCAAATCTGGCCCGCCCTGCTGGTGGGGGCCGAGGTGCGGCCCTTCGTGCGGTCGCTGCTGGAGCGGGTCAGCCCGATGACCCCGGTGCTGAGCCATGCCGAGCTGCACCGCAAGGCGGCACTCAAGACCGTCGATCAGGTGTAGGCGTCTATGGACAGCCTGAGCCAGTTCCTCACCCTGGAGATCTACTGCGGCCTGCTGGTGCTGGCGCGGGTGGCGGCGGCCATCGGCCTGCTGCCGGGCTTCGGCGAGGCGGCGGTGCCGATGCGGGTGCGGGCGGCCTTGGCGGTCATCGTCACGCTGGTGCTGCTGCCGGGGGTGGAGGGCCTGCCCGACCGCATGCCGGACCAGCCGGTGGAGATGCTGCGGGCGCTGGCCGGTGAAACGCTGGTCGGCGCCTATCTCGGCCTCGGCGCCCGGCTGTTCATGGCCGCCCTCCAGACCGCCGGCGCGGTGGCGGCCCAGGTGGTGGGGCTGAGCAACCCCTTCTCGATGGCGGCGGCGGGGTTCGAGGGCGGGTCGGTGCTGTCCGGCGTGCTGCTGATCGGCGGGCTGGCACTGCTGTTCGCATCCGACGTGCATTACCTGATGATCGGCGCGCTCGCCCGCTCCTACGGCTCCTGGCCGGCGGGGGTGTTCCCCGACCTCGGCATGATCGCCCAGCGCTTCGCCGAACTGCTGGCGACCACCTTCCGGTTGGGGGTAGGCTTGGCCGCACCCTTCATCCTCTATGGGCTGGTGGTCAATCTGGCGCTGGGTCTGGTCAACCGGGTGATGCCGGCGATGCCCGTCTATTTCGTTGCGACGCCCGGCGTTCTGATGATCGGCATGGGGCTGTTCATGGCGACGGCCGGGGCGATGCTGACCGCCTTCGTCGCCGCGCTGGGCGGCTGGCTGGCGGGAAGCTGAGGCATGGCGGAGCAGGACGACGAGCAGAAGACCGAGGAACCGACGGAGAAACGCCTGCGCGAGGCGGCGGAGAAGGGCGACGTCCCCCGTGCCCGCGACGTCGGGCTGCTGTCGGCGATGGTCGCCGCCTGGATGATCGTGCTGATGGCGGTGCCCGGCGTGGCGGCGAACCTGTCGGCCCTGCTGCTGCCGCTGATCGAGAATCCCGACGACATCCGCATCGACGGCAGCGCCATCGACGTCATCCAGAGCCTGCACTGGCTGATCGGCGGTGTCGCCGTCGCCCTGCTGCCGGTGCTGGGCATCCTGCTGGCCGGAGTGGCGGTGTCGGCGCTGGGGCAGGGGCCCTTCGTGGTGGCGTCCGACCGCATCCGGCCGAAATGGTCGCACCTGTCGCCCGCCTCCGGCTGGACACGGATCGCCGGCCGGCCGGCACTGGTCGAATTCGCCAAGAGCCTGGTCAAGCTCGCCATCATCAGCGGTGCCGCCTGGCATGCGCTGGCGCCCTACATCGCATGGACGGAGGATACTGTGGGCATGGACGTCGCCGGATTGCCCGTGCTGCTGCGGGACGTGACCTTGCGGCTGCTGCTGGCGGTCCTGCTGGCGACCGTCCTGATGGCGGCGGTGGACGTGCTGTGGAACCGCATGGAGTGGCGCCGCCGCCTGCGCATGAGCCACCAGGAGATCAAGGACGAGTTCAAGCAGATCGAGGGCGATCCCAACGCCAAGGCCCGCCTGCGCGACATCCGCCGCTCGCGCTCGAAGAAGCGGATGATGGCGAATGTCCCGCGCGCCACGGTGGTGATCACCAACCCCACCCATTTCGCCGTGGCGCTGGAGTATGAGCGCGGCCGCACCGCCGCCCCGATCTGCCTCGCCAAGGGCGCCGACCTGATCGCACTGCGCATCCGCGCGCTGGCCCAGGAGCACGGCATCCCCATCGTCGAGAATCCGCCGCTCGCCCGCGCCCTCCACGCCTCGGCCGAGGTCGACGGCACCATCCCGCTCCAGCACTATCAGGCGGTGGCGGAGGTCATCACCTATGTGCTGAAGCTGAAGGGCGGTCTGGCGCGGCGGGGGTGAGCGTCGCGCCAGCCGGAGCATGGGCCGGCAAACAGCCGCCAATATTTTATTTAATAAAAACTCTGAAATCTTTTGTAACACGATGCTATCGGCTTGCTAACGCGCGAATATCTGGAGCTACCTCGCAATTGTCACAAATTCGGTTGAGAGAGTTGTAGATGCGCATTCTGAATATCGCTGCCGTCGCCGCCGTCGCCATGATGGCCGTTCCCGCCGTTGCCTTCGCCGATGACTTCGAGGCGCTGTGCACGGCCACCGACAAGTCCGAGCCGACCGTCGCGTCCTGCAAATGCGCGTCCGGCAAGGTGACGGGTGCCGACCGCACCACCGCCATCGAGGCGATGAAGGCGATGAACGCCGCCATGGCGTCCGGCAAGGCCGAAGATGCCGCCGCGGCCACGCAGAAGCACGCCAAGGGCATCGAGATCGTGATGACCGCGCAGGCCACCTGCATGTAACCGGCTCACGCCGTCTGCCTGTTGCCTATCGCCTATCGGTTGTCCGGGCCGTCCATGGGACGGCCCGTTCCGTTTCAGTGTTGCACATCGTCCGAAAATCCCCGCCGGCTTCGCCGTCCAGGGCGGCCCCCCTTGCCATCCCGCCGGTCGCGTGTCAGGAACGGATCCGTCAGCCCGTGACGTGAAGGGGACCTCCGATGCCGCCGCTCTCCGCCAAGCCCGCCGCCAAGGCGGCAGCGCCCAAATCCGCCGCCGGCTCGCTGGCCGGTTTCTGTCCCTGGGCGGGGGAAGAGGGCGTGCGGGTCTACCTCCGTCCGGTCGCGCTGATGCCCATCGCCGCCTGGGCCAAGGGGGCGGCGGTGCCGCTGGCCGGCGGACGCTTCGCCTTCTCCACCGCCGAACTGATCGTGCGCGATGGCCTGTACCATGGGGCCTCGCGCATCGACCGCGCCTTCGCGCCGCTGTCGGAAATCCTGGCCTGGGGCTGGGAGCGCTCGCGTGCGGTGGCGGAGGCGCTGGACCGCCAGCTCGGCGCCCTGACCCGCGCCCGCGCGCCCTTCGCCGGGCTGTCGCCCGACCGGCCGCAGATCATGGGCATCGTCAACGTCACGCCGGACAGCTTCTCCGACGGCGGCGACTTCCTCGACCCCGGCGCCGCCATCGCCCATGGCGAGGCGATGCTGGCGGCCGGCGCCGACATCCTCGACATCGGCGGCGAGTCCACCCGCCCCGGCGCCGTCCCGGTCCCGCCCGAGGAGGAGGAGCGGCGCGTCCTGCCGGTCATCCGCCATTTCGCCGGAAAGGGGGCGACCGTCTCGGTCGACACCCGCCATGCCCGCGTGATGGAGTCCGCCGCCGCGGCCGGCGCCCGCATCGTCAACGATATCGCCGGCCTGTCCGATCCGCAGGCGCTGCCGGTGGTGGCGCGCACCGCCACCCCGGTGGTGGTGATGCACATGCAGGGCGACCCCGGCACCATGCAGGCCAACCCGACCTACCGCGACGCCGCACTCGACGTGTTCGACTGGCTGGAGGAGCGGGTCGCCCGCTGTGTCGCGGCCGGCGTGGCCCCGGAGCGCATCGCCGTCGATCCCGGCATTGGCTTCGGCAAGAAGACGGAGCACAATCTGGAGATCCTGCGCCACACCGCGCTCTATCATGCGCTGGGCTGCACGGTGCTGATCGGCCTGTCGCGCAAGGGCTTCATCGGCCGGCTGTCGCGCGAGGAGCCGCCGAAGGAGCGGCTGGCCGGCTCGCTCGCCGCCGGGTTGGAGACGCTGAACCAGGGCGCGCAGATCCTGCGCGTCCACGATGTGGCCGAAACGGCGCAGGCCCGTGCCTTGTGGGAGGGGTTGCATCCTCGGTAAAGGGCCGCGACGGCGGCCCCGCAGGCTCATGCCTGCGTAGGCAAGCGGCCGGACGGCCGCGCCCGCCGATTGAGGGAAAAGACGATCAGTCTGTAACCCTTTCGCGCAGCCGCGGATGGGGCCTTGACCCGGCCCGCCCGCCGCGCGAAGAAACATCCCAAGCTTGCACATCCGGTCCCGCACCCCGACATGCGGGGCCTGGATACCGTATCTGCACGAGGTTTTCATGACGCGACACCTGTTCGGCACCGACGGCATCCGTGGCACCGCCAACATCGACCCGATGACCGCCGAAACGGCCCTGCGCGTGGCGATGGCGACCGCGTTGCAGTTCCGCCGCGGCGACCACCGCCACCGGGTGGTGATCGGCAAGGACACCCGCCTGTCCGGCTATCTGCTGGAACCGGCGCTGACCGCCGGCTTCATCTCCATGGGGATGGACGTGGTGCTGGTCGGCCCGCTGCCGACCCCGGCGGTCGCCATGCTGACCCGTAGCCTGCGTGCCGACATGGGCGTCGTGATCTCCGCCTCGCACAACCCCTATCAGGACAACGGCATCAAGCTGTTCGGCCCCGACGGCTACAAGCTGTCGGACGAGGTCGAGGCCGCCATCGAGGCGCGCATGGCGCAGCCCTTCGCCCCCGACCTCGCCCGTCCGGCCGATCTCGGCCGCGCCAGCCGGATGGAGGACGCCACCGGCCGCTACATCGAATATGTGAAGAACACCTTCCCGCGCGGCCTGCGGCTGGACGGTCTGAAGATCGTCGTCGATTGCGCCAACGGTGCCGCCTACAAGGTGGCGCCCAAGGTGCTGTACGAGCTGGGGGCCGACGTGATCCCGGTCGGCGTCAGCCCGGACGGCACCAACATCAACAAGGGCTGCGGCGCAACATCCACCCAGACCCTGCAGGAGCAGGTGGTCGCCCACGGCGCCCATCTCGGCGTCGCGCTGGACGGCGACGCCGACCGCCTGATCATGGTGGACGAGGCCGGGCGCCCCATCGACGGCGACCAGCTGATGACGCTGATCGCCACCTCCTGGGCGCGGTCGCAGACGCTGCGCGGCGGCGGCGTCGTCGCCACCGTGATGTCCAACCTGGGCATGGAGCGCCATCTCGGCGGGCTCGGCCTGCATCTGGCCCGCACGCCGGTCGGCGACCGCTACGTCGTCGAGATGATGCGCGAGCGCGGCTATAACGTTGGCGGCGAGCAGTCGGGCCATGTCGTGCTGTCCGACTATTCGACCACCGGCGACGGGCTGATCGCCGCGTTGCAGGTGCTGGCGGTGCTGATCCAGGCCGACGGCCGGTCGGCCAGCGAGGTCTGCCGCGTGTTCGATCCCGTCCCGCAGAAGCTGACCAACGTCCGCTTCACCGCCGGGACCAAGCCGCTGGAGGACGCCGTCGTCCAGCAGGCGATCAAGGAGGGCGAGGCGCGGCTGGCGTCGAGCGGCCGTCTGCTGATCCGTAAGTCCGGCACCGAGCCGCTCATCCGCGTGATGGCGGAGGGCGACGATGCGGCGCTGGTCGACAGCGTGGTCGCCGACATCGCCGG
Organism: Azospirillum palustre; assembly: GCF_002573965.1. Taxonomy (NCBI): domain Bacteria; kingdom Pseudomonadati; phylum Pseudomonadota; class Alphaproteobacteria; order Rhodospirillales; family Azospirillaceae; genus Azospirillum; species Azospirillum palustre. Next base: position 279,294 of record NZ_PDKW01000038.1, on the reverse strand, counting down.
CACCATCCAGGCCAGCGCCACCCGCAGCCTGGAGGCCGCGCAATGAGGGACAGCACCGTCAATGGCACCAGCATCAACGGCCGTGTCCTGATCGTCGCCGGGTCCGACTCCGGCGGCGGCGCCGGCATCCAGGCCGACATCAAGGCGGTCAGCGCGCTCGGCGCCTATGCCATGACCGCCATCGCCGCCTTGACGGCGCAGAACACCACCGGCGTCTATGGCGTGGTGCCGGTCGATCCCGCCTTCGTCGCCTTGCAGATGAAGCTGGTGCTGGAGGATATCGGCGCCGACGCGGTGAAGATCGGCATGCTCGCCAACGCCCCCGTCATCGAGGCGGTGGCGGCGGAGTATGAGGCGCGCGCCGTCAATGTGCCGCTGGTGCTCGATCCGGTGATGATCGCCAAGAGCGGCCACCATCTGCTCGACCCCGACGCGGTGCTGACCTTGCGTAAGCGCCTACTGCCGCTGGCCGAGGTGGTGACGCCCAACCTGCCGGAGGCCGAGGCGCTGACCGACCTGCCGATCCGCGACCTCGATGACATGCGCCGCGCCGCCGAGCTGATGCTCAGCTTCGGCCCGAAATCGGTGCTGCTGAAGGGCGGTCATCTGGAGGACGACACCCTCTACGACCTGCTGCTGACTGAGGAGGGCGAGACGGTCTTCCAGGGCAAGCGGGTGCACACTCCCCACACCCACGGCACCGGCTGCACCCTGTCCTCGGCCATTGCCGCCGGTCTGGCCCAGGGCCTGAACACCCGCGACGCGGTCGCCCGCGCCCGGCGCTATGTCGAGACGGCGATCCTGACCGCCCCCGGCCTCGGCCACGGCCACGGCCCGCTCAACCACCTGCACACGGTGCGGGAGTTTTCGTAAGGGGGCGGGTGCTCTGATATTCCAAGGAGCTTGGGCTGGCTGTCTCGGATGCCCTTCTCCCCTTGCGGGAGAAGGGTTGGGATGAGGGGGCGCGGCCTTAGGCCGTTGGAAATATTGGATTTGCAACCCCTCACCCCAACCCCTCTCCCGCAAGGGGAGAGGGGCATTTCCTCCGTAAGACGGGTGGTTGCGCCCTCACGGCACCCGCTTCTTCTCCAGCTTGCGCGCCAGGGTGCGCCGGTGCATGCCAAGCCGCCTTGCGGTCTCCGAGATGTTGAAGTTCGTCTCCACCAGCGTCTCGTGGATGCGCTCCCACTCCAGATTCTTGATCGAGGTGGTGCGGACGGTCGGGGCGATGGAGGTGTCGCCCTCGGTGCGGTCGAAGGCCGCCTCGATGTCGTCGGTGTTCGACGGCTTCGCCAGATAATGGCAGGCGCCCAGCTTTATCGCCTCCACCGCGGTGGCGATGCTGGCGAAGCCGGTCAGCACGACGATGCGGGTCTCCTCGTCCGCCTCGTGCAGCTCCTTCACGCATTCCAGCCCCGATCCGGTGGCGAGCTTCAGGTCGACCACGGCATAGTCGGGGTCCAGCGTCTGCAAAAGCTCCCGCATCTCCTCCAGCCCGGCGCAGGCATGGACTTCGTAGCCGCGGCGCTCGAAGGACCGGCGCAGCGCCTTGGCGAAGGACGCATCGTCCTCGACGATCAGCAGGGTGCGGAGGATGTCCTCTTCCAACTCAATCGTCTCCATCGGATCCTCCCGGCGACAGGGCGGACAGCGGCAGGGTCAGCGTCACGGTGGCGCCGCCTCCCGGCCGGTTCTTGGCCGAAACCGTCCCGCCCAGCTTGCGCAGCACATTGACCACCAGGAACAGACCGAGCCCGCTGCCCGGCCGCTTCTTGGTGGAGCGGTAGGGCTTGCCCAGCTCCTCCAGAATGGCGGAGTCGAAGCCGGGGCCGCCGTCGTTGACCGCCACCACCAGATTGTCGCCCTGCCGCAGGGCCGCGACGCCGATCCAGCCCGGCGAGGCTTCCAGCGCATTGTCCAGCACGTTGAACAGCACCTGTTTCAGGGCGAGGTCGGCGATCATCCGCTCACTTGGGCCGACCGTGTTGTCGTAGTCGAAGCGCTTGGGCGACCGGCTGGACAGCCAGTCTTCCACCAGCCCGTCGAGGAAGCCCTTGACCGTCGTGCGCACCGTGCCTTCGCCGCGCGCCTCGCCCGACGACATCAGGATGCCCGACACGATGGTCTTGCAGCGGTCGATCTGGTTCTGCATCTCCGCCATCTCGTCGGCCAGATCGGGGTCGGAGGTCAGCGACGGCATGCGGCGCCAGTCGTTGACGATCACCGACAGGGTGGCGAGCGGCGTCCCCAGCTCATGCGCCGCACCCGACGCCAGCAGCCCCATGCGGACGATGTGCGCCTCCTCCATCGAGCGCTGGCGCAGTTCCGCCAGATAGGCGTCGCGGGCGCGCAGGTTGCGGTTGATCTGGGTGAGGAAGGGGACCAGCAGGCTCGCCGCCAGCACGAAGCAGATGAACATGCCCTGGATGTGCAGGCTGAACAGCTCGCCCTCATAGGCGGGCGGCAGCGGCAGGGGTTGATTGTTGCCGATCAGCCAGGTGAAGCCGGCGGTCGCCACCAGGACCAGCGCCCAGGCCGACCAGGCCTCCAGCAGCACGGCGCCCAGCGCCACCTGGAGAAGATAGAGCGAGACGAAGGGGTTGGAGGCACCACCGCTGAGATAGAGCTGCAAGGTCAGCGCCCAGACGTCGATCAGCAGCTCCAGGAACAGCTGGGTGTTGGAGACGTCGGAGCTGCGGCGGATCTGGATCAGGCTGGCGATGTTCAGCGCGATCAGGACGAAGATCACCGCGGCCATCGGCAGCAGCGGCAGGCGGATGCCCATCTGCGCATGGACGATCAGGATCGTCACGATCTGTCCGACGACGGCAAGCCAACGCAGCTGGACGAGCAGGAACAGGTTTTTGCGGTCGGTGGTGTCGCGCACGAAAGACGTCCTGTTCCTCACCCGGTTCATCAGTCCATCGACTTATATAGAGAGTTACCGGCGGGCGGGGAGTTTTAGGACGCCTGTTTTCCGCTGAGTGTTTTCCGTCAGGCCCGCCGGCGCCGCATCTCGCTGCGGACCACGAACAGGACGGCGCCGATCAGCATCAGGTCCAGCGCGAACCAGGTCAGCGCATAGCCGAGATGGCTGTTGGGGAAGCTGACCACCGTCAGCCCGCCGACCGGCCAGCCGCCGGGATTGCGGGTGCTGTCGGCGTCTATGAAGTAGGGAGCGTCCTGCTCCAGCCCGGTCGCGGCGGCGATGGCGGCCACGTCGCGGGAATACCAGCGGCCGGCGGCCGGGTCGTTGCTGCGCAGGAAGCCGCCCTTCGGCTCGGTGAGGCGCAGCAGGCCCGTGACGCTCACCTCGCCTTGCGGTTGCCCCTCGGCGCGGGTCGCGGGATCGCGCTTGTCCGGCGGCACGAAGCCGCGGTTTACCAGAACGGCGAAGCCACGGTCGGTGACCAGCGGCGTCATCACCCAGAAGCCGCCGCCCAGGTCGCTGACGGCCTGTACCAGCGCCTCGCGGTCGTTGAGGAAGCGTCCTCTGACGCCGACCCGGCGGTATTCGTCCGAGGCGGCGCTGACCGACGCCCACGCCTCCGGCCCCGGAGCCGGGACGGGGGAGGCGTGGATGCGGGCGTCCACCCGCTCGATCAGGTCGAGCTTCCACACCCGGCGTTCGAGCTGCCAGATGCCGAGCGCGGTCAGGCCGGCGATGCCGGCGAGCGCCAGAAGGCCGAAGAGGGCCAGCGCCCAAGCCGGGCGGGCCCTCTTCACCGAAGAACCGCCCGCAGGGGGCGCGGACGGCAGTCCGGTCACGGCATCTTGCTCATGTCGTGGCCGGGCATCATGTTGGTGTTCAGGTGGTACATCACCCAAAGCGAACCGGCGAACATGATGACCACGACGATGATCGTGAAGATCATCGCCAGCATCGACCAGCCGCCTTCGACGCGGCCGTTCATGTGCAGGAAATAGACCATGTGGACGATGATCTGGACCACGGCCAGCGCCAGGATCACGGCCGTGGTGGTCGTGTTGTCCAGCGTGCCGTTCATCACCAGCCAGAACGGGATGACCGTCAGGATCACTGACAGGACGAACCCGATCATGTAGCTGCCGAAGGTGCCGTGGGCGCCCGCCGGATGGCCGTGGTCCCCATGATCCCCATGGCTGCCGTGGCCGTGATCGGCGTGGTGGTCGCTGTGCGCGTGGGTGCTCATCGCAGCGCTCCCATCAGATAGACGAAGGTGAACACACCGATCCAGATGACGTCCAGGAAGTGCCAGAACATGCTGAGGCACATCAGGCGCCGGCGGTTCGCCGGGATCAGGCCGCGGCGGGCGACCTGGACCATCAGCGTCACCAGCCACACGCTGCCGAAGGTGACGTGCAGGCCGTGGGTGCCGACCAGTGTGAAGAAGGACGACAGGAAGGCGCTGCGCCACGGGCCGGCGCCCTCATGGATCATGTGGGCGAACTCGAACAGCTCGATGCCGAGGAAGGCGAGGCCGAACAGCAGAGTGATCACCAGCCAGCCCTGGGTCTGGGCGGTGCGGCCCTTCTCCATCGCCAGCATGGCGAAGCCGTAGGTGATGGACGAGAACAGAAGCATGGAGGTGTTCAGCGCCACCAGCTTCAGGTCGAACAGCTCCTTCGGCGTCGGGCCGGCGGCGTAGCTGGTGCCCAGCACGCCGTAGGTCGCGAACAGCACCGCGAAGATGAGACAGTCGCTCATCAGGTAGATCCAGAAGCCGAGCGCGGTGCTGGCTCCCTCGTGGGCGTGCTCGTCCGTCACATGGAAGACGGGCGGGGTGGCGCCGCGCGGGGTGTCGTGCCCCGCGTGGCCGCCATGCATGGCTTCAACGGTCGTCGTCATGCTTTACACCTGTCCGGAGAGCAGACGGGTCCGCTCGTTCTCGGTCCGCACCACCTCATCCACAGGGATGTGGAAGTCGCGGTTGTAGTTGAAGGTATGGTTGATGGCGACCGCCAGCAGGCCGATGAAGCTCACCGCGGCCAGCCACCAGATGTGCCAGATCAGGGCGAAGCCGAGAGCCGTGCTGAGGCCGGCCAGGATGATGCCGGTGCCGGTGTTGCTCGGCATGTGGATCGGGCGGAAGCCCTCCAGCGGACGGGCGTAGCCGCGCTTCTTCATGTCCCACCAGGCATCGTTGTCATGGATGACCGGCGTGAAGGCGAAGTTGTAGTCCGGCGGCGGCGAGGAGGTCGCCCATTCCAGGGTACGGCCATGCCACGGATCGCCGGAGACGTCGACCAGCTGCTTGCGCTTCAGGATGCTGACGGCGATCTGGATCAGGAAGGACCCGATGCCGAGCGCGATCAGGACGGCGCCGAAGGCAGCGATCTGGAACCAGATCTGCAGCGACGGATCCTCGAAGACGCGCAGGCGGCGGGTGACGCCCATCAGGCCCAGGACGTAGAGCGGCATGAAGGCGAAATAGAAGCCGATCACCCAGAACCAGAAGGACATCTTGCCCCAGAACGGGTCGAGGCGGAAACCGAAGGCCTTCGGCCACCAGTAGTAGATGCCGGCGAACAGGCCGAACAGCACGCCGCCGATGATGACGTTGTGGAAGTGGGCGATCAGGAACAGGCTGTTGTGCAGGACGAAGTCGGCCGGCGGCACCGCCAGCAGAACGCCGGTCATGCCGCCGAGCACGAAGGTCAGCATGAAGGCGATGGTCCACATCATCGGCAGCTCGAACCGGATGCGGCCGCGGTACATGGTGAACAGCCAGTTGAAGATCTTCGCACCCGTCGGGATCGAGATGATCATCGTCGTGATGCCGAAGAACGAGTTCACGCTGGCGCCCGAACCCATGGTGAAGAAGTGGTGCAGCCACACCAGGTAGGACAGGATGGTGATGACGACGGTCGCGTAGACCATCGAGGTGTAGCCGAACAGCTTCTTGCCGGTGAAGGTGGAGGTCACTTCCGAGAAGATGCCGAAGCACGGCAGGATCAGGATGTAGACTTCCGGATGGCCCCAGATCCAGATCAGGTTCACGTACATCATGGGGTTGCCGCCCATGTCGTTCGTGAAGAAATGCGTGCCGGCATAGCGGTCCAGCGACAGCAGGACCAGCACGGCGGTCAGGATCGGGAAGGAGGCGACGATCAGGACGTTGGTGCAGAGCGAGGTCCAGGTGAAGACCGGCATCTTCATCATGGTCATGCCGGGGGCGCGCATCTTCACGATCGTGCAGATCAGGTTGATGCCCGACAGCGTCGTTCCGACACCCGCCACCTGCAAGGCCCAGATGTAATAGTCGACGCCGACGTCCGGGCTGGCCTCCAGCCCCGACAGCGGCGGATAGGCCAGCCAGCCGGTGCGCGCGAACTCACCGATGAACAGCGAGGCCATGATCAGGACGGCGCCGCCGACGGTCATCCAGAAGCTGAAATTGTTCAGGAACGGGAAGGACACGTCGCGGGCGCCGATCTGCAGCGGCACGACATAGTTCATCAGCCCCGTCACGAAGGGCATCGCGACGAAGAAGATCATGATCACACCGTGAGCGGTGAAGACCTGATCGAAGTGGTGCGAGTTGAGGTAGCCCTCGCTGCCGTTGAAGGCCATGGCCTGCTGGGCGCGCATCATGATGGCGTCGGCGAAGCCGCGCAGCAGCATGATCAGGCCCAGGATCATGTACATGATGCCGATGCGCTTGTGGTCGACGGTGGTGAACCACTCTTTCCACAGATAGCCCCACAGCTTGAAATAGCTGAGGGCGGCGACCAGCGCGATGCCGCCCAGCATCACCGCGAAGAAGGTCGCGACGACGATGGGCTCGTGATAGGGGAAGGACTCCAGGCTGAGGCGCCCGAAGAGGAAGGTCGTCAGTGTCTCAAGCATGCCGGTTTGCCCAATCAGGGATTGGCCAGCCGCTGCGGCCCGGCCGGGGAGGCGGACGCGCTGATCGGCGTGACGGTGGGGCGCTGCACGGCGCCCGAGTTTGCGGCGGCTTCAACGGCCTCGGCGACGGTGCACAGGCCGGTCGCCTGCGTGTCCGGGAACCCGGCCAGCGTGTTGGCCCGCAGGATGGCGTCGGCCGCGGCCTTGCCGCCGGCGTTCAGCCCGCCCGCGCGGTCGATGGCGGCCATGTCGCTCATGCACATGGTGCCGGGACGCACGCACATGTTCACGACGGCGTTGAACAGCTTCGGATCGACGGTGCCGAAATGCTGGACCGGAACGGCCTCGCTCGGCTTTTCCAGCGCCAGATAGGCGTTGCGGTCGAGCGAGCCGCCCGCCGTCTTCACCTTGGACACCCAGCCGTCGAAATCCTGGTTCGACAGGCCGAGGAAGTTGAAGCGCATGTGCGAGAAGCCCGCACCGCTGTAGTTGGACGAGAAACCCTTGTAGGTCCCCGGCTCGTTGATCACGGCGTGGAGCTTCGTCTCCATGCCCGGCATGGTGTAGATCATGCCGGCCAGCGCCGGAACGTAGAACGAGTTCATCACCGTCGAGGCGGTGAGGCTGAAGCGGATCTGCCGGTCGACCGGGGCCGCCATCTCGTTCACGGACGCGATGCCGTATTCCGGATAGACGAACAGCCATTTCCAGTCGAGCGCCACCACCTGCACGTCCAGCGGCTTGGCGCCGGCCGGAACGGGCTTGTCCGCCGCGATGCGGTCGAGCGGACGGTAGGGATCGAGCTTGTGGGTGGTCACCCAGGTGATGGCACCCAGGCAGATGATGATCAGCAGCGGGGCGGCCCAGATCACCAGTTCAAGCTGCGTCGAATGGTCCCAGTCCGGTTCGTAGCGGGCTGTGTTATTCGACTGACGGTAACGCCAGGCGAACAGCACGGTAAGCGCCATGACCGGGACGATGATCAGGAGCATCAGCAGGGTTGAGATGACCACAAGGTCACCCTGCTGGCTTGCAACGTCGCCGGCCGGGTTCAGCACGACCAGGTTGCAGCCACTCAACGCCGCCATCACTGGCAGCAGGGCGATTGCGCGATAACGGCTCAAGGCAGGACCTGTATCAAAGGTTTGCTTTGGGGAGAGAGCTAGCGGCAATAGCCTAGCTCCGACATTGGACAATTTGTCCAATGCAGCACTCCTGCGCGCTTGACAGATCACCGACTGTTGCGGTGACATATTGTATGATCTGCGGATCATCGCAAGCGAAATAACGCAGCCGGAGCCGACATGATGACTTCATCGATTGCGGCCGTAGAACGGGATGCGAGGCTGGTGAACGCGCGGCATCACGGGATCAATCCCGGAGAGATTGCCATCGGCGTGATCATTGGCCGAACCTCCGAGTTTTTCGACTTTTTCGTTTACGCCATCGCTTCCGTGATCGTTTTCCCGAAGCTGGTGTTCCCCTATGTCGATCCGCTGACCGGGACGCTTTGGTCCTTCGCCATCTTCGCGCTGGCCTTTGTCGCGCGACCGATCGGCACCTTCATCTTCATGGCCATCGACGAGAATTACGGGCGCAGCGCCAAGCTGACCATCGCCCTGTTCCTGCTGGGCATCTCCACCGTGGCGCTGGCCTTCCTGCCGGGCTACGAGTCCATCGGCGTCGCCGCCGCATGGCTGCTGGCCCTGTCCCGCATCGGGCAGGGTGTCGCGCTGGGCGGCACCTGGGACGGTCTGGCCTCGCTTCTGGCGATGAACGCGCCGGAGAACAAGCGCGGCTGGTACGCCATGATCCCGCAGCTGGGCGCGCCCATCGGCCTGATCGTGGCGAGCGGCCTGTTCGCCTACATGGTCAACAGCCTGTCGGCGGAGGATTTCTTCGCCTGGGGCTGGCGCTATCCTTTCTTCGTCGCCTTCGCCATCAACGTGGTGGCCCTGTTCTCCCGCCTGCGGCTGGTGCAGACGCCGGAGTTCGAGCGCCTGTTCGTGAACCGGGAACTGCAGCCGGCCCCGGTGGTGGAGACGCTGCAGGTGGAAGGCAGGCGCGTGGTGATCGGCGCCTTCGCCCCGTTGGCGAGCTTCGCCCTGTTCCACATGGTCACCGTGTTCCCGCTGTCCTGGATCTTCCTGAACGCCAATCAGGAGACCGGCGCCTTCCTGGTGATCGAGGTGATCGCCGCCGCTTTCGGCGTCTTGGCCATCGTCGCCTCCGGCTACATCGCCGACCGGGTGGGGCGGCGCACGCTGCTCGGCACCTGTGCGGCGGCCATCGCGGTGTTCAGCGGCTTCGCCCCGATGCTGCTCGACGGCGGTAAGGTGGGCGAGCTGGTGTTCATGGTGCTGGGCTTCGTCATCCTCGGCCTGTCCTTCGGCCAGTCTTCAGGCTCGGTGGCGTCGGGCTTCAGCCAGCAATACCGCTACACCGGATCGGCGATGACCTCCGATCTGGCCTGGCTGTTCGGCGCCGGCTTCGCGCCTTTCGTCGCCCTGTTCCTGTCCAGCCATTTCGGGCTGATCGCGTCCGGCCTCTATCTGTTGTCCGGTGCGGTCTGCACGCTGGTGGCCCTGAAGATCAACAAGACGCTGTCATCGTGAGGGCCTGAGGACCGCTCCTCTCCCTCTCCCCCCGGGGAGAGGGGCGGGGTGAGGGGGATGCACCGCGTGACTGTCCCAAGACTCCTCGCCGTGCTCCCCCCTCACCCTAACCCTCTCCCCGGGGGGGAGAGGGGAACCCGGCGCCGCCAGCCCCCTGGAACTGCAGGATCTTCGGCGTCCGCATGTCCTCGCCGATGGGGGCGTCGCTGGCGGCACCCCGCATGGCGGAGACCGGGCGGGGGAAGCCGCTGCGGCCGCTGTAGTCCGGCACCGGCAGGCTGCGGTAATAGGCCTCCTCCCGGTGCAGCGTCTGGGCGCACACCGCGTCGAGCGCCGTCACCGCCATAACCGCGCCGAAGGCGATGCGGGCGTTGCCGGCGCGCGGGTTGTTCTCCATCCCAGCCGCCAGCGTCGCCATGTCGACGGCGTCGCCGGCGATGCGGCTCCAGATCCAGGGCTTGGGATCGCCGAGCGCCAGCAGGCCGACGCCGGCGGTGAGTTCCCGCACGCCATAGGCGCGGATCAGGTTGGTCTTGTCCTCCATGCCCATCCAGCGGGCGATGCTGCGCCCGGCCATCACTTCGGCGAAGCCGAGGCCGATGCTGAACCAGCCCAGCCCGCGGGCAAGATTGTCTCCGGCCGAGGAGCGGTCGTAATAGGCCATGATGTCACCTCAGGGCTTGAGGACCACCTTGATGCAGCCGTCCCGCTTGTCGCGGAAGGTCTTGTACATCTCGGGTCCCTGGTCGAGCGGAACGGTGTGGGTGATGACGAAGGACGGGTCGATCTGCCCCTCCTGGATGCGGTTCAGCAGATCGTCGGTCCAGCGGTTGACGTGGGTCTGGCCCATGCGCCAGGTCAGTCCCTTGTTCATCGCCATGCCGAAGGGCATCTTGTCGACCAGACCGCCATAGACGCCGGGGATCGACAGGGTACCGGCGGGGCGGCAGACATAGATCATCTCGCGCAACACATGGGCGCGGTCCGATTCCAGCATCAGCGCCTGCTTGGCGCGGTCCATCATGCTGTCGATGGTGGCAGTGGCGTGCGCCTCCATGCCGACGGCGTCGATGCATTTCTCCGGACCCTTGCCGCCGGTCAGTTCGTTCAGCCGCTCGACGACGCTTTCCTCTTCAAAATCGATCGTGATGGCGCCGCCGGCCTTCGCCATCGCCAGCCGTTCCGGCACGCAATCGATGGCGATCACCTGTTTGGCGCCGAGCAGGATGGCGCTGCGGATCGTCATCTGCCCGACCGGGCCGCAGCCCCAGATCGCCACCGTGTCGGTCGGCTGGATGTCGCACTGGGCGGCGGCCTGCCAGCCGGTGGGGAAGATGTCGCCGAGGAACAGCACCTGTTCGTCGGTCAGCCCGCTGGGGATCTTGATGTGGGTGCGGTCGGCCATTGGCACCCGCACATATTCGGCCTGCCCGCCGGCATAGCCGCCGGTCAGGTGGGTGTAGCCGAACAGGCCGGCGGTGGTGTGGCCGAACATTTTGTCGGCCAGCGCCTTGTTGCGGTTGGAGCGCTCGCAGACCGAATAGTTGCCGCGGCGGCACTGGTCGCACTCGCCACACCAGATGGTGAAGGGAACCACCACCCGCTCGCCGACCTTCAGCGCGCTTTTGGCCTCGGCACCCACCTCCATCACCTCGCCCATGAACTCATGGCCGACGATGTCGCCCTTCTCCATGCCCGGCATGAAATTGTCGTGCAGGTGGAGGTCGGAGCCGCAGATGGCACAGGTCGTCACCTTGACGATGGCGTCGCGCGGATGCTCGATCTCCGGATCGGGGACCGTGTCGCAGCGGATGTCGTTGGCGCCGTGCCAGACCAGTGCTCTCATGGAAATCTCCCCTCATCGGCTACCTGTCGGTCGCCGTCATGGTCCTCTAAAGGCAACAGGGCCGGCGGACGGAGCGTTCCGCCGCCGGCCAGCTCCTTGCCTTCAGGGGAGAGTCAAAGGATCAGTGCCTTTTCGCGGGCGACATTGCCCGACATGATGGCGGTCTGGCCGTCGTCCAGGCTGTTGCGCAGGGCGGGAAAGTCGATCTCCTCCTCCTGCCGGATATGGCCGTCGACGATGCGTTTCAGGTCGAGCGCGACGGCGAGCCAGCGCGGGTCGTCCTTCGGTGTCTGTTCCAGGGTGAAGAGGTGCATCTTCATCTCGGCATGCTCGCCGTAGAGGTGTTTGGCGTCCTCCTCCTTGCGGGCCTCCTCGTGCAGCAGCGGATAGACGACGTCTTCCTCCGCCATGGCATGGGCGGCGAGCCGGCGTTTCAGCCGCAGCAGCAACTGGGTGCGGCGGCCCGGCGCGTCGATGGGGGTCTGCACGATCTCCACCAGCAGAGCCTGGATGTGGCGATGGTCGTCGATCAGCGCGTCGATGCCGTCGCGCCCGGCGGCGTGGCGGGCGGTGCCGGCCAGCTGCGCCACCACCGGCGGCAGCAGACGGCTCGCCACCAGGGCCAGCGCCGCGCCGCCGGCCATCATCGCCAGCCCGCGCGGCGACAGCCAGCCCGTGCCGTCGCGCTGCGGGTAATCCGATCCTGAGTAACGTGCCATGACGGGACTCCCTCCTGCCGGTTGGGTCATCTCGCCCAACCAACAGGCGCGCGCGCCCCGGCGTTCCGGTGATCCCTCAGGATGGCCGGGCCGCCCTCGATGCATCCGGCGACGGTTCGCCCGGCGCATCGGCGGTCGTCACCAGCAGGTGGAGAAGCATCAGGGCGGTGAAGAACAGGTAGGATTGCAGGATGTTGTAGGAGGTGTCGGCAAGCTCGCTCAGGGGGTGGAAGAAGTCGTTGCTGAGGATCGCGAAGCCGGCGCCCAGCATCATCAGCCGGCCCAGGTTCCGGCGCCGGTCGCCGCTGCTCCGTTCCAGCGCCGCCCGGTCGATCAGCACGAACAGCAGATAGGCGCAGACCGGCAGCAGCACGCCGTAATGCGGGACCCAGGCGATGGGCGTGCCGATGGTGAAGCAGGTGCCGGCCACCAGGAAGGACGCAATCGGCTGCCGCCCGCCATTCCTGATCCGCCAGAGCAGGCCGAACAGGACGAAGGCCACGCCGGAAACCAGGGTCGCGATGTGGACCAGCGGGTGGTAGGGGGCGAAGGCGCTGCCCCGCCATTCGGTGTCGCCGTTGGTGGTCGACATCAGGTTGGGGCCGTTGTGCAGCAGGCGGTGCAGCAGCCCGTTGACGGTCTGGTTGGAGTAGTAGCTTTCGCCATGCTGGCCCAGGAAGGACAGCACGTCGAGGTAATGCAGCGACGGCCCGAAGCCGTAGAGCGCGCAGGCGGCGGCGAAGCCGGGAAGCACCACGGCGGCCCAGCCGATGGCGAACCCCCATTCCCGCCGCAGCAGCGCCCAGGCCAGGAACAGCGACATCTGTGGCTTGATCAGCGTCGAGGCGCCGAGCAGCACGCCGGCCAGCACCCGTTGGTCGCGCAGGTAGAACAGGGTGGCGAAGACGAAGGCGGCGTTCAGCCAGACCTGGATCTGGCCGACGGCGAAGGCCTTGACCACCGGATAGAAGCACAGCGCCGCCACCGCCCCCAGGGCGGCCAGGGTCAGCCGGCTGACGCCGCCGCGCATCGCCCGGTCGAAGCCCATGCGCTCCGCCAGGTCACGCATCAGCAGTGCCATGCCGCCGGCCGTTGCGACGACCATCAGCAGGTTGATCAGGGCATAGATGCGCAGATGCAGCAGCCCGACCGCCGACAGCGCCTCCATCACCAGAAGCGAGGTCAGTGGATACTGGAACTTCACATGCTGGGTGAAGAAGACGGCGTCATAGACATTCTCCTTCCCATGCTCGCGCAGCCAGCTGAAGGCCGTCATCATGGGTTCCCAGCTGTCGAGCGGAAGCCGTTCCGGCGACCGGCCCGCCACCAGCAGCAGGACATCCCAAACCGTGGTGTCGCCGGTCCCGCCATCCAGATAGGGGCGGAAGACGACGCCAAGCAACGTGTCGGCACACAGCACGAACAGGAATGCCACCGACACCGTCCAGGCGGCGAAGCGGTCCTTGGCCAGGACATTGGCGGCCAAGATGTCGACCGCATTGGTCCTGTTGCCGCCCAGCGGTCCTTCCAGCGTTCCTTCCGCCGCGCGCACGAAATCCTTCGATCTCATCGACGACCACTCCCTGGCATTTGTCCCGGCTTGAGGCCGCCGGCAAGTCCGCGAAACTATGCCAGAGCATGGCGCTGGGGGAACGTGCCCCACCCGTGCCGGACCGGGGTAATGCCATTAAGCGCCGGCCACCCGCAGCGGTAGCCAACTACCACGCCGCGACCGTTGACGGCGCGTTCGGACGAAGAATGGCGGCGTGGAAAATATCGGGGCTGTGACTGTCCGGACCGGCCGCCACCGGTTGTCGGCGATTCAAAGTCGGGCCGCCGGCAACCCACCGTTGCCGAACGCATGGAGGTTATGCGTTTTCGGAATCCCTTGTTTTACCTTGGCTTATTGTTCTTAGGGGGCTGAGTATTCTAATGTCATGCTACCCCCATTTCGGGTTCGGCCGGATGCCGCCCCGACAGAGACAAGCTTCAGGCCCCCGGTGACCCGACGGTGATGGCGTCCTCTCACATAATCGTCGGTGGCGCCACGTGGTTCTACCTGTCGAGCCGGTACGGGATGACCTTCGACGCGGTCGCCTTCGGGGCGGCGATTCTGGGGGCGCTTGCCCCGGACATCGACCATCCGAAATCGACGCTCGGCCAGCTGGTCAAGCCGCTCTCCACCGCGATTTCCAACATCTTCGGCCATCGCGGCGTCACCCATTCCGCCCTCGCCATCGTCGGCTGCCTGTGGGTTCTGCACGAACATGCGGCCTACCAGCATGTGCTGATCCCCTTCATCGTCGGCTACCTCACCCATCTGGCCGGCGACATGCTGACGCCGGCCGGCCTGCCGCTGCTGTGGCCGATCAAGCGGCGGCGCAACTTCGCCCTGCCCATTCTGAAGACCGGCGGTTTTTCCGAACAACTGGCGGTGACGCTGATGGCGGGCTGGATGATCTCCGGCCTGTTCTCCGGCGGCTGGCCGGAATTCCCGCTGCAACGGCCCTGGCGCTCGGTGGTGGCCGCGGCGCAGACCTATCTGGGCGAGGGGGGCATGGAAAAGGCCGCTCCCCCGCTGCCCGTGCGCAAGCCGCCGGAAACCAGCCGGACCAAGCCGCTGAAGGGCTGATTCCCGGCCGTTCGGGCTTGCGTGCCGATACCCTGTCAAATCTTCCGCAAGAAACCCGAGGATCCATGTGGATTGTCGGAGATGGAGCCATGTATCCGAATTTTATTCCGCAAAAACGGAATTGCCGGAAACGCGCCTCCAAAAACAGGCCGGATGTTCTGATATTTTGCCGCAGGACCCATCATAGATTCTGCATAAATGCTTCAATGAAGAATTTTGTACGGATAAATGGCAGAAATACCAGATGGAAAGGATCCTGGAAAATCGGTTAGCCTGACAGGCGTTGGACCGGCCTCACCGACTGCCGGACACGGGCTTTTCGAAGCCGCCCCAAGCCCCCCGACCAGAGCCAGCCACGCGATGAACCAGATGACCGACCCGAGCGTTGCCCCCGCCTCCGAGCCGTCCCTCTCCAGCGAGGCCCTGACCACCGGGGCCGGCCCCTTCGCCGCCTTCGCTCCCGTCGTTCGTCCGGCCAGTCCGCTGCGTCAGGCGATCACCGCCGCCTACCGCCGGCCGGAGCCGGATTGCGTGGCGTGGCTGGTCGATCAGGCGGCGCTGCCGGCCGAGGTGACGGCGGCGGCGGCCCAGACCGCGCGCACGCTGATCTCGGCCCTGCGCGCCAAGCCGCAGGGGCGCGGGGTCGAGGGGCTGATCCACGAATACAGCCTGTCGAGCCAGGAGGGCGTGGCGCTGATGTGTCTGGCGGAGGCGCTGCTGCGCATCCCCGACCGCGCCACCCGCGACGCGCTGATCCGCGACAAGATCGCCGGCGGCGACTGGCACGCCCATCTCGGCAACAGCCCGTCGCTGTTCGTCAATGCCGCGACCTGGGGGCTGCTGGTCACCGGCAAGGTCACGGGCGTGCTGGGAAACAGCTTCGGCGGCGAGCAGGCTCTGTCGTCGGCGCTGACCAAGCTGATCCTGCGCGGCGGCGAGCCGCTGATCCGCCGCGGCGTCGATTTCGCCATGCGGATGATGGGCGAACAGTTCGTCACCGGCCAGACCATCGACGAGGCGCTGTCCAACAGCCGCAAGATGGAGGCGGAAGGTTTCCGCTATTCCTACGACATGCTGGGGGAGGCGGCGACCACCGCCGCCGATGCCGACCGCTATTACGCCGATTATGAAAAGGCCATCCACGCCATCGGCAAGGCCTCGGCCGGGCGCGGCATCTATGACGGCCCCGGCATCTCGATCAAGCTGTCGGCCCTGCATCCGCGTTATTCGCGAGCCCAGGCGGATCGCGTGATGGCGGAACTGCTGCCGCGCGTCACCGAACTGGCCCGGCTGGCCCGCAGCTACGACATCGGCCTGAACATCGACGCCGAGGAGGCCGACCGGCTGGAGCTGTCGCTCGACCTGCTGGAAGCGCTGTGCTTCGATCCTGACCTGACGGGTTGGGACGGCATCGGCTTCGTGGTCCAGGCCTATGGCAAGCGCTGCCCCTATGTCATCGACTTCGTCGTCGATCTGGCCCGGCGCAGCAGCCACCGGCTGATGGTGCGTCTGGTGAAGGGCGCCTATTGGGACAGCGAGATCAAGCGCGCCCAGGTTGACGGGCTGGAGGATTTCCCGGTCTACACCCGCAAGCTGCACACCGACGTGTCCTATGTCGCCTGCGCCCGCCGGCTGCTGGGTGCCCCCGACGCGGTGTTCCCGCAGTTCGCCACCCACAACGCCCAGACCCTGGCGACCATTTACCAGATGGCCGCCCAGCTGAACGGCGACTTCAAGGTCGGCCAGTACGAGTTCCAGTGCCTGCACGGCATGGGCGAGCCGCTCTACAAGGAGGTTGTCGGCCCGCTGAAGCGGCCCTGCCGCGTCTATGCCCCGGTCGGCACCCATGAGACGCTGCTGGCCTATCTGGTCCGCCGCCTGCTGGAGAACGGCGCCAACAGCTCCTTCGTCAACCGCATCGCCGACAAGAGCGTGTCCATCGACGATCTGGTCGCCGACCCGGTGGCGCTGGCCCGCGCCGCCCTGCCGGTGGGTGCCAAGAACCCGCTGATTTCCCTGCCGGCCGATCTCTACGGCGCCGAACGGGCGAACTCCGCCGGGCTCGACCTGTCGAACGAAATGGTCCTGGCCGACTTGTCCGCCGCCCTGCGCGACAGCGCCGCCATCGCCTGGACCGCCGCCCCGCTGCTGGCGGACGGCGAGCGCAGCGGCGGACATCCCGGCAAGGCCCAGCCGGTGCTGAACCCGGCCGACCATCGCGACGTCGTCGGGCAGTGCGTCGAGGCCGGCCCCACCGACATCGCCGACGCCATCCTGTTCGCCGAGGCCGCCGCTCCGGTCTGGGCGGCCACCCCGCCGGCCGAGCGCGCCGCCTGCCTGTTCCGCGCCGCCGACATGATGCAGGCGCGCCTGCCGACCCTGCTCGGCCTGATCATCCGCGAGGCCGGCAAATCCACCGCCAACGCCATCGCCGAGGTGCGCGAGGCCATCGACTTCCTGCGCTATTACGGCGCCAGGGTCCGCGACGGCTTCGCCAACGACACCCATCTGCCGCTGGGGCCGGTGGTCTGCATCAGCCCGTGGAACTTCCCGCTCGCCATCTTCTCCGGCCAGGTCGCCGCGGCGCTCGCCGCCGGCAACCCGGTGCTGGCCAAGCCGGCGGAGGAAACCCCGCTGGTCGCGGCGGAGGCCGTGCGCATCCTTCGGGCCGCCGGGGTTCCGGCCGGCGCGGTCCAACTTCTCCCCGGTGCGGGCGAAGTCGGTGCCGCCCTGGTCGGCCACGCCGGCACCCGCGCGGTGATGTTCACCGGCTCCACCGAGGTGGCCCGCCTGATCCAGCGCCAGTTGGCCGGGCGTCTGTCGCCGCAAGGGGCGCCGATCCCGCTGATCGCCGAAACCGGCGGCCAGAACGCCATGATCGTCGACAGCTCCGCCCTGGCCGAGCAGGTGGTCGGCGACGTGATCGCGTCCGCCTTCGACAGCGCCGGCCAGCGCTGCTCGGCCCTGCGCATCCTCTGCCTGCAGGAGGATGTCGCCGACCGCACGCTGACCATGCTGAAGGGCGCGATGCGCGAGCTGCGCATCGGCAGCCCCGACCGGTTGGCCGTCGATGTCGGCCCGGTCATCACCGCGGAGGCGCGCGACGGCATCGTCCGCCATATCGAGGCGATGCGGGCCAAGGGCCGCCGGGTCGAGTCGCTGCCGCTGCCGGCGGAGACCGCTGAAGGCACCTTCGTCGCGCCGACCATCGTCGAGATCGACGGCATCGCCGATCTGGAGCGCGAGGTGTTCGGCCCGGTCCTGCACGTCCTGCGCTTCCGCCGCGACGATCTGGACCGGCTGGTCGACGCCATCAACGGCACCGGCTACGGCCTGACCTTCGGTCTGCACACCCGCATCGACGCCACCATCGACCGGGTGACGAGCCGGATCGAGGCCGGCAACCTGTACGTCAACCGCAACACCATCGGCGCGGTGGTCGGCGTACAGCCCTTCGGCGGCCATGGCCTGTCCGGCACCGGCCCGAAGGCCGGCGGCCCGCTGTACCTGTCGCGCCTGCTGTCCGTACGTCCGGTATTGGACCTCGGCCTGCGCGGCGACGACGCCGTACGTGCGCCGGCCCATGCCCTGGCCGACTGGCTGGCCGACCGGGGCAAGGCGGAGATCGCCACCGGCGTCCGGTCGCTCGCCAAGCGGTCCCTCGTCGGCGGCAGCGTCGAACTGGCCGGCCCGGTCGGCGAGAGCAACGTCTACAGCCTGATCCCGCGCGGCCGCATCCTGCTGCTGCCGCAGACCGAAGACGGGCTGTACCGTCTGCTCGGGGCTGCCCTCGCCGCCGGCAACGAGGTGGTGGTCGATGGCGACGCCGCCGTCACCGCCGGCCTGACGGGTCTTCCGGCGGAGCTTGCTGCCCTTGTCCGGGTGGGGGCGAACTGGACCGGCTTCGGGCCGCTGGCCGGTGCGCTGGTGGAGGGCGACTCCGCCCGCCTGCTGGCCGCCAACCGCCGCATCGCCGAGCTGCCCGGCCCCCTCGTCCTGACCCAGGGCGTTCCGGCCGGTGGCGCAGGCGTGGAGATCGCCTGGCTGATGAACGAGCGCTCGCTCAGCGTCAACACCACCGCCGCCGGCGGCAACGCCAGCCTCGTGGCGATGAGCTAAGAGCGGGATCTGAAATCCCCCTCTCCCCGGGGGAGAGAGGAGATGTCTGCAAGTGCCCGGCGCAGCCGCTCTGCCGTTTCCGGATCGGCCGGAAAGAACGCTTCGATCGCCAATTCGGACAGCGTCACGTCCACCGCCGTCCCGAAAACGGTCGTCGTGCTGAACAGGTTCAGAAGCCCGAAGGACGTGTGCAGCCGCAGCGGCACGACCACGTCGTGATGGTGCCCGGCCTCATACTCGCCCTCATAACCGGAGGCCGGCGCCGGGTAGCCCTGCAACTCGCTGCGCAGGGCGACCAGGACCGGGTCGGCGCCCGCCTCGATCTGGCGGGTCAGGCGGGACAGCACATGGTCCCGCCACTGCGCCCAGTTGCCGATGCGGCCGGCCAGCCCGCCGGGATGCAGGCTGAGGCGCAGGACATTGACCGGTCCGGCCAGCAGCTCGGCCGACACCCCCTCCAGCATCGGCGCCACCGCCCGGTTCGCCGCCAGCAGGTGCCAATGCCGGTCCACCGCCAGCGCCGGGAAGGGCTCGTGCCCGGTCAGCACCAGATCGACCGCCTTGCGTGCCGCTTGCATCGCCGGGCTGTCCAAACTGTGCTCGCTGTAGACCGGGGCAAAGCCGGCGGCGACCAGCAGGGCGTTGCGCTCGCGCAAGGGCACGTCCAGCCGTTCGGCCAGATGGATCAGCATGCCGCGGCTGGGCTGCGACCGGCCGGTCTCCAGAAAGCTGACATGCCGGGTCGAGATGTCCGCCTCGCAGGCGAGGTCGAGTTGGCTCAGCCCCCGGCGCTGGCGCCAGGACCGCAGCAAGGCGCCGACCGGCGGCGGGGTCGGAACCCTGCCGTTTCGGCTGGGTGTCTGCGGGGTGTCCTGGGGCATGGGTGCTGGCTCCGAACCGGTGTTGCGGTCGATGGTTGCCGTCATCCGCGGGCGAAGGCCAGCAGTTCCGCGTTGAAGCGGTCGCGGTGGGTGATGAACAGGCCATGCGGCGCCCCCTCGTAGAAAGACAGCCTGGCGTTCGGCATCAGCGCCACCGTGCGCTCGGCGAGCGACAACGGCGTCGTCACGTCGCGGTCGCCATGGACGACCAGCGTCGGCACGGCGATGGCCGGCAGCTCTTCCCGGAAATCGGCCGCGGTGATGGCGCGGTTGCACTCCAGCAGGGCCATCAGCGAGGATTGCAGCGCCATGCCCACGATCCAGCCCTTCATCTCCGCCGAGGTCTCCGCGGTCACGAACGGGTCGATGTTGTCGCCGAGCCATTTCGGGAAGTCGCGCAGCAGCTGGTCCGTCCGGAAGGCCTCGAACAGCGCCGGATCGACACCGTCAGGGTTGTCGCCGGTCCGCGCCATCAGCGGCGTGATGGTTCCGACCATCACCACGCCCTTGACCCGCCCGGCACCGTGGCGGGACAGATAGCGCACGATCTCCCCCGTCGCCATCGAATGGCCGACCAGGGTCACGTCGCGCAAATCCAGCCCATCCAGCAGTGCCGCAATGTCGTCCGCCAGCCGGTCGAAGCCATAGCCGGACGGCGATTCGTCCGACCGTCCATGGCCGCGGCGGTCGAAGGCGATGCAGCGGCACCCCTGTTCTGACAGCGGCGCCATCTGGTAGGCCCAAGTGTCGGAGGTCAGCGACCAGCTCGACACGAACAAGATGGGATGGCTGCCTTCCCTGTTGCCCCAGTCGCGATAGAACAGGCGCACGCCATCGTCGGTGTCGATGAAGCCCATGACGTCACTCCTCCCCCTGCTGTCCGCCGGATTGTCCCGGCAAACCCATGATCGCCCGGGAAAGGGACCGGAATCGATTACGTGGCAGGTAATGAGGCACACCTACGTTCCTGCGGCAGGCGCATGCCTGCCATCACTGCCGCACTGCGGTACGCGGATGCACGATCCGGTTTAAGGTCCTGCACCGTCACCGCTGCCGTCCGGAACCTCGATGCGTCTGATCTTCCTGCTCGGTCTTGCCGGCTTCGCCAGCGCCTTCTCTCTCCGCACCACCGATCCGATGCTGACGCTGATCGCCGACGATCTCGACGTGACCGTGCGGCAGGCGGCGCTGCTGGCCTCGGCCTACACGCTGCCCTATGCGCTGATGCAGATCGTGCTGGGGCCGGTGGGCGACGCCATCGGCAAGTCGCGGCTGGTCCGGCTGGCGCTGTCGGTGCTGACGGTCGGTCTGGTGCTGTCCACCATCGCGCCGACTTACGGCACGGTGATGGCCGGGCGCATCCTGGCCGGCGCCTTCGCCGGCGGCATCATCCCGGCCTCCATGGCGCTGATCGGCGACCGGGTCCCCTATGAGGAGCGGCAGATCGCCATCAGCCGTTTCCTACTGGCGGTGATCCTCGGGCAGATGTCGGGCTCCGCCGTGTCGGGCGCGCTGGCCGAGGCCTTCGGCTGGCGCGCGGTGTTCGGCCTGTCCGCCGGCCTGACCGCGCTGATCTGTGCAGCATCCCTGATCGGGCTCGCGCGCGAGGTCGAGACGCGCTCGCCCCTGTCGGTGGCGGAGGCGCAGCGGCGCTACGCCACCGTGCTGACCAACCCGGCCTCTCTGTTCGTCTTCGCCACGGTGGCGGCGGAAGGGCTGCTGATCTTCGGCGTCTTCCCCTTCGTGGCGCCGGTGCTGATCGAGCATGGCGCGGCCGGCGCCTTCCAGGCCGGGCTGACCATCGCCGCCTTCGCCATCGGCGGCGTCGTCTATAGCGCCGTGGTGCGGCGGCTGATCGCCTCGCTCGGCCAATGGGGCATGATGAAGGCGGGCGGGCTGGCGGCCGGGCTTGCCTATCTGGTGATCGCCTTCCCGGTGCCCTGGCCGGTGGTCAGCCTCGCCTTCCTGGTCGCCGGCTTCGGCTTCTACATGCTGCACAACACCATGCAGACCCAGGCGACGGAACTGGCCCCCACCGCCCGCGGGTCGGCGCTGGCCCTGTTCGCGTCGAGCTTCTTCATCGGCCAGGGCATCGGCCCGGTGCTGTACGGCTATATCTCCACCCACACCGGCTTCGGGCCGCTGTTCCTCGGCGTCGGCGCGCTGACCGCCGGGCTGGGCTTCGCCTCGGCCCGGCTGATCCGGCGCCGGTGAGGGCGCGATGCGACTCAGCGCGCCAAAAGGATCTTGTATCCTTTTTCATGCATGCATTTGGTGAGGTAGCTGCCAAGCGAGACGACCGGAGTGCTGAGTTCGCAGTCGGCAAGGTCGCGGTTGTATTTGACGATGTCGACGCCTTCCATATCGACAATCGGAGCCTCGGCCTTGGTCACGCAGCCGGCGAGAATGGTCAAGGCGACTGGAGCGGACAGGGCAAGCAGAACCAAGCGGGTCATGTAGTCTTTTTTCCTTTTCCCGGAATTTCGATGGCAGGGGGCGTCGCTGCGGCAACTTACCCGATGCCGTGGATCAGAGCGCGGTACAGGCTGCGATGCAATAAGAAGTTGATCGCATGCTTGCATGAACCCCTCAGGGTTATAGTATTGCCCGTTACAGGCAGGACCGGATGTAGGGCCGGTTCGCCTCCCACAACTCGTCCAGAATGGCGGCTGCCGCCGTGCTGGAATTGACGACGGGGTCGATCAGCAGGGCCTGAAGCGCCAGTTCCTTCGACCCGTGCAGCGCCGCCTCCACCGACAGTTGCTGCACGTTGGCCTGGACCGACAGCAGCTTCAGGATGCCGTCGGGCAGCCGGCCGAGCGAGACCGGATGGACGCCCGCGGCATCGGCCACCAGCGGCACCTCGACCGCCAGTTCGTCGGGCAGGCCGGGGATGACGCCGCGGTTGATGACGATGCCGCTTTCGATGAAGCGTTTCTGGTTGTGCAGCTGGCCGGCGATCACCGCCACCGCCCGCTCGCCCCAGGATGGCTTGGTCCAGTCGTCGGGGATCGGTTTGCTGCCGTCGATGACGCCGTCCATCAGGTCGCGCAGAATGACGCGGCCCTCCTCGTCGTGCTTGAAGTCGAAGCCGTGTTCCCCGGCCTCCCAGCCATAGGGCAGGAATTCGCCGGTGTGGTCGTCACTGGGCGTCACCCACAGGCCGAAGGCGTGGAACAGACGGCGTGCCAGCGGGGTGAAGGCCGGGTCGTGCGTCGCCTCCCGCTCGCGCAGCAGGGGATAGAGGTCGCGTCCCGTCGCCTTTTCCCGGATGGCGGTCAGCCATTGGAAATGGTTCAGCCCGGCTCCCCAGACATCGACCTCCTTCTCCGCCCTGCCCAGGATCTGGCAGATGAACCAGCGCGCCAGGAAGATGCCGTGGCAGAGCCCCAGCGTCCGCACAGCGGTGCAGCGCGACAGCCCCAGGACGATGCGGCTTTCCGGGTTCGACAGGTTGATGAACAGGGCGTCAGGGCAGATCGCCTCGACGTCGCGAGCGATGTCGACGATCAGCGGCAGGGTGCGCAGGGTGAAGAACAGCCCGCCGGGCCCGCCATTCTCGCCCAGCGTGTGACGGATGCCATGCTTCTTCGGCACCTCGAAATCCAGTTTCCACAGCCGGTTGCGGTCGATGGCGATGGCGCACAGCACGAAGCCGGCACCCTGGAGGGCGGCCCTGCGGTCGGTGGTCTTCTCGATGGTGATGCCGGCGTTGCCGCGGCGGTTCAGCACCTCCGCCAGCGCCGCCATGCGGTCGAGCGCGTCCGGGTTGGTGTCAACCAGCGTCAGGGTGCTGCCGGCCAGCTCGGTGGTGGAGAACAGATCCTGGAACAGGCTGAGCCCGAAGGCGGCGCTGCCGGCGCCGATGAAGACGATCCTGGTGGTGTTTTGCATCTTGGTTTCCTCCGCAAACGGAGCGGCTGACCGCCGTCTTGTCGGGTCAGGCTACGCCGTTCGAACAGGTCCGCACAGTGCCTGTGTGCAACCACCTGTGGCTGCGCCACCGCGTCGCGCCCCAAGCGTCCGCATGCTTGCCCCATGGCGGAACAGGCCCGGCTGGGGCATGCTGGGGAAAACGGACCGTCCCCGTGGGAGGATAAAGATGGACAGCTTCAGCCAGCCCGTGTCCCAGGCCGCCGACGCCAAGCCGCTGAGTTTCCCGCCGGATTTCCGCTGGGGCGCATCGACCGCCGCCTACCAGATCGAAGGCGCGGTGACTGCCGACGGGCGCGGCCCTTGCGTGTGGGACAGCTTCACCGCTGAAGGCCGCATCATGGACGGCAGCAGCGCCGCCGTCGCCTGCGACCATTATCACCGCTACCCGGAAGACATCGCGCTGATGAAGGCGGCGGGCTTCGACAGCTACCGCTTCTCCATCGCCTGGCCGCGCATCCTGTCGACGGGAACCGGGGCGGTGGAGACGCGCGGCCTCGACTTCTACGACCGGCTGGTCGACAGCCTGCTGGAGGCCGGCATCACGCCGATGGCCTGCCTCTACCATTGGGACCTGCCGCAGCCGCTGGAGGATGCCGGCGGCTGGCAGGGGCGGGAGATCGTCGGCCCCTTCGCCGACTATGCCCGCATCGTCACCGCCCGGCTGGCCGACCGGGTCAAGAGCTGGATGATGCTGAACGAGCCGAACGTGGTCGCCATCTTCGGCTATGGCGTGGGCGAGCACGCCCCCGGCCACAGGCTGGGCGAACAGGGCATCCTGCGCGCCCTGCACCACCAGAATCTGGCGCAGGGCGCCGCCTTGCGCGCCATCGCGGCGGAGCGGTCCGGCCTGACGCTGGGCACCGTCCTCAACCTTCAGCCGAGCGTTCCCGACAGCGACCGGCCGGAGGATGTCGCCGCTGCCGCCCGCTGGGACGCGGTGTGGAACCGGGTGACGCTGGACGGGCTGATGCGCGGGCAGATCCCGGCACTGCTGGCCGACAGGATGGCGGAGTTCGTGCTGCCCGGCGACGAGGAGGCGATCCGCTACCCCATCGACCTGCTGGGCATCAACTACTACTCGCGCATGACGATGAAGCATGAGGAGGGGCGGCCCTTCGACGTCGGCTGGGGCGAAGCCAAGTGCCGGCGCTGGACCGGCATGGCCTGGCCGGTGCAGCCGGAGGGGCTCTACGACCTGCTGAGCGAACTCCGCACCGATTACGGCAACCCCGCCGTCTTCATCGCGGAGAATGGCTGTGCCTATGACGACGTGGTGACGCCGGACGGCCAGATCCACGATGCCGAGCGGGTTCTCTACTACCGCGAGCATCTGGAATCGGTGGCGCAGGCGCTGGCCGACGGCTGCAACGTCAAGGGCTATCTGTGCTGGAGCCTGCTGGACAATTTCGAATGGGCCTTCGGCCTGTCGAAACGCTTCGGCATCGTGCGGGTCGATTACGACACGCTGGAACGCACGCCCAAGGACAGCTACCGCTTCCTCGCGGAGGTTGTGAGAACTGGACGGCTTTAACCCTTCTTTCGCCGCTGCCCCTGTACTTTCGGCCTGTCACGTCCTATTCGTTGGTTATACGGATGTTGAGGGATTGTGCGGAGGCCCGGGATGGGCGGGATGACCGAAGATAGAGTCGGCGACACGGGCGCCGGAACGGGCAGGCGCGGCGACGACTCCGGCGGCAAGGCTCCCGGCTTCGCCCGCCGCTTCCTGAGCCTGGCGGGCGGCTATTGGCACGGGCGCTCGCGGGTGACCGTCTGGGCGCTGACCGTGGCGCTGGTCGTGCTGACGGTGGGGCAGGTCTCGGTCCCCGTCCTGATCAATTTGTGGAGCGAGCGGCTGTTCGACGCGCTCGAACAGCGCTCCATGGACCGTTTCCTGACCATGATCGGTCTGGTCGGGCTGATCATCCTCTACAACATCGTCATCGTCGTCCTGCATCTGCGGGTGAAGCGCCGGTTGCAGATGGGCTGGCGCGACTGGCTGACCCGCAAGCTGCTGGAGGACTGGCTGCGCCGCGGCCGTCACCACCAGATCGCCTATATGCCGGGCGAGCACGACAACCCCGACGGCCGCATCGCCGAGGACATCCGCATCACGGCGGAGATGGCCATCGACCTCGGCCATTCGCTGACCTACTGCGCGCTGCTGCTGATCAGCTTCACCAACATCCTGTGGATGCTGTCCGGGACCCTGTCGGTCACTCTGCTCGGGATGGAGCTGGCGGTGCCGGGCCACCTGCTGTTCGTGGCGCTGCTCTATGCCGCGGTCGGCACCACCATCGCCATGCTGATCGGCCAGCCGCTGGTCAACGCGGTCAACCGACGCCAGGGCTATGAGGCCGATTTCCGCTTCGCCCTGGCCCGCATCCGCGAGAACGGCCAGACCATCGCCCTGCTGCATGGCGAATCGGCGGAGCGCGGGCATCTCTCCGGCCTGTTCGGCGGGGTGGTGCGGGGCTGGAACGGCCAGACCCGCGCGCTCAGCCACATGATGGTGTTCAGCGCCAGCTATTCCGTGCTGTCCACCGCCTTTCCGGTTCTGGTCGCCGCCCCGCGCTACATCGCCGGCACCATCACGCTCGGCGTGCTGATGCAGACGGCGCAGGCCTTCCAGCAGACGGTCGGCGCCCTGTCCTGGCCCATCGACAATTTGCCGCGCGTCGCCGAATGGCGGGCGTCGGTGGAGCGCGTGCTGAACCTGCACGACGCGCTGGTGCGGCTGGACCGCAATGTCTGCGACGTGCCCGACGCCCACATCCAGCTGGTGCGCTCCGACGAGCACGACAGGCTGACCTTCCGCGGCGTCGCCATCGACGAGCCGAACGGCACGGCGGTCGTCCATCCTTTCGACCTGGAGGTGCGGCCGGGCGACCGCGTGCTGATCGGCGGCGATGCCACGGCGACCATCCGGCTGTTCCGCGCCGTGGCCGGCGTCTGGCCCTGGGGGCGCGGGCTGATCACCCTGCCGGCCCACACCCGCGTCTTCTTCATGCCGGAACGCCCCTATCTGCCCCATGCCAGCCTGCGCGCGGTGCTGGCCTATCCCGGGACCGCGTCGTCGGTCGGCGACGACAAGGCGGCCGGCGCGCTGGTCAGCGTCGGGCTGCCCGACCTCGTCGGCCGGCTGGACAGCATCGACCATTGGGACGAGGTGCTGTCGGTGCCCGAGCGCCAGCGGCTGGGCTTCGCCCGGCTGCTGATCCGCCGTCCCGACTGGATCTTCCTGGAGGATGCGACCGACAGCCTCGATCCCCCGGTGGAGGAGGAGCTTCTGTCGCTGATGGAGCGCGAACTGCCGCACGCCACCCTGCTGACCATCGGCCATCATGCCGGGCTGGCCGCCCACCACGGCCGCAAGCTGGTGCTGGAGCGCACCAACGGCGCCGTCACGCTGCGGGAGGAGGTGCCGCCGATCCGGCCGGTGGAGGAAAGCGCGGCCTGACCGGCCGTCTCCCGGAACCTTGGAACCCGTCCGAAAAGCTGCCACACTGCGCGGCGGTCATTGTTGGCACCCACAGAAGCAGCCGCCCCGCATCACCATGGACATGAGCGTGAAGAAGACCAGCATCAACGCGGCATGGCGGGGGCTGGCGAACTGCCGGGGGTGCGGCATCCGGGACTCGGCGCTGTTCGCCGACCTGACGGAACCGGATTTCAACCTGATCCATCTGCCCATCGACGAGATGACGGTGGCGCCGGGGGCGGCGCTCTACCATGTCGGCGACGAGCCGGCGGCGCTCTACACCGTGCGCGGCGGGCTGGTGAAGCTGGTGCAGTATCTGCCGAACGGCGGCCAGCGCATCGTCCGGCTGCTGCGCACCGGCGACACCGCCGGGCTGGAGGCGGCGCTGGGCGAGCCCTACCGCCACACCGCCATCGCCATCCACCCGGTCCTGACCTGCCGCATCCCGCGCGCGGTGATCCAGCGCCTGTCGGAGGAGACGCAGCACCTGCACCAGCAGCTGATGCGCCGCTGGCATCAGGCGGTGGAGCGGGCCGACGCCTTTCTGGTCGAGCTCGGCACCGGCAGTGCGCGGGCGCGGGTCGCCCGGCTGTTCCTGACCCTGGTCGACGACCGGGGCGAGTGCGACTTCTTCGGTCGGGAGGATGTCGGCGCCGTGCTGGGCATCACCACCGAGACCGCCAGCCGCGTCGTCGCCGAACTGAAACGGCAGGGCCTGCTCGACGAGCTGCGGCCCAACCGATTCCGCTGCGACGTGACCGCCCTGCGCGAGCTGGCGGACGGGCCGTAGCCCGGGGTCCGTCGCATCCGAAGAGTGTTTTTGGCGCAAAGCCCTTCTCCCCTTGCGGGGCGGGATGAGCAACTGTCTTTCGGATTGCGTCTGGCCCCGGTTGGGTAGCGCCCCAGCGCCACGGCCTCAATCCTTCCCTCCCGACCCTCTCCGCCAAAGAGAATCGGAGACACGGCAAACCGGCAAACCCATTTGTGTGAATGCCTTAGCCCGCCGGGGGAGAGGGGTTCCTTGCGTCGGTTGGCGGGCTGATGATCAGCAGGGTGTCCTGCGGCTGGATGATGTAGCGGTTGCGCTCGGTGAAGGGGATGTCGCGGCCGTGGCTGTGGACCTGCACCACCATGCCGGCGGTGACCTCCGCCATGGTCAGGCCGACCTCGTCCGGTTCCGCCCGGCGTTCGCTGAGCACCATCTGCCCGCCGGCCGACATCAGGTCGCACAGGAAGGGGGTGGCATAGCGCGTCTCCACCGCATCGGCCATCAGGTAGCCGCCGATCTTGGGCGGCGATACCACCAGATCGGCGCCGCTGAGGTTGGCGAGCTTGATGTTCTCCTCCTGCTTGATGTTCGCCACGATCTTGGTGGCGGCGGACAGGTGGCGCACGGTCAGGATCACCAGGATGGTGGTGTCGTCGCGCCCGGTGCTGACGATCACCGCCTTCGCCTTGCCGACGCAGGCGTTCTTCAGCGTGTCCTCGCTGGTGCCGTCGCCGAGCAGGCCGACGAAGCCGCAGTCGGCCGCCAGCTGGATGCGGTCCTCCGACTCGTCGATGACGACGATGTGGTCGGCCGGATGGCCTTTCGAGACGGTCTCCTGCGCGGCGATGAAGCCGCTGTGCCCGAAGCCGCACAGCACGATGTGGCCTTGCAGCTGCTTCTGGATGCGGCTCAAGCGGAATTCCTCCACGATCCTCTGCACCACCAGCTCATAGGCGGTGCCGAGAAAGATGAACCAGATGAAGATGCGGATCGGCGTGACGGCGAAGGCGTCGATCAGCCGGGCGGTGTGGCTGACCGGCACGATGTCGCCATAACCGACGGTGGTCACCGTGATCATGGCGAAGTAGAGGATGTCGGGAAAGCTGATGTGGCCGTCGATCTGGTCCTTCAGCCCGTCGCGGTCGAACCAGAACACCGCGATGACCAGGGCGATCAGGGCGGCGACGATGCCGACGCGCAGCAGCAGGGTCTTTTCCGCCGACAGTCCGGAGCGGACATGGAGAAGCCGCCCCTTGCGCTGGGAGGGGCGCAGGGATGGTTTGGTCCGGCGTCTGTCCTGAAGTCTCCGTTCCACCGCTTCCCGCATCCGCCGTCTGTCCGTGCGGGGCTTGTCGAAAGCCCCGGCTGACTGAACGTACGTGATCGCATTCCGGCTACAAGGCTTGCGCTTTAGAGTGTGATCGGTTCAAGCGGAATCGCTTGAAGCGTGAATCACACGGAAACCCAAAAGCCTAGGATCAGTCTGGTGCTTCCTGAAGCACCAGACTGATCCTAGAATTTGAAGACCGCCTCCATCCCGGCGAAGTGGATGGTCTTGGCCGGGCCGCTGTCCTTCAGGAAGGAACCCGGCTGGAACAGAGAGTAGGAGATCAGCCCCTCGAAGGAACGGCCGGAGCTGTAGGACAGCACCAGCTCGCCCTGGGTGCCGACATAGCGCGCCTTCGATCCCGCACCGGAGCGCAGAAGCCCGCCGGTCAGGTCGTACACACCGTCGTCCAGGCTTTCCCGCCAGAAGGCGACGGCGGAGGCCGACAGGCTGAATTCGTCGGACAGGGCGAGGTCCAGCGACGGATGCAGGTTCATCAGGTTGAACGGGCCGATGGGCGTCAGTTCGCCGAAATACTTGGCGCGCGGGAACAGCGGGTTGAAGGTCTCCAGCCGGTCGTCGCGCGGGTTGCTGTCGCCGCTGGCGATGTTGGCCTTCAGGCCGAGCCGGGGTTGCAGCGGCAAGCCCGTGAAGCGATGGCCGCTGTCGGTGGCGAGCGACCAGGCCCGGATCGACCCGCTGCCGAAACGGCCGAACTGCCCCATCGCCTCCCAGTTCCAGTCCCAGCCGTCGGCCTTGCCGAAGCTGCGCAGGCCGACGGTGTGACGCAGCTCGTTCGCCCGGCCGGCGTCGAAGCCGGCGCGGCGGTTGCGATAGCCGATGTAATAGGCGTCCAGCCCGGCGCTGCCGCCCCACCCGAAATCCACTGGACGGGTGGCGTAGAGCGCCCAGGCAGTACGCTTGGCGTCGCGGCCGTCGTCGAACAGCTCCGGCGTCGGCTGGATCGGACGGCCGTAGAAGGCGTCGACCCGCCAGGGGCCGGCGGTGACGATGCCCTTCACCGCGTCGAAGGCGCGCGGGACGTTGGCGCCGTAACGGATGGAGATCAGCCGTTCCGAACCGTAGGCCAGCATCTGGCGGCCGACGCGCAGCGTGCCCTGGGCCTCGCCCAGCGGGACGTTCAGGTCGGCGAAGCCCTGCATCAGGTCGATGCGGTCGGCATCGGGCGGCGCCAGCGGGTCCAGCTTGCCCACCGCGTCGGCCATGATCAGCTGGCCGAACAGGCGCAGGCTCTCCCCTATGCGCAGGTCGGCGTAGGGTAGGGCGCGCCACAGCCCGTAGGCGTCGTTCCGCGGCTCGTCCTGGCCCCAGCCGCTGTTGCGGACCGCCTCGCCGCGCAGGCGCAGCTCCAGCCCGGTGGAGAGCGAGGCGAAACCGTCCGGTGTGACCGGGATGGCTTTGAACCGCTCCCAAGAGGCGCCGGTCCCCGCCCCGGCCTGGAGCAGATAGCGGTAATCCTCGTCATAGCGGGTGTTGGTCAGCGGTGGCGGATCGGCTGCACAGGCCGGACCGATCCACAGCAAAAGGGCGACCGCCGCCGCGCGAAGGCGGGCCGTCATGGGGCATCTCCGTGATGGCGCTGGACTGCACCGATCCTATGGGGATGCCCGGCCGGGGGATTGTTCCTTCCGAACCGCTTTTGACGGTTCTGCGCACCCGCGTCCCGGTTTGGCCGGATTTGGCAGGGAGGGCACCTGCGCCCTCCCTCGCCGCAGCGGTTACTTGCTGTAGTCGTAGAAGCCGCGGCCGGTCTTGCGGCCGAGGTAGCCGGCGTCGACCATCTCCTTCAGCAGCGGGGCCGGGCGGTACTTCGGATCGTTGAAGCCTTCGTAGAAGACCTCCATCACCGACAGCATGGTGTCGAGACCGATCAGGTCGGCCAGCGCCAACGGGCCGATGGGGTGGTTGCAGCCCGCCTTCATGCCGGCGTCGATGTCCTCGGCGGTGGCGATGCCTTCCTGAAGCGCGAAGATCGCCTCGTTGATCATCGGGCAGAGGATGCGGTTGACGGCGAAGCCGGGGCTGTTCTTGGCGGTGATCGGCGACTTGCCGACGCGCTTGGCGAAGGCCATCGCCTTGGCGTGGGTGTCGTCGCTGGTCTGGATGCCGCGGATGATCTCCAGCAGCGCCATCAGCGGCACCGGGTTGAAGAAGTGCAGGCCGATGAAGCGGTCCGGACGGTCGGTGGCCGTCGCCAGCTTGGTGATGGAGATCGAGGAGGTGTTGGTGGCGACCAGCGCCTCCGGCTTCAGCGTGGCGCAGAGATCCTTCAGGATCTTGACCTTGAGGTCCTCGTTCTCGGTCGCGGCCTCGATCACCAGATCGCAGGCGGCCAGCTTCGACTTGTCGGTGGTGGCGGTGATGCGCGCGACGGCGGCCTCGCGGTCGGCGGCGGTCATCTTCTCCTTCTTGACCAGACGGTCCAGGCTGCCGCCGACGGTCGACAGGCCGCGCTGCACCGCCTCTTCGGAGATGTCGGTCATGATCACCGTCAGGCCGGCGACGGCGCAGACCTGGGCGATGCCGTTGCCCATCTGTCCGGCGCCGATGACGCCGATCGTTTCGATCCCCATGCTCTCGGCCATGTTTCTTGTCCCTAATCGGTTGAGCGCGTGCGTTGGTTCGCAGATGCAGCATCTTCTACACGGTTTTTCGTTGCGCTGCGATGACTTGTCGTAAGGGGCAAGGGCGGCTTTCGCCCGGCGCGGCGACCTGCCGCAGGGACGGGTGTCGGCGGAAATCCGCCAGCCCGTACAACGCCATCGGCGGATTTCCGCCGACGCGGACCATGGCGCCGAAAGCCGGCTCCAGGCTTTTCAACTGTTTGCGATGCCAACTGACAATGGCACGCCCCTTGCTCTCTTCCAGGCCAACCGCGGCGACGGGTCGCGGATCAAGCCCCATGGGAGAGACACGATGTTCCGGAAGACTCTGCTCGCCGCCACCGCCTTCGCTGCCGCGGCACTCGCCGCCCAGGGCGCCTCGGCCGCCGATCTGGTCCGACTCGGCAACCTGAAATTCGCCCATTACGGCGCGGTTTCCTACATGAAGGAGATCGCCGGCAAGTACGACCTGAAGATCGAGGAGCGGGTCTTCCCCAAGGGCATCGACATCCTGCCGGCCATCGTCGCCGGCGAGATCGACGTGGCCGCCAGCGCGGTGGACGCCGCCATCGCCGGCCGTGCGTCGGGCGTGCCGATCTATGCGGTGGCCGGCTTCGCCAAGGGCGGGGCGCGCATCGTCGCCAAGCCGGATGCCGGCATCAAGACCGTCGCCGACCTGAAGGGCAAGAAGGTCGCCACCCCCCGCGGCGGCGCGCAGGAGCTGATCCTGCTGGCCGAGCTGGCGAAGCATGGCTTGAGCTGGTCGGACCGTTCCGGCAAGGACGTGCAGATCGTCTACATGGCCTATGCCGACATGAATCAGGCCCTGCTGGCCGGCAGCATCGACGCCATGTCGCAGTCCGAACCGCAGTCGAGCCAGGCCATCAACAAGGGCTTCGGCGTCGAGGTGGTGAAGCCCTATGACACCGAACTGGGCGAGCCGGTGCGGTCTCTGGTCATCACCGAGGACTTCTACAAGAAGAAGCCCGACGTCGCCCAGCGTCTGGTCAATTGTTTCGTCGAGGCGACGGCGACCTTCATCGCCAACCCGGATCTGGCTGAGAAGTATGTCCGCGAACAGATGTTCAAGGGCCAGATCTCCAGCCAGGACTTCAAGGACGCGATCGGCAACTCGCCCTACAGCTACGACCTGTCGATCCATCACGTCCAGGTCACGACCGACATGATGCAGAAGTTCGGCGTCGGCCGCATGGACAACCCGCCGAAGGCCGCCGACTGGGTGAAGCTGGACCTGCTGGAAAAGGCGAAGGCGACCAAGGCCGCCGCGAATGACGCCGGCACCGGCACCGTGAAGGCGAACTGAGCCCCACCCAGCGGAAGGAGGACACCCCATGTCCCAAGCCACCCCCCGTTTCTCGCCCGCCGCGGTGCTGCGCGGCTCCCTGGTCCCGGTCCTGGTGATCGCGCTGTGGCAGATCCTGTCCACCTCCGGCCTGATCAACCCGGTGGTGCTGCCGTCGCCGGTGCAGGTGGTCGTGCGCTGGTGGGCCTATCTGCTGCCGACCGAGGCCTATGATCCGGCGCAGTCGAGCTGGATCCTGTGGGCGCTGTCGGGCGAGATGCTGTTCGACGCCTGGTCCAGCCTGTACCGCGTGGTGCTGGGCTTCGCGGTCGGCGCCGGGCTGGCGCTTCCGCTGGGGCTCGCCATGGGCGGCAACCCGCGCATCTACGCGCTGTTCGACCCGCTGATGCAGGTGCTGCGGCCGATCCCGCCCATCGCCTACATCCCGCTGGCGATCCTGTGGTTCGGGCTGGGCAACGCGCCGGCGGTGTTCCTGATCGCCATCGGCGCCTTCTTCCCAGTGCTGATGAACACCATCGCCGGGGTGCGCCATGTCGACGGCATCTATCTGCGCGCCGCCCGCAACCTGGGCGCCGGCAAGCTGACCATGTTCGTCCGCGTCATCCTGCCGGCCGCCACCCCCTACATCCTGGCCGGCGCCCGGATCGGCATCGGCACCGCCTTCATCGTCGTCATCGTGTCGGAGATGATCGCCGTCAACTCCGGCCTCGGCTTCCGCATCCTGGAGGCGCGCGAGTTCATGTGGTCCGACAAGATCATCGCTGGGATGTTCACCATCGGCCTCCTGGGCCTCGCCATCGACATCGGCATGAACCGCCTGAACAACCACCTGCTGCGCTGGCACCGCGGTCTTGAGAATTGATGGGGAGGGGATGGAGATGACGCCCATGCTGAAGACCGTTGCCGATACCGCGCCCGTCGCCCCCGTCGGCGAGGCGGCGCCTGTGCAGATCCAGGTGCGCGGGGTGGAAAAGACCTTCGCCGTCGGCGCGCAGAAGATCGTCGCCTTGCAGAACATCGACCTCGACATCCGCAAGGGCGAGTTCGTCTGCCTGCTGGGGCCCTCGGGCTGCGGCAAGTCCACGCTGCTGAACGCGGTCGCCGGCTTCCAGCCGCCGACGAAGGGGACCGTCACCGTCGATGGCCGCATCATTACCGAACCCGGTCCCGACCGCGGCATGGTGTTCCAGGAATATGCCCTGTTCCCCTGGATGACGGTGGCGCAGAACGTCGCCTTCGGCCTGGAGATCAAGGGGATGTCCAAGCCGGAGATCGCCGAGCGGGTGGAGTGGCTGCTGCAGAAGCTGCATCTGCAGGACTTCCGCAACCGCTTCCCGAAGGATCTGTCGGGCGGCATGCGCCAGCGCGTCGCCATCGCCCGCGTGCTGGCGCTCGACAGCCCGATCCTGCTGATGGACGAGCCGTTCGGCGCGCTCGATGCCCTGACCCGCCGGACGCTTCAGGACGAGCTGCTGCGCATCTGGGAGGAGGTCGGCAAGACCATCCTGTTCGTCACCCACTCCATCGAGGAGAGCATCTATCTGGCCGACCGCATCATCGTGATGACCTACCGGCCGGGCACCATCAAGCGCGACGTTCGGGTCGACATGCCGCGCCCGCGCGACGGCTCCGCCCCCGAGTTCAACCGCCTGAAGCGCGAGCTGTCGCAGATGGTGATGGAGGAGCAGCAGCGCTTCAGCCAGGACGAGATCCGCTCCGTCACCGCCGATTGACGGGCGACGGACAAGACTGCAAAGGAAGGGCGCCCCGATATGGGCGCCCTTTTCATGTCAGAGCTTCGCCGCCTCTTCGCTCATGCGCTGGCGCAGCCAGCCATGCGAGGGGGAGCCGCTGTTGCGGCGGTGCCAGATCATCGACACTTCATAATCGCCGATGTCGAAGGGCAGCGGGCTGGTGGCGAGGCCGAGCGCGTCGGCACACAGCCGGGCCAGCCGGGCCGGCAGCGAGGTCAGCATCGGCGCCTGGGTCAGGATCATCGGGATCGCCAGGAACTGGGTGGTGGAGGCGGCAACCCGCCGGCTGGTGCCGAGCGCCGCCAGCTCATCGTCGATGAAGCTGGTCAGTCCGCCGCGCAGCGACGGCATCAGATGCGGATAACGTGTGTAGTCCTCCAGCCCGATCGGCGGGGTGACCGGGACGAGGGCCGGGTTGAACAGGCAGACATGGGTTTCATGGTACAGCACCTGCCGGTCGTGCCAGCGCCGTGTCTCCGGCAGATAACCGATGGCGAGGTCCAGCGTGCCGTCGTCCAGCGCGTTCAGCATGGCGTCCGGGTCGAGGCTGAGCAGGGAGACCGAGACGCGCAGGTCGCCTTCCGCCGCGTCGCGCAGGATGCCGGTCAACAGGACCGCCTGCATCGAATCGGGGGTGGAGATGGTGAAGTTCCGCTCCTCCCGCTGGGGATCGAAATCCTCCTCCGCCGACAGTGCGCGGGCCGCGCCGACCAGCAGGTCGCGCAGGGGTTCGGCCAGACGCTGGGCGCGCGGCGTCGGCTCCATCCGGTTGCCGGTCCGTACGAACAGCGGGTCGCCCACCAGCGTGCGCAGCCGGCCCAGCGCGTGGCTGACCGCCGACTGGCTGACGCCCAGCGCCTCGGCCGCGCGGGAAACATTGCGGGTCTCCAGCAGCGCATCGAACACCTTGATCAGGTTGAGGTCGAGCGCCGGGTTATGAATTGCTTTCATGACGATATGAGCCAAACCATCCTAGTTCATTGTGCACTGGACGGTGTATTCTGTCTAGCCAGCGCTGATCCAACAGCCACCAATCAAAAAAACTTCCGATTCCAAGCCAACGCCCGCAACCGGGCAGCGGACCTGTCGTCGACAGCATGTTCCGGCGGTTCCGTTCAGGGAGAAAGAGGCAAGAGCCATGGTTCGCATCAACGTCAACGGCGAGGAGCGTCAGGTCGACGTTCCCGAGGACATGCCGCTCCTGTGGGTTCTGCGGGACGAGCTTAACATGACCGGCACCAAGTTCGGCTGCGGCATCGCCCAGTGCGGCGCCTGCACCGTCCATGTCGACGGCGCGCCGACCCGCGCCTGCCAGACCCCGGTCGGCATGCTGACGCCGGACAGCAAGGTCACGACCATCGAGGGTGTGAAGGGCAAGGCAGCCCAGGCCGTCCAGGCGGCGTGGCAGAAGCTGGACGTTGTCCAGTGCGGCTATTGCCAGTCGGGCCAGATCATGAGCGCGGTGGCGCTGCTGACCGACAACCAGAACCCGACCGACCAGGACATCGATGCGGCGATGGACGGCAATGTCTGCCGCTGCGCCACCTATGTCCGCATCCGCGCGGCGATCAAGGATGCCGCCCAGACGATGAGGGCCTGATCCATGCTGCATCATCTGATCCGTCAGGCCGCCCAGACTGGGTTCCCGGACTCCGGTTTCGCTCCCGGCCCGCTGCGCGCCCCGTCGCGCCGCGGTTTCCTGAAGGCCATCGGCGCCGGTGCCGGCGTGCTGGTGGTCGGCGCGCATCTGCCGATGCCGGCCTTTGCCGCCGATGCGGCGCCGAAGATCGTCGGCCCGGCCGACCCGCGCCCGCATGCCTTCATCATCGTGGCGCCCGACAACACGGTCACGGTGCTGGCCAAGCATCTGGACAAGGGCCAGGGCATCGTCACCGGCATCGCCACCATCGCGGCCGAGGAGCTTGACGCCGATTGGGCCCAGGTGCGCGGCGCCTTCGCTCCGGCCGATGCCAAGCTCTACGCCAATCATTTCTTCGGCATCCAGGGCACCGGCGGCTCGACCGCCGTCGCCAACAGCTGGGACGAGCTGCGCATGGCCGGCGCCGCCGCCCGCGCCATGCTGGTCGCCGCCGCCGCTGCGCGGTGGAAGGTTCCGGCCGGCGAGGTGACGGTGTCGAAGGGCGTGGTCCGCCATGCCGCCAGCAACCGCAGCGCCACCTTCGGCGAACTGGCGGAGGAGGCGTCCAAGCTGCCGGTGCCGCAGCAGGTCAAGCTGAAGGAGCAGAAGGACTATGTGCTGATCGGCAAGCCGGACCTGCACCGGCTGGACCACATCAGCAAGACCAACGGCACCGCCATCTTCTCGATGGACATCCGCCGCCCCGGCCAGGTGACGGCGGTGCTGGCCCGCAGCCCGCGCTTCGGCGGCACGGTTAGAAGCGTCGACGATGCCGCTGCCCGGAAGGTGCCGGGCGTCATCGAGGTGATCAGCCTGCCTGTCGGCGTCGCGGTAATCGCCAAGAACACATGGGCCGCCATGAAGGGCCGCGAGGCGCTGACGGTCGCCTGGGACGACGCCAAGGCCGAGACCCGCGGCACCGACGCCATGCTGGCCGACTACCGCAAGGCGGCGGAGACGCCGGGCTCGGTCGCGGCGAACAAGGGCGATGCCGACAAGGCCATCGCCGACGCCAAGGCCAAGGGCGGCCATGCGGTGGACGGCGAATTCGTCTTCCCCTATCTCGCCCATGCGCCGATGGAGCCGCTGAACGCCGTGGTGGCGCTGAACCCGGAGGGTGGCTGCACCATCTGGGCCGGATCGCAGTTCCAGACGGTCGAGCAGATGACCGCCGCCCACATCCTGGGCTGCAAGCCGGAGCAGGTTAAGATCGAGACCCAGTGGGCCGGCGGCAGCTTCGGCCGACGCGCCACCACCAACGCCGACTACATCGCCGAGGCGGTGATGATCGCCAAGGCCTATCCCAAGGCCCCGGTGCATCTGGTCTGGACGCGCGAGGACGACATCAAGGGCGGCCGCTATCGCCCGCTGTTCCTGCACAGGATCACCGCGGCGGTCGACGCCAAGGGCGCGCTCGTCGGCTGGAAGCAGCGCATCGTCGGCCAGAGCTTCATGGCCGGCACGCCGTTCGAGGCGGTGATGGTCAAGAAC
Organism: Azospirillum palustre; assembly: GCF_002573965.1. Lineage (NCBI taxonomy): Bacteria > Pseudomonadati > Pseudomonadota > Alphaproteobacteria > Rhodospirillales > Azospirillaceae > Azospirillum > Azospirillum palustre. The sequence goes on along the minus strand of NZ_PDKW01000038.1, from coordinate 241,311 downwards.
GGCGTCGATGCGACGATGGTCGAGGGCGCGTCGGACATGGCCTATCCGGTGGCGAACCTCGCGGTCGATGCCCACACCGTGGCCTCGCCGGTCACCACCCTGTGGTGGCGGTCGGTCGGGCACACCCACACCGCTTACGCCAAGGAGGTGATGATCGACCGCCTCGCCAAGGCGGCCGGCAAGGATCCGGTGGCCTTCCGCATGGAGATGCTGAAGGACCACCCGCGTCTGGCCGGCGTGCTGAAGCTGGCGGCCGAGAAGGCCGGTTGGGGCCAGCCTCTTGCGCAGGGCAAGGGCCGCGGCGTCGCCGTGCATGAAAGCTTCAACACCTATGTCGCCCATGTCGCCGACGTGACGGTCGATGCCAAGGGCCAGATCAGGGTGGACCGGATCGTCGTCGCCGTCGATTGCGGCGAGGTCGTCAACCCGGACATCGTCAAGGCCCAGATGGAGGGCGGTGCCGGCTGGGGCATCGGCCATGCGCTGCGCGGCGAGATCACCATGACCGACGGCGTGGTGGATCAGGCCAACTTCGACAGCTATCTGCCGCTGCGGATGTCGGACATGCCGGTGGTCGAGGTCCACATTGTGCCGTCGCACGAGCGGCCGACCGGCGCCGGCGAGCCGGGCGTCCCGACCGTGGCACCGGCGGTGGCGAACGCCGTCTTCTCGGTGACCGGACAGCCGTTGCAAACGCTGCCCTTCAGCCGGGGCGGTATCGTCAGCTAAGGCGAGGCTTTGTCCGAGACTGCAACGATCCCGGCCGTCCGCGCGGCGACCGGGATCGTTGCAGGCGGGATCGATTTGGAGCGATGGGCAGGCCAGCCATGGTCGACCAGCAGCTTCACGGCGGGATCCAGTGGCACAGGGCCGGCGGGGACGGGAGTTTCCGCCGGCCCTTTTTTGTGGGGCGCATCGAGATGCAGAAGCCGGGCGACCTGCCAGGATTGGGCGTCCGTCAAGGGTGACGCGGGAAGCTGCGGTCCCCAAGGGTCTTTCCAGGGGTCTGTCGCAGCGGTCGCAGGCGTCAATACCGTGAGATAGCAGGCCGCCCGCAGGACGCCTCCCATCAGCAGGACGGCCAGGGCCAGGATTGCCCAATGGCGGCGGCGCAGCCGCAGGGCGATCCTGTCGGTCTGCGGTGTCTGTTCGTCAACGGGACGGGTTCGGTCGGTCGCGGTCATGCGGGGCAAAGCATGGCCCAAGCCGGCATCGGCCCGCCCGGCCTTTCCCGGCGAAATGCAGGGGCAGGGGGAGTGCCCCCCGCGTTCCGCCCTGACCGGCCGGCATTCTCCGTCCGGACAGCAATCCCTACCGCTTTCCCAGGAATTGCAGCGGAGGCGACATCCCCGTCGCTGATATGGGTTCAGGCAAGCCGCCGTCGGTCGATCTCCGCCCGCACCTCGCGGAACCAGCGCAGCTTGTCCTCGAAGGGCAGGCGGGCGAGACCGCTCGGCGAGGGTATGACCACGTCGGCGATGCCGTCGAACAGGCCGCGCTCCTGCACGCCCCAGGGCGCGTCGGGCAGGCCGGTCGCCGCCAGATAGACGCCCTTGCCGGTGTAGGCCAGCACCCGCGGCCGGACGAAACCGACGATCCGCGCCAGCCGCGGCACGCCGCCGCGCAGTTCCGCCCGCGACAGTTCGGCGGCGCTGGCGGTGGCGCGGGCGACGAGGTTGGTGGAGCCGAGGCCGATGGCCGGCAGGGTGATGTCCTCCTCCGGCCGATAGAGGCGCGGCGTCAGCCCGGCCTCATGCAGCAGGCGCCAGAACTGGTTGCCGCGCCCGGCATAATGATGGCCGAGCGCGCCGGAGCGCAGGCCGGGGTTGAAGCCGACGAACAGGCAGTCGAGCCCCGGCGCGACGATGTCCGGCAACGGCCCGGCGGGGGGCGGCAATCCCTGCGGGGCCGGGGTCAGGGGCGGGGCCGGAATGTCGTCGAACAGGTCCATGGCAATCGCATCCTCTCCGCAAGGGAGAGGAATATAGGACGCCGCCGCCCCGCTCAAAGCGAGGCGGCCACCGCGGGTGCGGGCGGGCTGCCGCGCTCGTCCTGCAGCAGGGCCAGGACGCGGTCGGTCATGCGCAGGGCCAGCGCCACGATGGTCATGGTCGGGTGGTCGGCGCCCATGGTCGGGAAGACGGAGCTGCCGGCAATGTAGAGGTTTCCCACGCCATGGACGCGGCCATCGGAATCGACCACGCCGTGGCGCGGCGAGTCATGCATGCGGGTGGTGCCCATATGGTGCCAGCACCAGCCGACATCGGCCATCGTCGCCTCGCCTACGTTTTCCTCGGCCCCGTTCTCCGCGTCCTCAACCGTGATCAGGCCGCGGCGCAGCAGGTCCTCGCGCAGCAGGCGCTGGGTTTCGGCGGCGCCCCAGCGATCCTGGGCGGTCAGGCGCCAGTCCACCTTGGGCAGGTTGCGGCCGAACGGGTCGGTGGCGTGGTCCAGCGTCACCCGGCTTTCCGGGTTGGGCACCGGCTCCAGCACCGTTTCCAGGGTGAAGCGGCGGGGCAGCCAGCCCGGATCGACGGTGCTGTCGAACAGCGCATGGGCCAGCTGCGGCATGCTGCGCAGGATGCGCGGGCCGGCGTTGCGCAGCAGGCTCGCCGCTTCGTCCTCCGACACGCCGAAGCGGCGGCAGCGGTGGCGCGACGGCAGGATCCGCAGGTCGCGCATCGCCTTGAAGGCGTCCAGCGCTGCCGAATGGTAGGAGGCGACCAGATATGTCCGGGAGTTGGGCAGCGCGTGCCGTTCCTGGAGATCCTCGGTCGGCGACAGGGCCAGCGCGATCGACGGGTGCGGCCGGCGCAACCGTCGCCGGGCGAGGCACAGGCTGACGTCGTAAAGCGTGCGGTGATGCCCCTGCCGGGTCAGACGGATCGGCGGGGTCTTGAAGCGGGGGTGATCGGCGAAGTAGCGGCCGACCAGATCGCTGCCGTTGCCCAGTCCCGCCGCCTGCACCTTGTTGGACAGCAGCAGGATGCGCGCATTCTCGATGCCGCCGCAGCCCAGCACGAACAGCCGGGCACCGACGGTGAAGCCCGGACCCTCCAGCGTGCGGACCTGCACCCGCTCCACCGCCGTTGCCGAATGGTTGGTGTCCAGCCCGGTGACGTTGGCGTTCAGGAAGGCGGTGATGTTGGCGGCACGCCCGATCTCGGCGCGATAGGCCTCGCCCATGCGGATCGGCGGGCTGAGCTGGGCGACGCGGTTCTCGAAGGCGCTGGCGCTGCCGTCCTCGTTCTCCACCGGAATCAGCTCGGTCTTCGGGCCGCGGACCTGCTCCATCCAGTAGTCGTTCTCGTACTCGAACGGGCCGAGGCCGAGCACGCTGTGCGAGCGCTCGTAATAGGGCATCATCGTGTCGCGCGGGATCGGCCAGCCGCTGCCGGGGATCCAGGGGCGTTCGGCGAAGTCCGTCCGCTCCAGCGGGCGGGAGAAGCCGCCCCAGCAATTGGTGCTGCCGCCCAGATAGCGGCTGCGCGCGGTGGTCAGCCGCTCATAGGGCAGACCGACGTTGCGGCCGGCGTACAGCGCCTGGGAAATGCCGTCGACCTCCAGCCCGCCGCCTTCCAGCAGGACGACGCTCAGGTTGCCGCCCGCCAGTTCGCGCGCGATGGTCAGGCCGGCGGCACCGCCGCCGATCACGCACAGATCGCAGTCGATGTGCGTGCCGTTCAGGACATGGCGGGCGTCACGAAGCAAGCGGGCCTCCGTACTGGGGACATGTGCATACCGGGGTCATAAGCCCCCCTTCTTGCCCCGGACGCGTGGCCTAGACCGAGCACTCATTCGGATATACCCCCGGCGCGTCCCCCTTGGTCCGGAGGCTGCGAAAGCGCGGCACCCCGGACGAACCGGACGGCCCTCGACCGGGAGGGAACGACCGCCGCGCCCAACGGTTGAGAAGGTGAAGAGGGGTGCTTCGGCCCGGCCGCAGGTTTGGCCGCCCGGCACCGGAAACCTTGCAAGTCACACTGCAATTCGAGGAGCCGCCGCCATGAAACGCCACCATCTTCTCGCGACCGCCGCCATGCTTCTGGTCTCGGCGCCTGCGCTGTCGCTGGCCCAGACGCCGGCGCCGGCCAAGACCGTGACCGAGAAGGGCCAGTTGGCGCAGCAGGACATGACCTTCGCCGAAAAGGCGGCGATCAGCGACATGTTCGAAATCCAGGCCGGCAAGCTGGCGCAGGATCAGGCGAAGGAACAGGGCGTCAAGCAGTTCGGCAGCCATATGGTGGCCGACCACACCAAGACCTCCGACGCCATGAAGACCATGGCCCGGGAAAAGTCGATGACCCTGCCGACCAAGCTCGATTCCGAGCACCAGCAGAAGCTGGACAAGCTGCGCGGCCTGAAGGGCGACCAGTTCGATTCCGCCTATCTCCAGGGCCAGACGGATGCCCACCAGACCGCCGTCACCCTGTTCCGCCAGCAGGCGGAGAACGGCAAGGACGCCGACCTGCGGCGCTTCGCCGAACAGAGTCTGCCGACGCTGGAGCAGCATCTGCACCAGGTCCGCGACCTGCGACCCAATGTTGCGTCCGCCGGCGGCGCCCAGCAGAGCACCAGCTTCGAAAAGATGATGGGCAAGGATGTCTATGGCGACAACGGCAAGAAGCTGGGCGACGTCGCCGACATCATCCTCGACGCCCAGACCGGCAAAGCCACCCAGGTGATCCTGAACCGCGGCGGCGTGCTGGGCATCGGCGCCAAGCATGTGGCGCTGGACTACAATTTGCTGCGTTCCGACGGCAACCGCTTCGTCGCCCGTCAGGTGACCGAGGATCAGGTCAAGCAGATGGCGGAGTTCAAGTACGACGACACCACCGTCTCGCTGGGCAAGCGCCACGGCACCAGCAGCGGCAGCAGCGCCGACCACAACGCCACCGGCCACAACACGGGCGCTGCCGGCGGCGACGCGGCGCATGGCACCGCCAACAGCCTGGACAGCACCCAGCCGCGCACCCCGCAGCCGAACCAGCAGTGATCCGTTAGCGATTTCCTGAAACCAAGCCGCCCGCCGCCGGGAGTCCATTTCCCGGCGGTCCGGGCCGGCCAACCGATGGAGAACACGCGATGGCGAACGCCAGCAAGAAGCACATGAGCCCGAGTGGGCAGGGCAAGGGCACCGGCACCGGGGCCACCACCGACCTGCCGGCCGGCGCCATCGGCGACAACATGGTGCTGTCGAACCGCGACAAGTCCCGTCATTCCGACGCCCGCGGCCTGGACGGCAAGGCCGTGCAGACCGAACAGATGCAGGACCACGCCGCCAACCACAATCCGGACGAAGACCGTCCGGAGGAATGACGGACAGGACAGCGTGAAGCTATCCGTCGAGCGGGACCGGCCAATGCCGGTCCCGTTTTTTGTCCCCGAATGGCTGAAAGCTGAACCGCTGAAAGCGGCCCGTCAGAACTGCTTCAGCAGCCGGTCGATGTAGTTGCGTTCCTCCTGCGGGCGGCCGTACTGGCCTGAGCGGCGGCGCAGTTCGTCGAGGATTTCACGGGCGCGCTGGAGTTCCGACTGCTCCGGGATCTTCACGTCGTTGGAATCCTGCATGCCGTAGCCCGACGGGCGGCGTCCGAGCGGGTCGCGGCCCCGGCCCTGGCGGGGCATCTGGCCCTGCTGGCCCATCATCGCCGCCCCGCCCTGGCCCATCATCTGCTGGGCCATCTGTTCCGCCATGCCCTGCATGCCCTGCTGAAGCTGTTCCATCGCCTCCGTCTGCGACGGAACCGCAGCACCGGGGGCGCCCTGCTGCAAGGCCTGGGCGGCGTCGCGCATGGCGCGCTCGGCGCGGCCCAGCGGTTGCGGGATCTCGCCGCCCTGCTGTTCGCCCATGCGCCGCATCAGCTCGCCCAGCTGGCGCCGCAGCGCTTCCTGCTGCTCGGCCTGCTTCTGCATGGTCGGGCTTCCCGAATTTTGCTGCTGCTGGCCCTGCTGGTTCCGGCGCTGGTTGGGCTGGCGGCCGCGGGGCTGGTCGCCCTGCTGGTCCATCGACTCCTGCGACTGGCGGAAGCTCTGGTCGAGGAGCTGCTGCTGCTGTTGGGCCAGCTTCTGCAACTGCTGCATCATTTCCCAGCTCTGGTTCTGCTGCTGCTGGCCGTTCTGCTGGTTCATCTGGGCCATGGCGCCGGAGCGCATGTTTTCCAGCATCTGTTGAAGCTGGGACAGCATCTGCCGGGCGGCGTCGCGCGACCCCGTCTGCGCCATCTCGCGCATGCGGTCGAGCATCTGCTGGAGGTCGCTGCGGTCGGTCATCCTGTCCGCCATCTCCGGCGGGACCATCGGAATCTGCTCGCCGCGCTGCATGGCTTCCAGCATCCGCTGTTCCATGGCGTCCATGAACTTGTCGAGCGCCGCCTGCAACTCGTCCATCAGGCGGTTCAGCTCCTCGTCGGAGGCGTTCTTGTCGAGAGCCTCGGACAGCCGCTTTTCGGCGTCGCGCAGGTCCTTCTCGGCCAGCGACAGGCCGCCGTCCTCGATGCGCAGCGCGGTTTCCCACAGAAGCTGCTGGAGGGCGGGGACGGCCTCCGCGCTCTGGTCCAGCATCAGCCGGGCCAGTGCGGTGCGCAGGGACAGGAAGGCGACGATGTCGTTGCCGTAGCTGTCGGGCTGGGCGGAGATCTCCGCCAGCGCGCGGGCGACCTGGACGCGCGACTCCTGCGGGCTGCGGGTCAGGATCTTGCGCTGGTTGACGATGGCGCGGGCGACGGGGTGGTTGAAGGTGCGTTCCGGCAGGATGATCGCCGCATCCTCCGAACGGCCGGTCTGGCCGGCGCCGTCGGTCGCGGTCAGCCGCACCGTCACCGGCATGCCGGCCCAGGGATGGGCGGTCAGATCCTGGAAGGCGGTGCCGCGCGCGTCCTTCGGGCGCACGCCGGGGAGCGACAGCGGGAATTCGAGCACCTGCTCGGTTCCGGCCTTGTCCGGCCTGGGCGCGGCATCCGGCTTCGCCGCGCCGGGGGCCGGGGCGGGCGGCGTCTCCGGGGCGAGACGGATTTGCGCCTTCACCTCGGTCAGGCCGTAATCGTCGCGGGCGGCATAGTCCAGCTTCAACGCGCCGCGTTCGCCGGCGGCGGGCGGGCTGGCGTGGGCGATGATCGGCGCGCGGTCGGGGACCACCTGGATCGGCCAGGAGCCCAGCGTCCGCCCGCCCTGGGTGACGGCGATGCGGGTGCCGCCGGTCACCGGCTTCTGCACCTGGAAATTGCTGGAGTCCACCGCCTCGAACGGGCCGGTCTGGTCGCCGGCCTCCAGGCTGGGGGTGCCGCTGCCGCCGGTGACGCGGGCCAGCACCAGGCTGCCCTGCGGGATATGGACCGGCTGGTCCGCGGCAGGGGTGCCGGCAGGATGATTGGCGGCGGTCTGCTGGGCTGCCAGCTGGCCTCCTGGCTGGCCGGCGGGCTTCGCGGCGGAGCCGGATTTCAGGAAGACCGGCGGCAGGCCGGTATAGTCGGGCGGGTTGATCCAGAGGTCCAGCGTCGCCGTCGCGGTGGCGGTGCCGCCGGAGAATTGCGGGGTCAGCGCGGCGACGATCCGCGGGCGCCAGTCGCCCCAGGCGGCGGCTCCGGCAACCACCAGCGTCAGGATCACCAGGGCGCGCAGGGCATAGCGGTCGTGCGACGGCACCTCGGTTCCCGGCCACGCCACGCGCAGGCCGCGCATGGCGGCGCGCGTGCGCTCCTGATGCAGGCGCCACAGCGCCTGTGCGGTCGGGTCGTTGCCGGCGGGGCGGTCGCGCAGGGTGTGCAGGGGACGATGCGAAAGGCCGCTGTCCCGCTCCAGCCGGCGGCGGGCCTCATCCTCGACCGGGGCGCGGAAACGCCGGATTCCGACGGTGAGCGACCATAGGAAGGCGGCGGCCAGCACCAGCAGGGCCAGACCATGCAGCCAGCCCGGCAGCAGGATCGGCAGGTTGAGCAGGGCAAGCGCCAGGAAGGCGCCCAGCACCGACAGCGGCGCCCACAAGGCCGGCCCCAGCCGTTCCCACAGCAGCGCCGCGCGCGCCTGGGCAAGGCGGAACCGGGGTTCTGTCACGCCGTCCGCCGGGTCCGCGGTCCGCTCGGATCCGGACCGCTCAACCCCGGGCTCGCCGCGCCGCTCGTTCTGCTTCATGCCGCCCCCTTCGCGCCGTAAGGCAGCCGGTCCGGCGGGTCGACTGCCGCGGACCGGTGATGCTTCTCGCGAACCAATCATATAGGCGCCGCCGACGGCTTTTGCCCGCCGGTTCGCTCACCTCAAATCGATGGTACAGCCCATCATCGCGGGATGGCGAAACTATGACGCGCGGCGGTCGGCCGAAATTTCGGGGGACCGAAAGCTCAGTCGCCGTCGCCGGCCGGCAGCGGCTTGGTCACGGTGGTCTGGCGCCGGGTTTCGCGGTGCAGGATGTAGAGGCCGCTCGCCATCACCACGGCAGCCCCGGCGGCCATGGTCGCGGTCGGCACCTCGCCCCACATGAACCAGCCGAAGATGACCGCCAGCAGCAGCGAGGTGTAGTTCAGCGGCGCCACCACGGCCGCCGGGGCCAGCGAATAGGCGCGGGTCAGCATCAGCTGGCCGCAGCCGCCGAACAGGCCGGTCACCAGCAGCAGAAGCCAGTCCATCGGGTCCGGCGTGACCCAGGAGAAGGGCAGCGACAGCCCGAGCAGGACGGTGGTCAGCAGAGTGAAGTAGAAGACGATGGTGTCCGGCCGCTCCGTCCGGCTCAGCTGGCGGATGGCGATCATCGCCAGCGCGTTGGTCAGCGCGCCGCACAGCGCGATGATGGCGCCCAGGTTCAGCACGTCGCCGCTCGGCCGCACGATGATCAGCACGCCGGCGAAGCCGACCAGAACCGCGCTCCAGCGATGGATGCCGACCTTCTCGCTCAGCAGCGGCACCGACAGGGCGGTGAGGAACAGCGGGGCTGCGAAGTTCAGCGCGATGGCGTCGCCCAGCGGCAGCAGGTGGAAGGACCAGAACATGGCGACCATGGTGGTCAGCCCGATCAGCGACCGCCCCATATGGCCCCAGGGATAGCGGGTGCGCAGCGTGGTGGCGAATCCGATGCCGAGATGGATCGACAGGCAGACCGGGATCAGCGCGAACAGGCTGCGGAAGAACATGACTTCTGTCACCGGGAAGCGGTCCATCAGGAGCTTCGCCAGGACATTCATCAGCGAGAAGAACAGCACCGACATCAGCATCGCGGCGATGCCGCGGGGTGTGTTGTCGACGCGCTTGTGTGTGGGTGGGGTGGATTGAGGCGGGGCTGTCACGATGCGCCGAGCCTACCAAGCGCTGCCGCCCGCGTCACGGTGTCGCGACGCGGGCGGTCATGCCGGTGGGGAATGGCGGTGTTGCGTAAACCCGCTTCAGTTGTCCGTCAGGACTGGGCCTTGAACAGGCCGGAGACTTCCGCCTCGGCGCGCAGCCAGTGCTCCTGCTCGCGGCCTTCGGGACGGCCGTCCTCTTCCCAGATCTGATAGGCGCGTTCCTGGATCATGCGGTTGCGGTGGCCGCTCAGCAGCCCCTCGGCGATGTTCATGTTCAGGCGGGCGAGCGAGACCAGCTTGGCCGTCTCGATGGCGCCCTGGGTCGCCAGCATGGTGGTGGACACGACATACTGCGCCAGATTGCGCAGGTTGGCCTTCACCTCCGGCTCCACCGGGCAGTCGCTGTTCAGCAGGACCGTCTTGATGGCGATCCACAGCTTCAGGTTCTGGTCCAGCGTGACGCTCACCTTGTCCGGCGAGTCCGACTCCAGGAGGGCGCCGGCCGCCTGCAGCAGGACGATGCTGTCCTGTTCCACCGACGCGAAGTTGGTGCGCAGGATGGTGTCGGCCCAGCTTTCCACCGGAGCCTCGAACACCGGCGCCGCGGCGGCAGCGGCAGGAGCGGTTGCGGGAGCGGCGGAAGAGGCGGTCTTGCGCTTGGTGGCCATGGTGGGTTCCCCAGGGAGCGTTCGGTCCGCGTCCACTTGAGCCAACCATGTTTAAAATGCGGTTAAGACGCTACCGTTGCGCGCGTTTTCATCGCACCGGACGCCGCGGCACGATGTCCCGGCCTTTTTCGGGCGGTCACGGGCCGCCGAAAGGCAGGCGGTAGTAAAAGCCGAAGACGTTGTTGGTGCCGGCCGCCGGATCGCCCGCCGCGGCGTCATTGACGATGCGGCTGTAGCCCAGGCTGAAGCGCGACTTGTTGTCGAACTCATAGCCCAATTCCAGCTGCGAGCGGAATTCGGTGGTGGGCGCGCCTTCGCGCCGGGCGGTGGGCAGGGTGCCGGCGCCGACGCTGGGGGTGAAGACGAAGGAGCCGAGTGGTACATCGACCAGCACGCCGCCGCTCAGGCCCCCTGAAAGGCCGCCGGAAAGATTGGTCACTGCGCTGCGCGGGGTCAGGCTGCTGCCGGAGGCCGGTCCGATCCAGGGCTGGATGTTGACATAGGGTTCGATCTGCGGGAGCAGCGAAGATCCGATCCTCACCTTGCTGTTCAGGACGGTGAGGTTGCTTTCCGGCGGTGGTTGCAGGCTGTAGGCGAGGCCGCCCAGCGCCCAGTTGCCGAACCGGCCGTCGGCGTCGATCGACTCCGCCCGCGCAACTCCGCCGCCTGTCAGGGCGAACCCGAGCAGACTGGCGGCCAGGACGGCCGGCAGGCGGTTCCTCTGGTGGCTGCTGCGCAGGCGTTTCACGGGCACCCCCTCCCCATGGCCAACTTCACGGCAAATCGGGTCGGACCATGAGGTCCGGCCACTATAACGAAGGGGCGTGGCAACTGACCCATGGTGTATCGGCACTACCCCTAGGATGTCGTCATCGCCATCTGCGTTTCAACCATGAAAGCAGGAGCGGGGCAGGATCATGGTCTGTTATTCTATCGTCATGACCGCGCATCCTGCCGAACCGTCTGCCGGCCGGTGTTCCGCCGCCGGGCAGCAAGAGGAGGCGATCGCCTTTCTCGGCGATCCGCACACCCATGGCGGGCTGGCGGTCGAGCGGATCGACACCCATGCGGCATCGGTGTTCCTGGCGGGGGACCGGGCGCTGAAGCTGAAGCGCGCGGTGCGCTATCCTTATCTCGATTACTCGACGGTCGGGAAGCGCCACGCCGCCTGCGTCGAGGAACTGGCGATCAACCGCCGCACCGCGCCGACGCTCTACCGCGGCGTGATCGCCATCCGCCGCGGGGAGGATGGCCGGCTGCGGCTGGACGAGAGCGGGGGGGCAGGCGAAGCCGTCGACTGGCTGGTGGCGATGGCGCGCTTCCCGGACGAGGCGCTGTTCGACCGCATGGCGGAGCGGCAGGCGCTGACCCCCGCCCTGATGCGCCGTCTGGCCGAGCGGATCGCCGCCTTCCACCGCGAGGCCGCTCCCCGGCCGGATGGCGGCGGGGTGGAGGCGATGCGGGAGGTGGCCGACGGCAATGCCGCGGATCTGCGGGCCGCTCCGGAGCTGTTCCCCGCAGCGGTGGTGGAGCGGCTGGCGGAGCGCACCGGCGATGCGCTCGACCGGCTGGCACCGGTGCTGGAGGGGCGGCGGCGGGCAGGATTCGTCCGCCATGGGCATGGCGACCTGCATCTGCGCAACATCGTCCTGCTGGACGGCGAGCCGACCCTGTTCGACGCCATCGAGTTCGACGAGGCGCTGGCGGTGGCCGACGTCTTCTACGATCTCGCCTTCCTGTTGATGGACCTGGATCACCGCGGACTGCGGCCGTTGGGCAATGCCGTGCTGAACCGCTATCTGGAAGAGACGGGCGATTACGCCGGGCTGGCGGCGCTGCCGCTGTTCCTGTCGCTGCGGGCGGCGGTGCGGGCCAAGGTGTCGGCCGCGGCATTGCGGCTGGAGGGGGCGGCGGACGAGGCTTTGGCCGGGGAGGCGCGGCGCTATCTGGAGCAGGCGCTTGCCGTGCTCGACCCGGTGCCGGCGCGGCTGGTCGCGGTCGGCGGGCTGTCCGGCAGCGGCAAGACGCGGCTGGCCCAGGAGATCGCGCCGGAGCTGGGACCGCCGCCCGGTGCGGTGGTCCTGCGCAGCGACGTGCTGCGCAAGCGGCTGTGCGGGGTAGCCGATGCGGACCGGCTGCCGGCCGAGGGGTATGGACCGGCGATGACGGAGCGGGTCTATGGCGAGCTTTACCGGCGGGCCGCGGCGGTGCTGGCCGCCGGTCAGGCCGTGGTGGTCGATGCGGTCAGCGCCCGGCCCGACGAGCGCAACCGGATCGCGGCGGTCGCGGCCGGGGCCGGGGTCCGCTTCGACGGCATCTGGCTGGAGGCACCGCTGTCGGAGCGGGTGGAGCGTGTGACCAATCGTCGCAACGATGCCTCCGACGCCACCGCCGAGGTGGTGGAACGGCAGGAATCCTACGATCTGGGGACCATCGGTTGGGCGCGCCTGGATTCTGGCAGGGTTGCGTCGGATGTGCTGGACGACGCCCGTGCAAGCTTGGCCTAATTCCAGGTGAGACAACGCGTTAAGGGCCATATCCTAAAGGTCGGCGGCCTCCGCCCCGGGCCGCGGACCGCAGCGACGACGGGGCAAATGACGGCAAGGGTAAGAATCGCCCGCCACACCGGCGGGTGGGCTGCCGCCGTCCGGGAAGGGCCGCTCGAACCGGTCCGGGAGGAGTCCATGACCTACAAGACCATCCTTGTGCCGCTGTGCGGCAGTGACAACGATCCGGTCGCCCTGAAGGGCGCGGTGGCGGTGGCGCGGGACTTCGACGCCCACCTCGTCGGCCTGTTCGTCCGCCTCGACCCGCGCGATGCGGTGCCGATGCTGGGCGAAGGCATGTCCGGCGCCATGGTGGACGAGATCATGCGCGCGGCGGAGACGGAGTCGAACAACCATCGCGCCGCCGCCCGCCGCCATTTCGACACCGCGGTCGCCGAGGCCGGGTTCGAGATCCGCGACGTCCCCGGCGGGGTCGAGGCGCCGTCCGCCTCCTGGCGCGAGGTGATCGGCCGGATCGAGGACGTCGTGCCGGCGGAAGGCCGCCTGTCCGACCTGATCGTCTGCGCCCACACCTCCATCGAAGCCGACACGCAGGGCTACACCACCATGGAAACGGCGCTGCTGGGCTCCGCCCGGCCGGTGCTGCTGGTGCCGAAAAACCTGCCGGCGGAGATCGGCCACACCGTCGCCGTCGCCTGGAACGGCAAGACGGAGGCGACGCGCGCCGTCGCCGCGGCTCTGCCCTTCCTGCGCAGCGCCGACCGCACCCATGTGCTGACCGCCGAAACTTCGGTTACCGAGGGCGCGACAGGACGTCGCATTGCCCAATATCTCGCTTGGCAAGGGGTTAACCCGGAGTTAACTGTATTGCATCCGGGATCGGAACCCGTTGGGGAGACGGTCACCAAGAAAGCCGTGGAGCTGGGCGCCGACCTGCTTGTGATGGGCGGCTATGGCCACAGCCGGATGCGGGAAATGATCCTGGGCGGTGTCACGCGCTACGTGCTGAACCACGCCGGGCTGCCGGTTCTGATGGCTCACTGATTTTTGCCGGTCTTCGGCCGCGCGGTTTCCCCGCCGCCTTCAGTTGGCGGGGGTCCGTGCGGCTCCGGCATTTGCAGGGATGCCGTTTCAAGCAGGACCGTTTTCCGACCCTGCCAGCAGGGCAGTCCGGCCGTTCCTGGGAGGAACGCGCCATGTTGACGATCAAGGACTGCATCGCGCTGAGCGATCTCACCGAAGCCGAGATCGACGCGATTGCCGAACACGAACATGTTCCGGAAATGGTCGCCGTGGAGATGGGGCATTGCCTTGCCCATTGCCCCGGCGGGGCCGACCGCATCGCCCACATCATCGCCGATGACATCGCGGAGGCCTGCGCCCACGGACAGGTTACCCATGCGGTGGATCTGATGAACACCCTGCGTGAATTCGTGGAAACGCACCCGCGCGGGTAAAGGTGTAAGGCCATGCCGAAAGGGACGCGGCCGGGAACAGTCCGGCCGCGACGGGGTTCTATTGGAAACCGTTCACCATGCTTTCAGAACGATTGCCCTCAATTGCCAAGGACCCCGACGATGGCCAGCAAGACCACCGGTACCCAGGCCGACATCTTCGCCCGCATCAAGACCGACCACGACACCATCCGCAGCCTTCTGGACAAGGCCGAGAAGGCCAATGGCAGCGGCCGCGCCGTGTTCGAGGACCTGCAGCGCGAGCTGTGGGCCCATTCGAAGGTGGAGGAGGGCGTCTTCTACGCCTCTCTGAAGAAGGTGAAGGAAGCGAAGTCGGAAACCGTCGAGGGGCTGAACGAGCATCACCTCATCAACGGCCTGCTTGACGAGCTGAACGCGATGAAGACCACCGACAGCGGCTGGAAGGAGAAGCTCCAGGTGCTGGGCGAACTGGTCCGCCACCACCTGGACGAGGAGGAGGAGGAACTGTTCGAGGAGGCCAAGGAGGCTCTCGACGACGGCCGCGCCGCCGAACTGGGCAGCGCCTATGCCGAGCGCAAGACGCACATCATGGCCGGTCTGGCGCCGCTGTAAGAGGATCTCCCTCTCCCGGAGCGGGAGAGGGCCTGCATAGTCCCGTTCGGTTGCCGTCGGCCTGCAAAGGGGCCATATCAGGGGCCTCTTTGAATTGGCCGGCGGTATCGATGTCCAGGCGTGCAAGCTCCAACTGTGCAAGCATCGGGCGGGTGTTTTCCCGGCGAGGGATGCGGTTCGGCCATGCCGCGCTGGCGGCGCTCGCCCTTGGACTATCCGCCCTGATGACTCCCGCAGCCGCAGCACCGGCTCAGCCGGCGAAGGAACTGGCGCAGAAGACCTGCGGCACGCTGGCCGCGCGCGTCGACGAGGTGTCTGGGCGCGGGCCGCTGTTCCTGCGCAGCTACGACAATTCCTATGCGCCCGGTCCGACCTCGGAGCCGGCGCTGTCCAATGCCGCCTTCACCTACGACAATGCGCTGGCGATCATGGCGCTGACCGCCTGCGGCCAGCGCGACAAGGCGTTGCGCATCGGCGAGGCGCTGCTCGACGCCGTGTCGCTCGACCGTGCCGGCTGGAAGGGGCGGCTGCGCAACACCTATCGGGCGGGCGCGCAGAAACAGCGGCCGATCCCGCCCAACGGCTGGTGGGATGCCGTCGGCAACCATTGGGGCGAGGACACCTATCAGGTCGGCACCGCCACCGGGAATGTTGCCTGGGCCGGGTTGGCCCTGCTGACGTTGGCCGACGCCACCGGCGAAAAGCGCTTCCGCGACGGTGCCGCCGAACTGGCGCGCTGGGTTGTGGAGCATACCCGCGACCCGCGGGGGCCCGGCGGCTTCAACGGCGGCGTCCAGGGCTTCGACGACGCGCCGCAGCCGCTGACCTGGAAATCGACGGAGCACAACACCGATCTGGTCGCGCTGTTCGCCTGGCTCGGCAAGAATCCGGGCGACGATTTCGCCGGACCGGAGCGTGAGGCGCGCGCCTTCCTCGACACGCTGTGGACGGCGGGCGGCGACCATTTCCCCATCGGCACGGCGCCGGACGGGGTGACGATCAGCACCTCGACCTCCGGCCTCGATGCGCAGCTCTGGCCGCTGCTGCTGCCGAAGGCGCCGGAAGCGTGGCGGGCGGCACTCGCCTATGCGGAGCGCGCCCATGGCGCCGATGGCGGGTTCGACTTCAACGACGACCGCGACGGCATGTGGGTTGAGGGCACGGCGCAGGCGGCGCTCGCCTACCGCAGCGTCGGCCGCCGCGGCGATGCCGACCGGCTGTTTGCTGAGATTTTGAAGGAAGTCAGCCCCGGCGGCTATCTCTACGCCACCCGGCCGCAGGTGCTGTCCACCGGGCTCGCCATCGGGCCGGACAGCAAGACCGACGACTTCCTCTATTACCGCCGGCCCCATCTGGGCGCCACCGCCTGGGCGGCGCTGGCGGCGCTGGGCTGGAACCCCTTCACGGGGAAGAGCGTGCCGTAACCGCCTATCCGTGGAAATGCTCGTAGAGCTTCCGCGCAATCGCCTCGCTGATGCCGGGGGCGGCCTCCAGATCCTTCAGTCCGGCGGATGCGACGGCGGTGGCGCTGCCGAAATGATGCAGCAGCGCCTTCTTGCGGGCCGGGCCGATGCCGGGGATGCCGTCGATGCGGCTGTGCGAGATCGCCTTCATGCGGCGGGCGCGGTGGCTGTCGATGGCGGTGCGGTGGGCTTCGTCGCGCAGCCTTTGCAGGAAATGCAGCACCGGATCGTTGGGCTCCAGCGTCAGCGGCGGCTGGCCGGGGCGGAAGAAGCGCTCGCGCCCGGCGTTGCGGTCCGGCCCCTTGGCGATGGCGACCAGCGGGATGTCGGTGATCTGGAGCATCGCCAGCTCGTCCTTCACCGCGTTCAACTGGCCGAGCCCGCCGTCGATCAGGACGAGGTCGGGCCACTGGGCAGAATCGGGCCCGGAATCGCGGCCAGCATCGCTGCTGCGGTGGAAGCGGCGGGTGAAGGTCTCGCGCAGCATGGCGTAATCGTTGCCGGCGGCGTCGGGATCGCGGATGTAGAAACGGCGGTAGGCATTGCGCTGGAACCCCTCCGGCCCGGCCACCACCATGGCGCCGACCGGGAAGGAACCCTGGATGTGCGAGGTGTCGTAGATCTCGACCCGGCGCGGCGCGTCGGGCAGGCCGAAGACGCGCGCCACCCCCTCCAGCAGCGTCGCCTGGGTGGAGCGCTCGGCCAGCCGGCGGCCCAGCGCGTCGCGGGCGTTGGTCTGCGCGTGTTCGACCGCGCGGCGCTTCGGTCCGCGTTTCGGGCATTCGACGGCGACGTGGTGCCCGGCGGACAGGCTCAGCGCTTCCTCCAGCAGCTCCGCTGACTCGACCGGGTCGCTCAGCAGCAGCAGGCCCGGCGGCGGGGTGTCGGCATAGAGCTGGGCGGCGAAGGCGGCCAGGATGTCGCCGGCCTCCTCCTCGGCATCCACGCGCGGGAAGAAGGCGCGGGTGCCCTGGTTGCGCCCGCCGCGGAAGAAGAAGGCCTGGACGCAGGCCGCACCGCCGTCCCGGTGCAGGGCCAGCACGTCGGCATCGCCCAGCGTGTCCTCCAGATTGATGTCCTGGCGGCTTTGCAGCGCGGTCAGGGCGCGGATGCGGTCGCGCCAGCGGGCGGCGTCCTCGTATTCCAGCCGGTCGGAACTGTCGAGCATGTGGCGGGCGAATTCCGCCTGCACCTCCGCACTGCGGCCGGACAGCACGTCGCGCACGCCCTGGACCTGGGCGGCATAGTCCTCTTCATCGACGCGGCCGACGCAGGGAGCGGAGCAGCGCTTGATCTGGTGTTGCAGGCAGGGCCGGGTGCGCGAGGCGAACACCCCGTCGTCGCAGGTGCGCAGCAGGAAGGCGCGTTGCAGGGCGGCGATGGTCATGCCGACCAGATGCGGCGAGGCATAGGGGCCGAACAGGTCGGACTCGCGGCGGTTGCCCTTTCCCGATGTGCCGCGCCGCTCGGCGCTGCCGCGGTGATGCATCAGGCGGGGGAAATCATGCCCTTTACCGATGACGATGTAGGAGAAGGAGCGGTCGTCCTTCACCAGGATGTTGAAGGGCGGCAGCAGGCTGCGGATCAGGTTCGCTTCCAGCAGGAGCGCCTCTGCCTCGGTGTGGGTGGTGACGAACTCCATGGAGCGGGTCAGCGACACCATCCGCCGGGTGCGGTTGGGCAGCCCGTCGGTCCGGGTGTAGCTGGCCACCCGCCGCTTCAGGTTCTTCGCCTTGCCGACATAAAGGACCGACCCGTCGGCCGCCAGCATCCGATAGACGCCGGGCGTGTCCGGAAGGGTCGGCAACTGGGCGCGGATCACGTCCGCTCCGCTGCCGGGCACCCCGTCCATAAGCTCTCTCGTTCCCGCAAAGATCCGATTCGCCGCTTACCCAAGCAGTAGAACGGAACGGGACCAAGAGACAAGAATCGGATGACGCAATTCCGACGGGGTGCCGCAGGACCCTGCCATGCGGTCGGGAGGCCGGTCAGCCGCCGAAGACGGTGTTCAGCTGGGCGCCGACGCGGACGAAGGTGGTGCGTTTCGGCACTTCCTTCAGCCGGGTGGCGCCGATGTAGGTCATCATGCTGCGCACGCCGCCCATGATCTCCTGCATCGTGTTCTCCACCGGGCCGCGATAGGGGACATCCACCGTCTTGCCTTCCGACGCACGGTAGGAGGCGACGCCGCCGGAATATTTGTGCATCGCGGTGTCGGACGACATGCCGTAGAAGGTCATGGCGACCGGCACCCGGTTGCCATCGCGGTCCTCGTAGCGGATTTCGCCCTCGCACTCGTCATGGCCGGCCAGCATGCCGCCCAGCATGACGAAATCGGCCCCGGCGCCGTAAGCCTTGGAGATGTCGCCCGGAACGGTGCAGCCGCCGTCGCCGCAGACCTGCCCCTTCAGCCCGTGGGCGGCGTCGGCGCATTCGATGATGGCCGACAGCTGGGGATAGCCGACGCCGGTCATCTTGCGGGTGGTGCAGACCGAACCCGGCCCGATGCCGACCTTGACGATGTCGGCGCCGGCCAGCAGCAACGCCTCGGTCATGTCGCCGGTGACGACGTTGCCGGCCATGATGACGGCGTCCGGATTCTCCTGGCGCAGGCGGGCGATCACCTCGACGAAGCGCTCGGTGTAGCCGTTGGCGACGTCCAGGCAGATCTTCCCCACCGGCGCCTTGGTCTTCACCGCCAGGAACTTGTCGTGGTCGGCCTCGGCGATGCCCATCGAATAGAAGACGTTGGACAGGGTGGCCGATTCAGCCTCGGCCCGGAAGAAGTCGGCCAGCTCGTCCGCCTTGTAGTGCTTGTGCAGGGCGGTCATCGCGCCGAAGCGAGACAGCGCGCGGGCCATGCCCATGCTGCCGGTGACGTCCATGTTGGCGGCGATCAGCGGGAAGCCTGTCCAGTCGCGCTGGGTGTGCAGGAAGGTGAAGGTCCGGTTGACATCCACGTCGTTGCGGCTCTGCAGCGTGCTGCGTTTCGGCCGGATCAGCACATCCTTGAAGTCGAGCTTGAGGTCGCTTTCGATGATCACCGCACACCTACTCATCTCTGTTGGGTGGGCCAACCGCTTTTCATCGGGCCCAACATCACAGAGTGGAGGCGATGACGCGGTTCGGCAAGCGGCGTCGGGGCCGCGGCAGGGGTGCCGCGTTTGAAGCTGTTTCGCTGGAACGAGGGGTATCCGCCTACTCCTCCGCCTCCTCCCCGTCGCCGTTGGCCGCGTCGCTGCCGTCGGCGACATGCACCTGGCAGTCGGCGTTGCCCAGCACCTCCATCAGCTCGGCCGGCGGCAGGCGGTCGGTGAACAGCGCGTCGAGCACGCTGACGTCGGCCATGCGGATCATGGCGTTGCGGCCGAACTTGGTGTGGTCGGTAACCAGGAAGACCCGGCGCGAGCTTTCGATGATGGCGCGGGCGACGCGGACTTCCTGCTCGTCGTAGTCCAGCAGGTCGCCTTCGCTGTCGATGCCGCTGATGCCGATGATGCCGATGTCCACCTTGTAGCGGCGGATGAACTCCACCGTCGCCTCGCCGATGATGCCGCCGTCGCGCTCGCGCACGAGGCCGCCGGCGATGGACAGGGCGAAGTTCGTGTTCTTGTGCAGGATGGTGGCGACGTTCAGGTTGTTGGTCAGCACCCGCAGCCGCTTGTGGCCGAGCAGGGCCTGGGCCACCGCCTCGGTCGTCGTGCCGATGTTGAGGAACAGCGAGGCGTCCTCCGGCACATGGCGGGCGACCAGTTCGGCGATGCGGCGCTTTTCCTCCGCCATCAGGGTCTGGCGGGTGGAATAGGCGATGTTCTCCACGCTGGACGGCACGGTGACGCCGCCGCGGAAGCGCCGGACGGCCGACTGGCCGGCCAGATGCTCGATGTCGCGGCGGATGGTCTGCGGTGTGACGTCGAAATGTTCGGCCAACCACTGGATCTGCACCATGCCCTTGGCATGGACCAGGGCCACGATTTCCTGCTGGCGGCGTTCGGCGTCCAGGCGCGCATCCATCGGTGGGCTGTCTCCGGTCTCGAAAGGGTCGTGAGTGAATCAGATGCGCGCGATGGGTCAAAGCGAAAAGCGCCGGCCCCGTCGGCGTTCATTCCGGCTTGGTTCCCAACCTCATTCCAGGCGGGCCGGGCCTGGTCCGGCACCCGGCAAGACCTACGTCCCCGTACGGTTGATATGTACGCCCGATATTGTTCGTAGCACAAGCATGTTTCTTTACGAAAATGAACGCGCATGCTATGAGAGGATCCACGCGGTTCCGATGTCTGCCCGATGGCGTCAGCCCGATCAGGGTTTGCCGCGACTGACGGCTGTCGCCGCCATCCTTCAAACTTGTCGCGACGCTCAACGGTCCGGCCTGCCGACATAAAGATAACGTATAGGAGAGGGATATGACGCAACTGACGCCAGCCGGGGGGCGGCGAAGTGTTCGGCTCGGCATTCAGGGGCGGCTGTTTCTGGCCTTCGGCGGGGTGGCGATGCTCGCCGCCTTCGCCAGCGTGATGGCATGGTGGTCGCTGACCGAGACCGGGCGCTCGATGGGCGAGATCGGCCGCAGCAGCGTGCCGGCCATCGTCCGCTCGCTCACTCTGGCGAAGGACAGCACCGCGATCGCCGCCGACGCGCCTGCGGTGGCGGCCTCGCGCGATGCGGCGGAACTGACGGAGCGGATGGACGGCCTGACCAAACGGCTGGCGGGCCTGCGCGACCGCATCGGGGCGATGCGGAGCCAAGCCGGCGGAGGAGCCGGCGGCATGGCCGCGGATGCGGACGCGGTCGCCAGGCTGCTGGAGCGCATGGGGGCTGCACTCGACACGCTGGGCAAGCGCACCGCCGAACGGCTGGCGCTGGAGGAGAAGCTCAACACGCTGGTCGCCGACGCGGTGATGGCGCACGAGGATTTCACCGATCTGGTGGCACCGCTGCTGGAGGTGTCGACCCTGTCGGTCAACAATGTGGTGGGCGATCTGGCCGCCGCGCAGGCGGTCGAAACCGCAACCGGGCTGGGCCGCCGGCTGGCGCAGGAGGAACTGCCGGTCATCACCCAGCTGATGAGCGTGCAGGCCAACGGCAACCTCGCCTTCGGCATGATCGCCGCCGCCTCCAGCGTGCCGCATGGGGCGACGCTGAACAACATCCGGTCGAAGTACAATTGGGCGCTGCTGCGCGTCGACAACGCCATCGCCGCCTTGCCGAAGGACAGCCCGGACCGGCCGTCGCTGGTGAAGGCGCGCGACGGGCTCGCCGCTTTCGGCGGCGGTGCCGGCAGCGTCTTCCGCCTGCGCGACGAGCAGGCGCGTATCACCGCCGACATCGAAAGCGCACTGACCGAGACGGTGCGGCTGACCACCGACCTGAACGGCACCATCGATGCCGTGGTCGCGCACCAGCAGGAGCGCACCGATGCCGATGTGACGCGGACCGAAACGGCGATTTCCGGTGCGGTCGCGGTCCAGGGCGGCGCTGCGGCGGTCGTGGTGCTGTCGAGCCTGCTGATCGCCTGGTTCTATGTCCGCAACCGGCTGACGCGGCGGCTGATGCGGGTGATCGACGCCATGCGCGCCGTGGCCGGCGGCGATCTGGCCGCCGACGCCGCGGTGGGTGGGCGCGACGAGATCGCCGAGATGGCGGGGATCGTCGGCGTCTTCCGCGACAAGAGCGCCGAGATCGCCCGCTTGCAGGAGGAGCAGGATGCGATGAAGCAGGCGGCCGACGCCGAGCGGTCGCGCACCATCCAGTCCATCGCCGCGAGCATCGAGGCCAGCGTGAAGGAGGCGTCACGCCACATCGGCACCGCATCGGCCGACATGCGCGAGGCGTCGGAGGGGATGTCCGCCACCGCCGAGCAGACCTGCCGCCGCATGACCGACGTGCGGTCGGCGGTCGCCGACACCGCGACCAACGTGCAGACGGTGGCCGCCACCGCCAGCCAGCTTTCCGCCTCCATCGGCGAGATCACGCGGCGGGTCGGCGATTCCAGCCAGATCGCCCGCAGTGCGGTGGCGGAGGCGCGCAGCACCAACGACCTGATGGTGGAACTCGCTGCCGCCGCGCAGAAGATCGGCGACGTGGTCGGCATGATCAACGCCATCGCCGGGCAGACCAACCTGCTGGCCCTGAACGCCACCATCGAGGCGGCGCGCGCTGGCGATGCGGGCAAGGGCTTCGCCGTGGTGGCGGAGGAGGTGCGCAGCCTCGCCGGCCAGACCGCCAAGGCGACGGAGGAGATCGCCCAGCAGGTTCAGGCGGTGCGCACGACGGCACAGGGAGCGGTGTCGGCCATCGACGACATCGGCCGCACCATCAGCCGCATCGACGAGATCACCGCCATGGTCGCCGCCGCGGTGGAGGAGCAGTCCGCCGCCACCGACGAGATCGCGCGCAGCATCAACCACGCCTCCGACGCGGTGCAGAGCATCGCCGACACGGTGGTGTCGGTGGACGATGCGGTGAACCGCACCGGCAGCGCCGCCGCCCAGGTGGTGGACGCCACCCGCGCGCTTTCGCAACGGTCCGAAAGCCTGAGCGAGGATATCGACCGCCTGCTGGGCCGCATCCGCGCGGCGTGAGCCGGTGGCGGGGAGGGGAGCCGGATCAGCCTTATTTCCGATAGGAAAGAAGCTCGATCCGGCGTAGCCTCAAAAACATGATCCGTTGAACAAACATTTTCCTTTTCAAACGCGAACGAACATTCTATGTTCCGAAACGAAAGCGGCTGGGTTCCATAAGGGACCGCCGCGGTACGGAGAGGAACCCATGGCAAACGAGTCCGCGGTTACCGACCTTCTGATCGTCGGCGGCGGCGTGAACGGGGCGGGCATCGCCCGCGACGCGGTCGGGCGCGGGATGTCGGTGGTGCTGTGCGAACAGGGCGACCTTGCGGGCGCCACCTCGTCGGCCAGCACCAAGCTGATTCACGGCGGCCTGCGCTATCTCGAATATTACGAATTCCGTCTGGTGCGCGAAGCGCTGCAGGAGCGCGAGGTGCTGCTGCGCGCCGCCCCGCACATCATCTGGCCGCTGCGCTTCGTCCTGCCGCACGACAGCAGCATGCGCCCGGCCTGGATGGTCCGCATCGGCCTGTTCCTTTACGATCATCTGGGCAAGCGCAAGCTGCTGCCGGGCTCGCACGGCGTCGACCTGACCAGTGCGCCGGCCGGCAAGCCGCTGGCGGGCGGCTTCACCAAGGCGTTCGAATATTCGGACTGCTGGGTCGAGGACAGCCGGCTGGTCGTGCTGAACGCGATGGACGCGCGGGCCCGCGGTGCCGAAATCCTGACCCGCACCCGCTGCGAGAAGGCCGAACGCAAGGGTGGCCTGTGGGAAGCGACGCTGGTCGACACCCACACCGGCGCCACCCGCACCGTCCGCGCCCGCGCGCTGGTCAATGCCGCCGGCCCCTGGGTGCGCGAGATGATCGCCAAGCGCACCGGCGTCACCGTCGACAAGTCGGTCCGTCTGGTCAAGGGCAGCCACATCGTCGTTCCGAAGATGTACGAGGGCGACCATGCCTACATCTTCCAGAATGACGACCGCCGCATCGTCTTCGCCATCCCCTACGAGCGCGACTTCACCCTGATCGGCACCACCGACCTCGATTATTCGGGCGATCCCGGCGCGGTGGCGATCTCCCCTGAGGAAATCGCCTACATGTGCCGGGCGGTGTCGCGCTACTTCGCCAAGCCGGTGCGCGAAAGCGACGTGGTGTGGACCTACAGCGGCGTCCGGCCGCTGTTCGACGACGCCAGCGGCAACGCCTCGGCCGTCACCCGCGACTATGTGCTGGAGATGGACGAGCCGGCCGGCGACGCGCCGATGCTGTCGATCTTCGGCGGCAAGATCACCACCTTCCGCCGGCTGGCGGAGGAGGCGACGGAAAAGCTGGGCAAGGCGCTGGGCAAGGGCGGCATCACCTGGACCGCCGACGTGGCGCTTCCCGGCGGCGACATCGCCAACGCCGATTTCGCCGGCTTCCTGGCGGGCCTGAAGCGCAGCCGGCCCTGGCTGCCCGATGCGCTGGCCCTGCGGCTGGCGCGCGCCTACGGCACGCGGGTGGAACGGCTGCTGGGCGACGCCAAGGGGCTGGACGATCTGGGCATCGATTTCGGGGGCGGCGTCCATGAGGCCGAACTCGACTATGCCGCGCGGGAGGAGTTCGCCATGACCGGCGACGACTTCCTGTGGCGGCGCTCCAAACTTGGGCTGCACCTGGACGCAAATGTCCGGGAGGCCATCGGCGGCTGGTTCGACAGGCGCCGCGAAGCAACGGCCAACAGGGGTACGGGCGGCGATACCGCCGGTCTGTTGGTTGAAAAGGGGCGGTCGATGGGAGGAATGCGGTGACACTCACACTGGAAGGCGTGGCGAAGCGTGTCGGCGCCGAGCAGCATCTCCATCCCCTGTCGCTGGAGCTGCAACCCGGCAGCTTCAATGTCCTGCTGGGGCGGACGTTGGCCGGCAAGACGACGCTGATGCGGCTGATGGCCGGGCTGGATGCGCCCAGCGCCGGGCGGGTGCTGGAAAACGGCAAGGACGTGACCGGCACGTCGGTGCGCCATCGCGACGTGGCGATGGTCTATCAGCAGTTCATCAATTATCCGGCGATGACGGTCTTCGAGAACATCGCCTCGCCGCTGCGCCGCCAGGGCAAGGACAAGGGGGAGATCGACGCCAAGGTGCGGCGCACCGCCGCCATGCTGCGGATCACCCCCTATCTCGACCGTCTGCCGGCCGAGCTGTCGGGCGGCCAGCAGCAGCGCTGCGCCATTGCGCGGGCCCTGGTGAAGGGCGCCGGCCTGCTTCTGCTCGACGAGCCGCTGGTCAACCTCGACTACAAGCTGCGCGAGGAGCTGCGCGCCGAACTGCGCGAGATTTTTGCCGACGGCAAGACCACCGTTGTCTACGCCACCACCGAACCGCAGGAGGCGCTGATCCTCGGCGGCAACGTGACGGTGCTGCATGAGGGGCGGATGTTGCAGGCCGGGGCGACCGGTGACGTGTTCCACACGCCGGCCTCGCTGGAATGCGCGCAGGTGTTCAGCGACCCGCCGATGAATGTGGTGGACGCGATCCTGACCAACGACCGCGTGGCCCTGTCGGACGGCACCAGCCTGCCGTTGTCGGCCCACGACCGCAACCTGCCGGCCGGTCCCTGCAAGGTCGGCATCCGCGCCAACCACCTGACGGTGCTGCGGCGGAGCGAGCGGCTGGTGCCGGTCAAGGGCAAGGTCGCCCTGTCGGAGATCAGCGGGTCGGAGACCTTCGTCCATCTGCGCCACGGCGACACCACGCTGATCGCGCGCGAGGAGGGGGTGCACAGCCACCCGATCGGCAGCGACATCCAGGTCTATGCCGATCCCGACCGCATCTTCGTCTTCTCCTCCGTGGGCAAGCTGGTGGCGGCACCCAACTGGCGGCGCGGCGCGCTGCGCAACATCGCTTAAGGGGGCGGGAGCGATGGCGACCATCCAATTCGACAATCTCGGCCACTCCTATCACCCGCACCCCAGCAAGCCTGAGGACTACGCGCTCCGTCGCCTGTCGCAGGAGTGGGAGGACGGCAAGGCCTATGCGCTGCTGGGGCCGTCCGGCTGCGGCAAGTCCACGCTGCTGAACATCATCTCCGGCCTGCTGGTGCCCAGCGAGGGGCGGGTGCTGTTCGACGGGCTGGACGTGACCCGCTGCACGCCGGAAGAGCGCAACATCGCCCAGGTGTTCCAGTTCCCGGTCATCTACGACACCATGACGGTGTACGAGAACCTCGCCTTCCCGCTCCGCAACCGCAAGGTTCCGGCGGCGGACGTTGACCGCCGCGTGCGGCAGGTGGCCGAGGCGCTGGACCTGACCGCCGACCTGAAGAAGCGCGCCCAGCGGCTGACGCCGGACGCCAAGCAGAAGATCTCGATGGGCCGCGGTCTGGTGCGGTCGGACGTGGCGGCCATCCTGTTCGACGAGCCGCTGACCGTCATCGACCCGCACACCAAGTGGATCCTGCGCCGCAAGCTGCGCCAGATCCATGAGGAATACCGCCTGACCATGATCTACGTGACCCACGACCAGGTGGAGGCGCTGACCTTCGCCGACAAGGTCGCGGTGATGTACGAGGGCGCCATGGTCCAGCTCGGCACCCCGCAGGAGCTGTTCGAGAACCCCGAGCACACCTTCGTTGGCTATTTCATCGGCAGCCCCGGCATCAACCTGATGCCCTGCACGCTCGGCAACGACCATGCGCTGGTCGACGGCATCGCCATCCCGCTGCCCGACCGCGCCGTGTCGTCGGCCGGTGGCCGGGTGGGCGGCAAGTTCGAGCTGGGCATCCGGCCGGAATTCCTGGAGCTGACCCGCAGCGGCACTGCCGGCGCGATCCCGGTGCAGGTCACCGGCGTCGACGATCTCGGCACCTCCAAGCTGGCGACGGTGCGGTTGAACAATCACACCTTGAAGGTTCGGCTGAGCGAGGAACAGGAGATCCCGGCCCTCGATGCCGCCATCCGTTTCCCCACCCGGTGGACCAAGCTCTACCGCGACAGCCATCTGATCGGTTGAGGAGGCACGAAGCCATGGATAAGGTCCAGGACAACCGGGCTTGGTTCCTGATCATCCCGGTCTTTCTGATCGTCGCCTTCAGTGCGGTGATCCCGCTGATGACGGTGGTCAACTACTCGGTGCAGGAGATCTTCGGCCCCGGCCAGACCTTCTTCGTCGGCACCGAATGGTTCGAGGCGGTGCTGAAGGACGAGCGGCTGCACGATGCGCTGGTCCGCCAGATCGTCTATTCGCTGGCGGTGCTGGCCATCGAGATCCCCTTGGGCATCCTGATCGCTCTCGGCATGCCCGGCGGTCGCAGCGCTAAGACGTCGTTGACGCTGGTGCTGCTGGCCCTGCCTCTGCTGATCCCGTTCAATGTGGTCGGCACCATCTGGCAGATCTTCGGCCGCGGCGACATCGGTCTGCTGGGCGCGACCTTCCGCGCCATCGGCATCGACTACAACTACACCAACAATTCGGCCCATGCCTGGGTGACGGTGCTGGTGATGGACGTCTGGCACTGGACCAGCCTGGTGGCGCTGCTGTGCTACGCCGGCCTCCAGTCGATCCCGCCGGCCTTCTATCAGGCGGCCAAGATCGACGGCGCGTCGAAATGGGCGGTGTTCCGCTACATCCAGCTGCCGAAGATGCGCGGCGTCCTGATCATCGCGGTGCTGCTGCGCTTCATGGACAGCTTCATGATCTACACCGAGCCGTTCGTGCTGACCGGCGGCGGTCCCGGCAACTCCACCACCTTCCTCAGCCAGTATCTGACGCAGATGGCGGTGGGTCAGTTCGACATCGGCAAGGCCGCGGCCTTCTCCATCGTCTATTTCCTGATCGTGCTGCTGTTCAGCTTCATCTTCTACACCATCATCACCCGCACCGGCGAGGGAGAGAAGAAATGAGCAAGGCTGCGGTTCTCGCTCCCGGTTCGCTGGCGATGCCGGCCAACATCCGCCGCTCCTCCGCGCGGGTGTCCAAAAGGACGATCATTCTCGTCTGCTACATCGTCTTCCTCATGCTGCCCATCTACTGGATGGTCAACATGTCCTTCAAGACGAACGAGGAGATCCTGTCGGGCCTGACGCTGTACCCGCACAACCCGACGCTGCGCAATTACGCCATCATCTTCACCGATCCCAGCTGGTACAGCGGCTACATCAACTCGATCTATTATGTGACGCTGAACACCATCATCTCGCTGACGGTGGCGCTGCCGGCGGCCTACGCCTTCTCGCGCTACCGCTTCATCGGCGACAAGCACGTCTTCTTCTGGCTGCTGACCAACAAGATGGCACCGCCGGCCGTGTTCCTGCTGCCCTTCTTCCAGCTTTACCAGACGGTCGGGCTGTTCGACACGCACATCGCCGTCGCCCTGGCCCACTGCCTGTTCAACGTGCCGCTGGCGGTCTGGATCCTGGAAGGCTTCATGTCGGGCGTGCCGCGCGAGATCGACGAGATGGCCTACATCGACGGCTACAGCTTCCCGCGCTTCTTCGGCACGGTGTTCCTGCCGATGATCCGGGCCGGCGTCGGCGTCACCGCCTTCTTCTGCTTCATGTTCAGCTGGGTCGAGCTTCTGCTGGCCCGCACGCTGACCTCGGTCGATGCCAAGCCGATCGCCGCCACCATGACCCGCACCGTCAGCGCGTCGGGCATGGACTGGGGCCTGCTGGCCGCCGCCGGCGTGCTGACCATCCTGCCGGGCGCGCTCGTGATCTGGTTCGTCCGCAACTACATCGCCAAGGGCTTCGCCCTGGGCCGGGTCTGAGGGAGGCTCCGCGTCATGGATATGGACTGGATGGCGTGGACCACGCCGACCGCGATCTTCTTCCTGTGCATCGCCCTGATGCTGGCCGGCATGACGGTCTGGGAGGTGGTGTCGCCGACGGTGGAGGCCAAGGGCTTCCTGCCGATGCGCACCACCCGCGGCGACCGCCTGTTCATCGGCCTGCTCGGCAGCGCCTTCATCCATCTGGGCTGGCTCGCCGCGACCGACGCGTCGCTGTGGGGCGCCTCCGCGGTCGCGCTGGTGTGGATCGCGCTGGTCATCCGCTTCGGGTGATCCGCTTCGGCTGTGGAGAAGCCAAGGTTTCAAGGAATCCCTTCCCCCGCGGGGCTGCGGGGAAGACGGGAAGAGCGGTGGTTTCCGCTGGTAAGAGCAATACGAAACGTCAACCCGACACCAAGTCGATCAAGTGGGAGGAAGCATGCTTCAGCAACAGACTTCGCGTCGTTCTCTGCGGCGCCGCCTGACCGGGGCCGTGATGGCCGGTGGCATCGGCGTTCTGCTGGCGATGGCCTCGGCCGGCCCGTCCGCCGCCATGACGCCGGACCAGGAAGCCGTCGCCAAGCGCATCATCGAGGAACTCCAGCCTTCCACGCTGTCCAAGGACGAGCAGATGAAGGAGCTGGAGTGGTTCGTGAAGGCTGCCGAGCCGTACAAGGGGATGGAGATCAACGTCGTCTCCGAAACGCTGACGACGCACGAGTTCGAATCGAAGACGCTGGCCAAGCTGTTCAGCGAGCTGACCGGGATCAAGCTGAAGCACGACCTGATCCAGGAAGGCGACGTCATCGAGAAGCTGCAGACGCAGATGCAGTCGGGCCGCAACGTCTATGACGCCTACGTCAACGACAGCGACCTGATCGGCACCCATGTCCGCTACGGCCAAGCCATCGCGCTGTCCGACTTCATGGGTGGCGAAGGCAAGGACGTCACCCTGCCGACGCTGGACGTGAAGGACTTCATCGGCACCAGCTTCACCACCGGCCCGGACGGCAAGCTCTACCAGCTGCCCGACCAGCAGTTCGCCAACCTCTACTGGTTCCGCGCCGACTGGTTCGCCCGTCCCGACCTGAAGGAGAAGTTCAAGGCCAAGTACGGCTACGACCTGGGCGTCCCGCTCGACTGGTCGGCCTACGAGGACATCGCCGAATTCTTCACCAACGACGTGAAAGAAATCGATGGCGTCCGCGTCTTCGGCCACATGGATTACGGCAAGAAGGACCCGTCGCTCGGCTGGCGCTTCACCGACGCCTGGCTGTCGATGGCCGGCGCCGGCGACAAGGGCCTGCCGAACGGCAAGCCGGTGGACGAGTGGGGCATCCGCGTCGAGGGCTGCCGCCCGGCCGGCGCCTCGGTCGCCCGCGGCGGCGACACCAACGGCCCGGCCGCCGTCTATTCGCTGGTCAAGTACATCGACTGGCTGAAGAAGTACGCGCCGCCGGAAGCCGCCGGCATGACCTTCTCCGAAGCCGGCCCGGTGCCTGCCCAGGGCAACGTCGCCCAGCAGATCTTCTGGTACACCGCCTTCACCGCCGACATGACCAAGCCGGGCCTGCCGGTGGTCAACGCCGACGGCACGCCCAAGTGGCGCATGGCCCCCTCGCCGCACGGTCCGTACTGGGAGCAGGGCATGAAGCTCGGCTACCAGGACGTGGGGTCGTGGACGCTGCTGAAGTCCACCCCGGCCGAGCGCCGCAAGGCCGCGTGGCTCTACGCCCAGTTCACCGTGTCGAAGACCGCGTCGCTGAAGAAGACGCTGGTCGGCCTGACGCCGATCCGCGAAAGCGACATCAAGTCCGACGCGATGACCCAGGTGGCGCCGAAGCTGGGCGGTCTGGTCGAGTTCTACCGCAGCCCGGCCCGCGTCGCCTGGACCCCGACCGGCACCAACGTGCCGGACTATCCGAAGCTGGCCCCGCTGTGGTGGCAGAACATCGCCGAAGCCGTGACGGGTGAGCGCACCCCGCAGCAGGCGATGGACAATCTGGCCGAGCAGATGGAGCAGGTGCTGGCCCGCATGGAGCGCGCCAACATCGGTGGCGAGTGCGCGCCGAAGCTGAACCCGAAGAAGGACGCCAAGGAGTGGTTCGCCGCTCCCGGCGCCCCGAAGGCCAAGCTCGACAACGAGAAGCCCAAGGGCCAGACCATCGCCTATGACGACCTGCTGAAGGCGTGGAAGGAAGGCCGCGCCCAGTAACGGGCTGGCAGAACTGTTCTCCTCCTGGCACTTCGTCCTGGTTGGGCCAGGGGTAAACTGTGGGGCGGCGGCATGCTGCCGCCCCATTCTTCTTATTCTGAAGGTTCCCTCTCCCGTCCCGGGAGAGGGAAGGGGCCCAAGCAAAGCTTGGGAAGGGTGAGGGGTAATCCAAGGATCAGATCCATGTTCGGATTGCCCCTCACCCTCCCGCCTTTGGCGGGTCCCTCCCTCTCCCGGGGCGGGAGAGGGTATGAAGTCCAAGAATTCACGAGGGAACGCTTCCATGAGTAAGGCCGGCCACATCCTCGCCATCGATCAGGGCACCACCTCGTCGCGGGCGATCCTGTTCGACGGCCGGGGGACGCCGCTGGCCGAAGCGCGGCGCGAGTTCCCCCAGCATTACCCCGGCGACGGCTGGGTCGAGCATGATCCCGCCGACATCCTGCGCGACGTCCGCACCGTGGCGCGCGAAGCGGTGGAGAAGTCCGGGGTCGATGCGTCCGCCATCGCCGCCATCGGCATCACCAACCAGCGCGAAACCGCCGTGGTGTGGGACCGCGCGACCGGCGAGCCGATCCACCGTGCCATCGTCTGGCAGGACCGCCGCACCGCCGCGCTCTGCCACGATCTGGTGGCGGCGGGCAATGCCGAGCTGGTGCGCTCCAAGACTGGCCTGCTGATCGACGCCTATTTCTCCGCCACCAAGATCGCCTGGATCCTCGACCATGTGCCGGGGGCCCGCGCGCGGGCCGAGCGGGGCGAGCTGTGCTTCGGCACCATCGACAGTTTCCTGATCTACCACCTGACCGGACGGCAGGTGCATGCGACCGACGCGACCAACGCCTCTCGCACCATGCTGTTCGACATCCATGTCCAGGACTGGGACGACGAGTTGCTGGCGCTGTTCCGGGTGCCGCGCGCCATGCTGCCGCGGGTGCTCGACAGCTCCGACGATTTCGGCGCCACCGAGCCGGAGCTGCTCGGCCGGCCGATCCCCATCGCGGGTGTTGCCGGCGACCAGCAGGCGGCGGCCTTCGGGCAGGCCTGCCTGACGCCGGGCATGGCGAAATCGACCTACGGCACCGGCTGCTTCGCGCTGATCAACACCGGGGAGACGCCGGTGGTGTCGAAGAACCGGCTGCTGACCACCGTCGCCTACCGGCTGAACGGCAAGACGTCGTATGCGCAGGAAGGCTCGATCTTCGTCGCCGGCGCCGCGATCAAGTGGCTGCGCGACGGCATCGGCATCATCACCCATGCCAGCCAGACCGACGACATGGCGACCCGCGTGCCCGACAGCCACGGCGTCTATTTCGTCCCGGCCTTCGTTGGCTTGGGCGCGCCGCACTGGGATTCGGCCGCCCGCGCCGCGATCTTCGGCATGACGCTGGACGTCGGCCCGGCCCACATCGCCCGCGCGGCGCTGGAGGCGGTTGCCTTCCAGACCCGCGACCTGATGGAGGCGATGGCCGGTGACTGGGGCGGCACCATCAACGCGCTGCGCATCGACGGCGGCATGGCCGCCAACGACTGGCTCTGCCAGTTCCTGGCCGACCTGCTGAACATGCCGGTCGAGCGCCCGAAGGTGATCGAGACCACGGCGCTCGGCGCCGCCTGCCTCGCCGCGCTGAAGGTCGGCGTGTTCGACGGGCTGGAGTCGGTGTCCGACGCCTGGCGCAGCGAGCGCCGCTTCGAACCGCGCATGGAGCAGGGCAAGCGCGACCGCCTCTATGGCGGCTGGCGCGATGCCGTGGCGCGGGTGCGGTCGGAGCGCTGACGGCTTCGGTGGCGGGAATTTGCAGAGTTTCTGGCGCAGACGGGCAAGTGACCCCGATCCGCTGCCGGTAATCTGACCTTGGTTGCGCGCTCCTCCCTCGGGTGCGTCGTCCTCGCCGGTTCAGCGGGGACACTGGGCCGGACGGTCGATACCGTCCGGCCCGTTTTCTTTTCCGGCCCGATTCTTCTCCGCTCACACCCCGTCGCGGTCGGTCAGCATGTGGCGGATCTCGCTCTTCAGCAGCTTGCCGGTGGCGGTGTGGGGCAGGCTGTCGACGAAGCGGACATCGTCGGGGATGCACCATTTCGCCACCTTGCCGTCGAAGACCGCCAGCAGCTCCTCGCGCGTCACGGCGGAGTCCGGCTTGCGGACGACGACCAGCATCGGGCGCTCGCCCCATTTTTCGTCGGGCACGGCGACGGCGGCGGCCTCCTGCACGCCGGGATGGCCGACGGCGATGTTCTCCAGGTCGATGGAGCTGATCCACTCGCCGCCCGACTTGATGACGTCCTTGGTGCGGTCGACGATCTGGACGAAGCCATCGGCGTCCATCGTCACCACGTCGCCGGTCTCGAACCAGCCCGGCACCGTCTGGTGGGCCGGGCTTTCCGTCACGCCGAAATAGCCGGAGCAGACGGTCGGGCCGCGCACCAGCAGCCGGCCGAAGCTGGTGCCGTCGCGCGCGACATCGTTGCCGGAGCCGTCGACGACGCGGAACTGCACGCCGCAGATCGGCCGCCCCTGCTTGGAGGCCAGCGCCAGGGCGGCGTCGGCATCCTGTCCGCGATGCTTGCCCTTCGGCGTGTTGGCGAGGCCGAGCGGGCTGGTTTCCGTCATGCCCCAGGCATGCAGAACCTCCACCCCCATCTCCTGGAAGCGCTGGATCATCACCGGCGGGCAGGCGGAGCCGCCGATGGCGATGCGGCGCATGGTGGTGAGATTCTTCTTGTTGGCGTCCAGCCAGTTCAGCAGCGCCAGCCAGACGGTCGGCACGCCGGCGCTGTTGGTGACCTTCTCGGCCTCGAACAGTTCATAGAGGCTGGCGCCGTCCAGCTTGCCGCCGGGGAAGACCAGCTTGGCGCCGACCATCGGCGCGGCATAGGGCACGCCCCAGGCATTGACGTGGAACATCGGCACCACCGGCAGCACCACGTCCGACGCCGACAGGCCGAACACGTCCGGCAGGCAGGCGGCGATGGCATGCAGGTAGGAGGAGCGGTGGCTGTAAAGCACGCCCTTCGGGTTGCCGGTGGTGCCGGAGGTGTAGCACATGCTGCAGGCGGTGTTCTCGTCCAGCTCCGGCCAGTCGAAGCCGTCCGGCTGGTCGGCCAGCAGATCCTCGTAGCACAGCAGGTTGGGCAGGCTGGAGGTCGGCATGTTGGCGCGGTCGGTCATCACGACGATGCCCTTCAGCCCGGTCAGCTCGTGGGCGATGCCCTCCAGCAGCGGCAGGAAGGTCAGGTCGGTGAACAGCAGCCGGTCTTCGGCGTGGTTGACGATGTAGGCGATCTGTTCCGGGAACAGCCGCGGGTTGATGGTGTGGCAGACCATGCCCGAGCCGCCGATGCCGTAATAGCATTCCAGATGGCGGTAGCCGTTCCAGGCCAGGGTGCCGATGCGGTCGCCCGGCTTCATCCCCAGCGCGGCCAGCGCGTTCGCCAGCTTCTGGGCGCGGACCCAGGCATCGGCATAGGTGTAGCGGTGGATCGGCCCCTCGGTGGTGCGCGACACGATCTCGGTGTCGGCATGGTAGAGCGCTGCGTGACGCAGGATCGACGTCACCAGCAGGGGGCCATTCATCATCATTCCGCGCAGCATCGTTTCACTCCCGGTTAGGTCGCTTCTGGTTTTGAGCAGTCTGCTCTTTGGTCGTGTGGTGGGGGGTCGTGTGGTGGGGGGCGTCTGGTGGTGGGGCATCGTCATGCGTGCAGGTGGAGAGCCGCCGTTCGGCGTCGGCCTCCATCGCCTTCAGCTCAAGGATCACCTCGTTGATCTCGGAGCGCATCCGCTCAAGCTCGACGAGGCGGGCGCGGATTTTGCGCAGCCCGTCGCGGTATTGTCCGGCGCTGGGCCGGCCGGAGCGGTAGTGGGCGAGATATTCGGCGATCTGTTCCAGCGAGAAGCCGACCCGGCGGAACTTCAGGATCATCATCAGCCGCGCGCGGTCGCGGTAGGTGAACACCCGCCGCCCCCCGGCCCGTTGCGGTGTCAGCAGTCCCTTTTCCTCGTAATAGCGCAGCGCCTGCGGCGTGAGATCGAACTCCGCCGCCAGCTCCGTCACGCCATATACCCGATCCCGTTCGGCCATGAACAATCCCCTGTACCGACGATTTCGCCACGGGTGCCGGGGGGAAGTCAACGTCAATGAGCTAAAGCAGGCTTTATGCTGCGGCTATCCGTTCTTTCGCTTGCCGCGACCTTTGGGCTGCGGACGGCCCGGTGCGACTGTGGCAGAGATTTCACATGACAAGCCGCGACGGCCGGTGCTTCCTGCGCTCGGCTTTGGGGATGTGCGGCAGCGACGTCGGGGGAGTGGGGTGAGGGGAAGGACCAGCTTTTTGCGCCGTCCGATCGGCGAGCCGTGGGACCTTGCCGCGGCGGTGGGGCTGCTGGCCCTGCTGGTGCTGGTCGCCGTCACCTTCCGGCAGTACGGCATCTCCAACGACGAGGAGGTGCAGCATGTCTATGGCGCCAAGCTGATCGACTTGTACCGCAGCGGCTTCGGCGACGATTCGGCCTTCACCTACAAGAATCTCTATCTCTATGGCGGGCTGTTCGACATGGCGGCGGTGGCGCTGGCGCCGCTCCTGCCCTTTGACCCGTACGAGACCCGGCATCTGCTCTGTGCCCTGATCGGGGTGGCGGGGGTCGCGGTGGTGTGGAGCGTCGGCCGCCGGCTGGCCGGACCGCGCGCGGGGTTCCTCTCCGGGACGCTGCTGGCGCTGTGCGGCCCCTGGTATGGCGGGCTGTTCAACCACACCAAGGACGTGCCCTTCGCCGTGCTGATGATGGCGGGGGTGGCGCTGCTGGTCCGGCTGGCCGGGCAGATGCCGCGGCCGCGCCTGCCCACGGTGCTGGGATTCGGCGTCGTCGTCGGGCTGGCGCTGGGCATCCGGGTCGGGGCGCTGCTGCTGCTTGGCTATGCGGCGGCGATGCTGGCGGGGTGGCTGCTGCTGGGCGGCATTTCCGTCGCCCGGCTGCGCGGGACCGGGCGGGGAGCGCTGCGCCTGCTGCCGGCGCTGCCGGTCGCCTACGCGCTGATGGCGGTCTTCTGGCCCTGGGCGGTGCTGGAGCCGCTGAACCCCTTGCGGGCGTTGGCCGATTTTTCGCACTTCCATTACCCGATCCGCACCCTGCTGGGCGGCACCGAGTATTGGATGTACGAGGTGCCGCGCAGCTATCTGGTCTGGTATCTCGGGATCAAGCTGCCGCTGGTGATGCTGGGCGGTGCCGCGCTGGGATTGCTCGTCCTGCCGGCGGCGATACGTCGGGACCGGCTGGCCGGCGGGGAGGGCATCGCCCGCGCAGTCGGCTGCGGGCTGGTGGCGCTGGCGGCGCTGTTTCCGGTGGTCTGGTTCACCGTCACCCATGCGCCCGGCTATACGGCGATCCGCCATTTCCTGTTCGTGCTGCCGCCGCTGGCCGTGCTGGGCGGCATCGGGCTCGACCGGCTGCTCGGCTGGGCCGGCGCCTGGAGGTTCGGCGTGTCCCAGCGAACCGGGCGGGGACTGTCGGCCGCCGTGCTGGCCGGGCTTGCGCTGGCGCTGGTCCTGGGGCGCGAGGCGGCGGTGCTGGAGTCGCTGCACCCCAACGAATATGTCTATTTCAACGAGCTGGTCGGCGGCGTCGCCGGCGCGGTGCGCAAATACGATGTCGATTACTGGGCCAACAGCCTGCCCGAAGCGGTCGAGGATCTGTCGGAGGTCATCGCTGCGGAGGAGGCGCGTACCCACCGCCACCGCAGCTACAGCGTCGCCGTCTGCGCCGAACCGCTGGCCTTCGAGAAGCTGGCGCCGGCCAACCTGCATTGGGTCACCGACTGGACCCGCGCCGACTTCTTCATCGCGCCGACGCAGGAGGATTGCGACACGCTGATGGCCGGCCCGACGGTGGCGGAGGTCGAGCGTGACGGTGCGCTGCTGGCGGTGGTGAAGGATCTGCGCAAGCCGGAGGAGCCGGCGACGACCGTCGAAATGGCCCGCCTGCGCACCGGCCGCCAGCAGCGCCACTGGTGGTGACGAACAGTCAAACCCGCGGCAGGAAGCGCATGCGGTCCAGGCCGTGGCGGGCCATTTTTTCGTTCAGGGTGCGCCGGGGGATGTCCAGCAGGTCTATCACCGCCTTGATGTCGCCCTTGCAGCGCTCCAGCGCCTGTTCGATCGCCCGTTTTTCGAAGGCATCGACCTGATCGGCCAGGGCGCGCGGCGGTACCGCCGTTTCTCCCCCGGCCCCAATCCCAAGGGCGCGGCGGCGCAGCAGGCCGGCAACGCCGCTGCGCCCGACCGACAGGACATGGCGTTCGGCCAGATTGCGAAGCTCCCGCACATTGCCGGGCCAGTCGTGGGCCAGCAGGGCGTCGAGGTCGGCCGGCTCCAGCGGACGCGGTTCGCGGTTATGGCGGGTGGCGAACTCGGCGGTGAAATAGTCGAACAGCAGCGGAATATCCTCCGCCCGCGCCCGCAGTGGCGGGATGTGCAGCTCCGCCACGTTCAGCCGGTAATAGAGGTCGGCGCGGAATCTGCCCTCCTCGCTGAGGTCGAGCAGGTCGATCTTGGTCGCCGCGACCAGCCGCAGGTCGACCGCGACCTGCTTGTTGGAGCCCAGCCTTTCTATGGTGCGTTCCTGGAGCGCGCGCAGCAGCTTGACCTGGATGGCGAGCGGCATGCTCTCGATCTCGTCGAGGAACAGGGTGCCGCCGCTGGAATGCTCCAGCTTGCCGGCGCGGCGCTGGGTGGCGCCGGTGAAGGCGCCGGGCTCGTGCCCGAACAGCTCGCTTTCCGCCATGCTGTCGGGGATGGCGCCGCAATTGACGGCGACGAAGGCGCCCTTTTGTCCACGCGAGCCGAAATCATGCAGGCAGCGGGCGACCAGCTCCTTCCCCGTTCCGGTCTCGCCATGGATCAGCACGCTGGCGCTGGTGGCGGCGAGGTCGATCAGGTCGCGCCGCAGCTCGGAGATGGCGGGAGAGGTGCCGATCAGCCGCGCCTCGATCCCGCCGCCGGCCATGCGGCGGCGCAGGCCGCGGTTCTCCAGCACCAGACGGCGCTTCTCCGCCGCGCGGCGGAGGACGGCGACCAGATGGTCGGGCTCGAAGGGCTTCTCGATGAAATCGTAGGCGCCGCGCCGCATCGCCTCCACCGCCAGGGCCACGTCGCCATGGCCGGTCACCAGGATCACCGGCAGGTCGGCGTCGCGCTCCAGCGCCCGCTCCAGCACCGCCATGCCGTCCATCCGCGGCATCCGCACGTCGGTGACCAGCACGCCGGGGAAATCGGGCGCCAGCAGGTCCAGTGCCGGCTGCGGCGTCTCGAAGCCCTGTGCCGCGAAGCCGGCCAGTTGCAGCCATTGCGTCACCGACACGCGCATCGCCAGCTCGTCGTCGATGAAAAGCACAGGGGTGGCAAGCGGATCGATCTTCATCTTCTGGCCCTCACTGTGCCTCCGGCAACTGGACGACGAAGCAGGCGCCGCCCTCGGGATTGTTCTCCGCCCGCAGTGTGCCGCCGAAGTCCCGCACGATGCCATAGGACAGCGACAGGCCGAGGCCAAGCCCCTGCCCGACCTCCTTGGTGGTGAAGAAGGGATCGAACAGCTGGAACTGGTGCGCCTCGGCGATCCCGGTGCCGGTGTCGCGGATGCGGATCTCCCAGCCCTCGGCGTTGCGGGTGGCGGTCAGGGTCAGGCGCCGGTCCCCGCTGCCCTCCATGGCGTCGGCGGCGTTGCGCAGCAGGTTGACGAAGACCTGCTCCAGCCGCACCGCATCGCCACGCACGCGGGCGTCGGGCGGGATCGACCGGTCCACCTGCACCTCCTCCTCGCGCAGGCGGGAGGCGAGCAGGGCCAGCGCGCGGTCCATGGCGCGGGCGACCGGAACGGCCTCCACCCGTGCCGGCCCCTTGCGGGCGAACTCCTTCAAATGGCCGGACAGCAGAGCCATCCGCTCCGCCAGATCGCCGATCATGGCGAGGTTGTCGCGGACCATCGCCGTTTCCCCCCGCTCGGCCAGCAGCCGGGTGGAGGCGACGAAGGTGCGGATGGCGGCCAGCGGCTGGTTGATCTCGTGGGCCAGCGCCGCCGACATCTGGCCGAGGGCCGCCAGCTTGCCGGCCTGCACCAGCTCCTCCTGCGCGTCGCGCAGGATGCGGTTGGCGGTCAGCAACTCGGCCGTGCGCTCCTCCACCCGGCGTTCCAGCGTCACCCGCGCCTCACGCTGGAGCCGCAGGGTCTGCCGCCGCTGCCAGCCCAGCGCCGTTGCCGCGGCCAGCAGCAGGATGCCCATGGCGGTCAGGATGGCCGCACCGGTGGCCTCCGCCTTCACCGGCTCCAGGTCGGACAGGAAGCGGATGGTCCAGCCGAACTCCGGCAGCGCAAGCTCCTGCATCAGGAAAGCGCGGCGGGATGCCTCCGGACCTGAGATGGGAAGGCTGACCAGCCGGGCGCCGTTTTCCATCAGCGGGCCGTCATGCAGGCCGAGCGGGGGCAGGTCGCTGCGGTCGTACTGGCGGGTCTGGGCCAGCCTGTCCGTCACCGCGCCGGGCAGCGGGCGCAAGGCGCGGTATTTCCATTCGGCATGGCTGGACAGGAAGACGATGCCGTTCTCGTCGGTCACCAGCACCCGCTCGCCGCCGGCCGCCCAGTCGCGCTGCACCGGTTCCAGATCGATCTTGACCACGGCGACGCCGGTCAGCGTCTCGCCCTGACGCACCGCGTGCG
This sequence comes from Azospirillum palustre, assembly GCF_002573965.1. Lineage (NCBI taxonomy): Bacteria > Pseudomonadati > Pseudomonadota > Alphaproteobacteria > Rhodospirillales > Azospirillaceae > Azospirillum > Azospirillum palustre. The sequence goes on along the minus strand of NZ_PDKW01000038.1, from coordinate 202,115 downwards.
ACAGGAAATAGCCGGGCAGGCCGGTGGTGACGCCGATGCCGAAGTAACGGCCGCTGCCGGTCTCCACCGCCTGACGGAAATAGGGGCGGAAGTCATAGGTATGGCCGATGAAGCTTTGCGCCGGATCGGCCCAGTTGCTGGCCGCCAGCGCCAAGCCGGAGCGGTCCACCACATAGAGCGCTGCCGATCCGGCCGCCGCGTTCGCCGTCTCCAGCCGGCGGTTCACGGCGTCGCGCCGCAGGTCCGAAGGCGCGTCCAGCAGGTCGAGCACCTCATGGTCGCGGGCGAGCAGGAAGGGCAGATAGTCGTAACGGCCGACCGCGTTGCGGATGCTGCTGGCATAGAGGCCGAGACGCAGGTCGCCGTTGAGGGTCAGCGCCGCCCGCGCTTCCGCCTCCGCCCAGCGATAGGCGCCCCAGCAGGCCAGCGCCGTCACCGCGGCCAGCGCCGCGACGAGGATCGCCATCCTGCGGCGGCGCAGCGGACGGGGGGAAACGGTGTCGGCCATGCCTGTCTATGGAGCGGCCGGGGCGATGCTGTCCAGCGCCTTTTCCGACGGAACGGCGGAGGGGTAAAGCAGCGCCGGATTTTGAATGAACGTTCAATCAAGAAAACAATCTTATGAAATGCCGGCGAATCATTTTAGTGATTATGTCAAATGAACAGCCGCCAGATGCGTGACATTGGCCGGGTTTTGTTGTTTGCGTCACTTTCATGGTGCACGAAAGCCGGCTATGGTGTGCCGCCGACGGCTTGGGCTTGACCTTGCCGCAACTGCCGGCAACGGGATCGAAACGGGGGGACAGGATCATGGACGCCGAATCCATTCGCGCCGCTTATCGCCGCTACGCCGGCTTCTACGACCGCGTGTTCGGGGTGCTTCTCGCATCGGGCCGGCATGCGGCGGTGGAGTGGCTGAACCGCCGCGGCGGCCTGCGCATTCTGGAGGTCGGCGTCGGCACCGGCCTGTCGCTGTCCGACTACCGCAATGACAACCGCGTCGTCGGCATCGACCTGTCCACCGACATGCTGAAGGTGGCGCAGGACCGGGTGGAGCGCGAGAAGCTCGACCATGTCGAAGGGCTGCTGGAGATGGATGCCGGCAAGCTGGCCTTCGCCGACGGCAGCTTCGACGTGGTGGTCGCCATGTATGTGATGACCGTCGTCCCCGACCCCCAGGGCACGATGGCGGAGTTGGAGCGCGTCTGCAAACCCGGCGGCGACATCGTGATCGTCAACCACTTCGCCGCCCCCGAAGCCGGTGTCCGCCGCGCGGTGGAGGGGTGGCTGTCGCCCCTGTCGAAGAAGCTCGGCTGGCGGCCGGACTTCACGCTGGATGCGATGATGAACGGCTCGCGGCTGGCGGTTGAGAGCATCCGCACCCTGCCGCCCTTCGGGCTGTTCAGCCTGCTGCACTGCCGGCGGGGCTAGAGTGAGATAGCCGGGATCCGTCAGGCCGGTACGCGCTCGGCACGGTCATTCCGACGCAGGGCGCGGCCCCGCCGGCCTGCCATGATCGCCGGCCGCTCGATCGCCAGATGGACGAGGCTGGCGACCGCCACGACGAGGATGCCTGTCCCCGCCAGCGCCAGCGCGTACAGCCCCGCGTCTTCCCCGACAAGGGAACGCACGGGAGCGTTGGCGGTGATCGCTGTCCAGATCACGATCCCGTGCAGCAGATAGACGCCGTAGCTGATTTCCCCCAGCCACAGAACCGGCTGACAGGTCAGGGCGCCGCGGAAACTCTGACCGGCGGCGACGGCGACGAAGAACAGGCCGAGCCCCAGCACGGGGAGCGGCGCATAGGCGGTGTCGAAGCCTGTCACAGCCGCCGACAAGCCGGCGAGCGCCACCGCCAGACCGCGGCCCGACCGCGCGAACCGGACAAGTCCGGGCCGGCGGATCGCATGGGCGGCGGCGATGCCGCCCAGGAAGCACTCCAGCACCGCAAGGCTGAAATTGCGGAAGTAGAGCAGAAGGATCAGCGTCGCCGCGACCGAGACGAGAGCCGGCCGCAGCCGGCGGGCCGGCGTGACCAGGACGGCGAGTGCGGGCAGCGCCGCGTAGAACAGCAGCTCGTAGGGCAGGGACCAGGTGGCATAGGCGACGATCTGCCCGGTGTTCTCCAGGCCGTTGATCGGCGGAGCCTTGAAGGTCGCCCAGCCAACCAAGCGGCGCAGCAGGTCGAGCGGACTGGTCCTCAATTCGAAGCCCGTCGAAGCCAGCGCCAGCACCGCGACCAGCAGCACGGCGACCGCATAGACCGGATAGACGCGGTAAATGCGGGACGACACGAAGCCTGGCCAATCCATCTCCGGTCCGGCCTTCAGCAGCTTGTCCCAGAACAGGAAGGCGGTGACCATGAAGAACAGCGCCACGCTGCTCTGTCCCAGTTGGGTGTAGAGCCGCGAGGGCGGCAGCGTCCAAAGGCCGGTGTGGAGATATTGCCAGGTGATGATGCCGTGATGGATGAACACGGCATAGGCCAGCAGCCCGCGCATCCCGTCGATGGCGGCGTAGCGGCCATCATTCCTGCTGTCTGCGCCGGCCTGCGGGCGAAGCGGACGGGGAACGAGGCGCAGAATCGCCCAGGACGCGCAGATCGCCACCGCGAAGAGGAAAACCGCCAGGAGCGGGGAGAAGGCCATAGCGTCGTTCCGGATCGTCATGCGCAGCCATCGTGGGGCCGCGTGATGGGGAGATGCCTGCGGATCGCTTGTCAAGGCCGTTCGCCTCAAGACCGTTCGCTGGTCTCCGGTTGGGGGCAACCGCTCCATCCCGCGTGACCGCGCCCGCCGGCTGCTGTTAGTCTCGGCCTCACCACACAGGCGATCACGGGAGCGGAACCATGGCCGGACAGAGCGGCGATCTGGCGGGAAAGCGGATTCTGGTGCCGGAAAGCCGGGACCTCGACCTGTTCGCCGGCATGATGGAACAGCATGGGGCCGAGACGATCCGCTGCCCGATGGTGAAAATCCTCGATCTCGACGACCCGGCGCCGGCACGGGCATGGCTGGAGCGGCTGCTGACCGAGGGGTACGACGACATCGTCCTGCTGACCGGCGAGGGGCTACGGCGGCTGATGACCGTCGCCCGCGTCATGGAGCGCGAGGCCGACGTGGTCGCCGCCATCGGCCGCGCGCGGGTCTTCGTCCGTGGCCCGAAGCCGGTGAAGGCGCTCCGCGAGATCGGCTGCACGCCCTACAAGTCCGCCCCGGCCCCGACCACCGACGGCGTCATCGCCATGCTGGGGGAGGAGGAGCTGACCGGCCGCCGCGTCGGTATCCAGCTCTATCCCGACAACCCTAACGAACCGCTGCTGGAGGCGGTCCGGGCGCGCGGCGGCCAGCCGATGGCGGTCACCCCGTACCGCTACGCCAACGATTCGGAGACCGGCGCCGTCCAGGCGGCGATCCGAGACATGGCGGAGGGGCGCATCGACTTCGTCGCCTTCACCGCCTCCCCCCAGGTGCGGCGCCTGCATGAGGTGGCGGAGGCCTGCGGCCTTGGCGACGCCTTCCGCCAGGGCTTCGCCAGGACGCGCATCGCCGCCGTCGGTCCTGTGGTGGCCGAGGCGGTGGAGGCGGCCGGCGGAACCGTCGCGGTTTCCCCGGACTCGACCTTCCACATGAAGCCGCTGGTCAACGCCATCCGCCGGCTGCTGACCGAGGGGGAAGGAAACGGGCCGGCCTGATCGGGCCAGAGCTTTTGCCGGTCAGCGACCTTTCGCCCCACCCCTCTTCCGCGCAGGTTAATTGATAACAATTCTCACTCTCGTTTAACCTTTGACGCTCAGTGTCGGCCTCAGTCAGCGGCCGTTGCCAGGAGCGTCACCATGTCCACCCTCCCTGTTTTCTTGCCCCGTGCGTTGGCGCTGGCGTTCCTGTCGGCCGGTGTCGCGGGGGGCGGGGCAGCGTTTGCTGCCGACCTTTCAAGCAAGGAGAGGCTGGGAGAGGCGCTGTTCTCGGACACCGCCCTGTCGGCCAACCGCACCCAGTCTTGCGCCGACTGCCACAATCCGGATTTCGGCTTTGCCGATCCCCGCACCGGCGGGGCGGGCGGGGCGGCGTCGGTCGGCGACAACGGCAAATCGGTGGGCGACCGCAACGCGCCGACGGCGAGCTATGCCGCCTTCACGCCGTCCTTCCACATCAAGGCCGACGGCAAGGCGGTCGGCGGGCAGTTCTGGGACGGCCGCGCCGCCACCCTGAAGGATCAGGCCGGCGGTCCGCCGTTGAACCCGGCGGAGATGGGGCTGGCGTCCAAGGAGCAGGCACGCACCCGGCTGGCGGAGAATCCCGGCTATGCCCGTGCCTTCGTGGCGCTTTACGGCGCCGGCGTGCTGGACGATGCGGAGCGCGCCTATGACGCGATGAGCGACAGCATCGCCGCCTTCGAGAAGACCGACCGCTTCGCGCCCTTCGATTCGAAATACGACCGCTCCCTGCGCGGCGAGTACAAGATGACGGCGGAGGAGGATCTGGGAATGACCCTGTTCTTCTCCACCCAGTTCACCAACTGCAACCAGTGCCACAAGCTGAAGCCGATGCCGGCAGCCGCGGGCGAGACCTTCACCAATTACGAACACCACAACATCGGCGTGCCGGCCAATCCCGCCCTGCGCGAGGCGACGGCCAAGCCGGGTTTCGCCGACCGCGGGCTGCACGACAATCCGGCAGCGGCCAAGCCCGCCTACGAAGGTAAATTCAAGACACCGACCCTGCGCAACGTCGCGGTGACCGGCCCCTACATGCACAACGGGGTGTTCAAGGATCTGGAAACGGTGGTCCGCTTCTACGACCACTACAACAACCGGACGGAAAAGGCAGCTATCAACCCGGAGACGGGCAAGCCGTGGGCGCCGCCGGAGGTGGCGGCGAACCTGTCGTCAAAGGAATTGGAATCGGCGCCCGCCCTGGATACCCGCCGCGTCAAGGCGCTGGTCGCCTTCATGAAGACGCTGACCGACGCGCGGTACGAGCATCTGCTGAAATAGCGCAGTCAGCGACTGGGGCCGGGAATGGGGCCGGACGGCGGTCCTCAATGACCGATGTCGATGCGGAAGAGTTCCAGGTCCAGCAGCTCCATCGACATCCGGGGGCGCCCGGTGGCCTTGCGGGAGGCCAGCCTGCGGGCCAGCGGCTGGCTGAGCAAAGCGGCGCGGGCGCGGTCGAACAGGGAGGTGCAGCGGTGGGACAGTCTGGCGTTCATGGCTGGTCGGACTCTTTCGCAAAGGGTTTAAGTCGGCGGCGGCATGGCTCCTGTGAGCAGTTGCGATAAGAATGTCCCGGCACTGTGACAGTTTCTATCGCCCGAAGGTCTAACCCCTACGCCTTTGGGCAGGGAATCGGTCCCTTGTCGCCGCGATCTTCGACCAAAGACGGAGGGAAAGGGCGTCACATCACCACGCCGACCAGCCGGCGCAGGGCGTCGCGCGCCTCGCTGTCCAGAACGGGAACGCCGTTGCGGGCCTCCAGCATGAAGGCGCCGGGATCGGACAAGGTGCGCATGGCGAATCCGGCGACCGTCGGCGGTTCGCTGCTGAGCGGCTGCTGGTCGTAGACGGGGGTGAAGCTGCAGCCGGCGAGCAGCGCACGGATCATCAGCGACTCGTCGGACGTTGCGCCGGCCGCCGGCGTGTTGATGCCGAACAGCAGACGTTCCGCCTCCGCCTCCGTCACCATCCCGCGATCCAGCAGGATGTCGACCATGGCCGAGCTGGTCATCACCGGCGACGCGCGCCCCTTCCAGCAGAAGCGGCCGTCGTCCCAGCCGACATCCAGGCTGCGGAAGATCATGTAGGGTTCGCTGCTGCCGGGGGCGCCGGCCACGATGTAATTCACCCGGACAAGCCCGTTCCATGCCCCGGCCGGCGCAACGATGCAGGACAGCCCGTTGCGGGTCAGGCGCAGGTAGGTGTCGTTGATGCCCGATGGTTCGAAATCAAAAAGCATGGGGTCTTCACCTCGCTGCCACCTGTCACCAAGCTGCCGGGCGGCACGGTGTCGCCGTGGCCCAGCCTGCGTTCGCTTGAGTCAGGTGAGTGGCTCGGGTGCCCGCGCAAACTGTCCATGCGGGCGTCCCCCCTTTGCGCACAAAAGCGAAAGGCGGTAGGCCGTTCCGACGGCCACCGCCTTTCGCGCTCATGCCAAGGTGCTGGCGACCGTCAGTTGGCGGGGCCGAGGAAGACGCTGTCGCGGCTGTTCTTCTCGGCGGTGCCGGTGTCGGACAGCTGGAAGGTCAGGGGAAGGGAGGTGGCGGCGAGCGCCGCGCGCGGGGCCGTCACATAGACGCGGTAGGTGGCGACGCTGTCCGGCTCCGCCGAGATGGTGGCGGTGTGGGCGGCGGACTCATCCTCCGCCTCGCCGATCACCTTGATGTCGGCATTGGGCAGGCCGGCGACGCTGAGGGTGTAGGAGCGGTTCTGCCGGGTCTTGTTGGCGACCTTGAAGGTGTAGGCGTTGCGGATCGACCCGTCGGACAGCGTCACGAACAGCGGGGCGCGGTCGCGCAGAACGGTGATGTTCAGGCTGGGGCGGAGCGCGAAGCTCCAGGCCATCGCACCGCCGATGACCAGCATCATCAGGGCATAGACGATGACGCGCGGACGGGCGAGGCGCCACTGGTAGCTTTTGCCGGAAGCCCGCGTATCCTGGGCGGCCAGCGAATCGAAGGCGATCAGGCGGGTGGGCAGGCCCTGCTGGATCATGATGCTGTCGCAGGCGTCGACGCACAGGCCGCAGTTGATGCAGTCCGACTGCTCGCCGGTGCGGACGTCGATGCCCATCGGGCAGACCTGCACGCACTGGCCGCAGTCGATGCAGTCGCCGAAGCCCTGGGCGCGGCGCTCGTCCCAGCTCTGCGACTTGCGTTTCGGGCCGCGGTTGTCGCCGCGGTCGACCTGATAGGTGACGACCAGCGAATGTTCGTCCAGCATCGCGCTCTGGATGCGCGGCCACGGGCACATGTACATGCACATCTGCTCGCGCGTCCAGCCGGCCATCACATAGGTCATGCCGACGAAGATGCCGAAGAACGACGTCGCCTCGTAGCTGGCCTGGAAGGTGGCCAGATCGTGCAGCAGGGCGGGGGCGTCGGTGAAATAGGCGAGGAAACCGAAGCCGGTGACGAGGCTCAGCGCGATCCAGCCGGCATGCTTGCCGGCCTTGCGCAGGATCTTGCGCATCGTCCAGGGCTGCCTCTCCATGCGGATGCGCTCCGCCCGGTCGCCTTCGAAGACGCGCTCGATCCACACGAACAGGTCGGTCCACACCGTGTGCGGGCAGGCGAAGCCGCACCAGACACGCCCGGCCAGCGCGGTCGCCAGGAACAGGCCCAGCGCCGAGACGATCAGGATGCCGGTGAGGTAGTAAATCTCCTGCGGCCAGATCTCGATCCAGAACAGGAAGAAGCGCGGCGTGGTCAGGTCGAACAGCACCGCCTGGGCCGGCGCATCGGGACCGCGCTCCCAGCGGATCCAGGGGGCGATGAAGAACAGTGCCAGAAGAACGGAGAAGGTGACGGTCTTCAGGCGGCGATAGAGGCCCTTGACCGCCTTCGGATGAATCGTCTTATGGTTTTCGTACAGCGGAACCTTGGCGGGTTGGGCCGAGCCCTGCTGAACGATGCTTCCGTCTGGCATGTCGATGCGCCTGATTTCCGGTTCCACGTTGGCGCGGAGCATAGTCGACCGCCGATGCGGCGCGTTTGACCTCTGTCAAACAACGTCGATATTCCGAAAAGCCCCTTCAGGTCCGAGGCTTTTCACCGGTTCGAGGGATCCGCGTTTCGGGGTCCGTTAATACTGTGCCGGCGGGTCCGTTCACAAGCTCATTGTTGTCGGCTTTCAGCGGTATTACACACAATACTGCTACTATACTGTGCTATATTGCAACAATCAGCACAACGTACCGTCCCAGCTTGCCGACGGTCACCAGCAGCAGGAACAGGCGCAGGTCGACGCGCAGGATGCCGGCGACGAGCGTCAGCGGATCGCCGATCACCGGCACCCAGGCCAGCAGCAGCGACCAGACGCCGAAACGCTGGTACCATCCGGTCGCCCGTTCGACCAGCGGGCGGGAAACCGGGAACCAGCGGCGGTCCTGAAAATGCATCAGATAGCGGCCAAGCGCCCAGTTGATCGTGGAGCCGGCGACATTTCCGACGGTCGCCACCAGAATCAGCAGGCCGTCGTGATAGTTGCCGGATGCATGCAGCCCGGCGAGCAGAAGCTCGGACTGAGCGGGAAAAATCGTCGCGGCCACCAGCGCCACCAGGAACAGGCTGCCATAGGCCGCGACATCCCCCATCATGCAAATCCTTTTCCCGTCAACGGCTTGACTGCCGTACCCCACGACAGGCGCTGGATTAGGCTTCGTGGCCGCGTAAAATCAAGAGGCCTGTCCGCCGGATTTCCTGGGAATCGTCCCGTAATGGCGCTTGCCCGGCAACTTCAGAGATATAAGAATGCGTAAGACAAATCTTTTTGCGTGTCTGAATTTCTGAGTATTCCCGTAATCAATCCTATTTGAAGTAGGGTCTTCGCGCGACTTCGGTGGCTGGCGGACTGAGCGGAGGGAGTAGGCACGGGCATGGGGGAAACCGGGTTCGCCCGTTTCGACGCCGACGAACGTCTGGTGTGGGCCAATGCCGCCTTCGCGGCCCGGTTCGCCGTGGCCGGCGACGCGACGCTGGACGGTCTGCTCGGCAGCCTGCTGGGCGGCGCGATTGCCGACCTGCGCCGCGGCCGGCCGATGATTTCGGGGCTTCCCGACGGCAGCGCCGTCACATTGGCGCTGGGAAGCGGCGGAGCGGGCGAATGGCTGCTGACGGCGGTCGAGGCGGCCGTTGCCGGCATCCCGGCGGAGCGTGGACCGTGGGCGAAGACCAGTTCGGTGCTCGACTGCCTCAGCCAGGGGGTGATGGCCTTCGACCGCGACCTCCGGCTGGTCGCCTGGAACCGGCGTGTGCTGGAACTGCTCTACATCGACCCCGGATTTCCGCGCTACGCCCAGCCTTACGAGGCGGTGGTCCGCCACATCGCGGAGCAGGGCGGCTACGGCCGCGGCAATGTCGACGATCTGGTGGCGCAGCGGCTGCACCATATCCGCAAGGCGCCCTGGCCCTTCTACAACGAGCGTGTCCGGCCCGACGGCGTCATCATCGAGACGGTGACCCTGCCGCTGCCCGACGGTGGATTCGTCACCACCTACACCGACATCACCCGCCGCAAGCAGGCGGAGCGGGAGTTGGCCTCCAGCCGGGACCTGCTGGAACAGGCGATCCGGGCGGCGCGCGAGGGCATCTCGCAATGGGACCTGCACGGCGGGGAGGTGTGGTTTTCCCCGCAATGGTGGGGCCTGCTGGGATATTCCGAAGCGGAAATGGACAATAGCCGCCGCCGCTGGGAGGAGCTGCTCCATCCGCAGGACCGCGACGCCGCGCTGGAGATGGTGGAGGAACTGGCGACCGGCCGCCGGTCGGAGAGCCGCCAGCTTCAGCGTTTCCGCCACCGGTCCGGCCAGACGATCTTCCTGGAAACCCGCGTGCTCGCCGTGGCGGGGAATGACGGCAGGATCGTCCGCATCGTCGGCGCCCACACCGACGTCACCGAAAGCGTCCATGCGGCCGAGGCGGTGCGCGCCGCCAGGGATGAGGCCGAGCGGGCCTTGCAGGATTTGAAGGAGGCGCAGGTCCAGCTGATCCAGGCGGAGAAGATGGCGGCGCTGGGATCGCTGGTGGCCGGCGTGACGCACGAGATCAACACACCGGTCGGCATTGCCCTGACCGGCGCCTCGCTGTTGGCGGAGAAGACCCGTGCCTTGCGGCATCTCTTCGAAGCCGGCAGTCTGCGGCGCGGCGATTTCGCGGATTACATCGACATCGCCGACGAGGCGACGCAGTTGATGCTGCTGAACATCGAGCGCGCCACCCGCCTGATCCAGAGCTTCAAGCAGATCGCCGTGGATCAGGCCAGCGAGGAACGCCGCGTCTTCGAACTGAACCAGTACATCCACGAGATTCTGCGCAGCCTGGGCATGCGCATCCGCCGCAGCGGGCATTCGGTCGAGGTGCGCTGTCCGGATGGCCTGACGCTCGACAGCTACCCCGGCGCTTTCGGCCAGATCCTGACCAATTTCGTCATCAACTCGCTCCTGCACGGCTATGAGCCCGGCGTGCGTGGCCGGCTGACCGTGACGGTCACGGCGACCGGCGGAGAGGTGGAACTGGTCTATTCCGACGACGGGCGCGGCATTCCGGCCGACCTGCACGGCAAAATCTTCGAGCCCTTCTTCACCACCAGCCGCGACCGCGGCGGCAGCGGGCTGGGCTTGAACATCGTCTACACGCTGGTCACACGCACCCTGCGCGGCCGGCTGCGGCTGGAGAGCGAGCCGGGGGCGGGCACCGCCTTCACGCTGCGCTTCCCGCGGGTGACGCCGGCCGATCCGCTGCCGCTGTGAGGCCGGCTTCAGTTGGTGTCGGATGTTTCCGGCATCCAGCCGGCCGGCAGTGTTTCGCGCAGCGCCTGCCGGATGATGGTGGCGAGATGGTCGCCGATCGGGTTCGGCCCCTTGTCGGACCGCAAGAGACGGAGGCCGAGCGACGGAAGCTGCGGCAAGCCGCAGGCGACGGGATCGAGCACGCGCACCGCGGCCGGCCGGCCCACCGGCGTCCTCAGGGCGATGCCGAGCCCCGCCGCCGTCGCCGCCCAGAGGCCGCCCAGGCTCGGGCTGACGAAGGCGATGCGCCAGGCGATTCCCTGCCGGTCGAGATGGTCACAGGCGATGGTGCGCAGCAGGCATGGCGCCTCCAATGCGGCGAGCGGCAGCGGCTCGTTCCCGTCGGCCCGCCAAAGCGGTGCCTCCTCCGCCGCGGTCAGCCAGCACAGCGGCAATGACGCGATCCGCTCGGTGGCCGATGCGCTGCCGTCGTCCCATGCCAGAGCCAGATCGAGATGGCCGGAGGCGATCTTCTCGGACAGCTCGCTGTTGCGGGCGATGCGCCCCTCGATCCGGACCTTTGGGTGGGCGCGGGCAAAGCGGCCGAGAACCTGCGGCAGCACGGTCTCGCCGAAATCCTCCTGGATTCCCAGACGGACCCAGCCCTCCAGCCCCGCGCCGCGAACGGCGCTCATCGCCTCGTCATTCAGGTTCAACAGACGCCGGGCATAGGAGAGCAGTACCTCGCCGCCATCGGTGAGCGTCAGCCCGCGACCCGATTTGCGCACCAGCGCCGTCCCGGCCTGCTCCTCCAGCTTCTTGAGCTGGGCGCTGACCGCCGATGTCGACCGCCCGAGCCTGTCAGCGGCCTGGGCGAAGGATCCGGCGTCGATGCCGGCGACGAAACTGCGCAGCGCATCCATGTCGAGGTTGGTCAGGCGCATTATGAAAATCCCGTAAAACAGGACGATTCATTCAGAATAATCTGATTATCGGGATGATCATCTCCATCCATACTGGGGCTGTCAATCGCTCAAACAGGAGCGGCATGCCATGCCCTTCACACGGATTTCTTTGCTCGCGGGCAAATCACCGGCCTATCTTGCGGCCCTTTCCGACAGTCTGGACCGTGCGCTGGTCGACTGCTTCGAGGTTCCGGAGAATGACCGCTTCGTGGCCATTCATCAGCACCAGCCGCATGAATTGGTCTTCGACCGGACCTATCGCGGCGGCCCGCGCTCGGACGATTTCATCGTCTTTCACATCACCACGGGAAAACTGCGGTCGCCCGAAACCAAGGCTCGTTTTTACCAGCGGCTGGTCGAGACTCTTGCGGCGTCGCCCGGCGTGCGGCCGGAAGACGTGATGATCGTGATCGCGGATTCGACCTTCGAGGATTGGTCTTTCGCATCCGGCGTGTCGGCCGGACTGCCGGCGCAGGAGGCCCGGCCATGACCGGCTACTTTGAAATGCAGATGTCCTGTCCGCCAGCCATGACCGTCCGACGTGCCGGCGACGGTATCGTTGCCGCGCCCGAGGGGATCGCCAACGGCTCCTTCCTCGTCCAGATGCTGCTGTCGAGCCGGACGGAGGGCGAGATGACGGCGATGCGCGCCTTCATCCCGCCGGGCGTCGCGACCCATTGGCACAGCCATCCGTCCGGACAGCTTCTTTTCGCGCTCGACGGTGTCGGCCTCGTGCAGCGCGAGGGCGGCGAGCCGGTCGAGGTCCGCGCCGGGGACGCGGTCTGGTTCGCACCCGGCGAACGCCACTGGCATGGCGCGGCACCGTCCAGCCCATTCAGCTATGTCAGCGTCCAGCCGGTGCGGGACGGCACCGCCGTTCACTGGATGGAAGCCGTCGAGCAAGGGGAGCTTTCCCGATGATCGCCATGCAATACAGCTTCGTGCTGCCCGCCGATTACGACATGGCGATCATCGACCGCCGCATTCGTGAGAAGGGGCCGCTGCTCGACGGCTTTCCACGGCTGCGTTTCAAAGCCTATCTCGCGGCAAGAAAGCAGGATGCCGGCTTTGTCAGTGCGGAAAACCTCTATGCGCCGTTCTATTTGTGGGATGAGCCGGAAGGGATCGACAGTTTTCTTTCCAGTCCGGGTTTTGCGGCACTGACACGCGATTTCGGCTGGCCGTCGGTGCAGACTTGGCTGGTTTGGCATGCGGAACTGACGAAGACTTTGAAAGCCGCGACTTACGCGACCCGCGACATCGCTGCGATAGCCGCCCATTCGGATTTGGCGTCACAGCGGGACAATGCCATCGCGGAGGCAAAGTCGGCGATTGACGCCGGCGCCTTGGCCGCCATTGCCGCGTTCGATCCGACGGGATGGAAGATGACGAAAGTCACGCTCTGGGCCGGGCTGCCGCCGGTGGTGACGGAGACGATGCAACTGTACACCGTCGGGCATGTCTCGCTGCCGAACGAACAATAAAGCGGCGCATCGACGGCGCAGGATCGCTGTAACCAGGGGAGAGTTTGCAGCACATCAGCCGTCCGGAACGGCGGCCCTGCGAAGCATTGATTTCGCAGGGATGGTGGAAGGGGCTGGATTCGAACCAGCGTACGCTAACGCGGGCAGATTTACAGTCTGCTGCCTTTAACCACTCGGCCACCCTTCCATCGGGGCGCTGAGGAGTAGCCTTTCGATAGGGGGGCCGTCAAGACCCTTTTGCACGAAAAACGCAAGCGGAGGCGCGGCAACGAAAGCGGCAAGAAAAAGCCTCCGCCCCACGGGGGGACGGAGGCTTTTCAAAGGGGCTTTTTCAAACCCGCTTTTTCAAAAGTCCGCTCAGTTCGGGCGGCGCGAGGCCCGATGCGCGGGGATCGGGATCGGGCGGATCGCCTGTTCCTCGCGGCGGCTGGCCGACATGTCGATTTCCACGCGGGCCAGGGCCTTGCGCAGTTCATGCACAGTGTCGGACAGGGACTGGATCGTCGCCTCGCTCGGCTGCTGACGCCAGCCGCGATAGGCGGAGATGCAGGCCTTGGCGGTGTCGCGCAGGCGGCCTTCGATCGCATCCACCGGCGGGGTCGGCTGGCCGGGAGCCCGCGGGGCCTCCGGCGCGGCGGCCACCGGTGCGGCCGGAGCCGGCGTGGCGGCAGGGGCCGCCGGAGCGGCTTCCGGACGGTTCAGGCGCAGCGTTTCCGTCGGCGCCGGAGCGGGCGCCGGGGCCGCTGCCGGTGCTTCGGCCGGGGCCGGTTCGGCAGCCGGTTCCGGCCGGGAGGCGCGGGTCAGCGTGGTCCGACCGGTGCGGCCGGCGGCGCGGCGCGGTTCGGCCGGGGCCTCGGCAGCCGGTGCCGGGGCGGGTTCGGCGGGAGCGGCCACCGGCGTTTCGGCCGGCGTCTCCGGGGCAGCCGCCGTCACCGGAGCGGCGGCTTCGCCAGCCGTGTCCGCGTCGGCGGACGTGCCGGCGTCGGCGGTCTGCGCATCGTCCTGCGCATCACCGGAGACGGCATCGCCCTGGCCGCTCGCGGCCTCCGCCTTCTTGATGATGTAGGAGATCGCACTGGGGGTGCATTCGAATTCGCGTGCGATGGCCGAAAGGGTTGCACCGCTGCGGTAGCGATCAAGAATTTGGGGCCACGCCGACTGCGGAATGCGCCCACGCTTCTTGGGAGACTCCGGTTCGCTCCCGGTTTCTGAGTTCATTATATCGCTCGGTTGCCAAAGTGAATTTTCAGTCATTCGTCAGCATGTCCACCCGAACCGCACGCTTCGGACGCGGGACCACGCGGGCGCGTGCGTCAGCAGCATCGAGGCTTCACGCTGGCGGGCGATGTTTTCGGTATGGATGACTATCGGAAACTCTTCTCAAAAATGCCAGCATAACTTTGCACGGAATTGTGATTTTGTATCCGTTGTCCCAACTGGGCACGATGCTTGGTGGAAGGCCTGCGGTTTTAAAAACTGCGGACAACCGGAAACCCAGGGTGGAACGAATCCGTCGCCGGCATCTCCCGGTCGCCGGATTATTGAAAAATGCGATGGACCCCTGACGGGGGGTTCCGTGTTTGCAGTTTCAGAACAAACCCGACCGGGGCCTGCCATTCAATAGCTTCTGGGGTTTCTGGCCCAGGGTCTTTTGAAGAACCGTTGGTCGCGACTCTTCGGCGTTTGCCAAACCGTTTTCTGCGGAGACCGTCCATGCCGCATGCGCCCGTGCCGCGTTCGTACCCGATCTTCCGACGCCTTCCGGCCGCGGCGCTGTGCGCGTTGCTGTCCGGCGCGGTGTTTTTGCCGGCGCTGCCGGCCGCAGCCCAGGACGCGCCCGCCGTCGGGGCACAGCCGGGGGCGAGCAGAACATACGCGCCGCCGTCCTTCCGCGACCTTGCCCGCACGCAGATCGACACCGTCGTCAACATCTCCAGCACCCAGGCGCCCCAGCCCTCGGCGGGTGGCGGCCGGCTGCCGGAAGGGATGGACATTCCACCCGGCTCGCCGCTGGAGGAGTTCTTCCGCGAATTCCGCAACCGGCAGAGGGGCGGCCAGGGCAACCGCTCGCCGGAAAGCGGGCCGAACGGCGGTCCGCAAGGTGGCGGTCCGCAAGGTCTGCCGAGCATGGCGCTCGGCTCCGGCTTCATCATCGATCCGTCGGGCCTGATCGTCACCAACAACCATGTCGTTTCCGATGCGGCCGAAATCGCCGTCACCCTGCATGACGGCACCAAGCTGCCGGCCAGGCTGGTGGGGTCGGACGCGCCGACCGATCTCGCCCTGCTGAAGGTCGAGAGCGCCAAGCCGCTGACCGCCGCCCATTGGGGCGACAGCGAAGCGGTGGAGGTCGGCGATTGGGTGGTCGCCATCGGCAACCCCTTCGGCCTCGGCGGCTCGGTGACCGCCGGCATCCTGTCGGCCCGCGCCCGCGACATCCAGCAGGGCCCCTATGACGAGTATCTGCAGACCGACGCCGCCATCAACCGCGGCAATTCCGGCGGTCCGCTCTATGACGCCGGCGGTGCGGTGATCGGCATCAACACCGCGATCTATTCGCCGACCGGCGGATCGGTCGGCATCGGCTTCGCCATCCCGTCCTCGCTGGCCAAGCCGATCATCGACCAGTTGAAGGACGGCGGAAAGGTGCGCCGCGGCTGGCTGGGCGTCCAGGTCCAGCGGGTGACGCCGGACATCGCCGAAAGCCTGGGCGTGGAGGGCTCCGGCGGCGCTTTGGTCACCAGCATCTCGCCCGACAGTCCCGCCGCCTCGGCCGGCCTGCGCCAGGGCGACGTCATCACCGCCT
This sequence comes from Azospirillum palustre, assembly GCF_002573965.1. Lineage (NCBI taxonomy): Bacteria > Pseudomonadati > Pseudomonadota > Alphaproteobacteria > Rhodospirillales > Azospirillaceae > Azospirillum > Azospirillum palustre. Next base: position 186,418 of record NZ_PDKW01000038.1, on the reverse strand, counting down.
TCAACGGCGATCCCTTGGAGCAGATGCGCCAGCTTCCCCGCCTCGTCGCCTCCACGCAGATCGGCCGCACCGTGCCGATGACCCTGCTGCGCGGCGGCAAGCAGCAGTCGATCCAGGTCACCGTCGGCGAACTGCGCGACGAGCCGCAGCAACTGGCGATGTCGGGATCGAGCGGCGCCCCCCGTTCCGCCCAGCCGGAGGAAAGCAAGTCGGCGCTCGGCCTGAAGTTGGCTCCCTTGACCCCCGGCCTGCGCGAGACCTTCGCCATCGGCGAGGATGTGGACGGCCTGGTGGTCACCGAGGTCGACCGCGACAGCGCGGCCTCGCAGCGCGGGCTCGACCTCGGCGACGTGATCGTGGAGGCCGGGCAGGAACCGGTGGCGACCGCCGCCGATCTGGAAACCCGCATCGCCAAGGCCAAGGAACAGGGGCGCAAGACCCTGCTGATGCTGGTCAGCCGCGCTGGCGACCTGCGCTATGTGCCGCTGCCGCTGGTCCCCGAGACCGGTGGCAAGAAGGGGTAATCCGGCCTCCATATCTGTGTATCGGACGGAAGCGGAGATCTGCCCCGCTTCCGTCTCATCCTTTTCCGCTACCGTTCGCCGCGCCGCGAGAGTAATTTGCCGCCCGTTTGGCGAATGGGATGGCAAACCGTGAGCATTTATCCGGAGAGCGGCCAGCCGGTGCGGCTGTCGGTCGTTGTCCCCGTTTTCAACGAGGCCGAGAACGTGCTGCCCCTGCTCGAAGAGATCGAGCGGGCACTGATTCCGGTCGGCGGTTTCGAGGTCATCTTCGTCGACGACCAGTCCGACGACGATACCCAGGCGCGTCTTGCCCCGGCGGTCGAAGCCGGCCGGCTGCGCGTGCTGCGCCATGTCCAGCGCTCCGGCCAGAGTGCGGCGGTGCGCAGCGGCGTCAAGGCGGCGCGCGGCGAGTTCGTGGTGACGCTCGACGGCGACGGCCAGAACGATCCGGCCGACATTCCGGCGCTGTTCGCCCTGGTGTCGACGGGCGAGGCGGGAGCGCCGGTGCTGGTCGGCGGCTTGCGCAAAAAACGGCAGGACACGCTGTCGAAGCGCTGGGCCTCGAAGATCGCCAATGCGGTGCGCCAGTCCTTCCTGCAGGACGGCTGCACCGACAGCGGCTGCGGGCTGAAGCTGTTCCGTCGCGACGCCTTCCTCGACCTGCCCTTCTTCGGGGCGATGCACCGGTTCCTGCCGGCGCTGTTCCGCGCCCACGGCCACCCGGTGGCCTATGTGCCGGTGAACCATCGCCCGCGCGAACGCGGCGTGTCAAAATACAACAACTGGCGGCGCGGGCTGATCGGCGTGGTCGATCTGCTGGGCGTGTATTGGCTGAAGCGGCGGACGAAGATGTCGCCGGTCTCCGAACGCCTCTGACGTCTTTCAAAGCCGATCGACCTTCACAGCGACCCATTCGGTACAGGATTCAACGATGCTAGAGCGCGCCGCAGCGTGGTTCCAGGGGCAAAGCACCACCGACCTGATCTGGGTCGGCATCGGCTTTTTCGCCCAGCTGATGTTCACCATGCGCTTCATCGTGCAGTGGATCGCCAGTGAAAAGGCGCGCCGCAGCGTGGTGCCGGAGATGTTCTGGTACTTCTCGCTGGGCGGCGGCGTCATGCTGTTCGCCTATGCCTTCTACCGCTTCGACCCGGTCTTCATGCTGGGGCAGGGGATGGGCTTGGTGATCTACGCCCGCAACGTCTATTTCGTCTGGTCGCACAAGAAGTCGCAGGTCACCGGCGACGCGGTGCCGAGCAAGCCGTGACCGCAGCGTCCTCGCCGCAAGGCCATCTGCCGGCCAGCCGTCAGCCTGCCAGCCGCTTGCCGATCTGGGCCTATGCGCTGCTGGCGTTGATCGCGGCGGTGCTGTTCCTGCCGGGCTTCACCGTGCTGCCGCCCTTCGACCGGGACGAGGCGCGCTTCGCCCAGGCATCGTCGCAGATGCTGGACAGCGGCAACTATGTCGACATCCGCTTCCAGGACGAGACGCGCTACAAGAAGCCGGTCGGCATCTACTGGCTGCAGACCGCCGCGACCGCCGCCGCCGATGCGGTGCGCGGGATTCCGGTCGGCACCGACAAGGTCATCTGGACCTACCGCATCCCCTCGTTCCTGGGCGCCATCCTGGCCGTTCTCGCCAGCGCCTGGGCGGCGGCCCGGCTGTTCGGCGGCCCGGCCGGCTTCATCGCCGGGCTGATGATGGCCTCCTGCGTCGTGCTGGGGGTCGAGGCGCGGATGGCCAAGACCGATGCCGTGCTGCTCTCCACCGTGGTGATCGGGCAGGCGGTGCTTGCCCAGCTCTATCTCGGCCGCCGCGGGCCGGTCCCCGCCGGGCGCGCTGCCTGGGTGGCTCCGCTTATCTTCTGGATCGCCGCCGGCATCGGCGTGCTGGTCAAGGGGCCGATGGTCCTGCTGGTATCCGGCAGCACCGCGTTGGTGCTGGCCCTGTGGGACCGGGAGGCCGGGTGGCTGAAGCGGCTGAAGCCGCTGGCCGGGCTCGGCATCGTCGTCGCCATCGCCGCCCCCTGGCTGATCGCCATCGCCATCAAGAGCAAGGGCGCCTTCTTCGCCGAATCCGTAGGCCACGACATGCTGGGCAAGGTGTCGGGCGGGCAGGAGGGCAAGGGGCTGCCGCCCGGCTATTACCTCGGCACCTTCTGGGTGACCTTCGCCCCCTGGTCGCTGCTGGCCCTGCTGGCCGTTCCCTGGGTGTGGGCGCGCCGCCGGCTGGACGCCGTGCGTTTCTGCATCGCCTGGATAATCCCGAGCTGGCTGGTGTTCGAGGCGGTGCCGACCAAGCTCCTGCACTACACCCTGCCGGTCTTCCCGGCCATCGCCGCCATTGCCGCGGCGGCCCTGATCGACGGTTTCGACCGCAGCCGTGAAAAGCCGCGCCGCTGGCTGGTCGCCGCCGCGGTGGCGCTGGGCGTGATCGGTTTCGGCGCCCTGACGCTGGCGGTGGCGGTGATCTCCTGGCTGGTCGATGGCCGGATCGATCCGGTCGGGGTGGCGCTGGTGCCGGCGGTCGGTGGACTCTTCGCGCTCGCCCTGCGCTCGCTTCTGCGCGGGGAGCGGCGGAGCGGGCTTGCCGCCGGGGTCGCTGCCGCGGCGCTGCTCTATGCCGGGACCTATGCCGCCGTGCTGCCGAACATCGACGGCGTCTGGGTCAGCCGTCAGGCCGCCCGCGCGGTGGCGCAGGTCCGGCCCTGCCCGGACAGCGTGGTGGCGATCGCCGGCTATTCGGAGCCGAGTTTGGTCTTCCTGCTCGGCACGCCGACCAGGCTGGTGCACGGGGCCGGGGCCGCCGCGCATCTGACGGCGGACCGCGCCTGCGGGCTGGCCCTGGTGGAGGACCGCGAGGCGCCGGCCTTCCTCGACAGCCTGGGCACCGCCACGCCGCTGCCGCTGGCCGAGCTGTCGGGCTTCAACTACAACACCGGCAAGCGGCTGCACCTGACGCTCTACCGCCTGCCGGCTTCCTGACGGAATAGGCCCGGCGCCGTATCGTAAGGCGGGACCTATGCCCCGCTTGGGCATGCGGCGACCGGGGTGGGTAACGCGCCTCCGCATTGGACGGCGCGGGTGCTTTGCGTTCGACTGCCCCTTCCGATCCGTTTTCCCGGACGAAAGGTATCTGTTCGATGACCCGCGTTGCCTTCTCCGCCGATACCGCCATCCGGACCGCCGTCGCCGCCGCTCTGGCGGTGATGACGCTGTCGCTGCCGGCCCACGCCCAGAAGCAGGAGTATGCGCCCTGGGTGTACGACCAGATGGTCCCGACCGGCCCGCTGCTGCGCAACCTGGATCAGGCCCAGCCGCTGCCCGGCCCGGCGCCGTCCCATTGGGGGGCGATGAAGGCGGGCAAGGACCGGGCCGGCATGGCGCATTACGGAACCGACGTGAAGCGGACCGACAAGCACTATTCCGCCTCGCATTCGCTGACGCCGCCGCCGGTGGATCCCGCCGCCGCCAAGCGCGTGATGGCCGCGCCGCGCAGCGCCGACGCTCCGCCTGTGCCGCGAACCGCGCGCCGGGACTGAGAAAAGCGGCTTACCCGGCTGATGGTTCCGGCGGCATTTCTCCCGGCCGCCACAGCCATGCCGCACCGCGCACGCCACTGGAATCGCCGTGGCGGGCGCGGCGCACCGGCGTGTCCAGCCGGTCGCTGAAGGCCCAGGGCTGCATCGCCGTCGGCAGCCGGTCATACAGCAATTCCGCGTTCGACAGGCCGCCGCCCAGCACGATGACGTCGGGGTCCAGCAGGTTGGCGACCGCCGCCAGACCGCGGGCGAGCCGGCCGACCAACCGGTCCGCCGTCGCCCGGCACCCGGCATCGCCGGCCGACGGGTCGGCGGCGCGGGTCAGGATGGCCGCGGCGTCCAACGTCTCGCCGGTCGCCGCGAAATGGTCGGCCGCGACCGCCGGTCCGGACACGAAATTCTCCAGGCAGCCCTGCTTGCCGCAATAGCAGGCCGGTCCCGGCCGCTCATCGTCGGTCGGCCAGGGCAGTGGGTTGTGGCCCCATTCCCCGGCGATGGCGTTGCGCCCGCCCAGCACCCGGCCGTGAACGACGATGCCAGCGCCGCAGCCGGTGCCAAGGATGGCCGCGAACACCACGCCGCAGCCGGCACCGGCGCCGTCGGTCGCCTCCGACACCGCAAGGCAGTTGGCGTCGTTCTCGATCCGCACCGGCCGGGAGAGCGCCCGGGTCAGGTCGCGCGTGAAGTCGCGCCCGATCAGCCACGTGGAATTGGCGTTCTTCACCAGCCCGGTCGCAGGGGAGATGGCGCCCGGAATGCCCAATCCCACCGTCGCTCTTCCGCCGGCAGGGATTTCCCGTTCCAGCCGGGCCACCAGATCGCGGATGGTCGCGACGGTGCCGTCGTAATCGCCTTTCGGCGTCGGAACTCTATGGCGTGCCAGCTGGTTTCCCTGACGGTCGAGCAGAATCCCTTCGGTCTTGGTGCCGCCCAGATCGATGCCGATGCGGTGCCCGCTCCGGTACTCTGTCGCGCTCCCTGTTCCGGCCGATTGCGATCCGGTGGCTGCCATGCCTTGTCACCTGTCCGACTGTGCTCTGCCAATCCATAGCGTCGCCGGCCCGGTCCCGTCCAGCGACGCACACTCCCTCTCTCCGAAGGGAGAAGCCCCTTCGGTCATCCGGCGTTGCCTGCCCGCCGCGCCGATGGGACAAAACGCAAGCATCGGCCAAATCCCATTGACCCGTCACGGCGTTCGGGTAGAAGGTCGCCGACTGTCGGGCAATGCCGTTTCCCGCCCGAACCCGTCCTGTCGTACCGCGCCACCGGAGCCCCTGATGAGTCGCCAGCGCGCCGCCCTCCGCCATTCCCTCAAAGCCCTGACCGGCGCCGCCGTCCTCGGCGCGCTGCTCGCCCTGCCGGCGTCCGCCGGCGCTGCCGCCAAGGAGCCGGCGAAGCCGCCCGCCGCCAAGGCTGCGCGCCCGGCGAAGTCCAGCGCCCCGGCCACGCCCGCCTGCTACAACCGCGCCGAGCATGCGGCCGAGCAGCTGATGCGCATGCACACCGAGATGATGGTGGTCGGCCTGACCTGCCGCACGGTCATGCCGGACAAGAAGCCGTTCGACCTGTACCAGGATTTCTCGGTCAAGAACCGCGCCCTGCTGTCCAGCTCGGAAGCGTCGCTGATCAGCTTCTACAAGCGCTCGGGCGCCGGCGGCAACGCCACCCGGCAGTTCGACATGTTCCGGACGGAGCTGGCGAACGAGATCAGCCGCCGCGCCGCGACCATCGGCATCCCGCAATATTGCGCCAACTTCGTCGACCGCTCGGTCGCCGCGAAGGACCTGACGGGGGACGACCTGCGGACCCTGACCAGCGACGAGAAGAATGCCGGCCTGATGCATCTGGCCAGCCGTCCGCTCTGCGACGTGAAGGTGGTCAGCAATCCCGACCCCGTCTTCGCCGTCGCCTCGGCCGCGCCCGCTCCGGCAGCATCGAAGACCACGACCGCCAAGGCGAAGCCGGCCAAGGCCGCCGCTCCGGCCAAGCCGAAGCAGAAGGTCGCCGCCGCCCCGACCAAGCAGTCCGTCGCCGTTCGCTGATCTTCCAGCGGTTTGCGTCGTCTTGCAGAACGCCCTGCCGGCAACCGCCGGTGGGGCGTTTCGCGTTTCCGGCCCTTGCCCTTCGCCGCGACGCATGCGGACAACACAAATCTGTCTTGCAAAAATCCGTCAGGCTGGTACTACCGAAAAGGTCAGGAGGGGCACTTGCCGGACGGCCCGGCCGGATCGCAGGAGCCGCCCCCGAACAGGAAAAATCTTGGTCCGTCAGACCAATAGACGGAATTCCGGATGATACGGCATTCCGTTTGGTGACCGGATGGGCTGCACCAGACAGAGTGCACCAGACAGGGGGGCTGCTGTTGCGAGACCGGTGTGCCGAGTGTGCCCGTGCCGCCGCACCCTGCCTTTGCGCCGCGCTGAAGGTGGGATGAGGATATGGAATATTTTCTTCAGCAATTGATCAACGGCTTGTCGCTTGGAGCGATCTACGGCCTGATCGCGATCGGCTACACGATGGTGTACGGCATCATCGGGATGATCAACTTCGCCCATGGCGAGATTTACATGATCGGCTCCTTCGTGGCGCTACGATGGTGTACGGCATCATCGGGATGATCAACTTCGCCCATGGCGAGATTTACATGATCGGCTCCTTCGTGGCGCTGATCACCTTCCTGGCCATCGGCGCGCTCGGCATCACCTGGGTGCCTTTGGCGCTGCTGATCATGCTGCTCGCCTCCATGCTGTTCACCAGCGTCTATGGCTGGACGGTCGAGCGCATCGCCTACCGGCCGCTGCGCTCCTCGCCGCGTTTGGCGCCGCTGATCTCCGCCATCGGCATGTCGATCTTCCTGCAGAACTACATCCAGATCCTCCAGGGCGCCCGCTCCAAGCCGTTGCAGCCCATCCTGCCCGGCAACCTCACCCTGATGGACGGCGCCGTCTCCGTCAGCTACGTCCGCCTCGCCACCATCATCATCACGCTCGTCCTCATGGTCGGCTTCACCATGCTGATCAACCGCACCTCGCTCGGCCGTGCCCAGCGCGCCTGCGAGCAGGACAAGAAGATGGCGGGGCTCCTCGGCGTCAACGTCGACCGCGTCATCTCGCTGACCTTCGTCATGGGCGCCGCACTCGCCGCCGTCGCCGGCATGATGGTGCTGCTGATCTATGGCGTCATCGACTTCTACATCGGCTTCCTGGCGGGCGTGAAAAGCTTCACCGCCGCCGTGCTCGGCGGGGTCGGCTCGCTGCCCGGCGCCATGCTCGGCGGTGTCGTCATCGGCCTGATCGAGGCCTTCTGGTCCGGCTATGTCGGCTCCGAATGGAAGGACGTCGCAACCTTCTCCATCCTCGTCCTCGTCCTGATCTTCCGGCCCACCGGCCTGCTCGGCCGGCCCGAGATCGAGAAGGTGTAAGCGCCATGACCACGCACTCCAACACCCTCTCCGCCGGACGCACCGCCCCGCGCGGCGTCGATTGGGCCGCCACCGTCAAGGACGCCGG
>NZ_PDKW01000038.1:178228-178743 GCF_002573965.1 Azospirillum palustre | reverse complement strand
ACGCACTCCAACACCCTCTCCGCCGGACGCACCGCCCCGCGCGGCGTCGATTGGGCCGCCACCGTCAAGGACGCCGGCCTCGCCGCCTTCGTGGCATTGCTGCTGACCGTGCCGCTGGTCGGCCTGCGCACGGTGGACCGCCCCACCGGCCTCGGCATCGAAGCCCGGCCGGAGGAGGTGATCGCCTCGCTCCTGCTGGTCTTCCTCGGCCGGCTCGGGCTCGGGCTGATCCGCCAGGGCATGGCGCTGCCGGTGCTGATCCTGGCGCTCATTTGCGCCGGCGTCGGGCTGGTGCTGCCGATGCCGACCCAGGTGCTGCGCCTGGTGCTGGTGCTGGGCGGCGGCGTCATCGCGCTGCGCGCCGGCATGGTGGTGATCATGCTGTGGCGTCCGCGCGGCCTGCTGGCCCACCGCGACCCGACCATCCTCCTGCATGGCGGCAAGAAGCCGATCCCGGCGGGAGCCGCGAAATGAGCGCCGCACCGATGAACACCGAAAAGCCTTTGCTGAGCGTC
>NZ_PDKW01000038.1:0-178128 GCF_002573965.1 Azospirillum palustre | reverse complement strand
GTCGGGCTGGTGCTGCCGATGCCGACCCAGGTGCTGCGCCTGGTGCTGGTGCTGGGCGGCGGCGTCATCGCGCTGCGTGCCGCCATGACGGTGGCCACCGGCCGCTCCAAGCTGAGCCAGGCCGACCGCGACAAGCGCATGGACCGCGTCGCCGCGAAGGTCCAGCACGCCAGCAAGTATATCGGCCCGGTCGCCGTGGTCTTCGCCGCCATCCTGCCGATGACGCCGCTGGCCGACCGCATGCTGCTGGACATCGGCATCCTGCTGCTGACCTACATCATGCTGGGCTGGGGCCTGAACATCGTGGTGGGCCTCGCCGGCCTGCTCGACCTCGGCTATGTCGCCTTCTACGCCGTCGGCGCCTATTCCTACGCGCTGCTCGCGCATTACTTCGGGCTCAGCTTCTGGCTCTGCCTGCCGCTGGCGGGCCTGCTCGCCGCCTGCTCGGGCGTGCTGCTGGGCTTCCCCGTCCTGCGGCTGCGCGGCGACTATTTCGCCATCGTGACCTTGGGCTTCGGCGAGATCATCCGCATCATCCTGGTCAACTGGTACCAGTTCACCGGCGGGCCCAACGGCATCTCCGGCATTCCGCGGCCGAGCTTCTTCGGCATCGCCGACTTCTCCCGCACGCCCTCCGAGGGCATGGCCGCCTTCCACGAGCTGTTCGGGCTGGAGTTCTCGCCGCTCCACCGCATCGTCTTCCTCTACTACCTCATCCTGGCACTCGCGCTGGTGGTGAACCTGTTCACGCTCAGGGTGCGCAAGCTGCCGCTGGGCCGGGCGTGGGAAGCGCTGCGCGAGGACGACATCGCCTGCGCGTCCTTGGGCATCAACCGCACCAACATGAAGCTGGCGGCCTTTGCGATTGCCGCGATGTTCGGCGGCTTCGCCGGCTCCTTCTTCGCGACGCGCCAGGGCTTCATCAGCCCGGAGAGCTTCACCTTCATCGAGTCGGCGATCATCCTGGCCATCGTGGTGCTGGGCGGCATGGGCAGCCAGATCGGCGTGGTGGTCGCCACGCTGCTGGTGATCGGCCTGCCCGAAGCGTTCCGCGAGCTGGCCGACTACCGCATGCTGGCGTTCGGCGCCGGCATGGTGGTGATCATGCTGTGGCGTCCGCGCGGCCTGCTGGCCCACCGCGACCCGACCATCCTCCTGCATGGGCAAGAAGCCGATCCCGGCGGGAGCCGCGAAATGAGCGCCGCACCGATGAACACCGAAAAGCCTTTGCTGAGCGTCGAACACCTGACCATGCGCTTCGGCGGTCTGGTGGCGAACAACGACGTGTCGTTCGAGGCGCGGGCGGGCGAGATCACCGCGCTGATCGGCCCGAACGGCGCCGGCAAGACGACGCTGTTCAACTGCGTCACCGGCTTCTACACCCCGACGGTGGGGCGGCTGACGCTGCGCCATCCCGCCGGCAAGGAGTTCCTGCTGGAGCGGATGCCGGGCTACCGCATCGCCCAGCTGGCCGGGGTGGCGCGCACCTTCCAGAACATCCGGCTGTTCAGCGGCATGAGCGTCCTGGAGAATTTGATCGTCGCCCAGCACAACAAGCTGATGCGGGCGTCGGGCTTCGCCATCGCCGGCCTGCTCGGCCTGCCCGGCTTCCGCAAGGCCGAGCATGAGGCGGTGGAGCTGGCGAAATACTGGCTGGACCGGGTCCGCCTGACCGAGTTCGCCGACTGGGAAGCCGGCAACCTGCCCTATGGCGCCCAGCGCCGTCTGGAGATCGCCCGCGCCATGTGCACCGAGCCGGTTCTGCTGTGCCTGGACGAGCCGGCGGCCGGCCTGAACCCGCGCGAGTCGGGGGAGCTGGCCGAGATCCTGACCTTCATCCGCGACGTACAGACGCCGCAGGGCCACCGCACCGGCGTGTTGCTGATCGAGCATGACATGAGCGTTGTGATGCGCATTTCCGACCATGTGGTGGTGCTGGACTATGGCCGGAAGATTTCCGACGGCAATCCGGAGCATGTGAAGAACGACCCGGCGGTGATCCGCGCCTATCTGGGCGAGGACGAGGACGAAGCCCTGCCGCCGGAGGTCGCCGCCGACCTGCACATCGCGCCCACCGCCGGCCAGACCAGCGCGCAGAAGGGAGCCTGAGCCATGCTGAAGGTATCGGGCGTCCACACCTTCTACGGCGCCATCGAGGCGCTGAAGGGCATCGACATCGAGATTGGCGCCGGCGAGATCGTCTCGCTGATCGGCGCCAACGGGGCGGGCAAGTCGACGCTGCTGATGACGATCTGCGGCAGTCCGCGGGCGCGTCAGGGCCGGGTGTTCTTCGAGGGCGAGGACATCACCGACCTCCCCACCCACGAGATCGTGCGGCGCGGCATCGCGCAGTCTCCCGAGGGCCGGCGCATCTTCCCGCGCATGACGGTGCTGGAAAACCTGCAGATGGGCTCCATCGTCGCCCAGCCCGGCAGCTTCGAGCGCGAGCTGGAGCGGGTGCTGACGCTGTTCCCGCGGCTGAAGGAGCGCATCAACCAGCGCGCCGGCACGATGTCGGGCGGCGAGCAGCAGATGCTGGCGATCGGGCGGGCCTTGATGAGCCAGCCGCGGCTTCTGCTGCTGGACGAGCCGTCGCTGGGTCTGGCGCCGCTGATCGTGAAGCAGATCTTCCAGGTGATCCAGGAGATCAACCGGGAACAGAAGATGACGGTGTTCATGGTGGAGCAGAACGCCTTCCATGCGCTGAAGCTGGCGCACCGGGCCTATGTGATGGTGACGGGGAAGATCACGATGACGGGGACGGGAACGCCTTCCATGCGCTGAAGCTGGCGCACCGGGCCTATGTGATGGTGACGGGGAAGATCACGATGACGGGGACGGGGGCGCAGCTCCTGGCCGACCCGGAGGTCCGCGCGGCCTATCTGGAAGGGGGACATTGAGATGGAAACGATCCTCGGCTCTTCGCTTCCGGTGTTCGTGTTCCTGACGGTGCTGGTGTTCGGCGGCTGCGGCGTGCTGACCGGGCAGACGTTGGCGGAGGGGTGGAAGCCGGTCTCCAGCGTGCTGGCCTATTCGCTGCTGCTGGGGGTGGGCGACCGCTTCCTCGCCTGGGGCCTGTTCGGCGAGCAGCTCTTGTCCTTGTGGGGCTTCATCGTACACACGGTGGTCATCGGACTGATCACGCTCACCGCCCACCGCATCGCCATCGCACGACGCATGGTCAACCAGTATCCATGGCTCTATGAGCGCGCGGGACCGTTCGCCTGGCGCGACCGCACCGGCACCGCCGGTTGAGCAGGGCCGGTTAAGCAGGTGCGACTAGACATAAGGAATTAGACCGTACGGCTGATTGGTGCCCGCGAAACTGTCGCACTGTGCGCCACTCGGGGTATGGTATTCTGGAACCCGCCGGAGGGGACCCGGCGGCAAGGCCCGAAAGGGCCGGGGGTATGTTGCAACAGGGACCACTTCATAGAACAGGGAGCAAGCACACCCATGAAATTCAAGCTGTCCCTTCTCGCCGCGATCGCGGCGACCGCGCTCTCCGCCACGGCCGCCAAGGCCGACATCGCGGTGGCCACCGCCGGCCCGATCACCGGCCAGTACGCCACCTTCGGCGAGCAGATGAAGAAGGGCATGGAGCAGGCCGTTGCGGACATCAATGCCGCCGGCGGTGTTCTGGGCCAGAAGCTGAAGCTGGAAGTCGGCGACGACGCCTGCGATCCCAAGCAGGCCGTGGCCGTCGCCAACCAGCTGGCCAAGGCCGGTGTGAAGTTCGTGGCCGGTCACTTCTGCTCGGGCTCGTCGATCCCGGCCAGCCAGGTCTATGCCGAGGAAGGGATGATGCAGATCTCCCCGGCTTCGACCAACCCGAAGCTGACCGAGCAGGGCCTGAAGAACGTCTTCCGCGTCTGCGGCCGTGACGACCAGCAGGGCCTGATCGCCGGCAAGTATCTGCTGGACACGTACAAGGGCAAGAACATCGCCATCCTGCACGACAAGTCGGCCTACGGTAAGGGTCTGGCCGACGAGACGCAGAAGGCGCTGAACGCCGGCGGCCAGAAGGAAGCCATCTACGAAGCCTACACGGCCGGTGAGAAGGACTATTCCGCCCTGGTGTCGAAGCTGAAGCAGGCGAACATCGACGCCGTCTATGTCGGTGGCTACCACACCGAGGCCGGCCTGATCGCCCGCCAGATGAAGGACCAGGGCCTGAAGGCCATCATCGTGTCGGGCGACGCGCTGGTGACCAACGAGTACTGGGCCATCACCGGCGACGCCGGCGAGAACACCATGATGACCTTCGGCCCGGATCCGCGCGAGAAGCCGGACGCCAAGGCCGTCGTGGAGAAGTTCCGCAAGGCGGGTTACGAGCCGGAAGGCTACACCCTGTACACCTACGCCGCTCTCCAGATCTGGGCGAACGCGGTGAAGCAGGCGAACTCGACCGATGCTGCCAAGGTTGCCGACGTCATGCGCAAGGGCAGCTACGAAACCGTGATCGGCAAGATCGGGTTTGACGCCAAGGGCGACGTCACCAGCCCGGCCTATGTCTGGTACAAGTGGCACAACGGCCAGTACGCTGAAGTGAAGTAAGCGAAACGCCTCTGCGTTCCGCGCGAAAGGGCCGGCACTTTGTGCCGGCCCTTTTTCTTTGAGGATTCAGAGAAATGCCCGGGCTTAATGACTGAGCCGGTCAGGGAATAGGTCGGGGAACATAGGAGACACGGTGCTGGGCCATGGCTGGCTGCGCCGTGGCAAGTGCCTGGGAGGAGAGCCCGGTCGCCACACGCCGGCCCGACCGCTCGGTCAGCAGCCGTTCGCATGTGCCCATCACCTCCCGCCAGAAGGCGGCGGCACGGGTGTGGTTGGCGGCCGTGAGTTCGACAAGACGAACGCGGCTCATTCGAATCGCGGTTTCGCCCAGTTCATCAACCAGGCGGGTCGCGAAGACAAGCACGTCGAGATCGGTGTTCATGACTGCTATGAACTCACAGCCGCGCCTTTTGTTCCACTCCGAAGGGGCCCTGCGGCAAAGGGTCATCGGGGGCACCCCGGACGTGCTGCGTCGCAACAACGCAAATGCGGCATCGGCAAAGGGTCACCGAACGGACACTCGCCACGGCAGGGGGTTTTTGTGCTTCAATGGCGCCCTTCGCGGCGACTGTGACGGTCGCCGGCATGGGACGGGTTTTGGAGAACGAAAATGCGCAGGAAGCGCGAGGTGGTCGAGGGACAGATTTACCGCAAGCTGTCCCCCAGCGGCGGCTATTGGGAAGTGATCGCCATCCGCAAGGACGGCATGGGCACCCAACATGCCCAGATGAAGCGTACCGACGACCCGAAGACGTTGAAAACCCTGTCGGTGACGACGCTGCTCGATCCGCACGAGTTCGAGATCGTCACCGAATAACCGACGTCAGGCCGCTGCGATGGCGGCCGGCCGGCGGTAGAGGTCGGCCGGCGGAAGCGAAGCCGGCTCGCCAGCCGGCCCAACGGTCCGCTCCAGCCGCCCCTTGCGGATCAGGTGGTTGAGGTGGGCCACCGCCTCGCCCACGGCGAAAAGCATCTGCTGCGGATCGAGCGGGCGGGGAAACAGTGCCCGCGTCACTGCCGCGGCGGTCCGGGGGGCTGCACACAGAGTCTCGATCTCGGCCAGCCGCTCCCCATGGTGGAGAGCCAGCTCCTCCGCACGCCGGTGCAGGCCGTGGAAGGGGCGGCCGTGGGAGGGCAGGACCAGCGTGTCCGCCGGCAGGACGCTCCACCCCTCAAGACTGGCGAGATAGTCGGCGAGCGGATCGGCATCCGGTTCGGACGGCCAGACGCTGATGTTCGGGCTGATGCGCGGAAGGATCTGGTCGCCGGAAATCAGCAGGTCCGGGCTGCCGCCGCCGGCCGGACGGTACAGGCTGACCGGTTCCGCCGTATGGCCGCTGCCGCCGATCACCGTCCAATGGCGGTCGCCCACCGGCAGCCGGTCGCCGGCCCGCAGGCGGGTCAGCGTCGCCGGCACGGCGGGCACGCCGCGGCTGTAGGCCCCCTTGCGGGCGAGCAGCGACTGCAGCGTATCCTCCTCCAGGCCGCAGCGGCGGTAGAACTGTTCGACCACCGCGTCGGTGGCGGCATCGTTGCCGGCCGACAGGGTGCGGGCGACCAGCCATTCGGTCAGCGAGGCGGCGAAGCCGGCACCGGTCCGCTCCACCAGCCAGGCGGCGGCGCCGATATGGTCGGGATGGAAATGGGTGACGACCACCCGCTCCACCGGGCGCCCGCCCAGCGCATCGTGCAGCAGCACCTCCCACACCGCGCGGCTGCGCGGATCGCCAAGCCCGCAGTCGACCAGCGTCCAGCCGAGGGCGCCACCGTCCAGCGCCCATACATTGATGTGGTCGAGCTGGAAGGGGAGGGACAGCCGGATCCACAGCACACCGGGCGCCACCTCCTGCCAGCCGCCGGGATCGGGAGTGGTGCAGAGGGGGTAATCGACCGAACCGTCCGGGGTAGGGGGCATCGAGGTGTCTGTCCAAGCTATTGTTATCGCAACAGGAAATGCCCCTGAGTCGGCTGAGGCAAATCTGCAACAGGAAAAATGGGCCTGCGGCAGCAGGATTGGAAGCTGCGGATCCGTATCCATTGTCGGGGCCGGAGCCCGTTCTGTCACGCATTTCGCCGCAGGCCGGGATGTCCCGATCGACCAACGCCGTCAACGATGGGAACAAGAACATGACGATGCGTGGGATTTTGCTGGGCACGGCACTGACCGTCGCCCTGCCTTCGCTGGCCGTCCCGACCGCCGCTTTTGCCGGTACGGAAGGCTTCTATGTCGGTGCTGGCGCCGGCGTGAACTGGACCGAGGATGCCGACCTCAGCAGCTATCCGGCTCCCGGCCTGGGCCTGAAGGAGGAATTCAAGATCGGCGGCATCGGCGACCTGTCGGTCGGCTATGCCACCGCGATGGGCCTGCGCGCCGAGCTGGAGGCCGCCTGGCGGTGGCGCAACAGCGTCGACGGCACCAGCAGCGCCACCCCCGGCCTGAACAATCTGGGCGGCAAGATGAGCTCGGTCGCCTTCATGGGCAACCTGCTGTACGACATCGACATCGGCCTGCCGATCACCCCCTATATCGGTGCCGGTGCCGGTATCGCCGGCGTCAAGCAGTCGCTGAACGGTGCCAGCGACCGTGACTGGGTCTTCGCCTATCAGGGCATCGTCGGCGCCTCCTATGCGATCAACAACAATGTCGCGCTGACGCTGGATTACCGGTATTTCGCCACCGTCGATCCGGAGTTCGAGCTGGGTCCGGTGACCTCGAAGGGCGAGTACCGCAACCATACGATCCTCGCCGGCCTGCGCTACACCTTCGGCGGGCCGGAGCGTGCGGCGCCCATCGCCGCCCCGGCGCCGGCAGCCCCGCCGATGGCCGCCCAGCCGCAGAGCGAGTATCAGGTGTTCTTCGATTGGGACAAGGCGGTCATCACGCCGAATTCCGACAAGATCATCGGCGATGCCGCCGACGGCGCCAGCCGTGCCCGCGCCGTCCGCATACAGGTGATCGGCCACACCGACACCTCTGGCGCACCGTCCTACAACCAGAAGCTCTCGCTCCGCCGTGCCGAGGCGGTGCGGCAGGCCATGATCAAGCATGGCACGCCGGCCAACATCATCACCATTGAAGGCGTCGGCGAGAACCAGCTGATGGTCCCGACCGGTCCGAACGTGCGCGAGCCGTCGAACCGCCGTGCCCAAATCATGATCAAGATCTCCTGAACGGCAAAGGGTGGGAGGGGCGACCGCCTCTCCCCGCAGGCCCCTGTAAGCCTTCCCTACGTCGCGGCAGTGGAACCAAGGTGCCGGACGTGCGAAGGAGGTAGCGCGGACCGTTGCGTCAGCGTATGACCATACGGTACCCAAGGCATCT
The DNA here is from genome assembly GCF_002573965.1 of Azospirillum palustre. Classification (NCBI taxonomy): domain Bacteria; kingdom Pseudomonadati; phylum Pseudomonadota; class Alphaproteobacteria; order Rhodospirillales; family Azospirillaceae; genus Azospirillum; species Azospirillum palustre. Next base: position 170,249 of record NZ_PDKW01000038.1, on the reverse strand, counting down.
TCGGTCCGAGACGTTACATGCAGGTTCTGATCGCCGACGATCATTCCATCGTCCGCAGCGGCTTGACCCATCTGGTGGGTGAACTGGACGAGCAGGCCACTGTGGTGGCCGCCACCAGCTTCAGCCAATTGAACGCCATCCTCGACGGCGCGATGCAGGACGGCGGGACCGCGTTCGACCTCATCGTGATGGACCTGCGCATGCCGGGGCTCGGCGGGCTGGAGGATGTCGAGGCGCTGGTCAAGCGCGTCGCGCCGGTTCCGGTCGCCATCTTCTCGATGATCGAGTCGCCCGACGAAATGCGCGCGGTGCTGTCGCGCGGCGTCCGTGCCTTCATTCCGAAATCGACCGACGACGTCCTGGTGGTGAACATCCTGCGGCTGGTGATGGCGGGCGGATCCTATGTGCCGCCGGTGCTGGGCATGCCGGGCGCATCGTCCCACGCGGCCGCCGGGACCCCGCGCGCCGTGCCCCCCAGCATCTTCGACGGGTTGACCCGCCGCCAGCTGGAGGTTCTGGACCTGCTGGCCCAGGGCCTGTCCAACCAGGAGATCGGCGAGCGGCTGGGCCTGAACCTGTCCACCGTGAAGACCCACGTCACCGGCGTGCTCAAGGCGCTGGGCGTCGGCAGCCGCACCCAGGCGGTTCTGCTGGTCAAGGAATCCGGCCGCGACCGTCTGGTCTGACGGGCGCGGCGATCACAGGAGCGCGTTCAGCAGCGATCCGCGTCCGCCATAGCTGCCGCCGGACCCGCCCAGCAGCATCGCCGAGGGGTTGAGCGAGGCGCTGCCCGCGCCCAGGATCGAGGCCAGACCCTGAAGCTTGGTGTTGCCGCCGAAGGGGTTGTCGCCCTTGGCCGGCTGCTTTGCGATGGTGTCGTAGTCCTTGCTGTAATTGCCCATGCGCAGCTGGACGCCGTAGCTCTTGGCATCCTTGACCGGGACATCCTTGTCGCGGGCGACGCGCAGGGTGTAGTCGCCCTTGTCCAGCGTCATCTGGCCGGATTTCAGCTTCTGGAAGGCGTCATAGCTGGCGCCGGCATCCTTGTTGCTGTCGGCGACGACCTTGCCGCCACGGTCCATCAGCTGAAGCCGCACGCCGGCATCGCCGACCGTTCCCAGCGTCACGGCGCCGGATGTGGGCACGTTGAATTTATAGAAATCGGCCGGATCGTTGGAGGCCAGCGAGCTGAAGACGTTCAGCCGGCTGGTGTCCTTCACCAGGGTGCCGATGCTCGTCGCGAAAGGGGCGGCGTTCATCGCCGACTTGTTGACGGTCTGCTCGTATTCCTGGACCTTGCCGGTCGCGCCACCATTGCCTGCCGCCTGCTGCTGCACGCGCTTGACCGCGGCGTCGATCGACTGCTGCAGGCTCTGGGCCATGCTGCCGACATCGGCGTAACTGGACAGGCTGACCATGGTGCGTTCCCCTCGTTCCACATTCCCGTCAGGAAATGACAATCAAGGGGTGTGCAGGATGCGGGCCAGAGCTAAGCCATTGACTTGACAGGGACTGTCGCAGAACCATCGGTGCCGGGCGGCAGGTTTGGACCGGCGGGGCGGCAGGATTTACCCAGCGGCGCTCCCATATCGCCGCCGCCGTGCCCGCACTCCGGTCAGACGATGGACAGCATCGCCGCCGCCGGCGCGTCGATCGCATCGGCGAGGGCGCGCAGGCCGCGGGCGGCCTCGTCTCGGCTGCGCGGCATGCACAGGCCGACACGCACCGCATGGGGCGCACTGGCGCGGCCGACGGCGAAGGCGTCGGCACCGGTGACGATCACCCCGCGGCGGCGCGCTTCTCCGATGAAGTCCTCGCGCCGCCAGGGTTCGGGCAGGACCAGCCACAGATGCTGCGCCGCCGGGTGGCCATAGACGGTCTCGGCCGGCAGGATGGAGCGGGCGAGCCGCTGTCGCGCCAGATCCTCTTCCCGCTGGGTGGCGACGATGCGGTCGGCGGTGCCGTCCTGGATCCAGCGCGTGGCCACCTCCGCCGGCAGGGCGGGAGCGGAATATTGCAGGGCCCGGATGGCGGTTTCCACACGGGTGCGCAGCTCCGCCGGGGCGACGACGAAGCCCAGCCGCAGGCCGGCGGCGAGGCTTTTCGACACGCTGGACACATAGAGCGTGATGTCGGGGGCCATGGTCTGGATCGGCACGGCATCCGGCACCATGAAGCCGAACACGTCGTCCTCGATCAGGATCACGCCATAGCGGCGGGCGATCTCGACGATCTCGCGCCGGCGGGCGGCGGGCATGACGACCGCCGTCGGATTTTGCAGGGTCGGCACCAGATAGGCTGCCTTCGGCCCCAGCCGGCGGCAGGCGCTGTCGAAGGCGTCGGGCACCAGACCATGCTCGTCGATGGCGACGCCTTCCAGATGATAACCCTGGGTGGCGGCCAGCGCCTTGGTGCCGATGTTGGTCAGCCGTTCCGCCAGGATCACGTCGCCGGGGCGGGCCACGGCGGCCAGCGCCACCGCCAGTGCGTTCTGCGCCCCGGTGGTCAGCAGCACCGACTCAGGCGTCGCCTTCACCCGGTGCTGGCGCTCCAGCCAGGACGCCGCGGCGGCACGATGGTCGGGCAGGCCGGCATGCGGGCCGTAGCCGATCAGTTTCGCCGCATGTCCCGATGCCGCGATGGCGGACAGCGTCTGCCCGAAACTCTGTACCGCCACGGCATGTTCGGGATGGACCGTCGTCATGTTGACGATGGCCGGACCCGCCGAGATCTCCCCGGCCGGCGGCCAGCCGAGCGGCAGGGGGGTGGTTGGCGGACGCTGTCCCTGGACGAAGGTCCCGCGGCCGACCTCGCCGCCGATCAGTCCACGCTTCTCAGCCTCCGTATAGGCGCGCGTCACCGTTCCCACCGTCACGCCGAGGCGGAAAGCGAGGTCGCGGTGCGTCGGCAGCCGCGTGCCGGTGGGCAGCACGCCCTCCGCGATGTCGTCGGCCAGCGCGTCGGCGATGACGCGATAGAGCGGGCCGGGGCGGCCCTCCAGGTTCGGGGTCCAGTTTGTCATGGGGACAAATGTGGCATTGTCCCGACCTGCTGGCAAGATCGCCTGCGATTGTCCCTATCGGCCACTGTGGCGGGACGGAACAATCTGCCAATGCCTGTCGCGGTTCCGTTACACTCCAGCTTGTGTCAAATTGCCGGAACCGATAGTTTCGGTGCTGGGTGTGGCAGACAATCCGCCACCCGTCTCAATCCGGTACGGGGGACAATGCACACCATCGCGGTGGTCGACGACGATCCCATCACCCGCGAGACCCTGAAGGCCTACCTGGAAGGGGAGGGCTATCGGGTGATGCTGGCGCGGGACGGCGACCAGCTGTCGGCACTGCTGGCGCGGGGGCGCATCGACCTGCTGCTGCTGGACATCCGGCTGCCTGGCAAGGACGGTCTGGCTGTGACGCGGGAACTGCGGGCAGCCTCCAACATCGGCATCATCCTGATCACCGGACGGTCCGACCGCATGGACCGGCTGATCGGGCTGGAGCTGGGCGCCGACGACTACATCACCAAGCCGTTCGAACCCCGCGAAATCCTGGCGCGCACCCGCAGCCTGCTGCGCCGCATCGTCAAGCCGACCAGGCCGGCGGGCGGGCGGGTGAAGCGGTTCGACGGGTGGGAACTGCATCTGGACAAGCGCCGGCTGCGCGGTCCCGATGGGGAGGACGCGCGGCTGACCTCCGCCGAATTCGAACTGCTCGCCGCCTTCGTCGAGAATCCGGGGCGAGTGCTGAGCCGCGACGATCTCCTCGACCTGACCTTGCGCGGCGATTCGGTGCCGTACGACCGCTCCATCGACCGGCTGGTCCGCCGCCTGCGCCGGGTGGTGGAGCAGGACCCGGCCGACCCCACCCGCATCGTCACCGTCCATGGCATGGGGTACATGTTCCAGGCTGCGGTGGATTGATCAGCTTCCGAGTTGCGACAGCGATTTCAGGAAACCATCGACATCGTCCAGCACCGGGTTCAGCCAGCGCAGGGGCGCGGCGAGGGCGGCGACGATGCGGGTGTGGCCGATATCGTCATACTCCACCATGCGCACGCTTCCGCCGACCTCGCGGGCCTTGGCCGCCAGGTTGCGGCTGTTGCGGGGCAGGACCGTCTCGTCGGCGGTGCCGGTGGCGAGGAACAGGGGCGGCAGCGGGGCGGCGACATGGGCGATCGGCTGGGTGTCCGGCCGCGTCTTCTCCGGGCCGAACAGATCCTTCAGCATGTCGCTCTGCAGGGGCAGGAAGTCGTAGGGACCGGCCAGTCCCACCGCGGCGCGCAGGTCGCGGGCGGGGTCGAGCCCCTGTTCGGCGAGCCAGCGGCGATCCATCGCCAGCATCAGGGCGTTGTAGGCTCCGGCCGAGTGGCCCATCACCGCCACCGGCCCGGGCTGCGCGCCGTGTTCGGCACCGTGGCGCCGGACCCAGGCCACCGCGGTGGCGGAATCGCGCAGGAACTCCGGATAGCGCACCTGCGGATAAAGCCGGTAGTCGGGGATGGCGACGCTGTAGCCGCGGCTGGTCAGCGCCTGGGCGACGAAGCGGTACATGCCCTTGTCGCCGGTCTCCCAATTGCCGCCATAGAAGAACACCACCGTCGGCGCCCCCGGCGCCGGCCGGTCGGGCCGGTAGAGATCCAGCCGCAGGCGCGGATCGTCGGAGAAGGGCAGGTCGGTAGTGACGGTGTAGCCTGACCGAGGGGTGAGCGCATCGACGATCTGCGGGCCGGAACAGGCACCCAGAAGCGGCAGGAGCAGGAGAGGGGCGAAAACCCAGGGGTTCGGTCCTGGTCGTTTCGGGGCACGTCTTGGCATGGCCCGACAGCAGATAGGGCGCGACCGGCGATGGGAAAGGGGACTGGAAAAGGGAAGGCTGGAAAGGGGATCGGACTCAGGACTGCGCGGGTGAGGTCCGGCGTTGCGGACGGGGGGCGGCTGCGCCGTCCTCCTCCGGCTTGGTCGGCTTGCGGAAGGTGCTGAGTTCGGAAATGCGATTGACGGTCAGGCCATTGATGCGGCAGCCGGCGACCTCGACGATTTCGAAACCGGCCTTGCGGGGATAGCGGGCGGCGACCCGCTCGCGGGCCTCGCGCTCACCATCGGCGATCAGCAGGAAGCGGCGCACGCCGGTCCAGCCGCGATATCCGTGCTGGTCGGACAGGCTGACGCCGATGGGGTGGCAGCGCACCGCGATCTCCCAGAAACGGCCGGGGCGCGGCTCGTTCCGGTCGAAGACGACGTAGCGCTGCATCGGGGCCGACTTCTTCTGGTCCAGTTCCAGAATGGCGGCCTGCATGTCGATCTCCGCCTTCTGGACGCGCTTTTCCATGTCCGCATAGTGGTGCGCCAGTTGGGCATAGTCGGAGGCGACGTCGGCGACCTCCTTGGTCACGTCCTCCACCTTCTCCTTCAGCTTGGACATGGCGATCCGCGTCACGACCAGCTGGCGGCGCCAGTAGCGGTTGGACAGGACGGTCAGCACCATCAGGCCCAGCGCGAAATACAGCATCATTCCGGTCATGGCGCCGTCCCCCTCATGAATCCCTCGATCATGCCGCGTCAGCCTCGACCTCGGGGTCGGGGGCGAGCGCCAGGGGGACCACGGGAGAGCAGATCACGCCGTTGCGCTGGGAAAAACTGGCCCGCACCGTGCCATGGGCCTGTTCGGTGGACGGAGCGGTGATGTGGGCGACGTTGCGGTATTCCCAAATCTGGCGCGAGAAGACGATGTCCTTGCGGTCCAGCTCGTTGAAATTGGGACCGACCGCCAGCTGCGACCAATAGATGTCGCCGTCGCTGTCCTGGTCGCCTAGCTCGTGGACCAGTTCGATCTTGGAGAATTCCAGGGCGCGCAGCTCGGTCAACGCCTTCTGGCGCCTGCCGTTGAATTCGGTCAGGCGGGCTTGCAGGGTCGTCAGATCGACGCGCTTGCGCTCCGTCTTCTGGCGCCATTCGGCGAGTGCGGCGCGTTTCTTGTCGTACTGGCGCTGGTTCATCGCCTCGCGGGTCTTTTCCGCGCTGACGCGGCCGACATCGACGACGATGGAGAGTCCGAGCGCGGCGGCGCTGGCGATCAGAAGCAGCATCCCCAGGAATTCGGCCGAAATGACCATTCGCCCTCCGCCAGCCGCACCCAATGCCTGCGCCGGTCCATCGACGCATGGTGCCACGACCGGCGAAGGGCGGCGATGCCCTCGCGACAACCCGTCGCACGGGGCGGATCATACCATCGCGCTCCGTGCCGGGGTTGTCATTTTTAGCCGAAATAAGGGCAAACCCGCCTTTTTTATTAGGGTTTATGACTGGACGCCGAACAGGCGAAGGAAAGCCGGCGGCCGGTCATAGTTCTGCCGGTCAGTCGGACTTTCCCTCCGGCTCGAAGCTCATGGCGACGCCATTCATGCAATAGCGCTTGCCTGTCGGCCGCGGCCCGTCGTCGAAGACATGGCCGAGATGGCCTTTGCAGGATGCGCAATGGACCTCGGTGCGCGGATAGGCCAGCTTGTAGTCGGTGGAGGTTTCGACCGCTCCCGGCAGCGGGTCCCAGAAGCTGGGCCAGCCCGAACCGCTTTCGTATTTGGTGTCGCTGGCGTATAGCGGCTGGCCGCAGCCGGCACAGCGGTAGACTCCGTGCCGCTTCTCGTCGTTCAGCGGGCTGGTGCCGGGATATTCGGTGGCGTGCTCGCGCAGAACCTTGAACTGGTTGGGCGACAGGTCCTGCTTCCACTCCTGTTCGCTTTTGGCCGATGCTGTCTTGTCCGATTCGGGCATGCCGCCGGTCTCCCATGCAGATGGTTGGTGTTCTGAGCCCACTATATTGGGTCGCCATTCCCCCTGCCCAAGCCGGAGGAGGCATCGATCACGCGGTCGTGACCGGCGGGCCGGCCTATGTCGGACCGGAAACGTCACCGCAACCAAAGATTCTTGCCCATCCGTCGAAGGTTCGACGGCTGGCATCTTCCGGAATTGAACCGATTTCGGTAACATCCAGCACGCCAACAGTCCTGGATAGCGTGTCCGGGACGGAAATGCCGGGGCAACGACGCGCCGCATGATGGATGAACGCTACCTCCGGGCGGTTCGCGATGCGCTGGTGCGCCACCAGCAGTGGCTTCTGCGCGACCCGGCAGGGAACGGGCGGCGCGCCAACCTCAGCTTCTACGATCTGGCCGGGCTCGGCCTCAACCGCGTCAACCTGTCGGGCGCCAAGCTGACCGGCGCCAGCCTGACACGGGCGCGGCTGGTCGGCACCCTGCTGTCCAAGGCGGACCTGTATGGCGCCGACCTGTCGAAGGCCGACCTGACCGGGGCGCAGTTGCAGGAGGCGGATTTGCGCGGCGCCAGGGTGGACGGCGCCCGGTTGCAGAATGCCAACCTCCAGGGCGCCGACCTCCGTCGCGGCATGGTTCTGGACAGCGGCGAGTTCCGGGCCGCCGGCAATACGGACGGCACCACCACCTTCGTCGGCTGCACCCTGTCCGAGGCGGTGCTGACCGATTGCCGGATGGCGCAGTGCGATTTCAGCGGCAGCGACCTGTCCGGCGCCGACCTCAGCGGCAGCGACCTCAGCGGCGCCATCCTGATCGGGGCCGACCTGACCGGGGCGACCATGCGCAAGACGACGCTGGATGGCGTGCTGATGTGCGGCGCCCGGCTGAACGACGAGCTGCGCACGGCGCTGGAGCGGCACGGCATCGACGTCGACGGCACCGGCCTGACCACCACCGCGGCGCGGATGAGCGAACTGATCGCCGAACATCAGATCTGGGTCGACAAGCTCGGCAAGGGCGGCGACCGCATCCAGCTCCAGCGGGTCGATCTGCGCGGCTACAATTTCGCCAACCAACTGCTGTGCGGGGCGGTGATGCGGTTCTGCGGGCTGCGCGGGGCCGATTTCTCGGGCGCCAAGCTGATGATGGCCGATTTGTCCTACAGCGACCTGCGCGATGCCGACTTCACCAGCGCCGACCTGTCAGGCTGCAATCTGGAAGGCGCCAATCTGGCCGGAGCGAAGCTGTGGCGGGCCAAATTCCGCAAGGTGGACCTCAGCGGCGACGGCAGCCGGCTGTGGCCGACCAGCTTCGCCAAGGCGCGGCTGAACGGCGCCGACCTGCGCGACGCCAGCCTTGCCGGCGTGGTGCTGCGCGGCACCGACCTGACCGCGATCAAGACCAGCTTCGCCACATTGAAGGGCGCCGACCTGACCGGTGCCCGCGGCTGGCAGCCGTTCGAGGCGCCGGCATAACCGTGGCTCAGCTTCCGTCGGCCACCGGGATGCGGCCGGAGACGATGCCGCGACGGGCGGCCTCCACCGCCTCCACCATCGCGGTCGTCACCAGATCGCGGTTGTTTTCGTCGAGCGCGTAATCGACCGCGGACTCGGCAAGGCCGAGCGCCACCGTGCCGGCGGTCCAGCGGCCCTGGCGGGCCGCCTCGAAGCTCGATTCAACGGCCAGATCGACCCGCTTCAGCATCGAGGTCAGGATGGAGCCGGGGTAAAGGTAGTTCTGGTTGCTGTCGACGCCGATGGCCAGCCGCCTTGCCTCGTTCGCCGCGGCGAAGATGCCGAAGTTGGAGACGCCGGCCCCGGCGAACACCACGTCTGCGCCGCGCTGGAACTGGCTGCGCGCCACCTCGGACCCGCTGGCCGGATCGTTGAAGGCGGCCGGCGTGGTGCCGACGAAATTCACCAGCACCTTGATGTCGCCGCGGGCATGGCGGGCGCCCTGCTCGTAACCGGCGATGAATTTGCGGATCAGGGGGATGTCGAGCGCGCCGATGAACCCGACGGTCCCGCTTTTCGACGCCAGCGCCGCCAGCACGCCGACCAGGAAGGATCCCTCCTGCTCCTTGAAGGTGACGCAGCGGATGTTCGGCCCCTCCGCCACCGCATCGATCAGCGTGAAGCGGACCGCCGGGTGCGCCGGGGCCAGCCGCGCCAGCGGTGTGGCGTAATAGAAGCCGATGGCGACCAGATCGGTCACCCCGCGCCGCAGCAGCGAGGCCGCCGCCTGATCGAACTGCACGGGCGTGGAGGGCAGATATTCGGTGACGGCGATGCCGGTGGCGTTCCTGAACCGCTCCGCCCCGGTGAAGGCGCCCTCGTTGAAGCTCTTGTCGAATTTCTGCCCGGCGGCATAGACGAGTCCGGGGACCAGACCGGGCTGGATGGCTGCCGCATGCGCGTGGTGCGGAAGCAGCGCCAGGGCGGTGCCGGCGGCACCGAGGGACAGGACCGACCGGCGGGTGGGGTGCGGCATGGCGCGGCCTCTGGCTGGGTGGAAGCCTGTGATCCGGGTTCAATTTTAGGCATGGATCATGGGAGCGAACCAGAATTTTGTTGCGCTGTGACCACGGTGATCTGGGCGGTGATTTGACCGGATCCCAGATTGTCGCGGCGGCGTTACGTCGCGGCCTGCTCAGGGCTGCCATGCCGAGACAGGACTTTGCGTCCAGCAGCGAAGGGATCAGCTTGAAGGCTGCGGATTCCGTCCGGCCGACTCCCCCCATTCATTCATATCCGGATTTCCCGATGCTCGCGCGCCTTGCCGCCGTCCGTTCCCGTTCGCCTGCCGAAAGCCCGTTCTTCATCGCAGCGCTGGGCGTGCTGATGTCGTTCGGGCCGATGGGCACCGACATGTATCTGCCCGGCATGCCGGCCATCGGCCGGGATCTGCATGCGGCGCAGGATCAGGTGCAGTGGACGCTGTCGGCCTTCTTCCTGGGCTTCGGAGTCGGGCAGTTGCTGTGGGGGGCGTTGAGCGACCGGTTCGGCCGGCGGATTCCGGTGGCGACCGGCATCCTGCTTTACGCCATCGGTTGCGTCGGCTGTTCGATGACCGTCGATGTCGGCCATCTGGCGGCATGGCGCTTCGTGCAGGCGGTGGGGGCCTGTGCCGGCCCGGTGCTGGTCCGCGCCATGATCCGCGATGTCTTCGAGCGCGACCGGGCCGCCAGCGTGCTGTCGATGATGATGCTGGTGATGGGCGCCGCCCCGATCATCGCGCCGCTGATCGGCGGCCAGATCCTGGTGTGGGCGAACTGGCGCTGGATCTTCTGGGCCCAGGCCGCCTTCGGCATCGTCGCCTTGCTGGCGCTTGCCAGCCTGCCGGAAACCCATCCCGACTCGCGGCGCACCAGCCTGCGCCCGATGGTGCTGGGAGAAGCCTACCGCAAGCTGCTGACCGACCGCCGTTACCTGGGCTATGCGGTGGGATCGTCCTTCATCTATGCGGGGATGTTCGCCTTCATCTCCGGCTCGCCCTTCGTCTACATCGAGCTGTTCGGCGTGCGGCCGGAGAATTACGGCTTCCTGTTCGGGCTGAACATCGTCGGCATGATCATCGTCAACACGCTGAACAGCCGCGCCGTGATGCGCTTCGGCTCTGACGTGATGCTCCGGATCGGCGTCTGGCTGGCCGCCGCCACCGGCATCCTGCTCGTCGCCTGCGTGCTGGGCGGCTGGGGCGGGCTGTGGGGCCTGGTCGGCTGCCTGTTCCTGTTCATGTCGGTGACCGGATTCTGCTTCGCCAATTCCATGGCCGGGGCGTTGCAGTCCTTCCCGCAGATGGCCGGCACCGCGTCGGCGCTTGCCGGCATGCTGCAATTCAGCACCGGTGCGCTGTCGGGCTGGGCGGTCGGGTTGATGGCCGACGGCACCGCCATGCCGATGGCAGGGGTGATCGGCGGTGCGGCGCTGGTCAGTCTGGCGCTGAACCTCTGGCTGATCCGCCCGGTCCGCCGCCGGTTGCTGGCCTGACGGTAAAACAGATGTGCAGTGTTGAATCGGGGTTCCTCCTGTCGGGACCGGCCGTGAATTGAAATTTGCGGCCGGCCCCACTAGGTTGGCGCGGCAAGAGGAGACCCGTGATGCCGCAGACCCCGTCGAGCCCGTTCATCGATTCCGACCGTCCGACCGGCCCCGACGTCAGCCGGCGCGAGCTTCTGCTGGGCGCGGCGGCCTTGGGCATCGCCGCAGCTGTGGCGTCGCTGCCGCTGCCGGCCTTCGCGGCGACCGGCCTGCGGGTCGGCTACATCCCGATCATCCCGATGACTCAGCTTTATGTGCTGACGGGCGAGGGCTGGGCCGCGGATGCCGGGCTGACGCTGCAAACCACCAGCTTCCAGTCGGGGCCGGCGATGATCCAGGCGCTCGCGTCCGGGACGCTGGACGTCGCCTATGTCGGCATCGGCCCGGCGATGATCGCCCGCTCGAAAGGGGTGAAGCTCAAGGTCGTCGCCGCCAACGTCATCGATCAGGTGGCGCTGATCGGCCGTGGCCCGCTGGTGAAGGCGATGGCCGGCGCCGCCAGCCCGGCCGAGGGGGTCAAGGCCTTCCGCGCCGCCAACGGCCGGCGGCCGAAGATCGGCTCGCTGCCCGCCGGATCGGTGCCGGACACGGTGCTGCGCTATTGGATGGCAGAGATCGCCCGCATCCCGTCGGAGGACATCGAGATCGTCGGCATGGGCGAACAGCCCTTGCAGCAGGCGCTGCTGACCGGTGCCATCGACGGCGCGTCGATCCTGGAGCCGATCCTGACGCTGGTGCAGTCGCGTCTTCAGGATGCCGCGATCATCGCCAAGGCCGGCAGCATGTTCCCCAAGCAGCCGGGTGCGGTGCTGGTTGTGACGGAGGACGCCATCGCCAAAAACCGCGACGCGGTGGCCGAGCTGGTCAAGCTGCACATCCGCGCCACCGCCTTCGCCAAATCCAACCCGGACCGCACGGCGGAACTGGTGACCGACATCATCGGCAAGGGGCTGGTCGAACGCGACGTGATGCGGGCGGCGCTGACCTCGGACGCGACGACCTTCATCGACGATCCGCGGGTGATCCTGGATTCCACCAAGCAGATGCAGGCCTTCCAGCAGACGCTGGCCCAGATCACCGAGCCGGTGGATGTCGACGCGCTGTTCGACTTCACCTTCCATGACGCGGCGAAGAGGCAGTGACGGACATGGCGTCTCCGCACATGGCATCTCCCCTGCGGCTGGTCATCCATGCCCCCACCCCGGCCGCGCTGGAGCGGGCGCGGAACAATGCCCGCAACCTGCTGAAGGCGCGGCCCGATGCGGAGGTGCGCATCGTCGTCAATGCCGGTGCGGTCGCCGCAGCCCTCGACAGCCCGGATGATGAGACCGACCGGCTCCTGCGGGTCTGCGGCAACACGCTGGCGAAGACCGGCCGGAGCGCCGAGGGGCTGACGGTGGTCGCCGCCGGCGTCCTCGACATCGCCGAGGCGCAGGCGGACGGCTGGGGCTACATGCGGGCGTAAGTTTTCGTCAGCCCTTCTTAGCCGACCCCCCAGCCGCCGGTGTCCGGAAAGGGGACCGGCGGCGGCGGGACGGCTGCCGCCGGATCGGCGACGATGCCGCGCGGCAGGGCGGGGGCGCCGGCGGGGGTGGGGAGCAGGCGGGTCGGCCTGACCCACCAGCCGGGCGATGCCGCGGCGATGGATTTGGCCGCGGAGTCGGCGGCTTCCGCTGTGGCGTAGAGGCCGAAGCAGGTGGCGCCGCTGCCGGACAGGCGGGGCAGCAGGCAGCCGGCGCTGCGCTCCAGCGCCGCCAGCACATCGGCGATCACCGGCGCCACCGTCAGGGCCGGGGCGGTCAGGTCGTTGCTGCGCTCCAGCAGCAGGGCCGCGAGGTCGGCCGCGTCGGCCGGCTTGCGGGTGAAGCGGGCCGGGGCGGAGAAGGCGCTGCCGCTTTCGGCGCGGGCGGCGGCCATCGCCTTGAACACCGCCGGGGTCGGCACCGGGACATTCGGGTTGACCAGGACCACATGGGTTTCCGGCAGGTCTGGCGCCTCGTCCAGCTCATCGCCGATGCCGCCGAAATAGCAGCTTCGCCCGGCGACGCAGACCGGCACGTCGGCGCCCAGCCCGGCGGCCACCGCGAACAGCGCCGCGTCGTCCGGCGCCACTCCCCACAGCCGGGCGAGCGCCCGCAGGCAGGCAGCGGCGTCCGCCGATCCGCCGCCGATCCCCGATGCGACCGGCAGCGCCTTGGTCAGGGCGATCATCACGTCGGCCTCGCGCCCCAGCCGGACGGCCAGGGCATGGGCGGCGCGCATCACCAGATTGCTGGCGGGACTCTCGCCCATCAGGGCCGGGCCGAAGGGGCCGGCGATGGCCAGGCGCGGGCCGGCCTGCGGCAGGCCGGCACCGCGCAGGGCCACCCGTGCCGCAGCCGGCGTCAGGGCGATGCTGTCGCCGAACTCGGCGAAGGCGACGAGACTGTCCAGCTCGTGATAGCCATCGGCGCGCCGGCCGATGACATGCAGGTAGAGGTTCAGCTTGGCCGGGGCGGCCTCGACGATGGGAAGACCGGTCATAAGCTCCAATCCGCTGGCGGGCGCGCGACGACGCTCCTGTGTCGCACCCTTTCGCCCGCAGCGGCAAGGGGAGGTTAGAGCTGGGCCAGCATGTCCTTCAGCAGCGTTTCTCCCATCGGCCAGGGACCGTGGCCGCTTGCGCCGTTGATGTGGCCGACCTCGCCCGCGTCGATGAAGTCGGCGCCCCACAGCGCGGCGAAGCCGCAGGCGCGGGCGGCGGTGCAGTAGGGGTCGTTGCGGCTGCCGACCACCACCGCCGGGAAGGGCAGGGGATCGGTCGGCACCGGGGCGAAGCGGCAGGCCTCGGCCGGCACGGTCCGGGGAGATTCGACATCCGGCGGGGCGACCAGCAAAGCGGCGGCGACCGTCTCAGTCCTGTCGCTGGCCGCGGCCCAGCGGGCGACGAGGATGCAGGCAAGGCTGTGCGCGACCAGAACCACCGGACCGGGGGCGGCACGGACCGCGGCGTCGAGCCGCTCCACCCAGCGGTCCGGCTCCGGCGCGTCCCAATCGCCCAGATCGACGCGGTTCAGAGCCGGCAGACGGCCTTCCAGCCAGCTTTGCCAGTGATCGGGGCCGGAGTTGCCAAGGCCGGGAAGCACCAGAACGGTCGGCTGCGTCATTCTTTCAACTCTTCGTTCGTAAATGTTGTGTGTACTGTCTGACAATTGCGTGCGGACGGAGCGATGCTCTCCACGCGGTAGTTGGACGGCCGGCATATCCCGTCATGGCGGGGCGTGCCGTAAGACTTCAATTGAAAACCATAATCGGGAAGAAGGGGAGAAGCGTCTTGGACATCAGCGCCACCATCGCACAGGATCTCTGCGATTCCATCGGCCGGGAACTGGACTCCGTCGTCTCCATCGCCGGCAAGAGCGGTGCCGTCATCGCCTCCACCGCGCGGGAGCGGATCGGCACCGGCCATCCGGTCGCCGGCGACATCGTAGCCCGCCGGCTGGATGAGCGCGCCGTCACCCGCGATGAGGCCGCCAAGTCGGGCGGCACGATGCGCGAAGGCTATGCCATTGCCATCGAGCTGGATGGAGAGCGGATTGGCGCCCTTGCCATCGCGGCGCCGGCCGATCAGGCCCGCCGGTTCGCCCGCCTCGCCCGCCATTGGGTGCTGGCGACCCTGCGGGCCGAAACGGCGGAAACCCGCCGGGTCGCCCTGATGCGTGAGTTGACGGAGCGGGTCGAGCGTGAAGTCGGCGGGTTCGCCACCGAGCTGGCCGATGCCGGGCGCAAACTGGAAACGGCGGTCGCGGCCGTCCGCTCCGCCGGGACGGATGGGTTGCGGCAGGCCGCCGATGCCGCGGGGGCGGCGCGTGCCGTGGATGGCTCGGTCAGCGCCATCGCCGGCATGCTCGACAGGCTGGCCTCGACCTCCGACCAGATTTCCGGCGACACCAGCAAGGCGCGGGAGATCAGCCTTGCCGCGGCATCGGACAGCGACCGCGCCACCACGGTGATGAACTCGCTGCGCTCCGCCGCGGAGCAGATCGCCAGCGTGGTGAAGCTGATCAATGCCATCGCCAGCCAGACCAACCTGCTGGCGCTCAACGCCACCATCGAGGCGGCGCGGGCGGGGGAGGCGGGGCGGGGCTTCGCCGTCGTCGCCAACGAGGTGAAGGCGCTGTCGCGCCAGACCGCCGACGCCACCAAGCAGATCGCCGATCAGGTCGCCAATCTGCAAAAGGAAACCGCCGCTGTGGACGAGGCGCTGGGCCGCATCCATTCCACCATCGGCTCGATCCAGGCGATCAACGGCACCGTCGCCGCCGCCATCGACGAGCAGGCGACCCTGACCTCGGACGTCGCGCGGTCGCTCGACCGCTCGCGTCAGGACGCCATGGCGGCGGAACAGCGGATCGGCGATGCCGAACAGACGCTGGGGGGCGTGACCCGCAATCTGGAGGAACTGACGGCGTTGAGCCGCAGCATCGCGGAGCGGGCGGGCAGCCTGGGCAGCGGTCTCGCCGGCCGCGTCACCGACGCGCTGCGTCAGGTGCGCGGATAAGGCTGCTGGCAATCGACGGAGTCGCCGCCGACAATGGTGGTGCGGGGACTGCCGCTTCGGGCGGCGGGGGCCGCACCGCCCGGCAGCGGCACGATCAGCCGGCGCTTCACCGGCTGTTGCGCCGCCCGGCGCGACACGCCGGCGAAGATCTGTTTCGACGCCTCGATCATCGTCACCCCGGCAAAGGCCTTGAACCAGCGCCCGCCGACCTCTTCCCAGGCAGGTGCCGTCTTTTGCAGGAAGTGCGAGCGCAGGGGCGGCATGAACAGGGCATGGCGGGTGCGTTCCGGCACGAACATGGTGTCGCGCAGCACCTGCTTCAGCTGCGAGGCGGAATAGGGGAAACCGTGGCCGAAGGGCGTCCAGTCGGCGCGCGCCCACAGGCCGCGGCGGTTCGGCACCACCGCCAGCACCCGGCCGCCGCCGGCCAGCACGCGCCAGATCTCGCGCATCATCGGGCGCAGCTGCTCGGTGCCTTCGAGCCCATGGACCAGAAGCACGCGGTCGATTGTGTTGTCGCCGAAGGGCAGGTCGGCCTCGTCGCCCAGCGCCACCATGCCCGGCCCCTCCGCCGGCCAGAAGCTGACGCCCTGGCTGGCCGGCATCACCGCCACCACCCGGTCAGCCTCGCCCATGAAGGGGCGCAGGTAGGGCGTGGTGTAGCCGACGCCGAGAACGATCTGGTCGCGCACGTCCGGCCAGATGGTTCGGATGCGTCGGCGGATCATCCGCTGGGCCGTCTGCCCCAATCCGGACTCGTAGAACTCCCTCAGATCGACGATATCTGTGTACATGGTATCCCAAGCGTAACACGGGTTTCGTATCGCAACAGCAGGGAGTCCGCTGCCGTGGAGGTCATTCTCGTTCCGGCTTTCGCCGACAACTATATCTATGTGCTGCGCGACGCGGCATCCGGCAAGGTCGGTGTGGTCGATCCCGGCGACGCAGCCCCGGTGCAGGCCGAGCTGGACCGGCGCGGCTGGTCCCTGACCCACATTTTCCTGACCCATCATCACGACGACCATATCGGCGGGGCGGCGGCGCTCAAGGAGCGCTATCGCGCCAGCGTGGTCGGCGCCCGCGCCGACGCCCACCGCATTCCCGGCATGGACGTGGCGCTCAGCGACGGCGACCGGATAGTGTTCGGCGAGCAGACCGCCCGCGTCTTTGCCGTGCCCGGCCATACCAGCGGCCATATCGCCTTCTGGTTCGAGGCGGCGGAAACCCTGTTCAGCGGCGACACGCTGTTCTCGCTGGGCTGCGGCCGGCTTTTCGAAGGCACGCCGGCGCAGATGTGGGATTCGCTGCAAAGCCTGCGGGCGCTGACCGACCGGACCCTGGTCTATTGCGGTCACGAATACACCCAGTCGAATGGCCGCTTCGCCCTGACCGTCGATCCCGCCAACGCCGCCCTGCATCAGCGGATGGAGGAGGTTGCGGAGTTGCGCGAGCGGAATCGGCCGACGCTTCCCACCACCATCGGCATGGAACGGCGCACCAACCCCTTCCTGCGCGCCGACGATCCCGGTGTCCAGGCCGCCATCGGCATGGCCGGCGCCCCGTCGGTGGAGGTGTTCGCCGAACTGCGCCGGCGCAAGGACCATTTCCGCGGGTGAAGCTTGCCGACAAACAATCGAATGCGGAAGGAGCATCCATGTTGACGCTGCGCTGGAGCCCCACCTCGCCCTATGTGCGCAAGGTGATGATGGTCCTGATCGAACGCGGGCTGGAGGACCGGATGGAGCGGGTGACGACCGATCCCTGGTCGGCCGAAACCGACCTGCCGACGGACAACCCGCTGGGCAAGGTGCCGGCATTGACGCTGGAGGACGGCACCACGCTGTTCGACAGCCCGGTGATCGTCGAGTATCTCGATTCGCTGGACGGCCGGGCGCCGCTGTTCCCGCCTGCCGGCCCGGCGCGCTGGACGGCGCTGCGCCAGCAGGCCATCGCCGACGGCATCTGCGACGCCGCCATCCTGCGCCGGCTGGAATCCATGCGTCCGGATGGCGAGAAATCGGCCAACTGGATGGAGCGCCAGCGCAAGGCGGTCGCCCGTTCGCTCGACCTGCTGGAGGCGGAGGCCGCGTCGCTGGAGGGGGAGCCCACCATCGGCAGCCTGTCGGTGCTGGTGGCGCTCGGTTACCTCGATTTCCGCTTCGGGCACGAGGATTGGCGCGAGGGTCGTCCGGCGCTGACCGGCTGGTTCACCAAGGCCTCTGACCGTGACAGCCTGCGGCGGACGGCGCCGCCGGTGTAACGTCGGCGCTCCTTCCAGATTTTACGCGGTATGCGTGCAGTAACGCGGCGCCCGGCCCAGTCGGGCGCCGCTATTCGTTTCACGCGCTGTTTACATTCGATTCACCATGACCGCCCGCAAGACCGATGATTTCCGGCCTCCGGCAATCTTTCGATTGTGCGTAGCGAAAACTTCATCCAACCGTCACCGATTCATCCAACCAGAAGGGCTACCCATGGCACCGGCCGGCTTGCGGAGAACCGCGGGCGCGGTACGGACAACCTCCAAGCCACGGGTGGCCCATATGGCAAAGCCTATCGACCAGCGCCGGCGGTCCGGCATCAAGTCGAAGATGCTGATCGCCTTCGGAACCGTGGCGGCACTGCCCTGCATCGCGGCGGTGGTCGGCTGGATGTCCTACGGCGCCGTCCGCGGCCATGTCGCCGACATCACCGGCACCCAGGTGCCGGTGCTCAGCGCCGCCCACGGCCTTGCCACCACCACGGCGCGGGTGCTGGCGCTGGGGCCGCTGATCGACGCCGCATCCTCCGAAGAGGATCTGCTCCGGCTGCGCAACGCGGCGGGCGAGCAGCGCCGGGCGCTGGACGGTCAGCTCGCCCGGCTGGCCGGCGGGCATGGCCATACTGGTGGCGATGCGGCCCACGTCGCCGAACTGACCGGAACCGCGCGTTCTCTGCTGGGCACCATCGATGCGCTGGGGACGGCGACCGGACGGCGGCTGACCCTGCAAGAGCAGCGCAGCGGCCGGTTGGCGGAGTTGAGCGACGCGCACGCCCGGCTGCTCGCCGCGCTGAAGCCGGACATGCAGGCCTCGCGAGAGCAGCTGGCCCAGGCGATTTCCGCGATGGTGCAGGCGACCTCCGAGTCCTCCGCGGTGATCGGCGCCGAGCTGGGGCAGACGGTGATCCCGCTGTTCCAGTTGCGCGGTGCCGAGGCGGCCCTTGCCAAATCGCTGCTGATCGGCGCCTTCGAGACCAACCGGTCCAAGGTGATGTCGCTCTCGACCGACTTCGACTCCGCCCTGTCCGACCTTCAGGGCGCGCTGCGTCCCCTGGCCAAGAGCGAGGCGGCGGCCCCGGTGGTGGCGACGATCAACGAGCTTGCCGCCTTCGGCGACGGCGATGCCAGCGTCTACACCCGCCGCGTCCGCCAGCTGACCCCCGGCATTCCGGAGGCGGAGGCGCAGAAGCTGGCCGAATCGCTGGCGGCCGGTGTCGACGACATCGTCCGGCTGGACCGCGACGCCAACGCCCGCATGCTGCCGCTGATGCTGAATTCGCGTGGCCGCATCGCCGAGGCCGGCAACGCGATCGCCGAGCGGATGCAGGATTTGTCCACCAACACGGTCCCGGCGGCGCAGCAGCGCTACACCGTGCTGAGCGGCCTGATGGCCGACGCCAATCTGCTGGCCGGCAAGCTGGCGGAAGCCGGCAACGCCGAGACGCCGGCCCGTCTGGCCGCCGCCCGCCGCATGCTGGACCCGCTGGCCGCGACGATCCGCGGCACCTTGACCGCCTCCGGCGACGATCTGGGCGCGGAGGTCCGCCGGCTGGCGGACCGGCTGCTGGAACTCGGCTTCGGCACCGACGGCATCCTGGCGCTGCGGGCCGGCGAACTGGCGGCCTATGCCGAGAATGCCACGCTGATCGACAGCAACCGCAGCACCGGCGCCACCCTGACCGCCATGGTCGACGGGCTGGTCCAGGCGGCGGAAAAGGCGACCGCCGACGGCGCCGCCGCCGCCCACGAGGCGCTGGAGCGCACCAATCAGGTTCAGATCCTGCTGGCGACCGCCGGCGTGCTGCTGGCCGGGCTGATCGTCTCGCTCTATGTCGGGCGCCGCGTCGTCGGCCGGATGGAGACGCTCGCCGACGCCATGCGCCGGGTTGCCGACGGCGACCTGACGGTGGAGCAGAAGGCCGACGGCAATGACGAGATCACCGACATGGCCCGCGCGCTGTTCGTCTTCATCGCCAACGCCCGCGCCATGGAAGAGGCGCACGAGAAGGTGGAGATCGAGCGCCGCAACGCCGCGTCGGCCCGCCGCACCAGCATGCTGGAGATCGCCGACCAGTTCGAGCGCAACGTGCTGAGCAGCGTCGAAACGCTGGCGGAGGCCGCGCGCCAGATGGCCGCCCGCGCCCGTTCGCTGACCGACATCGCCGCCAACGCCAACGACCGCGCCGATGCCGCGATGCAGCTGTCCGGGGAAATGGCGGCGGGGATCCAGCAGGTGGCGACCGCCGCATCGGAAATCTCCCAGTCCATCGCCGAGATCAGCAAGCGCACCGGCGAATCGGCCCGCATCATCGGCGACACCGCCGCAGGCGCGGAGCAGGTGAAAGCCACCGTCGCCGACCTGTCGAGCACGGCGGGAGAGATCGGCACCGTCGTCGGTCTGATCGACGAGATCGCCGGCCAGACCAACCTGCTGGCGCTGAACGCCACCATCGAGGCGGCGAGGGCAGGGGAGATGGGCCGTGGCTTCGCCGTGGTCGCCGGAGAGGTGAAGGCCCTTGCCGGTCAGACCGCCCAGGCCACCGCCGAGATCGCCCGCCAGATCGCCGCGACCCAGGCGGCCAGCCGCGAGACGGCGGAGGTGGTGGCGGCCATGGCCGGCAGCGTCCAGCGCATCGAATCCAACGCCTCGGCCATCGCCGCGGCGGTTGAGGAGCAGGCGACCATCACGTCGAGCATCGTCGACAGCTCCCACCGCGTTGCGGTCGGCACCCAGGCGGCGTCGGACCATGTCGCCGGCCTGTCGGAGGCCGCGGCCAAGGTGCGGACCCAGGCCGGCGACGTGCTGCTGGTGGCGGAAGGCCTGTCGCACGAGGCGACCAGCCTCGGCTCCGCCGTGCATCTGTTCCTCCAGGAAATCCGGGCCGCGCGATGAGCCTTCCCAGGACTTCGCGTTCCCGGCCTCGAACGGGTCGGTTTCATAAAACTGACACGTAAACAAAACAAACCCGTCACCGGCGGCGGCTATGGTCACCGCGACGAAGAAGGCGGGTTCCGACATCCGGCCAAGGCCGGGCTTTTCCGAAAAACCCAACCAAACCGTCCAAACCTATCGGGAGTTTAGCCGTGAAAACCATGACCTCGGCGTTCGTTCGCTGCGCCGCCTTCGGTGCCCTGGCCGTCCTGTCCGTGTCGGTCGCGCCGATTTCGGTCGCTTCGGCCGCCGACATCTCCGGCGCCGGCGCCACCTTCCCGTACCCGATCTATGCCAAGTGGGCCGACGCCTACAAGAAGGAGACGGGCACGGGCCTGAACTACCAGTCGATCGGTTCGGGCGGCGGCATCAAGCAGATCAAGGCCAAGACGGTCACCTTCGGCGCGTCGGACATGCCGCTGAAGCCGGAAGAGCTGGAGCAGGCCGGTCTGATCCAGTTCCCGATGATCATGGGCGGCGTGGTTCCGGTCGTGAACCTGAAGGGCATCAAGGCCGGCGAGGTCAAGCTGTCGGGCACCGTTCTCGCCAACATCTACATGGGCGAGATCACCAAGTGGAACGACGCGCAGATCAAGGCGCTGAACCCCAACGTCAACCTGCCGAACACCGCCATCGCCCCGGTCTACCGCTCTGACGGGTCGGGCACCAACTTCCTGTTCACCGACTACCTGTCGAAGACCAGCCCGAAGTTCAAGACCCAGATCGGCGCCAACACCTCCGTCCAGTGACCGGCCGGCATCGGCGCCAAGGGCAACGAGGGCGTTGCCAACATGGTCAAGCAGACGGACGGCTCGATCGGCTACGTCGAATACGCCTACGCCAAGCAGAACAACATCACCCACCTCGACCTGCAGAACAAGGACGGCAAGACCGTCTCGCCGAAGATCGAGGCCTTCCAGGCTGCCGCCGCCAACGCCGACTGGGCGAACAGCAAGGGCTACTACGTCCTGCTGACCGACGAGCCGGGTGCGGAGAGCTGGCCGATCACCGGCGCCAGCTTCATCCTGATGTACAAGGCTCCGCAGGACGCTGCGTCTTCGGCCGAAGCGCTGAAGTTCTTCGACTGGGCTTACAAGAGCGGCGGCAAGATGGCGACCGATCTGGACTATGTCCCGATGCCGGAAGCCGTGGTGTCGCTGGTCCAGAAGACCTGGTCGCAGACCATCCAGGCCGACGGCAAGCCGGTCTGGACCGCGTCGGCCAAGTAACGACGGCCAACCGACCTCGGGCGGGCCGCCGGCCGGCTCGCCCGAGGGCATGATCGCCGGAGGGGACGGAAATTGCGCCGTCCCCTCCGCACGCCTCACGGAGCGGCCATGACCGAGATCGCGCTGACCTTGACCGACGCACACGCCTCCACCGCCCGACGGGCCCGCCGCCAGCGCCTGCAGGATGCGGCTTTCCGCAACGCCACCCTCGCATTCGCGCTGCTCGTCCTGCTGATCCTGGGCGGCGTCACGGTTTCCCTGATTGACGGCGCGCTGCCGGCACTCCG
This sequence comes from Azospirillum palustre, assembly GCF_002573965.1. Taxonomy (NCBI): domain Bacteria; kingdom Pseudomonadati; phylum Pseudomonadota; class Alphaproteobacteria; order Rhodospirillales; family Azospirillaceae; genus Azospirillum; species Azospirillum palustre. The sequence goes on along the minus strand of NZ_PDKW01000038.1, from coordinate 148,190 downwards.
CGCGTTCGGCTTCGGATTCGTCGCAACCGAAGTCTGGAACCCGGTGTCGGAGGAATTCGGCGCGCTCGCCCCCATTTACGGCACGCTGATAACGTCGGTCATCGCCATGGCTGTCGGCATTCCCGTCAGCTTCGGCATCGCCCTGTTCATCACCGAGATGTGCCCCGCCTGGCTGAAGCGCCCGCTCGGCGTCGCCATCGAGCTGCTCGCCGGCATCCCCAGCATCATCTATGGCATCTGGGGCCTGTTCGTCTTCGCCCCCTTCATGCAGTCGACCATCCAGCCCTTCCTGATCAATACGCTGGGCCAGATCCCCGGCATCGGCAACCTGTTCATGGGCCCGCCCTACGGCATCGGCATCCTGACCGCCGGCCTGATCCTGGGCATCATGGTTCTGCCCTTCATCACCTCCATCACCCGCGACGTCTTCGAGACGGTGCCGCCGATGGTGCGTGAATCCGCCTACGGGCTGGGCGCCACCACCTGGGAGGTGGTGTGGAACGTGGTGCTGCCCTACACCCGCACCGGCGTCGTCGGCGGCGTGATGCTGGGGCTGGGCCGCGCGCTGGGCGAGACGATGGCGGTGACCTTCGTCATCGGCAACGCGCACCGCATCAGCTCCTCGATCATGGCACCGGGCACGACGATCTCGGCCTCCATCGCCAACGAGTTCACCGAGGCGGTGGGCGACGTCTACACCTCCTCGCTGGTGGCGCTCGGCCTGATCCTGTTCCTGATCACCTTCGCCGTCCTGTCGATCGCCAAGCTGATGCTGCTGCGCCTGCAGCGCAAGGCCGGAGTCTGAGGCCCATGACGATGTCCAATTCCGCGACGCTGGCGACGCCCATCGGCGGGCTCTATCACCGCCGGCGCATCGCCAACAAGCTGGCGCTGTCCCTGGCGCTCGGAGCCGCCGGCTTCGGCCTTTTCTGGCTGGTCGCCATCCTGTGGACGCTGCTCTACAACGGGCTGTCGGCCATCAACCTCAGCCTGTTCACCGAGAACACCCCGCCGCCGGGCGGCGAGGGCGGCCTGCTGAACGCCATCTTCGGCAGCGTCGTCATGACCGCGGTCGCCACCGCGGTCGGCACCCCGGTCGGCGTCATGGCCGGAACCTACCTGGCCGAGTTCGGGCGCAACACGAAGCTGGCCGAGGTGGTGCGCTTCATCAACGACGTGCTGCTGAGCGCGCCGTCGATCATGGTCGGCCTGTTCGTCTACGAGGTTCTGGTCGTCCGCATGGGCCATTTCTCGGCCTGGGCGGGCGCCATGGCCCTGGCGGTTCTGGTGATCCCGGTCGTCGTCCGCACGACCGAGGACATGCTGAAGCTGGTGCCCAACAGCCTGCGCGAGGCCGCCGCCGCGCTCGGCGCTCCGCAATGGAAGGTGATCACGATGGTCGCCTACCGTGCCGCCCGCAACGGCATGATCACCGGCATGCTGCTGGCCGTCGCCCGCATCAGCGGCGAAACCGCACCGCTGCTGTTCACCGCCCTGAACAACCAGTTCTGGAGCGCGGACATGAACGCGCCGATGGCCAACCTGCCGGTGGTCATCTTCCAGTACGCGATGTCGCCCTATGAGGACTGGCGCCAGCTGGCCTGGGGCGGCGCGCTGCTGATCACGGTCGCCATCCTGCTCCTCAACATCGGCGCCCGGCTGCTGGCCGGTCTCGGCACGACGAGAAAGTAACCATGACGATGACCCACATGGACGCCAACAGCCACGCCCACGGCAGCCACCCGATGCCCCCCGGCATGATGGCCGGAGCCGCCGCCGAGCGTGCCATCGCCGGTGCCGGCCTGCCCGAGAAGATCACCGTCCGCAACCTGGACTTCTTCTATGACGGCTATCGCGCGCTGAAGAGCATCTCGCTGCCGCTGTACGACCGTCAGGTCACCGCCTTCATCGGCCCGTCGGGCTGCGGCAAGTCGACCCTGCTGCGCATCCTGAACCGGATGTACGACCTCTATCCCAAGCAGGTCGCCACCGGCGAGGTCATGCTGGACGGCGTCAACATCCTGTCGCCCAAGCAGGACCTGAACCTGCTGCGCGCCCGCGTCGGCATGGTGTTCCAGAAGCCGACGCCGTTCCCGATGTCGATCTACGACAACATCGCCTTCGGCGTGAAGCTGTACGAGAAGCTGTCCCGCGCCGACATGGACGAGCGGGTGGAGTTCTCGCTGCGCCGCGCCGCCTTGTGGGACGAGGTGAAGGACAAGCTGCGCCAGAACGGCATGAGCCTGTCCGGCGGCCAGCAGCAGCGCCTGTGCATCGCCCGCGCCATCGCGGTGAAGCCGTCGGTCCTGCTGCTCGACGAGCCGACCTCGGCGCTCGACCCGATCTCCACCGCCAAGTGCGAGGAGCTGATCGACGAGCTGCGCTCCGACTACTGCATCGCCATCGTGACCCACAACATGCAGCAGGCGGCCCGCATCTCCAACTTCACCGCCTTCATGTATCTGGGCGAGCTGATCGAATTCGGGAACACGGAAGAGATCTTCACCAACCCGACCAAGGAAAAGACCTCCGAATACATCACCGGCCGTTTCGGCTGAGGTGGTTTGTGCCGCCGGTCTTTCCCGCAATGGGGAGGGCCGGCGGCATTTTGTCTTGTCGGCGTTGAAAGCGCCCAAATGATTTCCATAATCATTATTATGTGTTTTTATTCGTGAGCGGGGGTGGGTTCTATCCTGAAGTGCAACTCTTGTTTTAGAACAGGAACTTAGGCTTTGGGGGCGGGCATGGGCGAACATTATTCCCACATCAGTTTTGCGGAACGGCGCCGGATCCATGATATGCGCGACGCCCAGGTTCCAGTAGCGGCGATCGCCGAGGCGCTTGGCCGGCATCGCTCGACGATCCACCGGGAAATCCGGCGCAATTTCTACCACGATCCGTTTCGTGACCGCTGGGGCAAGGAATACAAGGGCTACTACTGCACCAGTGCCCAGAAATATGCCCGAGATCGTCGCGCCCGCCGTCGGCTAAAGCTGACCTTGCACCCGACGTTGCGCGACCACGTCATCGCCAAGCTTCAGGAAGGCTGATCTCCTCAGCAGATCGCGGGCCGGCTCAAACGCGACGCCCTACCCGCCGGGACCGTGTCTCATGAGACGATCTACCGGTTCATCTATGGCCCCGAAGGGCGTGAGCAAAAGCTGTATGCGTTTCTGGCGGCCCGGCGTCGGCGCCGACAGCGCATGGGACGCAAACCGCGCAGCAGCCCGATCCCCGCGGAGCGCTCGATCGTCCGCCGCCCGGCCGACATCGCCACACGGCAGAGCTTTGGGCATTGGGAATGCGACCTGGTGATTTTCGCCCGCCAGTTCGGCAAAGCCAACGTCACCTCCTTGCAGGAACGCCAAAGCCGCTTCCACATCCTGCTCGCCAACGAGGATCGCCGCTCCGCGCGAGTGATCGGCCGGGTCGCCGAAGCCCTCGCCCCGCTTCCCCGTCAGGCGCGCCAGACCATCACTTTCGATCGCGGGACAGAATTCTTTGCCTACAAGGCCTTGCCCATGGACAGCTACTTCTGTGATCCGCACAGCCCTTGGCAAAAGGGAGGGGTCGAGAACGCCAATGGCCGTCTGCGCCGACATCTGCCGCGGGCCTCTCCAGAAGCTGACCGGTCTGCTCCAGCCCTCGCAGCCCTCGCCCAACACTTGAACAACATCCCACGGCGATGCCTGGATTATCGCACGCCGGCCGAAGTCTTCGCCGCAAACTTGGCCGCCCTCTCCAACTCAGCCTAGATGGCACCTCCCCCGCCCGGTCGTCCCGGTGGGTCCACAGGCTTGATCCGCCTTCGGCTATGGAGGCCCGTCGGATCAAGCCTGGCAGGTTCACGCGCCGTGAGGGTCTCGCTTCCCCCGTCTCCGCTGCGACGCTCATCGCATATCGAAAAGCTCCTGGTGGAAGCGCTGTTCCACCGGCATTCCTTGAGCCGCAAAATCCTGCCGCAGCGCCTGCCCGAATCCTGTCGGGCCGCAGAACCAGACGCTGGCGTCGCGCCATCCTGGCACGGCTGCGCGGATGCGCTCCCCGGTCAGTTGGCCATCGCGGCCATCGATCAGCAGGTGCAGGCACACGCCCGCGGCAGCGGCGTCGGCGGTCAGCTTGGCGATGGCGACCTCGTCATAATCGCGTGTGGTGTGGAAGAAGTGGATGGCTTGCGGATGCCGCTCCGGACGTATCGCCAGATACTTCATGCGGGCGATGAAGGGCGTCACGCCGATGCCGCCGCCCACCCAGATTTGGTGAGGGCATTGGTCGTCGAAGGTGAAACAGCCGTACGGCCCCTCGACCGTCACCGCCTGACCGACCTGCAGCGTGCTCGGCAGGCGCTGCGTATGGTCCCCCAGTTCCTTGATGATGAAGACGATGCGGTGCTCGGCCTCGTTCCAGGCGGAGGCAATGGTATAGGGATGTGCACCTTCCGCGGCGTCCGACACGGCGAAGGCGAACTGGCCCGCCTTGTGACCGGGCCATCCCTGCGGCACGTCGATTTCCGCCTCCAGCACGCGCAGGTCAGGATAGGTGTGGAGGGCGCGGATGGTGCCCGGAACCCGCCGTCCGGCACCGACGCGGCCTAGCAGGGACAGGACGGCGGCCCATGTGCCGCTGGCGAGCAACGCCCCGAGAACCCAGCCGATGGGCGCGGTCCAGTAAGCGAATTTGGTGAGGATGACCGTGTGGAAGACCAGCGCCAGATAGGCGATCGGCAGCAGGCGGTGAGTCCGAAGGAACAGCCGGTATGGAAAGCTCTTGATCAGTGCGAGCACGATCAGCAGCAGGATGGCATAGAACGCCCATTCGCCGACCGCTTCCGCAATGCCGCGCAGGTCGATGAATGTCTGGGCGACCGGGTTGTCCGGCGTTGCACCCGATGCCGCGCCCGGCGCTGCACGCGGGCCCCGCCGCGGCCGGTCCAGCCAGCCCCACCCCACCGCCCATTTCGTTCCCTGTGTCCAAAGCCAGTGGACGTCCGCAAATGCGAGGGCGCCGATACCCAGCCATTTGTGCAGGCGGTACATCTTGTCCAGACCGCCGAACCATGGTTCGGGCCAGCGTGGACGCAAAGCCAGGATCATGGCGACGCTCATGCAGCCGACGGCGATCACGCCGCTGTGCTGGACCATGGCGGCGCGGAATGCGAAGTAGCCGGTCCATTGCAGGATCGAGGGGTCGGCGGCAAGCCACAGCACGCTCGACAGCGCCAGAAGCCCCCAAAAGGACAGCTTGATCCTCTGCATGGCGACCTTCCTCCTGCTGTGCCGCCGAGGAAGCGGCAGTGCATGAATGATTTTACCGATGGCGACGGCGAACAAGTCGATTTCATGAAATGCAGCCATCCTCAGCCGGAGCAGGTGCAGAGTCCGTCGTGGTTCATGATGGATAAGGGCGCACGCTCACCCGGCAAAACATATCCGCCATCGGAAATATTTCGCTTCACAACAGGCCGCATGCAGCCTATGATCCGCCCCAACTTCGCGATGCCGCCCGGCCCGTCCATTCCGGCCGGGGCACGCCCGCGTCCCTTTTTGGGCGCTTACACCTTTTGAGTCCAAAGGCTTTCCATGTCGTCCGTTCGTCCGCGCAAGGCCGCGATAGCCTTCATTCTCGTCACCGCCGCGCTCGACATCGTGGCGATGGGCATCGTCATTCCGGTGCTGCCGGCGCTGATCGAGGAGTTCGCCGGGGCCGATGCGCAGGCCGGCACCATCAATGGCGCGCTGGTGGCGCTGTGGGCGCTGATGCAATTCTTCTCCTCGCCGGTGATCGGGTCGCTGTCCGACCGTTTTGGCCGGCGTCCGGTGATCCTGCTGTCGGCACTGGGGCTGGCGGCGGACTATGTGCTGATGGCGGTGGCGCCGAATTTGTGGTGGCTGGTGGTCGGCCGTGCCGTTGCCGGCATCACCTCCTCCAGCTTCACCACTGTCTTCGCCTATATGGCCGACGTGACGCCGCCGGAGCAGCGGGCGCGCGCCTATGGCCTGATCGGCGCCGCCTTCAGCGCCGGCTTCATCGCCGGACCGCTGCTGGGCGGAGTGCTGGGCGAGATCTCGCCGCGGGCACCCTTCTGGGGTGCCGGCCTGCTCAGCGGGCTTGCCTTCCTCTATGGTCTGGCGGTGCTGCCGGAATCGCTTCCGCAGGAAAGCCGCATGGCCTTTTCCTGGCGCCGCGCCAACCCGTTCGGAGCGTTCCAGCTGCTGCGCTCGCACCCGGAACTGTCGGGCCTGTCGATGGTCAATTTCATGCTGCATGTCTCCCATCAGGTCTTCCCCGCCGTCTTCGTGCTTTATGCCGCGCACCGCTATGGCTGGAGTGCCTGGGACGTTGGGCTTCTGCTGTCGATGGTCGGTGCACTCGACATGCTCATGCAGGGGCTGGTGGTGTCGCGCGTGGTGAAATGGCTGGGCGACCGCGGCACGATGATCGTCGGCCTGTTCGGCGGGGCGGTCGGGCTGGCCTGCATGGGGCTGGCGCCGGACGGCGGCTGGTTCGCCTTCGCCATCGTGCCGAATGCGCTGTGGGGGCTGGCGATGCCGACCATCCAGTCGCTGATGACGCAACGGGTCAGCCCGTCCGAACAGGGCCAGCTGCAGGGCGCCAACATGAGCGTGGCAAGCGTCGCCGGCATCCTGTCGCCGGTCTTCTTCGGCACGGTCTATTCCGCCTCGGTGGGCAGCGATCCGCTGTTCCCGCATCCGGGCGCCGCCTTCCTGATCGCGGCCCTGGTGATGCTGGTGGGCGCGCTGATCGGCTGGGTGGTGGCGCGGCGCAACGGCCGGGCGGGAGAAGCGGGCGGCGTTGCGGCCTGACTTCTCCACCGCCCTGCCCTCTCCCGTGGCTTGCTCCCTGGCGGCCCCCATGGCCGGCCCTTGCACCGGCTGTGGGGCGTCCCACATAGCTGTCGCGCCACGCCGCACAATGTCCCATTGCTCCGCTGCGTTATCAGCGGTGGGAATTTGCCGGCTGACAAGGTAAGACTGTCGGCTTATCCATCCGCATTGTTGATTGAGACCCGGAGAACGCGATGCTCGCGGCCCCCAACCTGTTCGCCCACCGCCCGGACCGGAGCGTGCGCCCCAAGGCGGCGCCCTTCCTGCCGATGTCGCGCGCAGAAATGGACCGGCTGGGCTGGGACCAGTGCGACGTCATCGTCGTCACCGGCGACGCCTACATCGACCATCCCAGCTTCGGCATGGCGATCATCGGTCGTCTGCTGGAATCGCAGGGCCTGCGCGTCGGCATCATCGCCCAGCCGGACTGGAGCAGTGCGGAGCCGTTCAAGATCCTGGGCAAGCCGCGGCTGTTCTGGGGCGTGACCGGCGGCAACATGGATTCGATGGTCAACCACTACACGGCTGACCGCCGCCTGCGCCACAACGACAGCTACACGCCGAACGACGAGGGCGGAAAGCGGCCGGACCGCGCCGTGATCGTCTATTCCCAGCGCTGCCGCGAAGCCTTCAAGGACGTGCCCATCGTGCTGGGCGGCATCGAGGCCAGCTTGCGCCGCATCGCCCAGTACGATCATTGGAGCGAGAAGATCCGCCGCTCCGTCCTGGTCGATTCCAAGGCGGACATGCTGGTCTACGGCAATGCCGAACGTGCGATCATCGAGATCGCCCAGCGTGCGCTGAAGGGGGAATCGCCCAAGGCGATGACCGACATCCGCGGCACCGCCATCATGCGCTCGTCCCTGCCGGACGGCTGGACGGTGGTGGACAGCAGCTCCATCGACGATCCGTCCGCCCCGGTCTCGCCGCGCGCCGCCGGTGCCGACCGCATGGCGGTGCGGCTGCCCAGCTTCGAGCAGGTGACGGCCGACAAGGTGCTCTATGCCCATGCCAGCCGCGTGCTGCACCAGGAGAGCAATCCCGGCAACGCCCGCGCACTGGTCCAGCGCCACGGCGACCGCGATGTCTGGCTGAACCCGCCGCCGATTCCGCTCGAAACCAACGAGATGGACGGCGTCTACGACCTGTCCTATGCCCGCGCGCCGCATCCGTCCTACGGCGATGCGCGCATCCCGGCGTGGGAAATGATCCGCTTCTCGGTCAACATCATGCGCGGCTGCTTCGGCGGCTGTTCCTTCTGCTCGATCACCGAGCATGAGGGGCGCATCATCCAGAGCCGGTCGGAAGGGTCGATCCTGCGCGAGATCGAGCACATCCGCGACAAGACCAAGGGCTTCACCGGCGTCATCTCCGACATGGGCGGGCCGACCGCCAACATGTATCGCCTCGCCTGCAAGGACAAGGAGACGGAGTCGGTCTGCCGGCGCCCGTCCTGCGTCTTCCCCGACATCTGCAAGAACCTCAACACCGACCATTCCTCGCTGGTCCAGCTCTACCGCAAGGCCCGTGCGGTGCCGGGGGTGAAGAAGATCCACATAGCGTCCGGCCTGCGCTACGACCTCGCCGTCCGCAATCCGGAATATGTGAAGGAACTGGTGACCCACCATGTCGGCGGTTACCTGAAGATCGCGCCGGAACACACCGAGCCGGGACCGCTGGGCAAGATGATGAAGCCCGGCATGGGGGCCTACGACGAGTTCAAGCGGATGTTCGACAAGGCTGCGAAGGAGGCCGGGAAGAAGCTCTACCTGATCCCCTACTTCATCGCCGCCCACCCCGGCACCACGGACGAGGACATGATGAACCTCGCCTTGTGGCTGAAGCGGAACGGCTTCAAGGCGGATCAGGTGCAGACCTTCCTGCCCTCGCCGATGTCGCTGGCGACCGCGATGTACCACAGCGAGCGCAACCCGCTGCGGCCGGTCCGCCGCGTCGGATCGGAAATCGTTTCGTCGGCGAAGGGGTTGAAGCAGCGCCGCCTGCACAAGGCCTTCCTGCGCTACCACGACCCGGAGAACTGGCCGATCCTGCGCGAGGCGCTGAAGCGCATGGGCCGCGAGGACCTGATCGGTCCGGGCGAGGAGCATCTGATCCCAGGCTGGCAGCCGGTCGGCGCCACCGCCAAGCCGCGCGAGAAGGGGGGCAAGACCTTCCTGACCCAGCAGGCCGGCCAGGGCCGCCGTGTGGTGCCGCCGGTGGGCAAGGCGCCGGGGGCGAAGCCGACCGCCGGGGCTGGCGGCAAGCCGTCCGGCATGAAGCCGCGCCAGACCAATTTGAAGGGCCGGTGACGCTAACGTAAGCCTCCGAACTGCCCTCTCCCGCCCCGGGAGAGGGAGGGGACCCGCCGCGAAGCGGTGGGGAGGGTGAGGGGTAACCCAAGACTCCCAAAGCGCATGGTTTCGTGCCTGCCCCCTCACCCTTCCCATGGCAATGCCATGGGCCCCTTCCCTCTCCCGGGGCGGGAGAGGGAATTCAACATCGCATTCCCCAATGGCTCCTTTGACGGCACCGCCGCCCGCATGGCCGGCCCTGCCCCGGTTGGATTCCCATGGCACAGTCGAAACGCACCCCGCGCCCGAACGCCATCCGCAGCGTCCTGGCCTTTACCTTCCGTCACTGGCGCCGCCAGACCCCGCTGGCCGTCGGCATCGCCGGCGCCATCGCCCTGTCGACGCTGGCCGACGTCTTCATGCCGCTGTTCGCCGGCCGGCTGGTCGATGCCCTCACCCTGCTGCCGGGCGACCGCGACGCGGCGCTGCATGCGGCGCTGACCGCCTTCGGCGCCATGGTGGCGCTCGGCGTCGGCATGGTGGTGATGCGCCACATCGCCTGGAGCAGCGTCATCCCCTTCACCCTGCGCATCATGGCGGATGTCGGCCAGGACAGTTTCCACCGCATCCAGCGCTTCTCCACCGACTGGCACGCCAACAGCTTCGCCGGATCGGTGGTGCGCAAGATCACCCGCGGCATGTGGGCGCTCGATACGCTGGACGACACGCTGCTGCTGGCGCTGTGGCCGTCGCTGGTCGTGCTGATCGGCACGATGGTGACGCTGGGGCTGCATTGGCCGGCGATGGGGCTGGTCATCGCGCTCGGCACCGCGGTCTACGTCGCGATGACGGTGCTGTTCTCCACCCTCTACATCGCGCCGGCCGCCCGGCTGTCGAACGCCTGGGACACCAAGCTCGGCGGGACGCTGGCCGATGCCGTCGGCTGCAACGCCGTGGTCAAGGCCTTCGGTGCCGAGCCGCGCGAGGACGACCGGCTGGCCGGCATCGTTGGCAAATGGAGCCGCCGCACCCATCGCACCTGGACCCGCCACACCCGCCACAGCACCGTCCAGCTGGTGGTGCTGCTGCTGATCCGCAGTGCCGTGGTCGCCACCGCGCTCTGGCTGTGGTGGCGCGGGCAGGCGACGCCGGGCGACGTCGCCTATGTGCTGACCACCTACTTCGTCGTGCATGGCTATCTGCGCGACATCGGCATGCACATCAACCACCTCCAGCGCTCCGTCAACGAGATGGAGGAGCTGGTGGCGATCCATGCCGAGCCGCTGGGGGTTGAGGACCGGCCGGACGCCACCCCGATCCGCATCCAGGCGGGCGAGGTGCGCTTCGACCGCGTCACCTTCCAGTATGGCGGCCACACCACGCCGCTCTACCGCGACCTGTCGCTGACCATCGAGGCGGGCGAACGGGTCGGGCTGGTCGGGCCGTCGGGGTCGGGCAAGACCACCTTCGTCAAGCTGATCCAGCGCCTCTATGACGTGACCGACGGCCGGGTGCTGATCGATGGGCAGGAGGTGGCGGAGGCGACGCAGCACTCCCTGCGCTCCCAGATCGCCATCGTCCCGCAGGAGCCGATCCTGTTCCACCGCACGCTCGCGGAGAACATCGCCTATGGCCGTCCCGGCGCGTCGATGGCGGAGATCGAGCGGGCGGCCAAGCTCGCCAACGCCCACGATTTCATCGCCCGCCTGCCCAAGGGCTATGCGACGCTGGTCGGCGAGCGCGGCGTCAAGCTGTCGGGCGGCGAGCGGCAGCGGGTGGCGCTGGCCCGCGCCTTCCTGGCCGACGCGCCGATCCTGATCCTGGACGAGGCGACCTCCAGCCTGGATTCGGAATCGGAGGCGCTGATCCAGGAAGCCATCGAGCGGCTGATGCAGGGGCGCACGGCGATCATCATCGCCCACCGCCTGTCCACCGTGCGTACGCTGGACCGCATCCTGGTCTTCAACCAGGGCCGGGTGGTGGAGGAAGGCAGCCACGCCGCCCTGCTCCACCGGCCGGGCGGGCTCTATCGCCGCCTGTTCGAGCAGCAATCGGCGCCGGAGCCGGTCCGGCGGATCGGGGGCTGAGGCGAGGGAAAGCCCCCTCCCCTCACACGAACAGTTCCATCGTCTGCGGCACGTTGCGCGGCGTCTCCCCCGCCAGGATGGCACGGGCGACGTCGACGGCGGCGAGCAGGCCGCTTTCGGTGAAGGGCTTGGGCAGGCAGCCGATGCCGGTCAGCGGGCCATCCTTCTTCAGCTCGTCGCGGAAGGAGGTGATGAACAGGCAGGGCACACCCAGCCTGGTCAGTCCCCGTGCGGCGTCGATGCCGTTGGTGCCCATGCCCAGATGCACGTCGACCAGGGCGAGATCCGGCTTGTCGTCCGCGGCGATTTCCACCGCCTCCACGGCAGTGACCGCCGGGCCGATGACGCTGTGGCCGACATTCTCCAGATAGAGCTGCTGTTCGAGCGCGATCAGCACCTCGTCTTCAACCAGCAGGATCTTCATCCCGAGATCTCCTCTGGCGAAGAGGTTTCCAGCAGCGGCACCTCGTCCGGCACCGGCAGCTCGATGCGGAAGGTGGTGCCCTGCGTGGTGGTGTCGATGTCGACGCTGGCCCGGATCTGGCCGGCGAGGCTGGAGATCAGGCGCATGCCCAGGCTGCGGCTCTTGCGGATGTCGAAGTTGGACGGCAGGCCCGGCCCGCGGTCCGAGACGGTCAGGCCGAGCTTTTCGCCTTCTCGACGGAAGTTCACCGTCACCCGCGCCGGGCCGTTGCCGCGATGTTTGACCGCGTTGGTGATCAGTTCGTTGGCGATCAGGCCGAGCGGGGCGGCATGGTCGATCGGCAGGTCGATCACGTCCGACCGCACGACGATGTCGCACATGCTGTCGCCGCCGGATGCCCGCGCCAGATCCTCGCACAGCTCGTTCAGGTAGGTGCCGAACTCAATGGTCTGGAACTGGTCGGCCTGATAGAGCCGGTTGTGGACGCGGGCAATCGCCTCGATGCGGCTGCGGGCATCCTGGAAATGCACCCGCACCCCCTCGTCGGGCAGGCTCAGCGTCTGCAGGGTCAGCAGGCTGGACACCAGCTGCAGGCTGTTCTTGACGCGGTGGTTGACCTCGCGAAGCAGGGTCGATTTCTGGCCGACCAGCTTGCGCAGCGCCGCCTCCATCGACTTGATCTCCGTCACGTCGATGTGCATCAGCACAGTGCCGCCGAAGGGGCCTGCCGGCATCGGGGCGGCGAGGCAGCGGAACCAGTGCTGGTTGTTGGTGACATATTCCGCGGACACCGGCGGTCCGCCTTCGCTCAACAGCCGGCGCAGGTTGTCCATCACGGGGTCGGCGCGCGGGTCGGCGGTCTCGCCCCGGCCGCAATGGTCGAGATAATCGTCGCCGACGATGCAGCCCTGGCCGAGGAAGGTCGTTTCCGGCCCGGCTTCGGCCCAGGCGCGGTTGACCGAGACGATGTGGCCGGAGCGGTCGAGCACCGCGATGAAGGCCGGCAGCGCGTCCAGCGTCGCCTTGGTCTGCTCGGCCAGCTGTCGCATGGCAAGCGCGCTGGTCCGCAGCTCCTCCCGGGTGCGGCGACGTTCGGTGATGTCGCGCAGGATGCCGGTGATGAAGCTGCGCCCTTCCGATTCCCAGCGCGCCATCGACAGTTCCAGGTCGATGTGGCTGCCGTCGCGGCGCCGGCCGGACAGCTCCACCGGCTGGGCTGCGGTATCCATGCCGACAGCCCCCGGCCCGCTGCCCTCCGCCATGGCAATCCAGTCGGGAGCATCCCCGCCCAGCAGCACCGCGACGCTCTGTCCGATCAGCTCGTCCGGGCGATAGTCGAACTGACGCGTGGCGGTGCCGTTCATCCACTGAACCATGCCGCGGGTGTCGGTGGTGATGATGGCGTCGGGCGCGGTGTCGACGATGGCGCGATAGCGCGCGTCGCGCTGTTCGCGCAGAACCCGTTCGCGGTTCACCGACGCGGTGACATCGGTCACCTGGATCAGGCAGCGCGCCTCGTTGCCCGCGGATTGCGCATGGGGCGAGGGTGCGTGCGACGGCAGCGGACGGATCACCACATTGTGGACCATCCGCCGCCCGTCCGGCAGGCGCAGCGGAAACAGCATCGGGTTCAGCGTGTGCGACAGGACGCCGGGCGCGCCGGTGGCCAGCGTGTCGCGCACGGCGATGTGCAGGCGCGATTCCCGCAGGTTGGGCAGGGCGTCGAACAGATCATGCCCGAGGATCTCCCTGGCCGTCAGGGTGGAGGCCTGCTCCATCCAGCCGTTCCAGTAGAGAACGCGGCAATGGCGGTCCAGAAGCAGGACGCCGGCATCCAGCGCGCCGAGGACATCCAGTGCCCAGGTGGGTTGTTCAGGCAATCTGGGAGCCATGAGGCGACGTTCCAGCGGATGTGGGTTCTTCGGCGGCGATGCCTTCGATGAAGGCGTGGATCAGTTGCTTCAGAGACTGCAGGGACGAAACCCCCATCAGCAGGGCGATGTAGCCGCGGATGCTGCGGCTGCGGATGGTGAAATCGATATAGAGGAACAGCACCAGCTCATCGCCGCCGCCGACCTTGTCCTTGAGGATGTTGGCGCCGTCGCCGCGCAGCACCGCCGGCAACGAGATGGTCAGCCGGTCCTTCAGCGCGTTGGCGACGACCACCAGGCAACCGTTCAGGATGATGTTGCCGATCTCAGCCAGGGCGTCCTGCTCCAGATCGACGATTTCCGCCAGGGTCAGGTCGCCGCCCAGGACCGCGCGGGCCAGTTCCAGGCTGTTGGCCTCCGGAAAGATCAGCATGGCGCGGCCGTCGAAGGAGCCCTGGAACTGCTGCTCCACCGCCACCAGCCCGCTGCGCTCGCGCGCAGACAGGAAATCCGACGCCTCCTGCCGGCTGACGATGTCCACGGTCGGCACGGACAGCAGAACCTGGTCGTTGACCATGCGGCTGAGATGGGTGGCGGCGCGGCCGACCCCCATATTCACCAACTCGGTCAGCGCATCGCGCTCCAGGTCGGTCAGTTCCACCATCTCTCGGCGCCTGTTCATCTTGGTCTCGGCTTCTCAACCGGCGCCGCCGGGCGGTCGCATCACAAATGTGGCCTATCGATGGGAAAAAAGGCACCCCCGTCAATGTCATATGTTAATTCCGGTACGCCATAGCCGATATAGCCGCCCACGTCCCACAATGGTCAGCCCGACGATCCACCATCCAAAGACCCAAGTTCGGAACCTTTGGCAAGTCTCTGGAATTTTTGCGCAATATTGCTTAAGACGCGAAACTAACTGACCGGCGCGGTGTTGTGGGGCGGGACAGTCTCTCAAGGCGGGGACACCTCACAAGGGACTTGTCCTGCGGGGGATGGCGACTCCACATGTAGGGGCGGTGTCCCCTTGCGATGGGCGCCATGTCTTAGGAGACGTCGATGACCCCCGAGGAACGCACGCTTCTGTCCGACCTGTTCCGCCGCCTGCGCGATGTGGAGTCCCAGCAGACCTCCCAGCCGCGCGACGCCGAAGCGGAGGACTTCATCCGCCGGTCGGTGCAGGACCAGCCGCTGTCGTCCTACTACATGGCGCAGACCGTCCTGGTGCAGCAGCAGGCGCTGACCGCGGCACAGACCCGGATCGAGGAGCTGGAGCGCCAGCTGCGCGAGCGTCCGGCCCAGCCGGCCCAGTCCGGCGGCAGCTTCCTGTCCAACGCGCTCGGCATCGGACGCAGCCCGTGGGGCCGTGGCGCCGAACCTCCCCCTGCCCCCTCCTATCCGCAGGCGCCCCAGGGACAGCCGCCCCAACAGCCCGCCGCCGGCCGCAGCCCGTGGGGGGCGGCGCCCGGTGCCGCCTATCCGCAGCAGCAATACAGCCCCTCGCCTTTCCCGCAGCCGGGCATGGCCCCGCGCGGCGGCGGATTCTTCGCCGGTGCGGCGCAGACCGCAGCCGGCGTGGCCGGTGGCATGCTGGCGGCGAGCGCCATTTCCTCGCTGCTGCACCATTCGCCCGGTCCCTTCGGCACGGCGATGGCCCAGCCCATGGCCGGCGAGACGATCAACGAGACGGTGATCACCAACAACTACTACGGCGAAGACCAGGGCCCGCAAAGCGATGCGGGCGGCGACACGGCGCAGGATGCCGCCTATGCGCCCGACCCGCCGCCGGCCGACGACGCATCGTACGACGATCCGTCCTTCGACGATGGCGGCAGCGGCGGGGACGATTCCTGGGTCTGAGCCCACGGTTACGGGCAGGTCCGGTCAGGCTCGCGATTCCGCATTCTGCGATTGCCTGCTGCGTCGCAGAATGCAGCGTCGGGCGACGGTTTCCGTCCGACGATCCCGGTCATGGTTAACAGGCGCGCGACCCGTGACGGGTGGAGGGGGCCGGTCACGACGGCGTGCCGCTCCAATCTTTCGTGCGCATAAGGTCTTTCCCTGATCGAGAGCTTTACCGCCCTACTTTGGTATGAGCCTTGCTCCCTTGGTCGCGGTTCAGTTCAAACGGAAACACCCTCCATGGCCATCACCGTCACCATCGCCCCCTGCCGCGCCGACCGGTTGCCGAATGGCCGGATGCGGCTGCCGATTCAACTGATTGAGATCGCCCAGGCGATGTCGGACGATTGCGATGGGGATCCGATCCACATTCTGGATTCGGACGGCCAGGAGGCTGCGGTGATCGGCCGGCGCGACGTCGAGATCGAACTGTTCTGAGGATGGGCGCCACATGGCGCGCGATCCTCACTCCTCGTCTTTATAACGGCTGGCGATGTCCGTGAACTCGTCTTCCAGAGCGTTGAAGGCGGCGACGATGGCGGGATCGAAATGGCTGCCGCTGCCGTCGCGGATGATGGAGGCCGCCTTTTCGTGCGGGAAGGGCGGCTTGTAGCAGCGGCGGCTGATCAGCGCATCGTAGACGTCGGCGACCGCCATCAGGCGGGCCGACAGCGGGATCGCCTCCCCCGCCAAGCCTTGGGGATAACCGGTGCCGTCCCAGCGCTCGTGATGGCCGTGGGCGATCTCCCGCGCGATGCGCAGGAACGAGCTTTCGCCGGCGATGGCGAGGTCGGCCTGCCCTTCGGCGGCGAAGATGGCGTCGTGCCCCAGCGCCGCGTGGGTCTTCATCACATGGAACTCGTCGTCGCTGAGCTTGCCCGGTTTCAGCAGGATCGAATCCGGGATGCCGACCTTGCCGACATCGTGCAGCGGCGCCGATTTGTAGAGCAGCTCGATGGTTTCCTCGTCCAACTGGCCGGCATAGCGCGGGTCGCGGCTGAGATGGAGGGCGAGCGCCAGCACATAGTTCTGGGTCCGGCGGATGTGGTTGCCGGTTTCGTTGTCCCGGGTTTCCGCCAGCGAGGCCATGGCGCGGATGGTGGCGTCCTGGGCGCGCAGCAGGTCGCGGGTGCGTTCCGCCACACGATCCTCCAACTGCCGGTTCTGGTCGGCGAGCGCGCGCTGCGCCTCGCGGAGCGCGATGTGGGTGCGGACGCGCGCCAGCATCACCGGCGGGGAGATCGGCTTGGTGATGTAATCGACGGCCCCCACCTCGAACCCGCGGGTCTCGTCATGGACCTGCCCCATGGCGGTGATGAAGATCACCGGCACGCCGCGGGTGCGGGCGTCGCCCTTCAGCCTCCGGCAAACCTCGACCCCGTCCATGCCCGGCATCATCACGTCCAGCAGAATCAGGTCGGGCAGCGGGTCGCCGGCCAGACGGGCAAGCGCCTGCGGGCCGTCCTTCGCCACGATCAGGCCGTAGCTGTCGCGCAACAGATCGGCCATGACCTTCAGGTTGATCGGCTCGTCGTCGACGATCAGGATGCGCGGCTTGTCGCCGTTCGACTGTCCAACCGGGTGCGGCAGGCTCATGTCGCGGTCTCTCTCAAATCGCGCAGGCGGTCGCGCAGTTCGGTCAGGGCAGTGGAGGCGTCGTCGAAATCGAAGGCCCCGGCATGGCGGTTCACCCGCTCGGCCAGGGACGTCACCGGGCTGCCGGCCAGCAGGCGGGCAAGAGCATCGGCCAGATCGCCCGCTTCCGGATCTCCGGCGATCAGCAGGCCGCCCAACCGGTCGGACAGCGACTGCGCGGCGCGCAGCATGTCGCGCGGAAGGCCGGCCGATGTCGGCGGTTCGGGCTGCGGGGTGATGTCCGCAACCGGCCGGGCGAGGGTGCCGATCCCCTCGACCACCCGCGCAAGAGCGTCGGCAAGCCGGTCGAGCAGGCCGTCCCCGATGGCCGGCGGCACCGTCATCGCGCCGGCCTCCACCCGACCGGCCAGACCGGACAGCTCCATGGCGCCGATGGTGGCCGCGGTGCCCTTCAAGGTGTGGGACAGCCGCAGCACGTCCTTCCAGCGGCCCTCGCAAACGGCGGTGGACAGCCGCACCGCCTCCCCCTCGTGGGTGGCGGCGAAATCGATCAGGATCCGGCGCAGCAGGGCAAGGTTGCCGTTCACATTGCGCCGGGCGACCGCGAGGTCGAGCGCCGGCAGGCTGTCGGGCAGCGCCTGGGCGGCCGATACCGGGGAGACCGCCGGCATTGCAGCAGTTCCGGTGGTCGCCGCGCCGCCGCCGAGTCCGCGCACCGGCTTCAGCCAGCGTGCGAGCGCGGCATAGAGCGTTTCCGGGTCGATCGGCTTGGAGACGTGGTCGTTCATGCCGGAATCGAGGCAGCGCTCGCGGTCGCCGGCCATGGCGTGGGCGGTCATGGCGACGATCGGCAGGCTCGACAGCTCCAGCTCGCGCCGGATCAGCCGCGTCGTCTCATAGCCGTCGAGGCCCGGCATCTGCACATCCATCAGCACGAGGTCGAACTTCACCTCGCGCAGGCATTGCAGGGCCTCCTCGCCGCTGCCGACGACGGTGGCCTCGATGCCGACCAGCTCCAACAGGCCGCAGGCGACCTGCTGGTTGACCAGATTGTCCTCCACCAGCAGCACGCTGCGGCCGACCAGTGCCGACAGCTCGGTCGACTGGGCCGGATCATGCACCCGGCGCGCGGACTCGGCGGGCCGGGCCGCAGCCCCGCCCAAGGCCATCATCACCGAATCGAACATGGCGGACGGCGTCACCGGCTTTTCCAGCACGGCGGTGACCGGCCGGTCGGGACCGGCAGTGCCATCGTTCTCCAGCGCGCAGTCCAGCGCCCCCTGAACCCCGTCGGCGCCGTAGGCGGTGGTCATCACCACCGGCGGCTGGGCGCCCGGCAGCGCGCGCAGGCGGCGCAGCGTCTCCACCCCGTCCAGGTCCGGCATGCGCCAGTCCAGCACCACCAGCTCCACCGGCGGCCTGATGCCGGCCTGCCCGTCCTCCAGCCGGCGCAGCGCCGACAGGCCGTCGCCGACCGCTTCGACGGTCAGGCCGAAGCGTTCCAGCATGTCGGTTAGAATCGAGCGGACGGCGTCGCTGTCGTCGACCACCAGCACGCGGCGGTCCATCAGGTCGCGCGGCAGCCGGTCGTCGGTGGTGTCGCCGGCTGCGACCCGGCAGCGGATGGAGAAGCGGAAGATGCTGCCCTCGCCCGGCCGGCTTTCCACCGACACGGTGCCGCCCATCAGCTCCACCAGCTGCCGGCAGATCGCCAGCCCCAGCCCGGTGCCGCCGAAACGCCGCGTCGTGGAGCTGTCGGCCTGGGTGAAGGGGCGGAACAGGGCGGCGGCCTGTTCCGGCGACATGCCGATGCCGGTGTCGCAGACCTCCACCTCCAGCCGGTAATCGTCGGCGGTGCCGATGCGCCCGCCGACCGTCACCGCCACCTCGCCCCGTTCGGTGAACTTCACGGCGTTGGAGACGAGGTTCAGGATGACCTGACCCAGCCGCAGCGGGTCGCCGACCAGCGTGCCCGGCACGCCGCCATGCAGGTCGACGATCAGTTCCAGCCCCTTTTCCCGCACCTTGGGCAGGACGACGGTCGCCACCTCCTGCAACACGTCGCCGATGTGGAAGGGGATCGTCTCGATCGTCAGCTTGCCGGCCTCGACCTTCGAGAAGTCGAGGATGTCGTTGATGATGCCGAGCAGGCTGCGCGAGGAGGCGTGGATCTTGTCGAGGTAATCGCGCTGGCGCGGCGTCAGCTCCGTCTTCGTCATCAGGTGGCTGAGGCCGATCACCGCGTTCATCGGCGTGCGGATCTCGTGGCTCATGTTGGCCAGGAAATCGCTCTTCTGCCGGTTGGCGCGGTCGGCCTCCTCCTTGGCGCGGGCAAGCTCATCCTCGGTCCGCTTGCGGTCGGTCACATCCTTGTGGATGCCGGTGATGCGGGTCGGCAGCCCGTCGGCGCCGCGGTCCGTCACCTTGCCGGCCGACAGGATCCAGACCCAGGCGCCCGACTTGTGGCGCATGCGGAACTCGACCTCATAGACCGGGGCGCGGCCGGCCACATGATCCTCCAGCGTCGCCAGCACGCGGTCGCGGTCGCCCTCGTGCAACAGCGCCAGCCAGGTGGCGCCCCTGCCCGGCAGTTCGCCGGGCGCATAGCCGAGCATGCCGAGCCAGAGGTCGGAGAAATAGGCATGGTCCGTCACCGGGTTCCAGTCCCACAGCCCGGTGATGGAGGCGTCCAGCGCCACCGTCAGCCGCTCCTCGCTTTCCTGCAAGGCGGTCAGCATGCGCTGGCGCTCGGTGATGTCCTGGAAGACGGTGACCGAGCCGACGATGCGGCCATCCTCGCGCAGCGGCACCGCGGTGATCGCGATGGGGAAGATCGTACCGTCGCGCCGGACGAAATGATCGGTTTCCGAGCGGTGGATCTCACCGCGCCGGACGGTGTTGAGGACGGTGCAGTCCTTGCCGGCGACCGGCCGCCCCTGCCCATCCTTGTAATGCACGGCGTCATGCAGGGTGATGCCGCGCAGCTCCTCCAGCGACCAGCCGAGCAGCCGTTCGGCTTCCGGATTCAGGAAGGTGCAGAAGCCGTTGCGGTCCAGCGAGAAGACGCCCTCGCCCATGCTGTCGGTGATGCTCTGCAGGAAGCGGCGGCTGTCCTCAAGCTCCGCCTCCATCCGCTTGCGCTCGGTGATGTCGGTGCGGATGGCGATGTACTGGTGCGGCTGGCCGTCGGCGGTCAGCTGCGGGACGATGGTCGCCGCCACCCAATACTCCTCGCCCGCCTTGGTGCGGTTGCAGATCTCGCCATGCCAGACCTGCCCATCCATGATGGTGTGCCACATCTCCGCAAAGAATCCGGAAGGGTGGCGAGCGGAATTGACGATGCGATGCGACCGGCCCAGCAGCTCCTCGCGGGGGAAGCCGCTGATCTGGCAGAACTTGTCGTTTGCGTAGGTGATGATGCCGCGGTGGTCGGTGATGCTGACGATGGCATGCTGGTCGAGCGCGAATTTCTGCTGTTCCAGCGCCCGCTGCGCAGCGGAGCGTTCCTCCACCAGCCCCGCCATCAGCTGGCTCAGCCGTTCCAGGCTGTCGGTCGGGCTGCTGTCGGCCGCATCCGGCAGTTCGGGGCGGCCGTCCGCCCGCAGCAGGCTGTTGGCAATGCCGCGCAGCCGGCGGATAGCATGGGCCTGCGCCGCCGCCTCGCGCCGAAGGCGCTCGTTGGTATCGGCCAACTCCTCCGAACTCAGCTGCAGGCTGCGCGCCCGGAGCGTCAGGTCGCGGTCGGCCTGCTCATAGCTCTGGCCGATGCGGTTGAACAGCGCCGGCAGCGTCTCCAGCATCCGCGCCGCCTCCGCCGACAGGCCGGCGGTGCCGGCGAGCGCCTTCAGCTCCGCCAGGACGGAGTCCGCCGCCTCGGCGGTCGGCAGGCCCAGCACCCGCTTGAACTGGCTTTGCAGCAGGCGATGCATGCGGTCAGCGTTCCGTCAGCAGGGCGACCGTCATCGTCTGGTTGTGCAGCCGGCAATCGACCAGATCGCGCATCGGACCGATCTCTCCATAGGAATAGAAGCCGGCAAGCACGGTGCCGGGCCCCATCCGGTCGGCCACCGCCTGCACCTCCTCCTCCACCCGGTCGCCCATCACCAGCTTGCGCCCGACGCAGCTGGTCAGCAGGGCGAGCCGGTCTCCCGCCGTTTCGTCGGTGGTATCGTTTCCCATGGTGCCGGCACTGGCGGCGGCGGCGATGGCGCCGGCCTGTTCCGCCCCGTCGACCAGCCCGTCGGTGCTGGCATGCATCAGCCGCAGATAGAAGCCTTCCTCCACCGTACCGGCCAGGATCAGCCCGCCGGCCGTCTCGTCGATGCCGAGGATGGTGCGGATCAACCCGACCGAATCGTGGTTGCCGTTCAGCAGCTCGAAGGGGAACAGCAGGCCGGATGCCGGCAGGTCGCAGGCATAATCGCCGAGATAACGCTTGTAGACGTTCAGCGCCGGCTCGCCGTCCAGCTGGAGCAGCAGGTTGCCGACCGCCTTTGTCACCTTGCGCGCCGGCCCGAACGGCTCCCAGCCGCCGACGGACCCGAGGCCCAGATGCACGGCATCGCCATACAGCCCGACCGCCACCGCCCGCCCGTCGGACACGCCGGACGGCCCCAGCACCAGCGTGCGGACGAAAGCACCGCCGTCGCCGGCCAGCCCGCCCGATACCGGCACGCCGGACGGCAGGCGCGAAGACAGCCCGTCGATCAGCGCACTGCCGTTGACCCCGACGCCGCGAGCGAACAGCAGCACCCCCGACAGGCCCGGCCGGGCGGTCAGCGCGTCCCCGAGCGCCTCGCCCGCGCGCTGGCTGTCGTCCGCGGATGCGATGCCGGCCTCCGTGGCGGTGACGGCGGTGCCCTTGCCGAAACGGATGGCGGTGGCGATGCAGGAACCGTCGAGGACGCTGTCCCCGGCGATCTCGCCCGCCGTGCTGCATCCAACCGCTATCGCGTCGGGATAGGCGGCGGTCAGCCGGGTGGCGAAGCCTGGACTGTCGAAGATGTCGACGGAGCCGAAAACCAGGACGAGATCGGCGGACTGCGGAGACAGTTCCACCCCCGGAGGTGCAAACGCCGACTGCCAGACCCGCATGCCTCTCCCCATCGTCGATGACTTCCGGTCTGAGACTATCATGCGGCCGGGAACGGGAAGAGGCCCTATAACGTTCGTGGGCTGCGGATGGTCATAATGACGCACACCGAGTCACCATCCGAACAGGGCGTGACGATTGGATTATGACCGATGCAGGCAGAAAATGCGAGTTCCCCCGTAAGGATCTGTCAACCACACTGCGGTATGGTTGGTCTGCCAAGCAGTGTGGATCGGGACAGTCCCTGGGAGCAGGGGAGCGGTTTGCAGCCGGCAGCAACGAACAAAGCGGGCAAAAAGCCCAGAGCGGACGCACATTCCGGGGAGCAGGACGCATATGACGATGAACGCGCGCGACGACACCTCGATGCCCCACCACCCAGCCGGTGCCACAGGCGGCCGCAGGCTGGGCGTGCGCGGCAAGCTTCTGCTCGCCTTCGCCGGCATGGCCGGCATGACGGTCGCCGCCAGCATGGTCGGGCTGACCTCCTTCTCGGCGGTGGAGCGGCCGCTGACGCAGATTGTCGGCACCGGCCTGCCGGAGATGGAACTGGCGAAGCGCCTGTCCGGTGAGAGCAGCGGCATCGCCGCCGCCGCTCCGGTGCTCGCCGCCGCCGAAAGCCAGAGCGAGCGCGAGCGCGTCTATGGCGAGATCATGGGCAACGGCAAGGCGCTGGGCGCCCTGGTGGAGGAGCTGGCGAGCCACCGGTCCGGCGATCCGCGGATCGGCGAATTGCGCGCCAAGACCCAGGGGCTGATCGCGACACTGGAACGCGGCAACGCCGCCGCCAACCTGCGCCTGTCCGTCCGCGGCACGCGCGAGACGATAGCGGTCGATCTGGCCAAGGCCTACGACGCCTTCCTCGCCAACCTCGCCCCGCTGACCGAGCGGGCCGGCGCCACGCTGCGCGGCAAGGGCGAGGCGCTGGACAGCAGCACCGAGCGCGACATGAATTCGCAGGGCGACGCCATCCGCTCGCTGATCACCATGTACGAGGTGCGCGGCGACCTGGGGCTCGCCTCGGAGGCGCTGACGCGCGCCGGGGGCGCCGAAACCGCCTTCGCCGTCACCCAGTTCCAGCAGAATTATCTGGAGGCGGCCGCCCGCATGGTCAGCGCCACCGCCCAGGTCGGCAGCCGGCTGAGCAAGGAGACCTCAGACGGGCTGGACGCCTTCTTCCTGCTGGGCGACGGCGCCGACGGTGTCTTCGACATGCGCCGCAAGGCGCTGGAATCGCCGGCCGGCAGCGCCGAGCGCGACGCCATCCGCCAGAAGACGACCGAGGTCCTGGCCGATGCCGCCCGCCGGCAGGCCGCCCTGCTGGACCAGATGGAATCGCCGCTGATGCGGTTGAAGGCCGAGATCAAGCTGTCGAGCGTCAACATCCGTTCGCAGACCCGTGACTCGATGCAGGATCTGCTGGGCGACGGTCTGGCCCGCTTCCGCACATATCTGGAACTGTCGACCTACGCCGCCGCCACCGTCGGCGCGCTGAACGAGGCGACGCAGGCGCCCAGCGCCGACCGGCTGGCCATGCTGGAAACCCGCTTCACCACCGCCGCCAAGGCGATGGAGGAGCGGTTGAAAGCGCTCCAGGCCGCCGGCGACGACGGGCTGCCGAAGCTGGTGAAGAGTGCCGAGCTGCTGGCCGGCTTCGGCAAGGGCGACAACAGCCTGTTCAAGCTGCGCCGCTCCGAACTCGGCGCCGCCGCCGAGAACGAGAAGGTGCTGGCGGAGAACCGCCAGATCGCCCAGCAGTTCGCCGGCATGGTCGACGGCCAGATCGCCGCGATGAAGCAGGAGGCGGACACCGCCGCCGCCGGGGCCACCGAGGCGCTGTCGGCCGGGCGCAAGATGCTGATCCTGTTCGCGGCCGGCAGCCTGATCGGCGCCGCGGCGCTGGCCTGGTTCGTGGTCGGCCGCAACATCGTCGCGCGCCTCAGCCAGCTGTCCGACGCCATGCGGGCGATTGCCGCCGGCAACCTGAACGCGCCGATCCCCGCCGCCGGCTCCGACGAGATCGGCGACATGACCCGCGCCCTGATGGTCTTCCGCGACACCGCCAACGAGGCCAGTGCCGCCAATGCGCGGGCCGAGACCGAACGCAGCCGTGCCGCCGGCGAACGCCGCCGCGCCATGGTCGAGATGGCGGAGAATTTCGAAAGCAGCGTGCGCGGCGTGCTGGACCGCGTCGCCCGCGCCGCCGGCGAGATGCAGGACATGGCCCAGCGGATGAGCCGCAATGCCGAGGCCACCACCGGCGAGGCGGCGACCGCCGCCAGCACGTCCCAGCAGGCCGAAGGCAGCGTCAAGGCGGTCGCCGCTGCGACGGAGGAGCTGTCGGCCTCGATCCAGGAGATCGGCAGCCAGGTTCACGCCTCCAGCCAGATCGCCCGCAAGGCGGCGACCGAGGCGGAGCGTACCGACCGCACGGTGGAGGGGCTGTCGCAGTCGGCCAACAAGATCGGCGAGGTGGTGCAGCTGATCAACGACATCGCCAGCCAGACCAATCTGCTGGCGCTGAACGCCACCATCGAGGCGGCAAGGGCCGGTGAAGCCGGCAAGGGCTTTGCCGTGGTGGCAAGCGAGGTGAAGAGCCTCGCCAACCAGACCGGCAAGGCGACGGAGGAGATCTCCAGCCAGATCCAGGCGATGCAGGCGGTGACCCAGGATGCGGTGGACGCCATCCGCTCCATCGCCGGCACCATCCGCGAGATCAACGAGATCGCTGCCACCGTCGCCGCCGCGGTCGAACAGCAGAGTGCGGCCACCCGCGAGATCGCCCGCAATGTCGGCGAGGCGGCGGACGGCACCCAGCATGTCCGGCGCAACATCGACAGCGTCGCCCGCGCCGCCGCGGAGTCGGGCGAGTCCGCCACCCGCGTGCTGACCGCCTCCTCCACCGTCGCGGACGAGGTGCGCTCGCTGGGCTCTCAGGTCGACAGTCTGGTCAACCGCATGCGGGCGGGCTGACCGGGCCGCCGGGTCCGCCGAAAACCACAAACGGAACCGAAAGAAAAAAGCCCCTCTCCCGTCAGCGGAGGGGGGCTTTTCTCATGCGGAGACCGTCGCTGGTCAGCGCCGGGTTTCGACCGTGATCGGGCGCCAGATCACCGCGGCGCCGGCACCGGCACCGCAGGCGCCGCCGCAGAATTCCTCATGGGTGTCGGTGGCGCCGCTTTGGGTGTTGCGGTTGCCCTGGGTGCCGGTGGCCGCACGCTATTGAGGCGGCTGGGCCATTTGCTGCTGCTGGGACTGAGTGGTCATACCATTTCTCCTCTCGGGGAGGCATGAGGTATCAAAATACTCATCGACGATCAACTGTGATTTTCGGCAGATCTGTCGTGACTTATTTTGGCCTCAACACCAACGACCGAGCTTTGTTTTGCGATGCCGAAGAGTTGATCGTGCATCGCACAAGAAAAGGACAAGACGGACCAAGCCGTTCGTCCGCAAACATAAAACGCCCTTCCTCGCAGCGGAGGAAGGGCGTTTTTGTCGGCAACCATGCGGCGGAACGTCGCCCGCCGCTGCGCTGCGGCAAGAAAACGGCAGGGATATCAGCCGCTGTTGCGCAGGCCGGCGGCGATGCCGTTAATGGTCAGATGGATGCCGCGGGCGATCTGCTCGCCGCTGTCGCTGGTGCGGTGACGCTTCAGCAGCTCGACCTGGACGTGATTCAGCGGGTCCAGATAGGGGAAGCGGTTGCGGATCGACCGCGCCAGCAGCGGGTTCTTCTCCAGCAGGGCCGATTGCTCGGTGATCGCCAGCAGGGCATCGATGCTGTCCTGCCATTCCGCCCGGATGCGGGTGAAGATGGCGTCGCGGAGAGCCGGATCAGACACCAGACCGGCATAGCGCGATGCGATGGCGATGTTCGACTTGGACAGCACCATGTCCATGTTGGACAGCAGCGTGCTGAAGAAGCCCCAGTCGCGATGCATGGCGCGCAGCCGCTCCATCCCGTCGGGATGCTGGGCCAGATAGGCCTTCACCGCCGACCCGAAGCCGTACCAGCCCGGCAGCATCAGGCGGCACTGCGCCCAGCTGAACACCCAGGGAATGGCGCGCAGATCCTCGATGCTGGTCGATTTCTTGCGCGAGGCCGGGCGGCTGCCGATGTTGAGGTTGGCGATCTCGCCGATCACCGTCGATTCCCAGAAATACTTCTCGAATCCCTCGGTCTCGTAGACCAGCCCGCGATAGGCCTTGAAGGCGTGCTCCGACAGCTCTTCCATGGTCTGGAGGAACAGGTCGGTGCAGGGAGCGGCCGATTCCGGATGCAGCAGCGTTGCTTCCAGCGTCGCCGCGGCCAGCGTTTCCAGGTTGCGGCGGCCGACCTCCGGGTTGGAGTATTTGCCGGCGATGACCTCGCCCTGCTCGGTGATGCGGATGGCGCCCTGCACCGCGCCGGCCGGCTGGGCCAGGATCGCCTGATAGCTGGGGCCGCCGCCGCGGCCGACCGAACCGCCGCGGCCGTGGAACAGCCGCAGACGCACGCCATGCTTGGCGAACACCTCGACCAGCGCGATCTCGGCCTTGTAAAGCTCCCAGCCGGAGGTGAGGAACCCGCCGTCCTTGTTGCTGTCCGAATAGCCGAGCATCACCTCCTGCAGATTGCCGCGGCTCTCCAGGAAGCGCCGGTAGGCCGGAATCGACAGCAGCCGGTCCATGGTGGCGGCGCAGTTGCGCAGGTCGCCGATGGTCTCGAACAGCGGGGCGATGTTCAGGTCCAGCGCCTTGTCCTTCGGGCGCAGCAACCCGGCTTCCTTCAGCAGGACGGCAACCTCCAGGATGTCGGACACGCCGTCGGTCTTGGAGATGACGCAGTTCACCACCGCATCGGTGCCGAAGCGGACGCGGGCTTCGGCGGCGGTGCGCAGGATGTCCAGTTCGGAACTGGTCTCTTCGGAATAGTCGGCGTAGCCGGAGGCCAGCGGGCGGTTGGTGTCCAGCTCGCGCACCAGGACCTCGATCCGCTCGTCCTCCGACAGCGCCGTGTAATCGACGCCGGCGTCGGCGAAGGACAGCAGCTCCGCCACCGAACGCTCATGCACGTCGGAGTTCTGGCGCAGGTCGATGCTGGCGAGATGGAAGCCGAACAGGTCGACGGCGCGGCGCAGGTGACGCAGCCGGCCCTTCGCCAGTGCCGCCGAGCCGTTGACGGTCAGCGAGCGGTCGATGATGTCGAGGTCGGCGCGGAATTCCGCCGGGGTCTGATAGGCCGGCGCGTCGCCCACGGCGTGGCGCGGCGCCTCCAGCCCGTCCAGCGTCCGCAGCGTCGCGGCGACCCGCGCATAGATGCCGGAAATCGCGCGGCGGTAGGGCTCCATCTTGCGGTGCGGCGACGGGTCGGGCGAACGCTCGGCCAGCTGGCGCAGCGGTTCCGACACGTCGATGACGCGGGTGCTGAGTGACAGCTCCGACCCCAGCGTGTGCAGCTCGTCCAGATAGAATTGCAGGGCGCGGGTGCTCTGCATTCGCATCGCCTGACGCAGCACGGGGGCGGTGACGAAGGGGTTGCCGTCGCGGTCGCCGCCGATCCAGCTGCCCATCCGCAGGAAGGACGGCAGCTCCGTCGTCGTCCAGGACGGGTCGGTCTTGCGCAGATGGTCTTCCAGCTGGGCATAGAAGCGCGGCATCTCGCGCAGGAAGGTATAGTCGTAGAAGGTCAGGCCGTTGGCCACCTCGTCCGTCACCGCCAGCTTGGTGGCGCGCAGGATCGCGGTCTGCCACAGGGTCAGCACGGCGCGCTGGAGCGATTCGAGGTTGGTGTCCTCCTCCTCCGGCGTCATCGGCCCATGGTCGCGCTCGGCCAGCAGCTTGGCGACCAGCATCTGCACGGTCAGGATGCTCTTGCGCTGCACCTCGGTCGGGTGGGCGGTCAGAACCGGGCTGACCAGCGCGCCGTCGAAGAACTCCTTCAGCTGCTGGGTGGTGATGCCGGCCTTCGCCGCCTCGTCCAGCGCATGGGCCATGGTGCCGTCGCGCGCCGCCGACCCGGCAAGCGCATGGGCGCGGGTGCGGCGGATGTGGTGCTGGTCCTCCGCGATGTTGGCGAGGTGCGAGAAGAAGCTGTAGGCCCGCACCACCCGCGCCGTCTGCGGCGGCGACAGGCTGTTCAGGATCGCCTCCAGCTCCTTGCGGGCGCCCTGGTCCTCTTCACGGTGAAAGCGGATCGAAGTCTGGCGGATGCGCTCGACGATGTCGAACACCGCCTCCCCTTCCTGGCTGCGGACGGTGTCGCCCAGGATGCGCCCCAGCAGGCGGATGTCTTCGCGGAGCGGCTGGTCCTTCGTCTCGGAACTTTCCTGCAGCAGGATGGCGGACATGGGCGACGGTTTCCTGGTCGAGGATGGACGGATAGAGGCGACGCGCGAACGGGGATGATCATTTTCCGTGCAGGGGACCTCCTTGCACGCGAAGTGGTCAGACCATCGGCGACAGCATGCCGATTCTGTCGGAAGTTTCAACCGTCCGTGTGCTGGTGCGAGATGATTTCCATAAGTCGCAGCGCTGAGAAATGCGACGTCGCATAACGACCTGTGCAAAGCCCGTCCGCTCTTCCGCCTCCTGCGCAAAATTGCATGCGCGGGGGACTACCATACAAGTTTCGGCTTGCGGGCACTCGGCTACCATACTAGCATTCGGATACACGAATCATCCGTATCATCAGCGACATCGATTGCAGTCCGGCCGGCACCTTTGGTGCACCGGCCGCTTCCAACCTGCCGGCCACACCCAAAAAATGCCTTGAAGGGGAGGGACCTCCAGATGATCGACCTCGGGATTTCAAGACGCGGTTTCCTTGCGGCATCCGCCGGCACTGCCGGTCTGCTGGCCGCTGGCCGGCCGGTATTCGCCGCTTTGCCGAAGCCGGCGAGCCCGGTCACGCTGAATGTGGTGGACGTTGCCGGCAATCTGGCGCTGACCCAGAAGGCCATCGAGAATTACCGCAAGGCCAAGCCCGACTGGGCATCGCGCATCGTCTTCTCCAAGGCGCCGGCGCCGGAACTCCCCGGCAAGCTGAAGGCGCAGCAGGACGCCAACCGGGTCGACATCGATCTGGTGCTGACCGGCACCGACGTGCTGTCCGCCGGCATCGACCAGAAGCTGTGGGTCAATCTGCTGCCGGACCGCGCCGGCGACCTGCCGAAACTGTCCGACATCTATCTGGAGCCGGCCGCCCGCATGCAGGGCCTTGCCGAAGGCCAGGGCGTGGTCGTCACCTATTACCCGTCGGGCCCGCTGTTCGAATATGCGCCGGAACGGGTGAAGCAGGTGCCGAAGACGGCGGCGGAGCTGCTGGCCTGGGCGAAGGCCAATCCGAAGCGCTTCGCCTATGCCCGCCCGGCCAACTCCGGTCCCGGCCGCACCTTCCTGATGGGGCTGCCCTACATCCTGGGTGACAAGGATCCCAAGGATCCGGTCAATGGCTGGGAAAAGACCTGGGCTTACCTGCGCGAACTGGGTGAAACCATCGAGGCCTATCCGGGCGGCACCACGCCGACCATGAAGGCGCTGGGCGAAGGGTCGCTCGACATCATCGTGTCGACCACCGGCTGGGACATCAATCCGCGGGTGCTCGGCGTGGTGCCGAAGTCGGCCGAGGTCTTCGCGGTGGAGAATTTCCGCTGGGTCGCCGACGCCCATTACATGTGCATCCCCAAGGGCGTGTCGGCGGAAAAGCTCGCCGTCCTCCTGGACCTGATGAACCATCTGCTGACCCCGGCGCAGCAGGCCTACACCTATGACGAGGGCTATTTCTATCCGGGCCCGGCGGTGAAGGGCGTGACGCTCGCCATGGCGCCGAAGGAGAGCCAGGACGCCATCGCCGAGTTCGGCCGCCCGACTTACGACAAGCTGATCGCCGACCACCCCATCGAACTGCCGCTCGCCGCCGACAAGCTGGTGCAGGCCTTCCGCCGCTGGGACGAGGAGATCGGCGCGCGCAAGGGCAAGTGACGGGCAAGTGACCGAGCACCCGCCGACGATGTGAAACGGAGGGTCCCGCCGCCCGGCCCCGGGCGACGGGACCCTCCGAAGACAGCGCCCCATCCAGCCACAGGACCCCGGAATGACCGTCGGAGCCACCACCTTCAAGCAACTGCATCTTCAGGGAGTGAGGCGGGAGTTCGACGCCTTCACGGCGCTGAAAGGGCTGGACCTCACCATCGAGCGGGGCGAGTTCATCGCCCTGCTCGGCCCGTCGGGATGCGGCAAGACAACCGCGTTGAACTGCATCGCCGGCCTGCTGCCGGTCAGCGGTGGACGCATCATGCTGGACGACCGGCGGGTCGACGTGCTGCGGCCGGAAGAGCGCGGTTTCGGCATGGTCTTCCAGAATTACGCCCTGTTCCCGCACATGACCGTGCGCAAGAACATCGGTTTCGGCCTGCGCATGCGCGGCGTGCCGAAGCCGGAACTGGAAAAGCGGGTCGACGCCGCCCTGGCGGCGGTGCGGCTGGAATCGCAGGCGGAGAAGCTGCCGGGCCAGCTGTCGGGCGGCCAGCAGCAGCGCGTCGCCATCGCCCGCGCCATCGTGGTCGAGCCGCCGCTGGTGCTGATGGACGAACCGCTGTCCAACCTCGACGCCAAGCTGCGGCTGGAGATGCGCCAGGAAATCCGCCGCATCCACCAGTCTCTCGGCTCCACCACCATCTACGTCACCCACGACCAGGAAGAGGCGCTGTCGCTGGCCGATCGCATCGTCGTCCTGCGCGACGGCGCCATCCGGCAGGTCGGCACCCCGGCGGAGCTTTACGCCCTGCCCGCCCATCTCGACGTCGCCGACTTCATGGGCTTCCGCAACCGCGTCAACGGCGAGCTGGTCGGAATGGAGGGCGAGGACGCCCTGCTGAACATCGAAGGCACGGTGATCCGCGGCCGGATGCGTGCCGCTTCCGCGAGCAAGGTGGCCGTCGCCGCGATCCGCCCCGACGATCTGGAGCCGACCGGCACCGACAGCGGCATCCCGGTGCGGGTGGAGGCGGTGGAGTATCGCGGGCGCGGCTTCCACGGCGTCGGCGTTACCGCGTCGGGCACCGAGCTGCATTTCGCCTCCCCCTATCCGTTGCAGCGAGGCGCCGCCGTCCGGCTCGGCGCCGATGCCGGCCGCGTGCTGGTGTTCGGAGACGCGCGATGAGCGCCGTCCTCGAAGGCCGCGCCGAGGGTCCGACTCTGCGCCAGCGATTGGCCGCCCGCGGCATCGACGGGGCGACCCTGCTGGTGCTGCCCTGCGTGGCGCTGATCCTGGGGCTGTTCATCTACCCGTTCCTCTACGGGCTGATGCTGTCCTTCGAGCCCAAGGACGGATCGCTGTTCGGCAATTATGCCCGGTTCTTCAGCGATCCCTTCCTTTACGGCACCATCTTCAAGACGCTGCGGCTGGCTTTCCCGGTCACCCTGCTGAATTTGCTGATCGCCATCCCCATCGCCTTCCGCGTGCGGCTGATGCGGCGCCAGCGTCTGCTGACCACCCTGCTGGTGCTGCCGATCACGCTGGGCACCGTTCTGGTGGCCGAAGGCATGCTGTTCTATTTCGGGCCGCAGGGCTGGTTCAACCGGGCCCTGATGGCGGTCGGGCTGCTGTCCACCCCGATCTCCGTGCTGAACGGCTATTGGGGGGTCTTCATCTCGCTGGTGCTGACCGGCTTCCCCTTCACCTTCCTGCTGACGCTGTCCTACGTCACCGGTATCGACCCGTCGCTGGAGAACGCGGCGGCGACGCTGGGCGCCGGCCCGGCCGCCCGCTTCCGCGAGGTCTTCCTGCCGTTGCTGATCCCCGGCCTCGCCATCACCTTCTGCCTGTCCTTCGTCCAGGCCTATTCGGTGCTGCCGTCGGCGGTATTGGTCGGCGATCCAGCCGGCGCCACGCGCGTCATCTCCATCGCCGCCTATCAGGCCGCGTTCGAGGAGTACGACTACTCCATGGCCTCGGCCATCGCGATGATCATGGGGGCGGTCCAATTGCTGGTGGTCGTCGCGGTTCTCGGCTGCCGCTCGCTGTTCTACCGCGGCCCCGCCGCGGGCGCCAAAGGCTGAGGAGAGGCGGCAATGCAGAAATCCATCATGTCCCGCCTGTGGGTCTTCGCCGTCTGGGCGGTGATCGGGCTGTTTCTGATCAATCTGTTGGGGCTGATCGCCTCGGTGGTGACCTCGTCGGTGGCGACGCGCTGGCTCGGCACCTGGCTGCCGGTGGGCTTCACCACCCGCTGGTACTTCGCCGCCTGGGACGAGTTCCAGTTGGGCGACGTGCTGTGGGTCACCTTCCAGGCGGTCGGGGCGGTGGTCCTGCTGTCCGGCCTGCTCGGCGTCCCGGCCGCCTATGCGCTGGCGCGGCGCGAGTTTCCGGCCAAGCGGGCGGTGATGCTGTTGCTGCTGCTGCCCCTGCTGGTTCCGCCGATCACCTACGGCATCCCGCTGGCGACGGTGTTGTATAAGGCGGGGCTGGGCGGCACGCTGACCGGCGTCATCCTGGCCAATCTGGTGCCCACCGTACCCTTCGTGGTGCTGGTGATGATCCCCTTCATCGAGCAGATCGACCCGCGGACAGAGGCGGCGGCCCGCGTGTTCGGCGCCAACATCTTCCAGATGTTCGTCCATGTGCTGGTGCCGATGCTGATGCCGGGCGTGCTGGCGGCGCTGCTGCTGGTGCTGGTCCGCACCATCGGCATGTTCGAGCTGACCTTCCTGGTCTCCGGACCCGGCAGCCAGACCCTGGTGGTGGCGCTCTACTACGCTGTGTTCGCCTCCGGCGTCCGGGCGGTGCAGTCGATCGACGCCATGGCGGTCATTTATATGGTGACCACGCTGGTCTGGCTGATCGTCGCCTTGCGCTTCGTCAATCCGACCCAGATCGTCGGCCGCGGCAAGCGTCCGGCGGCATAAGTCCGCCGTCCAGGCCTGCCCCGTTCAAGGCTGTGATGCCAACATCATGATCCTGAACGGGGTTCCCGTAATTTCCGCCGGCACAGGCCGGTATTTTGTTTGTGGAACTCTGACGAGGTCTCTTTGATCCGGACGAGCTTTCGTTGAGAAATCCGCATCGTATCAAGTGGGATCGGCGGGAAATACTCTTGCCGACCGCTTGGTATGGTAGTATCCTGATAGACCAATCATTCGCTCCGGCCCTTCGGGCAGGTTTCGAGGCGCCATAAACCATGACGTGCCGATGCTGAACAAGATCGACGTGGAATCCGGCGAGCCGATCGCGCGGCGCGTGTATCGGGTGCTGCGCCAAGCCATCGTGACGATGCAGTTCAGCCCCGGCCAGGCCCTGTCGGAGCAGGAGATCGCCGACCAGCTCGGCGTCAGCCGCCAGCCGGTGCGCGAGGCCTTCATCAAGCTGAGCGAAGCCGGCCTTCTCACCATCCGGCCGCAGCGCGGCAGCTTCGTCGTCAAGATCTCGGTCAAGCAGGTGCTCGACGCCCGCTTCGTGCGCGAAGCGGTGGAAACCGCCGTGGTGCGCAAGGCCTGTGAGACCATCACGCCGGCCGGCATCGCCGAACTGCGCGACCTTTTGAAGGCCCAGTGGGACATCGCCGACGAACCGGTGCCGGTGCGCTTCCTGGAACTGGACGAGGCCTTTCACCGCGCCATCGCCATCGGGGCGGAGTGCGACTATGCCTGGCGCATCGTCGAGGAGACGAAGGCGCAGATGGACCGCGTCCGCTATCTCAGCGTTCCCTACGCCACGCCGATCCGCCGGCTGATCTCGCAGCATCAGGCGGTGCTGGAGGCGATTGTCGCCCGCGACCCGGTCAAGGCGGAAGCGGCGATGGGATTGCATCTGCGCGAGATCCTGACCTCACTGCCCGAACTGGAAGGCAAGTTCCCCGACCTGTTCACCCTTGAGGAGGCCGGAACTCCGCCGGCATCGAAGGCGACCTCCAGAAGCAGCGGCCGGTCACGGGTTGCCGCCCTGCGCTGATCGGCACGGCATTTCCGAAGCCAGCTGCATGAACAGATGGCAGTAGCAGGACTATATGGTTCGCCAGGATGACAATCCGGGTTGCCCTTCTCCGCGCTTCTTGACATACTACCATACAAGAATGTGAGCCAACCGCTCGCCTGGAAGGAAATGCTCCCATGCAATCGTCCGCGTCCACCGTCCCTCCTTCCGGCGCCCCGTCGCGGCGCCTCGGCGCCTCCAGCCTGTCCACCCTGCCGGCGACGGTGGCCCGCCCCAGCTATGACCGCAAGGCGCTCGACATCGGGATCGTCCATCTCGGCGTCGGTGCCTTCCAGCGCGCCCATCAGGCGGCCTACACCGACGCCCTGCTGGAAAAACAGTTCGGGCCATGGGGCATCGCCGGTGTCAGCCTGCGCAGCCCCGACACCCGCGATGCGCTGGAACCGCAGGACGGGCTCTACACCGTCGCGGTGCGCGATGCGGAGGGGGAGCGGCTGCGGGTGATCGGCTGCCTGCTGGACCTGCTGGTCGCCCATGAGGATCCGGACGCGGTGTTGGAGCGGATGTGCCGCCCGTCGGTGCGCATCGTCACCCTGACGGTGACCGAGAAGGGCTATTGCCACGATCCGGCGACCGGCGCGCTGAACGAAAGCCATCCCGACATCCGCCACGACCTGGACAACCCGGACAAGCCGCGCACCGCCATCGGCTTCCTGGCCGAGGCGCTGGCCCGCCGCCGCGCTGCCGGACTGCCGCCCTTCACCGTGCTGAGCTGCGACAACCTGCCGAGCAACGGCGACACCGTCGCCCGCATCCTGCGCCGCTTCGCCGACCTGCGAGATGCCAGGTTCGGCGCCTGGGTGGCAGAGACGGTCGCCTGTCCCAACAGCATGGTCGACCGCATCGTCCCCGCCACCACGGAAGCCGACCGCGCCCGCGTCTCGCAGGCGCTCGGCATGCAGGATTCCTGGCCGGTGGTGACCGAGCCCTTTACCCAGTGGGTTGTCGAGGACCGCTTCCCCGCTGGCCGCCCGTCTTGGGAGACGGTCGGGGTCGAACTGGTCGCCGATGTCCATCCCTATGAGACGATGAAGCTGCGGCTGCTGAACGGCAGCCACTCCACCATCGCCTATCTCGGCTATCTGGCGGGCTACGAGACAGTGTCGGACACCATGGCCGATCCCGCCTTCGCCACGCTGGTGCGCAACCTGATGGACCGGGAGACGGGGCCGACGCTCCACATGCCGCCCGGTGCGGACATGGAGCAGTACAAGGACGCGCTGATCGCCCGGTTCCGCAATCCGGCGCTGCGCCACCGCACTTGGCAGATCGCCATGGACGGCACGCAGAAGCTGCCGCAGCGCCTGCTGAACCCGATCCGCGACCGACTGGCCGCCGGCTTGCCCATCGACCGGCTGACCCTGGCCGTCGCCGCCTGGATGCGCTACGTCGCCGGCACCGACGAGAAGGGCCAGCCCATCGACGTGCGCGATCCGTTGGCATCCCGTCTGGCGGAGATCGCCGCCGCCGCCGCCGGCAATCCCGACCGGCTGGCCGAGGCGCTGTTCGGCCTGACCGCCGTGTTCGGCGAGGATCTGCCGCGCGACCCGCGCTTCACCGTCCCGGTGACCACCGCACTCAAGCGCCTGCTCGCCGAAGGCGCCCGCGCCGTCGTCGCGGCGTCTGCCTGATCCCGTTTCACCGCATTCTCTTCAGTAGGGAGTAGTCCCGTGGTTGCCCTGACCGTCGAAAAGCCGCATGTGCTGGCGCTCCGTCCCGAGAACACCCCGTCTGCCGGGCCGGTCAAGGCCGGCGAGGTGCTGGTCCGCGTCCAGCGTGCCGGCATCTGTGGGTCGGACCTGCACATCTACCACGGCTCCAACCCCTTCGCGGTCTATCCGCGCGTGATCGGCCACGAGTTCGCCGGTACGGTCGAATCGGTCGGCGACGGCGTGACCAACGTCGCGGTCGGCGACCATGTGGTGGTGGATCCGGTGGTGTCCTGTGGCCGCTGCTATGCCTGCCGGGCCGGGCGCACCAATGTCTGCGCCAATCTGGAGGTGTTCGGCGTCCACCGCGACGGCGGGTTCCGCAACCATGTCGTCGTGCCGGCCGCCAATGCGGTCAAGGTGCGTTCCGATCTGCCGATCTCGATTGCGGCCTTGGCGGAGCCTCTGTCCATCGCCGCCAACGTGCTGTCGCGCACCGGCATCGGCGCCGACGACACGCTGCTGGTCTATGGCGCCGGCACGGTCGGGCTGACGATTGTGCAGGTCGCCAAGCTGCATGGCGCCCGCTGCATCGTCGCCGACCTCGACGAGAAGCGGCTGGAGCGGGCGAAGGAGTTCGGTGCCGATGTCGTCCTCAACTCGTCGCGGGTGTCGGTTCCCGATGCGGTGCGCGACGAGAATGACGGGCTCGGCCCCACGGTGGTGATCGACGGCGCCGGCGTGCCGGCCCTGCTGGAGGAGGCCTGCCGCCTCGCCAGCCCGGCGGCGCGCATCGGCCTGCTCGGCTTCTCGCCGGCCCCCTGCAACATCAGCCAGCAGGAGATCGTGAAGAAGGAGCTGACGCTGGTCGGCTCGCGCCTGAACCGCCGCCTGCTGCCGCAGGTCATCGAGTGGCTGGAAAGCGGCAAGCTGAAGCCGGCGGCGATGATCACCCAGGTCTTCCCGATCGCCGACGCGGCGAGCGCCTTCTCGCTGATCGAGACCGACCCGTCCAGCACCATCAAGGTTCAGCTCGACTTCGAAAGCTGATCGCCTGCCGGACGGCAGCCACCAGTCAAAGCAATGGCGGGCATGATCCGCTCAAAACGCCCGAGCAAAACAAACGGAGGGACACCAGCATGAACAGCAAGACCCCGATTTCGCGCCGCACGCTGGCCAAGAGCATCGGCCTCGGCGCCGGCATCGCCGCCGGTGCGACGCTGCTGGGCGGCATTGCCGCCCCGGCCATCGTCCGCGCCCAGGCCAAGACGACGCTGAAGCTCGGCCACCTCGCCAACGAGGACAATGTCTGGCACAAGGCCTCGCTGGTCTTCGCCGAGGAAGTGGCGAAGCGCACCAACGGCGCGGTCGAGGTCAAGGTGTTCCCCAACGAGCAGCTCGGCAAGGAAACCGACCTGATCAAGGGCATCCAGCTCGGCACCATCGACTTCACCATCACGGGTGAGTCCCTGCAGAACTGGGCGCCGGCCGCCGCACTGCTGGCTGTCCCCTACGCCATCCGCGACCTCGATCACCTCGACAAGGTCGTCACCGGCGAGCCGGGCAGGAAGATCGCCGAGGCCATCGAGCAGAAAACCCAGCTGGTCCCGCTGACCTACTTCGCCCGCGGCCCGCGCAACCTGACCAGCAAGCGCCCGATCAAGTCGCCGGACGAGCTGAACGGCCTGAAGATGCGCGTTCCCAACGTGCCGCTGTTCGTGTCCTTCTGGCAGGGGCTGGGCGCCAAGCCGACGCCGATGGCCTTCTCCGAGGTGTTCACCGGCCTGCAGAACGACACCATCGAGGCGCAGGAGAACCCGCTGGCGCTGATCAAGTCGGCGAGCTTCTACGAGGTCCAGAAATACGTGAACCAGACGGAGCACGTCATCAGCTGGATTTATCTGGTCGGCGGCTCGAAGAAGCTGAACAAGCTGCCGGCCGAACAGCGCGCCGCCATCATGGAGGCCGCCAAGTCTGCCCAGGCCGCCGAGCGCAAGCTGTTCATCGAGGACGAGGCCAAGCTGGCGGCCGACCTGAAGGCCAAGGGCATGGAGTTCATCGCCGTCGACAAGGCGGCCTTCGCCGAGAAGGGTCGTCCGGCCGTCGTCGCGGCTCTGTCGCCGGAGATCAAGCCGATCTACGACGAAATCCTCGCGGTGAAGTGAGCGGAGACTCTCCCTCTCCCCCCTGGGGGAGAGGGAGATAAATCCTCCCCCCAACCGCAAGAGCCATTCCAATGCGCAACCTCTTTGCCGCCCTGGTGTCGGCCGTCTCCGCCCTTTGCCGTTGGGGAACCCTGGCGGCCATCGGCGTCCTCATCGTCGTCGTGACCATCCAGGTTCTGGGCCGGATACCGGGCTTCCCCTCGCCGCCTTGGACGGAAGAGGTGGCCCGCTTCGCGCTGGTCCATCTCGTCGCCTTCTCCTGCGGGCTGGCGCTGTTGCGCGGCGAGCTGGTGAATGTCGACATGTTCATCCTGCTGCTGCCCAAGCCCCTGCAAACCGCCGTCGCCCGTCTGGTCGACGTGGCCATCCTGGTCTTCGCCATCGCGATCATTCCCGGTGCCTGGGACTATGTCGTCGGCAGCCTGGGTGAGCGCGCACGCTCCATCAACGTCCCGATGATCTGGGTCTATGTCGTAACGCTGATCATCCCGGTCTCGCTCGCCTTCTTCTCGATTGCCCGGCTGGCCGGGCTCGGGCGCGACTCCGCGCCGCCCAGCCATGGGGAAACCGTCTGATGGTCACCGCACTGTTCGTCACCTTCGCCGTCCTGCTGATCCTGGGCGCGCCGGTGGGCATCGCCTTGGGCGGCGCGTCGGCGGTCTATCTGGTCGGCAGCGACATCGACCTCGCGGTGGTTCCGCAGTTCATGTATGCGGGCATGGACAGCTTCGTCCTGCTCTGCATCCCCGGCTTCGTGCTGGCCGGCAACCTGATGAACGGCGGCGGCATCACCGACCAGATCGTGCTGTTCAGCAACCGGCTGGTCGGACATATCCGCGGCGGCCTCGGCCTTGCCAACGTCACCGGGTCGATGGTGTTCGCCGGCATCTCCGGCACCGCGGTGGCGGAAACCGCCTCCATCGGCGCCGTGATGATCCCGGCGATGCGCAAGTCCGGCTACGACGCGCCCTTCGCCGCCGCCGTGACCGCCGCCGCCTCCACCGTCGGCCCGATCATCCCGCCCAGCGTGCCGATGATCATCGTCGGCACCCTGACCGGCCTGTCCGTCGGCAAGATGTTCATGGCCGGCGCCATTCCGGGCCTGCTGCTGGGCATCGGCATGATGCTGACGGTCTGGATCCTGGCACGGGCGCGCAACTACCCGCGTGAGCCGTGGCAGGGCTTCGGCGCGCTGGTCCGCGCCAGCCGAGGCGCCTTCTGGGCGCTGCTGATGACGGCGATCATCCTGTTCGGCATCGTCGGTGGCTATTTCACCCCGACCGAGGCCTCCATCGTCGCGGCGCTCTATGCCTTCGTCATCGGTCTGTTCGTCTACAAGGGCTTCAAGCTGCGCCAGCTGCCGGCGATCCTGCTGGAAAGCGCCATCGGAGCGGGCGGTCTGATCCTGCTGGTCGGCCTCGCCAACGTCTTCGGCTGGATCCTGACCAGCGAGCAGATTCCGCAGGCCATCGCCGCCTCGATGCTGGCGCTGACCACCAACAAATATCTGATCATCCTGCTGATCAACATCCTGCTGCTGATCGTCGGCACCTTCATGGAGACGATTGCGGCGCTGATCATCCTGTTCCCGCCACTGCTGGCGGTGGCGACCCAGGTCGGCATCGATCCGATCCATTTCGCCACCTTCGCCGTGCTGAACCTGATGATCGGCCTGACCACCCCGCCGGTCGGCGTCTGCCTGTTCGTCGCGGCCAACATCGCGAAGATCTCGCTGGGCGCGATCACCAAGGCGATCTGGCCCTTCCTGCTCTGCAACATCCTGATCCTGTTCATGGTCTCCTACATCCCGGCCCTGTCGCTGTGGCTGCCGAGCCTGCTTTTCCGCTGATTTCTCCAGATTTCCAAAGCCCCCTCTCTATTCCAAGGAGTTCGCAGCCATGGAACAATCCTGGCGCTGGTTCGGTCCCGAAGACGCGATCAAGCTGAACCACATCCGCCAAGCCGGCGCCACCGGCGTGGTCACCGCCCTGCACCACATCCCCTACGGCGTGGTCTGGTCGGTCGAGGAAATCCAGAAGCGCAAGGCGATGATCGA
Organism: Azospirillum palustre; assembly: GCF_002573965.1. Lineage (NCBI taxonomy): Bacteria > Pseudomonadati > Pseudomonadota > Alphaproteobacteria > Rhodospirillales > Azospirillaceae > Azospirillum > Azospirillum palustre. The sequence continues at coordinate 108,238 of NZ_PDKW01000038.1, read as the reverse complement.
GTCCGACAAGGAACTCGGCCTCAGTTGGACGGTCACCGAAAGCCTGCCGGTGCATGAGGCGATCAAGATCGGCGAAGGCGACCTGACCGAGCTGTTCGACAATTACCGCCAGTCGATGCGCAACCTCGCCGCCTGCGGCGTGACGACCATCTGCTACAACTTCATGCCGGTGCTGGACTGGACGCGGACCGAACTGGCGGCGGCGCTGCCGGGCGGCGGCACCTCGCTGCGCTTCAACGCCCATGAGCATGCCGCCTTCGACGTCTATATGCTGGAGCGTCCGGGCGCGGAGGAGGACCATTCGCCGGAGGTTCTCACCAAGGCCAAGGAGTGGTTCGACCGCTCGTCGGAAAGCGACCGCGCCAAGCTGCTTACCAACATCATGGCCGGCCTGCCGGGTGCGTACGACCGCTACGACATCCCCGGCCTGCGCAAGATGATCGCGCGCTTCAACGGCATGTCCGCCGACGGCCTGCGCGAGACGCTGGCCCGCTTCCTGCGCGAGGTCATCCCGACCGCGGAAGAAGTCGGCATCCGCATGGCGATCCATCCCGACGACCCGCCCCGCCCGCTGTTCGGCCTGCCCCGCATCGTCAGCACCGAGGACGACCTCGCCCACCTGATTAACGCGGTGAAGTCGCCCAACAACGGCCTGACCTTCTGCACCGGCTCGCTGGGGGCGGGACAGACGAACAATGTGCCGGCGATGGCGAAGCGCTTCGTCGAGGACATCCACTTCGTCCATCTGCGCAACGTCGCCAAGGATCCGGACGGGTCCTTCGAGGAAGCCGACCATCTGGGCGGCGACGTCGACATGGTGTCGGTCGTCACCACCCTGCTGGAGGAGCAGAAGCGCCGCCAGGACGCAGGCAACGACAACTGGCGCCTGCCCTTCCGCCCCGACCATGGCCACGAACTGCTGGACGACGTCGGCAAGCCGACCCACCCCGGCTATCCGATGATCGGCCGCCTGCGCGGTCTGGCCGAGATCCGCGGCGTGATGACCGCCGTCGCGGCGATGAAGCAGCTGCCGGTCTGAGCAGGCTGGCGTGAGCTGGCCGGTCTGGGCTGAATGTGCGCCGACCTCACCCGCCGGCGCGCATCCCCAGGCGGGCGAGCTTCTTGTAGAAGGCGGCGCGGGAGATGCCGAGCGCCTGTGCCGCCTCCGTCGCCCGGCCGCCGCTGGCCGCGAGCGCCCGGCCGAGCAGCCCGCGCTCGAACTCGTCGTAGGCTTGGTCATAGCCCGGCAGAGGCAGCGATTGCGGCCCCTGGTCCCTTCGGGCAGCCGACGGAACCGGGACGGCAAGCGCGTCGGCGGCGTTCGCCTCGCCCAGATCAGGCAAGGCCTCCGCGAGGTCCACGGCTGTCAGGCGGCGGTTGTCGGTCAGCAGGCAGGTGCGCTCCAGCACGTTGCGCAGTTCGCGCACATTGCCCGGCCAGCGGTGGCGGCCCAGCGCCTCGACCGCCTCCGGGGTCAGGCCGCGCAGGGGAAGTCCGGTGCGGGCGGCAATCTCCTGCAGGATGGATTCGGCGATGGCCTCCAGCCCGCCGCCCATTTCCGCCAGGGCCGGCAGGCGGATCGGCAGCACGTTCAGGCGGTAATAAAGGTCGGAGCGGAAGCGGCCGTCACGGATCCGCCGTTCCAGATCGACGTTGGTCGCCGCGATCACCCGCACATCCACCTTCACCGGCCGGTCGGACCCCAGCGGCTCGATCTCCTGCTCCTGCAAGGCGCGCAGCAGCTTGGCCTGAAGCCCGAGCGGCATGTCGCCGATCTCGTCCAGGAACAGGGTTCCGCCGTCGGCGGTCTTGAAGCGCCCCTCCCGCCCACGGCGGTCCAGCCCGGTGTAGGCGCCGGGCACCGCACCGAAGAACTCCGCCTCCAGCAGCGTTTCCGGGATCGCCGCCACATTGACGCCGACGAAGGACCGGCCGCTGCGTGCCGACAGGCCGTGGATGGCCTGGGCGATCAGTTCCTTCCCCGTGCCGGTCTCCCCCAGCAGCAGGATCGGCGCGTCGGTGCGGGCGGCGAGACGGGCCTTGCGCTTGACCTCCAGGCAGACCGGGCTGTCGCCGACATAGCTTTGAAGCGTGTAGCGCGGCTGCCGCCCCTCGTCGAGCCGGCGCTTGGTCGCCGCCAGCTCCGCCTCCAGCCGCGACAGTTCAGCAAGCAGCGGCTTCAGCCGGTGCAGGCTGTCATAGAGCACGAAGCCGACGGCGCCGATGATCGCGCCGCGGTCGTCGGTCAGCGGAAAACGCGTCACCACCAGCCGCTGGGTGCCGAACAGCATCAGGTCGAGCAGGATCGGCTGGCCGGTCGCCAGCACCTGGCGCATCTGCGAATGGGGGATGATCTCCTCCACCTCGCGGCCGATGGCGTCGGCAGGATCGGAGATGCCGAGCATGCGGGCGTATTTGGCGTTGATCCACACCACCCGGGCGTCGCGGTCGACCGCCACCGTGCCCTCGGACTGGGTTTCCAGCGCCTCGAACAGCGATGGCATCGCCCGGCTGCGCAGCAGCGCCGCCCCGCCGGGCAGCGCGTCGAGGAAGCGCCCGTCAACCTGGCGTCCGTCATCCCGATCCGTCACGCCATCGCTCCCGTCAGTCCCGTCACAGGCCCGTTATCGGACGGCAGGGCCGAAACCGCAACAGCACCGGCCCGTCCGGCGCCGGGCTTTGCTGGCGCCACTTGCGGACATGCCGGCTGTACCGATGGTAGACCCTGCGCAACCTGTCGGGGCAAGGCCTGTTGGGCTGGACGTGGTTGCGTTTTCAACAACCGCATCCAACAAAGGGAATCGAACATCATGGCGAACCAGAGCGACGGCCGCAGCGCAGGCGGCCAGCATTCCGGCGGCAACTTCAAGAATGATCCGGAGCGTGCGGCCGAGGCAGGCAAGAAGGGTGGCGATGCATCGGGCGGCAACTTCAAGAACGACCCGGAACGCGCCGCCGAGGCCGGCAAGAAGGGCGGCGAGCACAGCCATGGCGGCCAGGGCCAGAAGGGCTGAGGGCAGGGACCGGCCGCCCGTCCGCGGCCGGTCCATCCCATCCCGGAAAAGCGCGCCCTCGCGGCGCGCTTTTTCTTTTTGTCATGCGGTCTTGCGCCGGTTCGGCCGGAGGGTCCATTCTTCATCCGCTCCCGCCACCCGTGCCACCGCACACCTGACATTGTCCATTTGAGCGCACCGCCATGATTTCCCCGTGATGACCCTGCCGTCATTCCTCCTTCTGGCTGCGGTCATGGCAACCCTGTGGATCGCGGCGCGCAGCTGGACCCTGCCCGCCTTTCCCGGCCGCACCGATTTCGTGCTGATGCAGCTGTCGGCCGCCTGGTGGTCGACAGCCGTCGCCGTCGAGAGCATGGTCCCGGCCCCGGCCGACAAGCTGTTCTGGGCCGAGATGGCCTGGATGGGCATCGTCTGCACACCCAGCCTGTGGGCCTTCTTCCTATGGTCCTACACGCGGGGCGAACTGCCGGCACGCTGGCGGCTGGTGCTGGTGACCATCGGATTGGCGACCTGGGCGGTGGCCCTGACCAACGACGCCCACCACCTGTTCTACACCGCCGTCCGGCCGATCAACTCGGAGCCGGGGGCCGCCCTGGTATACAGCCACGGGCTGCTCTTCTACGCCGTCACCATCTACATCTACGCCTTCATGGTGATGAGCATCGTCGTTACCGCCAGCGGCATCCATCGGGCGACACCGGCCTACCGCACCCACTATCTCGGGTTCCTGGTGGTCATGGCGGTGCCGTGGGCCGCCAATGCCGGCTATGTCTTCGGCACCCTGACTCTGTTCGATCTGGATCCGACCGCCTTCAGCTTCCTGCTGATGGATGGGGTCTTCTATTGGCTGATCACCCGGCGCCGCCTGTTCGACCTGTTGCCGGTCGCCCGCGACGCCCTGCTGGACGCTGTGCCGGATCCGGTGCTGGTGCTGGATGGGGACGGCACCGTGGTGGAGGCCAATCCGGCGGCGCAGGCGCTCGCCGGTGCCCCTGCGGCGATCGGGCGGCGGCTGGCCGACCTGCCCGGCCTGTCGGCCCTGTCGGCCACCGCCGACGCCATGCCGATCTGGGGGCCGGCGAAAGGGCCCGGATCGCTGCCTGGGCCGGTGCCGCTGACGCTGGACTGCGACGGCGCCCTGCGCAGCTTCGAGGTGACGCGGGTGCCGCTGGCGGTGGGCGGCGGCGGGCGCGAGGTCGGCTGCCTGCTGATGCTGCGCGACGTCACCCACCGCCGCCGGGCGGAAGCGCGGCTGGAGGATACCGTGCGCCGCCTCGACCTCGCCCGGCTGGAGGCGGAAGAGCGGCTGGTGGCGGAGCAGGAGGCGAAGCGGGCGCTGAACGGCTTCCTGTCGATGGCGGCGCACGAGTTCAAGACGCCGCTCGCCATCATCGACGGGGCGGCACAGCTTCTGCTGATGGATGCGGAGGTGAAGGCCCCCGGCATGCTGCCGCGGCTGGAGAAGATCCGCCGCGCCGTGCGCCGGCAGATCAACATCCTGGAAACCTGCCTTGCCGACGACCGGCTGAACGATCCGGCCTTTGCGTTGCGCCGGGACCGGCTGGCGCTGCCGGCCCTGCTGCGCGCTGCCGCCTCGGCCCAGGGCGACGCCGCGCCCGGCCGGCGCATCGAGCTGGATCTGGACGGCTGCCCGCACTGGGTGGTGGGCGACGGCCCGATGCTGGAGCTGTGCGTCCACAACCTGCTGAACAACGCGCTGAAATACTCCCCCTCCGGCACTCCGGTCGGGCTGCGGGCCCGGGAAGAGGCGGCGGCGGATGGACCGTGGCTGGCGCTGTCGGTCGCCGACCAGGGCATCGGCATCCCGGACAGCGAGCGGAACCGGGTGTTCGACCGCTTCTTCCGCGCGTCCAACACCGGGACGGCGGCGGGGAGCGGCGTCGGGCTGAACATGGTCCGCCGCATCGCAGCACTGCATGGCGGAACCGTGACGGTGGACAGCCGGCTGGGCGAAGGCAGCATCTTCACCCTGCGGATCCCGCTGTCCCAGGAGACGCTCTGCAAAGACGGGATGGCCGAAATGCCGGCGGAGTAATCCGGCCGGGAGATCGTTTCTTGCATTGATTGCCCGGTGAAGGGAATAATCCCGCTCCCTCCCTCTGGACCCTGGCAATATGAGCGATCACGACCCCACCGTCGTCCGGCCGGTGCCGAAACCCCGCGTCCCCCTGGGCATCGAAGAAGTGCTGGTCGCCATCACCATGGCGGCGGTGGCCCTGATCACCTTCGCCAACGTCGTGGTGCGCTACCTGACCGACGTCTCCTTCGCCTTCACCGAGGAGTATTCGATTGCGCTGATGGTCATCCTGACCTTCCTCGGCGCGTCGGCCGCGGTGGTGAAGGACCGGCATATCCGCATCACCTTCGTCACCGACAAGATGTCGCCCGTCAACCGCCGCCGGGCCGAGCTGTTCGCCATGGCCTGCGTCGCGCTGATGTACGGGCTGCTGGTGGTCTATGGCGCCTGGGCGACCTGGGACGATTACCGGTTCGAGGTGACCTCGCCGGCGCTGGGGCTGCCGCAGTGGATCTACACGATCTGCCTGCCGGTCCTGTCGCTGGGAGTGCTGGCCCGCACTGTCGGCCGCATGGTGCGCATCCACAAGGGCACGGAGCCGCTTGAGACCGGACATATCCCGGAGGGCGAGCCGTGATCACCACCCTGCTCTTCGGATCTTTCCTGGTGATGATGGTGCTGGGCGTGCCGATCGCCGCCGCCCTCGGGCTGGCCGGCACCGCCGCCATCGCCTTCGCCCAGCTCGGCGTCATCTCGGTACCGACCAGCGTCTATACCGGCATCGCCAAGTATCCGCTGCTGACCATCCCGATGTTCGTGCTGGCCGGCACCATCTTCGACCGGTCGGGCGTGGCGCAGAAGCTCGTCCGCTTTGCAACCGCCATCGTCGGCCAGGGCAAGGGTGCGCTGGCGGTCATCGCCGTCGTGGTCGCGATGATGATGGGCGGCATTTCGGGTTCCGGTCCGGCCATCGCCGCGGCGGTCTGCGGCGTCATGGCGCCCAGCATGATCCGCGCCGGCTATCCCCGCCCCTACATCGCCAGCGTCATCGCCGCCGCGGCGGCCACCGACATCCTGATCCCGCCGTCGGTCGCACTGATCATCTACAGCGTGCTCGTGCCGGCCGCCCCGACCACCTCGATGTTCGCCGCCGGCATCATTCCCGGCACGCTGGCAGGCCTTGCCCTGATCATCCCGGTCTTCTGGCTGGCACGGAAACACAATCTGGGATCCAAGCTGTCGCACGAGCCGCGCCCGCCCTTCTGGCGCAGCCTGTGGGACGCGTCGCTGGGCCTGTTCGCCAAGGTCATCATCCTGGGCGGCCTGCGTCTCGGCATCTTCACCCCGACGGAAGCGGCGGTGATCGCCGTGGCCTACGGCCTGCTGCTGGGCATGGTGGTCTACCGCACCATCCGCTTCCGCGATCTCTATTCCATGCTGGTCGAGGCGGCGGAGATCTCCGCCATCATCCTGACGGTGATCGCGCTTGCCAGCGTGTTCGGCTGGGCATTGAGCACCCTGTCGGTGATCGACCCCATCGCCGACGCCATCATCCATTCGGGGCTCGGCGAATATGGCGTGATGGCGCTGCTGGTGGTGCTGCTGACCGTCGTCGGGACTTTTCTGGACGGCATCTCCATCTTCATCATCCTGCTGCCGCTGCTGATCCCCATCGCCACCGCCTACAAGTGGGACCTGACCTGGTTCGGCGTCATCCTGACCCTGATGATCGCGGTCGGCCAGTTCACCCCGCCGATGGCCGTCAACCTGATGGTGGCTTGCCGGATGACAGGCTGCACGATGGAAAGCACCCTGCGCTGGGTGATGTGGCCGCTGATCACCATGCTGCTGGTTGTGGCCGCGGTGATCGTCTGGCCGGAACTGGCACTGTGGATGCCGCGGCAGATGGGGTTCTAGAGGAGACGGGCGACGTCGCGGCTGGTCAGATGCAGGTTGGCCGCGGCGCCGTAGCCCCGCTCTGCGATCTTGCCGGCCGCCGCGGCCTCGAACGAGGCGCGGTGGCCAGCGGCGAAGGCGAGACAGTCCTCCGGCATCGGCTCCCGCCGATCCAGCAAGGCCCGGAAGGCCAGCCGGTGGACGGCGCACCAGCCGCCATGCCCGTCCGGTTGGAAGACCAGCGCGTCGATCTCCGCCCGCCAGGACAGCCCCTCCTTGCTCATTCCCGCAGCCCCAATCGCCGGGCAAGGCGGAACAGGTTGCTGCGGTCGAGCCCGAGCGACCGCGCCGCCTGCGCCCAATTGCCGTCATGGCGGTCCAGATGCTCGCGGATCATCCGGCGTTCCAGATCCTCCACCGCGTCGCGCAGCGGCAACTCGGGTAGGTCAGCCGGGCGGGGTTGCGGCACCGGGACGGTCGCTGGCAGGGTGCTCCCCTCTCCCTCGTCCAGCCCAAGATCGGCGGGCGTCAGGGTCAGCACGCCGCCGTCCGGCGGGCGGGCGACGCGGGCGCGGATGGCGCCGCGGCCGATGGCGTGCTCCAGTTCGCGCACATTGCCGGGCCAGGGATAGGCCAGCATGCGCCGCTCCGCCGCCGCCGACAGGCGCAGGTTGCGCAGGCCGAGCCGCGCCCGGTTGCGCTCCAGGAACAGGCCGGCCAACCGCAGAACGTCTGTGCCGCGGTCGCGCAGCGGCGGCACCCGAAGCGGATAGACGCTGAGCCGGTGATAGACGTCGGCGCGGAAGCGGCCCTCCCGCACCTCCGCGGCAAGATCGCGGTTGGTGGCGGCGATCACCCGCACATCGACGGTGATGTGGCGGTCGGAGCCGACGCGCTGGATCTCGCCATTCTGCAAGGCCCGCAGCATCTTCGCCTGCGCCGCCAGCGGCAGTTCGCCGACTTCGTCCAGGAACAGGGTGCCGCCGTCGGCCAGCTCGAACTTGCCGCGCCGGTCGGCCACCGCGCCGGAAAAGGCACCGCGCACATGGCCGAACAGTTCGCTTTCCACCAACGCGTCCGGCAGGGCGGCACAGTTGACGTGGACCAGCGGCCCGGCGGCACGAGGAGAACGGGTATGCAGCCGTCGCGCCACCAGTTCCTTGCCCACCCCGGTTTCGCCCAGCACCAGCACGACGAGGTTGCTGGCCGCCACGGTGTCGATCTCCGCCAGCAGGCTCGCCATCGCCGGGCTGGCGCCGATGGGGTCGAAGTCGAGCCCCTGCGGCGGATCGTCGAGGATCCGCAGGGCGGTGCCGCCATCGCCGACCAGGGCGGCACGCCGCTCCATTGCCGCCGCAAGGTCGGCGGCGAGACGGGCCCAGGCGGCAATCGCCCCTTCCCACCCTTCGAAACGACCCTCGTTCAGCGCATCCAGGGTCAGCATGCCCCACGGCCGCCCATCGACGCTGAGCGGCGCACCGACGCAGTCATGGACATGCAGCCGCTGGCGCAGGTCGGGGATCAGCCCGTCATAGGGATCGGGAAGCTCGCAGCCGGCGGGGAAGCGCAACGGTCCGTCCCCGGCCTCGGCAATCGCCTTCAGACGGGGATGCCCGTCCAGTTCGAAGCGCCGCCCCAGCGTGTCGGGACTGAGGCCGCGGGTGGCGAGCGGCACCAGCACCCCCTCCCCCGCCCGCCCGGTTCCGGCGCGGTCGTCCCGCCGCAGCAGCGCGCAGGCATCGCAAGGCAGGTGACGCGCCATCAGATCGAGCAGCAACGGCCACAGCCGTGCCGGATCGTTCAGCGCCTGCACCAGCGCCCCGGCCTCTTCCAGCGGGAGCCATGGTGTCGAAATGACCGCATCGTTGTCCATCCGACATCATACCGCGCGCGGTCACTTTGACAACGCGGCTTCTGTGCAGCGCGGATTCCCACGCTGCGTCGCTTTGGCACAGGGCTTGCGCTCTGGTTGCGACATCGTGACGCGCAAAAGGATTGCTCCCTCCCATGCTGACGCCTGCCCAGATCGCCGTCATCAAGGCCACCGCTCCCGTCGTCGCCGCCAACGCCAACAAGATCACCGGCACCTTCTATCCGCTGATGTTCGAGCGCTTCCCCGAGGTGCGCGCCGTCTTCAACCAGAGCCACCAGCGCAGCAGCGCCCAGCCGGAAGCGCTGGCCAATGCCATCATCGCCTATGCCTCCAACATCGACCGGCTTGAGGTGCTGGGTCCGGCGGTGGACGGGATCGTGCAGAAACACGTCTCGCTGAACATCACGCCGGATCAGTACAAGATCGTCGGCACCTGCCTGATGGACGCCATCGGCAAGGTTCTGGGCGACGCGGTGACCGCCGAGGTCGCCGACGCCTGGGGTGCCGCCTATTGGCAGTTGGCGGAGCTGCTGATCGCGGCGGAAGAGAAGGAATATGCCCGCAAGGCGGCATTGACCGGCGGCTGGCGTGGCCCCCGCCGCTTCCGCATCGCGGAGAAGACGCCGGAGAGTGCCGTCATCACCTCCTTCCGGCTGGCGCCGGTCGATGGCGGCAGGGTGATGGACTTCCATCCCGGCCAGTATCTCGGCCTGCGGCTGACCATCGACGGCGAGACCGTCCATCGCAACTACAGCCTGTCGGCTTCGCCGAACGGCAAGGACTACCGCATCTCGGTGAAGCGGGAACAGCAGGGGCTGGTTTCCGGCTTCCTTCATGACCGCGTGCAGGTCGGCGACGAGATCGACGTCTATCCGCCTGCCGGCGAGTTCGTGCTGCGCGAAGGCGCCGGTCCGCTGCTGCTGATCACCGGCGGCGTCGGCCAGACCCCCGCCCTGCCGTTGGCCGAACAGGCGCTGGCCGCCGGCCGCAAGGTCATCTACGTCCATGCGGCGCTCAACGGCTCGGTCCATGCCTTCCGCCGGCAGGTCGACGAACTGGCCGCTCTGCATGACGCGCTGAAGCCGGTCTATTGCTATGCCGACCCGCAGCCGGGCGACGAGCCGCACATGGTCGGCCTGCTGGACGAGGAGCGGCTGGGCAAGCTGTTGCCGCAGGAGCCGGGGGTCGCCGCCTATGTCGTCGGTCCCAAACCGTTCATGGCTGCGGTGGTCAAGGCGCTGACCGGGCTCGGCCTGCCGGAGTCGGCCATCGTGCATGAGTTCTTCGGCCCGCGCGAAGCGCTCGCCTGACGCGACGTCGGCACCACCTTGCCTCCGACTGGATGGGCCGGCCTTTTCGAAGGCCGGCCTTCTTTCTGCCGGTCCAGCGGAGCGCAAGGCCGTTTCGCCCGCCGGTTGTGAGTAAATCTGTTATATCACCAGTTTTATATATGCTGACGACCGACCTGGATCATCATTCCGGCTTGCGGCGGCCAAGCCATGCGCGCTTTTAGTGAAATCGAAACCGGGGCCGACTGGCCGATCATTGCGCTGCGGCACGATTCGCACGCCGTCACGGAAGAATCGTGGATTCTCCTTATTTCTTTCTTAAGCGATTTGGCGCTTTGCTAGTCACGGAACGGTCAAATTATTTGCAATTGTTCCTTTTCTGCGACATCGCCTGCGACCCGCCCGCGACCGTCGCAGGCAGGTTCGGTGGAATGAAGGTGCGGCGAGAGCCGGAACGGCCAGCCGCAATGACTTGTGGAGCGTCGGTGTCCGAGCACCGAAGGGGGAGGATGGGATGTCGAAGGATAGCCAGAGCATGATGCGCCATGGCGCACCCGCCAAGGGCGGTGCATGGTATTCCGGGCTGCGCGCCAAGCTGATGATGGCCATCGGCGTGGTGCTGTCCGGCACGCTGGTCGCCGCCGCGGTGGCGCTGATCGGCTATGCGAACGTTCGCACCACCATCGATGCCATCGTCGGCGAAGCGGTGCCTGCGATGACCGAGGGCATGGCGGTGGCGCAGCAGGCCGAACGGCTGGTGGCGCTGGCCCCGGCCCTGACCTCCGCCGACACCGCAGCCGCGCGCGAGGCGGTCTCCGCCCGCATCGCCACCGCGAAGGAGGAGTTCAACGCACGCCTGTCCCGGCTGCGGGCCACCGGTTCCGCCGGCGCTCAGCTCGCCGCGATCGAGGAGGCATCGCAGGGGCTGCTCGGCAATCTGGCGCAGCTCGATCAGGCCGCGGCCGAACGGGTGGCGCTCGGCGCCGAACGCATGGCGATGATGCCGAAGGTGATGGCGGCCGAAGCGGAAATCCAGAAATTCGCCGCCCCCTGGACCTCCGTCCTCAACAATGACGAGGAGCAGGCCCGATCGACCCTGGCGGAGCCGGATGCCGCCCCTACGGCGATGCGCGAGGCGGCGGCCACCCTGAACAAGGTGATGGCGCAGAAGAAGCCGCTGGCCATCGTGACGGCGGAAGCCGCCAACATCCGCAACATGCTGATGGAAGCGTCGACCACCAGGGACGACCAGCGGCTGGCGATCATCGAGACGCGGGTGGGCGTGGCGCTCGCCGGGCTTTCCAACAACGCGGAGACACTGCCGGAACGGCTGGCCGCCGTGGCCACCAAGCAGGCGGAACTGCTGAACGGCTTTTCCATCGGTGAAAACTCCATGGTCACCCTGCGCCAGAAGGAACTGACCATCGAGGGCTATTTCACCCAGCTGCTGGAGAGCAACCACGCCCTGACCACCACGCTGGCCAAGGGCATCTCCACCCTGGTGGACGGGCAGAAGAGCAGCATCGCGGAGGCCAGCGCCGCCACCACCCATATGCTGGACAACAGCCGCCTGACGCAGATCGCCGTCGCGGGGATCAGCATCCTGGTGTCGATCCTGGTGGTCTGGCTCTATATCGGCCGGATCGTCATCCGCCGCATGATGGATCTGAAGACCGGCATGGACCGCATCGCCGCCGGCGATTTGGATGCCGAGATCGCGCTGACCGGCAAGGATGAGATCGCGGAGATGGGTGCCGCACTGCTGGTCTTCCGCGACACCGCGCGCGAGGTGGAGACCGCCCGCACCGCTGCCGAGGCCGAACGCCAGCGGGCCGCCGGCGAACGCCGCCAGACCATGCTGTCGCTGGCCGACCAGTTCGAGAATGGCGTCAAGACGGTGGTGGAAACGGTGTCCGCCGCCGCCACCCAGATGCACCAGACCGCCGCCGGCATGGTGGCGACCGCCGACGACACCTCGCGCCAGGCCGGCAGCGCGGCAGAGGCGGCGGAAACCGCGTCCGTCAACGTGGATGGCGCCGCTTCGGCCGCGCATGAGCTGTCGCAGTCGATCAGCGAGATCGCCCGGCAGGTCACCGAATCGGCGACCATCGCCGCCAAGGCCGCCAATGAGGCGGAGCGCACCGACAGCACCATGCGCGACCTGAATGAGGCGGCCAGCCGAATCGGCGCCGTGCTGGACCTGATCTCCGACATCGCCGGACAGACCAACCTGCTGGCGCTCAACGCCACCATCGAAGCGGCGCGCGCCGGGGAAGCCGGCAAGGGCTTTGCCGTGGTGGCGAGCGAGGTGAAGCAGCTGGCCAGCCAGACGGCGAAGGCCACCGAGCAGATCGCCGGCCAGATCGGCGCCATGCAGCAGGCGACCGGCGAGGCGGTCGGCGCCATCCGCAGCATCGGCCTGACCATCGGCCGCCTGAACGACATCGCCGCCAGCATCGCCGCGGCGGTGGAGGAGCAGGGTGCCGCCACTTCGGAGATCGCCCGCAACGTCCAGCAGGCGGCGGGCGGCACCGCCCAGGCTTCCCAGAACATCGGCCAGGTGCGGACCGCCGCCGGCCAGACCGGCCAGTCGGCCCAGGAAGTCCTGTCGGTCGCCCAGGAGGTCTCCAGCCAGACCGGCCGCCTCCAGCAGCAGATCGACCGCTTCCTCAGTCAGGTGCGGTCGGCATGATGCCAATGAAGGGCCCCTCCTCCACGCAGGAAGAGGGGCCCTTCGTTTTTAACCCTGAACCACCGTCTGGCGCTGGATGCCCAGCCCTTCGACACCCAGCTCCACCACGTCGCCGGCCTTCAGGAAGACCTGCGGCTTCTGGCCCATGCCGACGCCGGGCGGCGTTCCGGTGGAGACGATGTCGCCCGGCTGCAGGCTCATGAAGCGCGACAGGTAGGACACCAGATAGCGCACGCCATAGACCATGGTGGCGCTGCTGCCGTCCTGATAGCGGTGGCCGTTGACCTCCAGCCACATCTTCAGCGCCTGCGGATCCTCGATTTCGTCGCGGGTGACCAGCCACGGACCGGTCGGGCCGAAGCTGTCGCAGCTCTTGCCCTTGGTCCACTGGCCCTGCCGTTCGATCTGGAAGGCACGCTCTGACACGTCGTTGACGATGCAATAGCCGGCGACATGGTCCATCGCCTCGTCTTCCGAGACGTATTTGGCGGTCTTGCCGATGACGAAGGCCAGTTCGACCTCCCAGTCGGTCTTTTCCGAGCCGCGCGGCAGTTCGATCGGATCGTTCGGGCCGACGATGGCGCTGGTCGCCTTCATGAAGATGATCGGCTCCGGCGGAACCGCCATGCCCGTCTCCGCCGCATGGTCGGAGAAGTTCAGGCCGATGCAGACCATCTTGCCCACCTGCCCGACGCAGGGGCCAAGGCGCGGGTTGCCCTCCACCAGCGGCAGCGAGGCCGGGTCGATGGCCCGCAGGCGGTCCAGCCCGTCCGGCAGCAGAGCCGTGCCGGCGATGTCGTCGACATGGACGGACAGATCGCGGATGCGGCCATCGGCATCCAGCAGGCCCGGCTTTTCCTGGCCCGGCGGGCCGTAGCGCAGCAGTTTCATGAAAAACCCTTCCAGATAAGGAGGTTGCCTCCGACAGGACGGCGGTGCCGGCCGATCCTGCCCGGACGGCGCGGAAAGTAAAGGGGGGAGCGAACGAATTGTAGCATTGCTTCACAGACGGGTCGACAAAGCGGTCCGTCTGTAGTAAAACTACATTCGGTTCCGATACGCCTCCATCCGCTGCCCATCCGGCAGCCACTCCGGTCCTCCCATGCTGGACAGCATCGCCTCCTCCCTCGACAGCCTGCGCCGCGCGGAAGCCGCGGTGGCTCGCAGCGTTCTGGCCGATCCCGGGGCGGCGGTGCGCGACAGCCTGGCCCAGCTTGCCGGCAAGTCGGGGGTCAGCGAACCGTCGGTCCTGCGCTTCTGCCGCTCCGCCGGTTTCGGCGGTTTCCAGGAATTCAAGATCGCGCTGGCCCAGCATCTGGCCGCCTCGGCCGCCCGGGAAGAGGCGGGCGACCGCCCGACCCCGCTGGTGCGCGACCTCTCTCCCGGCGACAGCGTCGCCAGTGCGGCGGAAAAGGTGCTGAACCGCTCCATCGACGCGCTGGTCCGCCTGCGCGGCCGGCTCGACAGCATGGCGCTGGAAAAGGCCGCCGGGGTGCTGGCACGGGCGCGGCGGGTGCAGATCGTCGGCGTCGGTGCGTCCGGTGCCGTGGCGCTGGACGCCCATCACAAGCTGTTCCGCCTGCTGCCGCAGGTCACCGCCAGCACCGACGCCCATCTCCAGGCGATGGCCGCCGCGACGCTCGGCCCCGGCGACGCGCTGCTGGCGATCTCCAAGACCGGCACCAGCGACGAGATCTTCGATGTCGCCGCCATCGCCCGCGATGGCGGGGCGACGGTGATCGCCATCACCGCATCGGCGACCCCGCTGGCCGAACGGGCCGACATCCGCCTGACCGTCGATGTGGACGAGGACACCGCGGTCCATACCCCGATGGCCTCCCGTCTGGCACAGCTGGCGCTGATCGACGTGCTGACCGTCGCCGTCGGCTTGCAGGCCCCGCCCGGCCTCGACCGCCGTCTCGCCCGCATCAAGGCCGTCCTGGCCGGGCACCACCGCGCACCGGAGCGGCCGGCTTCCGTTTCAAACTCCGCGTCTTCCCTCACCCGAAAAAAAAACGAGGAATCCTGATGTCCACCACGCAAACCCCGAACGAAATCCTGGATCAGCTCGTCGCGTACGGCGTCGTTCCGGTCATCCGCAACAGCTCCGCCGATCTGGCGCGCACTGCCGTGACCTGGCTGCGCGAGGCCGGTTACGGCACCTTCGAGATCACCATGACGACCCCCGGCGCCGTCGGCCTGATCGAGGAGCTGTCGGCGGAGGGCGGCGCCCTGATCGGCGCCGGCACCGTCCTGACCCCCGCCGCCGTCGCCGACGTGGTGAAGGCCGGCGCCAAGTATGTGGTGTCGCCCTGCGTCGTGCCGAAGGTGGCCGCCGCCTGCCGCGACCATGGCGTGGCCTGCCTGATGGGCGCCCTGACCCCGACCGAGGTGCATGCCGCCATCTCCGCCGGTGCCGACGCCATCAAGATCTTCCCGGCCTCCACCGTCGGCCCGGCGCACATCAAGGCGCTGAAGTCGGTCTTCCCCGGCGTCCGCTTCGTCCCCACCGGCGGCATCGACGCCACCACCGTGGCCTCCTACGTCGCGGCCGGTGTCGCCTGCGTCGGCGCCGGTGGCAAGCTGGTCGATGAAACGCTGGTCAAGAAGGGCGACCGCGAGAGCATCCTCGCCGCCGGCCGCCAGCTGATGGACGCCTATCGCGCCGCCAAGGGTGCCTGAGCGAACCAGCCTGAGGCGGGGGCCGCCCCTCCGCCTCAAACCCCTTCCAGCACCCCGCGCACGGCGTCCATGGCCGCGAGGCCGCGGCTGAAGGCCGATTCCGCGGTGGCGGCCAGCTCCTGTGCCTCCACCCGGCGGCCTTCGCGCATGCCGTCCTCCACCGCCCGCATCAGCCCGACGAAGGCGGTCAGGCCGAAATGGCTGGCGGCCCCGGCAAGCCGGTGGGCGATGTCCTCGATCTCGTCATCGGGGGTGTCGGCTGCGGTCAGGCGGGGCAGCCCTTCCCGGGCCGATTCCAGCAGCAGGCCGCGGATGGTGGCGAAGCGCGCGGGACCGAGGGAGCGGATGTAGCGTTCCAGAATCTCCTCGTTCACATCGTCCTCGACCACCCGCGGGCGGGGCGATGCTTCCGCCGGGAGCATTCCCGCTCCCGCCTCCTCATCGTCGTCGTCACGCGGGGCGACGGCGTTCGACAGCAGGTGCATCAGCCGCTCCGGGAAGATCGGCTTCTCGATCACCGCATCGATGCCGGCGGCGATGTAGCGGGCACGGTCGGCGGCGAAGACGTTGGCGGTCACCGCGACGATGGGCACCGCCGCACGGTCGGCATCCTCCAGGGCACGGATGCGGCGCGCCACCTCCGGCCCATCGATGTCGGGCAGGCGGATGTCCAGCAGAATGGCGTCGAAGTGCCGCCGGGTCGCCAGCTCCAGCGCGCTTTCGCCGGTTTCCGCGACGGTGATGCGGTGGCCGGCGTCGGACAGCAGCCCCAGCGCCACCTCCCGGTTGATCGCGTCGTCCTCCACCAGCAGCAGAGCCAGCGACCGCACCCGGCTGATCGGCAGCAGCCGTCCGGGCCGCGCCGGGAGCGCCGGCTCCTCCACCCGCAGCAAGGGGATGGTGACGGTGAAGACGCTGCCCAGCCCCTCCACACTGTCGACACGGATGCTGCCCTGCATGGCGTCCAGCAGATGGCGGACGATGGCGAGCCCCAGCCCGCTGCCGCCGAACCGCCGGGCAATGGTCGGATCGGCCTGCTCCAGCTTTTCGAAGATGGCGGCGCGGCGGTCGGCCGGCACACCGATCCCGGTGTCGCGCACGGCCAGTCGCAGCATCTCTCCGGCACCGGAACGTTCCGGATCCGGTTCGATGTCGACGCGCAGGTCCACTCCGCCGCGCTCGGTGAACTTCACCGCATTGCCGACGAGGTTCACCAGGATCTGCCGCAGCCGCTGACGGTCGATGACCACCTGTTCCGGAACCTCCGGCGCGATGTCGAGGTCGAGGTAGATCCCTTTCTCGTTCGCCAATCCTTCCACGGTCGCAACGACTTCCTCCAGCACCGGCAGCAGAGCGCAGGGAGCCGGGTCGAGGTCCAGCTTGCCGTCCTCGATCTTGCGCAGGTCGAGGATGTCGTTGACCTGATCGAGCAGCCCGTGGCCGCAGCGCATGATCGACATGGCATAGCGGCGCTCCCCGGCATGCAGCTGCCCGGTCAGCAGCAGCCGGCACAGGCCGAGGATGCCGTTCAGCGGCGTGCGCATCTCGTGGCTGACGGTGGCGAGGAACTCCGTCTTGGCGGCGTCGGCGCGCTCCGCCCGGTCCTTGGCCTGCCGCAGTTCCTCACGCGCCCGGCGCGACGCGGTGATGTCGTTGGCGACGCAGATGATGCGGCAACGCCCGTCGCCCGACCATTCGAAGGGATGGCGCTGCAACGCGAAGACGGTGTTCTCGCCGTTGCGGGGAAGAACCAGCTCCTCCACCCCCAGCGAGCGCATGGATCCCGGATCGCCGCCGGCGAGCGCCCGGCCGGTCTCCGGCCCCAGCACATCGGCCAGCGTGCGGTTCTCGATGTCGGCGCGGCGGGTGCCGAAGCAATCCTCCGCCGCCCGGTTCCACAGCAGGACGCGGCCGCTGTCGCCGTCCAGCACATAGAGGACGCTCGGCACATTGTCGATGACGGCGTCCAGGAAGGCCTGGGTCCGGCGCAGCAGCTCCTCCGCCTCGCGGCGGCGGGTGATGTCGACCACCGAACTGAGCAGCACCTCCTCGCCCTGGAATTCGAAGGCGATGCCGGACAGCAGGCCCCACAGCCGGCGGCCGGAGCGGGTCACCAGTTCGGTCTCCACATCCAGTGCCAGCCCGCTGGTGAAGACGTCGCGGACGAACTCGTCGCGCACCTGCGGGACGTACCAGACACTGGCGGCGGGGCGGCCCAGCAACTCGCCGGCCTCGTCCACCTCGAACAGGTCGGCGGCGCGGCGGTTGACGAAGCGGATCTGGCCGTCGGCGCGGCCGGAGATCACCAGCGGAACCGGGGCGGCCTCCAGCACCGTGCGCAGCCACTGCTCGTTGCGGCGCAGCGCCTCGCTCTTGTCCTCCGTTTCCTGGATGTAGAAGCGCAGGGCACGGGCAAGCTCGCCGATCTCGTCGGCGCCGGTCACCGGCACCTCCGCCCGGCCGCCGCCGGTGCGGTCGCGGATCGCTTCGCTGACCGCCCACAGCCGGGCCAGCACCTTGCGCCGCACATACAGCACCGACAGAACCATTCCCACCACCACGACGCCGACCGAGGCGAAGAACAGGCGGGTGTAGGTGGTCGACACCTCGATCACCTGCTGGCGGCTTTCCTCCGCCGCCTTGGTCTGCTCGACGAAGATGCCGGTGTTGAGTCCGGTGTTGACCAGCGACACCTGATTGGCGCGGTCGACCAGCCCGTTCAGCATCTCAGAGGCCTGCAACTCCGCCTGCCGCTGGCGGAAGACAGAGCGGTCGCCCTCCACCACCGAGCGCATGCCCTCCGCCAGCCGGGCAAGCCGGTCCGCCACATTGTCGCCTGAGCCGTCCGCCGGACCGACCGGGGCGGACCCGTCCAGCGCCGACAGTTGCGCCACCGCACTGTCGGCCAGCCGGGTGAGCGCGAAGCTGTTCTCCGCCTGATGGACCGAGGCGATCAGGAACAGCAGCCGCTCCGCCATCGCCAGCCAGCGCTGCACGCCTGCATCCTCCACCCCGCGCAGGGCCGGTTCGGCCAGGGCGTCGGCCATCCGCCGCACGTCGCGGTTGCGCTCGGCGAGGGCGCGGCGGGCGGTGATGCGGGCGGTCACGCCGCGGTCGATGGCGTCCCGCAGCCGCAGGATCTCGTCGCGCTGACTTTTCAGCCCGCTGATCCGCTGGGTCTGCCGGCCGTCGGAGGAGTCCATCTCCGCCAGCAGCCGGTCATAGCCGTCCAATTGGTCGGCCAACCCTTGCTTGATCGTTTCGCGTCCGAAATTCTCTTGCGACAGCGCCAATTGTTCCAGGGTCCGCATGATCCGCTGGTGCTGGCGCTCCAGCTTGGCAGAGGCGACGACCGCCGGGAACTGCTCCGACGTGACCTTGGTAATGCCGGCATGCAGCCCGTCGAAGGCGATATAGGCGCCAAGCCCGATCAGGAAGGCGACCAGACCGTTGAAGGCGAGCGCACCGAACAATCGCGCGCCGACACCGATCCTGACCACCCCGGCCTTCCCCGATCCAGAAGCGCCCGGCCCCGCCTTGCTGTCGCCCGCCATTCCCGTTCCCGCTTCCCTCGCCCGCACATCGTTTGCGTGGCGGCGCCGGCAGCGTATCATAGCGCGGCCGTCGGATAAGGGGAGAAGGATGGGGTCGAAGCCTGTTGCCGCCACAGTCGGACTGCTGCTGGCGCTGCAACCGTTCCTGTCCGCCGGAACCGTCGCGGCACAGCCGGACGCCGCCGGACGCAACGGCGACCGCCCGGTCCTCGCCGAGATCGAACGGCGCGGGGTCGTGCGCTGCGGGGTGTCCTTCAATCCCGGCTTCGCCGCCAACGACGATGGCGGGCGGCCGGTCGGCTTCATGGTCGATCTGTGCCGGGCGCTGGCCGCAACGGTTTTGGGCAAGGCCGACGCCATCGAAATCCGCCGTCTGTCCAAGCCGCAGGAGTTCGCCGCGGTCGCCACCGGCGAGGTCGACGTCTCCTTCGCCCAGACATCCTGGACGCTGACGCGCGACGCCACCTATGCCGTCGATTTCGGGCCGCCGATCTTCTACGACGTGCAGGGGATCGCCGCATGGCGGCTGCCCGACGGCCATTCGGCGCTGGATGGCGACCTCACGGTCTGCGTCCCGGCCGGAACCACCACCCAGGCCGAACTGGAAACCCTGATCGGCGGCGGCAAGCGGCCCTGGAAGCTGCGCAGCTTCCCCGGCTGGCCCGACACGCTGGAAGCCTTTCTCAGCCGCGACTGCGCGGCGATCAGCGCCGACCGCGCGCTGCTAACCACGGCGCTGCACATGCTGGAAACACCTCAGGACGCGGTGGAGATCGCCGACATTCCATCGTCCCTGGCCTCGCGCGAGCCGCTGGCCCCGCTGACGCCGAACAGCGACCGCAACTGGATGGCGGCGGTGCGCTGGACCATGTTCGCCCTGTTCCTGACCGACGATGCCGGGGTGTCCGGCGCCAACGCCAATTTCCAGCGCATCACAGGCACCAGCGAGATGCGCCGCCTGCTGTCCGGCATGCCGGAGGTAGCGGCGAAAGCGGGATTGCGGCCGGACTGGGCCTATCAGGCGGTGGTGCAGGTCGGCAATTACGGCGAGATCTTCGAACGCAATCTCGGGAACCGGTCGCCCTTCAAGCTCGACCGCGGCCTGAACCGGCCCTGGACTCAAGGGGGCCTGCTCTACGCCCCCGTGTTCCAGTAGGAACCGGTATCCGCCCAAAAGATTAGCGTAACCCATTACCGCGCCCCCGATACCCCCGACCATGGTCGGGGGTGACGCACACTGTTCGTGCACGCAACTATCAGTGACATAACCAAGACTTGGGCTCGGTCATCGAATCACGTGACCGACAAGCCCTGCACGCCAAAAAACCAACCAAAGTTGTGGATTATTCACTTGGGAGGGTGAAGACCATGGCCTATGCGGCTTCGACATCGGACGCCGTCCGACCGATGACGGGCGAGGAGAAGAAAGTCATCTTCGCATCCTCGCTCGGGACCGTCTTCGAATGGTATGACTTCTATCTTTACGGATCGCTCAGCGCGGTCATCGCCGCGCAGTTCTTCTCCGGCGTCAACCCGACCGCCGGCTTCATCTTCGCATTGATGGCGTTCGCCGCCGGCTTTGCGGTCCGTCCCTTCGGCGCCCTGGTCTTCGGCCGTCTTGGCGACATGATCGGCCGCAAATACACCTTCCTGGTCACCATCCTGATCATGGGCCTGTCGACCTTCATCGTCGGCATCCTGCCCAACTACGCCTCCATCGGCATCGCCGCCCCGATCATCCTGATCGGGCTGCGCCTGCTGCAGGGGCTGGCGCTGGGCGGCGAGTATGGCGGTGCCGCGACCTATGTCGCCGAGCATGCACCGCACGGCCGCCGCGGCAACTACACCTCCTGGATTCAGACCACCGCAACGCTCGGCCTGTTCCTGTCGCTCCTGGTCATCCTGGGCTGCCGCGTCGCCATGTCGCCGGAGGACTTCAACGCCTGGGGCTGGCGCATCCCGTTCCTGATCTCCATCGTGCTGCTCGGCATCTCGGTGTGGATCCGGTTGATGCTGAACGAATCGCCCGCCTTCAAGAAGATGAAGGAGGAAGGCAAGCATTCGAAGGCGCCGCTGACCGAATCCTTCGGTGAGTGGAAGAACCTGAAGATCGTCCTGCTCGCCCTGTTCGGCCTCGTCGCCGGCCAGGCGGTGGTCTGGTACACCGGCCAGTTCTATGCCCTGTTCTTCCTGACCCAGACGCTGAAGGTCGATGCCCAGGCGGCTAACCTGATGATTGCGGCGGCCCTGCTGATCGGCACTCCCTTCTTCGTGATCTTCGGCACGCTGGCCGACCGGATCGGCCGCAAGCCGATCATCATGGCCGGGCTGCTGCTGGCCTGCCTGACCTACTTCCCGCTGTTCAAGGGCATCACCCACTACGCCAACCCGGCGCTGGAGGAAGCCATCGCCACCTCGCCGGTCGTCGTCCTCGCCGATCCGAACGAGTGCTCGTTCCAGTTCAATCCGGTCGGCACCAGCCAGTTCACCAGCTCCTGCGACATCGCCAAGAGCGCCCTGGTGAAGCGCGGCATCCCCTACACCAACGAAGTCGCGCCCGCCGGCACCGTGGCGTCGATCAAGGTCGGCAGCACGGTCATCCCAAGCTACACGGCCGTGCCGCAGGCCAACACCACCGTGTCGCTGAGCCACGGCCCGGCCACCGCCGCCACCCCGACCGACGCGAAGGCCGCCGGCGCCGCCTTCGACAAGGGGCTGGGCGATGCGCTGAAGACCGCCAACTACCCGGCCAAGGCCGATCCGGCCCGCATCGACACGGTGATGGTCATCGCCCTGCTGACGGTGCTGGTCCTCTACGTGACGATGGTCTACGGCCCGATCGCCGCGATGCTGGTGGAGATGTTCCCGACCCGCATCCGCTACACTTCGATGTCGCTGCCCTACCACATCGGCAACGGCTGGTTCGGCGGCTTCCTGCCGACCACCTCCTTCGCCATCGTGGCGGCCACCGGCGACATCTACTCCGGCCTCTGGTACCCGATCGTCATCGCCGCGGCGACCCTGGTGATCGGCCTGCTGTTCGTCCGCGAAACCAAGGACGTGGACATCTACCAGCACGACTGACCGCGGACGCATGAACGCCTGACAAGGCAAACGGGCGGAGGGGATGACCCTCCGCCCGTTTGCCGTTCAGCCTCCGCCCGTTCGCCGTCAGGCGATGGTCAGCGTCGCGTTGCGCTGGGCGGCATCGTCCACGGCGAAGGCGGCGCCGGTGGCGGGGGCGAGCGGTGCGGCGACGCGGCCCTCCTCATAGCCCGCGGCGACATAATGGGCGGTCGCCGCCTGCAGGTCGCTGCCGAAGGCCGCCTGCAGATCCGGATAGCGCGCCAGATAGGACTGCGCGTCGAAGCCCAGGCTCCGTCCCTCGGTCCGGCCGATGGTGGCGTAATGCAGCGCCGCCGCCGTCGGGTCGTTGCCGAAGGCCTGGATCAGGTCGGGATTGGCGGCCAGATAGGACTCCGCATCGAAATCGAACCGGCGATTCTCGTTGCGGCCGGTCTCGATGTAATGGCGGGTGGCGTCGGCCGTGTTGGTGCCGAAGGCCGCGGCCAGATCGGGGTTGTCGGCCAGATAGCCGGCGGCGTTGAAGGTCAGCGTCCGCCCCTCGCTCCAGCCGAAGGACCGGTAATGGTCGAAGGCGGCCTCGCTGTCCGTCCCATAGGCGGCGGCAAGGTCCGTGTTGGCGGCGAGATAGGACAGGCCGTCGAACACCGGCGCCGAGGCCCCGGCCACCGTCTGGTCGGTGTACTGGATGAATTCGACGTTGGTCAGCCGGTCATAGCCGTTGGCGTCGATCACATAGATCTCGCCGTTGTGCTTGACGGCGCCGCTGTCGGCCAGCGAGGCGTGGCGGACGACCGTGTCGATGCCGTCGCTGCCGTCGATGACATTGACGCCGCTGCCGCCATCCAGCAGGTCGTCGCCCATGCCGCCCTTGATGGTGTCGTCGCCGGCATAGCCGCGCAGCGTGTCGTTGAGCTCCGACCCGGACAGGCTGTCATTGCCTCCCAGCAGGGCGGCGCGGATCGCCTCAGGGCTGGTGCCGTTGCTCGCCCAGTTCAGAGCCGTCGCCACCGGCAGGTTCAGATCCGACACCGCCACGTCGAGAACGCCGTTGCTCGCGTTGGTGACGCTGGTGATGGTGCCCCCGGTCAGGGCCTTGGTGAGGGGATCGTAGGTGAAATTGCCGCGCAAATCGGTGAACCGGTTGCCGGGATAAGTGATGACGAGCTGGTCGGGCGTGGCACCGGTGATCGTGCCGCCCTGGATGTTCGTCACATCAAGCGCGTCGGTGTTGAGGCTGGACTGGGAACCGGCACTGACCGAAACCATTCGGACTCTCCTTCACCTTTTCGTGTTCGACCAAAGGCTTTGCAGCCTTGCAGGAAGAACACCAAAGGAGGGGAAGTGTCCCGACGGGACCGGGCGGGCGGTCGGGCGGCTCCCTTTGCTCCCCGCGCCACCGGCCGCACCCCTTTGCGCTCGGCCGAAAGTGGAAACCGCAAGCGGATGCCGATTGCGGGCGCGGCGACAATGACGGGTTTGTGATAGGCTGCTGCCCGCAGGGAGCGAAAATCAAGAACCGGAGGCGCAAAGCCCCATGGAAAGCTGGTTCATCCTGGCCGCGTCGCTGGCCTATCTGCTGTCGCTGTTCGCCATCGCATGGTACGGCGACCGGACCGGCCCCCATGGCAGCGAGCGGCGCACGCCCTGGCTCTACGCGCTGAGTTTCGGCGTCTATTGCACCTCCTGGACCTTCTACGGCGCGGTCGGACGGGCGGCGACCGGGGGCTTCTACTTCCTGCCGATCTATATCGGGCCGATCCTGATGATCGGGCTGGGCTGGCCGGTGCTGGCCCGCATCGTCCGGGTGGCGAAGTCGGAGAATGTCGTCTCGATCTCGGACTTCCTGTCGGCGCGCTATGGCAAGAGCCGCAGCCTGGCGGCACTCGTCACCGTCGCCGCGGTGATCGGGCTGCTGCCCTACATCGCCCTGCAATTGAAGGCGATCAGCGTCAGCTTCGAAATCCTGGCCGGGGCGTCGCTGGGCACCGACCTCAGCCAGATGCCGGGCGGGACGGCGCTGATGGCAGCGCTGCTGATGGCGGCCTTCGCCATCCTGTTCGGCGTGCGCAGCGTGTCGGCCAACGAACATCACCGCGGCTTGATGATGGCCATCGCCGCGGAGTCGGTGGTGAAGCTGGCCGCGGCACTGGGCGTGGGCGGGGCCATCGCCTTCTCCGTCTTCGGCGACCCGGCGACCTTCTTCGACGCCGCCGTCCGCCATCCGGGCTTTCTGGAACTGATCCGGATGGACAGCATCGGCACCGACTGGTGGGTGGCCTGCCTGCTGTCGGGGCTGGCGATCCTGTGCCTGCCGCGCCAGTTCCACGTCGCCGTGGTGGAGAACACCCATGGCGGCGACGTGCGGTCGTCGGCGAAGCTGTTCCCGGCCTATCTGGTCGCCATCAACATCTTCGTCCTGCCGGTGGCGCTGGCCGGGCTGATGCTGTTCCCGGACGGCACGACGAACGCCGACACCTTCATGGTGTCGATCCCCTTGAGCCAGGGCTGGCCGTGGCTGGCGCTGGCTGCCTTCATCGGCGGTCTGTCGGCCGCCACCAGCATGATCCTGGTGGAGATGGTGGCGCTCAGCACCATGATCTGCAACGATGTCGCCGTCCCGCTGCTGATGGCGCTGCGCCCGGACGACCGGCGGCTGCGCGACGATCCGGCGGGGATCCTGCTGCTGGTGCGGCGGTCGGCGGTGATCGTGCTGGTGCTGCTGTCCTACGGCTGCTACCGGCTGATCGGTCCGGCCTTTCCGCTGGCAACCATCGGGATGATGAGCTTCACCGCGGTGGCGCAGTTCGCCCCGGCCCTGCTGGGCGGGCTGATCTGGAGCCGCGCCAGTCGCAGCGGCGCCTTCGCCGGCATCTGCGCCGGATTCATCGGCTGGGCCTACACCATGCTGCTGCCGTCCTTCGCCGACGCCGGATGGCTGGCCTCCAGCGCCCTGCGCGAGGGGCCGTTCGGCCTGACCGGCCTCAGCCCGGTGGCGCTGGCCGGCATCGCCGGCATCGACCCGCTGACCAATGCCGCCCTGTGGAGCCTGGGGCCGAACCTCCTGCTGTTCGTCGTGGTCTCGCTGCTGACCCGTCCGTCGACGCTGGAGCGCCAGCAGGCCGCCCGCTTCATGAGCCTGCGCCGCGCCTCCGATGGCGAGCCGCATGGGCCGCGCGGCGCCACGCTGGCCGACCTGCACGATCTGGCCCTGCGCTATGTCGGACAGTCGCGCGCCGATGCCGCCTTCCGCCGCTTCACCGGCGTGGACGACGGCGACCTGCGCACCGCGCTGCTGATGCGCACCGACGGCGAGGCGATCCAGCTGACCGAGCGTCTGCTCGCCGGGGCCGTCGGGTCGGCGTCGGCCCGAGTCGTGGTGGCCGGATTGCTGTCCGACCGCCGGCTGTCGCGCACCGACGCGCGGTCGATCATCGACGAAGCCTCGCGCGCCATCCTGAAACAGCACGAGCTGCTGCGCGCCACCGTGGAGAATGTGCCCCAGGGCATCGCCGTGTTCGACGAGGACTGGCGCGTCGCCACCTGGAACAACCAGTTCGTCGTCCTGCTGGAACTGCCGGACGGCTTCGTCCAGGTCGGCACTTCGTTGCAGGACATCGTCGGGCTGATCGCCCGGCGCGGCGAATATGGCCGCAACGGCGAGATCGAGACCCTGCTGGAGCGCCGGTCCGATCCGCGCCGCCGCAACAAGCCCGACGTATATGAGCGGGTGCGACCCGACGGCACGGTGCTGGAGATCGCCACCAACCCGATGCCGGGTCAAAGGCCCGGTGGACGGCCCGGCGGCGGCGGCTTCGTCGCCGTCTACACCGACGTCACCGAACGCCACCGCGCCGCCGCCGCCCTGCGCGAAGCCAACGAAACGCTGGAGCGCCGCATCGAGGAGCGCACCCACGCCCTGTCGGAGGCGAAGGCGGAGGCCGAGCGCGCCAACCGCGGCAAGACCCGCTTCCTGGCCGCCGCCAGCCACGACCTGCTGCAACCGCTGCATGCCGCCCGGCTGTTCCTGTCGGCTCTGGGCGAACGCAACGGCGACAGCGCCATCCGCCAGATCGACACCTCGCTGCGGTCGGTGGAAACGATCCTGGGCGACCTGCTGGACGTGTCGAAGATCGACAGCGGCGTGGTGAAGCCGAACCCGGTGCCGATGCGGATCGAGGAGTTGCTGAAGCCGCTGGGCGAGGAATTCACCGTGCTGGCCAGCCGCCATGGGCTGGGGCTGCGGGTGGTCGACTGTTCCGCCATCGTCCGCAGCGACCCGACGCTGCTGCGGCGCATCCTCCAGAACTATCTCGCCAACGCGGTGCGCTACACCCGCACCGGCCGCATCCTGCTGGGCTGCCGGCGGCGGGACAATTTCTTGTCCATCGAGGTGTGGGACACCGGCCCCGGCATCCCTGAACACAAGGTGCCGGAAATCTTCATGGAGTTCCGCCAGCTCGACAACGACGGCGACGATCGGGGCGACCGCGGCAAGGGGCTGGGGCTTGGTCTCGCCATCGTCGAGCGTCTGGCCGGCATCCTCGGCCACACGGTGCAGGTGCGCTCCAAGGTCGGGCGGGGCAGCGCCTTTTCCGTGCTGGTGCCGCTGACCGACGAGCCGGTCGCCGCCCGTGCCGTCGTGGTCCGCCCGCGCGGCCGCGACCTGCGCGGCGTGCTGGTTCTTTGCCTGGAGAACGAGCCGGCCATCGCCCGCGCCACCGAGGATCTGCTGTCCAGCTGGTCCTGCCGCGTCGTCACCGCCGTCGCCCCCGACCTTGCGCTGGCGAAGCTGGAGGGGCGGA
This sequence comes from Azospirillum palustre, assembly GCF_002573965.1. Lineage (NCBI taxonomy): Bacteria > Pseudomonadati > Pseudomonadota > Alphaproteobacteria > Rhodospirillales > Azospirillaceae > Azospirillum > Azospirillum palustre. The sequence continues at coordinate 81,311 of NZ_PDKW01000038.1, read as the reverse complement.
CGCCGGACGTGATCCTGACCGACTACCACCTCGACCGCAGCCTGACCGGCGTGGAGGCTTTGCGGACCCTGCGCGCCTCGCTGGGCAGCGACATCCCGGCCGCCGTCGTCACCGCCGACCGCGACGCCGCCGTGCGCGAGGACATCGAGGCGGCCGGCTGCCGACTGCTGTACAAGCCGGTGCGTCCGGGCGCATTGCGGGCATTGCTGGGCCAACTGCTCGCCGAAAGGCAGCGGATGGCCGGTTAGCCGCACCGAAATTAAACCGCATAGAAATTGAGATTATTGACGGTTGAGACGCGGAGCCATACGGTTCCGGGGCATCGACCGTCACGGCCAGCCTTGGAGCTTCCGGTCAACGGACTCCACGATCCGAACAGGCCCCGTCAGGCAGGATGCAAATACTGGGGAGGCGCTTTGCGGCTTCGTCCGGAACCGTCGGGAGGAAAAGGTTCCGCAAAAGGACGCAGCGGCGGCGCCGACGACAGGTATTGACGTGCAATGACGGAACGAAAGGATTGCCCTTCCATGGTGAATCCCACGGCGGCAAATTCCACGACACATTCGACTGCGGAACTTGAGGCGCTGCTGATGCAGCGCCCGCTGACCGACGCCGAGCTTCAGGCGACGGCGGAAGCGGCGGCGAATTTCCGCATCCTCCCCGATGCCACGGTGATCAAGATCGGTGGACAGAGCGTCATCGACCGCGGCCGGTCGGCGGTCTACCCGCTGGTGGACGAGATCGCGGCGGCGCGCAAGGCCCACAAGCTGCTGATCGGCACCGGCGCCGGCACCCGCGCCCGGCACCTCTACTCCATCGCCGCCGGCCTCGGCCTGCCGGCGGGCGTGCTGTCGCAGCTCGGCGCCTCGGTCGCCGACCAGAATGCCGCCATGCTGGGGCAGCTCCTTGCCAAGCACGGCGTCTCCGCGGTGGACGGCGCCGGGCTGTCGGCGGTTCCGCTCTATCTGGCGGAGGTGCATGCCGTGGTCTTCAGCGGCATGCCGCCCTACACGCTGTGGATGCGTCCTCCGGCCAACGGCGTCATCCCGCCCTACCGCACCGACGCCGGCTGCTTCCTGGTCGCCGAGCAGTTCGGCTGCAAACGGATGATCTATGTGAAGGACGAGAACGGGCTCTACACCGCCAACCCGAAGACGTCCAAGGACGCGACCTTCATTCCGAAGATTTCGGTCGACGAGATGAAGGCGAAGGGGCTTCAGGATTCGATCCTGGAATTCCCGGTGCTCGACCTGCTGAAGGCCGCGCGCCATGTCCGCGAGGTGCAGATCGTCAATGGTCTGGTCCCCGGCAACCTGACCCGCGCACTCGCCGGCGAGCATGTCGGCACCATCATCACCGCGAGCTGAGGAGCCGGGACATGTCCGAGACCATCACCACCATCAAGCATGTGGCCTCGCCGCTCGCGCGGCAGACCCTTCTCAACGACGACCTGACCCGTCCGGTCGCCGGCGGCCGGCCGATCGCGCTGCTGCCCTGGCTGCATGTGGTGAAGATCGGCGGCCGGTCGATCATGGACCGCGGCCGTGACGCGATCCTGCCGGTCGTCGAGGAAATCCGCCGCATCCTGCCGGAACACCGCCTGCTGATCCTGACCGGAGCCGGCATCCGCGCCCGCCATCTTTACAGCGTCGGGCTCGATCTCGGCCTGCCGGTCGGCTCGCTGGCGCCGCTGGCGGCGAGCGAGGCCGGACAGAACGGCCATATCCTGGCCTCGCTGCTGGCACCGGACGGCGTCTCCTATGTGGAGCATCCGACCATCGCCAGCCAGCTGGCCGTCCATCTGTCGGCCGCCCGCGCGGTGGTGGGCAGCGCCTTCCCACCCTATCACCATCACGAATTCCCGACCTCGCGCATTCCGTCCCACCGGGCCGACACCGGGGCCTTCCTGCTGGCCGACGCGCTGGGGGCCGCCAGCCTGACCATCGTCGAGGATGTGGACGGCATCCACAGCACCGATCCCAACGGTGCGGACGGTGCCGCGGCCCGTCTGCTGCCGGAGATCACGGCCGCCGATCTGGCCGCCCATGACGGTCCCCTGCCGGTGGACCGGGCATTCGTCGAGGTGCTGGCGAACGCCCGCCACATCACCCGCGTCCAGCTGGTGAACGGCCTGGTTCCGGGACGGTTGACCGCCGCGCTGCGCGGCGAGCATGTCGGCACCATGATCCACACCGGCGCCTGCCGGAATTGACGGCCAGGGATTGAAACCAGGGCAGCGGGCGTGCCGGCAGCGATCCGGTGCGCCCGCCTCTACTCCACCGGCGGCGGCGGTACGGCGGACAGCGCCAGTTGGCTTGCCAGCACGGCGGCCTGGGTGCGGGTCAGCACGCCCAGCTTGCGCAGGATCGTGGTGACGTGCGCCTTCACCGTCGTTTCGGCGACGTTCATCTCATAGGCGATCTGTTTGTTCAGCTTGCCTTCGGCGATGCCGGCCAGGACGCGGAGCTGCTGGGGCGTCAGGGTGGCGGCGCGCTGCGCCGGGTCGGGGGCTTCGGTTTCGGGGCCGCCGTTGATCTCCGGCAGCCACAGCTCGCCGTCCAGCACGGCGTGGATCGCCTCGACGATCTGGGTGTTCGGCGCCGATTTGGGCACGAAGCCGGAGGCGCCATAATCGATGGAACGTTGAATCGTCACCGGATCCTCCGATGCCGAGACCACGATCACCGGGATCGCCGGGTGTTCGGACCGCAGCATCATCAGGCCGATCAGGCCGCTCATGCCGGGCATGTGCAGGTCCAGCAGGATGATGTCCGGCGGCTCCCCGGTGTCCAGCAGCGGCTTGATCTGGTCGAACCGCGACGCTTCCAGAATCACGGCGCCGGCAATCGCCTGACCGATGGTCTGGGTCAAGGCGGTACGCATCAGCGGGTGGTCGTCGGCAATCAGGATGCGGTGCGACATTGATTTTCCGAGAATGGAATTTCCGGACAAGGATAGTCCGGGTTTAAAACGGTTCCACCAGTATCCCCTTGCAGCCACCCGTTGACAACTGCGCCCAATGCCGCGCGTCGACGTTTCCGGAGGATTTTCCCCTCATCCGTCCGCGGACGGAATGGCACCGGCGCTGGTGCGTTCGTGGATGGCCTGACGGCGGAAGCGGTACAGCTCGGCCGGCCGGCCGCCAGTCTGGCTTTCATACTGGCCGGTGGGCTCGACGAAGCCGCCGGTGATCATCAGGCGGCGGAAATTCTGCTTGTGCACCCGCTCACCCGACAGCGCCTCCACCACCAGCTGGAGCTGGTGCAGGGTGAAGGTCGGCGGCAGCAGTTCGAACACGATGGGGCGGTAGCGGAGCTTGCCGCGCAGCCGCTCCAGCGCGGTTGCCAGGATGCGCCGGCCGTCGCGCGCCATCGGCCGGCCGAGCGCGCGCGGCATCGGCCCGCCGGCCGACACCGACGGGTCGATCCGGGCGGCGAGGTCGCGGTCGCGGAAGGACTCCACCACCAGCCCGGCCTCGTAGAGCAGTTCGAACCGCTCCAGCACGCGTTCCATGTCCCAGTCGGCACCGTCCAGGCCGAAGGCCATCTGGGCGCGTTCGGCCCGGCGCAGCCGGGTCTCCTCGTCGGGGGCCGAGGCGATCCAACCGCCGAGTGCCGGGGCGATCACACCGTCCAGCAGCGGCGGGCGCTGGTCGCGCCAGTCCTCCCACGGGAAATGGTCGTAGAGATCGCGCCATTCGGCCGAGCCGTCGCCGCCCAGGGGACCGTCCCGGACCAGCGCCAGATAACCGACCACGACCGAGCGCGGACCGCCGAACAGCTCGTGCGGGTCACGGTAACGGTCGCCGAAGGTGTAGAGCTGCTCGACATAACGGAGCGTCAGGCCCGACAACCCCTCCGCCACCGCGCGGACGCCGTCCTGCAGGGTGCGGAAACGGTCGGGCTCGAAGGGCGCGCCGGGCAGCGCGTCGCGATGCGGCAACGGCTCGTCGCCGCGCCGGTGGTTGTCCGGCACGGTGAAGCCGCTGCGCACCGTCACGACGCGCGGCGTCCCGCCGGTCACCGCCACGATGGCGACCGACAGGCCCAGTTGAAGCGATTGTGTCACGGAGCGCCCCTCTCCTTTCGAAGAGGGGGCGTCCGACGGTGTGGGATCAACGCTTGTCCAACGGGACGAAGGAACGGGCGGCGTGGCCGGTGAAGAGCTGGCGGGGGCGGCCGATCTTCTGGGCTGGATCCTCGATCATCTCCTTCCACTGGCTGATCCAGCCGACGGTGCGGGCCAGCGCGAACAGCACGGTGAACATGCTGGTCGGGAAGCCCATCGCCTTCAGGATGATGCCCGAATAGAAATCGACGTTCGGATAGAGCTTCTTCTCGATGAAATACTCGTCCGACAGGGCGATTTTCTCCAGCTCCATCGCGATGGCCAGATGCGGCTCGTCCTGGATGCCCAGCCGGTCGAGGACCTGATAACAGGTCTCGCGCATGATCTTGGCGCGCGGATCGTAGTTCTTGTAGACCCGGTGGCCGAAGCCCATCAGGCGGAAGCTGTCGTTCTTGTCCTTGGCGCGGCGGACGAACTCGGGGATACGCTCCACCGAGCCGATCTCATCCAGCATCTTCAGCACGGCCTCGTTCGCACCGCCATGGGCCGGACCCCACAGGGCCGCGATGCCCGACGCGATGCAGGCGAACGGGTTGGCGTGCGACGAGCCGGCCAGACGGACGGTGGAGGTCGAGGCATTCTGCTCGTGGTCGGCGTGCAGGATGAAGATCTTGTCCATCGCCTCGGACAGGACCGGATCGACCTTCCATTCCTCGCACGGCGTGCCGAACGTCATGTAGAGGAAGTTCTCCGCGTAGGACAGGTCGTTGCGCGGATACATGAAGGGCTCGCCGACCGTGTATTTGTGGGCCATGGCGGCCATGGTCGGCATCTTGGCGATCAGGCGGTGCGCGGCGATCTTGCGCTGCACCGGATCGAAGATGTCGGTGGAGTCGTGATAGAAGGCCGACAGGGCGCCGACGACGCCGCACATGATCGCCATCGGGTGGGCGTCGCGGCGGAAGCCGCTGTAGAACTTGGCCAGCTGCTCGTGCACCATCGTGTGGTAGGTGATGGTGCGCTCGAAATCGGCCTTCTGCTGCGGGTTGGGCAGTTCGCCGTTCAGCAGCAGATGGCAGACCTCAAGGAAATCGCAATTCTCGGCCAGGTCGGCGATGGCATAGCCGCGGTGCAGCAGGATGCCCTCGTCGCCATCGATGTAGGTGATGGCCGAATCGCAGGCGGCGGTGGAGGTGAAGCCGGGATCGTAGGTGAAATAGCCGGTTTCGGCGTAGAGCTTGCGAATGTCGATCACGTTGGGACCGGTGGACCCGCCGAGCAGCGGCAGCTTCAAAGTCTTGCCGGTGGCGTCGTCGGTCAGCGTGACGGTGCCGACCTGGGTCACATCGCCATGCGGCGTGTGCTTGCTCGATTCCATGACCTTTTCACACTCCTTGCTGGCCGGCTGGGCGGCGGCTCGCGGCCACCGCTGCCGGACCTTGGTGGTTGGCCCGACTTTGGCACGCATTGTTACTGCGCGCTCCGGCACCCTGCAGGGCGCCGCGCCGTCTTCTCCCGGTCTCCTTGGATGGAGACGTCTTCCTTCAACCCTCCGAAGGATAGGCCGGACGCGGAACACGCACCCGTCCTGGTCGTTGACTCCTCCGGAAGATTGTAGAGGCAGAAGATAGCAGAGGACATCATGACCGACACGCCTCAAACGCGCACCCCCTCCGAAGGAATGCCCCAGCCGAAGAAATCCGGCGCGAAATCCGGGGCGGACACCCATGATCAGACCCCGGCCGGCGAGCGCTCCCCGCGCGAGGACATGACCAAGACACCGGGCGACGGCACGTTGCAGGACGCCACCCCGGCCGGACTGTCATCGAAGGAACTGCGGGAGCGCGCCGAGGATACCGACGGCTCGACCCAGCCCGGCACCGGCTGACGCCGGTTCCGGACAGCCGCGGCGCACCGGCCTAAGCCCGCCGGCCTCACACCACTGGCCGCGGCGCGCCGGTGCGCTCGCGCAAGCTCCGCTCCAGCCGCGCGGCCTCGCGCAACAGGACCGGCAGAAGCCGGGCCGCCCGATCCCTGTCGCCGTTGCGGCAGAGAACCTCCATGCGCCAGGCGATGTGCATGACCGCCATGCCGCCGAAGCTGCCGGCGAGACTGGACAGGTCGTGCGCCTCCTGGGCCAGTGCGCGCAGGTCGACGGTGCCGGCCGGCATGGCATCATCCATCGCCGACAGCCGTTCCAGCCTGTGCGAGACATCGTCAAGGAAGCTGTCGACGATCAGCGCCAGACTGTCGGCGCCTACCGTTTCCACCAGATCGTCCAGCACCGCCTCGTCCAGCACCTCGCCGTCCTCGCCGTCCTCGCCGCCGCCGTCATCGTTCCCGGCGGCGCTGCCCTTACCGCCTCCACCACCCGCCGCCTCCGCCGCAGCGGCCGGCGGTTCCGCCGTGCCGATCCAGCGATCCAGCGCGGACAGCAGGCCGGCGCGGCTGATCGGCTTGGTCAGATAATCGCTCATCCCCGCACGCAGACACAGCTCGCGCGTTCCGGGCATGGCATCGGCGGTCAGGGCGATGATGGGCAGGCCGGCCAGCGCACCGCCGCGCGCGCGGATCGCCTGGGCAGCCTCCAGCCCGTCCATTCCCGGCATCTGGACATCCATCAGCACCAGATCGATGCCGCCGCGACAGGCCGCCGCCACCGCCTGCTCGCCATTCTCCGCCACCTCCACCGTGTAGCCCAGCCGGCGCAGCAGGGTGGTGGCGAACAGCTGGTTGGTGCGGTTGTCCTCCGCCAGCAGGATGCGGCCGCGGCGGGGCACGTCCTCCACCTTCGCTTCGGCGGACGGAGCGGCAGACGCGGCGGGGGCCGCAGCGGCGAACAGCCCGGCCAGGCAGGCGGCCAGCGAACCCTGGCGCAGCGGACGGTTCAGGGTCGCATGGGCCAGACCGGGCGTCGGTCCGCTTTCGCTGCGCACCGCCGGCCCCAGCGTGACGATCAGCACGCGCCGCGTCCCGATCAGAGCCGGGTCGCCGGCGACCGTCGCCAGCAGCGTATCGCCGCCCATGCCGGGCATGGTCTGGTCGGCCAGCACCACGTCGAAGGGACGGCCGCCGGCCGCCCCGCGCCGCAACGCCTCCAGCGCGTCGGACCCGTTCTCTACACAGGTCGGCCGGGCACCCAGGCTGTCGAGCATCGAGGCCAGCACCCGGCGGTTCACCGCCAGATCGTCCACCACCAGCACGCTGCGCCCGGCCAACGGCTGTTCGGCCGGCGGCAGAGCCTCTTCCGACAGGGCCAGCGGCAGGTCGACCAGGAAACGGCTGCCGATGCCCAGGCTGCTTTCCACCGCGATGCTGCCGCCCATCAGCTCCGACAGCTGGCGGCAGATCGCCAGCCCAAGGCCGGTTCCGCCGAACTTGCGGGTGATCGAGCCGTCCACCTGTTGGAACTTGTTGAACAGGATCGGCATCGCCTCGGCGGGAATGCCGATGCCGGTATCGGTCACGGTGATGCGCAGCACCAGATGGGCGTCGGTGGCGTCCAGCACTTCCAATTCCACCGCGACGGAGCCCCGGTCGGTGAACTTCACCGCGTTGCCGACCAGATTGACCAGGATCTGCCGGATGCGCGTCGGATCGCCCAGCAGGGTGCGGCGCAGCAGCGGATCGATGTAGAAGCCGATCTCGATCCCCTTCTCGTGGGCACGGGGCGTCAGCAGTTCCACCACCCCTTCCACCAGATCGGCGGCGTCGAAGGGCAGCGTTTCGATGGTGACGCGGCCTGCCTCCAGCTTGGAGATGTCGAGGATGTCGTTGATGATGGTCAGCAGCGCATTGGACGAGCTGCGGATGGCCTGGGCGAACTGGCGCTGCTCGTCGGTCAGCGGGGTGTCGAACAGCAGCTCCGTCATGCCCTGGATGCCGTTCATCGGCGTGCGGATCTCGTGGCTCATCGCCGCCAGGAATTCCGACTTCGCCTGGGTCGCCGCCTCGGCACGGGCGCGCAGGGCGTCGGCCTCCTCGCGGGCGGCGTCGAGCCCTTCGGCCAGCGCGCACATGTCGGCGGCCTGGCGCTGCAACTCCGCCTCGAAGCGCTTGCGCTCGGTGATGTCGGTGCGGGTGCAGACCAGCGAGCCGTTGCTGGTCCGGTTCTCCGCCACCACGATCCAGCGGCCGTCGGGCAGCTCCCGCTCGAACGGCGCGCCGGGGTTGCGGTGCTGGGCCAGTTCGGCCTGGATCCAGGTTTCGTCGTTCGGCCCGTCCGGATTGCCGGCGAACTCGCCGTTCGCCACGGCGGCGCGCAGAATATCTTCGAACGGGCGGCCGGGGACCATCAGCGGCGCCGTAAGCGGATGGGCTTCGCGATAGCGCTCGTTGCACAGGATCAGCCGGTCGTCGGCATCGAAATAGGCCAGCCCCTCCGGCACCGCCTCGATCGCATCGTCCAGCGTCTGCTTTGCGAGCCTCAGCTCCTCTTCCGTCAGCTTTTCGCGCGTGATGTCGGTATGGGCGCCGACCATGCGCACGACGCGCCCCTCGGCGTCGCGGATGTGGATGGCGCGGCTGAGGATGTAGACGGTGTGGCCCTGCTTGTGGCGGAAGCGCTGCACCGCCTCGAACTTCGGGATCAGCCCGGTATTGTAGGCGCGGACCCTCTCCAGCGCGGCGACCCGGTCCTCCTCGAAGATCAGGCCGGCCCACATGTCCAGGCTGTTCTCCAGCTCGCCGTCGCGGTAGCCGAGTTGCTCCTTCCAGGTGGGGGAGAACCAGATCCCGCCGCCTTCCAGATTCCAGTCCCAGATGCCGTCCCGCGTCGCTTGGACGGTCAGGTCGAGAAGCTCGCGGTTCGACCGCAGCTCCGCCTCCTCCCGCTTGGCGTCGGTGATGTCCTGGACGACGCCGAGCAGTCCGACCGGCCGGCCGTCCTCCCCACATTCGGCCATGCCGCGGATGAAGACATGGCGTAGCGCCCCGCCGGGCCGAATGACGCGTGCCTCGATTGAAAACCCCTCGCCGGTTTTCCGCGCCCGTTCGACCAGATCGGCCAGAGGCTTGCGGTCGTCGGGGTGGTAACAGGCGCGCGACAGCTCGACAGTCGGCTGTTCCTGCTGCGGCGGCAGGCCCAGGATGCGATAGACCTCGTCGGACCAGCGGCGGGCATCGGTGACGAAGTCGATGTACCAGTGGCCGAACTGGCCGATCTCCTCGGCGAGATTCAGCAGGCGCGACCGGTCGCGCAGTTCCGCTTCCGCCCGCTCGCGACGGGCAACCTCGCGGCGCAGCGTCATCTCGTCCACCACCAGCCGGGCGAGCTGGGCCAGCGTCTCAGCCTCGCGGGCATCGAAGCCGTCACGGGGCCTGTCGTCGATGACGCACAGCGTCCCCAGCTTCCGCCCGTCCGCCACCAGCGGCGCACCGGCATAGAAGCGGATGTGGGGGTCGCCGGTGACCAGCGGATTCCCGGCGAACCGCCGGTCCTTGGTCGCGTCGGGCACCACCAGCACGCCGTCGTCCAGAATGGCATGGGCGCAGAAGGCGAAGTCGCGGTGGGTTTCCGTCGCCTCCAGCCCGGCGCGGCTCTTGAACCACTGGCGGTCGCGGTCGATCAACGACACCAGCGCAATGCGGGTCCGGAAGAAATGCCGGGCCAGCCGGGTGATGTTGTCGAACCCCGGCTCGGGCGGCGTATCGAGGATGCAGTAGGAGTGCAGAACCGCCAGCCGCCCGCCCTCATCGGGCGGCAGAACCGCCGGCACCGGCCCCTCGACCGGATCCGCACTCACGCAGCCGTCTCCCCGGCGCTGCGGCAGTCGGCGCTACGCCACTGCTGGAGCTTGCGGTAGATGGTGGAGGGGCTGATCTCCAGCATCAGGGCGGCGCGCGGCACATCGTCGCCGGTCAGCCGCAGCGCCTTCCGGATCATCTCCTTCTCAACCTGCCACAACGGCTGCACGGCATCGTCCCCGTCCGGCAGGTCGGCGGACGGCGAACCGCAGGAGGCGCAGGAGGCCGCAGAGCCATCCGGGCCGGCCATCGGCGGCAGCATCTCCAGGGTGACCTGCGGCCCGTCGTTCAGGACCACGACGTTGCGGATGACGTTCTGCAATTGCCGCACGTTGCCCGGCCAGTCATGGGCGCGCAGCCTCGCCTCCACCTCCGGCGTGAAGGCAGCCAGCGCCTTCCCCTCCTCCCGCGCATAGTCGAACAGGAAGGAGCGGGCGATCTCGATCACATCGTCGCCGCGGTCGCGCAGCGGCGGCAGGGCCAGCGGGATGACGTGCAGGCGGTAGTAGAGATCCTCGCGGAAACGGGCGGCCTGCACCTCCGCCAGCGGATCGCGGTTGGTGGCGGCGACGAAGCGCACGTCCACCCTCTCCTCCCGGCCGCTGCCGACTGGGTTGACCGTGCCGGTCTGGACGAAGCGCAGAAGCTTGCTCTGCAGAGCGAACGGCATCTCGCAGATCTCGTCCAGGAACAGCGTGCCGCCGTCGGCCAGCAGCGCCGCACCGGGCCGGTCGCCGGCCGCACCGGTGAAGGCGCCCTTCACATGGCCGAAGATCTCCGATTCCAGCAAATCCTTGGGGATCGCGGCACAGTTCAGCGCGACGAAGGCGCCGTCGCGCCTGGGGCTGGCGCGGTGGATGGCCTGCGCCGCCACCTCCTTGCCGGTCCCGCTTTCGCCGGTGATGAAGACGTTGGCCCGGCTGGCGGCCACGCTCTCGATCGTCCGGTAGACCGCCTGCATCTCGGGCGAGCTGCCGATGAAGCCATGGAAGCGCCCTCGGTCCAGATCCTTCCGGTATCCCTCCACCATGCGGGCCAGGGTCCGCCGTTCCAGCGCGTTGCGCAGGGTCAGGTTCAGCCGGTCCGCGTTGAAGGGCTTCACGATGAAATCGAAGGCGCCGAGCTTCATCGCCTCCACCGCCAGATCGATGGAGCCATGGGCAGTGATGATGACCACCGACACGCTTGCGTCGCGGGCATGCAGCGCCTGCAACACCTCCAGCCCATCCATGTCCGGCAATTTCAGGTCCAGGATCACCGCGTCGGGCGGCGAGGCCGCCGCCGCGTCCAGCGCTTCGCCCCCGCGGGTGCAATGCACGACCTCGTGCGCGTCGGCGCGCAGGAACTCGATGTAGAGCTTGGCGAGCGGGACCGTATCCTCGATCAGCAGGATGCGGCGCTTTTTGGGAGAGGACGAGGAGGTGGACGAGGAAGACAAGGGCGGCACTCGGGCAGAGTGGATAAGGCAAGTCCAGTCAGGCAGGCGGCGACACTGAGCAATGCCACAGTGTAACCCGGCCAAGGGCTTGCCGCCAGTCAGGGCAAGCCCACAGACATAGTACCTTCGCCATAACGCGCCACCGGGCAGAAATCCGGAGCGGTCCGGGTCTCTTCACACCCCGCTGTCGATCAGGTCGGTTCGGCCGATCCGCCGCAGCGAGACCTGAACACGGGCGTTGTGCTCGCGGATCTCGCGCAGGGTCTGCAAGGTGAATTCCACATGGCCCTCGGCCGCCGCACTCGCAGCATCCGCGTCGCCGTCCAGCACCGCATTGGCGATGGCCAGATGCTGTTGCAGCAGCAGCTCGCGCACGCCCGGCCGGGAATAGAGGTCCGTGCGGTTGTAGAACACGTCGTTGCGCAGCAGGTCGGACAGCGTCCGCATGATGTGCAGCATGACGACATTGTGCGCCGCCTCGTAGATCGCCAGATGCAGGTCGGCGTCCGAATCCGCCTCTTCCGAACTGTCGTCCTTGCCGTGGGCGGCCTGCATCCGGGCGACGATGGTGCGGATGCCGTCGCGGTCGAGGTCGGTCGCCCGCTGGGCCGCCAGCCCGGCGGCGGCCGCTTCGATGGAGCGGCGGAACTCCAGATAGTCGAAGGACGCGTCCGGCTTGTTGCGCATCAGCGTCATCAGCGGATCGGCGATCTGCGACAGGAAGCTGGCGACATGGGTGCCGCCGCGCCCGCTGACCAGCAGGCCGCGCTCCTCCAGCTTGGCGATGGCGTCGCGCAGCGACGGGCGCGACACGTCCAGCTTCACCGCCAGCTCGCGCTCGGCCAGCAGCTTTTCCCCCGGACGCAGCGCACCTTCCAGGATCAGCCGTTCCAGATGCTCGGCAATGGCGTCGGCCAGCTTGGCCGGTTTGATCGTCCCCTGCATTGGGTGGGCGGCCTCTCCCTGTGCGTCCCGATCCTCTTCAATAGCGATGGACGGAACAGGCGTCCAGAGCGGTGGCGACCGGCGAGGTCGCACCCCCCCTACCAAAGTTGGTCGGCTGACAAACGATTCAGCCATTGCACAGTCTGGTAAAATATTTTATCCAACACTCACCGTATGGATAAGAGATGTCCAACGCCGCGGACTGGCAAGGGGTTTTCCCCAAACCGGCCGGGGCGGAAAGTGCATCCACACAGTACCGGGACAGGACGGACCAGCACCCGCAAGGGCGCATCCGCACCGCGAGCATCGGGGCCGCAAGACCCCGGCGGCGGTGAACGCCTCCGCTTTGCCGAACATCCGGCCTTCCTCCCGCGCCGTCCTCCAGGCGCGGGCAGGCAGGATGCGTGCAAAATCGGCCCTCCTTCTCCCGGGACACCGTTCGGACCGACATCACTCCCCGAGAAGGAGACCCCTGACGATGAACTGGTCGCAAGTCTACGACCCGATGAACAACATCTGGCTGTCGACGCTGTTCGCGTCGCTGCCGGTCCTGGTGATGCTGGGCGGTCTCGGCATCTTCCACATGAAGGCGCACCGCGCGGCCTTGGCTGGCCTGGCGACGGCGCTGGCGGTGGCCGTCGCCGTATTCGGCATGCCGGTGGCGATGGCGGGAAAGACCGCGCTGCTGGGTGCGGCTTACGGTCTGCTGCCGATCGGCTGGATCGTCGTCAACATCATCTTCCTCTATCACCTGACCGAGCAGCGCGGGCAGTTCAAGATCCTGCAGGAGAGCATCACCGGCATCACCAACGACCGCCGGCTCCAGCTCCTGCTGATCGCTTTCTGCTTCGGCGCCTTCTTCGAGGGGGCCGCCGGCTTCGGCACGCCGGTCGCCGTCACCGGCGCCATGCTGATCGGGCTGGGCTTCACCCCGCTGGCCGCCTCGGGCCTGTCGCTGATCGCCAACACCGCCCCGGTCGCCTATGGCGCGCTCGGCACGCCGGTGCTGGCGCTGGCTGCGGTCACCGGCCTGCCGCTCTTGGACCTGTCGGCGATGATCGGCCGGCAGCTGCCCTTCTTCTCGGTCCTGGTGCCGTTCTGGCTGATCGTCGCCTTCGCCGGCTGGCGCGGCATGATCCAGATCTGGCCGGCCATCCTGGTCGCCGGCGTCTCCTTCGCCGTCCCGCAGTACTTCGTGTCGAACTATCACGGCCCCTGGCTGGTCGACGTCGCCGCCGCCATCGTCTCGCTGGTCTCGGTCACCCTGTTCCTGAAGGTCTGGCACCCGAAGGCGATCTGGCACACCGCCGGCGGGGCCTCCGCCCTGACGCAGGGTGTCGGCGCCGCCGTGGTCCAGGGCGAGGCCCGCCGCGACCATGGCTACAGCGCCGCGGAAGTCCGCCGCGCCTGGATGCCCTGGGCGATCCTCAGCGTTCTGGTCTTCCTGTGGGGTATCCCCGAGGTCAAGGCCTTCCTCGACGGCGTGTCGATCTTCAAGTTCCCGATCGACGGCCTGCACAACATGGTGATGCGCGTTCCCCCGGTGGTGGCCAAGGCCCATCCGGAGGCCGCCGTCTACACCCTGAACTGGCTGTCGGCCACCGGCACCGGCATCTTCATCGCCGCCGTCATCTCCGGCTTCCTGATGGGCTATTCGCCGGTCGAGATGGTGAAGACCTACGGCCGCACCCTCTACGCCATCCGCAACTCGCTGCTGACCATCTCGGCGATGCTGGCGCTCGGCTACACCACCCGCTACTCCGGCCTCGACACCACGCTGGGCCTTGCCTTCGCCAACTCCGGCTTCCTCTACCCGTTCTTCGGCACCTTCCTGGGCTGGCTCGGCGTGGCGCTGACCGGGTCGGACACGGCGTCCAACGTGCTGTTCGGCAGCTTGCAGAAGGTGTCGTCGGAACAGCTCGGCCTGCCGCCGACGCTGATGGCCGCCGCCAACAGCTCGGGCGGCGTGATGGGCAAGATGATCGACGCCCAGAGCATCGTCGTCGCCGCCGTCGCCACCAAGTGGCATGGGCATGAGGGCAAGATCCTGCGCTTCGTCATCTGGCACTCGCTGGCGCTGACCGCGCTGGTCGGCCTGCTGGTGATGGCGCAGGCCTATCTCTGGCCCTTCACCGCCATGGTCATCGGCCGCTAAGCGGCCTGTGGTGATCGGCCGCTAAAGCCGATCCCTCCACCTCCACGTCCTCCTTCCCCCAAGCAGGAGCCGCCGCCAATGCTGCCCGCCCCTTACGACCGTGTGCTGGCCGAGCTTCAGTCCGTCATCCCGCAGGCGAGGCTGGTCACCGACCCGCTGCGCACGCTGGCCTACGGCACCGACGCCAGCTTCTACCGGCTGATCCCGAAGATCGTGGCGCTGGTGGAAACGGAAGAGGAGGTGGTGCGGCTGCTGCGCATCACCCGCGGGCACGGCGTGCCGGTGACCTTCCGCGCCGCCGGCACCAGCCTGTCGGGCCAGGCGGTCAGCGACAGCGTGCTGGTGGTGCTGGGGGACGGCTGGCGGGGCTGCACCATCGGTCCGGCCGCGGCCACCGTCACCCTGCAACCCGGCGTGATCGGGGCGGAGGCCAACCGCCGCCTCGCCCCGCTGGGCCGCAAGATCGGTCCCGATCCGGCCTCCATCGCCACGGCGAAGATCGGCGGCATCGCCGCCAACAACGCCAGCGGCATGTGCTGCGGCACCGCGCAGAACAGCTACCGCACGCTGGAGTCGATGCGGCTGGTGCTGGCCGACGGCACGGTGCTGGACAGCGCCGACCCGGCCAGCCGCAGCCGCTTCCGCGACAGCCATGGCCCATTGCTCGACCGGCTGGCGGCGCTGGGTTCCCGCACCCGCGCTGACGAGGCGCTGGCGACCCGAATCCGCGACAAGTTCCGCATCAAGAACACCACCGGCTACAGCCTGAACGCCCTGGTGGATTACGAGGACCCGGTCGACATCCTCCAGCACCTGATGATCGGGTCGGAAGGCACGCTGGGCTTCATCTCCGCCATCACGCTGCGCACCGTGCCGGAGCATCCGCACAAGGCCAGCGCGCTCCTGTTCTTCCCCGACATCGCCGAGGCCTGCCGCGCGGTGGCCCTGCTGAAGGCCGCCCCGGTCGACGCCGCCGAGCTGATGGACCGCGCCTCGCTCCGCTCCATCCAGGACAAGCCGGGCATGCCGCCGCAGATCCGCGGCTTCGGTTCCGAGGTGGCGGCCGTGCTGGTGGAAACCCGCGCCGAGAGCGCCGCGGCGCTGGACTCCAACGTGGCGGAGATCGCCGCGGTGCTGGCCGGCTGCGTCACCATCGGCGATACGGGCTTCACCACCGATGCCAAGGCCTGCGAAGGCTTCTGGAAAATCCGCAAGGGCCTGTTCCCGGCGGTCGGCGCCATCCGCCAGACCGGCACCACCGTCATCATCGAGGACGTCGCCTTCCCGCTGCCCCGACTGGCCGACGCGACGCGCGAGCTGCAGGCGCTGTTCGAGCGCCATGGCTACCGCGAGGCGATCATCTTCGGCCACGCGCTGGAAGGGAACCTGCACTTCGTCTTCACCCAGGCCTTCGACACCCAGGCGGAGATCGACCGCTACCGCCGCTTCATGGACGATGTCGCCGAGCTGGTGGTCACCCGTTACGACGGCTCGTTGAAGGCGGAGCACGGCACCGGCCGCAACATGGCTCCCTTCGTCGAGATGGAATGGGGTCCGCAGGCCTATGGGCTGATGAAGGAGATCAAGGATCTCTTCGACCCCGACGGGCTGCTGAACCCGGGCGTCATCCTGAACGGCGACCCGCAGGCCCACCTGAAGAACCTCAAGCCGCTGCCGCCGGCCGACCCGCTGGTCGACACCTGCATCGAATGCGGATTCTGTGAGCCGACCTGCCCGTCCCATCGCTTCACCCTGTCGCCGCGCCAGCGCATCGTCGGCCGGCGCGAACTGGCGCGGCTGGAAGCCGCCGGTGACGATGCCGTGCGCCTGGCCGAGATCGCCGCCGCCTACGACTACCAGGGCATCGACACCTGCGCCGCCTGCGGCCTGTGCGCGACCGCCTGTCCGGTGGGGATCGAGACCGGGCTTCTGATCAAATCCATGCGTGGCGAGCGCCGTGGCGCCGTGGCCCGCAAGGCGGGGGCTCTGGTCGCCGACCATATGGAAGGGACGCTGGGCCTTGCCCGCACCGGCCTGCGTCTGGCCGATTTCGCCCGCCGCACGGTCGGACATGGGGTCGCCGAAGCCGCGGCCCACATGCTGACCGGCGGCGCCCTGCCCTCGCTGCCGCTCAGCCTGCCGACCGCTGCGACCTTCTCGCCGAAGGCGGAGACCGTCGTCAGGGACGACGACGTGCCGACGGTGGTTTACGCCCCCAGCTGCGTCAGCCGGACCATGGGTCCTGCCGCCGGCGATCCGCAGCAGCGCCCGCTGCCCGAGGTCGTCGAATCGGTGATGCGCAAGGCCGGCTTCCGCATCCTCTATCCGGAAGCGGCGGACGGCCAGTGCTGCGGCATGCCGCTGGAAAGCAAGGGGCTGATCGAGGCCGCCGACGCCAAGGCCGACGCCATGCTGGCCGCCCTGTCGAAGGCGAGCCGGGGCGGTCGGTATCCGGTGGTGATGGACACCAGCCCCTGCGCCCTGCGGCTGAAGAGGCGGTTGACCGACGCGGGGCTGCGCATCCTCGACGTGGCGGAGTTCCTCGGCGAGTTCGCCCTGCCCCGCCTGGACATCGCCAAGACGGCGGAGCCGGTGATGCTGCACCTGACCTGCTCGACCCGCCGCATGGGGTTGGACGGCACGCTGACCGCGGTGGCAAAGGCCTGCGCCGAGACGGTGGTCGTTCCGCCGGATGTCGGCTGCTGCGGCTTCGCCGGCGACAAGGGCTTCACCACGCCGGAACTGAACGCCCATGCGCTTCGCCACCTGCCGGCCACGGTGCCGGAAGGCTGCGCGTCGGGCTACTCCACCAGCCGCACCTGCGAGATCGGCCTGTCCGACAAGGCGGGCGTTCCCTACCGGTCCATCGTCTATCTGGTCGATGCCTGTGGCACCGCGAAGGCCGAGGCGACGGCACGGGTGGCGGAACCGGCCTTCTGAACGACGCCCGCCGACACGACTATTCCTGAGGAAGCGCCCGATGTCCGCGATCCCCAAACCCACCCGCGTCTATTACTTCGGCACCTGCCTCGTCGACCTGTTCTTTCCCGATGCCGGGATGGCGGGGATCGAGCTGCTGCAGTCGCAGGGCCTGACCGTCGTCTTTCCGCAGGGACAAAGCTGCTGCGGCCAGCCCGCCTACAATTCCGGCTACCGCGCCGACGCGCTGAAGGTCGCCCGCGCCCAGTTGGACCTGTTCCCCGGCGACGATCCCATCGTGGTGCCGTCGGGCTCCTGCGCCGGCATGATGAAGAAGCATTGGCCCGACCTGTTCCACGGCGAGCCGGACGAGGCCAAGGCGGTGCAGGTTGCGGCCCGCGTCTGGGAACTGACGCAGTTCCTGGTCCATGTCCTCGACGTGCAGCTCACCGACAAGGGGGAGCCGGTGCGCGTCACCTGGCACGCCTCCTGCCATGCCCAGCGCGAAATGGGCGTGGTCGAAGAGCCGAAGGCGCTGCTGCGCCAGCTTGCCAATGTCGAGCTGGTGGAGCTGAAGCGGGAAAAGGAATGCTGCGGTTTCGGCGGCACCTTCGCCGTGCGCCATCCGGAGATCTCCGCCGCGATGGTCGGCGACAAGGTGGCGGACATCGAGGACACCGGCGCATCCCGCGTGGTGTCGGGTGACTGCGGCTGCCTGCTGAACATCGGCGGCGCGCTGGAAGCCGGAACCAAGGCCGCGCGCGGCCAGCACATCGCCCAGTTCCTGAAGGAGCGCATCCATGGACGGTAACGCACCGGATTTCGCCGCCGCCTCGCACGCGGCGCTGGCCGATCCGCAGCTGCGCGGCAATTTCCGCCGCGCGATGGACGGGCTGATGAGCAAGCGCGCCGCCCAGTTCGCCGATGCCGGCGAATGGACCGGTGTTCGCGCGCTGGCCGCCTCGGTCCGGCTGCGCGCGCTGTCGAAGCTGCCGGAACTGCTGGAAAAGCTGGAGGAGACCTGCACCCGCAACGGCATCACCGTCCATTGGGCCGCCACGACGGATGAGGCCAACGCCATCGCGCTCGACATCCTGCACAAGACCAACGCCAAGCTGGTGGTCAAGGGCAAGTCGATGGTGACGGAGGAGATGCACCTGAACGCCGTTCTGGAAAAGGACGGTATCGAGGTTCTCGAAAGCGACCTCGGCGAATACATCGTGCAGCTGGACGGCACCATGCCGTCGCACATCATCATGCCGGCGATCCACCTGAACACCAAACAGATCGCCCATCTGTTCAAGCGCAAGATCAAGGACGCCGAGAGCCGCGAGGATGCGGCCTATCTGACCGACCTCGCCCGCCGGGTTCTGCGCGCCAAGTTCCAGGCCGCCGATGTCGGCATGTCCGGGGTCAACGCCGCGGTGGCGGAAACCGGCACCCTCTGCCTGATCGAGAATGAGGGCAACGGCCGCATGTGCACCACGGTGCCGCCGGTCCACATCGCCTTCATGGGTCTGGAGAAGGTGGTGGAAAAGCTGGAGGACGTGCCGCCGGTCATCAGCCTGCTGCCGCGCTCCGCCACCGGCCAGCCGATCACCACCTACGTCAACATGATCTCCGGCCCCCGCAAGGATGGTGAGAAGGACGGCCCGCGCGAGGTGCATCTGGTCATCCTCGACAACGGGCGGTCCAACATCTACGCAGACCCGGAACTGCGCGACACGCTGCGCTGCATCCGCTGCGGCGCCTGCATGAACCATTGCCCGGTCTACACCAAGGTCGGCGGCCATGCCTATGAGGCGCCCTATCCCGGCCCCATCGGCAAAATCCTGGTGCCGCAGATCGAGGGGCTGGAGAAGCGCGGCGCCATGCCCCACGCCTGCACCATGTGCAACGCCTGCGTCGAGATCTGCCCGGTGAAGATCCCCATCGTCGAGATCATGGGGCGCCTGCGGGTCGAGGCGGTGAAGCCCAGCGGTGCGGTGAAGGGCGGCGGCGCCAAGGCCAGCCGGACGGAAGCGATGGCGTGGAGCGGCTGGGCGGCGATGAACGCCTCGCCAACCGCCTACCGCGTCGCCACGCTGGCGATGAGCAAGCTCGGCAATGCGGCGCCGTCGTCACTGCCGATGCTGAAAGAGTGGACGAACGTCCGCACCAAGCCGCGCTTCGCCGGCCGCACCCTGCACGACCTCGCCCGCGCCAAGGGGGTTCCCGATGTCTGACGCCCGCAACTCGATCCTGACGAAGCTGCGCAAGACGCGCGACGCCCATCCGCTGACCCCGCCGGCCTCGGATTTCGCGCCGATCGAAGCGAAGCAGTGGGCGGAGGAGGAGCGGCTGCCCCGCATCCGCCGCCTGATGGAGGCGGTGCATACCGAGTTCCTCGACGCGGCCGAGGCCGATTGGCCGGCGGTGCTGCACGAGTTCCTGGCGCGCGAGGGGGTGGGGTCGCTGGTCTACGCGCCGGAGACTGAGGAGGGGAAGCGGCTGGTCGAGGGGTGGGGCGCAGGTTCCACCGCCCTCATCCCCTACGACCGCCCATTCGAAGACCTCAAGCCCCAGCTGTTCGACTCCATCGAAGCCGGCCTGACCACCACCCGCGGCGCCATCGCCGAGACGGGCAGCCTGATCCTGTGGCCGACGGCCGACGAACCGCGCACCCTCTCGCTGGTCCCGCACATCCACATCGCGCTGCTGCGTGCGGACGCCCTCTACGACACCTTCCTGCAGGCGATGCGCGAGCAGGGATGGGCGCAGGCGATGCCGACCAACGTGCTGCTGGTGTCCGGTCCCAGCAAGACCGCCGACATCGAGCAGACGCTGGCCTACGGCGTTCATGGGCCGAAGCGGCTGGTCGTCCTGGTGGTCCATCCGTGACGGCCCGTCCGAGCGCGGAGCCGGCGGCCCGGCTCTACGAGGCGATCCTGCATCTCAGGCGCCTCGGCCACCGGGTGGAGAAATGCGAAGGGCGGCGCGGGCGACACCGGCTGGATGGGGCCGAGATCGCCGACGCCGCCCTTCTTGAGCTGGCGATGACCCGCGTCCGCCGTGCGGCGCGGGTCACATATTCAAATCAGGCCGGCCCAGGTCAGGCGGGGCGGACGGCCGCCGGGCGCGAGACCGCCACCGACGGCTTGCGGCCGTAGCGGTCGACGCTGAGGCCTTCCATGTCGATCTCGGTCTGACGGCCGCTGACCACGTCGGCCAGCACGCGGGCGGAGCCGGCGGACATCGTCCAGCCCAGCGTGCCGTGGCCGGTGTTGAGGTACAGGTTGCGGACATTGGTCGCCCCCAGGATCGGCGTGCCGTCCGGGGTGTTCGGGCGCAGGCCGGTCCAGAACTCCGCCTTCGACAGGTCGCCGCCATTCGGGAACAGGTCGCTGACCACATGGTCCAGCGGGCCGCGGCGGCTCTCGCGCAGGCTGAGGTCGAAGCCAGACAGTTCCGCCGTGCCGCCGACGCGGATGCGGTCGCCCAGGCGGGTGACGGCGATCTTGTGCGTCTCGTCCATCACCGTCGATTCCGGGGCATGGGCGGCGTTGGTGATCGGCAGGGTCAGCGAATAGCCCTTCACCGGATAGACCGGCAGGTCGATGCCCAGCGGCTTCACCAGCTTGGGCGAATAGCTGCCCATGGCGACGATGTAGCTGTCGGCGGTGAGCGTGCCCTGGTCGGTCAGCACGCCGGTGATCTTGCGACCGTCGCTCTCCAGCCCGCGGATGGAGACGCCGTAGCGGAACTCCACCCCGCGCTTGGCGGCATAGTCGGCCAGCTTGCTGGTGAACTGGAAGCAGTCGCCGGTCTCGTCGCCCGGCAGGTGCAGCGCGCCGACCAGCTTGTCCTTCACATGGGCCAGAGCCGGCTCGACCGAGGTCAGGCCGTCGCGGTCGAACAGGCTGTAGGGAACGCCGTAGCGCTCCAGCACCGCCATGTCGTAGCCGGCGGCGTCCATCTGCTTCTGGGTGCGGAAGACCTGGAGCGTGCCCTGGGTGCGCTCGTCATAGGTGATGCCGGTCTCGGCGCGGAGCGCCTTCAGGCAGTCGCGGCTGTATTCGGCGACGCGGACCATGCGGCTCTTGTTCAGCTGGTAGCTCGCCTCGTTGGCGTTGGCCAGCAGCTTCAGGCACCAGGACCACATCGCCGGATCCAGCTTCGGCCGGATCACCAGCGGCGAATGCTTCATCATCATCCACTTGGCGGCCTTCAGCATCAGCCCCGGCGCCGCCCAGGGAGCGGAATAGCCCGGCGACACCTCGCCCGCGTTGGCGTAGCTGGTCTCCAGCGCCGGACCGGCCTGACGGTCGATCACGGTCACCTCATGCCCGGCGCGCGCCAGATAATAGGCGGTGGTGACACCGATGACGCCGCTGCCCAGAACGATCACGCGCATGAGACTGGCTCCCCCTAGGGATGGATGACTTCGCTTGGGTGAATGTTTCGCAAACACCGTGCCAGTCCGGGAAATGGCGGATTTGCTGCAATGCGGGCGGAGCGGCGGGTGAGCTGGTGTATGCGCATGTTTACAGAGAGGCGTCGTTTCTGGACTGAAGTGTTGAGGATCAACGGTTTGAAACGGTGTAAAGATTTTGATACGGCGTAACGATATGTGTACAGTGATTGCTGGTTGTCCCCACTGCCAACGCCAAGCTCATGCGCATCGAAGTCACCTTCACCGACCGTGTCGGCATCGCCCATGAGATCCTCGCCGTGCTGGCGTTGCGCCGGCTCAATGTGGTCGGTGTCGAGGTCGACCCGCCGCTGATCCACATCGACGCCCCCGGCCTCGATCCGGCGGCCCTGCCTGCCCTCTCCGATGCGCTGCGCGGCATTGTCGGGGTGCGGTCGGTGGCGGCCATCGACATGCTGCCCGGGACGCGGCGCCGGCTGCATCTGGATGCCCTGCTCGCCGCCCTGCCCGATCCGGTGCTGGCGGTCGACCGTACGGCCCGCGTCGTGGTGGCGAGCGCCGCCGCCGCCCAGGTCGCCGGACTGCCGGAGGTGCGCCTCGCCGGCCTCGATCTCGGCGAGCTGTTCGGCGAACCCGGCCTGACGGACGAGCTGACCGCGGGCGGTTTCCGCATGTCGGGGCGCGAGGTGACGCTGAACGGCCAGCCCTTCCTGCTGGAAGTCACTCCCATCGTCGATGTCGAGGCGGCGGGCGCCGTCATCACCCTGTTTACCCCGTCGCGCCTTGGCGAGCGGCTGGACGCCATCCAGAATTTCGACGAGGGCGGCTTCGACCGCATCCTCGGCGAATCGCCGCCGATCCGGGCGCTGAAGGCACGCGCCGCACGCGTCGCCGCGATGGAGGCGCCGCTGCTGATCCTGGGCGAGACCGGCACCGGCAAGGAGCTGATCGCCCACGCCTGCCACCGCGCCAGCCCGCGCCGGGACAAACCCTTCCTGGCGCTGAACTGCGCCGCCGTGCCGGAGAATCTGGCGGAGAGCGAACTGTTCGGCTACGCCCCCGGGTCCTTCACCGGGGCGCAGCGCGGCGGCAAGCCCGGCCTGCTGGAACTGGCCCATGGCGGCACCGTCTTCCTCGACGAGATCGGCGAGATGTCGGCCTATCTCCAGGCCAAGCTGCTGCGTTTCCTCAATGACGGCAGCTTCCGCCGGGTGGGCGGCGAGCGTGAGCAGAAGGTGGATGTCCGCGTCATCAGCGCCACCCACCGCTCGCTGGAGGCGATGGTCGCGGACCACAGCTTCCGCGAGGATCTGTTCTACCGCCTCAACGTGCTGACTCTGGATGTGCCGCCCTTGCGGGAGCGCGGCCAGGACATCCTGCTGCTCGCCCGCCATTTCATCGCGCGCGCCGCGGCTCAGGCCCGCCGCCCGCCCGGCCGGCTGACCCCGGTGGCGGCGGCGGCGCTGCTCGCCAACCGCTGGCCCGGCAATGTGCGGCAGTTGGAGAACGTCATCTTCCGTGCCGTGACGATGAGCGACGGCGGCACACTGGACGCCGCCGATCTCGAACTCGCCGGCGCCGGCATGCAGGCGGCCGAAGTGCCGGCGGAGGATGCCGGCAGCTGGGAGGATGCGGTGGACGGGTTCGAGCGGACGCTGCTGCGCCGGCTCTACCCGCGCTTTCCGTCCAGCCGCAAGCTGGCGGCGCGGCTGAACACCTCCCACACCATGATCGCCAACAAACTGCGGAAATACGGCATCCCGGAGCGGTGAAGAGCGACGCCCCGATCCGGATCAGTGGCCCTTGGCCGGGGCCGCGTGCTTTTCGGCGGCGGGTTTCGCAGCAGCCGGCTTTTCCGGGGCTTTCTCGGCAGGCTTCTCGGCAGCGGGCGGCTCCAGACCGGGAGGCGGACCGCCAAAGGTGATCGTCACCTCGGTCACCGGGCCGGGATCGGGCTGGCTGTGGTGGAATCCCGCCGCGGCACCGGGGCCGAGCGTTTCGGCGGACTGCTCGATGGCCCAGCTTTGCAGCAGCTTGTGCTCCGGTCCGAAGGTGTTGACGCGCAGCGGCGGCAGTGTGCGCTCGGTATCGGTCGTGTTGGCGACCTCCCCCTCCAACAGCAGGACGGTCTTCCCGCCTTCGAGCTTCTGTTCCGAGCGGATGTTGCGCAGTTCCAGCCCGAATCCCGGCGGTTCGGCCGGCATGCCGACGGCATCGAAGAGCAATGCCGCGGGCGGCCAACCGCGGACGATGGCGTCGCGGGCGAAATAGGCGCCGGCAGCGGACCCGGCGACCAGCAGCCCCAACACCGCAAAGCCGATCACCGTGCTGCGGGCCGGCTTGGCGCGCAGGGCCTTCGGTGACTTGGTCTTGGATTTTTCGGCGGATTTCCCGGCGGCCTTCGCTGCGGGCTTTGCCGGCCGCAGTTCGGTCAGAGCATCGGGAACGACCGGCTCAAGCTCCGCCCGGTCGGGCATCTGCCACCAGGTATGACCGCAGCGGGCGCAGCGAACCTTCCGGCCATCCTGCCCGAGCGATTCGTCGGACAGGGTATAGCGCGTCGAACAGGTCGGACAGGAAACGATCATCGCGCCGTCGCAGAGAGGTTACCACTTGCCTTATAGATAGGAGTGGCGCGCGGCGCAACCGGCACCCGCGGGGTGGTGCCGGTCATCCATCTGCATGTGGCCTCAGCGCATGCGCCTGCCCCCTCCGACCCGTGACGAAGCCAGGGGAGGGAGGGAAGCAAAAGCGTCTTACATGCCGCCCGGATAATTCGGCCCCCCACCGCCTTCCGGCACGACCCAGTTGATGTTCTGGGTGGGATCCTTGATGTCGCAGGTCTTGCAGTGCACGCAGTTCTGCGCGTTGATCTGCAACCGCGGATCGCTGCCGTCGTCGTTTCGGACGATCTCGTACACGCCGGCCGGGCAGTAACGCTGTTCCGGCGCGTCGTAGAGCGCCAGATTGACGCTGATCGGGACCGACTTGTCCTTCAGCGTCAGGTGCGGCGGCTGGTCTTCCTCATGGTTGGTGTTGGAGAGGTAGACCGAGGACAGGCGGTCGAAGCTGACCTTGCCGTCCGGCTTGGGGTAGGCGATCTTCGGCGCCTCGCTGGCCTTCACCAGGGTGGTGTGGTCGGCATGGTGCTTCAGCGTCCAGGGCGACTTGCCCTTCAGCCCCGTCTCGTAGGCGGCGTTCGCCAGACCGGCCCACAGGCCCTTCTGGAAGCCCGGACGGATGTTGCGGACGGCGTACAGTTCCGGCCAGACCCAGGACTGCTTCAGACGCTCCGGATAGGCGATGACCTCCGGACCGTTGTCGGCACCGCCGGTCAGGTGGTCGAACACCGCCTCGGCCGCAACCATGCCCGACTTCATGGCGGTGTGGTTGCCCTTGATCTTCGGCACGTTCAGGAAGCCGGCGCCGTCGCCGATGAGGAGGCCGCCGGGGAAGGTCAGCTTCGGGATCGACTGGAAACCGCCTTCCGACAGCGCGCGGGCGCCATAGGACAGACGCCGGCCGCCTTCGAAGGTCGGGCGGATCGCCGGGTGGGTCTTGTAGCGCTGGAACTCCTCGAACGGGCTCATGTGGGGGTTCCAGTAGTCGAGGCCGACGACGAAGCCGACCGACACCAGGTTCCCTTCCATGTGATACAGCCACGACCCGCCATAGGTCTTGGGGTCCATCGGCCAGCCGATGGTGTGGACGATCAGGCCCGGCTTCGACTGGGAGGGATCGACCTCCCACAGCTCCTTGATGCCGATGCCGTATGTCTGCGGCTGGCAGTCGCGGCGCAGGTCGAACTTCTCGAACAGGGTCTTGGTCAGCGACCCGCGGCAGCCCTCGGCGAAGATGGTCTGCTTGGCGTGCAGTTCCATGCCGGGCGTGTAGTTGCCGGTCTTCTCGCCGTCCTTGCCGATGCCCATGTCGCCGGTGGCGACACCCTTCACCGCGCCCTTGTCGTCATACAGCACTTCCGCGGCGGCGAAGCCGGGATAGATCTCGACCCCAAGCTCTTCCGCCTGCGTCGCCATCCAGCGGGCCAGATTGCCCAGGCTGATGATGTAGTTGCCGTGGTTGTTCATCTGCGGCGGGGCGAAGGGCGACTTGTAGGCCTTCGTTTCCGTCAGGAACAGGAAATGGTCTTCGCGCGCCTTGGTGGTGAGGGGGGCGCCCTTTTCCTTCCAGTCCGGGACCAGCTCGTCCAGCGCATGCGGTTCGAAGACGGCGCCGGACAGCAGGTGGGCACCCACCTCCGACCCCTTCTCGATCACGCAGACGCTGAGTTCCTGCCCGGTCTCGGCCGCGCGCTGCCGCAGACGGATCGCGGCGCTCAGGCCCGACGGGCCAGCGCCGACGATCAGAACATCGTATTCCATGACCTCGCGCGGTTCGCGTTCCATCACCACACTCCCCCACCGTCTTGTTTTGGTACTGTTTCCCTCGGGACGCCCTATGGTCTTTTTGCGGGCGCGTGCTTGTAGCACGGTTTGCGCCGCACCCAAATTGGGTATCTGGACATGTAAGACCACACGATCTGTGGTAAGGTCAAACGATGATTGACGTATGCGACATCCTCGACGCGCTGCGCTGGCATGCCGATATCGGCTGCGACGAGGCCATCGGCGACGAGCCGACCGACTGGGCCGCCCTGACCGCCCGGCCGGTGGCGCGCGCACCGTCCGCCGGCGCGGCCGCGGCCGGTGGCGCCGCTTTCGGCCCCGCTGCGGGGCCCAATGCGGCGCGCAGTTCCACCCCGACTCGGGCGCCGGCCCCGGCGGCAGCGCGTCCGGCAACCACCCTCTTCGCCTCGCCCGACCAGCCGCTGGGCGCCAGCGAGGCCGGAATCCAGGCCCGTGCCCGCGCCGGAGACGCGCAGACGCTGGAGGCGCTGGAGGCGGCCCTGCGCAGCTTCGACGGCTGCCCGCTGAAGGCGACGGCGATGAACACCGTCTTCGCCGACGGCAACCCGCAGGCGCGGGTGATGCTGATCGGCGAGGCGCCGGGCGAGGACGAGGACCGGCAGGGCAAGCCTTTCGTCGGGGTCAGCGGCAAGCTGCTGGACCGCATGCTGGCCCAGATCGGCCTGGACCGCAGCGCTGTCTACATCTCCAACATCCTGCCCTGGCGCCCGCCCGGCAACCGCAGCCCGACCCAGGCGGAAATCGCCGCCTGCCTGCCCTTCCTGGAGCGGCATGTGGAGCTGGTGCGGCCGAAGCTGCTGGTGGCGCTGGGCGGGGTTTCAGCCAAGACCCTGCTGAACCGGGCGGAGGGAATCACCCGCCTGCGCGGACAGTGGCGGACCTACGAGGTCGCGGGAACTCCCGTTCCGCTGATGCCCATGCTCCATCCGGCGTACCTCCTGCGCAACCCCATCGCAAAACGGGAAGCGTGGCGGGACATGCTTGCGTTGCAGCAAAAGATCGCCGAAGAAGGGATCAAGTAATCGAAAGAGAAAATGGGATGTCACAGAGCCGCCGAAATCGTTCGTATGATTGCGATCGCCGCGCAGCACAAATGTGGTCAGGCCATGCCGAAAGGCATTTTCCCAACGGGCTAGAGCCTTTTTCCCATCTTTGTTAAAGCGTTGTAACATCTGGCGAATACCGGGGCCGACACATTCCGAGCGAATCCGTTGCTTGCGGTTCGCGCCGACGTGAGGTATCCCAAAGCCATGCTCCGGATATTTTGCAGTGCAGCATACCGGGTCGCGAGCGCGGCCCCGCTGCGGCGGAACCTTCTGGGGGTGCTGGGTCTCACGGTGGCTTACACCCTGGGACCCGACGGTGCGGTCGGGTTCCGGCCCGCTTGCGCCGCCCTCATCATCCACGCGCCGGACGGTCACGCCGTCGTCCCGCCCGGCGGGGATTCCGTGCCTGACCCCGCCAGCCCCGTTTTCGCCGACGCGCCAATCGATCCTGCGCCGCTCGATCCAGCGATAGGGCTCCCCGAAACCGCCACCCCCGATTCCCCCACCCCTGATTCCTCGACTGCCGATTCCGCGGCATCCGGCAACCCGACCGCCGGGACGGCGCCATCCGCCGTCATGGACGACTCCCCCGCTTCCGCCGGCGCGCCGCTGCTGCTGGCGTCCGACGAGACGGCCCGCACCGTCCAGCTGGACGAGGTGGATGCCGCCCGCTACCGCCGCATCTTCGCAGCCCAGGAACGGGCCGAGTGGGATGCCGCAGATGCCGAGATGGCGAAGCTGAAGGACCGCCGGCTGATCGGCTATGTCCTGCGCCAGCGCTATCTCCACCCCGACCGCCGCGCCGGCTACGAGGAACTCGCCCGCTGGATGCAGGATTACGGCGACCTTGCCGGGGCGGAGCGGATCTACACTCTGGCCCAGAAACGCCAGCCCGCCGGCCAGCGGGCGCCGAAGCCGCCGCGGGGCGAGGATCGTGTCCGCCTCGTCGGGTCGCTGGAGCGGCTGGGCGGCCTGCGCACCGTCGCCAGCAACGAGGAGGAGGACGACGACAGCGTCACCGTCGCCCCGCGCAGCCGCACCGTGTCCCGTGCCCGCAGCGACCGTGCGGCGGTGGCCCGGGTGGAAGAGCTGCTGCGCTCCGGCCGCACCAACAGCGCGCTGAGCCTGCTGGGCCAGGACGAGTTCGGCGGCAAGCTCGACACCGTGCAGTACGACGCCGCCCGTGCCCGCATCGCGACATCCCTCTATTATGCCGGCGAGACGGCCCAGGCACTGACGCTCGCCTCGGCCAGTGCCGCGCGGTCGGGCGACATGCTGCCGGAAGCGCATTGGATCGCCGGTCTGGCGGCATGGCGGCTGAAGCAGACCGACCGTGCCGCCCGCCATTTCACCGGCATGGCCGCCGCCGGCCCTCGCAATCCCTGGAAGGCCGCCGCGGCCGATTACTGGGCGGCCCGCGCGCTGGCCCGCAAGCCCGGCAAGGAAAAGGAAGCGGCGGAGCATCTGGCCGCCGCCGCCCGCTATCCCCACACCTTCTATGGCCTGATCGCCCTGCAGACGCTGGGCAGCCTGGGCGACGTGCGCTGGCAGGCACCGGATCTGACCGGGCGGCAACTGGCGGCGGTGGCGGCCAAGCCGGCAGGATCCCGTGCCATCGCCCTGCTCCAGGCCGGTCAGCGCGAACTGGCGGGGCTAGAGCTGCAACGCATCGACCCGCAGGGCGAGCCGCTGATCGAACAGGCGATGGTCGCGCTGACCGACCGCGCCGGGGTGGCCTCGCTGGCGCTGCGGCTCGGCAATGCGGTCGCCGGTCCGGACGGCGCCCCCTATGCCGCCGCACTCTACCCGCTGCCCCATTGGACGCCGCGCGACGGCTTCGCGGTCGACCGTGCACTAGTCTTCGCGGTGATGCGGCAGGAATCGCGCTTCGACCCGCGGCTGGTCAGCTCCGCCGGAGCGACGGGGCTGATGCAGATCCTGCCAAGCACCGCCCAGCATGTGCGGGAGCGCAACGCCGACATCGGCAGCGACGACGCCAACCGCGACGCCCTGTTCGATCCGTCCCGCAACATGGAGCTTGGCCAGCGCTACCTGTCGGAACTGCTGGGCATGCCGGAGATCGACGGCAACATGTTCCTGGCGACGGCCGCCTACAATGCCGGGCCGGGCACGCTGGCGCGCTGGCGACGGGATCTGAGCGACATCACCGATCCGCTGCTGTTCATCGAAAGCCTTTCCTTCGGCGAGACGCGCGACTATGTGGAGAAGGTGATGGCGAATTTCTGGATCTACCAGCTTCGGCTGGGCCAGGAGACCGCCTCGCTCACCGCCGTCGCCGACGGGAAATGGCCGGCCTATGTTCCCATGGACGGCCGTCCGCCTCAGGTCGCCGCCCGTCCAGACCCGCAGCCTGCGGCGAAGGCGGCTTCACCGGCTGCCGATTTGCCTGTCGCGGCGGCCCCGGACCCGGTGGAAACGGCGCCAATGGGACCGATCCCAGCGGGAACGGTGCCGGTTGAAACGGTTGCTGAGCGGGGAGAGGCCAGCCCGATACCCTGACCGCCGGCGCCCATGTCGGGCTCCGGCCCGACATGAGGACACGCCTGCCGCCATGCCGAAGATCGACGAGAGCCGCCCCTTCCTTCCCGTGAACATCGCCGTGGTGACGGTGTCCGACACCCGCAGCGCCGCCGACGACCGCTCCGGCGATGCGCTGGCGGAGCGGATCGCCGGGGCCGGCCACCGGGTCGCCGCCCGCACCATCGTCCGGGACGACATCGCCGCGATCCGCGCCCAGGTGCAGTCCTTCATCGCCGATCCGCAGGTCGACGTGGTCCTGACCACCGGCGGCACCGGCGTCACCGGCCGCGATGTGACGCCCGAGGCTGTCGAGGCCCTGTATGAGAAGGCGATCCCCGGCTTCGGCGAGCTGTTCCGCTATCTCAGCTATGCCAAGGTCGGCACCTCCACCATCCAGAGCCGGGCGACCGGCGGCGTCGCCAACGGCACCTACATCTTCGCGCTGCCCGGATCGCCCAGCGCCTGCCGCGACGCCTGGGACGACATCCTGGTCTGGCAGCTCGACAACCGCCATCGCCCCTGCAATCTGGTCGAGCTGATGCCCCGCCTGCGCGAGCACATGGCGTGAGCGAACCCTTGGGCTTTGCGATGGAGGCGCTGCACGCCGCCCTGATCCGGCTGCCGCGCCTTGCCGATCTCTCCCCCGACGCGCTGGAGCCGATGCCGCTGAAGGGCGTCGCCCACGACCATGTCCGCCTGCGCGGCCGGCGGCTGGTCGCCCGCATCCCGCGCTGGAGCCAGCTCGGACTCGATGCCTGGACCGCACTGGACCGGCAGGCCGCCGCCTTCCGGCGGGCAGAGATGTCGGGCCACACCCCGCGCTTCGCCGGCCTGCTGCCGCCCGGCGAGGGGCTGCCGCTGGGCGCCCTGGTGGTGGGCGAGGTCGAGGGGCGGACGCCCGTCCTGCCCGGCGACATGCCGGCCATCGCTCGCGCGCTGGCGGCATTGCACCGCATGGCGCCGCCGGACTTCTACGAGCCGCTGCCCGCCCCGCCCGATCCGGTCGCCGCATTGCTGGCCCAGGTCGAACGGCAGGCGGCGTGGTTCGACAATGCCCCCCTGTCGACCGAGGCCCGCGTCCTGATCGCAGAGGAGCTTGCCGCCGCCCACGTCGGCGACCTCTTACCGCCGCCCGAAACGCCGATGCCGCTGACCGCGGTCGGGGTTGATGTGCATCCCGGCAATTTCCTGATCGACGGCCACGGCAAGGCTTGGTTCACCGACCTGGAGAAGCTGCAATACGGCCATCCGGCCAGCGACCTTGCCCATGCCAGCCTCTATACCTCGACCAGATGGGACCCGGCGGTGAATGCGGAACTGGCCCCGGAGGACATCGACGCCTTCGTCGCAGCCTGGGCGATGGCGGTGCCGGGCGACCTCGCCGACGAGGTGCTGCCCTGGCTGAAGCCACTGCGCCGGCTGACCTGGCTGCGCACCCTGTCCTGGATGGCCCGCTGGTCGGTGGAAGGCGCCAGCCTGTCGCCGGGCATGCCGGAAGACTTGCGCGCCCATATGGACGCCCACGCCACCGACATCCTGCGGCCGGAGCGGATCGAGCAGGTGCGGCGGGAGTGGCGTTAGCAGCCGCGAAAAGGGGAAGCGCGCGAAAGTCTCTTGCCCGCGCCCTGCCGAAGATGATGGGATACCGACTCGGAAAACGAGGTGACGAGAGCATGACGAGGTTCCGACGCCGGTTGCTGCCGGTCTCCCTGGCCATCCTGATGTCCGGGACCACCCTGACGCCCGCCCTCGCCGCCGGTCCCGGTGTAGACCGGGGCGCGGATGGCGGTGGATCGGCCACCGGCAGCTATCTGGCCGGCCGCTATGCCCAGCACCAGGACGATTGGACCGCGGCGGCGCGCTTCACCGCGCAGGCGCTGGCCGCCGACCCGGACGACCCCGCCCTGCTGGGCCGCACCTTCCTGCTGCGGCTGGGCGAGGGGCGGATCGAAGCGGCGATCGACCATGCCAACCGGCTGCTCAACGGCCAGGGCGAGCCGCAGATGGCGCTGACCCTGCTGGCCGCCGATGCGCTGGCCAAGGGCAAGCTGGACGAAGCCGACGGCTATGCCGCCCGGCTGCCGTCCGACGGGATCGGCCGCTTCCTGACGCCGCTGACCCGCGCGTGGCTGGTGACTGCCCGCGGCAAGACGGACGAGGCGCTGGCCGCCCTGCAGCCGCTGTCCGACGTCAAGGGTTTCGAGGCGCTTTACAACCTACATGCCGCGCTGATCCTCGATCTTGCCGGCCGCAACGACGAAGCGGCGGCCCGCTACGCCAAGGTGACGGACACCGATGCGCCGCTGCGGGTGGTGCAGATCGTCGGCAACTTCATGACGCGCACCGGCCGCAAGGACGAGGCGCGCAAGCTCTATCAGACCTTCCAGGGCAACAACCCCGACGGGCTGCTGGTGGAGCCGGCGCTGGCCGCCATGGCAAATGCGCCGTCGGAAGCCCGCCCGGTCCCCGATGCCCGGTCCGGTCTGGCGGAGGCGCTGTTCGACCTGGGCAGCGCGCTGCACCACGAGAATGCCGACGAGCCGGCCTTGCTGTTCGGCCGCATCGCCCTGCATCTGCGTGACGATCTGGCGCTGGCCCATCTGCTGATCGGCGATATCACCGCCTCGCGCGATCATCACGAGGAGGCGCTGGCCGCCTACAAGCGGCTGGAGACGGATCCGCTGCTGGGCTGGACCGCCCGCATGCGCGAGGCCGACAGCCTCGCCCGCATGGATCGCAACGACGAGGCCATCGCGATCCTCAAGGATCTCTCCGCCGAACGGCCGGAACGCACCGACGCGATCACCCGGCTCGGCGACATCTACCGCTACTCCAAGCGCTACGCCGAGGCGATCCCCGCCTACACCACGGCGCTGGAGCGGATCGGCACGCCGCAGGAGCGGCATTGGCCGCTGCTCTACGCCCGCGCGATGTGCTTCGAGAAAACCAAGCAGTGGCAGCAGGCCGAGGCCGACCTGCAGACCGCGCTGAAGCTGCGCCCGGACGAGCCGTCGCTGCTCAACTTCCTCGGCTACAGCTGGATCGACCGCGGTGAGAATCTGCCCAAGGCCAGGGCGATGGTGGAGCGCGCGGTGGAACTGCGCCCGCGCGACGGCTACATCGTCGACAGCCTGGGCTGGGCGCTCTACACGCTGGGCGATTACGAGGCGGCGGTCGCCAAGCTGGAACGCGCGGTCGAGTTGAAGCCGGGCGATCCGACCATCAACGACCATCTCGGCGATGCCTATTGGCGGGCCGGCCGCCGGAACGAAGCCCGCTTCCAGTGGATGCGCGCGCTGCGCAGCGCCGACGAGGAGACCGACAAGGGAGCCATCCAGGCCAAGCTCGACAAGGGCCTGCCCGACCAGAAAGCCGCGGCGAAGCAGTGAAGAAGCCCCTCTCTCCTTCGGGGGAGAGGGAATTGTCCCGCCTTATGCAAGCTGTCCCACATAGGGCTTGTACTGGCTGTCGGTCTGCTGGATGTGCTCCACGAACCAGTCCTTGAGCAGCAGGATCAGGTCCACGCGCAGCATGGTGGGGTTGTCGCCCTCGAAGTCGCGGGCCAGTTTCTCCACCTCGTCGGCGAAATAGCGGTGCGCGGCGAGATGGCCGTCCAGGTCGGGATAGCCGCAGCGCACCATCATCGCCTCCTCCCGCGCGAAATGGACGGCGACATAGTCGCGGAGGCTGGCGAGCAGGCTGGACAGCTCCTCGCGGTTGGCAGGGGTGATGCCGCTTTCCAGCAGGCCGTTGAACAGGTCGAGGAGCCGCCGATGCTCGTCGTCGAGCACGGGCACGCCGACGCTCATGGATTCGTCCCAGACGACATAGCTCATCGCAGCGATCTCCCCCCTCGCATCCCGCAATTGCAGGTGCATCCCGCGGAATCAAGCGGTTGCGGCCGGCCATGGCAGGGTTGTGGACATCTTGACAGGGATCCTAAAACCGGCAACCGTGCCAGTCCAAGCGGCAAATCCCCGCAGGGGGGCGGCAGGATGCGCGGTGCGCCACCCCCTCCCCTGCCAAAGCGACAGAGTGACCGATGGCCCTGCTCGACGAGATCGCGGAGAAGAAACGGGCGTTGGACGCCGCACGCCCCCTGCCGCAGGAGGTCGTCCACGGCATCGCCGACCGGTTCGAGCTGGATTTGACCGCCGCCGCCGCGGCGCTGGAGGATTATCCGCTCAAGCGCGCCGACGTGAAGGCCATACTGGAGCGCGGCAACGTCCTGCGCCACCGTGCGGTCGAGGAGCAGCGATTCGTCCTGAATCACCGCGCCGCCCTGGAGTTGATGGCGCGGCTGTCCTTCGATCCGTCGGGGGCGGTCACCGAGCGCACCGTCACCGCCTTCCACAATGTGCTCTATCGCGGGATCGACGACGACGCCGGCAAATACCGCAATGCTGCGCCGAAGGACGATCCGGCGGAAACCGCACCGGATCCGGCCAAGCTGCGCGTGTCGATGTCGGCGCTGTCGACCTGGATGCGCAAGTCCGACGCCGGCCCCGACACCGCCTTCGAGGCGCATCACCGGCTGAGCGCCATCCGTCCCTTCGATGCCGGCAACCGGGCGACGGCGCTGCTCCTGTGCAACCTGATCCTGAACCGTTCCGGCTATCCGCCGGTGGTGATCGGCGCCGACGACCGCAGCCTCTATCTCGACCTTGTCGAGCGGGCTTGGTCTGTCGGCGACAAGACGCCCTTCCGCGACCTGATGCTGCGTTTCCTGTCGCAGAGCCTCGACTTCTGCCTGGAGGCCGCCGGCCAGGGCACGGAAGGGAACGAGACGCCTTAGGCGGACAGGCCGGCCGGCAGGCGCAGGCGCGAAGGCCGGTCGGGACCGCTGTGGATCAGCACCGTGATCGGCAACGCATCGACCCGGCGGGTCTCGCCGGGTTCCGCCCCGGTGCCGGGATTGACCGGATAGGCCGGGAAGCAGGAGCCGGCAAGGCTGAGGCGCAAGGCCGATCCCGGCGCCAGGGTGGCGCAGGTCGCCCGCATGGCGACGGTCAACGGCCGGGTCGGGTTGCCCGGTTCCACCCGGGTATGGCCCTGGGTCAGCGGCAGTACCTGCCCGTCGGGCCGCACCACCGACAGCACGGCGCTGACGTCGAAGGACGGAGCGTCGGCCTCCACCCACACCTCCAGCGCCACCCGCCCGGCCAACGTCAACGGTTCGTCCAGCGGCAGGCTGGTGTAGGTGGCGACATCCGGGCGGCGGTCCACGGCGGCGCGATCGGGGCGGCCGCAAGCGTCCGGCACCGCATGGCCGCCGACCGTCGGCACCGGCGTGCGCGGATCGTGGACCACCACGTCGAGTGCCTCCATTTCGGGCATCTCCAACTCCAGCCGCCCGCCCTGCCGGTTGGCGAGGCCGTCGCTGGATAGATGCAGGACAGCCTCGGCCGCCGGAAGGTCGGGCAGGTCGTGCCAGCGCCCCGCTTCCACGTCATGCAGGCGGACCGGACCGCCGCGGTCGGCCACCTCCCCCTTCAGCACCCGTTCGAACCAGGCAAGCTGCAGCGTGTCGAGCGTCGGCACCTGCCCCGGCGCCGCTGCCGGTCCGTCAGCGCTCCAGGGGCCGACCACCAGCCGCACCGGCGCCCGCCCGCGTGTCTTGAGGCGGTCGTGGGCATCCAGCATCCCGGCCAGCCGCGGATCGTACCAGCCGCCGATCTGCAGGACCGCCACATCGGCCGGCATGCTGTCCTGCATGGCCTTGGGCGACAGCGCGGCCCAGGCCGGGCCGGGCGCCGGGTTGGTCAGCCAGTCATCGTAATGGGTGTAGCGGGCGTAGTCGCGCAGGGCCTGCGGCCGTGACGGGATTTCGTCATCGATCGGCAGGCTGCGCGCCGCGTCCGACAGCACGCGGTGGCCGGTGCCATCCTCGACCCGCTTTGCCGCGTCGGCGGCGGTACGCAGGGCCCAGACCATGGCATCTGCAAGCCGGAAGGCCCCACCTTCGTAAGCCCAGTCGGAGAACACGTCCCAGCCGGCGAAGGCCGGCGCCACCGCCCGCAGGGCCGCTGGGGCCTCGGCCAGCGCCAGCCACTGCGCCATGCCGGCATAACCGCAGCCATACATCGCCACAGCCCCCGACGATCCCGGCAGGGACGCCGCCCAGGCCACGGCGTCGGCCCCGTCCTCCCGCTCCGCCTCGAAGGGTCGGAACCGGCCGTCGGAGGTGCCGCAGCCGCGCATATCCTGCACCACCACGACATAGCCGCGCGCAGCATACCAGCGCGGGTGGGCGTAATGGCTGGTCAGGGCGACACGACGGCCGCAGGGAACGCGCAGCAACAGGACCGGCCAAGTCCCGGCGGCGTCGGGGCGGTAAAGGTCGGCGTCCAGCTTTACACCATCCCGCGTCCGCATCGACACGGTTTCCGGCGGCCGGACCGGCAGCAGGCTGTGCAACGGGTGGATCATCGGGGCCAGATGGGTCATGGCGGGTCGGGCTCGCTCGATGACAGACAACGAAACATGTGTTGTCGTGGCAAAGCTCGTGCCAGAGCGCCTGCACCAAATTGTATAAATCTTTGAGCCAGGTCTTGCGTCTCTCAAAGCCCCTCTGCCCTTGTGGGAGAGGAGTTGAGGTGAGGGGTGCGGCGGTTGGAAGGCCAACGGAAATCCAGGGTTTGCAACCCCTCACCCTAACCCTCTCCCACAAGAGGAGAGGGATCCGTCAGG
Source organism: Azospirillum palustre (assembly GCF_002573965.1). Taxonomy (NCBI): domain Bacteria; kingdom Pseudomonadati; phylum Pseudomonadota; class Alphaproteobacteria; order Rhodospirillales; family Azospirillaceae; genus Azospirillum; species Azospirillum palustre. Next base: position 44,926 of record NZ_PDKW01000038.1, on the reverse strand, counting down.
TGGGCAGGCTCCCGGCTTCCCGACCGACCACCTCCGCTCGATCCTCAGGCTTCTGCTGTTTCCTTGGGCAAATCGCCTGCTCAGGCGGCAATCAGCTCGAAGCGGTCGACATCGACCATGCCGCGGTCGGTGATTTTGAGGTGCGGGATGACCGGCAGCGGCAGGAAGGCCAGTTGCAGGAAGGGCTCGGCCAGCGGGCAGCCCATGGCGCGGACGGCGGCGCGCAGGGACCGCAGCCTCACCTCCACCATCTCGAACGGCTCCAGGCTCATCAGCCCGGCCAGCGGCAGGGCCAATTCGCCGACCACCAGTCCGTTGCGCACGGCAACGAAGCCGCCCTGAAGCTCGATCAGCCGGTTGACCGCGACGCGCATGTCGGCGTCGCTGGCACCGACCACGCAGATGTTGTGGCTGTCATGGCCGACCGACGAGGCCAGCGCCCCCTCCGCGATGCCGAAGCCCTGGACGAAGCCGCGGCCGATGTTGCGGTTGCTGCCATGGCGGGCGAAGACGCAGATCTTCAGCAGGTCGCGCGACGGATCGGCAACCATCCGGCCGCCCACCGCCGGCACCTCGATCCGGCGGTGTTCGGTCAGGATCCTGCCCGGCTCCAGCCCGATCACCGATTGGACCGACCCGCCGGCCGGCACGACGAAATCCTCGTCCGCCACCGGCTCCAGCTTCACCGAAGCGAGCCCCACCGGCGTTACCGCCGGCCGGCCGTCGAAACTGTGCGGCCCGACGACTTTGCCGTTGCGGATGACCCGGTTGACCGCACAATCCTCCAGATCGTCGAGCAGGACGAGGTCGGCGCGATGCCCCGGCGCCACCAGCCCGCGGTCATAGAGGCGGAAGCCGCGCGCCGCCGACCAGGTGGCGGCACGGTAGACATGGGCGACCGGCGCACCGAGGCGGATGGCGCTGCGGATCAGGTGATCCATGTGCCCCTCCTCCGCGATGTCCAGCGGGTTGCGGTCATCGGTGCAGAAGCCGAGGAAAGGGGAGGTTTCCGGCGTGATCACTTCGGCCAGGGCATGGACGTCCTTCGACACCGAACCGTCGCGGATCAGCACCTGCATGCCCTTGCGCAGCTTCTCCATCGCCTCATCCGCGCTGGTCGTCTCGTGGCAGTTGCGGATGCCGCAGGAGAGATAGGCGTTCAGCTCCTTCCCCGACACCAGCGGGGCGTGGCCGTCGATGTGGCGCCCGTCGAAGGCGGCCAGCTTGTCGAGCACCCCGTCCACCTTGTGGAAGACGCCGGGGAAGTTCATGAACTCTGCCAGCCCCAGCACGCGGGGATGGTCCATGTGGCGGATCAGGTCCGGCGCCTCCAGCCGGGCACCCGACGTTTCCAGCTCCGTCGCCGGCACGCAGGAGGACAACTGCACGAACAGGTCGAGCGCCGTCCCGCCGGCACTGTCGAGGAAATAGCGCAGCCCCTGCTCGCCCAGCACATTGCAGATCTCGTGCGGGTCGCAGATGGCGGTGGTGGTGCCGCGCGGCAGGACGCAGCGGTCGAACTCCTGCGGGGTGACGCAGGTGGACTCGCAATGGACATGGGTGTCGATGAAGCCGGGAACCACGGTCAGCCCGCGCCCGTCGATCTCCTCCACCCCATCATAGGACTCGTAGGTGCCGACGATGACCTCGCCGCAGACGGCGATGTCGCCTTCCGCGATCTCACCAGTCACGACATTGAGAAAGCGCGTGTTCTTGATGACCAGATCGGCCTTCGCCTCGCCCAGCGCCTGCCCGATGCGCGTCTTCAGATCGTCGCGGCTTACAGTCATGTCCTACTCCGCCAGTCTTCCATTCAAAGAGGCAAGGTGGCCCGCCTCACCATGCCGTGCAAGCACCTATCGGCCATCCCGTTGCCGGTAAGGGGAGCGGGCCTGCTCCTGCGCGAATTTGGCGAGAGCCTTTGCGTTGTACAGATCCAACCCTTCCGCGACCGCGCCGCGCATGTTGGTGTGAAGGAACCAGTGGCAGGCATGGGCCAGCACCGGCAGGAAACCGCGTTCAAGCTTGTGCGGCCCGCCGCGCCCGCCATTCACCCGGCTCAGGCCATGGGCAATCGCCCGTTCGATGCTGCGGTAATAGCAGGTTTCGAAATGAACGAAGCGCGCCTCCTCTCTCGCCCCCCAGGTTCGGACATAGAGGCAGTCATCTCCTTCCACCGTCATCAGCGCACCGATCGCAACGCCGCCTGATTCGGCAAAGGTCAGCGTCACGGCATCGCCCAGAACGGCACAAAGCCGCAGAACGAAATCCATGGTCAGTGCCTGACGCCTTCCCCGGCGGAGATGAAGGTCGCTCAGCAAGTCCAGGAAAATCGCGACATCGGCCTCTGCGACCCGGCTGCCCGGCACCTCGCGGAACCGCACCCCGCTCGCAGCGATTTTGCGGCGCTCCCACAGCATCACTCTGCGCCGGTGGCTCGACAGGGCGGCGGTGAAATCGGCGAAGTCGCGATATCCCTCGTTCCGCCACTCGTAATCGACGGCATGGCGGGTCAGCCATCCCGCCGCCTCGAAACGGGCCCGGTCCTCTTCGTCGGGAAAACCGACATGAATGGACGACAGTCCGTGCTTGTGGGCCAGCGACCGCAGGGTGCCGATCAGCGCATCGGCAGTGCCGGACGGCGCCCCATTCCGCAGCAGGATGCGCGGCCCGGTCACCGGCGTGTAGGGAATCTCCATGACCATCTTCGGGAAATAGCGGCCGCCCGAAGCCTGATAGCCATCGACCCAGGCCTGATCCGGCCAGAATTCGTCCGTCGAGCGGTCGCGCAGATAGAGGGGAGCCGCGCCGACCAGCCGGCCAGACGCCTCCCGTACGATCATGTGGGCGGGGCGCCAGCCGATGTCCGGGCCCGCCAGACCGCTTTCCTCCACCGCCCTGAGATAGGCATGGCTGACGAACGGCCCTTTGCCGGCGGCGCAGGCATCCCATTCCAGCGGATCGACCCCGGAAATCCCGAACACCATCGCGACCGACAACGGCACATCGTTCCGGTCGCCGTCCTGCGCCGCCGGTTCCTGTATCACAGACATGTCATTCCCTGATTGTTCCGAGCCCTGGCTATTCCCCGTCATACGGCAACGCCACCGGCAGGCGTACGCTGACCGTCGTGCCTTCCCCTTCGCGGCTGCGGATGTCCAGCGTGCCGTTCAGCAGATCGACGAAGGACCGCACCAGCGGCAGGCCCAGTCCGGTGCCGCCGGACCGCCGGGACAGCTGGCTGTCGACCTGACCGAAGGGTTGCAGCGCGATGGCGATGCCCTCCGCGCTCATGCCGATCCCGCTGTCCGCGACCTCGATCAGGATGCGGTCGCCCTCCGGACGGACCCGCAGGGCGACGCTGCCGCCGACGGGGGTAAACTTCACCGCATTGCTCAGCAGGTTCAGCAGGATCTGCTTCACCCGCACCGGGTCGCCCAGCAGGTGGGGGGTGTCGGGGGCGATGTCCTGGGACAGGGTCAGTCCGCCCTCCTCCGCCCGCTCGGCGATCAGAAGGAGCGAGCTTTCCACCGCGTCGCGGACATCCATCGGCTGGGGGTGCATTTCCAGCTTGCCGGCCTCGATCTTGGCGACGTCCAGGATGTCGCTGATGACCGCCAGCAGATGCTGGCTCGACTTGCCGATCACCTTGGCATAGTCGAGATATTTGGGATGGCCGAGCGGCCCGACGATCTCGCTCTCCATCATCGAGGAAAAGCCGATGATGGCATTCAGCGGCGTGCGCAGCTCATGGCTCATGTTGGCCAGGAACTCGCTCTTGGCGCGGTTGGCCAGTTCGGCCTGCTCCTTGGCCTGGATCAGCGCCTGCTCGGCGCGGCGGCGTTCCTGAACCTCCTGCATCAGCGCGCGGGTGCGCTCGACCACCCGCATCTCCAGCTCGTCACGGGCCTGCCGCAGGGCCAGTTCGGCCCGCTTGCGCCGGGTGATGTCCTGGCCGACGCACAGGATACCGGCAGAACCACCGTCGGCCTTCGGCAGGCGGTTCAGGTTCCACAGCAGCACCCGCTCGCTCATGCAGTCCTGCTCGCGCAGCACCTGCTCGAAGTTGCGGACCTCCGTGCCCATCGCGGCGACGGAAAGCTGGGCGGCGAAGGGGCCGGTCGGCTGCTCCCTCATCGCCTCGGCCCAGAGGCGGCCGATGGCGCTGCCGGCTTCCAGCCCGAAGGCGCGCTCTGCATCGCGGTTGGCCTCCACGATGCGGCCGTCCTCGCCCAGAACCAGGATGATGCTGGCCGCCGTCCGCAACAAGGATCGGAATCGGGCTTCGCCGGCCCGCGCCTCGCTCTGGCGGAGGGCGCATTCCAACTCGGCGATGCGGCGTTCCAGCCGGCGGACGGTGTCGGCCGGACCACCGCCTGCCGGCTGGTCCGGGCCGGAGAAAAAGGTCGGGTCGGTCACGCCGCCGCGTTTTCCGGCTGCATCATGTCGCCCAGCTTCGCCAGCAGGAATTCCAGATCCTCCGGCGCCAGATCCTCGTACTGGGTCAGGATGCGCTCGATGACGCGGCGGCGGTGGCGTTCGCGGTCGCCCGGCTCGCCGTCATAGGGGGTCTCCTTCAGCACGTCGATGGCGATGCGGCAGGCCGGCAGCAGAGCCGGCGGCAGCTTGGCCTTGTCGTACAGCGACTTCAGCCCAAGCCGGCCGGCATCGTGGATCAGCAGCCGGGCATTGGTCATCGGCACATTCGCCATGCGCGACATCGCCGTCTCGAAGAAGGCGATGTCGCCGGTGCACAGCGAACGCACCAGCAGCGACGGCGTCAGGCGGCCGGTACGGGCAAGCTGCGTCACCAGACGGTCCAGCGCCCCTTCGTCGCTCTCGCCGGTGAACAGGGCGACGGTCGCCCGCTCGCGGCTCTGCAGGATCAGTTCCGACGCGACCTTCGACGGCAGTTCGTGATGCGAAACCAGATGCTGGCGCAGCCGTTCCGACACCACCGCCACCAACCGTTCGGCGATGGTGATCGGCAACCTGGAGCGGTGGACCAGCGGGTCCTGCACCGCCTCGCTGGCGCCGAAACGGTCGATGACGCGGCCCAGGCTCTGCTCGCCCAGTTCCGCCCCCTCGTTGGCGACCAATGCTGCGACCGCGCGTTCGGACCCGCTTTCGATCAGCGCGTCGGCGACGGCGGCCGGCACGGTCGGGCGCTGGGCGATGGCGGTGCTCTTGGCGTCGGCACCGGAGCGCACGATCTCGACCAGATCGGCCGGAGTCAGCACGGTGGAGACGCTCAGCACCGGAATCGCCACCGCCTCCACGTCGCGGGCCAGGGTCAGGGCGACGTCCCGCGGCAGGGAGGGGCTGGATTTCAGGTTCTCCGCCAGGGTCTGGCGGACGCGCAGGACCGTGTCCTTGACCATGACGCGGATGATGTCCTCCGCCAGCTTGCGCTCCGCCTGCGACAGCTCGGGACTGTCGAACTGCTGGGACAGCTTGGCGGCCAGATCGGTCCGGCTGTTCGGCGACGGGTCGGCCAGAAGCCGCGCCACGTCCTGCTGGGTCAGATGACCCGACTTGAAATCGTCACTCATGGGTCCCGGACCCTTCCTGCCCTGGTCCGTCTCCATATTGGACGCGGAACGCAAAACCCGCGCGGGTGTGGGCGGAGACTTGTCCACACGTTCAGGATCTTCCGAAACGGTTGAACCTTCCTTAACGCCCTGCGGTCATAAGTCCAACGGCCGGGACGCCGATCACGGGATTTCGACGAAACTGGGCGGTTCCGGCAGGATGGAGCCGCGGCGGCGCGTCCCGCGCAGGTGCAGCGCCACCTCGGCGATCTGCCGCTCCACCGAGATGTGGCGCTGCGAGGCGACTTCCAGACCGCGGTCCTCGTAGACATAGGCATCGGGATGGCTGTCGGCCCAGTCCCGGATGGCGATGTCGCGTTCGCGCAGCAGGGCGACGACGGTCGGGCGGAACAGCCGCATCATCGCCGTGATCCAGCGGTTGGCCGGCCAGGACGGCCGGGCGTGATCGATCTCGAAGGCGTCCAGCATGGCGATCACGTCATCCGCCTTGTACCAGGTCTCGCCCGTCACCCAGCGGTTGGTCGTGAACAGCCGCACCGGCTGGCCGGCGACGTCCATGGCGATGCCGATCAGGTGGGACAGCGCGTCGTTGTCGTTGTCAGGCGCCACGAAATCGGCCAGCGGCGCCGGCCGCAGGCCCGGCGGCATGCCGTGCGGGCGCAGGAAGGTGTGGAAATGGCCGTGCTCGCCGTGCGGCCGCTCGCCTTCGGGATGACAGTGGTAATAATACTGGGCATGGAACTCGGCGTCGTAGACGTCGCCCGGCGGATAATGCTTCCACTCGTACAGCGTGCCGTGGCCGCGCAGAAGCTCGCCCACCACCGTGTCGCCGGTCTTGGCAAGGACGCGCTGGCACAGGCGCACTTCGCGTCCCGCCTCGGCCATCGCCTCCAACTCTTCCCGGGACACGTCCGACAAATCCGTCATCGCCCGATCCTGCGCTGCGCGAACATCCCTATTACGTACGCGGCTATGCGGGCGTGGCAAGGCCTTTTCGGAAATCGCACCTGCGGTTGCAACCCCGCCTGCGCTTCCCCGCCATCAGCTGCCGGAAGGGCGGACGCGCTGCGACAGCGACCAGCCGACCAGTTCGGCGGTGACCTGTCCCAGCGCCTGGTCGAAGGCGGCGATCACGTCGGTGAAGGAGCGGCCGCGCACCGGGGCCGACGCCTCGAAGGTCTCGCCGGCCTCGATGGTCCGGCGCGGCATGGCGACCAGCTTGGCCGACAGCCGAACATGCACCCGGTCCGGCATGGCGGCACCCGGCGTGGCGTATTCCGCCTGGAAATCGCGCAGTTCCGACTTCAGCACATAGTCGGAGCGCAGCCCCACCGTGTCGCGCCCGACCGAGACGATGCGGCCGCTGTCCTCGAAGGTCTGGACGATCAGCCCCTGCACCATGTTCGGCGCCCTGTCGGCCCAGGACACGTCGGCGAAATAGTCGAGCGAGGTCGGCGTGCGGGCCAGCGCAATGCGCGGCGTGTCGATCCCCGCCGCCGCCGCCGGCGTCTCCACCAGCAGCTGCCAGTCGGCCTTCGGGCCGGCGGCGACGCTGGCGCGCGGGGTCAGGGTGTAGAGATGCGGCGCCGTCGGGTTCAGCGTCGAACAGGCGGCCAGCCCCAGCAGCAGGGCCGCCCCGCACATCCCGCGCACGACAGCCCCTGCAAACCCGCTCCGCACCATCGTCACCCGCCTCATTTCCCACGCACCTCCACGCCCTGCCGCGTTCCGCCGAAGAGGAAGTTCGACGGGTCGTTCTCGATCCGGGTGACCACCCGCGACAGCTGTCCGGACAGATCGCGCAGCTGGGTGATCAGCAGCGTCAATTCATACAGCCCCGTGGCGGTAAAGTCGCGCACCGGCTCGCGGTTTTCGGCGACCAGCGAATTCAGCGTGTCCGACGTGCGCTTCAGCGAGCGCAACAGCTCGCGCGTCTCGCCGCCCAGCTGCTTGGCGGTGCCGTCGACCGTCGCCAGCGTGTCGTGCGCCTGGGCCAGCGTGCGGTCCAGCTGCGGCCCGACCGTCTCGAAGCCGTGCAGCGTCCGGCGCGCCTGGGTCATGGTTTCCTCCAGACCGGCGCTGGCACGGGCAAGCTCGGCGCTGATGGTGCGGGCGTTGGCCAGGATGTCGCCGATGGCCTTCTGGTTCTCGCCGTTCAGCATCTCGCCCAGCTTGGTGATGACCTCCAGCGAGCGGTTGACCAGCTGCGGCGCGCTGTCGACCACCGCGGTCAGCGAGCTGGGGCGCGACGGGATGGTCAGCACGCCATCGGCATCGGTGGCGGTCAGACGCTTGCCCCCCACATTCCCGCCGGAGATCTGGACGTAGGCGCCGCCGGTGATGCCCTGCACCTCCAGCGAGGCGATGGAGTCGGACATGATCGGCGTGCCGTTCTGCACCATGATCGTCACCCGGACCCGCGTCACGTTGTCGGGGTCGAGCCGGATGTCCGACACGGTTCCCACCGGCACGCCGCGGTAGCGCACCGGGCTGCCCTGCTGCAACCCGGTGACGGAGCCGGTGAAATAGATGCGGTAGGTCTCGCGCGTTTCATCGAGCTGGACCTTGGCGATCCAGGCGGTGAAGACCAGCAGGCCGGCGACCAGAGCCAGCACGAAGCTGCCGACCAGAATGTAGCTGGCGCGGGTTTCCATGACGTGCCCCTACCCTTTCGCAAGACGCCTGGCGTCTTCTTCTTCGTGGCGTCGAGCCTGGTTGCGCTCTTTGGCGTCGAGGGCCGCGCGGCCGCGCGGTCCGTGGAAATAGTCGTGGATCCAGGGGTGCGGGTCGGCCAGATGCTGGGCCAGGGTGCCCACCCGGATCTTCTTGTCGACCAGCACGGCGATGCGGTCGCAGATGGAGGTCAGGCTGTCCAGGTCGTGGGTGACCATGAAGACGGTCAGCCCCAGGCTGCGCTGCAAGCCCTGGATCAGCGTGTCGAAGGCGGCGGCGCCGATGGGGTCGAGGCCGGCGGTCGGCTCGTCCAGGAACAGGATGTCGGGGTCGAGCGCCAGGGCGCGGGCGAGGCCGGCGCGCTTGATCATGCCGCCCGACAGCTGGGCCGGATGCTTGGTGCCGGCATCGGGCGGCAGCCCGGCCATGGCGATCTTCACCCGCGCCACCTCGGCGATCAGCGCCGGGGAGAGGTCAGTGTGCTCCTTCAGCGGCAGCATCACATTCTCTGCCACCGTCATCGAGCTGAACAGGGCGCCGTTCTGGAACAGCACGCCGGTGCGGGCCTGCAACGCGGTGCGCTCCGCCCGGTCCAGGTCGGCGGTGTCGTGGCCCAGCAGCTCGATCCGGCCGGCAGCAGGGTCGATCAGGCCGAGAATCTCCTTCAGCAGCACCGACTTGCCGGTGCCGGAACCGCCGACGACGCCCAGCACCTCCCCCCGCTCGACATCGAGGTCGAGGCCGTCATGGACGGTCTGCGGGCCGAAGCGGGTGACCAGTCCGCGCACGCGGATGACGGGGGATCCTGCCATCACACCCCCAGCATGGAGAAGAGGACGGAGAACACCGCGTCGATGACGATGACCAGGAAGATGCCCTCCACCACCGCCTTGGTGGTCATGATGCCGACGCTCTCCGCACTGCCGGAGACCTTCAGCCCCTCGTAGCAGCCGACCATGGCGATCACCAGGGCGAAGACCGGCGCCTTGATCAGGCCGGCGATCACCGTGTTGATGCCGACGGCGCTGTGAAGCTGGCGGATGAACTGCCCGAAGGTGATGTCCAGCGTGGCATACGCCATCACGGCGCCGCCGAACAGCCCCATCACGTCGGCGTAGAAGGCCAGCAGCGGCAGGGTGACCATCAGCGCCAGCGCCCGCGGCACCACCAGCAGTTCCACCGGATCGAGGCCCATGGTGCCGATGGCGTCGACCTCCTGGTTGACCTTCATGGTGCCGATCTGCGCGGTGAAGGCGGAACCGGAGCGGCCGGCGACGATGATCGCAGTCATCAGGATGCCGATCTCGCGCAGGACGGAGATGCCCAGCAGGTTCACCACATACAGCTCCGCCCCGAAGCGCTTCAGCTGGTCCGCCCCCTGGAAGGCCAGCACCACGCCGATCAGGAAGGACAGCAGCCCCAGGATCGGCAGGGCGTTCAGCCCGGTCTGCTCGATGTGGAACAGGACGGAGGTCAGCCGCAGGCGCGACGGGCGCAGGATCAGCCGGGCGAAGGTGACGGTGACGAGGCCGAGGAAGCCGACGAGGTCGAGGATTTCCTTGGCGGCGTTCACCGTCGTCTGGCCGGTGCGCACCACCATGTCGAGAACCGGGTGGTGTTCGCGTTCGATCGGGTGGGGCGGCGCCTTGCCGGCGTCGCGCACGGCGTCGAACAGGGCGGCATGCTCCGGCCGGAGGCCGGCCACCGACACGGCATGCCCGTCGGCCCCCAGCCGTTCGGCCAAGCGGTTCAGCAGATAGGCGCCGACGGTGTCGAGCGCCTCCACCCGCGCCAGATCGAGCCGCACCGCGGCGCCGCCCGGCGGCTTGGGCGCACGGTCCAGCGCATCCGACACGGCAGTGGCCCATTCCAGGGTCCAGCGACCGGCGGCGGCGATCCGCCACCCGCCGTCGGGCAAGCCCGGATCGTTCCCGGCTTCGATCCGGGCACCGTCCTTCGCCGCTCCGTCCTTCGCTAATGTCGCTGCCACAGGCTCCGCCGCACGCATCCGCATATATCGACCGGTACGTTCGGCCGGCACGCCTGGAACGTGGCGGAGCATCGCCGGATGGTCAACCCCATCCGGCAAATCCCGCTCATCCGGGGCAAAGCGACACCTTGGCCTGCGGCCAATCGCGGCTTTGCGCCGGGGTGGCCAGCGGCTAGAGTGCCGGAAGGCGGACCGGGCCATGCATGCCGGCTTGCGATTCTTTACGGACAAGACCTCCGATGAACTTCAAAGACCATATCCGCGACATCCCGGATTTCCCGAAGCCCGGCATCCTGTTCTACGACGTCTCGCCGCTGCTGGCGAACGGCGCCGCCTGGAAGGCCGCCATCGACGCGCTGGCCGAGGCGGTGCGCCCGCACAAGCCGGAGCTGCTGGTCGGGATCGAATCGCGCGGCTTCCTGGTCGCCGCGCCGCTGGCGCTGACGCTGGGCATCGGGTTCATCATGGTGCGCAAGCACGGCAAGCTGCCGGGCGACAAGATCGCCCATTCCTATGACCTCGAATACGGCACCGACACCATCGAGGTGCAGGCCGACGCGGTGAAGCCCGGCCAGCGCGTGGTGGTGCTGGACGACCTGCTGGCGACCGGCGGCACCATGGCCGCCGCCATCAGCCTGCTGCGCCAGGTCGGCGCCGACGTCCGCGCCGCCGCCTTCCTGGTGGAGCTGACCTTCCTGAACGGCCGCGACCGGATCGACGTGCCCAGCCTTTCGCTGATGGCGTACGATTCCTGAGGTCAGCGCCGGCTGAGCCAGCCGTCGATGCTGAAGCGCCCGCCGCCCGATGCGACCAGCGAGAGGAAGCCGCCGATGATGGCGAGGTTCTTCATGAACTGGGTCTGCTGCATCTTCATGGCGTCGGGCGCCGAATCCCAGTAGCGGTGGGCGATCAGCGTCGCGGCGACGGTGAAGACCGCGACCAGCAGCGCCGCCAGCCGGGTCCAGGCGCCCAGCACGATGGCCAGACCGCCGAACGCCTCCACCAGCGCGCCGATGGGGGCGACGATGGTGGCCATCGGCACACCCTGGCTCTCCATCCCGGCGATGAAGCCGCTGAGCGCCATCAGCTTGCCGAAACCGCTCTGCACGAAGATGGCGCCCAGCAGCACGCGGGCCGCCAGCAGCAGCGCGTCCTGCCCGGTGGTGGCGGCGCCGTATCCCGCCGGTGTGGTCGCATAGTTCGTCATCCCGGATATCCCTTTCAATCTGTTGGAAGATGAGACGACGGCGGGCGGCCGGTTATTCCCACAGAAAACTCAGGCCGTCTTCCACAGGCTGATGATCATGACGCCGGCGACGGTCAGGGCGGCACCGGCCAGTTGCAGCCAGCCCATCGGTTCGGCCAGCACCAGATAGCCGAAGACCGCGGCGGAGACCGGGCCGATGGCGCCGCTCAAGGCCACCAGATTGGGGCCGACCCGCCGCAGCGCCTCCGCCGTCATCAGCACCGGCAGCACGGTGCAGACCACCGCCATCACGGCCGACAGCCCATAGACCGGCAGCGGCAGGTCCAGCGCCGACAGGGGCCGCAGCACCAGGAATTGCAGGATGCAGCACAGGCAGGCCGCCGTCATCGCATAGGCGGTGAAGCGCATGGAGCCGATCCGCTGGACCACGCGGCTGCTGCCGACCAGATAGATCGAATAGAGGAAGGCACCCATGAAAACCAGAGCCGCCCCGGTCGCGAAGTCGGGATGGCCGGTCCCGATCTCCGACCAGACCACCAGGGCCACGCCGGCATAGGAGACGACCAGCGCCACCACCTCGCGCAGGCCGATCCGTTTGCCGAGGAACATCGCCGACAGCAGCACGACGATGGTCGGGTAGAGGAACAGCAGAAGCCGCCCCATCCCGGCCGAGACATAGCGCAAGCCCAGGAAATCGCAGAAGCTGGCGGCGTAATAGCCGGTGACGCCCAGCGCCACCGTCAAAGCGAGGTCGCGGCCGGCAATCGGGGCGCGCTCTCCCTTCCTCGCCCCTGCCCACAGCGCCATGCCAAGGAAGAAGGGCAGAGCGAAGACCATGCGCAGCATGATCAGGGTGACCGGATCGACATTGTAGCGGTAGGCCAGCTTGATGATGACCGGCCGCAGCGAGAAGGCGACCACCCCGGCCACGGCAAGCCCCAGCCCGGCCAGCATCTGGACGGGCGGCAGCAGGCGCGTCCCGGACAGGTCGGGCGCGGTCGCTTCGGAAGACAGGCTGGACTGGGACAAGGGGCGAATCCGGGGACTGGAGGGGGGAGGCCATTCAAGCATCCCCGCCGCCGTTTGGCTTCCGTCAAGGCCATGTCGGGCCATGACCGGTGCCATACCCTGGATTGCACCAGCCGCGACGCTGATGGTGAAGGGAGTGAACCGTCAGCCGCCCACTGCCCCGGCGGCGACGGCGGTGCCGGACATCGGCTCCAGGCCGGTGAAGGTGATCCGCGCCTGCTGGCCGATGGCGATGGCATGCACGCCGGTCAAAGCACCGGTGGAAATCCACTGCCCGGCCTTCAGCGGACGGCCGAGCCGGACCGCGATGCTCAGCGCCACCGCGACCGCGGCGGCGATGCCGCCCGGCAGCTTGGCGCTGCTGCCGACGCCGACGCTCTGCCCGTCGATCAGCACCTCGGCGCGCAGGGCATCGCTGCCCTCGACGCCGCCGACGATCTCCTCGCCGACGATCAGGCCGTTGTTGTTGCCGAAGACGGCGGTGGAGGCGGTGGGCCCCAGCGTGTTGACGGGAGCCAGCGGCCCGCCCGCCACCTCGATGGCGACATGGACGGCGGCGATGAAGGCCGCGGCCTCCGCCGGGCTGTAATCCAGCTTGTCGGCGGGGGCGTCGGCGGCGATGCGCACCGCGAACTCCGCCTCGACCGCCCCGAAGCCGCCGGGGATGACCGGGAAGGTCAAGGGACCGCCAGCACCCGTCACCACGGTGCCGGCGAAGATCGGGCCGATGTAGCGCATGGCGCCCAGCGTCTCCTCCAGGGCCGGCGGCACCCGCGCCACCTTCCAGCCGGCGACCTCGTCGGGCCAGGCGGCGGTCGCCGTCGCCTGGATGGCGTAGGCGGTGGCGAGGTCGGCCGGCAGCGGGCCGGGGAAATCGGCAAGGCCGGTCGCGCTGCGGCGGGCGTCGACGAAGCGGGCCGCGGCCTCGGCGATCACCGGGTCGGCCAGGGTCGGGGCGCTCAGCCCGATGGGATGCGTGACGGTCATAGAGGATCTCCACTGAGAGGCGCCGCGACTTTAGCGGCCCCGGACGATCCGGGAAAGTGCGCTGCACAAGACTGCCAGCAGGGACGCTTCCCGAAAGGCGGGGTGGACGGACCATCGGGATGCGGCGACACTGGCGGGGTCCTTGCCGCGGGAGAGGCCATGCGCTCCGACACCGACGCCGCAACCACCCAGCTGTTCCGCCGGCTTTTCGGCCGGATCGAGTCGCGGCGCGACGAGCTGGTTGCGCTGACTCAAGCGCTGATCCGCATCCCCACCGTCAATCCGCCGGGCGACGTCTACACCGACTGCGCCGAGTTGATCGGCCGGCGGCTGGCGGCGCGCGGCTTCGCGGTGGAGTATGTGCGGGCGGAGGGGGCGGCCGGCGACAGCGACCGCTATCCGCGCACCAACATCGTCGCCCGCATCGAGGCGCCGCGTCCCGGACCCTGCGTACATTTCAACGGCCACATCGACGTGGTGCCGGCCGGCCAGGGCTGGACCGTCGATCCCTTCGGCGGGGTGGTGAAGGACGGCCGGGTCTATGGCCGCGGCGCCTGCGACATGAAGGGCGGCATCGCCGCCTCGATCATCGCGGTGGAATCGCTGCTGGAGGAAGGGCTGCTGACGGCCGGCGCCCTGGAGATCTCCGGCACGGTGGACGAGGAGTCCGGCGGCTATGGCGGGGTCGGGCATCTGGCGACGCTCGGCTATTTCTCCCGGCCCAGGGTCGATCACGTCATCATCCCGGAGCCGCTGAACGTCGACCGCGTCTGCATCGGCCACCGCGGCGTCTGGTGGGCGGAGATCGAGACCAAGGGCCGCGTCGCCCACGGCTCGATGCCCTTCCTCGGCAACTGCGCGGTTCGCCACATGGGCGCCGTGCTGCACCGGATCGAGACCGAGCTGATCCCGCGCCTCGCCGCCAAGCGCACCGACATGCCGGTGGTGCCGGAGGGGGCGCGCCAATCGACCATCAACATCAACGCCATCCATGGCGGCCAGCGCGAGGACCATGACGGTCTGCCCAGCCCGATGGTGCCCGACCGCTGCCGCATGGTGATCGACCGCCGCTATCTGATCGAGGAGGACCCCGAGGCGGTGCGCGGCGAGATCGTCGCCATCCTGGAGGAGCTGCGCCGCAGCCGTCCCGGCTTCGACTACGAGCTGCGCGAGGTGCTGGCCTTCCTGCCGACGATGACCGACGCCGACGCCCCCGTCGTGCGGGCGGTGGCCGCCGCCATCGAGACGGTGCTGGGTCGCCCGGCGCAGCATGTGGTGTCCCCCGGCACCTACGACCAGAAGCATGTGGTGCGCGTCGGCCAGTTGAAGGACTGCATCGCCTACGGTCCCGGCATCCTCGACCTCGCCCACCAGCCCGACGAATGGGTCGGCATCGACGACATGGTGCAGTCGGCGCAGGTGATGGCGCTGGCGACGATGGATCTTCTGGGGGGTGCTGCGGAGGCCGGCGGCGGGCTGCGCTTCTGACGGCACCGGCGCTGCGGCCGGGGGGAGGGATGGAACGGCGTGGAACAGTTTCCGCCGGATGTTCCATCTATTGCCGG
Source organism: Azospirillum palustre (assembly GCF_002573965.1). Classification (NCBI taxonomy): domain Bacteria; kingdom Pseudomonadati; phylum Pseudomonadota; class Alphaproteobacteria; order Rhodospirillales; family Azospirillaceae; genus Azospirillum; species Azospirillum palustre. Next base: position 29,923 of record NZ_PDKW01000038.1, on the reverse strand, counting down.
CCGAAGGCACCGGCGGCGCGGCGGCTGACCGGGCCGGGGTTGAGGTTGGGGTACTCCTCATACTGGTTGAGCGTGTAGGGGAAGACGCCCTTGGGGCCCGCCGCCTCCGGCTGAGCGAGGACGGCGGCGACCAGGGCCGGGCTGGGCGGATGGCGCTCGCGGATCGCGCCGGGGATGGCGTCGTCATCCAGTTCGGGGACGATGACGGCGGGCGGGTCTTCCGGCTTCGGGGCCGGTCTCGGGGCGGGCGGCTGATCGGGCTGTTGGTCGGGCTGGGCGGCCTGCCACTTGGCCGCGGGCAGGTCGAGGCCGGCGAACAGGCCGAGCCGCTCGGCCAGCCAGCGCACGGTGGCGGGATCGCCTGAGGAGACCAGCCGCTCGATCTGCTCGGCCACCAGCACCCGCAGCGAGGACAGACGCAGCTCGGCCTCGCGGTTCAACGCCTGCCGTTCCCACCACACCCTGTGACGAAAATCCTTGGAACCGTAATAGGCCCGCCACAGCGTGGTGCGGCTGCACCCCATGGCGCGCGAGACCTGAAGGAAGCTGTTGCCGCGCGCGAGCATGCCGGCGGCCATGATCCATTGCTCCTCATGGAACTGCGAACCGGGAACCAGCGAGCCTTCGGACGGCGTCGGCGGCTCCTCGGCCCAGCGGGGGAAGTTGTCGGTGGTGAAGCTGCGGCTGTCGAGGGGCATGGCGGGACTCCACAAGTCGGGGGGCTTGTGGGGGAGATTACAGGAAAACTTTCCTTTTCGGTGGCGTTCTTTGAAAATGGAGATGGGGTGGTCGCTCCATCGGCGCAGCGGAAGTCTTCCCCTCTCGCTCTTGCGATCCGACTGTTCCGCTGCGAATATCCTCGCCATGAAGGCCGCACCAAGTACCACCTGCATCGCGCTCTCGCGCGCTTGACGCGAAGAGCATTGACGTGAGCAACCCGATTGGCGGCTCGCGTCGGTTGTCTGCGCGCCCACGCGGACAGGAAACCGCCTATCTGGCGGCTCAGATGCAGCGGAGCGATCCGATGAAGAACTTTTTCGAAAACCCCTTCAAGGGCATCCTTCTGGAAAAGCAGGTCACCAACCCGAACATCGTCTTTGGCCGGTACAGCTATTATTCCGGCTATTACCATGGCCACAGCTTCGATGACTGCGCCCGGTTTCTTCTCCCGGACGAAGGGACCGACAAGCTGGTGATCGGCAGCTTTTGCTCCATCGGGTCCGGCGCAGCGTTCATCATGGCGGGCAACCAAGGCCACCGGAGCGACTGGATCAGCACCTTTCCCTTCTTCTGGATGCCCGACGTGCCGTCATTCGCCGGCGCGCAGAACGGCTACCAGCCCGCGGGCGACACGGTGATCGGCAATGACGTCTGGATCGGTTCGGAAGCCATCGTCATGCCCGGCATCACGATTGGCGACGGTGCCGTGATCGGCACAAGGTCGCTGGTGACGCGGGATATCGAACCCTATGCGATTGTGGGTGGTAACCCCGCCAGAACGATCCAGAAGCGCTTCGATGACCATCTCGTTGCATTGCTGCTTGAGATGACGTGGTGGGATTGGTCCGACGACCAGTTGCAGAGCGCCATGCCGATCCTGACCAGCGGCGACGTTGCAGCGCTTCATCGTCACTGGGAATGCGTGATCAAACGCAGCTGACGGCGACCATGCCGGCTTCGCCTGTCCCGAGAGCGGGGTGGGCGAAGCCGGCACTTGCCGGGCCCATGTTGAGAACTGCAACAGCTGAGCCCCTTGGCGCTCTCGCGAAAGCAACCGTGTTTTGCGTAACGTAAACGACACCGTCAGAGCTGCAATCCCTGTCCGGCTCGTGCGTGTCTTCAGTGTCGATCTGGAGGGCAACCACCAGATTCTCTCGGTCGTGGCGAACCCCCGGTCGGCCACTTCCGAATGTCAGTTCAGCGCCAGGAGCGGACCTCCTTATCGGCCCGTGCAACTGCCGGGATTGGCTCGCCGCGTTGAGCCATTGCTTCGGTACCGATACCTTCGGCTTTATGAGCTGCGCCACTATGATCCTTGCTCTCTGTTGGCGAACCCATATGTTAGCAGCAAAATGACGCGGTAATGACTGTTTCCGATCATCGACATAAAACCCTACGGAAGCCCAGGATGAAGTTCGCCTATGAGGACCTGAGTGAGGATCAGTTCGAGACGCTGATCGTGCTGCTTTGCCAGCGGTTGCTCGGCCTGTCGGTGAAGGGCTTCGCCAAGGGACCGGATGGTGGTCGAGATGCGAAATTCATCGGTACGGCGGAACTCCACCCAAGCAAGGCCGCGCCCTGGAGTGGAACGATCATCATTCAGGCCAAGCATACTAACGGCTATAATCGGCATTTCGGTGAAGCGGACTTCCATAGCCCGAATTCGAACGATACGGTGATCGGCAAGGAAGTGCCGCGGATCGCAAAGCTTCGCAAGGGAAGTCAACTCGATCACTACATGCTGTTCGCCAACCGTCGTTTGGCGGGGAATGCCGATCAGAACATCACCATTCACATTGCGAAGGAATGCGACCTTCCGGAGGGTTCGATCTATCTTTGCGGAGTTGAACAGCTTGAACTTTATTTGAGACAATTCCCGGAAGTCGCTGAACTTGCCGACCTTGACCCGGTCGACTCTCCGCTCATTGTGTCACCTGACGAGTTGGCAATCGTCGTCCAGGCAATTGCCAGTCACGAGACTGATCTGTCGTCGGTTCTCGATACGCCGCCCGGCGAACGGACCACTTACGAACAGAAGAACGTCCTCAATAATATGACGCCTGAATATGCGAAGGAACTCCGCAAACGTTATTTGAAGGATACCGCGCAGATACGGACATTCCTGGCTGCACCTGAAAATCTGGAAATTCTCAAATCGTATGAAGCGACAACTGAGGAGTTCCAGATGAAGATCATCTCGAAACGTAAGGGATTCCAGAATTTTGATGCGGTAATGGAATATTTGCTTGACCTTCTGTTCCAACGTGATCCCATTCTACGTCAACGCCAGCATAAGCGCCTAACCCGCGCTATCCTGTTTTATATGTATTGGAACTGCGACATCGGGGAGGTTGCCGATGCTGAGGCCTAGCAAGCATGCTCATCCTGACCGCACCGTCGTCAATGTGGCGTTGCTGTTGCTCACTCGGTTGCGTGTCTATCGTCTGTGTGAGTATGGCGCTCTGCGCACTTACGTGCGAAAAGCCGTGGTCGGAGGTGATGTGCTGTTCTTGCCATCGCTCAACTTCCTCTATCTGCTTGGGCTGATTGAATATCATCCCAAAACCGACGCCATCGAGTATGTAGGCCAGAATGAAGCCTTCTAAGCTTTATTCCAACCGGCCGGCGGTGTTTGCACCGGTCGAGTTCAAACCCGAACTCAACGTCGTCCTTGCGGAAATCCGACGACCGGAGAACCGTGACCTCGACACCCATAATCTGGGAAAGACGACGCTTGGCCGCCTGATCGATTTCGGTTTCCTCGCCGGCCGTGACGCCAAGTTCTTTCTGTTCAAGCATCTCGACCGTTTTGAAGAGTTTACCTTCTTCCTTGAGATCGAATTGCTTGACGGAACCTATGTCACGGTTCGCCGTAGTGTCGCCGAGGCATCGAAGATCTCTTTCAAGAAGCACAGAACCCGGCATCAGGATTTCTCGACGCTGCCCGACCTCGAATGGGATCATGTCGATGTCCCCTTCGACCGCGCCAAGGACTTGCTCGACAGCCTGCTCGACTGGCGAGCGCTGAAGCCATGGCATTACCGGAAAGGATTGGGGTACTTTCTCCGATCACAAGAAGATTTCCGCGATGTCTTCCAGCTTAGGAAGTTTGCGAATGCGCACGCTGACTGGAAACCTTTCCTTGCTCATATTCTTGGTTTCGATGCCGATCTGATCACCCGGCATTACGACAAAGAAGACAAGCTCAAGGAGGCCGAGCAGAAGGCGACCACTGTCCGCCAGGAACTGGGTGGCGAGATTGAAGACGCCGGCAAGATCGATGGGCTTCTCCTACTCAAACGCCAAGAGGTTCAGAAAAAGCAAAATCTTCTCGACGCATTTGATTTCCGGAGTCAGGACAAGGCGGACACGAAGCAACTCGTCGACCAAATCGATGAGCGGATCGCCTCCCTCAACCAGCGTCGCTATTCGCTGACCCAGAACCGTAAGAAGGTGATCGCTTCGCTTGAGGAGGACCAGATCCTCTTCGATCCGGAGGCAGCGAGCGAATTGTTTCGCGAAGTGGGCGTGCTCTTCGCGGGCCAGATCAAGCGCGATTTCCAACAGTTGATCGCCTTCAACAAGGCGATTACCGACGAGCGGCGCGGCTATCTGATCGAGGAGCGCGCCGAGATTGAGGCGGAACTTAAGACGGTCAATGCCGAGCTGAACACACTCGGCAAACGTCGATCCGACATGCTAGCCTTCCTCAGCAGCACCGACTCATTTGCTAAATACAAGCATCTGTCCAATGAACTGGTGACTTTGCGTGCCGACATTGAGGGCCTCGAACGACAACGTGAATTCGTCCACCGTCTTCAGCAGCTTCGGAGCGATATCCGCAGCCTGACCGAGGAAAAGACACACCTAGAGGCGTTGATCGAGGCCGATGTCGAGGCCAAGAATGCGGATGAGGACAGCCTGTTCTCACGCATCCGCCTGTTTTTCAATGAGATCGTCGAGGAGGTTATCGATCAGAAGGCCCTGCTCAGTGTCGTCGTCAACCAACAAGGCCACTTGGACTTCCGTGCGGAGTTGCTTGACGATACGGGCATTGCCACCAGTGCCGACCGTGGGTTCAGCTATAAAAAGCTTCTGTGCATCGCCTTTGACCTCGCAGTGTTGCGCGCCCATCTGGATGATGCGTTTCCGCGCTTCGCCTTTCATGATGGCGTGCTCGAATCCTTGGATGATCGAAAGAAGGTAAATCTCCTTGAAGTGATCCGGCGCTACTCCACGCTCGGGCTGCAATCGATCATCACCCTCATCGATTCGGACCTGCCGCCACCCGATGATGATGTCCCGATCTTTGATCCTTCCGAAATTGTCCTCCTCCTTCACGACGAAGGTGACGATGGTCGCCTCTTCAGAATGAGACCGTGGTAGAAATCCTTGTCACAAGACAATGCCGTCGCCAGAAAGTCCGCAGATCAAGCGTTACCGGTACCGAATGGGATGGCCCCCCTTGTGCCCGGCGATACTGCGCGAGATCACAGCATTGGCCGAGCGTTGCAAGCTCTCCCGCTCGGCCATTGTTGAGGCCGCCGTCACCTCCCTTCTTCCTCCCGACGGCGCTAACTGACCCAAAGTGGTCCTCACCAAAGGTCCACTTCGGGTCAGAAGCAGCTGGCATTGCGATGAGAACCACACCGCAGGCAGAGCCTTCCGCCGGCTGCCGCTATGGGGCCACGTGCTCTTCGATGCAATCGACGCGGTCCGGATAGAACGCCAGATGGTTGCGGATGGCGGCCACGGCGGGATAGGGGGTCTCGTAGGTCCAGACCGCGTTGACCGCGACGCGGTCACCCACGCGCAGGCTGTGGTACGTGGCATCGCCCTTGTAAGGGCAATGCGTCCTGTGCGCCGTGCGCTCGAAGGCCGTCATGTCGGCGTCCGCGCGGGGAATATAGTGGACCGCGGGCAAATTCGCCTCCGTCAGCGTCAGGGCGCGTGCCGTTTCGGCGACGACCCGGCCGGCGAAGACGACACGGATCCGGTTCGGGTTGGGGACGATGGCGATGGGATGCTCGGGGCCGGGAATTTTCACAGCGATACTCCTTGCTCGCCAGCGGTCGCGCCGGTCATGGCGCATTCGTCATGCTACTCTGGGCGGTGTGACGGAGCGTTGTCTTCGTTTCGCATCCGTGCCACAGGTGGCTCCACCGAAGAAAGATTGGATCTCAATGAGCATGCAGCCATGGGAAGGACGTGACCGGCTGGTCGCAATCGACATCGAGACGACCGGACGGCGCCTGCCGAGCCTCCAGGACATCCGTAAGGCGCCCAAGGGCCTGCGTCAGCCCGGCATCGTCATCGAGATCGGGTGTCTCGAACTCCTCCGCGAGGGCGAGGGCTGGAGGAAGGCGCGCAGCTGGGAGACGCGGGTCAACCCCGACGCCCCTCTCCATCCCGACTCCATCAAGGTGCACGGCATCAAGCCCGCCGACCTGAAGACGGCGCCCCGCTTTCCCGAGGTGGCCGACGCGCTTCTCGCCTTTCTGGGCGAGGATCCTCTGGTGGCCCATGCCTATGAGAACGAGATGGACTTCCTGAACTATGAGTTCGCGCGCTGCGGACGCGCCGCATGGGGTGCCGACAGCTTCCCGGCCGACCGGTTCATCTGTACCAAGGAGATGTCGCACGAGGCCTTCCCCGGCGCTTCCGGCTCGCTCGATGCGCTGTGCGACCGGCTGTGGCTCGACCGGAGCGACCGCTTCGCCCGCCATGGCGCGCTGCTCGACGCGGACCTGACGGCCGACGCCTTCGTCAAGATGGCGTTGGGAGATACCGGCCCGCGCGACGCCGTGTATGAGTGAGGCACAACGCCCTCACTCCGCCGACACGGGCTGTACGGGAGGTTGCATGGGGGGCTGCACCGCCGTCAGCGTCTCCAGCAGCCGCTCGATCTCCTCGGCCGGGATGGGGCGGCTGAACAGGAAGCCCTGGTAGCTTTCGCAGGCCAGATCGCGCAGCAGCTGCAACTGCTCCTGCGTCTCCACCCCCTCGGCGATCACCGACAGGCCCAGGCTGCGGCCGAGACCGACGATGGCGCGCGGGACCGACGCGTCGCTGGCGCCGGTCGACAGGTCGTGGATGAAGGAACGGTCGATCTTCAGCTTGTCGATGGGCAGGCGGTGCAGGTAGCTGAGGCTGGAATAGCCGGTGCCGAAATCGTCCAGCGCGATCAGCACGCCGCGCTGCTTCAACGCCGCCAGGGTGGCCGCCGCGGACTCGACGTCGTCGATCAGCGTGCTTTCCGTCACCTCGATCTCCAGCTCGCAGCCGCTGAGGCCGTTGGCATCGAGCGCGCGGGCGACCTTGACCGGCAGCTGCCCGTCGCGGAACTGGGCGCCGGAGACGTTGACCGCCACCGGGATCGACAGGTCGAAGCGCTGGCGCCAGCGCCGGATCTGGGCGCAGGCCTCGAACAGAACCCAGTCGCCCATCGCCAGGACCAGCCCGGTCTCCTCCGCCACCGGCAGGAAACGGCCGGGCAGGATCAGCCCCTCCTCGGGATGGCGCCAGCGGACCAGCGCCTCCAGCCCGACCATGCGGCCGGTCAGGGTGTCGACCTGGGGCTGGTAGACCAGGAAAAGCTCGCCCTCGCGGATCGCCTGACGCAGCGCGCCCTCCAGATCCATGCGCTCGCGCGATTTGGCGCCCATCTCCTTGGTGACGAAGCGGAAGCCGTTCCGCCCCTGCTCCTTGGCATGGTACATGGCGATGTCGGCGCAGCGGATCAGCCCTTCGGGATCGTCGGCGTCGTCCGGGTACAGGCTGATGCCGATGCTGGGCGTCACCACGAAATTCTGGCCGCCGACGGCAAAGGGGCTGGCCAGATGCGCCACCACCTTCTCCGCCACGCGGGCGGCGTCGAGCGGCTCCGCCACCCGGCGGACGACGATCAGGAACTCGTCGCCGCCCAGCCGGCCGACCGTGTCGGATTCCCGCAGGCCCGCCTGGAGCCGGCGCGCCACCGAGCGCAGGACCTCGTCGCCGAAGCTGTGGCCGAGGCTGTCGTTGATCACCTTGAAGCGGTCGAGGTCGATGAACAGAACCGCCACCTTGCTGCCGTCGCGCCGCCCCTCGCGCAGCGCCTGGGCGATGCGGTCGTAGAGCAGGACGCGGTTGGGCAGGCCGGTCAGCGCGTCGAAATGGGCGAGATACTGGATGTGCTGCTCGGCCCGCCGCTTCTCGCCAATGTCCTCGGCGAAGGCGAGCACGAATTTCAGCGCCCCCCCGGCGGTGACCGGCTGGAAATGCAGGCTGAAATGGCTGCGCCGGCCACCCAGCAGCAGGGGCTGGTCGGATTCGAGCTTGCCGCTCTCGCCATGCAGCGCCGCCTCCAGCGCGAAGACCGACGCCTGGTCGCCGAAGCGCAGCCGGGCATCGGTGCCGAGCAGCCCCTGCCGCGGCAGGCCGGCGGCGCTGGCGAAGGCCGGGTTGCAGTCCATCACCAGCCCGTCGGTGCCGACCAGCGCGATGCCCAGCGGCGCCTGGGTGAACAGCTGCTGCCGCTCCGCCTCCTGCAGGCGCAGCGAGGCGGTCATCTCGCCGGCCAGCTCGACCGCGCGGGAATGGATCACCAGCACCATGCGCAGGACCAGCGACAGCGCGATGCTGAGCGCGATGCCGACCGCCAGCAGGGCGCCGGGCACCCAGTCATGGGCGGTGATCACGCCGTCGGGAAGGTTGTCGTAACGGACGGTCCAGATGCGCCCGCCGACCGGCAGCTCGCGGTCCAGGCTGATCGCGGGCGCGGTCTCCAGCAGGCGGTGGCTGCGGTAGAGCGGAAACTCGGCCTCCGCCGGCGGCACGTCGTAGATCTCGAGGCCGGTGTCGGGACGCTGGCTGTCGATCAGCCCGTCGACCAGCGGGCCGATCCGGACCGGGGTCAGCACCACGCCGGTGAAGGAGGCGCGGCGCGCCTCCAGCGACGGCGGCAGGGGGTCGCCGCGGTAGGTCGCCTGAAACAGGATGAAGGCGGGCCTGGCCCCCGCCGCCTCGTCGATCTTCAGGGTGATGGCGCGGGTGGCGGCCGGCTCGCCGCTGTCGCGCGCCCGCTCGACGGCCGAGCGCCGCACCGCCTCCGACATCAGGTCGAAGCCGATGGCCCGCACATTCGCCTCGTTGACCGGGGCGGTGAAGATGTTGACCACCCGGTCCGCCCCGGCATGCTCCGGCCAGATGCGGAAGGCCGTCAGGCCGGAGGCCCGCATCGACGCCACCAGATCGCCCGACCGGCCGGCCGCGACGGCGCGGGCATAGGCGATGGAGATGATGCCGGGATAGCGCTGCGGCATGTCGAGCGCCTCGACGAAGCGGCTCCACTGCGTCCAATGCAAATCGGGGAAGGTCATCGCCAGCGAGGCGGCGCTGCGCGCCACCTGCTCGTAGACCTTGATGCGGTCGGCCAGCTGGCCGTGGATTTCCTCGACCCGGGCGGAGAAGCGGTGCGCCTCCTCGCGGCCCAGCAGGCGCTCGGACTGGAGCATCGCCAGCAGGGACAGGCTGGCGCCGACAATCAGGGCCAGCAGGGGGACGGCCACCGGCACGTGGAGATTGCGCAGAAAGCGGCGGGCTGTCGGGTTCGGGCCGGAGGCCGACGGGCTGTCCGCAACGGGATCTGCCTTGGGATCGGCTGCCGGTTCCGGCATCAGAACTCCTCTAGAATCTTCGGGCTGGTCAGCAGAAGCGTTTCGATCATGCCGAGGATCTGTTCGATCTTGCTGCGGGTGGCGTCCAGCTCGTCGGCCATCCTGTCGTCGATGCCGGCTTCCATCAGCATGGTGTCGAAGGTGTGCAGGGTCTCGTTGAAGGCCTTCTGTTCCGCGACCAGAACGTCGAAGGCGCCCAGCGAGGCGGTCAGCGCCAGCGGCGGGTCGCTGACGAAGGAATGGCTGATGTCGGTGAAGATGGCGATGGCACTCAGCTTCTGCCGCAGCACCCATTGCGGGAAATTCGACGGCAGCTCCTTGCCGGCGATCTCCAGCCTTTCCTGGATCGAGAAGATCAGGCCCTGGATGTCGAGATAGGCCGCCCGGATTTCGCGGAAGCGCGGAAAGGTCTTCGGCTTGCCGGCGGCACGCAGGCGGGCCAGCGCGGCGATGTCCTCGGTCAATTTGCGGGCCATCCGAAGAACGACGTCCGTCACCTTCGACATCACACGCCTCCGCTCAACGGACCGCCCCCGCGCATCGCCTGATCCGGACCGCCGCTTTGACGGTCCGGAGGCCAGACTACACCAGTTTCTACCACGAACGTTAGTGTTGCCGGCTGATCGCCATGCGGCGACGTGCCGCCGCGGCGGATCAGAAGCCGACCGCGGACGCCGGCGTGGCGCCGGCCGCAGCACCGCCCGCAACACCGCCCGCCGGGCCGGCCTTGTCGAGGTCGTCGAGCAGCTCGATCACCTGCCGGGACGACCGCTCCACCTCCGCCACCTCGGCCAGCGCGCGCTCCATGTCGCCGTCGGCGAAGGCGCGGGCTGCCGCCTTGCCGTGGTCGTGGACGTCGCGGTGCGGGGTTTCCAACCGGCCGAAGGCGGGATGGGCGCGGTAGGCCAGCGAGGACGGGCCGTAATACCATTTGCCCAGCCGGCAGGCCTCGTGGCTCGCCAGCTCCTCCGGCCGCAGGGTCTCCAGCCCGACCAGCATGTCGGCCAGCCGCTTCTTCCAGATGACGTGGTCGACCTTGGCGATCTTGATGATCTTGCCCGGCACGTCCTGCTCCAGCAGCAGCGACAGCTGGCTGCCCAGCATGCTTTCGACACCGCGCGTCGCCTGGACGCTGCGCAGGATCGCGGCACTGTTGGCGGCGCTGCTTTCGGCGATGCGCGCCGTGCCGGAGGCGACCTCGTTGGCGGCGGCCGACTGCTGGGTCAGGATGCCGGCGATGTCGGCCATGCGCTGCCGGTTGAGGCCGATCTGGCCGCCGATGTCGGCCATGCTTTCGCTGACGGCGCGGATCGCGTGCTGTCCGGCATCGACGGCGCGCGTACCCTCCTCCATCGAGGTGACGATGGCGCTCATCTCCGCCTTCAGCGCGTCGATGCGCAGGCGGATGTCCTCCGTGGCGCGGGCGGTCTGGTTGGACAGGCCCTTCACCTCGCTGGCGACCACCGCGAAGCCCTTGCCGGCCTCGCCCGCCCGTGCCGCCTCGATGGTGGCGTTCAGCGCCAGCAGGTTGGTCTGCTTGGCGATGGCCTCGATGGTGGAGACGATCTCGGCGATGCGTTCGGAGGCGATGGACAGCTCGCCGACACGCCGGGCGGCCCCATCCACCGCGCCGGCGATCTCCTCCATGCGCCTGACGGCGTCGTCGACGGTGCGGCCGCCGTCCGCCGCCACCGCCTGGACTTCGGCGGCCTGATCGGCGATGTCGCGGGTGCGCCGGCCGATCTCCTGGATGCCGGTCACCGTTTCCTCGGTCGCCGCGGCGATGCCCTGCGACTCGTGGTCCACCGCCTGGAGCTGCCCGACCATCTGCGCGGTCGCCACCGCGGAGTCGTTGATGGCGATGGCGGCGTCCACGGTCCGGTCCATCAGCTGGCCGGCGAGCTTCACGAACTCCGCCCCCTGCGACGCGGCATCGGCCTGCGGGCCCAAGCCGGCGAGCGTGCGGCCGATGTCGCAGGCCACCGCACGCGCCACCGCCGCGGCGGAGCGGCGCGCCGTCCCCCGCCGCCAGAACAGGGCGTCCTGAACCAGGGCCAGCAGATCGCCGAGCATCAGGCCGTAGGCGGCGGTGCAGCCGGCCGGCGTCAGGCCGATGCGGCCGTAGGCATCGCCCAGGGCGCGGCAGCGTTCGGCATGCTGCGGAGTGCCGGCATCCTGGAACATCCGGCGCCAGTGATCGGTCAGCTCCGCCTGCAGGCGGGTGAGATCGGGCTTCGGCTCGACGGTCAGTGCCGCGTGGGCGAGGAAACCGCCGGCCAATGCAGGAAGGCGGTCGAGGGCGACCCGGCCGATGCCGGCAAGCAATCCCAACTCTTCCTGTCCCAGTCCGAAATCATCCCCGTCCAACCGCCGGCCAGCGCCACCACTCATTCTTTCATCCACCACGCCATGCGTGGCGCAAGATCATTCCCGCGCCACCCGTCAAGATTGAAAGAATTTTACCAAAAATTGTCGTCCATGACAAGTTTGAGGCAATCCGGTTAAAACAAGCGGCGGTTGCGAACAGTCTCCGGGAAGACTAATAGTCTATCCCGGATATTTTCCGTTTGCTTCGTTGAGAACCGCCGACTCTTTGCCAATGCTTCGCCGAAGGCGGTCAGGGGGCACAAAGAGACCCGATTGCGTCGGCGAGAAGGCCGCTGAGCGACAGGGCGTTGGAGGGGTGTGGCACGCCGTCGCAGGACAGCGGGCTGCCCAACCCTTCCGCCACGAAACGCTCGGCAACGATGTCGCCGAACAGGGCATGGACGCCATAGACCTGCACCCGGCTGGCCCCCAGGACCCGCGCCGCGCGGGCGCAGGAGAAGATCGTCTCGCCGGAGCTGATGACGTCGTCGACGATCACCACCGGCCGGCCATGGATCGGCGCGTCGGGGGGAAGCGCCACCGTCACGTCGCGGTCGCCGCGCCGCTCCTTGCGGCCGACGATGCCGGTCAGGCCGAGCGGGCCGGCCACCGCCTCCACCAGCGGGGCGGATTCCTCGTCCGGGCCGACGATGACGGTGCCCGACGCCACACCGTTCGCCCGCAGATGCTCGGCGATGGGGGTGCCGCCGCTGAGTGCTGCGGACGGGCGGCCGACGAAAACCTCGTCCAGCGTGTGGGTGCGGTGCAGATGCGGCTCGACGCAGACGAAACGGTCGAAACAGCGGCCGAGCCAGTCGCCGACCACCGTCTGGCTGACCGGCTCGCCCGGCCTGAAGATGGCGTCCTGGCGCATGTAGGCCATGTAGGGCGCCACCAGGCAGAGGTCGGTCGCCCCCTGGCGCCGCAGCACCGAGGCGGCGAGCGTCAGCTCGACCAGCTTGTCGTTCGGGCGGTCGAGCGAGCGGTAGACGATGGCGCGCTCCACCGGCTCCGGCAGCCGGACCAGGCTTTCGCCGTCGGGGAAGCGGTGCAGCTCGGCGATGTGGCAGGGGATCTCCAGCGCCTGGGCCAGACGGCGCGCGGCGTCCGCCGATTCCGGAAAGCCATAGACGGCCGTGTAGTTGCCCGTATTGCGGGCCATGCCCCTTCTCCCTCTACCACCTTGGACGGCGGCAAGCTTGGCGCAGGCGGTACGGGTGGGTCAATCACGGCAAAAGGCGGCATGGCGGACGGCGGTATGGCGAAAGGCCAGGAGTGCCGGCCTAATCGCCACCGGCCTGCGTCCCATCAGCCTGCGTCCCATCGGCCTGTACCGCCGGCCGCTTGTCCTCCTCGGCCTCGTCCGCGTCCGACGCGGCGGGATCGACATGGATGCTCTCGGCCTTGCGCGCCAGCAGCTGGAAGGCGCCCAGCCCGACGACCAGCAGCGTTACCACACCCAGCAGCATCACCGGATAGATGATGGCGGAAATCTCGCTGGTGCGCGCCTCGAACACCAAAACCAGCCCCTCCAGGCTGGCGGCGATGATGATCGTGGTCAGGAACTTGGTCAGGGTGCGGCGGGCCTCGTCGGCGCGGCGCAGCTCGCGTTCGCGGACGATCTCCTCCTCGTAGAGGTATTTGGCGATCTCGAACACCGCGATGGCCAGCACGATCATCCCCACCCCGTCCAGCATGGCCGAGGTCAGGACGGCGCTGTCCAGCGCGACCACCCCCTCCACCACCGTCAGGGCCGACAGGGCGATGAACATCATGGCGAACAGGCCGAGCGTCGCCGCCGCCAGAAAATACATCACGCGTGACGCCGATTCGAACATCGCCCTCGCCTTCCTGCAAGCTGGTCCTTGGCAGTGTCAACGCGCGAGGCCGCCGGTCCGCCCGGATGGCCGCCGCGGATTCATCGACGCTGCCGGGGAACCTCTTTAGAGTGGCGGCGACCTGCCGCCCCTCTTCCGGTTTTCCACTCCATGACGCCTCTGCCCTCCCAGACCCCCTCCCCGTCCCCCTCCCCCGACCCGTCTCCCGACCGGCCCCGCAACGCCGTGGTGGCGAGTGCCGCCTATTGCGACGGACGTCGCATCGCCGAGGTGCCCATCGGCGAGGCGGGCGCCTGGGCCGCGAAGGATGGGCATTTCGTCTGGATCGGCCTGTGGGAGCCGGACGAAGCCCTGCTGATGGAGGTGAAGCGGCAGTTCGGCCTGCATGAGCTGGCGGTGGAGGACGCCCTGCACGCCCACCAGCGGCCGAAGCTGGACGTCTATGGCGACAGCCTGTTCATGGTCCTGCGCACCGCCCGGCTGGAAAAAGGCGAGCTTGTGCTGGGCGAAACCCATGTCTTCGCCGGCCGCGGCTATGTCGTCACCGTGCGGCATGGCGCCTCGACCAGCTATTCGCCGGTGCGGGCACGGGCGGAAAGCGCGCCGCAGCTTCTGAAGCATGGTGAGGACTTCATCGTCTACACCATCATGGATTATGTGGTGGACTGCTACTTCCCCGTGCTCGACCAGATGGCCACCACCGTGGACGAGTTGGACGCCATGCTGATCGTCCGGCCGCCGACCATGGGGGAGATCGAGAGCATCCACCGCCTGCGCCGCGACCTGGAACGGCTGCGCCGCAACGCCTCGCCGATGCTGGAGGTCTGCTCGCGGCTGGAGCGCTTCGACCTGCCGATGATCGACCAGGCGATCCGGCCCTATTACCGCGACGTGCAGGACCATGTGATCCGCGTCAACGAACAGATCGGCTCGCTGCGCGAGGTGCTGTCCTTCGCCTTCGAAACCAGTATGATCCTGGCGACCGCGCGGCAGAACGACGTGACGCGCAAGCTGGCCGCCTGGGCCGCCATCCTCGCCGTGCCGACGGCCGTCGCCGGCCTCTATGGCATGAACTTCGAGCATATGCCGGAGCTTCACTGGCGGTACGGCTACCCGGCGGTGCTGGCGGCGATCGCTGTGGTCTGCACCGCGCTGTATGTCCGCTTCCGGCGGACCGGATGGCTGTGACGGCGGTAGGGATCGGGATGGCTTGGTTCCGGCCGGCTCGCTTGAAATGGTTGGTTTTGGAGTTTGGTGACGGACATGACCGACGCGACGAACACGCTGCGCGCCCTGCTGGACGCCTATCTGCGCTGCCCGGTGGAGGCCGCGCGCACGGACCTGGAACAGGCGCTGCGCGGCTACCAGACCGACTGGATCCGCGCCCGTGCCGGGGCCGACGCCCCGCCGCTGCCGGTTGCCGCACCGGCACCGGCACCGGCCGCCAAGCCGGTGGCGAAGCCGCGCTTTCCCATCGCGTCGGCCGACCTCGACGTTCTGAAACGGCTGGCCGACGGCTGGGCCGGCACCACCGCCGAGGTGACGCGCTGGGCCTGGTTCGAGAACCGCGAACTGGTCGGCCTGGAGCCGAACCCGGCCGGCGAAGGGCCGGAGGTGCTGCGCCTCACCCCGCTCGGCTGGGCCGCCATCGGGCGGATGCCGCCGGGCTGAGGGCAATAGACCGGATCGCAACCGGACTGGTCGCAACTGGACTGGGCGCCCCTCAATTCACCTGCGGCAACGCGAAAATCTGGCCGGGATAGATCATGTCCGGGTCGCGGATCTGCTCGCGGTTGGCGGTGTAGATGGTGGTGTAGAGCATGCCGTCGCCATAGGTGCGGCGTGCCAGCCGCCACAGGCTGTTGCCGGGCTGGACGACGACGTTGCGCCCATCGCTGGCGACCGGCATGGCGGAGACCTGGACCGGCAGCTCGGCCCGCGACACCACCTTGCCGGACAGGGTGACCTGATCGGCGCGCAGGGTGTAGAGGCCGGGGTCGATCAGCTTTTCCGGGGTCAGGCGCCAGTTGCCCTTGGGGTCGCTGTGGGCGCTGCCGACGAGGATGTTGTCGAGGTAGAGCTGCACCGCGCTGTTCGGCGCCGCCCGTCCGCCCAGCGCCACCCGGCCGGCGGGATCGTAGTCCATCGTCTCCACCGAGACGCCGCCCGGCGGCGCGGGCGCGCCGTTGTCGGGAAGCGGCGGGGCCTGCAGGACAGAGCTGCCGCCCATGGCGGGGGCCGTGCCGGCCAGCCCGTCGCGCGGCACCGCCACCGCGACCGGAGCCGCCGGAGGGGCCGACTCGGATCCGGGCTTCGCCGCGGGTTCCGGCACCATCACCACGACCACCTTGTCGGCGGGAAGCGGGACGTCGGCGCCGGGGCGGGTCTCGGTCAGGTTCAACTCGCGGGTGCCGGGCGACAGCGGCTTGTCGGGCAGCATCACCCATTCGCCGCGCTGGTCGGCCTTGGCCGAGGCGACGCGGGTGCCGCCATCGGTGACCGTCACCTCCGATCCGGGGGCGGCACGGCCGGCCATCACCGTCGCCCCGTCCGGCGCCACCCGCACCACGTCGAAGCTGGGTGCGGCGGGCTTCGCCGGTTCCCTGGCCGGTTCCGGCGTTGCCGCAGGCGTTGCCGGGGCGGCCTTCTGCGTGTCGGTGCGCGTCGCCGTCTGTGCCGGCACCGGTGCCGCCGTGGAAACGGCGGCCGGAGTCGCCGGCCCGGGCGCGGGTTTCCCGGCGGGCCAAAGGGCGACCGCCGCCGCCCCACCCATCAGAGCCACGCCCAAAGCTGCGAACAACGCGTTTCGTTTCACCTGAGCACCCATCCGGCGGCCCGCCGCAATGGCAGGATGCCTGACTATAGCAGAAGGACAGGTCGCAAAAGAATGGCGCCGTTGGAGCGGAACCCTCCGCCAATCGGGCTGGATTGCCCGAACGGATCATGAGTCCGCACCAATTCGGCGCCTGTTGCAGCGAAGACTCACTCCTTCGCCGGCACCGTCCGCAGATAGGCGACGATGGCAGCGCGGTCCTCGGCGGTCAGCTTGGAGGTGGTGTTGCGCACGACCTCGCCCATCGCGCCGCCGGCGACATCGCCGTCGGGGGTCAGGCCGGCTTCGAGGAACAGCGACAGGTCGCCGTCCGACCAGTCGCCGATCCCCTTGCCCTTGGCCTTGGAGCCGGTGATCCCCGGCACCTTGTCGTTGTCGGGCCCCTGCGGGTTGCCGGCGAGGTAGCGGTCGGCATCGAGCCCGCCGAGCTGCGTGCGCGGGCTGTGGCATTCGGCGCAATGGCCCAGCGCATCGACCAGATAGCGCCCGCGGTTCCAGGCCGGCGGCCTGGCCGGGTCGTCGGCGACCGGGCCGGGGGTCAGGTACATCCACTGCCAGACCGGCACCAGGAAGCGCCAGGAGAAGGGCGGCGACAGGTCGTGCGGCTTGTTGGCGGTGGATGCCGCCGGCAGGCTGAGCAGATAGGCCTTCAGATCCAGCAGGTCGCGGTCGGTCATCCGCGTGTAGCTGGCATAGGGAAAGGCCGGGAACAGGGCGGCACCGTCCGGCCGCACGCCCTCGCGCACCGCGCGGATGAAGTCGGCGTCGCTCCAGCGGCCGATGCCGTTGACCGGGTCCGCGGTGATGTTCGGGGTGTAGAAGGTGCCGAACGGGGTCGCCAGCGCCCGGCCGCCGGCCAGCGGCTGGCCGCCGCCCTTCTCGTCGGTGTGGCAGCCGAGGCAGCCGGCGGCGTTGAAGATGTAGGCGCCCCGGCCGACGGCGTCCTTTGCAGCGTCGCCCGCGGGCACATCACCGGCAGCACGCGCACTGCCGCCCGCGAAGGCGAGCGGCAGCAGCATCGCAACGGCGGTCAGGACGCGCCGCACCGGTCAGTTCTTCTTGACGCGGAAGTCCTCGTGGCAGCTCCCGCAGGTCTTGGAGGTGGCGCCGAGCGCCTGGGCGATCTGCGCGCGGTCGCCGGTCTTGATGGCGGCGTCGAGCTTCTCGGCCGCGGGCTGGACGGCGCTCCAGTATTTCTGGGTCTCGGCCCAGCTCTTCCACAGCTCCGGCTTGGCGGCGCTGTCGGCCACGCCGACGGCGGTGCCTTCGGGGAAGATCTTCTTCGGATCCATCTTGGACACCGCCAGCACGGCTTCCGCACCCTTGGCCGCATCCTCGGCGGTGGCGCCCTCGTTCTTCACGAACTTGGCGACGGCGCCCATGCCGCCGCCCAGCTTCTTCATGGTCTGCTGCCGGTCCTTGACCTGCTCGGCCGGATCGGCGGCACCGGCGGTCCCCGCCGACATGCCGAACAGCGTGAACATCAGACCGGCGACGGATGCCGCCGCAAGAACATTGACGACCCGGTTGCTCATGTGGTCCCTCCCGATGATGCCGTGGCTTAACGGTGCCTGTGCCGCTGTTGACGCGCCGCCCCCGCCCGATATTCCATGGCATTCGCCAGATTTTTTCCGGCCGCGCTTCCGATGGGTGGCGGCGGCGAGAAAGGTTGACCCGCGATGAAGAGCCTGTCGTCCGTTTGCGTCTATTGCGGTGCGTCGTCCCGTGTCGCCGATGTCCACAAGGAAGCCGCCCACGCGCTGGGCGACGGGCTGGCGCGGCGCGGCATCCGCATGGTCTATGGCGGCGGCCGGGTCGGGCTGATGGGCATCGCCGCCGACGCCGCGATCGCCGCCGGCGGCGAGGTGGTCGGCATCATCCCCGAACACATCCAGTCGGCGGAGATCGAGCACACCGGCCTGACCGAGCTGCACGTCGTCGACAGCATGCACACCCGCAAGCGCATGATGGTGGAGCGGTCGGACGCCTTCGTCATCCTGCCGGGCGGCCTGGGCACGCTGGACGAGGCCTTCGAGATCCTGACCTGGAAGCAGTTGCAGCTGCACGACAAGCCCATCGTCATCGCCGACGTCGACGGCTACTGGCGCCCGCTCCTGGGGCTGATCGACCATATGGTCGCCCAGGGCTTCGCCCGCATCGACCGCTCCGCCCTCTACCGCGTCGCCGACCACGTCGACGGCGTGTTCGAGGCGCTGGGGGCGATGCCCGACGCGGCGCATCCGGCGCAACCCAGGAAAATGTGAGGCCCCGGAAGCTCTGAGGCGCGGTCTTTAAGGCGCCATCGGCGCTTCCCGCGGTTATCCCCAGACTTCCCAAGCTGTGGATAACTTCTGTGCACAGCTTTTGTGGAGGGTCACCCACCCTTCGCAGGGCGTTCCCGTTCTGTTTCTGATACTGTGTCCTCCATGAGCAACCAGACCTCATCGCTGTTCGATCCCCGCCCCTCCGCCGCGGTCAAGCCGACGGCGGAATACCGAACGCCCCCCAACAACGAGGAGGCGGAGCAGGCGCTGCTGGGCGCGATCCTGGTCAACAACAAGGCCTATGAGAAGGTCGGCGAGTTCCTGCGCCCGGAGCATTTCTACGATCCGGCCCACCAGCGCATCTTCGCCGCCATCACCAAGATGGTCGACCGCGGCCAGATCGCGAACCCGGTCACGCTGAAGGCCCTGTTCGACAACGATCCCGAACTGGCGGTCGAAGGCGGCAGCGCCTATCTGGCGGAACTGGCCGCCAACGTGGTGACGGTGGTCAATGCCGGCGACTACGGCAAGACCATCCACGACCTGTTCATCCGCCGGCAGCTGATCGAGGTCGGCACCGACATGGTGAACGAGGCGTACCGCCACGACCTCGACATCACGGCACTCGACCAGATCGGCGAGGCGGAGAAGCAGCTGTTCGACCTCGCCTCCACCGGCGACGTGCAGGGCGGCTTCGTGGCCTTCGGCGAGTCGGTCAAGCACGCCATCACGACGGCGGAGGCGGCCTTCCGCCGGTCCAGCCACGTCACCGGCGTCACCACCGGCCTGATCGACATCGACCGCAAGCTGGGCGGCCTGCACCCGTCGGACCTGATCATCCTTGCCGGCCGCCCCTCGATGGGCAAGACGGCGCTCGCCACCAACATCGCCTTCAACGCCGCCAAGGCGCACATGCGCTCCTCCGGCGAGGAGGGCGGCGTCGTCGGCTTCTTCTCGCTGGAAATGTCGGCGGAACAGCTGGCCACCCGTATCCTCGCCGACGAGGTGCAGGTGCCCGGCGACAAGATCCGCCGCGGCGAAATCCGCGACACCGACTTCCCGAAATTCGTCCAGGCCAGCCAGGATCTGGCGCGCTGCCCCTTCTATGTCGACGACACGCCGGCCCTGTCGGTCGCCGCGGTGCGCACGCGCTGCCGCCGGCTGAAGCGGACCTCGGGCCTCAGCATGGTGGTGGTCGATTACCTCCAGCTGCTGCGCGGTTCGTCCTCGCGCGGGGCGGAGAACCGGGTGCAGGAAATCTCGGAGATCACCCGCGGCCTGAAGGCCATCGCCAAGGAGCTGGACGTGCCGGTGGTGGCGCTGTCGCAGCTGAGCCGTGCCGTGGAGCTGCGCGAGGACAAGCGCCCGCAGCTGGCCGACCTTCGCGAATCGGGCTCCATCGAGCAGGACGCCGACGTCGTGATGTTCGTTTTCCGCGAACAGTATTATCTTGAGCGCGCCGAGCCGTCGCGCCGGCCCGACGAGAGCGACGACAAGTTCAACGACCGCTATCAGCGCTGGCAGCAGCGCCTGGGCGAGGTGCACAACACCGCCGAGGTGATCATCGCCAAGCAGCGTCACGGTCCGATCGGCACCGTCCGTCTCTACTTCGACGGCCAGTTCACCAAGTTCGGCGATCTCGACCAGCATCACCAGACCGACGAGTGACCAGAGTGACGAGCGATCTCAATCCGCGTGCCGGCGCCATTCTCACCGTGGATGTGGGCGCCGTCGTCGCCAATTGGACGCAGCTGCGCGACCGGGTGGCCCCGGCGGAGTGTTCCGCCGTGGTCAAGGCCGACGCCTATGGGCTGGGGGTGACGCGGGTGGTGCCGGCGCTGGCATCCGCCGGCTGCCGGACCTTCGTCGTCGCCCAGCTGGAGGAGGCGCTCGCCGTCCGCCGGGCGCTGGAGCCGGTGGCACCCGAGGCGCAGGTCTTCTCGCTGGGCGGGCTGCCGCCTGGGTATGAGGGCGATTTCCTCGCCGGCCGCATCCTGCCGGTGCTGAACCACCTGGGCGACATCGCGGCGTGGCGGGCCTTCGCCGTCTCGCGCGGCGAGGTTCTGCCGGCGGTGATCCACATCGACACCGGCATGAACCGGCTTGGCCTCGGCCCCGACGAGCTGGACGAGCTGGCCGGCCATCCGGAGTGGCTGGAGGGCATCGACGTCCGCTATTGGATGACCCACCTCGCCTGCGCCGACGAGTTCGACAACCCGATGACCGGGGAGCAGCTCGACCGCTTCCGCGGCGCGCTGGCCCGGCTGCCCAAGGCGAAGGCCAGCTTCGCCAACTCGTCCGGCATTTTCCATGGGCCGGACCATCACTTCGACCTCGCCCGGCCGGGCTGCGCGCTCTATGGCGTGAACCCGACGCCGCACCTGCCCAACCCGATGCGCGGCACGGTGCGGCTGGACGCGCGGCTCTTGCAGGTGCGCAACTGCACGGCGCCGATGACGGTCGGCTATGGCGCCGCCCACAAGGTGACCGGCCCGGCGCGGATCGCCACCATCGGCGTCGGCTATGCCGACGGCTATCTGCGCTCGCTGAGCGGCAAGGGGCATGTCTTCCTCGACGGCGTCGCAGCACCCATCGTCGGCCGCATCTCGATGGACCTCATCACCATCGACGTGACCGGACTGCCGGAGAGCGTGGCCCAGGCCGGCCGCATGGTCGAGCTGATCGGCCCCAGCCGTCCGGTCGACACGGTGGCGAATGAGGGCGGCACCATCGGCTATGAGGTCCTGACCTCGCTCGGCCGGCGCTATCACCGGGTTTATGTGGGTGGGTGACCCAATTCCCCTCTCCCCCCCGGGGAGAGGGTCAGGGTGAGGGGGATGCGTGGCGAGGATTCCCGCGAAGGCACGCGGTGCATCCCCCTCACCCTCCCCACTTCGTGGGTCCCCTCCCTCTCCCCGGGGGGGAGAGGGCGAGATCGCCGCGACGACCGACTCCGCCCACCATTGCAAAGTCCAAGGATGACCTAGCCGTTCATCGGTGCTATGACCGCATCGCCCAAATGAGTCTCAAACCAAGGATGCGGTCCGACTGATGGGTTTCCTTGCCGCCACCGGCCGGGCCTTCCTGATCTTCCTGGAAGCGACCGGACGCCTTGCCCTGTTCACCGGGTCCGCCCTGTCGCACTGCGTGCGGCCGCCGTTCTATCCGCGCCAGATCCTGCGGCAGATGATCGACATCGGCTATTACTCGCTGCCGGTGGTCGGGCTGACCGCGCTGTTCACCGGCATGGTGCTGGCGTTGCAGAGCTACAGCGGCTTCTCCCGCTTCCAGGCGGAGGGCGCCATCGCCACCGTCGTCGTGCTGTCGATCACCCGCGAGCTGGGGCCGGTGCTGGCCGGCCTGATGGTCGCGGGCCGCATCGGCGCCGCCATGGCGGCGGAGATCGGCACCATGCGGGTGACCGAGCAGATCGACGCCCTGTCCACCCTGTCGACCAACCCGCACAAGTATCTGGTGGCGCCGCGGCTGATCGCCGGGCTGACCATGGTGCCGCTGCTGGTCATCGTCGCCGACATCATCGGCGTGTTCGGCGGCTTCCTGGTCGGCGTCTACCGGCTGGACTTCAACGCCGCCAGCTACATCAACCGCACCTGGGAATTCCTCCAGCCGGTCGACGTGATTTCCGGCCTGGTCAAGGCGGCGATCTTCGGCTTCCTGATCGCGCTGATGGGCTGCTACCACGGCTACCACTCCAAGGGCGGCGCCCAGGGCGTCGGGGCTGCGACCACCAACGCGGTGGTGTCGGCCTCGATCATGATCCTGGTGTGGAACTACCTGATCACCGGCCTCTTCTTCTCGACCAAGTGAGCGCCACCGCATGACCGTTCCCAAGATCGCGCTCAAGAACGTCACCAAGCATTTCGGCCCGAAGAAGGTGCTGAACGGCATCGACCTGGAGGTGGCGAAGGGCGAGTCTCTGGTCGTCATCGGCGGGTCGGGCACCGGCAAGTCGGTGATGCTGAAGAGCATCCTCGGCCTGCTGACGCCGGATTCCGGCTCGATCCAGGTCGATGGGCAGGAGACGACCCGGCTGCGCTCGCGCGAGCGCGAGAAGCTGCTGCACAAGTTCGGCATGCTGTTCCAGGGTGCGGCCCTGTTCGACAGCCTGAAGGTGTGGGAGAACGTCGCCTTCGGCCTGATCCAGGGCGCGCACATGCCGCGGGCCCAGGCCAAGGAGATCGCCGTCGCCAAGCTGGGCGCCGTCGGCCTCACCCCCGACGTGGCGGAGCTGTCGCCCTCGGAGCTGTCGGGCGGCATGCAGAAGCGCGTCGGCCTCGCCCGCGCCATCGCCGACGAGCCGGAAATCATCTTCTTCGACGAGCCGACGACCGGCCTCGATCCGATCATGGCCGACGTCATCAACGAGCTGATCGTGCAGTGCGTGAAGGATCTCGGCGCCACCGCGGTCACCATCACCCACGACATGGCGTCCGCCCGCAAGATCGCCGACCGCATCGCCATGATCTACCAGGGCCGGATCATCTGGACCGGCCACGCCCGCGACATCGACAATTCGGGCAACGCCTATGTCGACCAGTTCGTCCATGGCCGGGCGGACGGGCCGATCAAGATGCAGATCAAGGCGCTCTAGACTCTGTCTGATGCTTATTGAAGCATCAGACAGAGTCTAAGCTTTTGGTTTTCCGTGTGATTCACGCTTCAAGCGATACCGCTTCAAGCGATCACACTCTAAAGCGGAACAATCGCGGGATTTGCCGGTTACCGGACGGGGCTCCTCAATGCCCCGTTCCCCGGAGGTGACCTCCCGTGAGTGTGCAGCCCGCGACGTCCCAGGACTTCGACATCGACGAGGTCTTCCGCCGCCTGCGGGTCGCGGTCGCGCCCTATCCCAAGGCGGCGATGTTCGAGCTGCGCGACCGCGGCTATGCCACCCCGTTCCAGCAGCTGGTCGCCAGCCTGATTTCCGCCCGCACGCGGGACGAGACGAGCCTGGAGGTCGCCGAACGGCTGTTCGCCGTCGCCGGCACGCCGGCCGCCATGGCCGCCCTGCCGGAGGAGCGGCTGGTGGAGCTGCTGCGCGGCGCCACCTTCCCGGAACCCAAGGCGCGCGACATCCGCGCGCTGTCCCGCCGCATCGTCGAGGAGCAGGACGGCGAGGTGCCCGACACGCCGGACGGTCTGATGCGCTTCCATGGGGTGGGGCCGAAGATCGCGGCGCTGACGCTGGCGGTCGGCTTCGGCATCCCGGCGCTGGCCGTCGACATCCATGTCCACCGCATCGCCAACCGCTGGGGCTATGTGCAGGCACGCACGCCGGAAAAGACGATGGCCGCGCTGCTGGCGGTGCTGCCGAAACGCTATTGGGTCGAGATCAACGAGCGGCTGGTGCCCTTCGGCAAATGGGTGTGCACCGGCGAACGGCCGCGCTGCTCGACCTGCCCGCTGCTGTCGATGTGCGCGCGGGTCGGCGTGACCGACTCACGCTAGAGTGCGATCGGTTCAAGCGGAATCGCTTGAAGCGTGAATCACACGGAAAACCAAACTCTAACTCTGCGGGCTGACGCGTCCGATTGATGCAGATCCTGGCGGGATGCCGGGCGGCTGGCTAGAAGAGCGCCGGAATTCGGCTTTTCGAGGCTCCCGCGATGATCGTCTACGCCCTGCACTGCGCCTGCGGCCATGATTTCGACCAGTGGTTCGACAACATGGCCGATTACGACACCAAGAAGGCTGCCGGCATCCCCTGCCCGTCCTGCGGCGGCACCGAGGTCGCCAAGGCCATCATGGCGCCGCGCGTCGGAAAGTCCCAGCCGGCGCCCGCCCCCGCCTGCGGCCCCGGCGGCTGCGGCGGAGGCGGCTGCCCGATGATGATGTGAGGGCGGCGGCGCTCAGCGCCGCCGGGCTTCCGCCGTCAGCCGCGGGCCGGTGGTCAGTTCCTCGCGGCGGCGGGGGGTGCCGAAGCTCGGCTCGACGCGGTTTTCACGAGGCCGGTCGTCGCCGGCCGGCGTCCGGCTGAGCGGATCGACGCCGCGGCCGCTGCGCCACCAGGCGAAGCCGATGCCGCCCAGCGTCGCGGCGATCAGGCCAGCCACACCGGCCCGCGCGGTGTTGGACTGCCAGATCGAAGGGGCAGCGCCGACCGCCGCCGGCTCCTCGACCGGGGCCGGCTTGCCGTCCGGCGTGGTCGCCGCCACCGCTCCGCGGGGTGCCGCCTGCGGAACAGGCCCTTCGGACGTATTGGACGATGGGGGGGCCGACTGGTTGGCCGCCGGGGCATTGGCTGACGGGCGCGGCGCGCTTTGGGGCGCTGCGCTTGCAGCCGGCGCCGATGGGCGGGCCGACGGTGCCGCAGCGGGCGCGCTGGCCGAGGACGACGCGGAGGAGGAAGACGACGAAGACGAGGAATGGGAGGACGGCGACGACACCGGGGCGCCGCCGAACTGGGCCATGCCGCCGACGCTCTCGTTGCCGGATTCGACCCGGCCGGTCGGGGCGGCGCGCGGCGCCACCTCCTTGTCGTGGCGGGTCTGGCCGACCTGGCTCTTGGACAGGCTGCCCATGGTCGGCGCGGCCTTGCTCTCGCGCTCGCCCATCATCTTGGCGATGGTGGCCTGGTCGAGGTTGCCGGTGGCGGGAAGGCCCGCCGACTTCTGATAGGCGCTGAGCGCGGACCGGGTTTCCGGCGTCATCTGGCCCTTGGCCCGGCCGCCGATGTTGTAGCCCTTGTCCTTCAGGATGGTCTGCGCCCACTGGATGTCGGCGACCGACGCCTCGGCCCATGCCGGGCCCGGCGCTCCCACCGTCAGGGCCGAAACCACCAGTGCCACCGCCGCCACCGCGGCGCCACCATGCACCCGCCGCGAAATCCCAGACATTGCCTCTCCCTCCGTCCGTGACATCAGACCGACTTCAGAGCCACGACACTCCCCCGAATCGGGGACCTGGATCGTGTTACCAGATTGCGTCCGATTCCCGGCGGCGATTTTTCGGCGTCTGCCTTGTCAGCCGCGCAGCGTTGCCGAAAAGGCGCGTTCCCGGAAATGGTGCGCGAAAATGGATCGGAAAGGGCCGGACGTGGTAGCGTCAAATCGGGGGCGAAAAAGGAACAGGACGCACGCCATGACCGGGACCACGACCGGGACCGATACCGCAAGCCCGCGACTCCTGCCGGCCTTGCCGATGCTGGCCGTCCTGTCGGCCGTGGCCCTGCTGTCCGGTTGCAGCAGCCCGCCGGCCTACCGCGAGTGGACCGCCAGCCCGGACGTGCCGACCGTCGCCTATGACGAATGCACCGAGCAGGTGGACACCACCATGCGCCTGCGCGGCTATCCGCTGCGCCCGCTGCCGGAAACGCCGCAGTTCGGCTATCGCAAGGAAATCTTCGCCCAGTGCATGCGCCGCAAGGGCTACACGGCGGAGTGAGGCTCTACCGTCCACCGGCGAAGTGCAGATAGACGAGGCCACCCGCCAGCGTGCCGATCAGGATCACCGCCAGATAGATGCGCAACGGCAGGGCGACGGGCTCCACAGCCTTGCGCTTGCTGCCCGGCTTCCGCCCAGGCGCCGCAGCCGGCTTCGGCGCCGGCCTGACCCGGCCGCCTTGGGTGGGGCCGCCTTGGGTCGGATCGTACAGCTCGATCAGCGTCCAGTTGAACTCCATGCCCTCATAGCCGGAGTCGGCGTTGTAATCGAGCTGGATCAGCCGGAAATAGGCCCGCGGGTTGACGCCGACCATCCGGTCGAAGCGCGCCTTGGCATGGGCCAGCTCCTCCCCCACCTCCAGCGTCTTCCAGCCCTTGCCACGCGCCTTCTGGATGGCGAATCGGGTGGGCTGTTGCGGGCGGGGGGACGGCATGGGTCACGGGGGGTCTGGGCTGATTGGTCGCAGGGTATCACGAACCGGCCGCCATGCTATCGTTCCGCGATGCGAATCCAGACGATCTTCGCCCATCCCCTGCCGCAAAGTTTCGCCGCCGCCGTCCATCGCACGGCGGTGTCCGCCTTGCGCGCATCCGGCCACGAGGTCGTGGAAACCGACCTCTATGCCGAAGGCTTCGCACCGGCACTGACCGTGGCCGAACGCTCCAGCTACTTTTCGCCCGACTACGATGCCTCGGCCGTGGCCGGTCTCGTCGAGCGGCTGCGCTGGTCGGAGGGGCTGGTTTTCTGCTACCCGCACTGGTGGTTCGACCAGCCTGCGATCCTCAAGGGATATATCGACCGCGTGTGGGGGCCGGGCATCGCCTTCCGGCATGATCGCGACGGCGGCCGTATCCTGCCGCTGCTGACCGGACTTCGGACGGTAGCGGTACTGACCAGTTTCGGATCGCCCTGGTGGCTGACGGAACTCTATATGCGCAATCCCGCCCGCCGCATTTTCAAGAATGGCGTGCTGACCGCCTGTGCTCCGCAAGCGAAGCTGCGCTATCTCGCTCACTACGACATGGATCGCTCCACCGAAGCCAGCCGGAAGCGTTTCCTCGACCGGGTGGACGACTCGATGCGCTGCTTCGCCTGACTCTCCCTTGTTCAGACCAGCGGAACGGCGTTGTTGCGGATGACCGAGGCGTACCAGTCGTAGCTGGCCTTCGGCGTGCGGGCCATCGTCTTGCGGTCGACCTGGACGAGGCCGAAATGGCGGCGGTAGCCCTCCGACCATTCGAAATTGTCCAGCAGGGTCCAGGCCATGTAGCCCTTGAGGTTGCAGCCCTCGTCGATCGACTTGGCGGCGGCCAGCAGATGGTCGCGCAGGTAGGCGATGCGGTCGCGGTCCTCGACCCGGCCGCTGGGGCCGACGCTGTCGGGGTAATCGGCGCCGTTCTCCGTCACATAGACCGGCGGGTTGCCGTATTTCTCCTGCAGCTCGGCCAGGATCTCGCTGAGGCCGTCCGGCTCGACCGGCCATTCCATGCCGGTCTTGCGCGTGCCCTCGGGCGCCGAGCCGTAGCCGGTGCCGAACAGCCCCTGCCCGTCCGGCTGCTGGTGCATGCGGCTGTAGTAATTGACGCCGAGGAAATCGACCGGCTGCTTGATGCGGGCCAGATCGTCGGGCTTGGCGATGCGGGTGAACTCGGCCTCCAGCTGCTCCGGGAAGCGGCCCTTGAACAGCGGGTCCAGGCAGGAGCGGTTCCACAGCGCATCCCACATCAGCGAGGCGGGATAGTTCGAGTCGAGCCCGCCGACCGGCCAGGAGGGCTGGAGCGACAGCACGGTGCCGAGCCGCCAGTTCCTGCCGCCGGCCTGGCGCAGCGCCGCGATCGCCGTGCCCTGGGCAAGGTTCTGGTGGTGGATCGCCTTCAGGCAGTTCTGGCGGCCGGTCATCCCCGGCGCATGCCCGCCGGTGCCGTGGCCGAAGATGGCGACCACCGACGGCTCGTTCAGCATCGCCCAGTTGCGGGCGCGGTCGCCCAGCCGGGCGGTCACCGCCAGCGCGTAGTCGGTGAACCACCCGGCGATGTCGCGGTTGGTCCAGCCGCCCTTGTCCTGCAACGCCTGCGGCAGGTCCCAATGGAACAGGCAGGGCCAGGGCTGGATGCCCTTGGCCAGCAGCGTGTCGGTCAGCCGGTCGTAGAAATCCAGCCCCTTGGCGTTCACCGCCCCGGTGCCCTGCGGCATCACCCGCGGCCAGGCGATGGAGAAGCGGTAGGCCTTCATCCCGGCCTTCGCCATCAGATCCACATCCTCGGCATAGCGGTGGTAATGGTCGCAGGCGACGTCGCCGGTGTCGCCGTTGGCGATCCGCCCGAAGGAATGGCTGTAGGTGTCCCAGACGCTGGGTCCGCGCCCATCCTCGGCGACGGCGCCCTCGATCTGGTAGCTGGAGGTCGAGACGCCCCACAGGAAGTCCATCGGGAAGGACACCGACGGGACCGCGGCGGGAGCGGCCCCGGGAGCAGCCAGGACGGCCGGACGGCTCAGCGCCGCCAGGGCGCCGGTGCCGGCCGCGGTGACCGCGGTCGCCTTCAGGGCCGTCTTCAGGAAAGTCCGCCGCTGCATCGCCTGCTTCTCCAAAGTCATACCGGTTCCGCGCGCCCGGTTCCGCAGCCGCGCACTGTATGCAGTCCAACGGCGTTGGCAACCGGGTGATTACCCCAAGCCCCGATTCCGTCGCCATAGGCGCGGGCCGGATGCTGGGATATAGTGAGCCCCATGCAGACTCTCTTCCCCATCCTGATGGTCATGGCGATGCTGGCGGTGGTCGGCTCGCTGTTCGTCGGCCTCTTCTTCATGGCCCGCGGCGGGAGGGGCGACCCGCGCCGCTCCAACAAGGCGATGCGGCTGCGCGTGATGCTCCAGGGTGCGGCCCTGCTGCTGTTCGTCCTCGCCATCCTGACCCAAGGCTGACGCTTCCCCATGGTAAAGCTGACCAAGATCTACACGCGCGGCGGCGACGCCGGCGAAACCTCGCTCGGCGACGGCAGCCGGGTGCCGAAGGGCGACCGCCGCGTCGCCGCCTACGGCACGGTGGACGAGGCGAACGCCGTCATCGGCATGGCGCGCCTGCACACCCGTGATTGGCCGGACGCCGACGCCATGCTGGGCCGCATCCAGAACGATCTGTTCGATCTGGGCGCCGACCTCTGCACGCCGGAGGAGGAGGAGCCGAAATACCCGCCGCTCCGCATCGTCCAGGCCCAGGTCGACCGGCTGGAGGCGGAGATCGACGCGATGAACGCCGGTCTGGCGCCGCTGACCTCCTTCATCCTGCCCGGCGGCTCGCCGGCCGCGGCCCATCTGCATCTGGCCCGCACCGTCGTGCGCCGGGCGGAGCGGCTGATGACCGATCTGGCGCGGCACGAGCCGGTGACCGCGGCGGCGCTGAAATACGTCAACCGGCTGTCGGACCACCTGTTCGTGCTGAGCCGGGTGGTGAACCGCAACGGGGCGGACGACGTGCTGTGGGTGCCGGGCGCCAACCGCTGAGCAGGCGCATTCCGATTGGCGCCGTGCAGTCTCCCCTGCCGCGACAACCGGGCCGGCACATGAGGCCACCCGCGCGTCCGGCGCGTCATTGACAGTGGTATTTCCAGATCCTATGGTCCGTTCGCAACCACAGCAATTTTCGCGGTGTTCGCCGTAACAGGCGCGCGCTCAGCAGCCAGGGTGAGTTATGAAAGTCCTCGTCCCCGTTAAGCGAGTGGTCGACTACAACGTGAAGATCCGCGTCAAGGCGGATGGCAGCGGCGTCGAGACCGCCAACGTGAAGATGAGCATGAACCCCTTCGACGAGATCGCCGTCGAAGAAGCCGTGCGCCTGAAGGA
>NZ_PDKW01000040.1:902745-909047 GCF_002573965.1 Azospirillum palustre | reverse complement strand
GTCGCCCGCGCCGCCGCCGAGGATGCCGGCCTGCCGCTCTACCGCTATGTCGGCGGCGCCTTCGCCTCGCTGCTGCCGGTGCCGATGATGAACATCATCAACGGCGGCGCCCATGCCGACAACCCCATCGACATCCAGGAATTCATGATCATGCCGGTGGGCGCCGAGACCGGCGCCGACGCCATCCGCATGGGCTCCGAGATCTTCCAGTCGCTGAAGAAGAAGCTGAAGGACGCCGGCCACAACACCAATGTCGGCGACGAGGGCGGCTTCGCCCCCAACATCGGCTCGACCGACGAAGCGCTCGGCTTCGTCATGAAGGCCATCGAGGCCGCCGGCTACAAGCCGGGCGACGACGTCATGCTGGCGCTCGACGCCGCCTCGACCGAGTTCTTCAAGAACGGCAAGTATGAGCTGGCCGGCGAAGGCAAGTCGCTGTCGCCGGAACAGATGGTCGCTTACTGGGCCGATCTGGCCGGCCGCTACCCGATCATCTCGATCGAGGACGGCATGGCGGAAGACGACTGGGAAGGCTGGAAGGCGCTGACCGACGCCATCGGCAGCAAGGTGCAGCTGGTCGGCGACGATCTGTTCGTCACCAATCCGAAGCGTCTGGCCCAGGGCATCCGCCAAGGTGTCGCGAACTCGATCCTGGTCAAGGTCAACCAGATCGGCACGCTGTCGGAGACGCTGGAAGCGGTCGACATGGCGCACAAGGCCGGCTACACCGCTGTCCTGTCGCACCGTTCGGGCGAGACCGAGGACAGCACCATCGCCGATCTGGCGGTCGCCACCAACTGCGGCCAGATCAAGACCGGCTCTCTCAGCCGTTCGGACCGCCTCGCCAAGTACAACCAGCTGATCCGCATCGAAGAGCAGCTCGGCGTCGCCGCCCGCTTCGCCGGCCGCGGCATCCTCAAGGCCTGAACAACCAGCTGATCCGCATCGAAGAGCAGCTCGGCGTCGCCGCCCGCTTCGCCGGCCGCGGCATCCTCAAGGCCTGAGTTCCACGAGCTTCCTGAAGTCCCCTGCCCGGCAATCCTCCGCCCCCTCTCCTGCCCCCGGAGAGGCGATCACGACGGCAGGAACTGCCCCTGAAGGGACTTCGAGGACGGGCGGCGGGCGCCCCGATCGCTGAGACGTCCCGCCGTTGTGCCCCCTCCTCCCGTCTCTCCCCGGGAGGAGGGGGAAGCCCCGCCCGGCCATCCCGCAGAAATGGGCCTTGAGCCACCTGCGGCATAGTGTCAAGGGCCGGGCTTTTCGACGGTTCCATGTTGCGATGCACAGTTAATATATTAATATATCTAAGGTTCCCGGCGCGGCGCAGAACGCTGGCGCAAAACGGGCGACGAGTTCGGACGACACACTGGACGGCCTCCCTTTCCGTCCCCTCCCGACGCCGCCCCTTCGGACCGTAAAAACGGGCCGCTCGCTCGACCCGGTCAACCGGAGTGTTCAAAAATGCGTGCCAGTGGTGAAGCTTCCGGCAACGGCGCCTGCGCCGTCGTCGAGAATGTGACCTTCGACGAAATCCAGATCGGCCAGTCGGCCAGCCTGTCGCGCCAGCTCACCCTGATGGATGTGGAGCTGTTCGCCACCGTGTCGGGCAACATCAACCCGGCCCATCTCGACCCGAAATTCGCCGCCGACAGCCGGTTCCAGAAGGTGATCGGTCCCGGCATGTGGTCGGGTTCGCTGATCTCGGGCGTGCTGGGCACCTACCTGCCGGGCGCCGGCTCGCTCTATGCCGGCCAGAGCCTGCAGTTCCGCCGCCCGGTGGGCCTGGGCGACATCGTCACCGCCACCGTCACCGTGATCGAGAAGCGTCCGGCCAAGAACGTCGTCGTGTTCGACTGCGTCTGCACCAACCAGGATGGCGAGATCGTCGTGCTGGGCACCGCCGAGGTGATCGCCCCGACCCAGAAGGTCATCCGCCCGGCGCATGAGCTGCCGCAGATCCAGATGATCCGCCACGACAAGCACGACGCGCTGCTCGCCAAGTGCGACGAGCTGCCGCCGGTCGTCACCGCCGTCGCCTATCCCTGCGATGCCAGCTCGCTCCAGGGCGCCGTCGAGGCGGCAGAGGCCGGGCTGATCGAGCCGATCCTGGTCGGGCCGGAAGCCCTCATCCGCAAGGTCGCCGCAGCCGGCGGGCTCGACATCGCCCGCTACCGCATCGTCGATGCCGCCCACAGCCGCGCCGCTGCGGCAGCCGCCGTGGCGCTGGCCCGCACCGGCGAGGCCGAAGCGGTGATGAAGGGCAGCCTGCACACCGACGAGCTGATGGGCGAGGTGGTGAAGAAGGAAACCGGCCTGCGCACCGCCAGCCGGATCAGCCACGTCTTCCTGATGAATGTGCCGACCTACTCCAAGACGCTGCTGATCACCGACGCGGCGATCAACATCTATCCGACGCTGGAGGACAAGGTCCACATCGTCCAGAACGCCATCGACCTTGCCAAGGTGCTGGGCGTCGCCACCCCGCGCGTCGCCATCCTGTCGGCGGTCGAGACGATCAACCCGAAGATCAACACCACGCTGGAAGCGGCAGCACTCTGCAAGATGGCCGACCGCGGCCAGATCACCGGCGGCATCCTCGACGGCCCGCTGGCCTTCGACAACGCCATCTCCGCCGAAGCCGCCCGCACCAAGGGCATCGTCTCCCCGGTCGCCGGCCAGCCGGACATCCTGCTCGCCCCCGATCTGGAGGCCGGCAACATGCTGGTCAAGCAGTTGTCCTTCCTGGCGAATGCCGACCTCGCCGGCATCGTGCTGGGCGCCAAGGTGCCGGTCATCCTCACCAGCCGCGCCGACAATGTGCGGGCCCGGCTCGCTTCCTGCGCCGTCGCCTCGCTGGTCGCCGCCGCCAAACGCCAGCCGAAGCTCGCGCTGGCCGCCGAATAGGACATCCCCGTCATGGTCGCACTGTCAAACTCCAGCGAGGACGCCTGCCTCGTCATCAATGCGGGTTCCTCCAGCCTGAAATTCTGCGTCTTCCAGGGTGGCAGCGCCACCGAGATCGAGCCGGTCGTCACCGGCCAGATCTCCGGCATCGGCACCGCCCCCCGCTTCGAGGCGAAGGACGCCGCCCGCCACAAGATCGCCGACCACAGCTGGGCCGACGGCGAGAATCCGGGCCGCCCGGAGCTGCTCCACCATCTGCTCGACTGGATCGGCGACACGCTGAAGGGGGCTACGCTGGTGGCCGCCGGCCATCGCGTCGTCCATGGCGGCACCCGCTTCTCGGCTCCCGTCCGCGTCACCCCGGCGGTGCTCGACCAGTTGGAGGAGCTGATCCCGCTGGCCCCGCTGCATGAGCCGCACAACATCGCCGCCATGCGGGCGCTGGCCCAGGTCTATCCGTCGCTGCCGCAGGTCGCCTGCTTCGACACCGCCTTCCACCAGACCCAGCCCTGGCAGTCGCAGACCTTCGCCATCCCGCGCGAACTGACGGCGGAGGGCATCCGCCGCTACGGCTTCCACGGGCTGAGCTACGAGTACATCGCCCACCGCCTGCCCCAGGTGGCACCGGAACTGGCGAACGCGCATGTGGTGGTCTGCCATCTCGGCAGCGGCGCCAGCCTGTGCGCCATGCGCGGCGGGCACAGCGTCGACACCACCATGGGCTTCACCGCTCTCGACGGCGTGCCGATGGGCACCCGGCCGGGCACCATCGATCCCGGCGTGCTGATCTATCTGATGCGCGAGAAGGGCTACGGCGCCGACGAGTTGGAAAAGCTGCTTTACCACAAGTCGGGCATGCTGGGCGTTTCGGGCCTCTCCAACGACATGCGCGACCTGGAGAATTCCGACCTGCCGGCCGCGGCCGAGGCGGTGGAGCTGTTCTGCCACAACGTCGCCAAGCAGGTGGCGGCGCTGGCCGGCTCGATGGGCGGGCTGGACGCGGTGGTCTTCACCGCCGGCGTCGGCGAGAACTCCACGCTGGTGCGGTCGCGGGTGGCGGAGAAGCTGTCCTGGCTCGGCGTCGCCATCGACCCGGCGGCCAACCGGGCGAAGGCGACCCGCATCTCCGCCCAGGAGAGCCGCGTGCCGGTCTTCATCATCCCGACCGACGAGGAACGGATGATCGCCCGCCATACGCTGGGTGTGATCGCAGCAGAGCAGTTGGAACGGGCGGCGTAAGCGCGGCAGACGCCGGCAATTCTCCCTCTCCCGGGACGGGAGAGGGAGACCTCCCCTGGCAGGAAAGCGTCATCATGGAACAGGTCCCTACGAGCGCCGCCGCCAAACCGCCGGAAAATGTCCGGCTCGGCATCCTGTCGATGCTGCTGGCGATGGCCCTGATGACCATCATGAACGCGCTCGCCAAGATCCTGGCGGAGAGCTATCCGCTGGGCGAGGTCACCTTCTTCCGCAACCTGTTCGCCCTGCTGCCGGCGGTCGCCATGGTTGCCGCCGCGGGCGGGCGGAGCTGCCTGCACACCGACCATTGGCAGGGGCATCTGTGGCGGGCCATCGTCGGGCTGGCATCGATGGTGCTGCTGTTCTGGGCCTATCACCTGATGCCGCTGGCCAATGCGGTGGCGATCTCCTACTCCGCCCCGCTGTTCCTCACCGCCCTCTCGGTTCCGCTGCTGGGGGAGAGGGTCGGCGCCTTCCGCTGGGGCGCGGTGGCGGTCGGCTTCGCCGGGGTGCTGATCATGGTCCAGCCCGGCGCCGAGATGATCGACCGCGGGTCGCTGGTGGCGCTGACCGCCGCCGTCTGCTACGCGCTGGCGATGATCGCCATGCGCCAGCTGGGCCGCACGGAGAAGCCGGTGACGACGGTCTTCTATTTCACCGTGGTCTCGACCCTGCTCAGCGCGCTGGCCCTGCCGTTCGGCTGGGCCACGCCGGACGGCCATGCGCTGGCGCTGATGGCGGGGATGGGGATCGCCGGCGGCGGAGCGCAGTATTTCAGCACGCGGGCCTATTCGCTGGCCCGGGCGGTGGTGGTCGGCCCCTTCAGCTATGCCAGCCTGATCTACGCGACGATCCTCGGCTGGCTGGTCTGGGGCGACGTGCCGGCCCCGCATGTGATCGTCGGCGCCACCGTGGTGATCGGCAGCGGGCTGCTGATCCTCTATCGCGAAACCCGCCGCGCCGCGGCGGCCCCACCGAAGACTTGCACGACACACTCGGGGCCCGGACCGATCCGGACCGCCTGATTAGCAAGCCTACAAACGACAGAACTGGTTCCAAGAAAAGGACAGGCATCATGCTTACGACCGATGTCCGAGGCAATCTGGCCCCCCGACTGACCGGCCGGCTGCATCTGATCACGGGTGGTCGTGATGCGAGCGGGCCGGCGCAGCCAACTCTGTTCACCCCTGCCCGCAAGGCGGGACGATCCGATCACACGGTCTGCGCCATCGTCGGCGGTGCGAAACTGTCCGCCAAGCTGGATCTGCTGATCCGGCTGGTGACGCGGGTCGACGTTCTGGCATTGGGCGGCGGCATCGCCAACACCGTCCTGGCGGCGACCGGCACCGACATGGGCGCTTCGCTGTGCGATTACGGGCTGATCGACGAGGCCCGCAAGCTGCTGGACCGGGCGAAGGCCTGCGGTTGCGAGCTGCTGCTGCCGGTCGATGTGGTCATAGCGACCGAAGCGAAAAACGGGGTGGAGGACCGTATCGTCCCCTGCACCGCCATCGGGCCGGAGGACATGGTGCTTGACATCGGGCCGGCGACGATCGCGCGGTTCACCGCCTGCGTCGAGGCCGCCCGGACCGTGGTATGGACAGGGCCGCTCGGCGTCTACGAGATCGCCCCCTTCGACGGCGGCACCGACGCGCTGGCATGGTTCATCGCCCGGCGCACCCGCGATGCCGGCCTGCGGTCGGTGGCGGCCGGCGACGACACCATTGCCGCCCTGGCTGCCGCCGGGGTGGAGGACCGCTTCAGCGAACTGACCAGCCGCGACGCCCTGCCGGCTTGGCTGGATGCGATGTCGCCGCGCGCCGTTCCAGCGTAAGCACGCGTCCACCCCCTTAAATTGCAATTCCCGCGGTCTTAAACCCGCATTCCCTGGTTAAATAAGGTCTCCGCCCCAACCGGCACGGGACCGCAAGCGAACGACTGGAGCACATCATGGCTGTACGGGTAGCGATTAATGGGTTCGGCCGCATCGGCCGTCTGGTTCTGCGCGCCATCTACGAGAGCGGCCGCAAAGACGTGGAGGTCGTGGCGATCAACGACCTCGCCGATCTGAAGGCCAACGCGCACCTGCTGAAGTACGACAGCGTCCACGGCCGCTTCCCCGGCACCATCGAGACCGGCGACGGCGTGCTGATCGTCAA
>NZ_PDKW01000040.1:846403-902645 GCF_002573965.1 Azospirillum palustre | reverse complement strand
CACCTGCTGAAGTACGACAGCGTCCACGGCCGCTTCCCCGGCACCATCGAGACCGGCGACGGCGTGCTGATCGTCAACGGCCACTCCATCAAGGTCGTGCAGGAGCGTGACCCGGCCAAGCTGCCGTGGAAGGATCTGGGCGTCCAGATCGCCATGGAATGCTCGGGCATCTTCACCAAGCGCGCCGACGCCGCCAAGCATCTGGAAGCCGGCGCCGAGAAGGTGCTGATCTCGGCCCCGGCCACCGACGAGGACATCACCGTCGTCTACGGCGTCAACCACGACAAGCTGACCGCCGAGCACTGATCTCGGCCCCGGCCACCGACGAGGACATCACCGTCGTCTACGGCGTCAACCACGACAAGCTGACCGCCGAGCACAAGATCGTCTCCAACGCGTCCTGCACCACCAACTGCCTGGCCCCGGTGGCCTTCGTGCTGAACAACCTCGTCGGCATCGAAAAGGGCTTCATGACCACGATCCACTCCTACACGGGTGACCAGCGGATCGTCGACACCAACCACAAGGATCTGCACCGCGCCCGCGCCGCGGCCCTGAACATGATCCCGACCTCGACCGGTGCGGCCAAGGCGGTCGGCAAGGTGCTGCCGGAGCTGAAGGGCAAGCTGGACGGCACCGCCATGCGCGTGCCGACCCCGAACGTGTCGGTCGTCGACTTCAAGTTCACCGCCAAGCGCAACACCTCGGTCGAAGAGATCACCAAGGCGATCGTTGATGCCGCCAACGGCCCGCTGAAGGGCGTGCTGGGCGCCTATGACGAGGAACTGGTGTCGTCGGATTTCAACCACGACCCGCACAGCTCGACCTTCGCATGCAACGAGACGAAGGTCGTCGACGGCAATTTCGTTCGCGTCATGGCATGGTACGATAACGAGTGGGGCTTCTCCAACCGGATGGCCGACACCGCCGTCGCGATGGCGAACGCCAAATAAGACTGACCAGCCCGACCCAGACCAGAAGGAGCCGGACGATGAGCAAGACGATCATGTGGGCCGAAACCGATGCCAAAGGCTTCGAGTCCGAGTGCCTGTTCAACGAGGACAGCCGCCAGTACGAAGTGATGGTCTGCGCCTCGGGCCGCCGGCTCTGCCGGTCGGAGTCCTTTCCGGCCCAGTCCGACCCCATGCAGGGGATGAGCGACGACGACCGCCAGCGGGCGCTGCACTGCGCCGAACGGCTGGTGACCGAAATCGAACATGATCTGGGCGACCGCTGAACGGGCAAGCCCGGACTTTTGAAACGGCGAAAGGGCCGGCATCCTCGCGGTGCCGGCCCTTTCGCCGTTGCACCGACGGCCTACCGATGGGCGGCGAAGTCAGCCGTCCGTTCGACGAGGTCGTCCAGGTTGCGGCGGAACTGCTCCAGCGCGAAGCCGGTGCCGAACATCCGCCACAGCCAGTCGGTCGGCATGTCTCGCGTCCGCCTTTCCGCCCGCGTGCGGTCGATCCCGGCCCGGTAGCCCGCCAGCGCATCGGCGAGCGCCGTCGAGCGGTCGGGCGGCTGGCCAGTGGCAAGCGCATCGGCCAGACCGCGCAGGGTGGACGCGCCCGCCGCCGCGACCGGTGTCCAGTCGGGGCAGACGTCGCGGTCGGCGATATCCTGCCTGGGCTCCCCCACGGCGCGACGCAGCATCACCACGTCGTGCCGCAGCCGCATCAGCGTGCGCAGCAGCGGATCGGGGTCGGGCATGTCGGCCAGCCGGCTCCGCCGCTCCCGCGCGGCCTCGCCCACCAGGGTTTCCAGACGGGTCAGGGCTTGCCGGGTCCGCACCACCAACCGGTTCATGACGGCCTGGGACGCGTCGTCGGCAACCGCCAACGCCTCCAACTGCTCCGCCATCAACCGAGCCGCCTCCGCCGCCGTGTCCAGCACGGAGCGCGAGGCGCGGGCCGGTACCACCAGCAGTGACACCAAGATGCCGACGATGCAGCCGAGCCCGACCTCCAGCATGCGGTCGGTGGCGAAGCTGAGTGGGCCGAGGCTGGCCCCGGCGCTGCCCAGCAGCACGATGATCGCGGTGATCGGCGCAATGCGGAAGCCAGCCGACTTGGCGGCCAAGTAGGATAGCGGCGCCACCGCCGCAAGCAGCGCCGCGGCACGCGCCAGCCCGTCCGTGTGTGGGATCAGCATGGTGATCGCCCCGCCATAGGCAACGCCGACCAGCGATCCGACGAAGCGGTCCAGCGCCGCCTTCAGCGAGCCGCCGACATTGCTTTGGGTAACGATCAGCGCGGTGATGACGGCCCAGAATCCCTGCGGCAGGTCCAGCACCTCCGCCAGCGCGAAGGTTGCGAGGGTTGAGGCGGTCATCCGCAAGGCATGCACCAGCTTGGACCGGTTTCGTGTCACCCACGACGCCGCCACGCTCCGCCAATCGCTCATCCCATCAGTCCCGGCCATCTCCGACTGATGCTCAGTGTCCACCATGACGACGCAAATCGCCAGAGACGGTGCGACGCCTTCATCGTCCCGGAGAACGGGCAGCGGCGGCCGGTTCGCTGCCGCTGCCCCGCCCCCGTCAGTTCGCCTGGGCCAGCGTCTTGCGCACCTTCGCCACATCCCCGGCGCTGACCGGCGGGGCGGCATTGCTCCAGCTGTTGCGGATGTAGGTGACGACCGCCGCCACGTCGGCATCGGTCAGCCGCCAGCCGAGCGGCGGCATCGCCGGGCCGGTCGGACGGTCGTCGGTCGCCACCGCGCGGGAGCCGTCGAGCACCAGCCGGATCAGCGTCGCCGGATCGTCGGCCTGCACCAGACCGCTGCCGGCCAAGGTCGGGAACAGGAAGGTCTGGCCCTTGCCGTCGCCGCCATGGCAGGCCATGCAGGTGTCGGTATACACCGCACCGCCCGTCCTCATCCGCGCATCGTCCGCCGCCAGCGGCGCCGGCGCCTTCCCCGCGGGCGGCGTCCGGTCGAGCAGATAGGTGGCGATGGCCTTCAGATCGGCGTCGGTCATCTTGGAGCTGGAGTTCTGGATCTCCTCCGCCATCGGGCCGGAAGCGAGCGACTGATGGTTCGCCCCGGTCTTCAGATAGGCGGTCAGCTGCTCAACCGACCAGTTGCCGATGCCCTGCCGCTTGTCGGCGGTGATCGACGGCGCATACCAGGCCTGGAGGTTGGCCCCCTGCAAGGCGCGGTCGTTGTCGTCGGCGCCCAGCGCGCTCTTCGGCGTGTGGCAGGTGCCGCAATGGCCCAGCGCCTGGACCAGATAGGCGCCGCGGTTCCACTCCTCCGACTTCTGCGGGTCGGGCTTGAAGCTCGAAGGTTCGAAGTTCAGCAGGTTCCAGCCCGCCATCAGCAGCCGGATGTTGAAGGGGAAGGGCAGCTGGTTGGCTTCCACCGCGTTGCTCACCGGCTCCAGCGTCTGGAGATAGACCCACAACGCATGGATGTCGTCATCGGTCATCCGGGTGTAGGCGGGATAGGGCATGGCGGGGTAGAGCCGCTTTCCGCCGCGACCGACGCCCTCGCGCAGGGTTCGGCGCAGATCCTCCTCGGTCCAGTTGCCGATGCCGGTCTCGCGGTCCGGCGTGATGTTGGGGGCGACCAGCGTGCCGAACGGCGTCTGCAAGGCCGCTCCGCCGGCATAGGGCTTGCCGCCCGGCACGCTGTGGCAGGCGACGCAGTCGGCGGCGGTGGCGACATAGCGGCCACGCTCGATCAGGGTGAAGTCCTGGTCGTCGGCAAGCGCCGGCGCCGTGACGGCGGCAATGACGCTGAATGACGCCGTGACCAGCAGGGCCGCGGCGATGGCGAGACGGATCCTGGTCATGCGTGCACCAAGGGGCCGGGGGATTTCAGGTAGCGGCTGCGGATCGCATCCGCCGCGCGGAAGGCCAGCGCCCCCACCGTTCCGGTCGGGTTGAAGCCCGAATTCTGTGGGAAGACGTTCGCCCCGACGGTGAAGACGTTGGGCACGTCCCAGCTCTGCAGGAACGGGTTCACCGCGCTGGTCGAGGGGTCGGCACCTATCGCCGTGCCGCCGACCACGTGGGTCGACTGGTAGGGCACCGTCGACCAGGGCCCGGTGCGCGGATACTCGACGCTCTGCTGCGCCCCCATGGCGCGGACGATTTCCGCCACCTTCTTGGTGACATAGGCCGACATCTTCACGTCGTTCTCGGGGAAGTCGAAGGTGATGCGCATCAGCGGCCGGCCGAGACGGTCGGTGTAGGTGGGATCGAGGTCGAGGAAATTGCCGCGGTTGGCATAGCTGCTGGCCTCGCAGCCGACGCTGAGATTGCTGAGATAGCTGTCGCGCATCGCCTTCTTCCAGCCCGATCCCCAGGCCGGAGTGCCCGGCGGCGTCGGCCGCTTGGAGATCGGCTCCGCCCCGATGGGCGCGCAGCGCGTGCTGCCGCCGCCGAGGAAGCCCAGCGGCCCATGGTCGAAATTGTCGTTGTTCAGCTCGTCGATGGCCATGCCGGTGGCGCCGCCGCCGATGAAGTTGTTGAAGTTGTATTTGGCGGGATCGAAGAAACCGACCACCTGATTGGCCATCTGGTAGCAGAAATTCCGCCCCACCACGCCAGTGCCGGTGCTGGCGTCGTAAGGCTTGCCAATGCCGGACAGCAGCATCAGCCGCACATTGTCCAGCATGAAGGCGCAGAGGATCACCAGATCGGCCGTCTGCTCCAGCTCTTCGCCCGAGGTGTCGACATAGGTGACGCCGGTCGCCTTCTTGCCGGTGGAGTCCAGATTGACCTTCAGCACCTCGCACAGGGTGCGCAGCTCGAAGTTGGACTTGCGCATCAGCACCGGCAGCACGGTCGTCTGGGCGCTGGCCTTCGAATAGTTGGCGCAGCCGTAATTGGTGCAGAAGCCGCAGAAGGTGCATTGTCCCATCGTCACGCCCAACGGGTTGGTGTAGGTGCGCGACAGCAGCGAGGACGGGATCGGGAAGGGCTTGTAGCCCAGCTTGGCCGCCGCCTCGGCGAACAGGGTGGGGCCGTAGGTCTGCATCATCGGCGGGTTGGGGAACTCGCGCTTGCGCGGCCCCTCGAACGGATTGCCGCCGTCCTGTATCTGGCCGTTCAGGTTGCCGGCCTTGCCCGAGACGCCCGCGAGATACTCGAACTTGTCGTAATAGGGCTCCATGTCCTCATAGGTCAGGCCCCAGTCCTGGATCGTCATGTCGTCCGGTATGGCCTGAGCACCATAACGCTCGGTAAAATGAGAGCGCAGCCGGAAGTCGGCGGGCGAGAACCGCCAGGTGATGCCGGCCCAGTGCACACCGGCGCCGCCGACGCCGTTGCCGGGATGGAAGGAGCCGAATTGCCGCATCGGCAGCGCCGTCTGGCCGGCGTTGTTGCGGGCGGTCACCGTCGTCTGCGCCGGGCGCAGCATCAGTTCCTGGCGCGAGTTGTAGCGCAGCTCGTCCGCGGCATAGCCGATGTTGAAGTCGGTGGCGGTGTCGCGCCAGGGGCCGCGCTCCAGCGCCACCACGTCCAGCCCTTCGTCGCACAGTTCGTTCGCGATGATCGAGCCGGTCCAGCCGAGGCCGACGATCACCACATCCTTGTGGGGAAGTTTGCGCGCCATTCCTCAGCCCTTCCTGGCCCAGTCGCCGCGGCCGCCGATCGACACCGGCGGCAACGTGTATTTCTGATTGTGCTTCAGCACATGGTCCCGATAGTCGTACCGGGTGCCGGGGAAGCCGATCATCTTCCAGCTGACCATGTCGCGGTTGCCGCCATGGATCGGGTCGGCGAAGAACCCTTCCATGGTGTTCTGCAACAACAGGCTGAAGAGGCTGCCGGAACCGACGGGACCGTCGAACTTTGCCTCGCCCGCCTCCATCGCCGTCAGCAGTTTGTCCTTCTGGTCCGGAGACAGGTCGGTGAAGCTCTTGCCGTCCATCGTCCGGCGGCAATGGTCGTCCAGCGCCTTCAGACCCTGGCGGTACGTCATCGCCGGGGTCAGGTCGGTCTGGTCGCCCTGGGTCGGCAGGCCGGGCTGGAACGGCCCCTTCATGTAGAGCCGGTCAGAGGTGCCGTAATGGCCGGACAGCTGGCGGTCGATGAAGACGGCGCAGCCGGCATCCTTGCCGCTGACGCTGAGGTCGTCCGCGGGGATCAGCCGTTCGACGATGGCCTCGACCAGTTCGCCTTCGCGCGGGGTGAAGAAGGTCCAGGGGCCGGGAAGCACCTGGCGGGGCGGCTCGATGGAGCCGGAATCCCAGGGCAGCCCGGTGCCGAACAGGATTTTCGCCCTGGCGCCGGAGGCGGTCAGCGCCACCAGCCCCATCGCCGTGGTGGCGAGGAAGCGGCGGCGGCTGGTGTGGAACACGCTTGGCTGGCCCGTATTCG
This sequence comes from Azospirillum palustre, assembly GCF_002573965.1. Taxonomy (NCBI): domain Bacteria; kingdom Pseudomonadati; phylum Pseudomonadota; class Alphaproteobacteria; order Rhodospirillales; family Azospirillaceae; genus Azospirillum; species Azospirillum palustre. Next base: position 896,316 of record NZ_PDKW01000040.1, on the reverse strand, counting down.
GGCGTTCGCTTGGGTTCATGTCTGGATCATCCCGGAATCGTCACAACCGCAGCCGTTGTCGCATTGCACAACAAATCAGCGGCGAAACGATAATTTCCAATGATCGAAAGACATACACCCGGGCTCAATGGCGCACGCCGTCATCATTGGGCGATGATCGAGCACAAACGGTCAGTGCGGCGGACGCAAATGTAGTCTCCACCGGTGGTAACCGCGGACGGACACTGACCTGTGGCGACGCAATCTTTCGGCGCCCTCGGTCACTCCTCTTCCTCGTCTTCCTCCTCTTCCGGGGCCTCTTCGAAGACGATCCTGTCGCCTACGGCGTAGAGCATGCACTCATGGTTGCCGCCGGACTGCTCGCACCGCTCCAGCGCCGCGTCCTTCGCCTCTTCCTCGCTGTCGCGATCCCAGACGGTGGCCCAGCGCCCGGCCAGCGTCACGGCCAGCGCCTTGTAGCCGGGGTTGCGCTGGTAGTTCACCATGCCGACCTTGCGGGTGTGGTCGCTGACGAAGGGCACCCGCGCCGGATCGAAACGGCCGGCCCCGAGGATCTCGACCGGCATCGGCGTGAAGCCCTTGGCATCCATCACCACCGCATCGTCCACCGCATAGAGCGTGCAGGGCTCCTCCGCACGGTACTGGCAATATTGCAGGGCGCTGCGCTTGACGTCGTCCCCGGTCCGGCTGTTCGACCTGTTGGAGAAATAGGCGTAATTGCCCTTGGTCGAGATCGCCAGCGCCTTGGGCGAGGGCAATCCCCCATACATCGCCAGCGTCTGCCGCGCTTTGGCGTTGAGATAGGGGATCGCCGCCACATCGAGCGGCTGGGCCGGCGGAGCCGCCGGTGCCGGGATTGCCGAAGGGGCCGGGATCGGCGCCGGGGCAGGAGTTGGCCCGGGAACTGGGGCGGGAATTGGAGCAGGAACCGGCGGGGCGGCGAGTGCCGCGACCGAAAGCTGGGCCCGCTCCGCAGGCACCGCCCCGCCCAGTTCGGCGACGCGCACCTCGGCGATGGGGGCGAAGGTGCCTTGCGGGAACTGCTTCAGATAGGCTTCGAAGAGCCCGCGGTTGGAACTGCCCTTGATGCTGTCCCAGAACAGCGTCTCCTTGTCGGCGTTCGCCGCGGAAGCCGCGGGAACCGGAGGCGTTGCTTCGGCGGGAGGCGCCGTCACCACCGTGGTCGGCCCCAGGAAATAGAAACGCCCTTCGATGGGAGACGCCGAAACCCAAGGCTGCTGCACCCCGCCGGAGTTGCGCTTCACCGCGATGCCGACATCGTTGAAGACATCGAAAACCGCCTCGCCCGGCTTCAGCAGCGCCTTGGACAGCACCTCGGTGTAGGGGCTGTTGGAGCCCGCACCATCAGCCGCCACGGCGCCCGGCTGGGTCGCATAGGCGATGATCGTCCCGGCGGGAGCCTGCATCTGCGCCAGGCCCGGCGACGCCGCACGCATGCCGCGCCCACCGAAGGGATTGTTGCGGCAGGCGTCCAGGATGACGATGTTCAGCCGGCTTTCCGCCAGCGCCATCTCGTCCAGCACCATGGCGACGTCGATCAGTTCGTACCGGACATCCGCCTCCTTCTCCAGATTGGCGGAAACCGGCAGCAGGTAATTGGTGCCCCGCGCCTGCATGCCGTGTCCGGCATAGAAGAACAAGCCGACATCGGCCCCGGCCAGCTTGGCGCCGAAGTTGCGGATCGCCCGTTCCGTTGCCGCCCGGTCCAGATCGAGCTGCGGCGCCCCGCCGATCAACTCGAAGCCGGCCGCGCGCAGGGACTCCGCCATCGCCTTGGCATCGTTGGTCGGGTTGGGCAGCCGCGGCGCAAAGCGGTAGTCGCTGTTGCCCAGCACCAGCGCCACCCGCCGTTCCGCCGCGGCCTCACCCGAGGCCGCCACCCACACGAAAAGCGACAGGGCGAGCGCGACGGTGCGTCCCAGGATCTTCAAAGCCGGTTTCCTTCGGATCGAAAGCAGTGCCGGCACTCTGCCCAGGCAACGGCACGGGATTCAAGGCCGGCGACCGTCGTCCTGCACCAACCCGGCATCCGCCTTGCCGTCCGCCATGGACGCGGCGGTGCGAACCGCGTCGATGAAGGCCCGCAGGGCCGGGGCCATCTGCCGCTGGCGCGGATAGCACAGGAACCGGCCGGGAAAGGCGGCGGACCAGTCCTCCAGCAGCGGAACCAGTTTTCCCGCCGCGATAGGCCCGGCCACCGCGTCCTCGACACAAAAGCCGATCCCGATTCCCCGGAGGGTCGCACGCAATGCCACGTCCTTGTCGTTGAAGATCAGCGGCCCGTCGACCGCGACCTCGAACCAGGACCCGTTTCCGAAGAATTCCCAGGCATAGGGCATCACATGGCCCGGCCAGCGCCAGCGGATGCAACGATGGTCGACCAGATCGCGCGGATGCGCCGGACGGCCATGGCGATCCAAATAGTCGGGCGACGCCACGGCGATCTGTCGCAGGTCCGGACCGAGACGCACGGCGACCATGTCGCGGTCGATCACTTCGCCGATCCGGATGGCCGCATCGAAGCCGCCGGCCACCAGATCCACCACGGCATCGTCCAGCGTGATGTCCAGCACGACATCCGGAAAGTCCCGCGCGAAGTCCGCCAGCATCGGTTCGATGTAGAGTTCCGCCGCCGCGCGGAAACTATGCACACGAACGGTGCCGGAGGGGCGTTCGCGATACTGGCGCACCTGCCCGATGGCGTCGCCGAGTTCCGAGACGGCCGGCTGCACGCGCCGGAGCAGATTCTCGCCGGCATCGGTCAGCGCGACGCTGCGCGTGGTCCGGTTGAGCAGCCGCACTCCGACACGCTCCTCGAACCCGCGCACCAGCTGGCTGAGCGCAGACGGGGAAACGCCCAGACGCTCCGCCGCCCGGCTGAAACTCAGCGTCTCGCCGACGGCGAGGAACGCGCGAAGTTGGTTGTAGTCGCTGCCGGAGAGCAAGGGGTCCATCGCTTGAAGAAAGCATTCTTCAGCCACGCTTACAAGTCTGATCAGAAATCCGGGCATTCTGTAAACATGTTACGGGACGTATCTCTGACCGCGAAAGGAGACTTCCCATGACCACATGGTTCATCACCGGCATCTCACGCGGCCTCGGGCTGGCGCTCGCCAAGGCGGCCCTTGCGGAGGGCGACACCGTCATCGGCACCGTCCGCACCGGCAGGCCGGACCTCCCCGCGGGACGCGGCACCCTGCATGTCCTTACCGTCGACCTCGCCGACGGCGATGCAGCGGAGGCGGCGGTCGGTCAGGCCTTCGCTCTTGCCGGCCGCATCGACGTGATCGTCAACAATGCGGGCTACGGCCTGCTGGGGGCGGTCGAGCAGGCCAGCGACGACGAGGTCGCCCGGCTGTTCGCGGTCGACGTGTTCGCGCCCTTCCGCATCATCCGCGCCGCCCTGCCCCGCCTGCGCGCCCAGGGGGCGGGCCATATCGTCAACATCACCTCCATCGCCGGACGGGCACCCGGCGCCGCTTCCGGTCTCTATGCGGCAGCCAAACATGCCTTGGAAGGATTGTCCTCCAGTCTCGCGCAGGAGGTCGGCCCGCTGGGCATCAAAGTAACGGCGGTAGCTCCCGGCGCCTTCCGCACCGACTTCCTGTCCAACCATTCGATCCGCAAGAGCAGCGCCGAAGACGCGGCCTATGCCGACAGCGTCGGACGCATGTCGTCCGCCTTCGACGGCATGGCCGGACGCCAGCTCGGCGATCCGGATCGGGCGGCGCAGGCCATCATGGCCGCCGTCCGTTCAGACACCCCGCCGCTCCATCTGCTGCTGGGGTCCGATGCCCTCAACCGCGCCCGGTCCAAGCTCGACGCCGTGATCGCGGAAATCGACGCCTGGGAAGCGGTGACCCGCAGCACCGACTTCACCGACCGGGGCTGAGGCGCAGGACTGGCGAACGGGTGGGCCAATGGGCAGGAGGGTTTGCAAGGCCGGCGAACTCTCCCGCCCGCGGCGCCGATTTTCGAACGGGCATTCACATTCGGTCCGCAAACCGTTCATGACGCTGACTAAGGGCATTCAATGGAATTGCCGAGACTGCGTCCTCCCGCAGGCTGGCACGGGCCGGCCAATAAAATCGCAATGGGAGAGGAACGCCGTGTTCAAGACCACCACCCGCATCATGGGCCGCGGCATGGGCCGCAAAGTGGCCGCCGCCGGACTTGCCGCGCTGCTCCTGAGCGGAACCGCGACCCACGCCGCCTTCGCCGATGACGGGCTGCCCAACGTCACCATCCTGGCGACCGGCGGCACCATCGCCGGCACCGGCGCCACCAGCACCACGACCGTCGGCTACACCGCCGCCAAGGTCGGCGTCGAAAAGCTGATCGAAGCGGTGCCGGAACTGAAGAAGGTCGCCAACGTCAAAGGCGAGCAGGTCTTCCAGATCGCCAGCGAGAACATGACCAACGACCATTGGCTGAAGCTGGCCAAGCGGGTCAACGAACTGCTGGCGCAGAAGGACGTCGACGGCATCGTCATCACCCACGGCACCGACACCATCGAGGAAACCGCCTATTTCCTGAACCTGACGGTCAAGAGCACCAAGCCGGTGGTGATCGTCGGCGCCATGCGGCCGTCCACCGCCATCAGCGCCGACGGTCCGGTCAACCTCTACAACGCGGTGACGCTGGCCGGCTCCAAGGATGCCGTCGGCAAGGGCGTGCTGGTCTCGCTCAACGACCAGATCAACGCCGGCCGCGACGTGACCAAGACCAACACCTCGACCGCCGACACCTTCCGCACGCCGGAACTGGGCTTCCTCGGCTACATGCAGGACAACAAGGCGCATTTCTACCGGCAGGTCGTGCGCAAGCACACCGCCGAGGCGGAGTTCGATATCTCCAACCTCGACAGCCTGCCGCAGGTCGACATCGTCTATGGCTATGCCAACAACAACCGCACGGCGCTCGACGCGCTGGTGAAGGCGGGGGCCAAGGGCATCGTCCATGCCGGCGTCGGTGACGGCAGCCTGTCCAACGCGATGAAGCCCGGCCTGATCGACGCCCGCAAGCAGGGGGTGGCAATCGTCCGCTCGTCCCGCGTCGGCAACGGCATCGTCGCGCGCAACGGCGAGGCCAACGACGACGAGCTGGATTTCGTCGCCAGCGACACCCTCAACCCGCAGAAGGCGCGCATCCTGCTGATGCTGGCGCTGACCAGGACGACCGACAGCAAGGCCATCCAGAAGATGTTCTACACCTACTGAGCCGGGACATGCAGACAGGGGCCGTCCGGCACTCTCCGGCGGCCCCTCTCCCGTCGCGGAGAATGCTGCCGGCAACAAGCACCCCGGACCGGGCGTTGAGCAGGAGGAAACGGAAGCCGCACCGGGCTCCGATCAGCGGCCGCACCACCGAAGGAGATGCCGATGCCTGCCCCATGCCGCCGCAGCCTGATTGTCCTGTCCGCCGCGGCGCTGGTTGCCGTCCTGGCCGGCGTATGTCCCGCCGCGGCACAGGACACGGCCGGGCTCATCGTGCTGATGCGCCATGCGGAGGCACCCGGCACCGGCGATCCGGCCGGATTCACGCTGGACGACTGCGCAACCCAGCGCAATCTCAGCGAGGATGGCCGCACCCAGGCGGCACGGATCGGCGGGCGGCTGCGGCAACTCGGCATCGATCAGGCGCGCGTTCTGTCCAGCCAATGGTGCCGCTGCCTGGACACCGCCCGCCTGCTGGACCTCGGCCCGGTGAAGGATCTGCCGGTGCTCAACTCCTTCTTCGGCCAGCAGGATGAGGAGAAGGACAGGATCACCCAACTGCGCCAGTTCCTGGCCGACCTGCCGCGCGACGGCAAGCCGGTCGTTCTGGTCACCCATCAGGTCACCGTCACCGCCCTGACCGGCATCTTCCCGGCTTCGGGCGAGGCGGTGCTGCTGCGGGCGAACGGCACCCCCAACCCGGAGCAGGTGGATCGGCTGACCGTCCCCTGATCCGTGCGATGGGGGTGGGTGGTACCGCCCTTCGCGGTGGACCTGGACATCTGCGCCGTTGACCGGACGCCTGCCGTCGGTCTGGATAGGCCGCCCAACGCGGCCGATCGCCGGGAAGATGCCAGGAAAAGGACTGATGTTCGGTGGGCGAACCAAATATTCTCACAATGAATTACCGACCCATGACGGCGCATGGCGCCGGCTTTACCGGATCGGGCTGCCGATTCTATTGAGCATCGTTGGGTTTGGACTGGCCGGCTGCTCGACCTCCCACGTCACCACCCCTGCCCGCTCCGCCACCGAACAGCTGCTGATCTCCACCGCGGCTGATCAGGCCGCCGAGCGTTTGGCAGGCAAGCTGGCGGTGCGGGGAAGCATCTATGTCGATTCCGCCGGCGTCGAAGGCTACGACACCAAATACGCCGTCTCCGCCGTGCGCGACGCCCTGCTGCGCCATGGCGCCGCTATGGCCGAGAACCGCGACAAGGCGGCCACCATCGTCGAGTTGCGGGTCGGAGCCCTGTCGGTGGACAGCGAAAGCTCCCTGCTCGGCATTCCCAGCATCGACATTCCGATGCCGGTCGGCGGCAGTTCCTCCACGCCGGAGATTTCGCTGTTCAAGAAGGAACTGACCCAGGGCGTCGCCAAGATCGCCGCAACCGCCTACGACAGGAATTCCGGTACGCTGGTGTCCTCCAGCGGGCCGCAATACGGTTTCTCCAACCGGGCGGAATGGGTGCTGCTGCTGATGCTGAGCTGGGACACCAACGACCTGCTGCCGCCCGACACCCGGCCAGACCCGAAACCCTGGGACAACTGACCGGACGGAAGCGATCTGAAGGAAACCAAGAGAATGACCGGTGACCTGTTTCCGTCCTGGATGCTGTGGGCGCTGCTGTCGGCCTGCTTCGCGGCGTTGACCGCCATCTTCGCCAAGGTCGGCGTCGAAGGCGTCGGGTCCGACATGGCGACGCTGATCCGCACCGCCGTCATCTTCGCCATGCTGATCGGGATCGTCGTCTCGTCGGACCAGTCGCTGTCGCCGTCGGCGGTGTCGGGCAGGACGTGGCTGTTCCTCGTCCTGTCCGGCCTCGCCACCGGGGCCTCCTGGCTGTGCTATTTCCGCGCGCTGAAGCTGGGGCCCGCCTCGCAGGTGGCGCCGGTCGACAAGCTCAGCGTCGTGTTGGTGGCGGTTTTCGGCGTTCTGTTCCTTGGTGAAAAGCTGTCGGCGCCGAACTGGCTGGGGGTCGTGCTGATCGCTGCCGGGGTGATTCTGCTGGCATTCAGGTGACGCCGGTTTCCACACAGGAACGGGCTACCTCACCTAGTCCTATGCGAATGAAAATCATTCTTATTATCATAGTGACTTTTCGGCAACATTGCCGATTTCCACCCTGGAAAGCCCCTTCCCACTGACATCGACCCGCCACCGCTGGCACACGCCATCTCATTGATAATTAATCATAAATTTCATAACGCGCCGCAGCTTGCCGCCACCGTGACCCGGACCGCCAACCACGCGCATTCGGAGTGAAAGCCGCTTTCGCCGCCCGTGATGGCTGTCGGGGCGCTCTCCAACTCAGAATGCCTCTCAATCTCAGCTGTTGCAAGGGTGGCCTATCCCATTGGTAGAAGGCGCTCCAGCGATCGTCCAATCCACCTTGGCGCATTTCGGGAGAGCTTGATGCGACAGACCACGTCCCCCCACGGACTGAGACCCCTTCTGGCAGGTGCCGCCGCCACCGCCAGCCTTGCCATGAGCTTCGCCCTGCCGGCGACGGCCGCTGCGCAGGGCACCGGCACGGGATCGGGAACTCCGGGGACGGGTCCGACGCCGCAACGGTCCTCCGGCGACGCCTTGCAGCTCGATTCGATCAAGGTCGATGCCGCGGCACCGCCGACCGGCAACGTCAACGCCGCCCCGACCGGCGTGTCCCGCCTGCCCGACACGGTCAAGGACACGCCCCGCGTCGTCAATGTCGTGCCGCAGGAGATCATCGAGCAGCAGCGCGCCACCTCGCTGGAGCAGGCGCTGCGCAACGTGCCGGGCATCACCATTTCGACCGGCGAGGGCAACGGCGGCCAGAACGGCGACCAGTTCCGCATCCGCGGCCTGACCGCGCGCGGCGACATCTACACCGACGGGCTGAAGGATTTCGGCGTCTACACCCACGACGTCTTCAACACCGAGACGGTGCAGGTCTTCAAGGGCCCGTCGGGGAACGGCTTCGGCGTCGGCAATTCCGGCGGCGTCATCAACCAGGGCACCAAGAAGGCGTCCCTGCAGCAGAAGGCCAAGGTGGAGCAGTCGGTGGGCAGCGGCCCGACCTACCGCACCACGGTGGACGTGAATCAGCCGCTGAGCGACACCGCGGCGCTGCGGGTGAACGGCCTGTACCACACCCAGAACGTCTCCGGCCGCGACGATGTGGACGCCGACCGCCGCGGCATCGCCGCCGACCTGGGCCTGGGTCTCGGCACGCCGACCACCTGGCATCTGAACTACGCCTTCCTGAAGGGCGAGAAGACGCCCGACATGGGCCAGCCGATGGTGCAGGGCCGCGACGGCATCTTCCGTCCGGCGGCGGAGTTCGGCCTCAGCCGCTCCACCTCCTATGTCCGCACGCTCGACCGCGACGACACCGAGAACCACATCCTCACCTCGTCCTTCGCGCATGAGGTGAACAAGGCGCTGTCGGTCTACAACGACTCCCGCTTCAGCCATTACGAACGCAACATCGCCTCCACCACCCCGTCGCCCCTCAGCGGCGCCGCGGCGACCCAGTTCCTGGCCGGCCGCGACGTGGCGCTGAGCTATGGCGCCGGCGGCGGCATGGCGTTCAAGCAGCAGGGCTTCGGCGTCCAGAACGTCACCGGCGCCAAGGTCGACGGCGATCTGTTCGGGCTGCGCCACTCCCTGAACGGCGGCCTCGACGTCAGCTATCAGCGCGACAAGCGCGAGAGCGGCACCTGGGTCAACCGGGTCAACAACCAGACGGTCCGCAACCCGACGCGCAACTACTCCGCCAACACCGCCATCGTCTATCCGGAGAGCGGCGGCCGCGAGGCCAGCGTGACCAACGCCGGCCTGTTCGTCACCGACCGCATGTGGCTGTTCGACACGCTGTCGGTCCAGGGCGGCCTGCGCTGGGACTATTTCCGCACCAGCTTCGGCTCCGCCTCTCCGACCATCGCCGGCGGGCAGGCTTCCGACCGCACCTGGAGCCCGTCGGTCAGCCTGATCTATGAGCCGACCAAGGAGTCGTCGGTCTACGCCTCCTACTCGCGCTCCTACAAGCCCATCGGCACCGACATCGCCGCCGCGGTCACCAACGGCACGGCGGAGACGCCGAACGGCGCCCGCAGCTTCGATCCGGAGCAGACCGATCTGTACGAGATCGGCGGCAAGGCCGACTTCCTGAACGGCCGGCTGGGCATCAGCGGCGCGATCTTCCAGGCGGAAAAGACCAACACCTACTCGGTCGACCCCGCCACCGGCACCGTCACCGACGGCTTCTCCGAAGCCGGGCTCGGCGTCCGCATCCGCGGTTTCGAGGCCAGCATCAGCGGCAAGCTGACGGAAGGCTGGAGCGTCTACACCAACTACGCCTATCTGACCGGCAAGGTGACGGAGTCGCGCACCAACGCGGCGCTGGTCGGCCACGCCGCCCCCAACGTGCCGAAGCACAATGGCAGCCTGTGGACGACCTACGAGTTCGATACCGGCAGCGTCGGCAAGTTCACGGTCGGCGGCGGCATGCAGGTGGCGTCGGAGTATTGGACGGACAGCGCCAACACCGGCCGCCTGCCCTACACCTTCTCGGCGGATGCGCTGGTGTCCTACGAGTTCCGCAACGTCTCGGTGGCGCTGAACGGTTACAACCTGACCGACCATCGCAACTACACCTCGGCCTTCAACGCCAGCCGCGCCGTGCCGGCCTCCGGCCGCACCGTCATGCTGACCACCGGGCTGACCTTCTGATCCATAACCGCATCGTCTGATACAGCCGGGCATAAGTCCTGACTTATGCCCGGCTGTAAGGGCCGCGACTGCGGCCCCGCAGGCCCATGCCTGCGCAGGCAAGCGGCCGGATGGCCGCGCCCGCCGATTGAGGGCGAGCGCAAAGCCTGATGTGTCAGGCTTTACGCTCGATAGTATGAAAAGTCGGCCGGACCGCTCCCGTCACGGGCGGTCCGGCCTCTCTTGTACGAGGAACCACCCCATGCTCCTGCAGATCCCCGACATCCTTACCGCGGATGAGATCGCGCAGTGCCGCACGGTGCTGGAGGCATCGCCCTGGGTCGACGGGCGGGTCACCGCGGGCGATCAGGCGGCGAGCGCCAAGCGCAATCTGCAAATCCCGGAGGAGAGCGACACCGCGCGGGAGCTTGGCACTGTCATCCTGCGCGCGCTGGCCCGCAACCCGGCCTTCAATTCCGCCGCCTTGCCGCTGCGCGTGCTACCGCCGATGTTCAACCGCTACGACCAGGCCATGACCTACGGCTATCACGTCGACAACAGCATCCGCACGATCCCTGGAACCGGCGGCATGCGCATGCGGGCCGACGTGTCGACCACCATCTTCCTCAGCGATCCCGAGGAATACGAGGGCGGCGAGCTGATCGTCGAGGACACCTACGGTACCCGGCCGGTCAAGCTGCCGGCGGGGCATGCGGTGGTCTATCCGTCCAGCAGCCTGCATCAGGTCAGCCCGGTGACGCGCGGATCGCGCTGGGCCTCCTTCTTCTTCACCCAGTCGATGGTGCGCGACGACGGGCTGCGCGCCATGCTCTACGACCTCGACATGGCGATCATCGAGCTGCGGCAGGAGCTGGGCGACAGCCATCACGCCGTCCTGTCGCTGGTCAACCATTACCACAACCTGCTGCGCCGCTGGGCGGAGGTGTGAGGACGGTTCCGATGCGGCTCACCTCCCGCGGCATCGGCCCGGCCGACACCCTGCTGGCGCTCGGCCAGTCCTGCCTCGACCGCGGCGAGGACGGGCAGGCCTTCGCCTGGTTCCGCAGCGCGGCGCGCGGCGGCGACGCCCGCGCCATCAACCTGCTCGGCCGCTGCCATGAACATGGCTGGGGCGTTCCCGCCGATCCCGTCCAGGCGGCGGCCCATTACCGCAAGGCGGCCGATCTCGGCGACGGTTGGGCGATGTTCAACCTCGCCGACCTCCATTGCCGCGGAATCGGCGTCGCCAGGGATGACGAGGCCGCCTACCGGCTCTACGCCGCCTCCGCCGCCAAGGGCAATGCCAAGGCATTGAACATGCTGGGTCTGTTCCATGAGAGCGGGCGCGCGGTACCGGCCGACGAGGCCGCGGCGCGTGCCCTGTTCAAGGCGGCCGCGGAGAGCGGCGATTGCTGGGGCTGCTTCAACCATGCCCGCCTGCTGATCGGGGACGGGGCGAGGGAGGAGGCGCTGCGCTGGTTCCGCCTCGCGCTCGACAGCGGCTTTCCCGACTTCTACCGCAGCATGGCGGCGGCCCTGGCCCCGCATCCCGATCCGCAGATCCAGGCGCTGGCCGCCGAGGCCCTGAGGCTTGCCGAAAGCCGAAAGGAGGCTTGCCGATGATCGTCCCGCCCGACACCGTGTCGCTGTCCGACTATGAGCGGCATTTCAACGGCCGGGTCGATCCGGCGACCCGCGCCTACATCTCCGGGGCCGGGGCCGACGGCATCACCCAGCGCGCCAACCGCGAGGCCTTCGACCGCCTGCGCCTGATGCCGCGCGTCCTGCGCGACCTGTCCGGCGCCACCGCCCGGTCCGAACTGTTCGGGGAAGTGCTGGATTATCCCATCGTCCTGGCGCCGATGGCCCATCACAGGCTGGTCCATCCCGACGGCGAACTGGCGACGGTGGAGGCCGCCGGCCTGACCCGCAGCTGGATGACCGTCAGCACCCAGGCCAGCGTCCGGGTGGACGAGATAGCCCGGCGGGCGACGGCGCCCCTGTGGTTCCAGCTCTACAGCCAGCCGCGGCGGGAGGACACACTGACCCTGGCGCGGCGGGCGGAGGATGCCGGCTGCAAGGCGCTGGTTCTGACGGTGGACGCGCCGGTGAACGGAATGCGCAACATGGAACAGCGCGCGGGCTTCCGCCTGCCGCCGACCATCGCCCCGGTGAACCTCGCCGGCCTCGCTCCCGACGATTTCCGCCCGCCACGCCCCGGCAGCCCGGTCTTCCAGGGCATGCTGCACGCCGCCCCGACCTGGGACATGGTGGCGTGGCTGTGCAGCGAAACGGGCCTGCCCGTCCTGCTGAAGGGTATCCTCAATCCCGAGGATGTGGAGCCCGCCATCGCCGCCGGGGCCGGCGGCCTGATCGTCTCCAACCATGGCGGCCGGACGCTCGACACCCTGCCCGCCAGCATCGATGCCCTGCCGGCGGTGGCGGAGCGGGCGGCCCGCCGTCTGCCGGTCCTGATGGATGGCGGCATCCGCCGCGGCACCGACATCCTGAAGGCGCTGGCGCTGGGGGCCGACGCCGTGCTGGTGGGGCAGCCGGTGCTGCACGCGCTGGCCGTCGGCGGCATGGCCGGCGTCGCCCATATGCTGACCCTGCTGCAAACCGAACTGGAGGTCGCCATGGCGCTCACCGGGCAGCCGACCCTGCCGGACATCGACCGCTCGGTGATCTTCAGCACCTGATCGCGGCGTCAGGCCGCCCGGACATGGCGGAGGAACTCCTCCGCCTGATCGCGCAGGGACAGCGCCTGCCGGCCAAGGTCGGCGGCGGCGGCACGGACTTCGGAGGCCATCACGCCGGTCTCATGCGCGGACTGCGAGACCTCCTCGATGTTGTGGGTGACCTCCGTCGTGCGGTCGGCGGCGCGCTGGACGGACTGGGCAATGTCGGCGGTGGTGGCGCTCTGGTGGTCGGCGGAGACGGCGATGCGGCCGACGAGATCGCTGACCGACAGCACGGTGCGGCCGATCCCTTCGATGGCCTCCACCGCATGGCCGGTCACCGCCTGGATTTCCGCCACTTGGCGGGCGATGTCGTCGGTGGCGCGCGCGGTCTGGTTGGCGAGCGTCTTCACCTCGCCGGCAACGACGGCAAAGCCCTTGCCGGCCTCCCCCGCCCGCGCCGCTTCGATGGTCGCATTCAGCGCCAGCAGGTTGGTCTGGGCGGCTATGTCCTGGATCAGGGTCACCACCTCGCCGATCTTGCCGGCGGCGGCGGCCAGCCCGTCCATCGTGTGGTTGGTGCGGGTCACCTCCTCCACCGCGCTGCGGACCATACGGGCGGACTCCTCCACCTGCCGGCCGACCTCGCCGATGGAGCTGCTCATCTCCTCTGCGGCGCCGGCGACGGTGCGCACGTCGTCGCTGGCCTCGCCGGCCGCGGTGCTGACGGTGTGGGCGCGGACGCTGCCGGTCTCTGCGATGTCGTGCAGGCGCTGGGCATTGGCCTGCAACTGCGTCGTGGTGGCGCTCAGCACGCCGACGACGCCCAGAAGTGAGCCCTCGAATGACTGCGCCACCTCCTCCATCGCCGCGCGGCGTTCCTGAACCGACCGGGCGCGCTCCGCCGCCTGGGCCTCGTGCAGTTGGGCGACCTCCAGCGCGTTGTCCTTGAACACGCCGAGCGCTTTGGCCATGCCGCCGATCTCGTCCTTGCGGCCCAGCGCCGGGATGGCGACCGACAGGTTGCCGCGCGCCAGTTCCTCCATCGCGAGGCGGATGCCGGACAGCGGCCGGAACATGCGCCGCGCCAGCAGCAGGCAGCCGGCGGCGACCAGCAGGGTCACGACGGCGCTGATGACTGCGATCATCGCCTGGGTGTCGCGGATCGCCGCGAAGAACTCCGCCTTCGGAATGCCGACATAGAGGATGCCGACGACACGGCCGTCCGGCGCCTTGATCGGGTCGTAGGCGGTGTAGAAGGGCGTACCCAGGATGTCGGCCTGCCCGCGATAGGGCACGCCGCGCCCCAGCACCGCGTCGTAGACCGGCCCCTTCGCCAGCGTCGTGCCGACCGCGCGGCCGCCGTCCGTCTTCAGCACGTTGGTGGCGATGCGGCGGTCGCCCATGAACAGGGTCGCAGTGCCGCCGACCAGCCGCTTGACCCGATCCACCGGCTCGAAGAAATCGTTCAGGGCGCGCTCGCCGGCAAACAGCGTGCCGTCATGCGCATCGAACGCTTGCCCATACTGGTTCAGCACGTCCCAGGCGACGCGCATGTTGGTTTCCTGCCGTTCCATCGCCACCCGGTCGGCATAGCTGGTCAGCAGAAACTCATTCACACCGAATGTAGAGAATGCAAGCAACAGCAGACCGCCGCCACAGAGCATCACAGTCTTGCCCGCGAGGGATAAAGCCTTGATCGTCATACCCAATCCCCGATTTAGTCCCGCCAACGGCGCCTTGCTCTTCTTTTGCGGCGCATGCCTTCTTCCGGCACCCATGCCGGACAGGAAAAACCGGAGAATACTTAAGAAAAAGTTAGAATAAATTCCTGATTTCGCTTTGGGTGATTGTCTCAGTCATACGGATTGATCGAAGATCAACGATCACTTCGAAAGCTTCGTTCAACAAATTGACCGCCGTTACGCCATCGTTGCCGGCCGAGGCGGTCGTTGGGGAGGATTCCGTCGCCAGCAACCGCCGTGACGGTCCGTGGCGACGGATCTATGGAAATAGTCATATGACTGGATCCGACAGCCATGGGGCTCACAGGCGAAGGCGGACAGCTGCCGTCTACTGGGTCCGGCCGGTCGCGGTCAGGCTGTCGACGATGCGGACCAGTTCCACGACGGAGCGGGCCTCCATCTTGCGCATGGCCTGGCCGCGGTGCAGTTTCACCGTCGCTTCGCTGAGTCCGAGATCGTCGGCGATCTGCTTGTTGCGCAGGCCAGAGACCACCATCAAGGTGATCTCGCGTTCCCGCGGGGTCAGCGTGTCGAAGCGGGCACGCTGGGTGGTCAGGCCGCGCTCCTGGCAACGGCGCTCGCCATGGGCGGCGATGGCGGCATGGATGGCGTCCAGAAGCTCCTGGTGATGCACGGGCTTGGTCAGGAACTCGAAGGCTCCCGCCTTCATGGCGCGCACCGACATCGGCACGTCGGCATGGCCGCTGATGAAGATCACCGGCAGGCTGTTGCCGGAGCGCGCGAGTTCCGCCTGGAAATCCAGGCCGCTGCGCCCCGGCAGCCGCACGTCCAGCACCATGCAGCCGACGTCGATGGCCGGCCGCTGGTCGACATATTGCTGGACCGAGCCGTAGCTCCTGACCTGCAGGCCGACGGAATCGAGCAGCCCTTCCAACGCCTCGCGAACGGCTTCGTCGTCGTCGATGATGACGACGGTCTCTGACGCCGCCACGGCCCCCGCCTTCCTCGGCATCACTTTCCTCCGGGCGATACGGGCAGCACGAATTCGAACACGCTCCCGCCCGACGCGCCGGGCGCCGCGGTCAGCCGTCCGCCATGCAGCTCGACGATCGACCGGCTGATCGACAGGCCCATGCCCAGCCCGTCGGGCTTGGTGGTGTAGAGCGCGCGGAAGATGGCGTCGATGTCGGTTTCGACGATGCCCGGCCCGCTGTCCTCGACCCGGACGCGGAGCCAGCCGTCGTCGCTGCCGGTGACGATGCGCAGCCGCCGTTCGGGCAGATCGTCGGCGGACATCGCCTCGATGGCGTTCATCACCAGATTGAGGACGAGCTGCTGCAACTGCACCCGGTCGCCATGGACCCAGGGCGGACCGGCCTGCAGATCGGCTTCCACCGTGATGCGGGCGCGGCGCAGTTCCGCCCGCACCAGTTCCAGCGTGTCGGCGGTCAGCGCGCTGATGTCGACCCAGCCGGGATCGACCGGAGTCCGGCGGGCCAGCGCACGGATGCTGCGCACCACGTCGCCGGCCCGCTGGGCGTCGCGCACGATCCGCTCCACCACCATGCGGGTCTTGTCGAGGTCGGGCTGAGGCTGCGACAGGTGCTGGAGGCAGGTTCCGGCATTGGTGACAATCGCCATCAGCGGCTGGTTCACCTCATGCGCGACGGCGGCGGCCAGTTCGCCCATCATGGTCAGCCGGCCGATATGGGCGAGGTCGGCCTGGGCCGTGCGCAGGGCCTCGGCGATCCGGCGGCGCTGGGTCAGATCGCGGAACACCAGGATCGATCCGACGAAATCCCCACGGTCGTCGATGATGGCGGAGCAACGCTCCTCGACGACGATCCCGGCCGGCAAGGCATCCGCATCCCCGCAGCGCGGCAGCAGGCGGGCTTGCCGTTCCGGCGGGGCGAAGTCGCCGCTGCGCAGGACGACGGCGGAGAAATCCTCCAGCGGCTGCTGCGTTTCCTCGTCGACCACGACGAAGACGACGGACAGCGGCTGCCCGGTGGCCTCCGCGGCGGTCCAGCCGGTCATCGTCTCCGCTGCGCGGTTCATGAAATCGACCCGGCCGTCGCGGTTGCACAGGATGACGCCGTCGCGGATGCTGGCCAGCGTCGCAGCATAGCGCCGCTCGCTGAGGCGCAGCCTGGTGTCGCTGGCATGCTTGTACAGCGCCATCTGGATCACGGTGCGCATCTGCGGCTCTTCGAAAGGCTTCAGCAGATAGCCGAAGGGCTCCGTCAGGCTGGCGCGATGCACGACCTCGTCGTTGGCATAGGCGGTCAGGAAGACGATGGGGATGCGGTGGGCATTGCGGATCCGGCGCGCCGCCTCGATCCCGTCCATCTCCCCTTCCAGGCGGATGTCCATCAGGACGAGATCGGGCTGCTGGCTGCAAGCCATCCGTACGGCATCCTCGCCGCTGGCCGACATGCCGACAACCACATGGCCCATTCGGGACAGTTGATGCTGAATATCGCGCGCAACGATGCGGTCGTCTTCGACGATCAGGATGCGTGCCGCGATCATTGACTTCCCCGATTGCGCCCCTTCAAAGGAAAGGTAACGATGAACTCTGAACCGGCACCCGACCTGTACTTAAATGCACCGTGCAACTGACTGGTCAAATCCGAAACAAGCTGAAAGCCTACGGACTCCATCCTATCGGGATCGCATCCTTCGGGCAAGCCCACGCCGTCGTCCCGGACGGACAGGCGGCACTCCTGCCCGTCGGTGCTCAGGGCGATCCGCAGGACCCCGCCCCGCCCGCCCGGAAAGGCATGCTTCAGCGCGTTGGAGACCAGCTCGTTGACGATCAGCCCGCAGGGCACCGCGCGGTCGAGGTCAAGCTTCAGGTCGTCGAGTTCGGTTTCCAGCCGCACCGCCCCGGCATTTCGGGAATAGGCGCGCAGCAGATGGGCGCAGACCGATTCCAGATGCTCGCGCATCGGCACCCAGGCGAAGTTGCCCAGGCGGTAGAGGCTTTCATGCACCAGCGCCATCGAGCGGACACGGTCGCGGCTGTCGGCGAACAATGCTGCCACCGCCTTGTCCTCGATGCGGCGGGATTGAAGGTTGAGCAGGCTGGTGACGAGCTGGAGATTGTTCTTCACCCGGTGGTGGATTTCCTTCAGCAGCGCGTCCTTCTCCTCCAGCGTCGCCGTCTCCAGCGAGGCCGCCGCCTGCGCGCCGAGCAGGGTCAGCACATTGACCCGCTGCGGGGTGAAGGCGTAGGTCGCCAGCGCATTCTCCAGATGCAGCAGCCCGACGACACGGCGGCGGCGGACCAGCGGCAGGCACAGGATGGAGCGCGCCTCCGTCTCCTGGAAATAGGGATCGGCGGACAGCGGACCGGCGGCACGGGTGTCGTCGACGATCACCGCCTCCTGGTCGCGGACGGCGCCATGGATGATGGTGTGGGGCAGCGGGAAGCGGTCGGCATCCTCCTGCACCAGCCGGACCGACACGCCATAGAGGCCGATTGTCGCCTCCGCCTCCACCCGCAGCCGTTCGCCGCGGGCAAGGATCAGCAGGCCGCGGCTGGCGCCGGCATGCTCCAGCACCAGGGTCAGCAGGGTGGCGGTCAGCTGTTCCACGCCAGCCTGATCGGAAACGGTGCGCAGCGTCTCAAGGAGAGAGGCCAGATCGACCCCATCGAACCCACGCGGGGCCTCCGGCATCACCGCCTCGCCCGACTCCAGCGTCAGGGAGGGATGGCGGCGGGCGAGCTGCCGGACCTTGGCCGTCGCCCCCCAACGGGCGTAGCGGTCGGCCGCCTCGCGGATGCAGGCCAGTTCCAGCGTGGGAACCCCCATCCGGCGGTAGAGGCCGGCGGCGCATTCATGGGCCAGCGCCTCCACATGCGGCAGGGCGTTGCGGCGGGCGGCCAGAACGGCGCGGTCGTAGCCGCGCATCGCATCCTCGGTCCGCCCCTGCGTGCGGGCCGCCTCCGCCTCCGCCAGGGCAAAGCGCGCGTCGAAACTGTCGGGGCTGTGGCCGACCCATTCGCGCAGCTGGTTGAGATGGCGGGACAGCGCCACGGCATGCCGGGCGCGCTCCTCCGGCTCCACCCCGTCCATCGCCCCGGCCCTGGCCAGGGCGGCGTGGAAATGGAACTCCGCCATTTCCCAATGGCCCGAGGTGGTCCACAAAAGCCCCTCGGCCCGCTCGGCCGCCTCGACCGCCGCCGCCATCCGTCCGGCGATGCAGCGGAGCTGGAGCGTGCGGATCCAATGCCAGCAGGTGGCGATGTCGAGGCTTGGATTGGCCAGCAGCCGCGCCTCGAAGGCGGCATTGTCGAAGCCGCGCCCGTCGAAGGAGCCGAGTTCGTCGGTCCGCCCGCGCAAGGCGCGCATCAGCTGCAACTGGGTGGTCAGGATGTCGGCGCACAGCCCGAACTTCACCTGCCGCACATAGGCGAGCCGCGCCTCCGCCGTGCGCTGCACCGTCGCCAGCGGATCGCCCGACGCCAGCATGCTGGTGACCAGCGTCACGCTGGTGAAGCCACCATAGGTGACGTCGCCGGCCTCCCGCGCCTCCTCGAAGGCGCGCAGGAGCAACGGCCGCTCGCTGCGGATGTCGCGGGTCCAGGGCACGACATGATAGGCGAACGTCATCAGCACCCGCGCCCGGTAGCGCGTCCGCCCGTGCCGCTCGGCCAGATCGTAGCCGAGCCGGCCGAACGCGTAGCCGGCGTCATAATCGCCGAAATAGGGGCCGGCCATCATGCCGAGATAGGCGAAGCCGAGGGCGGAGGCGTCGCTGCGCCCATGCTGGAGCGTCAGGTTCGCCATCCGGCAGAGGATCAGGCAGACGAGGTTGCGGTCGCTGAAGAAGGCGGGCGGCAGGGCGGCCGCCAGCACGTCCAGCGTCGCCCGGCTGTCGGGATCGTTCACCGCCGACAGCGTCGCCAGCGAACCGATCGGCCGGCCGCCGATGGCCTCGCGCAGTCGTGCGTACTCCTCATGGGCCAGGGCGGCCGGCGGGTGGGCCGGCCAGTCGATGCCGGCGCCGCGCAGATAGGCGAGGCAGGCGTCGATGGCGCGGTCGCTGCGGTCGATGGCGGTGTAGACGGTCACCAGCAGGGCGGTGATGGCGGCGCGGTCGGCCGGACATCCGCTCCGCCCGACCAGCCCGAGAAGCCGCAACTCCGCCCGTTGCAGGTCGCCGCTGAGGAACTCGCATTCGGCCTGGAGATGTTCGAGCGCGAAGGCCAGCCGGTGCCGCCGCTCCCATTGGCCACCCTCCAGCAGGCGGAGGCCGGCCAGCGCATAGGCGAGGGCGGAGCCATGGGCGCTGGCGGCCTTGGCCTGATGACCGGCGGCGAGGTGGAGCGTCGCCACCTCCTCCCGCTCACGCCCGTCCTGGATCAGGGAGAGGCACCGGTCATACTGCCCGACCAGCGCAAACAGCCGACCTCCCGACAGATCGGCGGCAAAACCGCGATGCAACGCACGGGCAATGTCGAGATGGAGCCTGCTGCGCCCCTCGGCCGGCACCAGCGCATAGGCCCCCTCCTGCACCCGGTCATGGAGGAAGCGGTAACCGCCGTCGCTGCGCAGAATCAGCCCTTCGGCCAGCACCGGCTCCAGATCGCGCGCGGTTTCCGCCTCGGTCAGGCCGGCGGCAAGCGCCAGGGTGGCAAGGGGGGCGCTGGCGCCGAGCGCGGCAAGCCGGGCCAGCAGGTCGCGCGCCCGCGCCGGGAAGCGCCCGAGCCGCTCGGTCATCAAGGTGGCGATGCTGGCGCCCGACCGTGCCGTCTCCACCGCCGCCATGTCCCAGTCCCAGCGCTTCGCCTCGCGGTCGAACCACAGCCGGCCGGAGCGCTCCAGCGCGGTCAGAAGCTGCACGGCGAAGAAGGCGTTGCCACCGGTCCGCTCCTCCAGCAGGGCGGCCAGCGCCGCCACCTCGTCGGGCTTGCGGTCCAGGCTGTCGGAAACCATCCGGCGCAGGTCGTCGGACGACAGCGGTCCCAGCGCGATCTCGCAGCAATCGATTTCCGCTTCGGCAGGCTCGGCCGCGGAACGCCTGATCCGCTCCATCAGGGCAGCGAGCGGGTGGTCCGGCCCGACCTCGTCGCTGCGGTAGGCGCCAATCAGCAGCAGATGACCGATGCCGCCGTCGGCGACCAGCCGGTTCAGCAGATCCAGCGTCGCGCGGTCCAGCCATTGCAGATCGTCGAGGAACAGCGCCAGCGGGTGGTCGGCGCGGGCGAAAAGCTGGAGCACGCGGCGGAACAGCAGGTCGAAGCGGTTCTGCGCCTCCTGCGGCGGCAGCGGCGGCACCGGCGGCTGTTCGCCGATCAGCAGGGCAAGGTTGGGGATCAGCGCGGTCATCAGCGCGCCGCCGTCGCCGACCGCGTCGGCAAGACCGCGGCTCCACTGGTCGCGGTGCGGGACCGGCAGGGCCAGGATGCGCGTGATCAGGCCGCGGAAGGCTTCCGCCAGGCTGGCATAGGGGAGGTCGCGGCGGCCCTGGTCGAACTTGCCGGCGGCGAACAGGCCGCGCGGCGGCACCAACTGTTCCTCCAGCGCATGGACGACCGCCGACTTCCCCACGCCGGACCGGCCGGAAATCAGCACGATGCCCATCCGGCCCCGCCCGGCGACCCGTTCGAAGGCGGCCTGGAGCACGGCCACCGGCTCCTCCCGGCCATAGAGTGAGGACGGCGGCTCCAGCCCCTCCGGCAGGTCGCGACCGCCGGGCGGGAAGGCCGGAATGCTGCCCTGCCCATCCCAAAGCCGGAGGGCATGGGTGAGGTCGCGGACAAGGCCATCGGCGGTCTGGTAACGGTCCTCCGCCGTCTTGGCGAGCAGCCGCAGCAGGATGCCGGACATCGCCGGCGGCAGGTCGGGAGCATGGGTGGCCGGCGGAATCGGCGCGCGGGCGAGATGGCTGTGGACCCATTCCATCGCATCGCGGGCGGCGAAGGGCAGTTCTCCCGTGAACAGCTCGTAGAGCGTGACGCCCAGCGCATAGAGGTCGCTGCGCCGGTCGACCGGCCGGTTCATCCGCCCCGACTGCTCGGGCGCCATGTAGGGCAGCAGCGCCGCCGGCCGCTCCACCTCCTGCCGCTGCGGGGCCGACAGGTCGGCGGCACGGCCGAAGCCGGTCAGCCGCACCGCGCCATCCTCCCCGACCAGGATGTTGAAGGGCCGCAGGTCGCCATGCAGGATCCCGCGACGGTGCAGCCGCGCCACCGCGGCGGCGATGCGGATCGCGAGGGACAGCCGCTGGCGGAATGACCCGGCAGATACGGCAGGCGTGGACAGCATCAGCGCCGACAGCGGCTGCCCGCCCGGATCGGCCAGGGTCAGCACCGGGACGGCGCCATGGCGCAGCAGTTCGAGCGGCTTCACCGCCCAGGCGGGGTCGAGCAGCCGCGACAGGTCATGCTCCTGCCGCAGGCGGGCGAGCACGGCATCGGCGGGCACACCCGGTTCCGCCATGCGCGCCAGGATCGGAAAGGGCTGGCCCGGCCGCGTCACCCGCAGCAGCCGGGTTTCCCCATCGCCGCCAAGCGCGTGGGTGCCGGAGCCCGTCTCCGTCAGATGGTATAGACTGGACTCCATGAAGCGGCCCTTCCCCAGCACAGCCTCGGCAGGATAGCGGCATTCCGCCGCAGTTGGGGAAATTGCCGCGATGCGCCGGCTGGGCGATCAGGCAAAGGGGATTTCGGCAGGCGCATGGGACGGGAGGCCTGCCGGCAGGACGGTATCGACACCGGCATTGCGCCGCCGCCAGCTGCGCGGCGAAATGCCGACCAGACGGCTGAAGGTGCGGGTGAAATGGCTCTGGTCGGCGAAGCCGCAGGCCAGCGCCACGTCGGCCAGCGTCTGGGATCCGTCGCGCATCAGCGTCTTCGCATGGTCGATCCGCCGGTGAAGCAGCCACTGGTAGGGCGTGGTGTTGGCGGTACGGCGGAAGGCGCGGACGAAATGCCCGACCGACAGCCGGCATTCGGCGGCAAGATCGGCCAGCCGGATCTCGCCGTCGAGATTGGCTGCGATCATCTCCTTCACCCGCCTTTCCTGCCAGGGCGCCAGCATGCCCCCGGTCCTGGCGGCGCTCACCCGGCCATAGGCGGTCACGACATGGGTCGCCAGCGCCGAACAGACATGGTCGAGATAGAGCAGGCTGATCCGCTCCGGAAACTCCAGCGTCGGCAGGATGGCCGATGCCAGCGCCCGCACGGTCGGATCGTTGACCGGACTGCTGGGCGCAATCGACAGGTCCTCCAGCCGGCCGCCATGGACGTCGGGGCAGGCGCTTTCCAGCGCCGTCCGGGGCAGATGGAAGGTCAGCGTGTCGAAGGCCGTGTGCATGTGGCAATCGATCTTGCGGCGGTAGTCGTGGATCGAGGTCAGCCCGGCGATGTTGGCGGGCTTCTCCACCAGCCGGCCGTCGACCCAGACGTCGGAATGGAAGTTGGACAGGTGATGGCTGACCAGAAAGGCGTCCTCCGACGCCGGGCTGAAATGGCCGACGCCACCCGCGATGCAGCGGATCCGTGCAACCCCCACCGTGCCGCTGCCCGAGCCGAGGATCAGTACCTCCGGCTCATCCGGCGTCGGAACGTAGCGCATCCGCAGATTGGACTGGTGGGTCGAGGCCATGGGGCGTCTCCGTTGGCTTGCGCGCGTCTTCCCACGGAGAGGAAGCACCGCCCGGCTTGCCCACACAGGGTAAGCGCGACCATGTGCCGCACACCACTAGACACAGATTAACCCCGGCAGTGTTTAGGTCGAGCAACCCTAGACCTTGGTTTAGGGTCTTGGCCTTCGATGCGGCGAATACCGGATTTATACTGTGAGATCACTAAATTAGCAAAGTCAGGAGAGATGGCGGCCGAGCGCCGCGATCACCGTTCCGGGTGCCGACAGGTGGGGCAGGTGCCCGGAGGCGTCCAGAATCTCAAGAACGCTGCCTGACAGATGGTCGCGCAGATATTCCGCCGCTTCACGGGTCACCGCGGCGTCCTCCCGGGCTTGCAGGATGACGGCGGGCACCGTCACCTCGGCAAGACGGCTGCGGACGTCGCTGCGCAGCACGGTCAGCAGCAGCGACAGCGCCATGTCCGGACGCATCGCCCGCAGCGAGGCGGCGAATTCCCGCACGACCGGGTCCTCCGCCGGGCGGGAGACGACCATCTGCCCGAATTGGACCGTCCACCGCATGTAATCCTGCGTGGCGTTGTCGATCAGGGCATCGATGCCGGCGGTGTCGAAACCGCCGCGATAGTCGCCGACATTGCGATAGCAGGCCGATCCGCCCAGCAGGACCAGCTTGGCAAACAGGTGCGGCATCCTGATCGAGGCAAGCGCCGCCACCATCCCCGCCACCGAATGACCGATGCAGATGCACTTCTCGATCCAAAGGGTTTCGAGGATGGCCACCACATCGCGGGCATAGGCGTCCAGCGTGCCGTAGCTGGCATGGTCGTAATGCATCTGATTGCCGGGACCGATCCCGACCAGATCGAACACCACGATGCGATAGCGGTCCTGCATCGCCTCCACGACGTGGCGCCATGCAGACTGTTCCGTGCCGAAGCCGGGAATGAGGACCAGCGTTTCCGCTCCCGATCCGACCACGGAGACCTTGTGGCGCTCCAGAATCGAGGAACCGTTTTCGATCATGTCGAAGCCCCGATCAATCGCAAATATCGACGCAACCATAGTGTGCGCTGCACCGGCAAGTAGGATTGCCCCTGACCGGCCCGGCAGGCGGAAAATATTGCGCCCGCCCGCCCGGACGAACCGGACGGGCGCGGCGGAGAATGGCTCGAAAACGGACGGCCGGCGTTCAGTGGCGCATTCGGGGGCTCAGTCAGCGGCACAAGGCCCGGCGGACGGAGTCGGCGGCCAGGATCACCGCCTCCTCCGCCTTGCGGACAGGACGGGTCATGCAGGCGAAGGAGTGGGGAAGAGTTTCATGCAGGACCAACCGGTGCGGGATCCGTGCCTGCTCCAGCCGCTGGGCGAGCCGCAGGCTGTCGTCGCGCAGGCAGTCCAGCCCGGCAGCGGCAATGTGCAGCGCCGGCAATCCGCGCAGGTCGGCGAGCAGCGGAGCCGCCGCGGGGTCGCGGCTGATCCCGCCATGGCCGAGATACTGCCGCCAGTACCAGCGCATCCGCTCCGTTGTCAGACCAAAACGTCCGTCGCCGAACAGCCGGTGCGATTCGGTGTCGAAATCATGGGCGAACATGCCGTAGAGCAGCAGGACGAAGGACAGCGGCGGCCCCGGCTCGTCCCGCGCATCGAGGGCGAGGCCGAGCGCCAGATTGGCACCCGCGGAATCGCCGCCAGCGGCGATCCGCTCCGGGTCGAGGCCATGGCCGGCACCGTGGCGAACCACCCAGCGCAGGGCGGCCAGCGCCTCCCCCCGCTGATGGGGAAAACGCCGCTCCGGCGCGAGGCTGTAGGCGACGGCACAGACCACGGCACCGCTGTGCCGGGCCAGAAGGCGCAGCAGCCGGTCATGGGTATCGATGGAATTGACCACGAAGCCGCCGCCATGGAAATAGATCAGCACCGGCAGGGGCCGCCCATCCTCCGGCACGCCCGGCGGCCTGATCAGGCGCAGGCGCAAAGGCCCTGCCGGGCCGTCCGTCACCACCTCCCGCACGTCGGCGGGCAGCGCGGCGGGCAGCGCCGGGCCGTTGAGGAAGACATGGTAGCGCTCCGCCGCATCGCGCGCCTCGGCCAGCGTCTGGCGCAGCGGGTCGGCGGGAACGAGGCCGGCGCGGGCAGCCAGCGCGCCCAGCTCCACCACCTGCGGATCGGGCAGATGTCGCTGAAAAGGCAGGACGGTGTCCGGCATCGCCGCTCTCCCCAAGGTCAGAGGATGTAGGACATGACAAGGTACAGCACCGCCTCGTCATCGCCGGAATTGCGGTAGCGGTGGGGGACGTCGGCCTCGAACAGGATCGAGTCGCCCTCTTCCAGCCGGTGCTCGCCATCGGCGGTGACGATGTCGACCTGCCCACGGCCGACCAGGATGTTTTCAATCGTGCCGGGGGAGTGGCCGTCGGCGGACTCGTCGGCGCCGGGCGACAGGCGCAGTTCGTAGAACTCCACCTGCCGCTCGCCCTTCAGCGGAAACAGGGCGCGGGAGGTGAAAAGGCCGTCGCGGGAGGTCAGGCTGCGCTGCTCGGCCCGCCGGATCACCGTGGTGCCGGCGTCGCCCCCGGTGCTGAGCAGGCTGGAAAATGACAGGTCCAGCGCCTTGGCGACCGTCCACAAGGTGCCGATGTCGGGCCGATGCCGTCCTTCCTCGATCGCCATCAGGATATGAGGGTCGCTGCCGGACAGCTGTGCCAGCCCGTCCACCGACAGCCCCTGCCGCCGGCGGAGGCCACGCAGATTGTCCCCGATCACCCCGACCAGATGGTCGAGAGACGGCGGGGCGGAGTGTTGAGCAGTGTCGATCGTCATGGCTCCGTTCTCCTGCGGCACAAATGTCCGGAGCGACGAGATTCGCCCCGACGGATCGGGGAGATTGAACATCACATATTCCTACTTTTCAAGTAGGAAAATTCGCATCTTTATGTGAATTATTGCGGTAATGATTATTTTGTACGTTATTAAGCTGTTTAATTTAATAGGGCTGCCGTAAAGCAAAGCGCCCCGCCCGTCCGGATGGCCGGATAGGCGGGGCGCTGGGCGGATCGGAAACGGACAGTTTGCTGTCCAGGCGATTACGGCAGGGCGGCGTCGGACGCGTGGGCCTTCACCTCGTGGCGATGACGCTCGGCGAAACGCTCCAATGTGCGGCGTGCGGCGTCGAAGGCGTCACGGATGGCCGCATCGGCGCTCTCGTGGCCGTGACCGCCAGACTTGTCGCTGCGAACGACCAGTTCCTCTCCGGGAACGGTCAGGGCGACCTGGACGGTGTACTGCTTGCCCTGATGCTGATGGCGGTGGGGAACTTCGAAAACCACGCGTTTGGACAGGATATTTCCGAAATAGCGGTCGAGCTTGTCGGCATGCTCGCGGATCGAATGCTCCAGGGCGGGAGAGGGGTCGATGTTGCGGAAGGCGATCTGCAACGGTTGACGCATGACCATGCTCCTTGTTCTACGCGCGGGGCGCGCGGCGCCTGGGCCGCCCTCCCCGCGGGGCCCGCCCCATCCGCCGGCCGGCCGTTGAGGGGCGGGCGAAGGGACTTGGTGATCCCAGGATCGCACAGCGGCGGAATCCTGCATTAACCTGCATCAATGCGGCCCTCGGGCGCCGGATGTAGACTCCCGCCCGTTTTCCAGCCCAAGCCTCACGTCAGGCCGATCAGGCGGATCAGGGTCAGGCTGATGGTGCCCAGCGCCAGCAGGGAAAGCACCGCCGCCGCCGTCACCCGCCCGCCGGCCCGCGCCACCGTCCGCACATCGACCCCCAGTCCCAGCGCCGCCATCGACACCACCGTAAGCAGGGTGGCCGCGTGCTCCATCGCCGGCAGGGCGGCATGGGGAATGAGGTCGAACGAGCGCAGGGCGATCATCGCCAGGAAGCCCTGGATGAACCACGGCACCAGATGATGGACCGGCGGACGGGGCCGGACTCGACGCGGCGCGGCGGCATCGGCGTCAACCGCGTCTCCGCCCAGCCGGGGCGCCAGCAGCGACAGCAGCAGGCAGACCGGCCCAAGCATCAGCACCCGCACCAGCTTCACCAGCGTGCCGACCTGCACGGCGGTGGCGCCCAACGGGGCCGCGGCGGCGATCACCTGCGGCACGGCATAGACGGTCAGTCCGGCCAGCGCGCCATACTGCACCCCGCTCAGCCGCAACCCGATGCCGAGCAGCGGCAGGCCAAGCACGACGGCCACGCCCAGCACGGCGGTGAAGGCGATGGAGGCGGCGACGTCGTCGCTGTGCGCATCGATCACCGGCGCCACCGCGGCGATGGCCGAATTGCCGCAGATCGCGTTGCCGCAGGCCACCAGCACCGCCATGCGCACCGGCAGGCCGAGCAGCCTCCCGATCCCGAATCCCGCGAGCAGCGCTAGCGCCACCACCCCTGCGATGCCCAGCAGCAGGGCCGGCCCGGCCGACAGGATGGTCGCGGCGCTGACCGAGGCCCCCAGCAGGACCACCGCCACCTCCAGCAGGATTTTGGCGGAAAAGGCGATGCCCGGTTGCCAGCGTGCCGGCGGCGCCCAGGCGGTGCGGAGCGTGGTGCCGATCAGGATCGCCAGCACCAGCGCCTCGATCCACGCCTCGCCGAACAGCGCCACCTCCGCCCTCGCCGCGAGGAAGGCGAGTGCGGTAACGGCGACGCACAGCGCAAGCCCGGGCAGAAGGCTGCGAATTTGGAAAAGCAGGGGCTTTCCCGGCACCGCCTTTGCGGGTGCCGCGGTATCGGGGATCATGGGACGGGTCTCCGGAAGCGGTCGGGACCGGAAAACACCGTTCCCATACGTAAAATTATGGAGACCGCATCCGATCACATCCAACACAAAGATGTGATGCGTTCGATAAATTGAACTTATGGATCAGGCCGGCAGGCAGTCATCGAATTCAGGAACCTGCCACGGCCCGCCGAGGTCGGCATTGCGCAGCAGCAGAACCAGTTCCTCGCGCGAGCGGGTGACGGCGGTGTAGAGCCAGCGCCAGCGATGCTCCCGGAAGGCAGCCGAATCGTCCACCACGGTGACCGACGGGAATTCCGACCCCTGCGAGGCATGGCAGGTGATCAGCCACGCCCAGTCGTAAAGCTGGATGTCCTTGCCCACCCGCGGCTGAACCATCCCCTCGGTGTAATGGGCCTGGAACATCCAGGGATGGACGATCAGCTTGCTGCGCGACCGCACCTCGTCCTCCATCTGCACGCCGAGCGACCACAGGCCGGCATCGCGGCCCTGCGCCTCGGCGGCCGGCCGGGTCAGGGAGCCGATCATGCCATTGAAGAGCCCTTCGTCCTTCTGGTTGCGCCGGCAGATGACGCGCTCCCCCGCCTGCGGCATCGTGGAGTCGTGGCCGAGCAGCGTGCGCATCCGCTTGGTGTAGGTGGTGCGGACGCGGTGGGTGCCGCAGATCGCCTGCGAGGACTGCCGCATCACCAGGGACTGGGTGCGGTGCTCCAGCGGCAGGACATGGACCTTGCCGACGGACCCGAAGCGCCGCGGCATCTCCTGCCGGCGCAGCAGATGGGCCAGCCGGATCACCGGGCTTTCGCGGGCGGTGCGGTGCGGCTCGGTCAGGCGGAAATCCGGCTCCCCGCTGGTGAACAGGCCCTGGCCGGAAACCGGCGGCAGCTGGTAATCGTCGGCGATGACGAGGATCTTCTTTTCGGTCCGCATCAGGTCGCGCGCCAGATCGTCGCCGATCATAGATCCTTCGTCGCAGACGATCAGGTCGGCGTCGGCGACCGGCCCGTCGTTACGGCGGGCGAAGATCAGCTCGCCGCTGTCGCCGTCCTTGCGCGGGGCGTAGAGCAGCGAATGCAGGGTCGCCGCCCCGTCGATGCCCTTCTGGCGCAGCACCTGGGCGGCCTTGCCGGTGGGGGCGCCAACCACATAATCGGTCAGCCGGCGGCGCTCCAGCAGATGCTCCAGCGCGAAGACGGTGGTCTTGGTCTTGCCGGTTCCGGCCTCCCCGGCCAGCCAGAAGACCTGCTGGGCGCTGTCGTCCTTGTACCAGGCGTCGATCGCCTGGATGGCGCGATGCTGTTCGTCGGTCGGGCTATCTGACTGCATTGGATCGAACCGGGATCAAACCATGAATGAAGACGGCACAGTAGCCCGACCGCCCGCCGCCGGTCCATAGAACTTCGCCGCGGCGACACCATCTCCTCCGGGACCATGGTTGCAAAGGATCCGGTACGCATGCGCAATCCCTACTGGCAGGGTCCGGCGACGTCGAATTTCGACGGGCTGCGCTTCTTCAATCCGGGCGAACCGGAAACCGACCGCAGCCTGCGCCAGCTGCTGCGCTGGCAATTCGGGCGGAAGGCGGTCAAATGGCCGCGGCAGGTGGCGGTCACGCCGGTGATGCCGGCACGGCACGTCGCGGGCCTCCGCGTGACGGTGGTGGGGCATGTCACCACCCTGGTCCAGGCGGCCGGGCTGAACATCCTGACCGATCCGGTCTGGTCCGACCGCGCCAGCCCGGTCCGCTTCGCCGGGCCGAAGCGGGTCACCGCACCGGGCATCCGCTTCCACGATTTGCCGAGGATCGACGCGGTCCTGGTGTCGCACAACCATTACGACCATCTCGACGTGGCGACGCTGAAGCGCCTGCACGAGCGCGATGCGCCGCTGATGGTCACGCCGCTCGGCAACGACACCATCCTGCGCAAGCATATCCCTGGGGTGCGGGTCGCGGCGGGCGACTGGTGGAGCCGGTTCGACCTGACGCCGGAGGCGGAGGTCCACATCGTGCCGGCCAACCATTGGTCGTCGCGCACCGGCCGTGACCGGCGCATGGCGCTGTGGGGCGGCTTCGTCCTGCGCACCCCGGCGGGCTCGGTCTATTTCGCCGGGGACACCGGCTATGGCAGCGGGGCGGCCTTCCGCGCCATCGGCGAACGGCTGGGAGCCTGCGATCTGGGGCTGATCCCCATCGGTGCCTACGACCCGCGCTGGTTCATGTCCGCCCAGCATTGCGACCCGGACGAGGCGGTGCGGATCATGCTGGACATCGGGGCGAGGAAGGCCGTCGGTATCCATTGGGGAACCTTCGCCCTGACCGACGAAGCCAGGGACGAGCCGCCGCAGCTGCTGCGCGCCGCCCTGGCCAGCCACGGCATCGACCCAGCCCGCTTCGAAGTGGGGCACCCGGGGACGGTGGTGGACAGCTGACAGGAGAGCCGAACCTGAAGGTCGGGTCCATGCCGCATGGGTGATGGACCATGAGCCGACGGCCCAGGTTCCGCCTGAAGGGCGCCCCGCCATCGCCGCCGATGGCTTGGCGGTTTGCCCGATGGCGGCGGCGCGGCGCCGAGACGCCGGCACCGCCGCCGGAGTGCCTGAACCGGGACTTGCTCAGGCCGGGGTCGGCGCCTGTTCCGGCAGGACGCCGGAGGACTTCAGCTCCCGCCAGAAGTCGGCGGGGATCGGCTGGCTCATCAGCGTCACATTCTCATGAACGCGCGCCGGGTTCTTGGTGCCGGGAATGACCGAGGCGACGACCGGATGCGCGGCGCAGAATTGCAGTGCCGCCGCGCGCAGATCGACACCGTGGCGCCTGGCGATTTCCGCCAGCCGGTCGCGCGCCGCCACCTTGTCGGGGGACGCCTCCTGATACTCGAAATTCCTGCCCCCGGCGATGATACCGGAGTTGTAGGGGCCGCCGACCACCACATGGACGCCGCGCTCGGCACAGCGGGGAAACAGCTCGTCCAGTGCCGGCTGGTTCAGCAGGCTGTAGCGTCCGGCCAGCAGGAAGACGTCGGGGTCTGCCCGCTCCAGCGCCATCACGCAGGGCTCCACCCGGTTGACGCCAAGGCCCCAGCCGCGGATCACCCCCTCTTCGCGCAGCCGGGTCAAAGCGACGGCGGCACCCTTCATGGCGGTGTCGAACACCTCCTGCCAGCGGTCGCCATGGGCGTCCTCGGCGCAGTCGTGGATATAGGCGATGTCGATGCGCGCCATGCCAAGCCGTTGCAGGCTGTCCTCGATGGAGCGGCGCACGCCGTCGGCGCTGTAGTCGTAATCGACGCGAAACGGCAGGCCCTTCACGAAGGGACCATGCTGGCCGCCCTTGCCGGCATCGGCGCGCAGCAGCCGGCCGACCTTGGTCGACAGAACGAACCCGTCGCGCGGGCGGCTGCGCAGGACATGGCCGAACCGGTGTTCGGAAATGCCGGGACCATATTCGGGGGCCGTGTCGAAATAGCGGATGCCGGCATCCCAGGCGGCGTCGAGGGTTGCCGCGGCCGTCTCGTCGGTCACCTCCTCGAACATGTTGCCCAGGGGCGCTCCGCCGAAGCCGAGCGGGCCGGGCGGGGCGAAATGCGTGCTGTCTGACATTGGAAAACCTTTCCGTCTCTGGCACCGTTCGATGCACCCGATCAACACCGCGCCTAACCGGGCCGTTCCTGAACCAGGCGGGCTCCGCCGACTGTCCAGCCGGCGCTTGACTGGCATTTCCGGCATGCCCAGCTTGCTGCGCGGACCAGCTTGCGACGCGGAATGGACGGGGATCGGGACGTAGATGGCGATGGGGGCGGACAAAAACACGGAAATCCTTGGCGAGGCCCGCCGAATCCTCGCCGCCGGGGACGAGGGCGCGCTGGCACCTCCGGCAACGCTGGGCGATCTGGCGGACTTGCTCGCCGACACCTTCGACGAGAGCTACACCGCCGAGCGGGCACTGGCCCTGCTGACGCCCGTAAGACGCCGCGCTCTGAAAAGCCGCTTCGTCTCCGCCGACGAGAGCGGGGGTGCCGAGGTCTGGCTGCCCGCCGATGTGCTGGACCGGCTGCGGGATCTCGCCGACACGCCGCTCGACGCCATCCGCGTCCTGCTGGACAGCGGGCGCGGCCTGCCGGAAGCGGGCAGCGAGGAGCATTGCCGCAAGCGCCGTTGCGCCCCCCAGCTGCTGCTGGCCGACCCCGGCGCCTGGCAGTGCCGGACCTGCGGCCTGACCGGGAGGGCCGACCTGCCGCCCAACCCCATTGTCGCCGGCCACCTGACCGACCAGCGAAGCCGCGTCGCCGAGCTGCACGCCCTGGCTGCCGCGATCCATGAGGGCTGGGGGGCCGGCGAGCGCTTCACCGTTGCCGATGCCGCGGCGAACCGCCTGCCCGGCATCCCGGCCGACCGCGACCGGCTGAAGTCGCTGCTTGCCGACCTTCTGCGCGACGGGCTGCTGGAAGAGGCCCCCGGCCCGCGCGGCGGCGCCGGCTACCGGGTGCTGGAGGAGCCGCCGGACTGGATCGCCGACGCCATGGCCGAACGCCGCCGCCAGCGCGAGGCGGAAACGCGCATCCGCGAGGATCGCGCCGTCGCCCTGCGCAAGGTCCTGGAGGACGGGCTGGCCCACACCACCGCCGCCGGAGAGCGTGTGGAGATCGTGCAGAGCGAGCGCGGCCTGGAACTGCGCTTTCCAGCCATCCCGTCCTGGGAATTGCGGGAGGAGATGAAGCGGCAGGGCCATTGCCGGTGGGATGGCCGGCGGCGCCGCTGGTGCCGGCTGTCTCCGGTCGGCAGTGTCGAGCCCTGGCTGGCGGCCGCTCTCGATGCCGGGGCCAGCGTGGCGCCGCTCGGGACCGCCGACCCGGATGCCGAGGATTGGGGATACGAGCAGTGGCCAGATTGACCGGCCTGCCGTCTTACAGATCGACCTCCAGCGTCACCTTCACCGGATCGAGCACGACCATGGTCTGGAAGGACTGCACCAGCTCGTTGTCGGCGAACAGGCGGCGCGACATAACCTCGTAGCTCGCCATGTCCGGGACCAGCAGGATCAGGACGAAGCTCGCCTTCCCGGTGACGAAATAGCATTGCTGCACCTCCGGCGCCTCGCGGAACAGGCGCTTGGCGGCGGCGATGGTCGGGGAGCGGTCGTTGACCGTCTGGACCTCCACCACCACCGTCACCCCCTGCCCGGCCGCCACCGGATCGACCACCGCCACATTGCGGCGGATGATGCCGGCCGCCTCCATCCGGGCAATGCGGCGCTGCACGGCCGGGGCGGACAGATGCACCGCCTCGCCGATCTCGCGCTGCGAGGTCTTGTTGTCCAGTTGCAGGATGCGCAGGATCGCGCGGTCCTGCTCGTCGAGTTGATCCGGTGGGCGAGCGATTGTTGAGCGCATGGCGGCTTCGGCGAAAGAACGGTGCGTCGGAAACGCCAAACTTAAGCGCCTTCTGCCCCAGCGTCACAGTATCTTTTCACCAGACCTGTTCCGCCGAACCTTCTGCCGGGAGCCCCCCCGCGTGGTGAACGCCTCCATGGAATCCACCTCCGCCACCCGGCCCGAACCGGCGGCGCTGCCGCTGCTGCTCCTGCTTGCCTCGCTGCTGTCGCAATATGTCGGGGCGGCGTCGGCGAAATCGCTGTTCCCACTGGTTGGGGCAGAGGGCGTGACCGGCCTGCGGGTGGGGCTGTCGGCGCTGATGCTGATGGCGATCCTGCGCCCGTGGCGCAGCCTGCCGGGACG
Organism: Azospirillum palustre; assembly: GCF_002573965.1. Lineage (NCBI taxonomy): Bacteria > Pseudomonadati > Pseudomonadota > Alphaproteobacteria > Rhodospirillales > Azospirillaceae > Azospirillum > Azospirillum palustre. The sequence continues at coordinate 862,899 of NZ_PDKW01000040.1, read as the reverse complement.
CGGGGATCTGCGCAACCTGCTGGTCTACGGCGCCACGCTGGGCGCGATGAACCTGTCGATCTACCGCGCGATGGAGCTGATCCCCATCGCCATCGCCATCGCCATCGAGGTGACCGGGCCGCTGGCGGTGGCGCTGCTCGGATCGCACCGGCTGAAGGATTTCCTGTGGATCGCCTGCGCCGCGGTCGGGCTTGTCCTGCTGCTGCCGCTGCACGAGGCGTCCGGCGTTCTGAACCCGGTGGGCGTCGCCTATGCCGCGGCGGCGGCCTTCTGCTGGGCGCTCTACATCGTGTTCGGCAAGCGCGCCTCGGCCCTGCCGGGCGGGCAGGCGGTGGCCTGGGGCATGCTGGTGGCGGCCAGCTTCACCGTCCCGCTGGGGATTTCCCATGCCGGCGGCGGGCTGCTGGTTCCGGCGGTGCTCTTCACCGGCCTCGCGGTGGCGGTGCTGTCGAGCATGGTGCCCTATCTGCTGGAGATGATGGCGCTCCGCCGCCTGCCGAGCCACGTCTTCGGCCTTGCCGTCAGCGCCTCCCCCGCCGTGGCGGCGCTGATCGGCTTCCTGATGCTGGGCGAGCTGCTGAGCGCGGTGCAGTGGGCCGCCATCGCCTGCATCATGTTCGCGTCGGCCGGCAGCGCGCTGAGCAAAGCCCGGCGTGGCCGGGAGTAACGCGCACCTCTCCCGTCACGCCGCCTGGATGGGCCGGGCGATGTCGGGCATTTCGAGGTCCAGCAGCGCCGACGCCAGGCACTTGCCATGGGCGTCGAGCGCCAGCGAGCGGGTCACGCCACCGCCGAGCGCCTGCCGCATCACGAAGTTCAGCGCGCCGATGCTGGGTATCTCGTAACGCGCCACCTCGCCATGCACGACCTCATGGAACAGGTCCTTCACGCGGTCGGCGGTGACATGGGCCTCGATCAGCGGATAATCCGCCTCGTCGAAGGCGATGACGGAGATGTTGGAGATGTCGCCCTTGTCGCCGGTGCGGGAATGGGCGATGTCGCGGAGTTTCATGTCAGGCCTCCATAAACTCGATGGCGGGCTTTGCCAGCTCGCGGGGCAGCAGGGCCGAGAGCATCGCCACCACGTCCTTGGCCGACTTGGTGGCACCGCCGCCGCTGGCCGGGCCGTTGGTGTAGAGGGTCTCGACCTCGTTGCCGATGCGCTGCGCCTCCTTCAGGCTGCCGGTCCGGCCGATCACTCGCACGCGCACCTCGTATGGCTCCCGCCCGCCCGCGGTGGACAGCGCACTGCCGTGGATGGAATCGACGCCGATCAGGTCGAAGCGCAGTTCGGTCGCCGCCACGCCGGTCAGCGCCAGACGCTCGCGCACGATCTCCAGCGCCAGCCGGCCGCGCGCCAGCGCGCCGGGACCGGCATAGGAGATCTGCCCCTCGCCGATGAAACTGTCGATATAGCCGACCGAGACCTTCAGCGTGGCCGGCCGCGGACGCCCGCCGGCGCCGGCCACCCGCACACGGTCGGGCCCCTCCTGGGTGAATCGCACCTGCGAGAAATCAGCGACAACATCGGGCGTGTAGTAGGCAGCCGGATCGTGGATCTCGTAGAGCAGCTGTTCCTTGCAGGTGGCGGTGGTCACCGCACCGCCGGATCCCGCCACCTTGGTGATGACGGCGCTGCCGTCCTCCCCCACCTCGGCGATGGGAAAGCCGAGACGGGCCAGACCGGCAACGTCCTTCACGCCGGGATCGGCGAAATAGCCGCCGGTGATCTGGCCGGCGCATTCCAGCAGATGCCCGACCACAGTCCCCTTGCCGAGGCGGTTCCAATCCTCCATCGACCAGCCGAACTCGAAGATCTGCGGGGCGAGGAAGAGGGCCGGATCGGCGACGCGGCCGGTGATGACGATGTCGGCCCCGGCCTTCAGCGCCGCGACGATGGGGGCGGCGCCGAGATAGGCGTTGGCCGAGACCAGACTGCCGGCCATCGCCGACACCGGCTCGCCGGTTTCCTCGATGCGGTGGTCGCCGGATTTCAGCGTCTCCAGCACGTCGTCGCCGGACACCGCCGCGATCTTCAGCCCCTCCAGGCCGAGCGAGCGGGCGATGTCCCGCGTCTTCGCGGCGGCGGCCGCCGGGTTGGCCGCCCCCATGTTGGTGACGATGCGGATGCCCTTCTCATGGCAAGGCCGCAGCACCGCCAGCATGCGCTCCGCCAGCAGCGGGTCGTAGCCTTGCGCCGGGTCCTTCAGCTTGGCGCCCTGGGCGATGGCGATGGTGCGCTCCGCCAGGCATTCGAAGACGAGATACTGGATGTCACCCTTCTCGGCCAGTTCAACGGCCGGCTCGATGCGGTCGCCCGAATAGCCGGCGCCCGATCCGATGCGGATGGTCTTCATGATGGTACTCCTGTGTGCGGACCCCCTTGGGCCCGCGTCAGAAGGGGATGACCCCGAGGATGGCCGCGGCGACGGTCATGACGACCGAGGCGGCGAACAGATAGGGGATCGAGAATTTCTGATGCTCTCCCAGCCCGATGCCGCACAGGCCGACAACCAGGAAGGTGGCGGGGGTGAGCGGGCTGACCGGGAAACCGACGGTCATCTGGCCGAGAACGGAGGCCTGGGCGATCTGGATCGGGTCGCCGCCCAGCGTCTTATAAACTTCGGCGATCACCGGCATCATGCCGAAATAATAGGAGTCCGGGTCGAACAGCAGGCTGAGCGGCATCGACAGGATGCCCAGTGCGAAGGGAACATGCTGCGCCATGTCCGGCGGGACGAAGGCGACGGCGGACTGGGCCATGGCGGTCAGCATCTTGGTGCCGGTCATGATGCCGGTGAAGACGCCGGCCGCCAGCAGGATGCTCGCCATCATCAGCGCCGCCTTGGCATGGGCGTCGACGCGCTCCTTCTGCATCTTGACGTCGGGATAGTTGATCATCAGCGCCAGCACGGTGCCGACCATGAACATCACCACCGGATCGACCGCCCCCTCGATCATCACGGCCATGATGACGGCGGTGAGGACCAGATTGATCCAGAACAGCTTGGGACGGCGGATCTTGATCTGCTCCGGCGTCAGCACGCGCGGCGCCGGCCCGACCGGCATTGCGTCATCGGGAGCGCCCATGGCGCCGACGGAGCGGGCCTGTCCCGCCGCGAGCGGCCGGGAGGACAGGCCGAGACGCCGCTCCTCGCGCTTGCCGAGCAGGAAGGCGACGGTAAAGATGAACAGCAGCCCGACGCCCTGCACCGCGATCAGCGGATTGAAGATGTCGGTCACCGGCACCTTCAGCGCCGCGGCCGACCGGATCATCGGCCCGGTCCAGGGTAGGAAATTGACGCCCGCCGCCATCGACACGCACAGCGCCAGGATGCGCTTGTCCATGCCCAGCCGGTCGTAGAGCGGCAGCATCGCCGGAATGGTGATGAGGAAGCAGACCGCCCCGGACCCGTCGAGATGGATCAGCAGGGCCAGCAGGGTGGTGCCCATGGTGATGCGTGCCGGCCGCGTGCCGACGACGCGCAGAATGCGGTCGATGATCGGGTCCATCATCCCGGCATCGGTGACGACACCGAAGAAGATGATGGCGAAGACGAACATGCCGGCAGTCGGCGCGATGGAGCGGATGCCGGCAATAATGAACTTGCTGGTTTCAAGACCGAAGCCGCCCGCCAGCGCGGCAATGATCGGCACGGCGATCAGCGCGACCAGCGGCGACATCCGGTTGGTCATGATCGCCGCCAGCAGAACGACGATGGTTGCCAAGCCGAGTAACGCGAGCATGTAACCTCCTCCATGGCCGTTGTTATTGTTGTTTTCCGTCCATTGCGCGATCTCTTCACGTCAGGCGAAGAAACACGGCGGAGTCCTGCGGGCGACCGGCTTCGATCCCCGAGTAACGCCGCATGAGCGGATTTCGATAAAACTGCGTCTTTTGCGACTCCGGCCGACGGAAGCACTGGCAGCGGGCCTTTTATAAATCAGCCACTTTGCCGCACCGTGCCGAAGCGGTGTCCGCGATTGACACTGTACGAACCCACAATCAGATTAGAGAAATGAATTTGTTGTATCACGGTAATTCGATTTTTCTATAAGAGGCGCGCCATGCTCCAGGGAGTGAGACATATCAAGGCCTTCGTCGCGGTAGCACGTCTGGGCAGCTTCACCAGGGCGGCGGCGGAGGTCAACCTGTCGCAGCCGGCGCTGACCGTGCAGATCCGCCAGCTCGAAGAAAGCCTGGGCGTGCGCCTGTTCGACCGCAACAAGCGCCATGTGGTGCTGACCCAGGCCGGCCGCGACCTGCTGCCGGCCTTGCAGCGGGTGCTGGCCGAACTGGATGCGGTGATGAGCGTCAGCCACGATCTGGCCGGGCTGCGGCGCGGCTCGGTGTCGGTCGCCACCCTGCCGTCGGTCGCCGCCGGGCTGCTGCCCATCGCCATCCGCCGCTTCGCCGCCGACCACCCCAACATCGACGTCCGGGTCAGCGACGTCGTCGCCGAGCGGATCATCCAGCTGGTCAAGGCGGAGGAGGTCGATTTCGGCATCGGCAGCCGGGTCGGCCCCGACCGCGACGTCGAGGTGATCGATTTCCTCTGCGACCGCATGTGCGCCTTCTTCCCCGCCGACCACCCGCTGAACGGCCGGCGCCCGCTGCTGCTGAAGGACATCGTCGCCTTCCCGATGATCCTGACGGCGCGCGGCACCAGCGTGCGGTCGCTGGTCGAGCGGGCGCTGGAGAAGGAAGGGCTGGAGATCAGCCTGTCCTGCGAGGCGAACTACATGTCGACGGCGGTCGGCATGGTGCGGGCCGGGCTCGGCGTCTCGGTCCTGCCGGAATCCGCCGTCGACGCCGCCTCCTGCGAGGGCATCGTGGTGGAACCGATCCGCACCGCCGGGCTGGTGCGCCGGATCGGCTTCATCCGCAAGACCGGCCGCTCCCTGTCGCCGGCGGCGGAACGCTTCGCCGCCCTGCTGCGCGAGGTCGCCGGCCCGACGCTCGCCCATTTCTCCAGCATGGAGGCCGCCGCGAAGCGGTAACGCGGCTGGAATAATTTTTTAACTGGATAGCGTCAGTATATTACTGAAATCAGCCAATCCGATTTCGACCGCCCTCCTCTTTCGTAGTATATCAGTTGCCGCCCCCCGACGCGCGCGACATGAAGGCACCCATGAGACTCCTGGAAAATCTGACGATCCGGGCAAAGCTGACCGCACTGGTCGCCTTGTCCGTCCTGGCTCCGGCCGTGGTGATTGCCATCAGCAGCAGCTTCGCCCACCAGCGCATGGTCGACGACCGCATCGACACCATCCGCTCGGCGGTGGAGATGGCGGTCGGCATGGCGAAGGGGCTGAATGCCGAGGTCGAGGCGGGAACCCTGCCGCGCGAGCAGGCGCTGGCGCGCTTCCGCAACGCGGTGCATGCGATGTCCTACCATGACGGCGCCGACTATCTGTTCGCCTACGATCTCAACGGCATCGCCGTCGCCAACCCCTCCAACCACAAGGCGGTCGGCACCGACCGGATGGGGCTCCAGGACAAGGCCGGCAAGTATTTCGTCCGCGAGATCGTCGACACGCTGCGCCGGCAGGACAACGCCATCATCCATTATGTCTGGCCGAAGCTGGGGTCCGACGTCCCGCTGCTGAAGACCAACTATGTGCAGCGCTACCAGCCGCTCGGCCTGATCGTCGGTTCCGGCGTCTACACCGACGACATCGACGCCGCCTATCGCGAATTCCTGACCAGGACCGGCGCCGCCACCGCCGCGCTGATCGCCGCGCTGGTGCTGATCGCCTTCCTGGTCAACCGCGACATCGTGCGCTCGCTGCACCGGCTGCGCGACAAGATGACGGCCCTCGCCGCCGGCGACATGGGCGTCACCTTCCCGGAGACGGCGCGGCGCAACGAGATCGGCGGCATGGCGCAGGCGCTTCAGGTGTTCAAGGAGAATGCCCAGGCCAAGGCCAGCCTGGAAGCCAGCCAGGCCGAGCAGGCGGAGCGCGCCGCGGCCGAGAAGCGGGAGGCGATGACGACACTCGCCAGCCATTTCGAACAGACCGTCGGCAACCTGATCCACGACGTCGCCGGCGAGGCGGACGCCATCGAACGGCGCGCCCAGGACATGACGCGCGCCGCCGACGAAACCGGCAGGCTGGCCGGCGCCGTCACCCTGGCGACCGAGCAGACCTCCGCCAACGTCCAGACCGTCGCCGCAGCGACGGAGGAGCTGACCAGCTCGATTAACGAGATCAGCCGGCAGGTCGGCTCGTCGGCCGAGATCGCCCGCGAGGCGGTCGAGAGCGCCGAACGGGCCAACGGCAAGGTCGAGGGGCTGGCCGGCGCGGTCGAGCGGATCGGCGCCGTGGTCGGTCTGATCAACTCCATCGCCAGCCAGACCAACCTGCTGGCGCTCAACGCCACCATCGAGGCGGCCCGTGCCGGCGAAGCCGGGCGCGGCTTCGCCGTGGTGGCGAACGAGGTCAAGGCGCTCGCCAACCAGACCGCCCAGGCCACCGAGGAGATCGCCACCCAGGTCGCCGCCATCCAGGGCGAGACCGCCCAGGCAGTGCGCGAGATCAGGGACGTGGCGCAGGTCATCGGCCGGGTCAACGACGTCGCCACCTCCATCGCCTCGGCGGTCGAGCAGCAGGGGGCCGCGACCCGCGAGATCAGCCGCAACATCCAGCAGGCCGCCCGGGGCAGCCACGAGGTGTCGTCCAGCATCGGCGGCGTGAACGAGGCCGCCGGGCGGAACGGCACGGTCGCCTACGAAGTGCTGGAGAATGTGCGGGAATTGTCTATGCAGACCGAAAGCCTGCGCGGCGAGGTCGGCCGCTTCCTGGCGCAGGTGCGGGCCGGCTGACCGGCCCGCAAAGCCGGCGTTTTACGGCGCGGCGACGAACTCCACCCAGTTCGGCTGCTTGCCGGCCGGATAGCGGGCGAGCGTGGCCAGCGCGCCGCTGCCGCCGTCGATGCGGTAGACGGTCATGCCGTCCGACTTCTCGCCCACCGCCGCCAGGAACCGGCCGGTCGGGTCGATGTTGAAGCCGCGCGGTTGCTCCTCCGTCGCCACGCTGGCGAGCGGGGTCAACTGGCCGCTTTCCGGGTCGATCCGGAAGGAGCGGATGGTGCTGGTCCGCCGTTCCGAGATGTAGAGGAAGCGGCCGTCCGGCGTCGTGTGGATGTCGGCGGCCCAGGGTTCGCCCTTGAAATCGGCCGGCAGGGACGGCAGGCGCTGCGTCTCCGTCAGCCTGCCGGTCGCGGGGTCGTAGGCGAACACGGCGACGGCGGCGTCCAGTTCGTCCACCAGATAGAGGTGGCGGCCGTCGGGATGGAAGACGATGTGGCGCGGACCGGATTTCATCGGCAGCGCCACCGACGGCGGATCGTTCTCGCTCAACCCCCCGGTGGCCGCGTCGAAGCGGAACTGCACCAGCCGGTCCGATCCCAGGTTGGTGGCGAAGGCGAAGCGGTTGTCGGGCGATGGTTGGATCGAATGGGCGTTCTTGCCGGTCGCCACCACCTGCTGCGGCGGACCGACCTTGCCGTCCGGCCCGATCGGGTTCACCGCCACCTTGTCGCCGCCGTAGGACGCGCTGAACAGGTACTTGCCGCTGCGGTCGGTGACGATGTTCGCCATGCTATCGGCCAGCGGAGCAGTGCCGAGATGGCTCAGCTTGCCGGTCGCCCTGTCGACGGCGAAGTTCTGCACCTGATAGGGCTGCGAGCGCACGCCGGCATAGAGGAAGCGCCGGTCGGGGCTGAGCGCCAGGGGGGTGGAGGATCCGGGCTTATCCACCCCGACGAAGGGCACCGTCCCCACCGGGGTCATGGCGCCGGTGGCGCTGTCCAGCCGGAAGATGCTGATGTCGTTGCTGGCGGCGTTGGACACGTAAGCGAAGCTGTCGGCCAGTGCCGGAACAGGCATGGCGAAGGCAGCGGAAGTCAGCAGCATCGCCAGCGCGATGCCGGTGCGGCGTCCCATGGTATCCTCCCTTGTGTGGATATATCCTCCCGCCGCGGGCGCCGGTTGCTCCGGTCATCTCCGCCGCGGGGGTCTTCGGGTCCGGTCAGGCCGGATCAGGTCACCGGCGCCGGGTTGAACAGGGTCAGCGCGTTGCGCAGCCCCCAATGGTCGGCCCAGGTCTGCTTCTTGCCACTCGCCACCTCAAGGATCAGGCGGAACAGCTCCCAGCCCACATCCTCGATGGTGGCTTCGCCGGTGGCGATGCGGCCGGCATCGACGTCGATCAGGTCGTGCCAGCGCGAGGCCAGTTCGGTTCGCGTCGCCACCTTGATCACCGGCGCCATGGCGAGGCCGTAGGGCGTGCCGCGCCCGGTGGTGAACACCTCGATGTTGCAGCCCGACGCCAGTTGCAGCGTGCCGCAGATAAAGTCGCTGGCCGGCGTGGCGGCATAGAGCAGCCCCTTGCGAGTCGCCCGCTCGCCCGGCGACAGCACGCCGGCAATCGGGCTGGTGCCCGACTTGGCGATGGAGCCCAGCGCCTTCTCCACCACGTTGGCGAGGCCGCCCTTCTTGTTGCCGGGGGTCGGGTTGGCGCTGCGGTCAGCGGATCCGGTCTCCAGATAGTCGTCGTACCAGCGCATCTCGCGGATCAGGGCGCGGCCGGTCTCCTCGTCGATGGCGCGCGGCGTCAGCAGATGGATGGCGTCGCGCACCTCCGTCACTTCGGAAAACATGACCGTCGCCCCGGCCCGCACCAGCAGGTCGGCGGCATAGCCCAGCGCCGGGTTGGCGGTCACGCCGGAAAAGGCGTCGCTGCCGCCGCATTGCAGCCCGACGACGAGGTCCGACGCCGGACAGGTCTCGCGCCGCCGCTCGTTGAGCTGGGCCAGCCGGCGGTCCGCCATTTCAAGGATGGAGGCGACCATGTCGCCGAAACCCTGGTGACGCTCGTCCTGCAAGGTGACGATGCTCGGCTCGACCCCGGCCGGCAGCAGCCGTTCCGGCTGGAGCTTCTCGCAGCCGAGCCCGACCACCATCACCGCCCCGCCCAGGTTCGGGTTGCGGGCGAGGTTTTGCAGCGTGCGGATCGGCACCGCGGCCCCCGGCGCGTTGATCGCCACGCCGCAGCCGTAGGTGTGGTTGAGGGCGACAACGTCATCGACGTTGGGGTATTTCGGCAGCAATTCCTTCTTGATCCGCTCGATGGCGAAATCCATCACCCCGGCGACGCACTGCACGCTGATGCTGATGCCCAGCACATTCTTGGTGCCGACCGTCCCGTCGGGATTGCGGTAGCCTTCGAAGCTATAACCCTCCAGTGCCGGGGCGTCGGGCGGCACGGCGGTCGCCAGCGGCAGCGTGTCCAGATCCGGCGCCTGCGGCAGTCGGACCAGCGATTCCTCGATCCAGGCGCCGCGGCGGACCGGCCGGGCGGCGGTGCCGATCACCTGCCCGTAGCGGATGATCGACGCCCCTTCGTCCAGGTCGGCCAGCGCCACCTTGTGGCCCTGCGGCACGAAGTCGGTCAGGACCAGCCCGCACTCGAACTCCGTCCCCGGCGGCAGCCCGCCGGAATTCACCACGATGGCGACGTTGTCCTCGGGATGGACCAGGATGTAGAGAGGCTTCTGGGTCATGGCATGCCCTGACTGTTTGGTCGGGTTTAAGGCGTTGTGGAGCGGCTTCACCGCACCAGGCACGGCCGCTTGTTGTCGAACGTCCAGCCGGGGATCAGGTACTGCATCGCCGTGGCGTCGTCGCGAGCGCCCAGCCCGTGCCGCTTGTAGAGGTCGTGCGCCTTCGCCAGCTCGTCCATGTCGATCTCGACGCCCAGCCCCGGTTTCTGCGGCACGGCGACCAGCCCGCCCTCGATCCGGAACGGCTCCTTGGTCAGGCGCTGGCCGTCCTGCCAGATCCAGTGGGTGTCGATGGCGGTGATGCGGCCGGGAGCGGCGGCGGCGACATGGGTGAACATCGCCAGCGAAATGTCGAAATGGTTGTTGGAGTGCGAGCCCCAGGTCAGGCCCCATTCATGGCACATCTGGGCGACGCGGACGGACCCTTGCATGGTCCAGAAATGCGGGTCGGCCAGGGGGATGTCGACCGACTGCAACTGGATGGCATGGCCCATCTGGCGCCAGTCGGTGGCGATCATGTTGGTGGCGGTCGGCAGGCCGGTGGCGCGGCGGAACTCCGCCATGACCTCGCGCCCGGAATAGCCCCGCTCGGCGCCGCAGGGATCCTCGGCATAGGCCAGCACGGCGCCCTTGCCCTTGCAAAGGCGGATCGCCTCCTCCAACGACCACGCGCCGTTGGGATCGAGCGTGATGCGGGCCTGGGGGAAGCGCTTGGCCAGCGCCGTCACCGCCTCGATCTCCTCCTCGCCGCGCAGCACGCCACCCTTCAGCTTGAAGTCGTTGAAGCCGTAGCGGTCATGGGCGGCCTCGGCCAGCCGCACCACCGCGTCGGGGGTCAGCGCCACCTCGTTGCGCAGGCGGAACCAGCCGTCCTTGGCGTCCGTCTCCGCCCGGTACGGGAGGTCGGTCCTGTTGCGGTCGCCGACATAGAACAGGTAGCCCAGCATCTCCACCGCGTCGCGCTGCTGCCCCTCGCCCAGCAGGGCCGCCACCGGCACCTCCAGGAACTGGCCCAGCAAGTCGAGCAGCGTCGCCTCCAGCGCCGTCACCGCATGGATGGTGATGCGCAAATCGAAGGTCTGCAAACCGCGCCCGCCGGAATCGCGGTCGGCGAAGCCGCGGCGCACGCTGTTGAGGATGGCGTTCCAGGCGCCGACCGGCTGGCCGACCACCAAGGCGCGGGCATCCTCCAGCGTCTGGCGGATCCGCTCGCCGCCCGGCACCTCGCCGACGCCGGTGTGGCCGGCGCTGTCCTTCAGGATCACCACGTTGCGGGTGAAATAGGGCGCATGGGCGCCCGACAGGTTCAGCAGCATGCTGTCCTGGCCGGCGACCGGCACAACCAGCATTTCGGTGACTTTGGGCGACGACATCTGAGTGGCCATGATGCAGGGTCCGGGAAAGGCGGGAAGGACGGATCAGGCGGCTTGCAGCAGCGCCTGGGTATAGCCGAGCGCGAAGGCGAAGAAGCGTTCGCGGTCGGGATCGACCTCGGAGAAGGGCACATGGTCGGGGCAGAGGATCCCCTGGTATCCGACCTCGCGGTAGGCGCGGATGCAGGCCGCCATGTCGACCGACCCCTCGTCCGGCATCGCCTCGCGGAAGTCGAGATAGCCGCCCTTGATGTTGCGGAAATGGACCATGAAGATGCGGTTCTGCGGGCCGAACTCGTGGATCGCCTCCAGCACCGTCTCGGTCGGGTTGCGCGACATCTCGGCGATGGTGCCCTGGCAGAAGTTGAAGCCGAGCGACTTGCTCTCCGGCGCAAGGCTGATGAAGCGCCGCAGCCCGTCGAGCGAGCCCAGCACATGGTGGACGCCGTTCAGGCCCCCGGGCGGATAGGCCGGATCGTGCGGGTGGCAGGCAAGCCTCACGCCGGCCTTCTCGGCGGTCGGCAGGATGGCCTCGACCAGATATTCGATGGCGCGCCAGCCATCGGCCTCGCTGACGCCGCCGGCCTCGCTCGCCATCACCTGTCCGCAGGTTTCCGGCGCGCCACGTGCATCCAGCGGCGACGGCTTGGTCCCCGTCTCGTCCTCCGGCAGCACGGTGCCCCAGTAGGAGAAGCGGGCGTCGTTCTCTGCCTTGTACTCGTCGGCGCGGAAAATGCTGCACTTCATGCCGCCGCGGCCGTCGACCACGCCAGTGCGGGTGATGCCGACCATGGCGACCGTGTATTTCACCGTGTCGACCCCGCCGTCCGCCGCGGCGCGGATGTTGTGGCGCAGCCGCTCCGCGGTGGCCGCCGCCTTCTCCGGCTCCCGCAGGCTGTCGAGCAGGATGGAGCCGACGTCCAGCGCCAGGCAGTCCAGCGTCAGGCCATGGCCCTCCACCCACTTGCGCTGCTCGGCGACCTTGCGGCCGTCCCACAGCCCGGCCTCGACGTCGTCGCTGGCCATCACCGGCGCGTTCGGCCGGCTGTCGATGACGATGCCCCGGGCGCCGAGCTGGGCGGACAGGCGCAGACGCTTGTCGGTGGGGTTGATGAGCTGTTCGCCGATATACATGGGGGAATACCCTTTGCCGAACCGTTCGACGTGGAATTGGACGGGGGGCGGGAACCCCACCCCGCCGGTCGTTACTTCTTCAGTTCCATCCGCTTGATCTCGCCGACGACGACGAGATAGCTGACCGCCGCGATCAGGGCGTTGGCGCCGACGAAGACCAGGGCGCCGTTGAAGGAGCCGGAGCTCTGGATGATGTAGCCGATGATGATCGGCGTCGAGATCGACGACAGATTGCCGCACATGTTGAACACGCCGCCGCTGAGGCCGGTGATCTCCTTCGGCGCACAGTCCGACATCACGGCCCAGCCGAGCGCGCCGATGCCCTTGCCGAAGAAGGCCAGCGCCATCAGCGACACGATGACCCACTGGAGATCGGTGTAGTTGCAGGCGATCATCGCCATCGACATCACCATGCCCAGCACGATCGGCGTCTTGCGCGCCGCGGTCAGGGAATAGCCCCGGCGCAGCATGGCGTCCGACATCACGCCGCCCAGGATGCCGCCGACGAAGCCGCAGATCGCCGGGATCGAGGCGATGAAGCCGGCGTTCAGGATCGACATGCCGCGGGCCTGGACCAGATAGACCGGGAACCACGTGATGAAGAAGTAGGTGATGGCGTTGATGCAGAACTGGCCGAGGAAGATGCCGACCATCATGCGGCTGGCGAAGAGCTGGCGGATGTAATCCCACTTCGCTCCGCTCTCGGCCGACACCGCCTTCTTCTGGCCGTCGTCCATGTTGACCAAGCCGCCGCCGGCCGCGATGTGGTCCAGTTCGGCCTGATTGATGCGGGGATGGTCCTTCGGCGCGTAGACGGTCTTCATCCACACGCCGGCCATGACGATGCCGAGCCCGCCCATCACGCCGAACACCCAGTGCCAGCCGAAGGAATGGGTCAGCCAGCCCATCAGCGGCGCGAAGAGCACGGTGGCGAAATACTGGGCGGAATTGAAGATGGCCGACGCGGTCGCCCGCTCCTGTCCAGGGAACCATGCCGCGACGACGCGGCTGTTGCCGGGGAAGGACGGTGCTTCGGCGAAGCCGACGGCAAAGCGCAGGGCGAATAGCGTGGCGACCGCCGTCCCGCCGGCCAGGAAGCCGATGGAGCCCTGCATCAGCGTGAAGACCGACCAGATGAAGATGCTCAGCCCATAGACGATCTTCGACCCGTAGCGGTCGAGCAGCCAGCCGCCCGGCAGTTGGCCCAGCACATAGGCCCAGCCGAAGGCGGAGAAGATGAAGCCCATCTCGGCTGCGTTGATCCCCAGCTCCTTCGAGATCACGGGGCCGGTGATCGACAGCGTCGCCCGGTCGGCGTAATTGATGACCGTGACCAGGAACAGCATCGCCAGGATGAGATAGCGGACCCTGGTTTGTTTGGCGGCGGGCTGGGCGGCGGCGGCGGTCGAATAGGACGCGCGCTCGGCGTTGACGGCGGTGCTCTCGATTGTCATGAAATTTCCTCCCTCAAGGCATGAGGGCGGGCAGGCGCGGCAGTCCATTCCCGGACCCGTTCGACGGATCCGGCTTCATGGCTGCACCTTGTGTCCGGCGTCGGGAACTGAAGCCCGGCGCCTGCCCGTCCGGCGATGGTTTGTTGCCGTACGCTATGCGGACTTACTGGGGACCCAGCGCCTCGACCAAGGCACGCAGGTCCTCGACCTCGGCCGGGGTGCAGTCGACCAGCGGCGCGCGCACCGGGCCGGCGGGACGGCCGACGATGGCGGCACCCGCCTTGACGATGCTGACGGCATAGCCGGCCTTGCGGTTGCGGATCGCCAGATAGGGCAGGAAGAATTGGTCGAGCAGCCGGTCGGTGGTGGCGGTGTCGCCCGACGCGACCGCCTGGTAGAACTCCATCGCCGTGCGCGGGATGAAGTTGAAGACGGCCGACGAATAGACCGGAACGCCGATGGCGCGATAGGCTGCGGCATAGACCTCGGCGGTCGGCAGGCCGCCCAGATAGCTGAAGCGGTCGCCCATTTTTCGGCGGATGGTCGTCATCAGCTCGATGTCGCCCAGCCCGTCCTTGAAGCCGATCAGGTTGGGGCAGCGCTCCGCCAGCGTCGCCAGACGGTCGGCGCTCAGCTTGCAGGTGGCGCGGTTGTAGATGATGACGCCGATGCCGACCGACTTGCAGATCGCCTCGACATGGGCGGCGACGCCCTCCTGGTCGGCTTCCGTCAGATAATGCGGCAGCACCAGGATGCCGGCGGCCCCGGCCTTCTCGGCGGCCCGCGCCATCTCAATGGCGATGCGGGTAGAATAGCCGACGCCGGCGATGATCGGCAATTCCTTGCCGCAGACCTCGACGGCCAGCGAGACGATGCTCCTGTGCTCGTCGGGCGTCAGCGAGAACAGCTCGCCGGTGCCGCCGGCGGCGAACAGGGCCGACGCGCCGTAGGGCTTCAGCCATTCCAGGCGGCGGGCATAGCCGCCCGGCTCGAAGGTGCCGTCGGCGGTGAAATCGGTCAGCGGGAACGACAGGAGACCTTCGCTGACGACGGCCTTCAGGGCTTGCGGTTCCATCGGGGGCATCCTTGGGAAACGGTGGAGACACGATCCGCAGGGAAAAGGCTGCGGGCATGGTTGGTTTTTGGACGATGGCCTGTTCGGAGGATCCGGGCCGGGTTCGCGGCGATCCGTCCGACATCGTCGTCATCCGATGACAGGACGATTACCATCATATCAGTCATCATACAAGTGGTTTGATGCGGACAGCGGCAATCCGCCTTCCCACCAATTCGGGCATGGCGAAAGCCGGTCCACAAAGCAAAAGGGACGCGGCCGGCGGTCCGGCGGCGTCCCTTCTGATCCCGAAACCCCGGAACGGGCGGACGTTCAGCCCGCCGCGGCGGTCGCCTTGAAGTCGCCGCCGGCACGCAGCCGGTCGCGGCTGCCATTCAGATGCAGGCGGATGGCAGCACGGGCGCCCTCCGGGTCCTGGCGCTCGATGGCGGAATAGATGGTCTGGTGTTCGTCGTTGATCCGCCGCAGATACTGACGGCGCGAATCCCCCTCCAGATGCCCGTAGCGCACGCGGGCGCGCGGGATCAGCAGCGACCCGAGATAGGAGAACAGGGCCAGGAAATGCTTGTTTCCGGTCGCTGCGGCAATGGCGCTGTGAAAGGCCAGATCGGCGTCGATGGCATCCTCGCCCGCCTCCACCGCCGCCGTCATCGTGTCCAGCGCCTCGCGCATGCGGGCAAGCTGGGCGTCGTCGCGACGGATGGCGGCGAGATAGGCCGCTTCCGATTCCAGGCTGATGCGGACCTCCAGCACCGAAATCGCCTCGTTCACCGCCTCCAGCGTCGACTCCTCGATGCGGAAGGGCAGGATCGCGGCGTCGCGCAGGACGAAGGCCCCCAGCCCCTGCCGGGTGGAGACCATGCCGACCGCCTTCAGGTTGGCGATCGCCTCGCGCACCACCGTGCGGCTGACGCCGAATTCGTCGATCAGGTCTTGTTCACTCGGCAGCCGGTCGCCACTCTTGAACTGTCCGCTGGAGATCCGTTCGGCCAGGGCATCCACCAGTTGCTTCGCCAGCGGGTCCCGGCGCCTGCGCGCTGTCATCACCATCCTCACCAAAACCCGGTTCCGGGACGGACCGCCCGTCACCACTCCATGTCCCAGAGTTAACACCCACAAAACCTATACGACAATAGACAAGCCGGCCTGCCGGCCCATGGAAAAATGACACATCAGGGCCATTTCGCACGGTCCCACTTGTATGATGACTGACGTCATGATAGATCGCTTCTCCAACGAATGTTCGGCCGCTCTTGTCGGCGGACGCCCCTTTCCCGGCGCTCCGCCCTTGAAGGAGACCTCAAGATGACCATCACCGGCGAGATGCTGATCGGCGCCAAGGCGCATCGCGGCAGCCAGGGTGAGTTCCGCGCCGTCGACCCCGCCACCGGCGAAGCGCTGGAGCCTGTCTTCGGCGGCGGCGGTGCCGCCGAGGTCGAGCGTGCCTGTGCGCTGGCCTGGGCCGCCTTCGACGCCTTCCGCGAGACAGGCCTGGAGCAGCGCGCCGCCTTCCTTGAGGCGGTCGCCCAGAACATCCTCGACATCGGCGACGGGCTGATCGTCCGCGCGATGGCCGAAACCGGCCTGCCGCGCGCCCGGCTGGAGGGCGAGCGCGGCCGCACCGTCGGCCAACTGCGCCTGTTCGCCCAGGTCGTGCGTGAGGGAAGCTGGATCGAGGCCCGGATCGACCCGGCGATGCCGGCGCGCACGCCGCTGCCGCGCGCCGACATCCGCCAGCGCCACATCGCGCTGGGGCCGGTCGCGGTGTTCGGCGCCTCCAACTTCCCGCTCGCATTCTCGGTCGCCGGCGGCGACACCGCCTCGGCCTTCGCCGCCGGCTGCCCGGTGGTGGTCAAGGGCCATGGCGCCCATCCCGGCACCTCGGAACTGGT
>NZ_PDKW01000040.1:736445-846303 GCF_002573965.1 Azospirillum palustre | reverse complement strand
CCCGGCATCCTGCTGGCGGTGGACGGGCCGGACCTCGACCGCTTCGTCGCCGCGGCGGTGGAGGCCATCGGCGGCAGTGCGGCCTCGACCATGCTGACGCCGGGCATCCATGCCGCCTTCGACAGCGGCGTCGCCAAGCTGGCCGGCAGCGGTGCCGTGACGACGCTGGCCCGCGGTCTGGCCTGCAGCGGGCCGAACCAGGCGCAGGCCGCCTTCTTCACCACCACGGCGGACGCCTTCCTGGCCGACACGGAGTTGCAGGAGGAGGTGTTCGGCGCCGCCTCGCTGCTGATCCGCTGCCCGGACGTGGCGGCGATGACGGCGGTGGCGGAAAGGCTGGAAGGGCAGCTGACGGCGACCTTGCAGATGGACGGGGAGGACAAGGCGGCGGTGGCCGGGCTGATCCCGACGCTGGAGCGCAAGGCCGGGCGCATCCTGGCGAACGGCTGGCCGACGGGGGTGGAGGTCTGTCACGCGATGGTGCATGGCGGCCCGTTCCCGGCGACCTCCGACCCGCGCAGCACCTCGGTCGGCACGCTGGCGATCCGCCGTTTCCTGCGTCCGGTCTGCTACCAGGACATCCCCGCCGACCTGCTGCCGGAGGCCCTGCGCGACGGCAACCCGCAAGGGATCTGGCGCCGGGTCGATGGGGAATTGGGGCGCGCCTGACCGTCTGTCGGGACGGGGGGCAGTGGCAAATCAGCCCCTGCCCCGCCGCTCCATCGCAGCGCGCAACAGGGCGGCGAAGCGGAAGGGTGCGTGCAGGGACTTGCTGTAGGGCAGCGTCGCGAACCAGCCGAGGACGAGGCCCAGATGGACCAGCAGCAGCGGTCCCATCGCCGCCGTCTCGCGCAGAGCCAGCAGACCCAGGCCGCTGGCCGCCACCAGAAACAGCAGAGCCAGCAAGGCGCAGTCCGCACCGGTGAGGCTTGCCGCCACCGGTGCGGGATCGGCGCGCAGCTTCAGTGAAGCCAGCCCTGCCGTGCCGATCACCATGCCGACCCCGCCAAGGCTGCCCAGCAGGACCGGCAGGCTTGTCAACGGATAAGGCGCCGGCCACCCCAGAAGATGGTCATAGACGGTCGCCATGCTGGTCGAGGCGAAGCAGAGCATCACCCCGTAGAACAACGCATGATGGAAGCGGCGACGCGCCTGGGAAAAGCCTTCATCCCGGTCGTTGCAGCCGGCCCCGCCGCCGCCGAGATTGCGCAATGTGGCGGCGTCGGACAGGGCATCGCGCAGCGCCGGCAACAGCGGCACGCCGGCCGGCGCCGGCCCCATGCCGCGCCAGAAGGATGCGACGCTGAAGCCGATGGCGAGCAGCGACCACAGCATCACCCCCCCGGCGACACCGGCAATAACCCGCCACGGCACCAGCCGGTAGAAGGCGCCGGGCCCCGACTGTCGCCCGAACAGCGTCTCCGGCGGAACCCACAGCAGGGCCGGAACGACCACGAGGGCGACCGCCGACAGGACGACGGCAGCCATGACGGCAACCGCGGGCCATCCCGCATGGGGCAATCGTCCCCTGAGCAGCGGCGGCCAGACATGGTCGCGGTAGGATTGCTGCCGGACCAGGCTCAGGCTTTTCGGCAGGTTGAGGTCGAAGGCGTGGGGCGGCGCGTATTGGCAGGCATGATGGCAGGACCGGCAGTTGTGGCAGAGGTTGGACAGGAAGGTCAGATCCTCCGCCGAGACCAATCGCCGCGATTTCAGCGCGGGGAAGACGGCGCAGTAGCCGTCGCAGAACTGGCAGGCGTTGCAGATGTCCAGCGCCCGGCGGGCCTCCGCGGCGATCCGTTGGGTATCGTCAGCGCAGGGCATGAGCTGCGGCCTCCCGACCGGCGATGCGGCCGAACACGGCGCCGATGGTCATGGCGCTCCCCGCCAGATAGCCAGTTCCCAGGATGTTGGGCGCCATGATGACTCCGGCGGCATGGACTCCGTCGATGGCCGTCCCGTCCGGCCGCAGCACACGTGCCCGCCCATCGACCCGCACCCCCAGGCAGGTGGAGGTGATGCCGGCCCGAACCGGGTAGGCACCGAAGGGCGGAACCGTGATCGGCGCGGCCAGCCGGGTTTTCGGTGGATGGATGCCCGCCGTCGTGCCGCCGGTGACCGCAGCGTTGAAGGCCGCCACCGTGGATTCCAGCACCGGCGGACAGATGCCCAGAGCCGAGGCCAGCCCGCCGACGCTGTCCGCCTGGATCGCCGGGAAGATGGAGGGCCGGAACCGCTCGGCAATGGCGGAATCGAAGACCGAAAAGGCGACGGCACCGGGGCTGCGGGCCACCAGTTCCCCCCAGGCCGTGTAGCGCGACGGCCCGACGACCGCCCCTTCGTCGGCGAAACGCCGGCCGTCCCGATCCACGACGATGCCATGGGGAAGCCCATCCAGCCGCGTGACGATGCCGCCGTCGAACGGCGGAGCGCGGCCATCCACCGCCACCATATGACAGTGGTCCGCCGCCCCCACCGGGTCCGCCCCATCCTCCAGCAGCGCCTTCAGCGGGACGCCCGTCGCATGCGGGGTGCCGCGGATCGTGAATTCGCCGGCAGCCCCACCCCACTGCTGCCGCAGCCAGCCGAGATCGGCCTGGAACCCGCCGGAGGCGACGACGAGCGCTCCTGCCCGGATGGGGATGTCCGCATCGCCGACGGTGACGGCCGGCGGCCCGTCCCGCAGATGCAGGGTGCGCACGGCGCCGTCGTAGCGGACGACGACGCCCAGCGCTTCCGCCGTGGCGTAGAGCGCATTCATCAGGGCCTTCCCCCCGCCCAGGAAGAAGGCGGTCTTGCGTGAATAGGGCAGGACTTCGTCGGTGCCGCGGTGAAACCGCACGCCGTTGCCGGTCAGCCAATCGACGATGTCGGCACTGGCGTCGATAAATTGGCGCGCCAGCTCGTCATCGGCGGATTTTACGGCAGCCCCGGCCACCCGTTGCAGGTCGGCATGGTAATCGTCGGCCGGATAGCGCCCCCGCACCCACGCTGTCGGTGCGCCGTGCATGACCCGCATGTTGCGGGAGTGGCGGGCGTTCCCTCCGCGCAGCGACTTGGATGCGGCCTCCAGCAGCAGGACCGACGCACCGGCCCGGCGGGCCGCGATTGCGGCGCAGAGCGCCGCGTTGCCGCCGCCCACCACCAGAACATCGCAGTCGCACGAAACACGGGTCATCGATCCGTCGCAGCAGAAGGCGGTCCGCCCCCGGTCTGCCGGACGAAGCCTGGAAAACATGGCTTTAGCGCCGGACGGCATCGCATGGGAAGAGCCGGCACCTGCGACACAGCGCAGCGGGACGATGGGCTGTGTCGCCTTGTTAAGGCAAAATTGGTTTTCCATAAGCCATGCTTGACTCCTGCACGGATTTTGTGTGCAGTGCAATATAATCCCCGCTCATGAACCTGGACGGCCGCCCGCCGGATCGAGGCGCCCAACCGAGGTCGCTCCCCACTCCATCACGGCTGGAGTTGTCATGATCGAGTTGATCTTCGTGGTTTGCCTTGTTTCCAGTCCGGATCGCTGCACCGTCGAACGCCCGCAATTCCAGGAGCCATTCGTCAATGCGATGGCCTGCTCGCGCACCGGCCTGTTCCGGGCC
This sequence comes from Azospirillum palustre, assembly GCF_002573965.1. Lineage (NCBI taxonomy): Bacteria > Pseudomonadati > Pseudomonadota > Alphaproteobacteria > Rhodospirillales > Azospirillaceae > Azospirillum > Azospirillum palustre. The sequence continues at coordinate 842,701 of NZ_PDKW01000040.1, read as the reverse complement.
GCCGAATGGGCGGAGCAGCACCCGAAATACACCGTGCGCCGCTGGAAGTGCGAACCGCGCCAGATCTGACCTCACAGGATCCGGTGGCTCCATCGCATCTCCTCGAAAGAGACCCACCTCTTTTGAGCCCCCCAACTTCATCCGTATCCATGATTGTTATATGTGACAATCATGGATGGTCCATGGGCGCAGACCCATGGACAGGGATGGAAGGGGTTTGGGCATGCCTGTTCGCATCGCGTTCATCCTTGCCGCGGCATTGCTGTCGGCTGCTCCGGCAGCCGCCGGCCCGGCCAACGACTACCCCACGGCGGCGCGGGCCGATTACGTGATCGCCTGCATGGCGTCGAACGGGCAGTCGCACATCGTCATGGAGAAATGCGCGTGCAGCATCGACGCCATCGCCGACCGCATCACCTATGACGACTACACCGCTATCGAGACGGTGAAGGTGATGGCCGACCTGCCGGGCGAGCGGGCCGGACTCTTCCGCAGCTCCGGATGGGCCAAGGACCTGATGGACCGCTTCCGCCAGGCCCAGGTCGCCGCCGACCGCCAGTGCTTCTGAGCGCGCAAGTGTTTCTGAGGGAAGGCTACAGTGCCGGATCGCCCTTGGCGGCAGCGGCTGTCAAAGGAACGCTGTGGGTGAAGGTGGCGCCCTTGGTGTCCTGCGCGACCACCTCCAGGCTGCCGCCACCGGTGGGTAGGAAACTGAAGCGCAGGTTCGGGTCCTCGCTGATGGAAATGTCGGTGTCCGCCTCCAGCACCGTCCGGCCGCCGGCACGGATGAGGATCGACTGGATATAATGGGCGGGAATGTAGGTACGGCTGACCTGATCGAACTGAAGCCCGCTGCTGTTGGGGTGGCTGACCATGACCTGGGCGGTGGCGGGGCTGCCGGGGGACAGCGCTTCCGGAAGCTTCACCTTGATGCGGCCGAGACGCGCCATCGCCTCCTGCGGGTCCTTGACGGCGGGGGCGGAGCAGCCGCCGGCGGCCTTCACGTAGACCGCCGTCATCAGCAAACGGCCGTCCTGCGTCTCGCCCACCGCATGGAGGTTCGTGTATTCGTTGACGCGCACGCGGGTCTCGATGCCGCTGCCGGCGCTGGCCGGGCCGAAGCGGAAGGTGGCGGCCAGCGGCACCGGGTTCTTGTCGACCAGCAGGGACAGCGATTTCAGGCGAAGCGACGGCTCCACCTCGATCCGCACCGGGACCAGGGCCGCGTCATGGGCGCGGGCCGGCGCGTCGATGCGGATGAGGGTGCCCGCCTCCTCGATTGGGCGGTCCTTGAAATACATGTCGTGCAGAATGTCCCAGCGCGCGGCATCCTCCGCCGCATCGGTGGCGGCAAGACCCGGCATGGACAGGACGATCAGGAGGCCGGCCAGCAGCCCCATCGGCGGATATCGCATCATCGCTCCCGCTCCTATTCCCATTCCAGTTCGGCGAAGGTCGCCGTGACGTTGCGCGGGTTGTATGCATCGAACAACAGCCAGCGCTCCCGTTCCTCCTCCGCCACATGGGCGACGGCATCCTGGATGCCGCCACCCGCCGTCAGCACCCGGCGCACGCCCTCCACCAGCACTGTCAGGTAGCGCCGCTGGGCATCCAGCGCTCCCGGCCAGGCCACGCGGACGGGCCCATGGCCGGGGACGGCACGCACCGCCGGCACCCGCTCCAGCCGGTCGATCACCCGAAGCCAGCCCATGGCATTGCCGTCGACCGCCGGAACATGGTCGACGAACAGCAGGTCGCCCGTGAACAGCGTTCCCGTCTTGCGGTCGAAGACGGTCAGGTCGTTGTTGGTGTGCGCGGTCGGATAGGCGGTCAGCACAAGGATGCGGTTGCCGAGGTCGACCCGCACGTCTTCGGCCACCGGCCGGTCCACCCGGACTGGGGCGATTCCGGCCGCCGCTTCGGAGCCCAGCTCCTCGGTCAGCCGTTGACGGTAGATTTCCTGGCGGGCAGCCAGCGCGTCGCGCAGGTTGGCATGGCCGGCGATGGGCACGCCGGCGAAGGCGGCATTGCCGAAGATATGGTCGGGATGCATGTGGGTGTTGATGACGATGACCGGTTTCCTGCCGGTCCGCGCCGCAATGGCCTCGCGCAGACGCACCCCCAACTGCGGCGTGCCGCCGGTGTCGATGACCGCGACGAAGCTGTCGCCGACGACGAAGCCCATGTTGGCCGTATCGCCGGCGTTGTCCGGCGCCGGTTCCGCAATGGCTCCCTGGTGGACGAAGACCCCGGGCGCCACTTCCGTTACCGGCAGAGGCTCCGCCGACGCAGGCAGAGCTGCGACGAGGAGGCGTAGCACAACGCCGCCGACCTTGAGGCCGATGGCGGTCCTCATGTCCGTGTGCCTTTGCAGTCGGCATCCCGGTCCTCCAGACGATGGGCGAAGAGGCTGGCGACGGTCAGGTCGGCGGAGGTGCCGGGGTTGATGCCCTGCCATTTCAGGCGCGCATCGAAGACGAACAGATGCTCCCGCCGGATGGCCGCCGAGGATACCGCAGCGACCTGCCGGTGCACCTCGCGGGCTTCGGACAGCACGGCCGTGGCGCGATCCTCCCCATGCTTGCGCAGGATATGGCTGTCGGGGAAGGCGGTCAGGAACTCCAGATAAATGGCCTCCGCGAGCGTAACGGCGTCGCTGTCCGGCATCGACCGGGCGCGGGCAACGCCGATGTCGAAGACGTCCCGAAAGCCGTCGGCATATTGGGCGGCGATGCGGTCGCGCGACCGGGCCGCCGCCATGGCGGTGCGCAGATCCCCCCTCGCCGGGCCGGCGACGTCATGCTCCGCGGCACGACCGAGCCCGCCGGGCGATGCGAGGCGGATCGCCTCGAAGGCTGCCTCAGCATCCTCCACCGTCAGCACAGCCAGCACGGCGGCCAGCCTGTCCCGCAGCGGGCGCCTTTCTGGCATCTCGACGGCGCGGGCCAACGGGGCGCACAGCAGCAGGATGCCCAGGTTGGTATTGCAGCCAACCGCCCTGCGGGTGGCCTGCACCGCCCGCAGGATGCGGTCCCCGACCGGGGCACCGGAGCGGGCGATCTCGGGCGCCGCGGCTTCCGCCGACAGAAGGAAGTCCTCCACCGTCATGCCATGGCCGGCGGCATGCACATGGACGTTGCCGGGCTTCAGCGCCATCATCTCCGCCCGGCAGACGGCCATGAACAGTTCCGCGGTCGCAGCGTTCATCCCGCCGTTCCCGCGCCCTCCGCCCCACCGAAGGACCGGTCGAGCATCTCCGAGGCAAGATGCCCGCCGTGGAAGCTGCGGCCGCTGTCGAGTGCAGTGACCACCACGCGCGCCGGGGCGAACAGCAGCGGGTCGATGGCGTAGAAGTCCTTGTTCACCGTGGCGAACACCTCGGCGAAAGGGCGGCCGTAATCGCGGGACTCCGTGCTGGGCAGGCGTTTCGCCAGATCGGCGGCGGCATCGTCGGGTCCGGTGACGAAAAGCTGGACGGTGCCGCCGAACAAGATGGCGTCGTTGGTCCGCCCCATCGCCTCGACGAAGCCTTTGCCGGGCGGCGGCAACGGGGCGACGCCGATGCCGTCCACGACATGGCCGAGCGGGAAGCCCAATGCGTGCACCTTGTGCATGGCGACTTCCAGCACGCGGGCAACGATCTGCACCGTGCCGGCGAGGCTGGCCGTCGGCGTCAGCACCAGCGTCAGCCGCTCCGCCGCCACCCCGCACCCGGCGGCAATCCGTTCGACCAGCGGCGCCGGCGGGACGGTGCCGCTTTCCAGCACCAGCACCGCATGGTCGCCGCTGTCCGTGTAGCCCAGCTCGTCGAACAGCGGTTCCTTGCGGGCGAGCGCACGGCCGGGACCGGAACCGAGCGCGAAGAAGGAGCCGCCCTCGTCCTTGTGCGACAGGCTCCACCCGGCATATTGGCTGCCGAGGCAGGCCAGCACCGGATCGGTGCTGTGCACCGCGACCTGGACGGGCCAGCGGTCCGACCGGGTGTCGGCCTGGAGCGTCACGCGGCCGAGACCGCCCATGCACAGCTCGGCGATGCGGCGTCCGGCTTCCAGCCCACCGGGATGGGCCATCCCGCCATCGACGATGGTGGCGCCGGCCACGCGGTCGATGCCGAGCCGCAACCGCACCACATCGGCGACCAGAGCGGCGGCGAGCGGAGCGGACAGGGCCGACAGGCTGGGGCGCCCGGTCGGCGCATGTTGAGTCATGATTTGCCCTTTCCGGCAATGGTCCGCGCCGCGTCCATCGCATCCTGGAAATCGAAGGCAACGGCGGTGCCACCGGTCTGCATCCGCTCCAGCAGATGGTGCTGGACCTTGAACTTGACGTTGCCGATGGCGAGAGCGCCGATGCCGACCGCGTTCGGTTGGGCAGGCAGGGGTGCGCCGTCATCCTGCACGCCGATACCCTCCACACCGGCCGGCGGCACGGCGTTGATGTCGGCGGCGACGCGCAGGCGCTTGGCCGTACGCAACTCGTCGGCGGTCAGCACGGTCACCCCCGCCTTGCCGCAGGCCAGCACGACCTCCGCCCGCTCCATCAGCGCGGCCTTGCCGCCGGCCGATGTGTCGGCGCAGGACAGCGTGACGCCATAACGCCGGCCGAACTCCTCCGCCTTGCCCTCCACGGCCGACACGCCGCGGTGGCTGACCAGGGTGACTTGGCCGCCGGCCTGGGCGGCGATCAGTCCGGCGATCCCGCCGACGACGCCGGTGGCGCCATAGACCTGGACATCCAGGCCGGTCAGGCCCTCCACCCCCAGCCGCCGCAGCGCACGTTCGGCCACGGCGACCATGGCGGCGGCGGTGGTGAAGGCGCCCGACGGGTCGGCGAAGACCGAGATCCGGAAGGGCGGGAACATCGCCTTGCGCGCGACCTCCTGCATGTCCAGCGCCATCGCCGCGTCGCGCCCGCCGATGAACAGGCCGGTGCGCGCCGCGTTCTTCGGATCGCGGGAGAACATGGCGTCCTGCGTCAGCGCCTCGACCTGCGCGGTCCCGATGCCGGTGTAGGGGACCACCGTGTCGATGCCGGCATCCACCGCCATGTTGACGTCGAACGGGCTGACATTCTCCAGCGGCGTGATCATGTGCAGCACATAAGGGGCGCCCATGCCTGTCTCCCTCCGGTCATTCCCCGGCTGCCCGCCGCATCGCGGGCGTGAAGTCCGCCTCGGCGGACAGGTTCCGCACCGTCGCACCGACATTCCGCCCGCGGCAGACCGTCACCTCCAGCGGTGAACCGGTCCAGAGCGTGCGCATCTCACTGGCCAGCCGTTCCGCCTGTCGGGAATCGCCGATGACGGCGAAGCCGGTCGGCCCCCAGCTGCTCTGGCCGACCCCGGCGATCCCCTGCGCCTCCAGCCAGGCCAGCGCGTCCGCCACCAGGGGGCTGGTGAAGCGGCCGCCCTGGGCGGGCGCGAAATGGTCGCCGACCGTGCGCTGAAGCTCGCCGATGGCCTGTCCGAACCGGTCGACGTCGCCCTCGGCCAACGCCGGCAGGGCGACCATCAGCATCAGCCGGCACAGATGCGCCGCGGCGTCGGGCGGAAAGGGCGGCAACCGGCGGAATGCCTCGGCCTCCGGCGCGCCGTGCAGGCCGTGGCCGCCGCGATGGAGCAAGAGCAGGATGCGCCACTCCTCCGGAAATGGCGCCCGCGCGATCACCGGCGGCGCGGCGTCGAGCCCACCCCGGCCACCGTCGAGCAGCACCCCGCCCTGCTCGAAGGCCGCCAGCCCGATGCCGGACCGGGCCCCCCGCTCCAGCGCGCGGGCCAGATCGCGGGCAGCCGTGCCGCGCCCCTCCAGGCAAACCAGCGCCGCGGCGACGGCGAGGTCCGTCTGGGTGCCGGAGCCCAGCCCGACATGGGGCGGGATCGCCTCCTCCACCGTCACCGCGACGGCTTCGGGCAATCCGGCTTCGCGCCCAAGCCGTTCGATGCTGCGGCGGACACGCTCCGCCGATGGACCGCTGACGGTCAGCCGGTCAGCGGGCCGGACACGCAGGGCGATGGCCGGGCGGTCGATGGCGATGCCGAGACTGCCGAAGCGGCGCCCCAGCCCACCGTTCAGATCGACGAAGCCGGCATGCAGGCGCGCAGGCGCACGGACCCACACCTCCCCTATCCGATTGCGCTGGTGGCTCATCTGCATTCCCTTTGCGCGGGTCACCGCACAATGTTAGCGTTACGAACAAAATTGTCCGTAGCGCGAACGAGTATCCACGCGCGGTAGCCCGAACGGGGCAAGACATATCCAGGGAGGAAACCGGGCATGAAGCGGACGCTTTGCCTGTCGGGGACCGACCATGTCCAAGCATCGGACCCTCAATGTTGGGGCCGGTTCTTGGGAGGATCGTGGCGAAGATCGCCAGCGTCCTTGAATTCTGCTTGAATTCTTCGGTCTGACTTCACTCATCCCGCTCAGACGATTGGGGGGCCATGACCTTCCACCCCGACATTCTCTGCCCGTTCTGCGGGCTCGGCTGCGGCGACATCGGGATCGACCGGGACCCGTCCGGCATCGCCCCGCGGCCGAGCGGCTGCCCGCAGGCCGACCGGCTATTCCGACGCTCCATGGCGGTGCCGACGGATGCCCGCCTGGGCGGAGCCGCCATTTCCATGGACGATGCCATTGCCGAAGCGGTCCGGCTGCTGGGATCCAGCCGCGCGCCGCTGATCGCCGGACTGGCAACCGATGTGGACGGCGTGCTCGCAGCACTCAGCCTCGCCGAACGCATCGGCGCGACCGTGGATCATGAGCGCTCGGATGCCCTGTTCCGCAATCTGTCGGTCCTGCGCCGCTTCGGCTGGTCGGTGACCACGCTGGCAGAGCTGCGCAACCGCTGCGACCTCGTCCTTGTCGTGGGGCCGGACCCGGCCGCGGCCTTCCCGCGCCTGTGGGAACGCTGGGTGGTCCCGGAACCGGCCTTCGCTGACGGCAATGGCCGGAGCGTCGTTTTCCTGGGCGGGGCACCGCTGCCGGAAACCGTGCGGTGCCTTGGCGGCAGGCTCGAAACGAGCGGGGTGGACACCGGCGCGGAAACCGATCTGGCGACGCTGGTCGGAAGGCTGAGGACGGCATTGGCCGGGCGTTTGGCGAACGACGATCCGATGGCGGCCTTGGCGGCCCGGTTGCGTTCCGCCCGCTATGCGGTGGTGGTCTGGGCGGCGGGATTGTTCGAGGGGCCGCAGCCGGACCTGATCGTCGAGGGGCTGGTGCGCCTGATCCGCACGGTGGACGGCACCACGCGGTGCGCCGGTCTTCCATTGTCCGGGGCCGACAACCTGATCGGCGCCAATCAGGCCTGCGGCTGGCGCACCGGCTTTCCCTTGCGCACCGGTTTCGATGGTGGCGGACCGCTGCACGATCCGGAACGCTTCGACTGGCGCACGCGCCTGCGCGATGCCGACGTGACGCTGTGGATTTCCGCCTTCCGCCCGGAGACACCGCCCCTCGCCACCGGCGGCAGCGTCATCATGCTGGCGCCGCCGGAGACGAGTGTTGCGCCGGAGCCGGCGCTGTTCATTCCGGTGGGCACCCCGGGCATCGACCATCCCGGCGACGTGTTCCGCGCCGACAGCGTTGTCGCTCTCCATGCCGGCGCCCTGATCGACAGGGGCCTGCCGAGCGTCGCCGGCGTGATCGACCGGATGCTGGCGGCACTCGGCCAAAACGCCAGAACCAGGGAGGCCGCCGGATGCTGACGAAGCTTGCCGGCGGGCGGCTGTTCGACCCGGCCAACGGGCGGCATGGCGAGGTCGCCGACCTCTGGCTGCGAGACGACCGCATCGCCGCCGATCCGGGGCCGGGCGCGACGCCGGACGCGGTTCATGACGTGACCGGCAAGGTGGTGATGGCCGGGGCCATCGACATCCACAGCCACATCGCCGGCGGCAAGGTGAACCTCGCCCGCCTGCTGATGGGAGAGGAGCACGACCGGCACCGCTTCGCCGGCCATGCCTGCGGCCACGATAGGATCGGGGGAGGCAGCGGCATCGCCACGCCCTCCACCCACACCACCGGCGCCCGCTATATCGAGATGGGATTCACCGCCGCCTTCGAGCCGGCGATGCTGGGCTCCAACGCCCGGCATGCGCATCTGGAGATGAGCGACATCCCCTATATCGACACCGGCGGCTATCTGGTCCTGGGAAACGACGATTTCCTGCTGGACCTGATCGCCACCAACGCCGGGCAGGCGGCGGTCAACGATTATGTCGCCTGGATGCTGACGGCGACCCAGAGCCTTGCCGTCAAGGTGGTCAATCCCGGCGGCATCAACGCCTTCAAGTTCAACGCCCGCTCGCTCGACCTGGATGAGGCCGGGCCGCATTACGGCGTCACGCCGCGCAACGTCCTGACGGTGCTGGCCCGTGCGGTCTACGAGTTGGGACTGCCCCACCCGCTGCATGTCCATGGCTGCAATCTGGGGGTTCCCGGCAACGTCGCGACGACGCTCGACACCATCCAGGCGGCATCGGGGCTGCCGATGCACATGACGCACATCCAGTTCCACAGCTACGACACGGCGGGAGACCGCAAATTCTCCTCGGGTGCCGCGGCGCTGGCGGAGGCGGTGAACAGGACGCCGACCCTGTCGGTGGACATCGGGCAGGTGATGTTCGGGCAGACGGTGACGGCATCGGCCGACACCATGGCGCAACGCCACACAGCACCGCTTGCCCACCCCCGCAAATGGCTGGCGATGGACATCGAATGCGACGCCGGCTGCGGCGTGGTCCCCTTCCGCTACCGCGATACGTCCTATGTCAACGCGCTGCAATGGGCGATCGGGCTGGAGCTTTTCCTGCTGCTCGACGATCCCTGGCGGGTGTTCCTGACCACCGACCATCCCAACGGCGCGCCCTTCACCTTCTATCCGGAACTGATCCGGCTGCTGATGGACCGCGATTACCGGTTGGCGAAGCTGGCCGAAATCCATCCCGACGCGCCGGCCCACACCACGCTGGGCTCCATCACCCGCGAATACACGCTGGCAGAGATCGCCATCATGACCCGTGCGGCGCCGGCCCGCATCCTTGGGCTTGCCGACCGCGGCCATCTGGCGCCGGGCGCTTCGGCAGACATCACCGTCTACAGCGATTTGCCGGACCGCCGCGCGATGTTCGAACGGCCCGATCTGGTCTTCAAGAGCGGCCGGCTGGTGGTGCGCGACGGCGTGCTGGTGGCGATGGCGCAGGGCTGCACCCATGTCGTCCGCCCCGGCTTCGACGATCTGATCGAGCGCCGCATCGCCCGCCATTTCGACGAGCGACTCGGCCTGCCGATCAAGCATTTCCGCATCCAGGACGCGGAAATCCGCCATGGCGCCGGCCCGCAGCTCCATCCCTGCCGGCGGCGGGAGGTGCCGTGATGGCGGAGATGCGGATCAACGGCGTGCGCATCGAGGACACCTTTGCCGAGGCGTTTCCGATGACCTACACACGGCTGGTCATCACCGCCGACACGCCCGCCTGGGTGGAGGCGGCGACATCCAGCCTGACCGGCTTCGCCACCTCGGTCATCGGCTGCGGTTGCGAGGCGGCGGTGGAACGGCTGCTGACGCCGGAGGAAACGCCGGACAGCCGGCCGGGCGCCGCGGTGATGATCTTCGGCATGTCCACCGGCGACCTTGCCAAGCTGGTGGTCAACCGGGTCGGGCAGTGCATCATGACCTCGCCGGGGTCGGCCTGTTATGCCGGGCTCCTCCAGGGGACCAAGCGCATTCCGCTCGGCGGGGGCTTGCGCTATTTCGGCGACGGGCACCAGGTTTCCAAGAAATTCGGCGACCGCCGCTTCTGGCGACTGCCGGTGATGGATGGCGAGTTCGTCTGCGAGGACAGCGTCGCCGTGGCCAAGGGCATCGGCGGCGGCAACTTCCTGATCCTGGCCGCCAGCCACCGTCAGTGCCTCGCCGCGGCGGAGGCGGCAGTCGCGGCGATCCGGTCCTTGCCCGGAGTCATCCTGCCCTTCCCCGGCGGGGTGGTGCGGTCGGGGTCCAAGGTGGGGTCCAAATACAAGGCGCTGATCGCCTCCACCAACACGCGATTCTGCCCGACCTTGCGGGCGGTCGAACCGGAAACGCTGCTGGCCCCGAACGTCGAAGCGGTGCTGGAACTGGTGCTGGACGGCATCGACGAGGCGGCGATCCGCACCGGCATGCGGGCTGGCATCGCCGCCGCCGCGGCCGGGGGGACGGCGGCCGGCGTGCTGGCGATCACCGCCGGGAATTACGGCGGCAAGCTGGGCCCGCACCATTTCCACCTCCATGAGGTGATGGGCGAGGTGACGGAATGAGCGGCATGACCCTCACCTTCCGCGGCGATGCCGGAATGGCGGTGGACATGTCCGCCCTACTGCCCGAACGTCTGGCCGGCCTGACGGCCGATGAGGTCGCCGGACTGCCGCTGCCCTGTGGCGGTGGAGTGGCAGACGTCGGCGGAATGTTCGACGTGTCGGCGGGCGACGCGGCCGAAGGCCTGCTGATCCGGCCGGTGCAGGCCGTCCTGCACCGGGTCGGCGCCGGCATGGCGTCCGGACGCATCCTCGTGGAGGGCGATGCCGGCAGCCATGCCGGTGCCGGGATGAGCGGCGGACTGCTGCGCATCTCCGGCAATGCCGGGGATGCGCTGGGCGGCGCCCTGCCCGGCTTGCCGCTGGGGATGCGCGGCGGGCTGATCAGCGTCGGCGGCAGCGCCGGTGACCGGGCATCCGAACGGATGCGGCGCGGCATCGTCGTCGTCGACGGGCCGGTCGGCGCCTATGCCGCCGGCTTCATGGTCGCCGGGACGCTGGCCGCCGGTGGCGGCTGCGGTCCGCATCCGGGATTCGGCATGCGGCGCGGCACGCTCCTGCTGGGCAGGGCGCAAAACGAAGCACCCGGCGGCTTTGCCGACGGCGGCATGCGGGACTGGCTGTTCCTGCACCTTCTGCGGCGCGCCCTGGAGGGAACCGGAAGCTGGTTCGAGCGTGCGGGCACCACCCGCGCCCATCGGTTCATCGGCGACCTTGCGGAGGGAGGGCATGGTGAGATTCTGGCGATGGCCTGAACGACGATCCGACTTATCGAAGCGGTGGCAACCGGTTGCCGCGGCCCTGCCGCTTTTGGGACTACTGGCCCTTGCGCCACCGGCAGCCGCCCAGGGAAGCGGTTCGCAGGACCCCGGTGCCACGGTGGTGCTGATCGGCTATCTGGCACGCCAGGAGGATCCGCGCACCCCACTCAGCTTCCTGGAGCCGGTCGCGACCGACGAAGGGCTTCAGGGGGCCCGACTGGCGCTCGCCGACAACAACACGACCGGCGTCTTTCTGAAACAGAGCTACCGGCTGGTCGAGCAGGTCCTGCCCCAGGACGGCGACATCTCCGCCGGAGTGAAGGCGCTGGCCGACGAGGGTGTCCGCTTCGTCGTCGCCGATCTGCCGGCCGATGCGCTGCTCGCCGCCGCCGACCGGCCGGAAGCCAAGCCCATGGTGCTCTTCAACGCGCGCGCCACCGACGATGCGCTGCGCAACGGGCAATGCCGCGCCAACATCCTGCACACCGCCCCCAGCCGGCGCATGCTGGCCGATGCGCTGGCACAGTATCTCGCCTGGAAGAAATGGCCGCGGTGGAGCCTGATGACCGGCCGCGACCCGGGCAATGCGCTCTATGCCGAGGCCGTCCGCCGCGCGGCCAAGCGCTTCGGCGGCCGGATCGTCGATGAGAAATCCTGGACCTTCGACACCGGCAACCGACGCACCGACACCGGCGTCACCACCATCCAGTCCGACATCCCGCTCGCCACCCAGGGGCCGGATTACGACGTGCTGGTCGTCGCCGACGAAGCGGGTGATTTCGGCGACTATCTCGACGGACGCACCTGGTATCCACGCCCGGTCGCCGGCACCCAGGGGCTGACCGCAACGGCCTGGTCGCGGGTGAACGAACAGTGGGGCGGCACCCAGCTGCAAAGCCGGTTCGAAAAGCTGGCCGGACGCTGGATGACCCCACGCGACTATGCCGCCTGGCTGGCGGTGCGCAGCGTCGGGGAGGCGGCGGCCCGCACCGGCGCCACCGGCTTCGATAGCCTGACCGGCTATCTGCACAGCCCCGATTTCGAGCTGGCGGGCTTCAAGGGCGAGGCGCTGTCCTTCCGCGCCTGGGACGGCCAGATGCGCCAGCCCATCCTGATCGCCGGGCCGCGGATGCTGGTCTCGGTGTCGCCGCAGGAGGGGTTCCTGCACCCGGTCACACCTCTCGACACGCTCGGCGACGATGCGCCGGAAAGCAAATGCCGTCTCAACCGATAGGGCGGACCCAACAAGGCGGACCACACCATGCGATACCTGCTGTCCTGCACCCTGCTGCTTCTCGCCGGCCCGGTCCTGGTTGCCGAGCCCCTGCTCGCTGAAACCATTTTCGTGTCCAACGAGAAGGACAACCAGATCGCCGTGGTCGACGGCGACAGCCTTCAGATCAAAAACAAGATCAAGGTCGGCCGGCGTCCGCGCGGCATCACGCTGAGCGCCGACGGGACGCAGCTTTACGTGTGCGTCGGCGACGACAACCGCATCGACGTGGTGGACATCGCCAGCGGCAAGATCGTCCACACATTGCCGTCCGGTCCCGATCCGGAACTGTTCGTGCTGTCGCCCGACGGGACGAAACTCTACGTCGCCAACGAGAACGACAACATGGTGACGGTGATCGACGTCGCCGAACGCAAGGCCATCGGCAACATACAGGTCGGCGTCGAGCCGGAAGGGATGGGGATCAGCCCCGATGGCAAGATTCTGGTCAACACCTCCGAAACCACCAACATGGCGCACTTCATCGACACGGAGAAGCACGCCGTCGTCGGCAATGTGCTGGTGGACAGCCGGCCGCGCGTCGCCCGCTTCACCGACGACGGCAAGCAGGTCTGGGTGTCGAGCGAGATCGGCGGCACGGTCAGCGTGATCGATGCGGCGGCCCACAAGGTGATCAAGAAGATCCGCTTCGAGGTCACCGGCGTCCGGCGCGAGGCCATCCAGGCCGTAGGCATCCAGATGACGAAGGACGGCAAGCGCGCCTTCGTGGCGCTGGGTCCGGCGAACCGCATTGCCGAGATCGACACCGGCAGCTTCGAAGTGAAGCGTTATTTCCTGGTCGGACAGCGCGTGTGGAACCTCGCCTTCTCCCCCGACGAGAAGCGGCTCTACACCACCAACGGCATCAGCAACGATCTGTCGGTGATCGACCTGGAGCGTAACAAGGTGATCAAGAGCATTCCGGTCGGCGGCGCGCCCTGGGGCATCGTCGTCAAGCCGTGAGCGGACGGAACCCCTTGCCGGACCGGCCGGTTGATGGGGATGGCCGGGTGCGTCGGCAAACCGTCGACGATGGCCCGACGCGGCGTGCGGCAGGACCGGACGGTCTGAACCGCCTCGCCAGGATTGTCCATCCCCGGAGACCCACGATGAAACGCTTCACCACCCTTCCCTTGACAAGCCTCGCACTGGCCGCCGGCCTTGCGATTGCCGCGCTGCCGGCCTCGGCGCAATCCAGCGGCAATCCGACCGGCGGCTCCACCGGTACCAGCACGCAGAACGCCCCAGCCGGCACCACCGGACAATTGCCGCCCGACTCCCTGCCCGGCAAGCGCCAGGGCGCCATCGGCGGCGCTCCGGTCCCGCAGGGCAGTTCCGGCAGTTCCACCGACAGCACCAGCGCCCCGACCGGACAGCTTCCGGGCGGCTCCCTCCAACAGGAAAGACAGGGCGTGATCGGCGGTTCTCCCGTGACCCAAGGTGGCTCGGGCCAATCGACCGGCAAGCAGGACAGCCAGTAACCGGGAGCATTTCCGGTTTCCCGACGGACCAGCAACCGCCGCCCTCCCGAAGATGGGGTAGCGCAGCCCGAAAGGCCGTGCCATCCCGGTCCTTATCCGGTCAACGGGACGGCGGCAGTTGCGATTTCAAGTTACTCCGGACCTCTTTTGAGAGTTTGTTGGCAAAACAAACAAGATGCCATAATGCCGGCCGTGACCGACGCCGTGGCCGTAGTTACCCGGCTATCAATCATGCTGGATCGACATGCCCGCATGACCGCGACGGTCCTCCAATGATTTCAAAATCCATGGGAGAAAGCGGCGATGGGCATGTGGCAGGGGTCATCCCCGAAAATCAATCGCGTGCTGGTGGGCGAATCCTTGGTCGGCGACGGCAACGAGGTCGCTCATATCGACCTGATCATGGGACCGCGCGGCAGTGCGGCGGAAACCGCCTTCTGCAACGCGCTGACCAACAACAAGGACGGCTTTACCAGCCTTCTGGCGGTCATCGCCCCCAACCTGCAATGCAAACCCTCCACCATCCTGTTCAACAAGGTGACGATCAAGGGGGCGGAACAGGCGGTGCAGATGTTCGGGCCGGCCCAGCATGGCGTCGCCAAGGCGGTCGCCGACTGTGTCGCCGCCGGCACCATCCCGCAGGATGAGATCGACAACATCTTCATCTGCGTCGGCGTCTTCATCCATTGGGAAGCCAAGGACAACGCCAAGATCCAAGACTACAACTACCGCGCCACCAAGGAAGCCATCGAACGCGCGGTGTCCGGCTATCCGACCCTCAAGGATCTGCTGAACCAGAAGGATTCGGCCAAGCATCCCTTCGCCGCCTGACACCGGGTCCGGTGGCGTCCTGCTGGATGGCGGTGTCCGGATCACCGTCATGGGGTACGCCACCGGCCGCATCCGGGCCAGCGCGATAGGACCGGATACCGTCCATGCGCCAAACATCTCTTTACCCGCGAACCGAAGAGAACGACACCTTCGGCCATCGCCGGAAACTTCATTTATATTTTTAACAAAAGATATTTATTTTGAACTCTCCGGCAAATCAGCGGGTGACGCATAGATTTTTTCTAATTCTAACAAGCGGATCCCCCAGAATTCTTTCTGCATCGCAGCAAATCCATCCCAAATTATCTTAGGACTATCCATTGGGATGATGGCCGACTTGCGGACTCACGGGTACAATTTCCTAGTGGGCTCCCGCGGCAATATTGCCTGATCGCCCATTCCAGCGGAGGATGCGGACATGAAGACCTGGCGCAAGCCGAAGATTGTCGAGATTTCGGTCGGCACCGAAATCAACGCCTACGCCTGCGCCGGTTTGTAACCGGCAAAGGCGATCCATTTCTCGAACATCCTTGCACGTCGTCAACTCAAGGCCGGCAGCGGCTCGAAATGGGCAAAGAACTGCCCCGCATCGTCCGGCGCGCCCACATCGTAGTGCAGCGCGCAAAGCCGCAGCCGGCCGGCATTGCCCAACTCCGGGCCCGACAGCATGGTGTGGAAACTCTCACCACCGAGCAGGCGATGCGCGGTGGTGAGGTAAAGCCGCGAGAGCACCCGATCGCGCAGCATGGTGTCGAGCATCCGCGGCCCCGTCAGCAGATAAATGCTGCGCAGCCCCCGGCTGCCGAGTTCGCGGACCAGCGCCCCACCGTCCACCGACGCGCCGGCACCGGCGAGCAGCACCTCATAGCCGGCGCGCCGCCAGTGCGCGACCCGCTCGGCCGGAGCCCCTGCACCGGTGGCGACGATCACGCGCTGACCATGCCTTGCAGGCGAGTCCGGCATCGGGAAGTCCAGGCTGGCGCTGGCGATGACCACGGCAGGCTGGGGTGAAAGGCCGTTATCCACCCGCCACTGCGCCAGATCTTCCGTGGCCGCCTGTGTGCCGATTTGCAGAACGTCGTCCAATCGCCCCGCCGCAAGGTCGCGCAGGTAACCGCCATGGGTGACCAGGCAATCCGCCTGCGCCTGAAGTTCGAGGAACAGCCGGAAGTCGTTGCCGCTGACAAGCCCGGCCGGCAGCCGGCTTTCCCCGGTGGGGGGGTCGCGCAAGGCGATGCGCCCGTCCAGGCTGGCGACGAAGCTGGCATAGACGAACGGCACGCCGGCACTCCCCTTCTCATGCAGGCGGTGGGCGAGATAGGCGCCGGACAGTGCGATGTCCTCAGGCACGCCGGGATAGAGGCGCAGCAGCCGGGCAGTCATCGCGGTTCCCTCGATGAAACGGCATCGATCCGGCCCAGGAAATCGGCGGCCAGTGCATCGGCAATGTCGATCTTGCTGACCGATTGCAGGCCCTGCCAAGCCGGCATCGAATTGACCTCCAGCACCAGCCAGCGGTCGCCGTCGCCAGGATCGGCGATCAGATCGACACCGGCATAATCCGCCCCCACGGCGGCGGCGGCGCGCACCGCCAGATCGGCGGCGGTGCCGTCCGGCGCCATGGCCTCGCAGCGGGCGCCCTGATGCACATTGGTGATCCAGCTGCGGCCATGGCGGATCATGGCGGCCACCGCATGCCCTCCCACGACGAAGACCCGGCAATCGCGCCACTCGCCCTCCCGGCGCGGCGGCACGAAGGATTGAAGGTAATAGACGCCGGCCACCGCCTCGGATTCCGGTACGTCGTCTGGGGTGGACAGGCGGCGCAGGCCACGTCCCTGGGCGCCGAACAGCGGCTTCAGCACACAGTCCGGCGTGTTCTCCACCACAGCACGCGCCATATCGGCGGATTGAACGGCAACGGAGGGAGGCGTCGGCAGGCCGGACCGGGCCAGCAGGAAACTGGTGGCGCTCTTGTCCACACAGCGTTCGATGGCCCGGGCGGTGTTGTAGACGGGGACGCCCAGCCGGTCGAGCGCATGAAGCACTCCCAACCGCAGCGTCACCTGTTCGAAGCTGCCTTGACCGATCACCCTCACGAAAGCACCGGACGGCAGGCTGTCGCCAAAGCCCGGCAGCAGAAGATCGGTCAGCGTCCGTCCGACCGCAAAGCCGCAGGTGCTCAACGAAACGCGCCGACATTCGACACCGCGGCGCGCGAATGCCCGCTCCAGGCGTGCCGCGTGCCAATCGGCTCCGTCGGTGAACAAGGCGACTGCGCCGCTCATGCCGCCTCCACCATGGCGAGAAACCTGCACAGCGTCCGGGCATACCGGCCGGCAAGGCGCCGGGCGTCCAGCAGGCCGTCTGCGTCGGCGAGCACGGTGCAGAGCGGCGCTCCGGTCGGGATATAGGCCGGGGTTTGCGGGCGGTCTGCTGTCCAGTCCGGCCAGCGCAGGCCCTCCGGCAAATGGACCGGAGCCGTGGCATAGACGACCGTGGCGGCGCGGCAGCCGGCAAGCGGTGGCAGTGCGGCCGGCAGTTGCCCGGCGCAGGCCGCCAGATGCAGGCCGAACAGGCTGGGCATCGGCGGTCGGTCGAACAGGTCGAGCGTCGCTCCCGGCCGCGGGTTGATCTCCAGCAGGCACCATCCGGCGGACCCGACCAGGAAATCGGCGCTGTTCAGCCCAACCAGCCCAACCGCTTCGGCGATTGCCGCCGCCGCATCGATCATCGCCGTGCCCAGCCTCCCGCAAGCCGGCAACGGGCCGACCGCCCCGCCGTAACGGTAGGGCTGCCTGGGTGCCGGCGCCACCCATTGCTGGCTGAAGCCCACCGGCAGGATGCGACGGCCGTCGGCCAGGAACAGCAGGGACACCGGACGCCCGCCCATGCGGCGCTGGGCATAATGGCCGGCCGGCAGTCGTCTGGAGGCCCGCCGGATGTGGCCGTCACCGCTGGCACCTGCGCGCTTCACCAGCCAGCCGTCGCGGTCCGGCAGCGACAGCGAGACCTCCGGATGCGGAATGCCGAGACGGGCGAGCAGCGCTGCAAAAACGAGAGGATCCTTCACCTGCGCCACCGCTTCCGCGCGGTTGCCGATCACCGGCCGGACGCGGGCAAGCGCCGCCAACAAATCGGCTTGGTCCTCGAACCCGGCGCCATAGACCAGCGGCAGCCTGCGCAATTCGGGCAAGGCCAGCGCCCGCCGCAATGCGCCGGCGGAAATGCACAGCCGGCGCGACGGCAGGTTCAGGCAGAGGGCGGTCATGGCAGCCGTATCCGCATCGGCGAACAGATCGATGGCGGCGACGCTGCGCCCGCCGCGGCAGGCGCTGGCTGCCAGCGCCCGTGCCGACAGCGCAACCACGACGAATTCCGGAACTGCCGTCGGGGTCAAGCTCCACCCCCTCGGAAAAGCATCTTGAACAATCGTTTGCAATGCCAACAATCAGGCGCGAACGCTCTCTTTGCAATGACCCTTCCGAAGCATGGCGACCGCCGCCCACCGGATTTGACTCCGGCATCGAACAGGGTGTGTCCTGGGGAAGACAGGATGTACGAAGCCGCGATCCCTGCGGAACCTCAGCCGATTCCTGCGATCCATGGCCCTCCCGCCCTGGCGGTGGAGGAGTTGAGCCACAGTTTCGGCAAGCGCCTGGCGCTGGATCGCGTGTCCTTCGCCGTGGCGCCCGGCGGTTTCACCATGCTGCTGGGCCTGAACGGGGCGGGAAAGACCACGCTGTTCTCGCTGATCACCCGGCTCTATTCCAACCGGACCGGCGCCATCCGCATCTTCGGCTTCGACCTGCGGCGCCAGCCGACCCGCGCGCTGGAGCGGATCGGCGTGGTGTTCCAGCAGCCGACGCTCGACCTCGATCTCACCGTCCGGCAGAACCTGCGCTATCACGGCGGCCTGCATGGAATGTCGCCCTCCGACTGCGAAGCCCGCGCACGGGAGGAACTGGCGCGCATCGGCCTTGCCGACCGTGGCGACGACAAGGTCCGTGCCCTGTCCGGCGGTCAGCGAAGGCGGGTGGAGATCGCCCGTGCGCTGCTGCACCGGCCGAGCCTGCTGCTGCTCGACGAGCCGACGGTCGGTCTGGATGCGGACTCGCGCCGCCATATTCTGACCCATGTCCGCACGCTGTGCCGGGAGCAGGGGTTGGCGGTCCTGTGGGCCACCCATTTGATGGACGAGGCGACCAACGAGGATTCCGTCGTCGTGCTGCACCAGGGCCGGCTGCGCGCCTCCGGCACGGTGCGGACGGTCTGCGACGAGACCGCCACCGCCGCCCTGCCCGCCGCCTTCGCCGTCCTGACCACAGGGGAGCGCCGGCCATGAGCGCCGCAACCTACTGGTACTGCCTGCGCAGCATCATCGTGCGCGAAGGCCTGCGTTTCCTTCACCAGCGCGAGCGCTTCTTCGCCGCCCTGGTCCGGCCGCTGGTCTGGCTGGCGATCTTCGCCGTCGGCTTCCGGGCCGTGCTGGGCGTGTCGATCATCCCGCCTTACGAAACATACATCCTCTACGACGAGTATGTCGTTCCGGGGCTGGTCGCGATGATCCAGCTGTTCAACGGCATGCAGAACTCGCTGTCGATGGTCTATGACCGCGAGATGGGCAGCATGCGGACGCTGCTGGTCAGTCCCCTGCCGCGCTGGTACCTGCTGGTCGCCAAGCTGCTGGCGGGTGTCGCGGTGTCGATCGCACAGGTCTATGTGTTTCTCGGCATCGCGTGGCTGTGGGGGGTGGAGCCGCCGCCGCTGGGCTATCTCGCGGCCCTGCCGGCGCTGCTGCTCAGCGGACTGATGCTGGGGGCGCTCGGCCTGCTGCTGTCGTCCTTCGTCCGGCAGCTGGAAAATTTCGCCGGGGTGATGAACTTCGTGATCTTCCCGATGTTCTTCGCCTCCTCCGCCCTCTATCCGCTCTGGCGGATCAGGGAGGGCAGCCCGGCACTCTATCAGATCGCCGCCTGGAACCCCTTCACCCAGGCGGTGGAACTGATCCGTTTCAGCCTGTATCTCCGAGTCGATGTCAGTGCCTTGCTATGGGTGGCCGGCTGTCTCGCCCTGTTCCTGGGTGCGGCGGTTCTGGCCTACGATCCGGGGCGCGGTTTCTGGGCGCGGCGGGGTGGCCCGGCCGAACAAGCCTGATATCGGGAGCGTCGGATTCGGCGTTTGCGATTTTCCGGATTAACTCTTCGGTTTCTCCCTACCCGTTATTCCGCCTCTTTCGAAAACTTTCGAACGGTAACGGAAAATAATCTTCACAGCCTATTTTTATTTGATCAAACTGATTGTCAGTATCGCCAACAGAGTGCGGGGCAGTTTAGAACCCCGCCAACAGTCGTGCCCCGGCATTTAGGACCGGCACGCCTGCGATGCCAAAACAGTTCGAAATCTGAGCGCCGGTAACCGAACCGCCCGACGTCTCTCAGTTCGACGTCACGCGTCCATCGTCGAGGGAGAACGCCCTCTCCGAACATCGCCTTTCACGGAAGCCGCCGCCTGCCGCCGCACGAGTTTCTGGGACCACGGACGACCGCCGAAAAAACGGGAGGAAACACATGAACCCCTTTGTGCGCTGTCTGCTCGTCACCGCCGCGATCCAGGCGGCCACCGCCGCCATCCCCACCGGTGCTTTCGCCAACGACGACATTCTGAAGAACCAGAAGGATCCGTCCAACTGGGCATTGCAGCTCGGAAATTATGCCGGCCAGCGTTACAGCACGCTCGACCAGATCACCCGCGACAACGTGAAAAACCTGCGCCCGGTGTGGCAGTTCTCCACCGGCGTGCTTCGCGGCCACGAAGGCGGTCCCATCGTGGTGGGCGACACGATGTACATCTCGACGCCTTTCCCCAACAACGTCTATGCGCTCGATCTCAACGACAACGGCCGCATCAAGTGGAAGTATGAGCCGAGACAGGATTCGTCCGTCATCCCCGTGATGTGCTGCGACACCGTCACCCGCGGTGTCGCGGTCGCCGGCAACAAGCTGTTCCTGGGTCAGGCCGACAACACGCTGGTGGCGCTGGACACCGAAACCGGCAAGGTGCTGTGGTCGGCCAAGAACGGCGACGCCAGCAAGGGCGAGACGCTGACCGCCGCCCCGCTGGTGGTGAAGGACAAGGTCTATGTCGGCATCAGCGGCGGCGAGTTCGGCGTGCGCGGCCATCTGACCGCTTACGACATCAACTCCGGCAAGATGGTGTGGCGGGCCTATTCGACCGGTCCCGACAAGGACGTGATGATCGACCCACAGAAGACGATGATGCTCGGCAAGCCGATCGGCGAGCCCGACCTCGGCATCAAGACCTGGCCGGCCGACCAGTGGAAGATCGGCGGCGGCACCACCTGGGGCTGGTACACCTACGATCCCGAACTGAACCTGATCTATTACGGCACCGGCAACCCGGGCACCTGGAACCCGGCGCAGCGCGCGGTCGACAAGGACCGGGCCAAGAGCGACAACAAATGGTCGATGACCATCTTCGCCCGCGATGCCGACACCGGACAGGCGAAATGGGTGTTCCAGAAGACGCCCTTCGACGAATGGGATTATGACGGCGTCAACGAGAACATCCTGGCCGACGTCACCATCGGCGGAGGCAAGCGCAAGGCGCTGATCAATTTCGACCGCAACGGCTTCGCATACACCATCGACCGCACCAACGGCGAACTGCTGGTCGCTCAGAAATACGATCCGTCCGTCAACTGGGCGAGCGAGATCGACATGAAGACCGGCCGGCCGAAGGTGAACGACAAGTACAGCACCTTCGCCCAGGGCGAGGATCACAACACCACCGGCGTCTGCCCGGCGGCGCTGGGCTCCAAGGACCAGCAGCCGGCCAGCTACTCGCCCGACAGCGGCCTGATCTATGTGCCGACCAACCACATCTGCATGGATTACGAGCCGTTCAAGGTGGAATATTCCGCCGGCCAGCCCTATGTCGGCGCGACGCTCAGCATGTATCCGGCGCCCGATTCCCACGGCGGCATGGGCAACTTCATCGCCTGGGATCCGTCCGCCGGCAAGATCGTCTGGTCTAAGCCCGAACGCTTCGCGGTGTGGAGCGGTGCCCTGTCGACCAAGGGCGGCGTCGGGTTCTACGGGACGCTGGAAGGCTATCTGAAGGCGTTCGACCTGAAGGACGGCAAGGACTTGTACAACTTCAAGACCTCGTCCGGCATCATCGGCAACGTCAACACCTACATGCACAAGGGCAAGCAGTACATCGCCGTGCTGTCGGGTGTCGGCGGCTGGGCCGGCATCGGGCTGGCCGCCGGTCTGACCGGCGAACAGGAAGGGCTGGGAGCCGTCGGCGCACACAAGGCGCTGGGCGAATACACCCAGCTGGGCGGCACGCTGACCGTCTTCGCCTTGCCGGACACTCAGTAACGAACAAGGGGGCGCCGGTTCCCATGGCTGGGGCCGGCGCTCGCACAATTTCCAGGCTGATGGCGCCTACGCATGAAGGCAGTGGGGAGAGAAAGCAAGATGCCCAAATACCTGATCGGGCTGTGCGCCGCCGTCGGGTTCACCGCAACCGTGACCCTCGGCACCGCATTCGGCCAGCAGGATGCAGCACAGAAACCGGAGCAGAGCCCGACACCGCCGAACCAGACGCAAACCGCTCAAACTCCGGCCACCCAAAGCCCAACCGCCCAGGCTCCAACCACCCAGGCGCCATCCGGCGGAAACGCCGCGCAGGAGGCGAAGGTCGCCGACCCGGAGGAACTGGTGGACGATCAGGGCGTGCCGCTCTACGCGGTGCGGGACGGCAAGGTGGACCAGGGGACCTACAACGGCTATCGGCGCTATGCCTCGTCCTGCCATGTCTGTCACGGGCCGGACGGGCTCGGTTCGTCCTTCGCGCCGGCGCTGGCCGATTCACTGAAGCGGATGGACTATTGGCAATTCACCGACGTGGTGACCAACGGCCGCAAGAACATGGGCGCCACCGGCGACAAGGTGATGCCGACCTTCGGGTCCGATCCCAACGTGATGCTCAACCTCGCCGACATCTACCGCTATCTGAAGGCGCGCTCGGACGACAAGATCGGCCGTGGACGGCCCGAGCGGTTCAAAGCGCCGTCGTGAGTCCGGCATGACCCGCTGGCTCTCCTTTTCCAGGCGTGTCCTGTACCTGGCCGTCGCGCTCTGCGCGGCGGCTGCGTCCATTGGCCGGCCTGCCAGTGCGGCAGAGGGCATCCCCACCGAGGTGCTGCGCGTCTGCGCCGACGCCAGCCTGCTTCCCTTCTCCAACGAGCGCCGCGAAGGGTTCGAGAACCGGATCGCCCAGCTGATCGCCGACGATCTGAAGGTGCCGCTGGCCTTTACGTGGTGGCCGCAGACTATCGGCTTCGTCCGCAACACACTGCGCACGCGCCAATGCGATCTGGTGATGGGCACCGCGGTCGGCGAAGATCTGATGCAGAACACCAATCCCTATTACCGGTCGACCTATGCGCTGATCTATCGGAAGGATTCCGGGATCACAGCGAAGACGCTGGCCGATCCGTCGCTGCAGGGTGCACGCATCGGCGTCGTCGCCCGCACGCCGCCTTCGGCGGTGATGCTGCGCCATGGGTTGATCAACATGGAGCCCTACCAGCTCGACACCGACACGCGCGCCCACCATCCGGCTCAGCAGGCGGTGGAGGACGTGGCGGCGGCACGCACCGATGCCGCCATCGTCTGGGGGCCGATTGCCGGCTATTTCGCCGCCCGGCAGCAGGTGCCGCTGGCGGTCGTGCCGCTGATGGACGAGCCGGGCGCTTCGCCCTTTCAGTACATGATTTCCATGGGCCTCCGTCCGGACGAGCCGGACTGGCGGCACTGGCTGAACGACTTCATCATCCGCCGCCAGGGCGACATCGACCGCATCCTGGCCGAATACCATGTCCCGCTGCTCAATGCCGATGGAACGATCCGGGCAGAGGTGGCGGAGCCGGACGGCTATCGCATGGCCGATTACCGCTCCCCCACACCGCCGGGCCTGCGCGGTGCCGAAACGGTGGGAGCGGCGGAGGTGGAGCGGCTGGCGAAGGCCGGCGCCGTCCTGGTCGACGTGCTGCCGACGCCACCGAAACCTGCGGGCCTGGCGGCTGACAGCCGTTGGGTGCCGCCCCCGCATCGCAGCCTTCCCGGCGCCCATTGGCTGCCGAATGTCGGCTACGGTGCGCCGTCGGACGAACAGGAGGCCTATTTCCGCACCGGCTTGGAGGCCCTGACCGCGGGTGACCGCAAGCGTCCGCTGGTGGTGTTCTGCCAGCCCGATTGCTGGATGAGCTGGAATGCGGCCAAGCGCGCGGTCGCTCTGGGCTATCAGTCGGTCAAATGGTTCCCGGCCGGCACCGAAGGCTGGACGGCGGCGGGACACGAGCTGGTCACGGTCGAACCGGAACCGAGCCCTGTATCGCCAAATTCCATATCTAAGATTGCGAACTGAGTGGTCCGCTCAGGACAGCAACGCCGTCAGCATCCGGGCAATCTGGCCGAGCCGCTGCTCGATCCGGGCCGGCTGCTCGCACACCGCAGTCTGCGACCGGCGGCGGTCGTCGAGGATGCGGCGGTCCCAGGCGATGGCGTCCTTGATCTCTTTCGCGCGGGCCGCGTCGCCCGATGCGGCGTCGAGGTCGCGCAGGCTGGCGGCAATGCGGTCGCGCAGGGCCCGTTGGTGCTGGGCATACCGCTCGATAGAGGCGATGGCCGCGGTGCGCTGACGGTCCAGCGTCTGGAAGGTTCCGGCGAACACCAGGGCGAGCCTGCGGTCGTGTTCCTGATCCGCGTCGTGCTTGACCGGCCCCGCCAGCGCTTCGGCCTGCGGTTCCAACGTCGCGGGATCGACGCTGTCGTCGGCGGCCCGCCGGACCAGGGCGGCGACCGCGGGGTCTCGTTGCCACTCGTCCATCAGGCCGTCGAGCGACGGGCCATCCCAAACCGAGGCTGGGGACAAGCTGGGGACGAGAATTTGCTGGCAGGGCCAGTCGGGGTTCTTCGGGTCCTGCGCAATGGCGGCGGCGGGCAATCCGGCGCCCATGGCGATGGCCAGAGCCGCGGCGAAGGCGGGTCCGAGGACGGAGGAATATCGTTGCATGGCAGGAATGATGGCTCCGCAAACGATCCGGCGCAATCGGAACCGCTGCGCAAAAGGAGAAGCCCGATGGATCATGTGGGGAGGTGGGCCGCAGCCGCTATCATCGCTGGTGCGACGGTCGCTTTGCCGGCACCGGCATCGGCGCGGACGCTGGTGTTGGACCTCGAACTGGAGGACAGCAGCGGCGAAGCCCCATCCGTGGAGCATGCGGAGCGGCTGAAACGGGTCAGCGCGGAGTTGCGCCATGCCCTCGATGCCAAGGGGTATGACGTGGTCGGCGATGCGGCCACCGCCGGACTGGTCCCGCCGGGAACGGCGATCCGATCCTGCAACGGCTGCGAGCGCGACATCGCGCGGGCGGCCGGGGCCGATCTGGTCGTTTTCGGCATCGTCCGCAAGGTCAGCAGCCTGATCCTGTGGATCGGTGTGGTCGTCGAGGATGTCGGCACCGGCCAGGCGGTGACAACGGCGCGCGGCGACATCCGCGGCGACACCGAGACCGCATGGTCGCGCGGCGTCGGCTGGCTGGTCGACCATCGGCTGGCGGAGCATGCGCCGCAAAAGCGGTAAGCGGGCGGCGGGGAGGACCGAGGAATGCCGGACGAATCACAAAGCGGCTACAGCAGCATCATGAACGTCCTGCGACCGCCGCCGCCGCGCACGGCGGCCCTGATGCGCCGCTACGATCTGGTGCTGCGCGACTATGTCGGCGATTTCCGCATCGGCGTCTGGGACCATGAGAAGACCCGGACCCAGCGCGTGCGGGTCAGCCTGACCGTCACGGTGGAGGTACCGAACCGGCCCTTCGTCGACGATCTCGACGCCGTCGTCTCCTACGAATACCTGATCAAGGGCGTCGAGGCCTTCACGCAAATCCCGCACATCCAATTGCTGGAAGTACTGGCGGAGAAACTGCTGGCGCTGTGCCTGTCGCCGCCTCAGGCGGTCTTCGCCCGGGTGCAGGTAGAGAAGCTGGAGATCGTGCCGCAGGCCGCCGGGGTGGGCGTGGTGCTGACCGGCGCACGGGAGCCGTCGTAACGGTAGCAAAGCCAGCCGTGGTCCCGCAGGCGGCGGCGCGCACGCCGCCTGCGGGACCGGTTTCAACCTCGCTACTCCGCCGCCTCGGCCATCTGTGCCTTCTCGATCCTGATCGCGCAGTATTTGAACTCCGGGATCTTGCCGAAGGGATCGAGCTGCGGGTTGGTCAGCACATTCGCCGCCGCTTCCGCGTAGGCGAAGGGGATGAAGACCAGCCCCACCGGCATGCGGTCGTCGATGCGCGCCTTCAGTCGGATCGTGCCGCGACGGCTCGACACCAGCATATAGTCGCCGGTCCTCATCCCGGCGCGGGTGAGGTCATGCGGGGAGACATAGGCCACCGCCTCCGGCTCCACCGCATCCAGCACGCTCGACCGGCGGGTCATCGACCCGGTGTGCCAATGCTCCAGCTGGCGGCCGGTAGTGAGCACCAGCGGATAGTCGAGGTCGGGCGTCTCCGCCGGGTTGATAGGCCGCGCCGGCACGAAGCGCCCGCGGCCCGTCTTCGTCGGGAAGCCGTTGCCGAAGACGATGTCGTGGCCGGGCTGGTCCGGACCGTCGACCGGATAGGTGACGGAGCCTTCGCGCTCGACCCGCTCCCAGCTTATGTTGGCGAGCGACGGCATGGCGCCGACCATCTCGGTGAACACCTCCGACACGTGGGTATAGGTCCAGTTGAGGCCCAGCCCGCGCGCCATGTCCTGGATGATCCACAGATCCTGGCGCGCCTCGCCCGGCAGCGGCACCGCGGCACGGCCCATCTGGACCTGTCGGTTGGTGTTGATGACGGTGCCGTCCTTCTCCGGCCAGGCCGAGGCCGGCAGCACCACGTCGGCGTATTTTGCCGTCTCGGTCAGGAAGATGTCCTGCACCACGAGATGGTCGAGCATCGCCAGCGCCTCGCGGGCGTGGGTCACATCCGGATCGGACATCGCCGGATTCTCACCCTCGATGTAGAGGCCGTTGATCCGGCCGTCATGGATGGCGTCCATGATCTCGACCACCGTCAGGCCGCGCTTGCCGTCCAGCTTGGTGCCCCAGTAATTTTCGTAGAAGGACTGGACCTCCGGATCCTCGACCGACTTGTAGTCGGGGTAGAACATCGGGATCAGGCCGGCGTCGGACGCGCCCTGGACGTTGTTCTGGCCGCGCAACGGATGCAGGCCGGTGCCGGGGCGGCCGATCTGGCCGGTGACCAGGGACAGCGCGATCAGGCAGCGGCTGTTGTCGGTGCCGTGGATGTGCTGCGACACGCCCATGCCCCAGAAGATGATCGACGCCTTGGACCGCGCGAACAGCCGCGCCACCGTGCGCAGGGTGGCGGCCGGGATGCCGCAGACCTTCTCCATCTCCTCCGGCGGGTAATCCTTCACCGTCTCGGCCAGCGCCTCGAAATCCTCGGTGTTGGCCTGGACGTATTGGCGGTCGTACAGCCCCTCCGCGATGATGGTGTGGAGGATGGCGTTCAGCATCGAGACGTCGCGGCCCGGCGTGAACTGCAGCATGTGCGTGGCGTGGCGCGCCATGGCAAGCCCGCGCGGGTCCATGACGATCAGCTTGGCGCCACGCTCCGCCGCGTTCTTGAAGAAGGTGGCGGCGACGGGATGGTTCTCCGTCGGGTTGGCGCCGATGATGACGATGACCTCGGCATCCTCCGCCGCCATGAAGGGCGCCGACACCGCCCCCGACCCGACACCCTCGATCAGCGCCGCGACCGACGAGGCGTGGCAGAGCCGCGTGCAGTGATCGACGTTGTTGGTGCCGAAGCCGGTGCGCACCAGCTTCTGGAACAGATAGGCCTCTTCGTTCGACCCCTTGGCCGATCCGAAACCGGCCAGCGCGTTGCCGCCGCGCTCGTCCCTGATCTTGCGCAGGCCGCCGGCCGCCACCGCCAGCGCCTCGTCCCAGGTGGCTTCGCGGAAATGGGTGAAGGGGTTCATCGGGTCGATGTCGACGTCATGCTTCGACACGCCCTCCTTGCGGATCAGCGGCACGGTCAACCGGTCGCCGTGATGGGCGTAATCGAAGCCGAAGCGGCCCTTCACGCACAGGCGGTTCTGGTTCGACGGACCGTCCTTGCCATCGACGGCGACGATCTTGTTGTCCCGGATCTTGTAGGTCAGCTGGCAGCCGACGCCGCAATAGGGGCAGACGGAGTCGACTTCACGGTCGGGGGCGTTGGCGTAGACGCCCTTCTCGTCCACCAGGGTCGCCGGCATCAGCGCGCCGGTCGGGCAGGCCTGGACGCACTCGCCACAGGCGACGCAGGTGGATTGGCCCATGGGGTCGTCGAAATCGAAGACGATCTTTTCCAGATGCCCGCGCGCCGCCATGCCGATGACGTCGTTGACCTGCACCTCTCGGCAGGCGCGGACGCACAGGTTGCAGTGGATGCAGGCGTCGAGCTGGACCGCCATCGCCGGATGCGACATGTCGTCCGTCTTGGTCGGCCGGTCCACGGCGGGAAAGCGGCTGCCGGCGATTTCGACCTTGTCGGCCCAGTTCCAGAAGGTGGAGTTGGGGTCGTGCGCGCTCTCCCGCTCCGGCTGGTCGGCCAGCAGCAGCTCGAAGACCAGCTTGCGCGATGCCTTGGCCCGCTCCGACGCGGTGCGCACGGTCATGCCGGGCTTGGGCTTGCGGATGCAGGAGGCGGCGAGCACGCGCTCCCCCTCGATCTCGACCATGCAGGCGCGGCAGTTGCCGTCCGGACGGTAGCCCGGTTCCGGCCGGTGGCAGAGATGCGGGATCTCAGTACCGAGCCGGGTCGCGACCTGCCAGATCGTCTCGCCGTTCCGCGCCGTGACCTCGGTGCCGTCCAGGGTGAAGCTGATGCCGTTGGACATGTCGGTCTCCTTACCCCTGCGATCCGGTTGCGCCCTGGGTCATGCTCTGGCGCGATACGAAGTCGTCGCGGAAATGCTTCATCACCAGCTTGATCGGATTCATCGCCGCCTGCCCCAGGCCACAGATCGAGGCATCGCCCATCACGGTGGCGAGGGCCGTCAGCAACTCTTCGTCCCATTCCGGCTCACTGATCAGGCGCACCGCCTTCTCGGTGCCGACCCGGCAGGGGGTGCATTGGCCGCAGCTTTCATCCTCGAAGAATTTCAGCAGGTTGAGCGCCACGTCGCGCATGTTGTCCTTGTCGGACAGCACGACGACGGCGGCCGAGCCGATGAAGGAGCCATGCGGTTCCAGCGTGCCGAAATCGAGCGGGATGTCGGCCATCGACGCCGGCAGGATGCCGCCCGACGGGCCGCCCGGCAGGTAGCCTTTCAGCGTGTGGCCGTCGGCCATTCCGCCGCAATACTGGTCGATCAGCTCCCGCAGAGTGATGCCGGCCGGGGCCAGCTTGACCCCCGGCTCCTTGACGCGGCCGGAAACCGAGAAGGTGCGCAGCCCCTTGCGGCCGTTCAGGCCATGGCTGGCGAACCACGCTCCGCCCTTCTCCAGGATCTCGCGGACCCAGAACACCGTCTCGATGTTGTTGATCAGCGTCGGGCGGCCGAACAGGCCGACCACGGATGGAAAGGGCGGCTTGTGCCGGGGCAGCCCGCGCTTGCCCTCGATGCTTTCCAGCATCGCCGACTCCTCGCCGCAGATGTAGGCGCCGGCACCGCGACGGAGATGGATGCGGGTGTGGCGGGCGAAACCGGCGGCCTCGACCTTCGGGATTTCGCGCAGCAGGATTTCCCGGCATTGCGGGTATTCGTCGCGCAGGTAGATGTAGACGTCAGTCGCCTCCACCGTCCAGGCGCCGATCAGCATCCCTTCCAGGAAGCGATGCGGGTCGCGCTCCAGATGGAAGCGGTCCTTGAAAGTGCCGGGCTCGCCCTCGTCGCCGTTGATCGCCATGATGCGCGGTCCCGGCTCCGCCCGGACATAGCGCCATTTCAGGCCGGTGGGGAAACCGGCGCCGCCCAGGCCGCGGATGCTGGAATCCTCCAGCCCCTTCAGCACGGCATCGACATCGCGCGCGCCGTTCAGGCATTCGGCCAGCATCTTGTAGCCGCCGCCACGGATGTACTCGTCGAAGCCCAGATAGTCGGGAATGTCCGGGTCGACATGGCCATGGGCGACGGCATCGAGCACGCTCTCGACCGTCGCGTTCTCATGCGGGGCATGGCCGATCGCCACGACGGGGGCGTTGTTGCAGCCGCCCATGCAGGGCGCACGCACGACGCGGACATCACGCTCGTCGACGCCGGCCGTCAGCGCCTCGTGCAGTTGTTCGGCTCCGGCAAGCGCACAGCTCAGGGAGTCGCACACACGGATGGTCAGCTTCGGCGGAGCCGGCTCTCCGTCCATCACGATGTCGAAATGGGCATAGAAGGACGCCACTTCGAACACCTCGACCAGCGCCAGCTTCATCTCCTTCGCCAAGGCAGCGAGATGGCGGGCATGCAGGCAGCCGTAATGGTCCTGAAGCAGGTGGAGATGCTCGATCAGCAGATCCGGCTGACGGGAACGGTCGCCGAGAAGCGCCCGTATCTCGTCAAGGCTGAGGGGATCGACCTGACGGCCCTTCTGCTGGTCGCGCGTCTTGCGGCGGCCGGAGCCGGGATGGATGTTGCGGGCGGGAACGCCACCGGGCGGTGTCGCGCTGATGATCGGAGGGAATGCGGTCACGACGGTTCTGGCCTCTGCTGGGTGGTCCGCGCTTCTGGTTGTCGCGATCCCAAGTTCCTGGCGTTTCGTATACCAGATGCCACGTTAACCGATAATTCACCGAATGTCAGCATTCTAAATCATTCACAGTCTCAGCCGGATGGGAATGTCGGATGGGCTGTTGGCATAAGTCGATATTGCTGCGGACAACGACCTCAAGCACGGCCGGAAGTTCGATAAGACGGTGGATCGGGAAGCGCAGCATGGCATCTCTGACCACAGGACACCCCCAACCGCCGAGCAGGCGGTTGAGGGCGTGACCGAGATGCGGAGCACCGTCGATCAGCGCCGCTTCCGTCAATGCGACGCCATCGCCGTAGGCGAGCGCCGCTCCATCGCCGCGAACTCCAATGCCGCGGTGCTGGCGGCCATGCGCTCCAGCGGAAGCGGAACGATCCGCTCCGCGTGTCCGGCGGATCCGAAGGCTTCGAACCGTTCGCGGCAAAGGCTGCGGGCGGCCCTGGTGGCCTCGGCAAGGAACCGGCGCGGGTCGAACTCCTCCGGTCGCGTCATCAACGCGCGACGCAGGCTGCCGCTCATGGCGAGGCGGATGTCGGTGTCGATGTTGACCTTGCGCACACCGTTCCGGATGCCCTCGCGGATTTCCTCCACCGGGACGCCGTAGGTCTCGCGGATGCGACCACCATGGGCGCGGATGATCTCCAGCCACTCCTGCGGCACGCTGGAGGACCCGTGCATCACCAGATGGGTGTCGGGAATGCGCTCATGGATGGCGCGGATGCGGTCGATGGCCAGCACCTCGCCATCCGGGCGGCGGCTGAACTTGTAGGCGCCGTGGCTGGTGCCGATGGCAATGGCGAGCGCGTCCACGCCCGTGCGCGCCACGAAATCGGCCGCCTGCTCCGGATCGGTCAGGAGCTGGTCGCGCGACAACGTGCCGACAGCACCGGAACCATCCTCCTCCCCTGCTTGGTTGGTCTCCAGCGAACCGAGGCAGCCCAGTTCGCCCTCCACCGAAACACCGACGGCGTGCGCCTGCTCCACCACCTGCCGGGTGACGCGGATGTTGTAGTCGTAACCGGCCGGTGTCCTCATGTCGTCCAGCAGCGAGCCGTCCATCATCACGCTGGTGAAGCCGGAACGGATGGCCTGCTGGCAGACCGCCGGGCTGGCGCCATGGTCCTGATGCAGGCAGACGGGAATGTGCGGCCACATCTCCGCCGCCGCCTGCACCATATGGCGCAGGAAGGGCTCGCCGGCATATTTGCGCGCTCCGGCCGAGGCCTGGAGGATCACCGGGCTGGCGCAATCCTCCGCCGCCTGCATGATCGCCTGAATCTGTTCCATGTTGTTGATGTTGAAGGCCGGCACGCCATAGCCATGCTGGGCCGCATGGTCGAGCAGCTGCCGAAGGGAGATCAGGGCCATCGGGGAGGTCTCCGGTTCAGGACAGGGGGACGCAAAGGCGTTGGGCGCGATCCGCCACCGCGTCGCCCGTAATGCCGAAATGGCGGTAGAGGTCTGCGGCTGGAGCGGACTCGCCGTAACGGTCGAGGCCCACCACATCGCCGGCAAGCCCGACGGTGGCGCGCCACAGCCCGGTTGCCCCGGCCTCCACCGCCAGCCGGGGAATGCCGTCCGGCAGTACGGCGCGACGCCATGACGGATCCTGCCGGTCGAAAACCTCGCAGCAGGGCATGGAAATGACGCGCGCGGCGATGCCCCGGTTTGCGAGCAGCAGCCGAGCCTCCATGGCGATGGACACCTCCGATCCGGTGGCGATCAACACCACATCGGGCCGCCCATCGTCGGCCAGCACATAGCCGCCATGGGCCACGTCACGGGCGCGGTCAGTGCCGGCGCGCCCTGTTCCTTGGGCCGGCAGGCTCTGTCGCGACAACAGCAGCGCGGTTGGCCCGCCCGACCGCTCCACCGCCATGCGCCAGGCGACGGCGGTCTCCAGGGCATCGCACGGGCGCCAGACGTCGAGGTTCGGGATAAGACGCAGGCTGGCGGCATGCTCGACCGGCTGATGGGTCGGACCGTCCTCGCCCAGGCCGATGCCGTCATGGGTGAAGACGTGGACCACGCGCAATCCCATCAGCGCCGACAGGCGCAGGGCGTTGCGAGCATAGTCGGAAAAGGCCAGGAAGGTGCCGCCGAAAGGCAGAAAGCCGCCATGCAGCGCCATGCCGTTCATCACCGCTGCCATTGCGAATTCCCGCACGCCGTAATGAAGGTGGCGCCCACCGCTCCCTCGCCAGTCGGTGAGGGTGGAGCCGGTCAGATCCCCCGACCCGCCCAGCAACTCCGGCAGCAGGCCTGTCAGCGCACCGATCGCCTGCTGTGACGCCTTGCGCGTCGCCATCGCCTCCGCCCGCGCAGTGACGGCGCCGATCCAGGCATCGGCGGAATTGGCAAAGCTCTCCGGCAGGTCGCCGCGCATCCGCCGCAGGAACTCCGCCGCGGCTTGCGGGTGGGCATCGGCATAGGAATCGAACCGGGCCTGCCAGTCGGCCTGTGCCGCCGCACCGCGCCGCCGGGCGTCCCAGCCGGCGTACACCTCCTCCGCAATCTCGAAGGGCGGGCCAGTCCATCCGAGCGCGGCCCTGGTCGCGGCGACCTCCGCCGAGCCCAGCGGTGCGCCATGCGCCTCGGCCGAACCGGCCCGGTTGGGAGAGCCGTAGCCGATCACCGTCCTGCAGCAGATCAGCGTCGGCTTGCCGCAGGGGGTGAGCGCCTCGTCGATGGCGGCGTCCAGCGCGTAAGCGTCGTGGCCATCGACCCGCCGGATCACCCGCCAGCCATAGGCCTCGAACCGCTGCGCTGTGTCGTCAGTGAACCAGCCGGCAACGGGGCCATCGATGGAAATGCCGTTGTCGTCATAGAAGACCACCAGTTTTTCCAAACCCAGTGTGCCGGCCAGAGAGCAGGCCTCGTGGCTGATCCCCTCCATCAGGCAACCGTCGCCGACGAAGCAGAAGGTCCGGTGATCGACGATCCGGTGCCCCGGCCTGTTGAACTCCGCCCCCAGCAGCCGTTCGGCAAGTGCCATGCCGATGGCATTGGCGAGCCCCTGCCCCAGCGGTCCGGTGGTCGTCTCCACCCCCGGCGTCACGCCATATTCCGGATGGCCCGGCGTGCGGGAACCGAGCTGCCGGAAGCGCCGCAGTTCCTCCATCGGCAGGTCGTAGCCGGTCAGGTGCAGCAGGGCGTAGAGCAGCATGGAGCCGTGCCCGTTCGACAGCACGAAGCGGTCGCGGTCAGGCCAGCCGGGGTCGGTCGGATTGTGGCGCAGATGGCGCCGCCACAGCGCCTCGGCGATGTCGGCCATCCCCATCGGCATGCCGGGATGGCCGGAATTCGCGGCCTCCACGGCATCGATGGCGAGAATGCGCAATGCGTTCGCCAACAGGCGGCGGCCGGAGCCGCGGTCGGGAGTGTCGTCGGGCAGCTCAGTCGGCGAAACGGCAAGCCGGTCCTGTTCGCGGACCTCAATGGCCGTGGTCATCGATGCGTTCATCGCTGGTATCCTCCCCGATGGATGTTTTTTCGGCGCCCCGCTCAGAACGCCTTCTTCTTGCGATCGGCGAGTTGCCAGATCATCGGCGTGAAGATCAGCTGCATCGCCAGTGCCATCTTGTCGCCCGGACAGACGATGGTGTTGGGCCGTGTCATGAAGCTGTCCTTCAGCATCGACAGCAGATAGGGGAAGTCGATGCCCTTCGGCCGGGTGAAGCGGATGACCAGCATGCTCTCGTCGGAAGTCGGAATGTCGCGGGCGATGAAGGGGTTGCTGGTGTCCACCGTCGGCACACGCTGGAAATTCACGTCGGTGCTGCTGAATTGCGGGCAGATGTATTTCACGTAATCGGGCATGCGCCGCAGAATGGTGTCGACGATGGCCTCCTCCGAATAGCCGCGCATGTTGCGGTCTCGGTGGATCTTCTGAATCCATTCGAGGTTCACGATGGGAACGACGCCGATCTTCAGGTCGGCATGACGGGCGAGATCGACGCGCTCGGTGCGCACGCAGCCGTGAAGCCCTTCGTAGAACAGCAGGTCGGTGCCGGGTTCGATCTCCTCCCACGGCGTGAAGGTGCCGGGGTCCTGGCCGTAGGGAGCGGCCTCCTTCTCGTCATGCAGATAGCGGCGGGTCCGGCCGCCGCCGGTCTCGCCATAGCTGCGGAACAGGTCGTCCAGTTCCTCGAACAGGTTGGCGTCGGGGCCGAAATGGCTGAAGGTCGAATGGGGCTCCTCCTGCGCTTGGGCGACCTTGGCGCGCATCTCCCGCCGGTCGTAGCGGTGGAAGCTGTCGCCCTCGACGATGGCGGCGGCGATGCTCTCCCTGCGGAAGATCTGCTGGAAGGTGCGGGTGACGGTGGTCGTTCCGGCACCGGAGGAACCGGTGACGGCGATGATCGGATGACGGGCCGACATGGTGTGATCTCCCTCAGCCGAGTGCCGCGGTTTCGGAGGCGATGAACAGCGACCGGCTGCCGAACAGCGGGGCGTGAAAGGCCAGTTCCTCCCCGCGGTCGTAGGCGGCGTGATAGGCGACCAGCCGCTCCACCTCCGCCTTCGATCCCAGGATGACAGGCACGCGCTGGTGCAGGGCCATCGGCTTGATGTCGAGGATGCGCTGCCGCCCGGTGCTGGCCGCTCCGCCCGCCTGTTCCACTAGCATGGCGATGGGGTTGGCCTCGTAGAGAAGGCGCAGCCTGCCCGGCTTGTGGGTCGGTCTGGCGTCGCGCGGGTAGAGGAAGACGCCGCCGCGGATCAGGATGCGGTAGACCTCCGCCACCAGGGATGCGATCCAGCGCATGTTGAAGTCCGCCTCGCGCGGGCCGGAACTGCCTTTGATGCATTCCTCCACATACATGCGGACCGGCGGTTCCCAGAAGCGGGCGTTGGAACTGTTGATGGCGAACTCGCAGACATGATCGGGGATGCGCATGTCCGGGTGGGTCAGAGTGTAGGCGCCGATCTCGCGATCCAGGGTAAAGCCGTGCACGCCCTCGCCGAAGGTGGCGACGATCATGTCGGCCGGACCGTAGAGGGCGAAGCCGGCCGCCACCTGTTGCGTGCCGGGCTGCAGGAAATGCTCCACTTCCGGCTCGTCCACACCATCGGGCGCCCTGAGGATGGAGAAGATGGTGCCCACGGTCAGATTGACGTCGACGTTCGACGAGCCGTCCAGCGGATCGAAGGCCAGCAGATAGCGGCCGCGCGGATATTCGCGGGGGATGCGGTAGGGCTCCTCCATCTCCTCCGACGCCATGCCGCAGAGCTTGCCGCCGTACTCGCAGGTGCGCAGCATGATCTCGTTGGCGATCAGGTCGAGCGGCTTCTGCGTCTCGCCATGGACGTTGACGCCGGGTTCGGGAGCCGGAGCCGCCGGCTGGCCGGCGGACGGAGCCAGCGATCCGCGGGCGGCGGCGCTGGCGATGAACTTGCACGCGGTCTGCACGTCGTTGAGCAGAGCCGTCAGGTCGGTGTCGGCCCCACCCCGGCGGCGCTGGTCCTCGATGATGAATTTGCTGAAGGTGGTGTGACGGTGCGGCATCGGTTCCCCCTCTCTCGGTGTTATGTGCGGCCGGCTTGCTGCCGGCCTATTGTGTGAAGACGCGGCTTCGGCGGATGTCCTCCTCGGCGATGGTCAGCAGGTCGGCGGCGGCGATGGCGCTGCCACGCGCTTCGAACAGGCGGTTGGCCTGTCGCAGGCGGGCGCGGTCCAACGCATTGCGGATGGAGCGGGCATTGGCGAATCGCGGCTGGACCATGCGGCGCAGGATGTAGTCGGCCATCGCCCGCTCAGCCTCCGGCGCCAAGCGATACTGCATGCCCGCCGTCATCAGCCGGGCGATCTCCAACAGCTCTTCCGCCTCGTAGTCGGGGAAATCGACATGGTGGGCGATGCGCGACGCCATGCCGGGATTGGAGCGGAAGAAGACCTCCATGCGGTCGCGGTAGCCGGCGAGGATCACCACGAGGTCGTCGCGGTTGTCCTCCATCACCTGGAGCAGGATTTCGATGGCTTCCTGGCCGTAATCGCGTTCGTTCTCAGGCCGGTAGAGGTAATAAGCCTCGTCGATGAACAGCACGCCGCCCATGGCGCGCTTCACCACCTCCTTCGTCTTGGGTGCCGTGTGGCCGATATACTGGCCGACCAGATCGTCGCGGGTGACGCTGACGACATGGTCGCGGCGGATGTAGCCCAACCCATGGAGAAGCCCGGCCATGCGCCGCGCCACACTGGTCTTGCCGGTGCCGGGATTGCCGGTGAAGCACATGTGCAGCGACGGCGGCTCGGCCCGAAGGCCGATGCTGCGGCGGGCGCGTTCCACCAGCAGCAGGGCGGCGATCTCGCGGGTGCGGGTCTTCACCGGCTTCAGTCCGACAAGGTCGCGATCCATCCCCGCCAGCATTCCGCCGATGCCGGACTCCCGGTAAAGCGCGTCGAGATCGACGGATGGAGCGTCGGACGGCCGGTCACGGGTCTCCTGGTCGAGAAGGGCGGCGACCCCGCTCATGCCGCCCTCCATTCCAGTTCGGCCATCAGGGCGGCACGCATGCGCCCGACCACGCCGCGATAACCGCCATCGGCATCCGCCGCACCGAAGATGGCGGATCCGGCGACGAAGATGTCGGCGCCGGCATCGGCCACGGCGCGGATGTTGTCAGGCTTGATGCCGCCGTCCACCTCCAGCCGGATATCGCGGCCGGTGCGCTCGCGGTGGCGGTCGATCCGCTGGCGGACTTCGGCGATCTTCTCGAACGCGGAGGGGATGAAGGACTGGCCACCGAAGCCGGGATTGACCGACATGACGAGGATCAGGTCCAGCCGGTCCATCGCATGGTCGAGATGGGCCAGCGGCGTCGCCGGGTTAAACGACAGACCGGCGCGGCAGCCCTGCTCACGGATCAGCGCCAGGGTCCGGTCAGGATGGTCCGATGCCTCGGGGTGGAAACTGATGATGTCGGCGCCGGCCCTGGCGAACAGCGGCACCAGCGCATCGACCGGACGCACCATCAGATGGATGTCGAGGATGGCGCGGGTGTGCGGACGGATGGCGGCGCAGACCAACGGACCGATGGTCAGGTTGGGGACATAATGATTGTCCATCACGTCGACATGGATGACTTCGCATCCCGCCTCCACCACCCGCTCCACCTCCTCGCC
Source organism: Azospirillum palustre (assembly GCF_002573965.1). Lineage (NCBI taxonomy): Bacteria > Pseudomonadati > Pseudomonadota > Alphaproteobacteria > Rhodospirillales > Azospirillaceae > Azospirillum > Azospirillum palustre. The sequence continues at coordinate 805,103 of NZ_PDKW01000040.1, read as the reverse complement.
CAGCCGTGCGAAGTCGGCGGAGAGGATCGAAGGAGCAAGCAGATATCCGGACCCAAGCTCACGGTCCATGACGGGTCTCCCCGCCATAGCGCTGCCCGGCGGGGCGGCCGGTGGCATAGCTGCGCACCGTGTAGCCGATGCGCCGCCCCGGCCCCTCCGACCGCAACAGCTCGAAGCCGGGCTCCTCCGCCGGACGGTTGATCAGGAACGACATTCGCACCGTCTCGAAGCCGTGCGAACTGTCGAAGGCGAGAACCTTCACATACTGCTCGGAATGCGCGGTGCGGCAGGCGTCGATCTCCATCGTCACGCCCTTGGCGTCGCGCAGGTCGAACATGGGGTTGCCCCACATCGTCCAATAGCTGTTGCGCGGGTGCGGGTCGTCGGTGAACTCCACAGCCACGGCCCAGCCCTGATCGAGGGCGTATTGCACCTGTCTGGTGATCTCCCCGTCCGTCAAATCCGGCAGGAAGGAGAACTGGCCCTGGGTCAGTCGCATGGGAATCGCTCCTTCACATCGCCGCGGTGGAGGTGGGGACGTAATCGACGCTGTCGGTGGAGGCGTAATCGAAGGTCACGTCCTTCCAGGTGTCGAGCGCCGCACGCAGCGGAGCGCACCAGCGGGCGGCCTCGCGCAGAATTTCCGGCCCCTCGTTCCAGATGTCGCGGCCCTCGTTGCGGGCCTTGACCATCGTCTCCAGAGCGACACGGTTTGCGGTGGCACCGGCCTGGATGCCGTCGGGATGGCCGATGGTACCGCCGCCGAACTGCAGGATCACGTCCTCGCCCAGATATGTCAGCAGTTGGTGCATCTGCCCGGCATGGATGCCGCCGGACGCCACCGGCATCATCCGTTTCAGACCGGCCCAGGGCTGGTCGAAGAAAATGCCGTGCTGGAGATTCTGTGGAACATGGGTTTCGCGGCAGGTGTCGTAGATGCCGCAGATGACGTTGGGGTCGCCCTCCAGCTTGCCGACGACGGTGCCGGCATGGATGTGGTCGACGCCGGCCATGCGCATCCACTTGGCGATGACGCGGAAGGACACGCCGTGGCTCTTCTGCCTTGTGTAGGTGGAATGGCCGGCACGGTGCAGATGCAGGATCATGTCGTTGCGCCGCGCCCATTTCGCCATCGACTGGATCGCGGTGTAGCCGATCACCAGATCGATCATGACGATGACGCTGCCCAGTTCCTTGGCGAACTCGGCGCGCTCGTACATGTCCTCCATGGTGGCGGCGGTGACGTTCAGATAGGTGCCCTTGATTTCCCCGGTCTCGGCAGTGGCACGATTCACCCCCTCCATGCAGTAGAGAAAACGGTCGCGCCAGTGCATGAAGGGCTGCGAGTTGATGTTCTCGTCATCCTTGGTGAAGTCGAGCCCACCCTTCAGCGCCTCATACACCACGCGGCCATAGTTGCGGCCGGACAGGCCCAGCTTCGGCTTCATGGTGGCGCCCAGCAACGGCCGGCCGAAATTGTTCAGCCGCTCGCGCTCCACCACGATGCCGGTCGCCGGCCCCTGGAAGGTTTTCAGATAGGCGATGGGGATTCGCATATCTTCCAGCCGCAGACCCTTCAGCGGCTTGAAGCCGAAGACGTTGCCGATGATCGACGCGGTCAGGTTGGCGATCGACCCTTCCTCGAACAGGTCGAGTTCATAGGCGATGTAGGCGAAATACTGGCCGGGCGTGCCGGGCACCGGATCGACGCGGAAGGCCTTGGCGCGATAGCGCTCGCAGTCGGTCAGGCGGTCGGTCCAAACCACTGTCCAGGTGGCGGTGGAACTCTCGCCGGCAACCGCCGCCGCCGCTTCCTCCGGATCGACGCCATCCTGCGGCGTGATGCGGAAGACGGCGAGAATGTCGGTGTCCTTCGGCTCATAGTCCGGCTCCCAATAGCCCATCTGCCGGTATTTCAGCACACCGGGCCGGTAGCGGGCCTTGGGATCGCTGACGACCGCATCGCCGGCCTTCTGATCAGGAGGGAGCGTTGTCGATACGTAATTCATCGTCCTCACCTCGTCGGTGACGTTCGGTTCGTTCCGATGAAAACGTTAGCCCCACGTACTATTGAGGAAAATTCAAATACACAACAGAATATGGATAGGTATTCCTCGTGAATGGCGCCAGCCGATGACCATCCAGCATGCGACGCTGCGCCAGCTCCAGATCTTCACCGCCGCCGCCCGCAGCCTGTCCTTCGCCCGCGTGGCGGAACAGTTCGGCCTGACACCCGGCGCGGTCTCGTTCCAGATCAAGCAGGTGGAGGGCCATTGCGGCTTTCCGCTGTTCGAGCGGGTGGGCCGGGGCGTCGTCCTGACGGAGGCAGGGCGCGACCTGCTGGAACACGCGACGCTGATCCTCCAAGCGCTGGACAATGCGGACCGGCGGATGCAGGCGCTGAAGGGGGTTACCGGCGGCAACGTCACCATCGGGCTGGTCAGTACCGCCAAATACATCGCCCCGCACATGGTGTCCCGCTTCCAGGCGGAGCGGCCGGGCGTGTCCATCCATCTCCAGGATGGCAACCGGCGCGAAGTGAATGCGATGGTGGCAAAGGGCGAGGTCGATCTTGCCATCATGGGCCGACCTTTGGATGCGGACGAGTTGCTGGCCGAACCGTTCGCCCGCCATCCCAGCATCATCATCTGCGCGCCGGGCCATCCGCTGGCCCAGGCCCCGACACTCCGCCTGTCCGATCTGGCCGACAGCGACTTCATCGCGCGCGAGGAAGGGGCCGGCACACGGGCGCTCACCGATGCCTATTTCCAGGGCCATGGCTTCTCCCCGCGCATCGTCATGACATCCAGCAGCAACGAGACGATCAAGCAGGCGGTGATGGCCGGAATCGGCATCGCCCTGCTGTCCCGCCACACCGTGAACCTGGAACTGGCACTGGGCATGCTGCGCGAGCTGAGGGTGGAGGGGCTGCCGCTGATGCGGTCGTGGTACATCGCCCACCGCCGCAGCCTGCCGCTGCTGCCGGTCCATGCGCAGTTGCGCAGCTATCTGCTGGAGCGTGGGCAGGCGATCATCGACAGCCTCCATGCCGGCCACCGGGCGCTGGCGTCCGGCACCTGAGCCCTGGCGTCAGGCCAGCACGATGCGCATGCCGGCAATGGTCAACCGTTCCGACCTTGCAGCGTCCAATCCGTCGTCGCAACACAGGAAATCGAAACTGTCGAGCTTGGCGAAGAAGGCCGGCTTGACCTGATCGAACTTGCTGCTGTCGATGACCAGCGCCCTGGTCACCGCGTTGGCGATGGCCGTCTGCTTGATCTCCACCTCATGGAAGTTCGAGCAGCTGATCCCCAGCGACTCGTGCACGCCGCCGGCCGAGATGAAGGCGGTGTTGATGCCGATGCCGCGCAGCATCTCCAGTGATTCCGGACTGGAGAAGGAGGCGGAGGAGGCGTGGTAAAGGCCGCCCAGCATGACCACGCGCACGCCGGGCTTTTTGCAGACGATCTCCGCAATGTTCATCGCGTAACAGACCACGGTGATCTGGCTGTCGGCCGGGATGCGGCTGGCGAGATGGGTGGTGGTGGTGCCGCAATCGATGAAGACCGTTTCACCCGGCTTCAGCAGGCTTGCCGCCGCCTCGCAGGCGGTGCGCTTCATCTCGATATGGGCGTCCCGCTCGCGGTCCAGGATGTAGCCCATGCCGCCTGCGCTCTCCAGCCCGCCGGCGATGTAGCCGCCGAGATAGGCGAATCGTCCGCCGCAGGACGCGATGTCGCGCCGCACGGTCATTTCCGACACGCCCAGCAGCCGCGCCGCATCCTTCAGCCGAAGGTAGCCGCCGGCATCCAGGGCGGACTGCAACCGGTTCAGACGCTCGGCCTTTCTCATCGACATGTCCGCATTCCGCACCGTTTCCGCCCTTGCTGCCAGCGGCCGCACCCTACAATCCAAACGGGTTAATCCCAATGGTCAAAGCCTTGAACAGGAGGGCCGTGGTCAAGATCACAATCGCGTGCATTGATCTTGACACAGTGCGCGACAGCGTGAAACTATCCTTTCAGAAAATGTTAGGATGTTAACATCGCAACGGATTTGTAAGCGATGTCGGCATCCCGGCGACAATCGAGGAGAGCCCCCAAGGACAAGGGGCTCCCCGGGAGGACCAAGATGCCGATACCCAGCGTTCCGGCGGAGCCGGCCGGTCTGGCTCCGTTCATCGACCACACCCTGTTGCGCCCCGATGCCCAGCCCGCCGAGGTCGAGCGGCTGTGCGACGAGGCGCGTGCGCACGCCTTCAAGGCGGTCTGCGTCAACCCCGTCTTCATCCCGCTGGTGACAGACCGGCTGGCCGGATCGCCGGTGGCGCCCTGCGCCGTCATCTGCTTCCCCTTCGGCGCCGATCCCACGGCGATCAAGGCGGACGAGGCCGAGTGGGTGGTCCGCCATGGCGCCCGCGAGGTTGACATGGTGATCCCCATCGGCCTGCTGAAAGCCGGGCGGACGGCCGAGGTCCGTGACGACATCGCCGAGGTGAAACGGGCCTGCGGCGACGCCCTGCTGAAGGTCATCATCGAAACCAGCCTGCTCACCGACGAGGAAAAGATCCTGGCCTGCCGCCTGTCGCAGGAGGCCGGGGCCGATTTCGTCAAGACCTCCACCGGCTTCGCCGGGGGCGGCGCCACCGCCGAGGATGTGGCGCTGATGCGCCGGACCGTCGGCGACGACATGGGCGTCAAGGCATCGGGCGGCGTGCGGACCACCGAAGACGCCCGCCGCATGATCGCGGCCGGTGCCTCGCGCATCGGCGCCAGCGCCAGCGTGGCGATCATCGGCGGCTGAGGCCGCCGACGGCGCACACGCCGTACAGCGTGCCGGTCGGGCGGGGGTTCCGTCCGTCCCACCCGGCACGGCATCATCAAAAACGGAACGCGCAGCGGGTGGCAAACACCCCGGCACCGGCGGTGGGTCGAGGAACTCTCCCACCGCATGGCGCTTATCGCCTCTCATGGGAGTCACGCCGACATGAAGAAGTTGCTGTCCTCGCTCATCGTCGCCGCGTCGCTGGTCGCCGGGCCGGCGATGGCCGCCGATCCGGTTCCGACCCCGGACTCCGTCAAGACGCTGAAGTCCGACGCCACCAAAAAGAAATACACCATCGCCACCGTGGTGAAGGTCGACGGCATCGCCTGGTTCGACCGCATGCGCGACGGCGTGAAGCAGTTCGCCAGCGACACCGGCCACGACACCTGGATGGTGGGGCCGAGCCAGGCCGACGCGGCGGCGCAGGTCCAGCTGGTCGAGAACCTGATCGCCCAGGGCGTCGACGCCATCGCCATCGTCCCCTTCTCGGTCGAAGCGGTGGAGCCGGTGCTGAAAAAGGCGCGCGACCGCGGCATCGTGGTGATCGCGCATGAGGCGTCGAACATCCAGAACGCCGACTATGTGCTGGAGGCCTTCGACAACTTCGCCTACGGCGCCAAGCTGATGGAAGTGCTGGGCAAGGCAATGGGTGGCGAGGGCAAGTATGTCTGCACCGTCGGCAGCCTGACCTCGAAGTCGCAGAACGAGTGGATCGACGGCGCCGTCGCCTATCAGAAGGAACATTTCCCGAAGATGCAGATGGTGACCAACCGTCTGGAGACTTATGACGACGCCAACACCGACTACAACAAGCTGAAGGAAGTCCTGACGACCTACCCCGACCTGAAGGGCATCGTCGGCGGTCCGATGCCGACCTCGGCCGGCGCCGGCCGTCTGGTGGCGGAACGCGGGCTGAAGAACAAGCTGTTCTTCTCCGGCACGGGTCTGGTCTCTGTGGCCGGCCAGTACCTGACCCAGGGCGACATCCAGTACATCCAGTTCTGGGATCCGGCGGTCGCCGGCTATGCCATGAACATGCTGGCGGTGATGGCACTGGACGGCAAGAAGGACCAGATCAAGGCCGGCCTGAACCTGGGCCTGCCGGGCTACACCGCCCTGACCACGCCGCAGGGGGCCAAGGCCAACCTGCTGTACGGCCAGGGCTGGGTCGGAGTCACCAAGGAGAACATGGGCTCCTACGACTTCTGACGATCTGAAGGGCGGGCGCCGGCGGCCGGAAGCGGCTTGCCGGCGCCCCGCGTCTTCATCCCCTCCTCGAACCGCCGGGCGGAAGATATGTCGGACGGTTTCATCGAACTCCGGAACATCCGGAAGGTGTTTGCCGGCGTCGTGGCGCTGGACGCCATGTCGCTGGTCATCAAGCCCGGCGAGATCCATTGTTTGGCCGGCGAGAACGGGTCGGGCAAATCCACCGTCATCAAGATCATGTCCGGCGTCTACCAGCCGGACGGCGGCGAGATCCTGATCGACGGCCGGACAATGCCCGGCATGTCGCCGATCGAGGCCATCGCCCACGGCGTCCAGGTCATCTACCAGGACTTCTCGCTGTTCGGGAATTTGACGGTCGCCGAAAATCTGGCGATGAACGTCCATCTCGGCGAGAAGCGGCGCCTGATGAACTGGCGGCGTACCCGCGCCATCGCCCGCGAGGCGGTTGACCGGCTGGGCGTGGAGCTTGATTTGGATGCCGAGGTCGCGTCGCTGCCGACCGCCGGCAAGCAGCTGGTCGCCATCGCCCGCGCGCTGATGTCGGATGCCCGCCTGATTATCATGGACGAGCCGACCACGGCCTTGACCCGCAAGGAGGTCGAGACGCTGTTCCGCATCGTCCGCGACATCCAGGCGCGCGACATCGCCATCCTGTTCGTCAGCCACAAGATGCGCGAAATGCTGGAGATCAGCGAGCGCATCACCGTGATCCGCAACGGCCGCAAGGTGGCGGAGGGGCCGACCGGCGACTTCGACGAGGCGCTGATCACCCGCCACATGACCGGCGGCGACATCCTCAACGAACCCTATGCCTGGACCCCGCCGCCCGGTCCGCCGCCGGTGCCCCGGCTGGAGATCCGCGGCCTGACCGTGCCCGGCAAGTGCGAGGATTTGAGTCTCGCCATCCGGCCGGGCGAGATCGTCGGGCTGTCGGGCCTGCTCGGTTCCGGCCGTACCGATCTCGCCCTGGCGCTGTTCGGCATGGTCCCCGGTTATAAGGGCGAAATCCTGATCGACGGCGCGCCGGTTCGGCTGCGCACGACCCAGGAGGCCATCGCCGCCGGCATCGCCTATGTACCGGAGGACCGGCTGACCGAAGGGCTGTTCCTGCCGCAGAGCATCAAGCGCAACATGCTGGCCACCTCCTACGAGCGGCTGGCGCCGAAACTGGTGATCGACCGCAGCCAAGCGGAGGAAATGACGCAGGGCATGGTCCGCGCCATGCAGATCGCCACCCCGACCGCCGAGAAGCCGGTGATGCAGCTGTCGGGCGGCAACCAGCAGCGCGTGGTGCTGGCCCGCTGGCTGCTGACCGACGCCCGCGTGCTGATCCTGAACGGCCCGACGGTCGGGGTCGATGTCGGATCGAAGGCGGAAATCCACGCCAAGATCCGGGAGCTGGCGCAGCATCATGGCCTCGCCGTCCTGATGATCTCCGACGACGTGCCGGAGCTGGTGCAGAACTGCAACCGCATCGTGCTGATGCATCGCGGGCGCTTCATCGAGGATCTGCCCGCCGACGACGTCACCGAAGAGACGGTCAGCGACCGGCTCAAGACCTTTACCTGAGGGAGGAACCGATGGCCCTGCTCCGCCGGTCGGAAACGGTCATCGCGGGCATCCTGCTGCTCGCCATGGTCCTCATCGGCACGATCAACCCCGCCTTCTGGCAGCTCGACAACCTGTTCAGCCTGATGCGCAGCAACGTCATCATCGGCATCATGGCGATGGGCGTGCTGCTGGTCCTGATCTCCGGCGGCATCGACGTGTCGTTCCCGGCCTTCGCCGTCGCCGCCATGTATCTGACTATCAAGGGCATGCTGGCGCTGGGCTACAACGGCGTCGTGCTGCCGCTGCTGGCCGCCACCCTGATGGGGCTGGCGTTCGGTGCGGTGAACGGCTTCTTCGTCTACAAGTTCCGCATGATCCCGCTGATCGTGACGCTGAGCACCAGCGCCATGGTGCGCGGCTTCCTGCTGGGCGTCGTCGGCACCAGCATGATCAACATCAACAAGATGCCGACCGCGCTGATCGACTTCGCCCGCACCGACGTGGTCAGCGTGACCAAGGCCGACGGCACCACCTATGGCCTGACGGCGATGGTGCTGATCTATCTCGGGCTGGCGCTCGCCATGCATCTGGTGCTGCGCTACACCATGATCGGCCGAAGCGCCTATGCGCTGGGCGGCGATCCGGAGGCGGCGCGCCGCGCCGGCTTCGATCTGCGCAAGACCATCTTCTTCATCTATTGCGTTGCGGGCGCGCTGGCCGGTTTCGCCGGGCTTCTGCACAGCGGCATGATCTGGCTGGCCAACCCGCGCGACTTCGTGGGTCTTGAGCTGGACGTCATCGCCGCGGTGGTGCTGGGCGGGGCGTCGATCTTCGGCGGGCGGGGCAGCGTGCTCGGCACCATGCTCGGCGTCTTCATGCTGGTGATGGTCAAGAACAGCCTGATCATCATGCACGTGGACACCACCTGGCAGCTCGTCGTCGTGGGTCTGATCGTCATCGCCGCGACCGCCCTGTCGGCGTGGCGCGACCGCCGCCGGGCGGCCTGAGGAGGCGGGAACATGAAGACGCAAATGAACATCCGCAGCCTGATCAACCGCGACAACAACATCGTCCAGCTGCTGGTCATGACGGTGCTGATCTTCGCCGTGATGACGGCGCTCAGCCCGGACAAGTTCCTGCGCTACTATAACTTCGAATCCATCACCTACATCTTCCCGGAACTGGGGCTGCTCTCCATCGCGATGATGATCGCCATGCTGACCGGCGGCATCGACCTGTCGGTGGTGGGGGTCGCCAATCTGTCGGGCATCCTGGCCGGCGTGCTGTTCCACAAGCTGGCGGGAGCCGCCGGCATCGCCGACGCCGGCATCCTGACCGTGCTGCTGGGCGGGGTGATCGCGCTCGGCACCGGGCTGGTGGCGGGGACAGTCAACGGGCTGCTGATCACACGGCTCGGCATCACGCCGATCCTGGCGACGCTGGGGACGGGGCAGGTCTTCACCGGGCTCGCCATCGTCTTGACCGGCGGGCCGGCCATCGTCGGCTTCCCCACCGCCTGGGCCTTCCTCGGCAACGGCAAGATCCTGGGGCTGGCGACGCCCTTCGTGCTGTTCGCGGTGATCGCCGCCCTGATCGCCTTCGTGCTGAGCCGCACCGCGCTCGGCATCAACCTGATGCTGATCGGCACCAACCCGAAGGCGGCGCTGTTCGCCGGGCTGAAGCGGGAGCGGATGGTGCTGTACAGCTACATGCTGACCGGCGTGCTGGCCTCGGTCGCCGGGATCATCCTGTCGGGGCGGACCAACGCGGCGAAGTCGGATTACGGCACCTCGTACCTGTTGCAGGCGGTGCTGATCGCCGTGCTGGGCGGGACAAATCCGGCCGGCGGGCGCGGAACGGTGCTGGGCATCACCATCGCGGTGGCGGCGCTGATGCTGCTGTCGAGCGGGTTCCAGATCCTGCGCTTCTCCAACCACCTGATCGATTTCATCTGGGGCGCGTTCCTTTTGCTGGTCATCGCCATCAACGCCTACAAGAACCGCACCCGCTAGCGGGCTTCCGATAGGGAGGAAATCCCATGAGCGTCCGAACCGCAATCCATTTCCGCAAAAGCTTCTTCGGCGAGGCCGAGCGCCCGATCGCGGAAGCGCACGGCATGACCGCCAGCCTGTTCCGCTATGACAGCGGGATCGAGGCGGTGCGGCTGTCCAACCGGCGCGGGCATCTGGTGGTGCTGCCCTATTACGGCCAGATGGTGTGGGACGCCGTGTTCGACGGCGTCGACCTGACCATGGCGAACATGTTCGACATGCCGCGTCCGGCCAGCGAGATCGTCGGCACATATGGCTGCTTCGCCTTCCATTCCGGGCTGCTGCGCAACGGTTGCCCCGGCCCGCAGGACAGCCACCTTCTGCATGGCGAGATGCCCTGCGCGCCGATGGACGACGCCGGGCTGGAGGTGGGGGAGGATGACGAAGGCCCCTATATGGCGGTGACCGGCCGGCGCGAGTATGTGATGGGCTTCGGCGCCCATTACGTCGCCCGCCCACGGGTGGTGCTGCGTCCCGGCTCCGCCCTGTTCGACATCGGGATGGCGGTGGAGAACCTGTCGGGTGCCGCGATGGACCTGATGTACATGTGCCACGTCAATTTCGCCTTCGCCGAGGGTGCCCGCATCGTCCAGCCCGCCCCCTTCACGCCGGAGGCGACGGCGGTGCGCACGGTGGTGCCGGCCCATGTGCCGCGCAGTCCGGCCTATGACGCGCTGCTGGCCGACCTCGCCCGCGATCCGGCGGTGATGGAGGTGCTGGACGAGCCTGGGCGCTACGACCCGGAGCAGGTCTTCTACATCCGCGGCCTGCGCACCGACGAGGAGGGCGGCACCGCGGTGATGATGCGGCGGCGCGAGGGCGACGCCTTCCACATCGCCTACAGCACGCGGGAGTTCCCCAAGACGGTGCGCTGGGTGCTGGTCAACAGCGACCAGAAGGTCTGCGCCTTCGCCCTGCCCTCCACCTGCGAGCCGGAGGGCTACAGCGCGGAAAGCGCCAAGGGCAATGTCCAGACGCTGGCGGGCGGCGAGACACGGCGCTTTTCGGTGCGGCTGGGCTATCTGACCGCCGACGAGGCCGAAGCCGAGGAATGCGCCATCCGGGCGCTGTAAGAGGAGTAATCAGAGATGGGCAAGATCGCCGTGGTCGGCAGCAACATGGTCGACCTGATCACCTACACCGCCCGCATGCCCGGCCCCGGCGAGACCATCGAGGCGCCGCGCTTCGAGATGGGCTGCGGCGGCAAGGGCGCCAACCAAGCCATCGCCGCCGCCCGGCTGGGTGCCGAGGTGATGATGGTCACCAAGGTCGGCGACGACATCTTCGCCGACAACACCATCCGCAACTTCGAGGAGTCCGGCATCGACACCCGCCATGTCGAGCGGGTGCCCGGCACCTCCAGCGGTGTCGCCCCGATCTTCGTCGAGCCGTCGGGCGAGAACAGCATCCTGATCATCAAGGGCGCCAACGCCCTGCTGTCGCCGGCCGACATCGACCGCGCCGCCGAGGATCTGAAGGGCTGCGACCTGATCGTCATGCAGCTGGAAGTCCCGCTGGAGACGATCTACCACACCATCCAGTTCGGGGCGCGGCACGGCATCGAGACCCTGCTGAACCCGGCCCCAGCGCCGACCGACCTCGACCCGAAGCGGATCGAGCAGGTCACCTTCCTGGTGCCGAACCAGACCGAGCTGGCGACCATCTCCGGACTGCCGGTGACTTCGGAGGCGGAGGCCGAGACGGCGGCGCGGGCGCTGATCGGGCGCGGCATTCGCACGGTGATCGTCACGCTGGGCGCCCGCGGTGCCCTGCTGTTGACCAAGGGCGAGGAAACCCGGCGGATCGAGCCGGTGCGGGTGACGCCGGTCGACACCACCGGGGCCGGCGACGCCTTCATCGGCAGCTTCGCCCGCTATTATGTCGAGAACCGCGATTTGGACGCGGCGCTGCGCATGGCGGTCCGCTATGCCGCCGACAGCATCACCCGGCCGGGCACCCAGAAATCCTACGCCAGCCGCGAGGCGTTCGAGGCCTTCTGCGCCAGCCTGTAACCGTCGGACGGAGGAGGACACGCCATGACACGCGCCGTGATCGGTGTGGATGTGGGGACCGGCAGCGCGCGGGCCGGCATCTTCGACCTTGCCGGCCGCCGGCTGGCCGCGGCCGCCCGCCCGATCCGGATGTGGAAGCCCGATCCGGAGTGGGCGGAGCAGTCTTCCGACGACATCTGGGCCGCCGTCTGCGCCGCGGTCCGGGAGGCGCTGGCGGCCTGCGCCAAGACGCTGGAGGTGGTCGGCATCGGCTTCGACGCCACCTGTTCGCTGGTGGTGCTGGACGCCGCCGGGCGGCCGGTGACGGTCGATCCGGAGGGCGACGATTCCCGCAACGTCATCGTCTGGATGGACCACCGCGCCATCGACCAGACCGACCGCATCAATGCCGGCGGTCATGAGGTGCTGCGCTATGTCGGCGGGCGGCTGTCGCCGGAGATGCAGACGCCCAAGCTGCTGTGGCTGAAGGAGAGGCTTCCGCAAAGCTGGAGCCGGGCCGCCCATTTCTTCGATCTGCCGGACTTCCTGACCTGGCGGGCGACCGGGTCGGCGCGGCGGTCGCTGTGCTCGCTGGTGTGCAAGTGGACTTATCTGGGACATGAGGGGCGGTGGGACGACGGCTACCTCCGTGCCATCGGGTTGGGCGATCTGGTCGATGAGGGGCATGCCCGCATCGGCACCGAGGTCGGCGCGGTCGGCAGCGCCGTCGCCGGCGGGCTGAGCGCGGAGGCGGCGCGCGAGCTTGGGCTGACGCCGGGCATCGCGGTCGGCACCTCGATGATCGACGCCCATGCCGGCGGGATCGGGGTGATCGGGGTGCCGCTGGAGACGGCGGGGACCGTCGATTTCGACCGGCGGCTGGCGCTGATCGGCGGCACGTCGAGCTGCCATATGGTGATGAGCCCCGCAACGCCGCGCTTCATCCCCGGCGTCTGGGGGCCTTATCATTCCGCCATGCTGCCGGGGCTGTGGCTGAACGAGGGCGGGCAGTCGGCGACCGGCGCCTTGATCGACCATGTGGTGCAGGGCCATCCCCGCCATGCCGACCTCGCCCTTGAGGCCCAGCGGCGCGGCACCACGGTCTACCAGCTGCTGAACGAGGAACTGGCGGCGTTGGCGGAGCGCCGCGGCGAGCCGGTGGCGATGCTGACCCGCGACCTGCATGTGCTGCCCGACTTCCACGGCAACCGCTCGCCGCGGGCGGACGCCAGCCTGCGCGGTGCGATCAGCGGGCTCCGCCTGTCGGACGGGCTGGAGGATCTGGCGCTGCTCTATCTGGCGACGGTGCAGGCGGTGGCCTATGGCACCCGGCACATCGTCGCGGCGATGAACGAGCGCGGCTATGCCATCGACACCATCCTCGCCTGCGGCGGCGGCACCAGGAACCCGGTGTTCCTGCAGGCCCATGCCGACGCCACCGGCTGCACCCTGGTCCTGCCGGAGGAGCCGGAGGCGGTGCTGCTGGGCGCCGCGGTGCTGGGAGCGGTGGCGGGCGGCGCCTTCCCCGACATCGCCGCCGGCATGGCCGGGATGAGCCGCGCCGGCCGCCGCATCACGCCGGCCGAGGGGCCGCTGCGGGCCTATCACGACGCCAAATACGCCGTGTTCCTGCGCATGCACGAGGACCAGATGGCCTATCGCGCCCTGATGGAGACGGGGATGGAAAAGGCCGGCTAGACCTCACATCATCACGCACTCGCTCACCCCCTCCCGCTCCATCGGCGCCTTCTGCTTCTCGCACAGGTCGCCCGGCAGATCCTCGCCCTGGAGCAGGGGGCAGCGCTCGAACAGTTCGGCCAGCCAGTCGACGAAGACCCGCACCTTCGGCGACAGGTGGCGGTTCTGCGGGTAGACGGCGGAGATCGGCATCCGCGGCGGCCGCCAGTCCGGCAGGATCTCGCGCAGGGCGCCGCTGCGCAGGTGCGGCAGAACCATGAAGCGGCCGGGCTGCAGAATGCCCTGCCCTTCCAGCCCGCAGGTGACATAGGCGTCGGCGTCGTTGACGGAGATGACGCCCTTCATGGCGATGTCGACCACCTCGTCGTCGCGGCGGAAGCTGAGGTCGAGGTTGCGCCCGGTGCGGTTGCTGAAATAATTCACCGCGATGTGGCGCTCCAGATCCTCGATGGTCTTCGGCACGCCATGCTCGGCGAGATAGGCCGGGCTGGCGCAGGTGACCTGCTGGATGGCGCCGATCCGGCGCGCCAGCAGGCTGGAATCGGCAAGCTCGCCGATGCGGACGACGCAGTCCACCCCCTCCTGCACCAGATCGATGGGCCGGTCGCCCAGCCCCAGCATCAGCTCGATGTCGGGGTATTTGGCGTGGAATTCGTGGATCGAGGGGATGATGACCAGCCGGCCGATGGAGCCCGGCATGTCCACCCGCAACCGGCCGCGCGGCGTCTTGCGGGCGCTGGTGAAGGTGGATTCGATCTCGTCGATTTCCGACAGGATGCGGCTGGCGCCCTCCAGATAGGCGGCACCGTCCAGCGTCAGGTTGAGCTTGCGCGTGGTGCGCTGGAGCAGGCGGACGCCCAGCGCCGCCTCCAGATTCTGGATGGTCGTCGTCACCGAGGCGCGCGGCAGCCCCAGCGTTTCCGCCGCCTTCGAGAAGCTGTTCGCCTCGACCACCCGGATGAAGACGCGCATCGCATGCAGCTTGTCCATACGGACCCCGTCCTTTCAATCGCGGCTCCCGCAAGTGGGGAGAGTGTCCGCCGAAGAAGGGCGAATAGCAATCGGGCGGGCGCTGTTCAAGGGGGGGTATGTCGCGATGGGATGGAACGGCGTGGAACGCTTTCCGGCGGCTGTTCCATCTAGCGCCGGCCGGAGAAGGCGCCGATGGCGCGGCGGCTCACCGGGCCGGGGTTGAGGTTGGGGTATTCCTCATACTGGTTGAGCGTGTAGGGGAAGAGGCCCTTCGGTCCCGCCGCCTCCGGCTGGGCCAGGACGGCGGCGACCAGGGCCGGGCTGGGCGGGGTGCGCTCACGCAGTTCGCCGGGGATGTCGTCGTCGAGTTCGGGAACGGTGACGGCGGGCGGGTCTTCAGGACGGGGGGCAGGCCGGGGATCAGGCTTGGGATCAGGCTTGGACGCGGGTTCGCGGGCGGGCTGATCGAGGCCGGCGAACAGGCCGAGCCGTTCGGCCAGCCAGCGCACGGTGGCGGGATCGCCAGCGGAGACCAGACGCTCGATCTGCTCGGCCACCAGCACCCGCAGCGAGGACAGGCGCAGCTCGGCCTCGCGGTTCAGCGCCTGCCGCTCCCACCACACCCTGTGACGGAAATCCTTGGAGCCGTAATAGGCGCGCCACAGGGTGGTGCGGCTGCACCCCATGGCGCGCGAGACCTGAAGGAAGCTGTTGCCGCGGGCCAGCATGCCGGCGGCCATGATCCATTGTTCTTCATGGAACTGCGAACCGGGGACCAGCGCGCCTTCGGACGGCGTCGGCGGCTCTTCGGCCCAACGGGGGAAGTTGTCGTCGGTGAAGCTGCGGGGATCGAGAGGCATAGCGAGGCTCCGCAAGTGGGTGGACCAAATGCGGAGAGGGTATGGGACTTTAGTCCTTTAATGGAGAGTTTTTGTGAAAAGCCGGAGGCGGACACCGGGGAACGGGTGCGCCGCCGCTGTCGCCGGCAAGTGCCGGGAGAGCGGCGGCGCGGGACGCGCCGTCAGTGGAGCGTCGCGCCGTTCGACTGGGGGGCCGGGCCTGAGCCGGTGCGGACGGCCTCGCGCGCCCGCCCGATGCCGAGCAGCTGGTAGAGGCCGAGGGCGGCGATGGTGGCGGTGCCGATGCCACCGATGGAGAAGCCGCCGGCGGTGACGGTGAAGTTGCCGGCGCCGAGCACCAGCGTCACGCCGACGGTGATGAGGTTGCGCGGATCGGAGAAATCGACGCGGTTGTCGACCCACAGCCGCACCATCGCCGCGGCGATCAGGCCGAAGACGACGGTCGCCAGCCCGCCCAGCACCGGGGCCGGGATGGTCCGCAGCAGGGCGCCGAACTTCGGCGAGAAGCCCAGCAGGATGGCGGCGACAGCGGCGACGACGAAGATCAGGGTGGAGAAGACGCGGGTGACCGCCATCACGCCCATGTTCTCGACATAGGTGGTGACGCCGGTGCCGCCGCCGCTGCCCGAGACGATGGTGGCGATGCCGTCGCCGATGAAGCCGCGGCCGATGAAGCGGTCGAGGTTGCGCCCGGTCATCGCGCCGATGGCCTTGATGTGGCCGAGATTCTCGGCGACGAGGATGAAGGCGATGGGGGCGACCAGCGCCATGGCGCCGGCATCGAAGGTCGGCGTGCGGAAGGCCGGCATGCCGAACCAGGGGGCGGCGTCCAGCTCGGCGAAGCTGACTGGCGGCAGCAGGCCCATGCCGTTGGCGAGCACGAGATAGAAGACATAGCCGGCGGCGATGCCGACGAGGATCGACACCCGGCGGATGGCGAGCGGGGCGTAGACCGCGATGAGGGCGGTGGCGAGCAGCGTGAACAGGGCGACGAGGATGTGCGGACCGCTTCCCTCGATGCCTTTGACCGCGACCGGCGACAGGTTGAGGCCGATGGCCGCACCGACCGCACCGGTGACAGCCGGCGGCATCAGCCGCTCGATCCAGCTGGTACTGGTGTAGCTCACCAGCAGGCCGATCAGGACATAGACGGCACCGGCCGCGATGATGCCGCCGAGCGCCGGCCCGATGTTCGGGTTCGGCCCCTGGCCGCTGTAGCCGGTCACCGCGATCACCACGGCGATGAAGGAGAAGGAGGATCCCAGATAGCTCGGCACCCGCCCGGCGGTGAGCACGAGGAACAGCAGGGTGCCGATGCCGGAGAACAGCACCGCGAGGTTCGGATCGAACCCCATCAGCAGCGGCCCGAGGATGGTCGAGCCGGACATGGCGACGAGATGCTGGACGCCGAGCGTCAGGGTCGAGCCCCAGGGAAGGCGCTCGTCCGGCTGGACGACGGGGCCGGTCGCGAGCGGCCAGCGCGGGAAGAAATCTGCCATGGAAGGTCTGTCCGAAGAGGGGTGGAGCGGCAATGGTGCCGGTGGGATGTACGTCGCCCGCTTTTTGGCGTTTGCGGGGGCGTTGCGCCACATTTTTGTGCGAACTGTGGTGACTGAGGGGAGCGGGGCATAGCGAGGAATGGCCCAGCTCTGTCTCGCGGCTCAGCGCATCGTGTTTTCATCAAAGGCGGCGATGAGAGTTCCTCGGTCTGTAAAAGACGCGTCAGGGCGAGTAGCGGCAGCGCCGAAGGTTGGAGCTTTGCGCGAACGCTATAATGCGCCCCCATCGAATCAGGCGACGAGACCACTCTCCGTTAAGAGTGGGAAACGCTCATATCCAGCTTTGGGGCGCATCATACACATAACTTGGATCTCCAATACATTATGGATGCATAAGAAAATTCATTCATAAATATCATGTGCATAATTCAAGATTTTGTACATAACATTTGCGGCTCTTTACGAGTGAGGATTGATGTTATCCGCCCATTTACTTGCACATAAAAAACGCTCGGGGATTTCTGCTATCGCCTCACGAGGGCCAGAAACATCCCAAATATGCTCCCATCCGCCACTCGAATAATCTACGACCACCACCTGTCCGTTCCATCTTTTCAGCCATCTCTCGACCCAAGCGTAGTCAAAGGAAGGGACATCATAAGAGTCCATGGTGAATATTGTTGCATTGATAATTTCTTTCGTCACTAAACGACCCTCTTTTCTTGTAGCAATTCCTGAAGTATGCAATGTAACAATAATCAGAATTATTGCGAGCGACCGATCTGTCGCAAAATACTACATGATACCATCGAGCGTAAAGCCTGACACATCAGGCTTTACGCTCGCCCTCAATCGGCGGGCGCGGCCATCCGGCCGCTTGCCTTCGCAGGCATGGGCCTGCGGGGCCGCAGTCGCGGCCCTTACCGTCGAGCGTAAGTCAGAACTTACGCTCGACGGTATGACATATGTTCTCAGGCCATTGCCAGGTCCCGGATAATCTGATCACTTTCGTATAGTGACCCCAAGTTTCTGCCATTTAGCATGAACAGCCAGAGAGTTTAACCCATCAGATTCTCAACGTGCGATAACTCGTTGCGTTTGCTCCACACCGACAGGTAAGTCGCTGAACTATTTGGATTTCTGCCTTCGTGATTAGGCGCTCACCAACATGAATTGGCGTGCTTCTCAACGGCTCCGCATCGTTCTCCCCTTCATCCGTGCAAAAGTGGAGATGACGGAAGTCCCCAAACAGGAGCTTAGATTTCAAATATGGTCGCCCTGAACGTCGCCTTGTCGGCATCAGGCACGTGCATGTCGAATGGCGTCCGGCATAACGGTGGCGACGGCGTGGAAGGGTTTCGCGAACTCAACCTCGTAGGCGGCACCACCCCGGTATATGCCGACGACTGTTCCCACCGACCCGGCAGGCAGCACGCCGTCCTCGGGCTCCACCGGCTTGGACAGTTCCACCCGCGTAAGTTCCTCGATTGGCTCGTGCGCTCCGGTGTCAGTCGGGCGCTTTTGCGGATTCCACGTGGAGCGCTCCATGGGCACGGACATCACCACCTCCCCTGCCGGATAGCTGCTCTTATGGGACTCTGGAACATCGCCCTGGAGCTTGATGAACCGGGCATAGTCCACATCCCCGCCAAAGGCCCCCTCCACTGCTTCCAGATACGCTTTTTGCTCATCAACGGTTGTTCAGCCGGCTGCGCAGTCGCCCAACATCACGATGGCAGACTGCCCAGCGGGCCTTTAGGCAAGGCTCAATTCCCTGCCTGATTGCCGTCAGGCAACGGCTCTTTGACGACGTCTCCCGTCTCGATATCAATGATCTGCACGTCGTTATAGATGCCTTGTTGGCGGAGTTCGTTGGCCTTCTTGAGCGCACCTTCGAGAGTGTCCCGCTTCAGGCCCATAACGCCAACTTGAGAACTCCCCGTGATGTGATAGCGCATTTTCGCTTCCTCCACCGTTATGCTTTCCGTTGAGCATATAGGATCGTGCAGCCGGATGCGAATGCCCTTCACGCCGGGAGGACATCGGCCCGAATAGCCCATCCCCCACAAACAGCCACCGCCACCCTGCCGCGATTGTTCGTCCCGGCTGAATTCTGTTCCCAGCCGCAGCCGCTTTATCCCACCCGTGCACCTGCACATTATCGCTCTTGCCGCATTGCAGGAGGGGCGCTGGTCGCCGGATCGGGATGGAACGTTCACGCACGTCGCTGACGGTGGAGGGTCGCAAGGTTCCGCTGTGCCTGTTCAGGCCCGCGGTTGCCGGGCCGCTGCCCGGACTGCTGTATTTCCATGGCGGCGGCTTCACCTCCGGCTCCGTCGAGGAGGTGGAGATCACGGCGACGGCGCTGGCGGAGAGCATTCCGGCGCTGGTGGTGGCGGTCGGCTACGCGCTGGCTCCCGCCCATCCCTTTCCCGCCGCCATCGAGGATGCCCATGCGGCAGCGATGTGGCTGGCCGAGCGGGCCGGACCGCTGGGCGTCGCCGGCCACGATGCCGGCGGGCATGTCGCGGTGTCGCTGACCCTGCTCGCCCGCGACCGCGGCGGGCCGGAGATCGCGGCGCAGGCGCTGTTCGGGCCGATGCTCGATCCCAGCCTGACGCGGGTAGGAGATGGCGAGGGCAGCGTGACCGACTGCGCGCGCTGTTACCGCGCCTATCTGCCGGAGGCGGCGCTGCGGCTGCATCCCTATGCGGCACCGCTGGAATCGCGCCGGCTCGGC
Source organism: Azospirillum palustre (assembly GCF_002573965.1). Taxonomy (NCBI): domain Bacteria; kingdom Pseudomonadati; phylum Pseudomonadota; class Alphaproteobacteria; order Rhodospirillales; family Azospirillaceae; genus Azospirillum; species Azospirillum palustre. The sequence continues at coordinate 785,687 of NZ_PDKW01000040.1, read as the reverse complement.
CGGTTGCCGCCGATCCTGATCGCCACGGCGCAGAACGACGTGCTGCGGCCGGAGGCGGAAAGCTATGCCGCCCGGCTGATCGATGCCGGGGTGCCGACCGAGGTCACCCGCTTCGCCGGGGTCAGCCATGCCGGCCTCGCCCACCACCCGCCGGCGCTGGCCGCCGCGGCCGATTTCTTCCGGCGCCGCCTGACCGGCGCTCCTCCCCATCCTTCGAGCCACAGGTAACGTCATGTCCCGCAAGACACTTTCCCTTCTGATCGCGGCCGGTGTTTCCGTGGCGGCGCTGACCGGCGCCGTCACCCTGCGAAGCCCGGCCGAAGCGCAAACGGCCTCGCCCGCGCCGCCGCCGGCCGAGGTCGATGTCGCCACCGTGCTGGCCCGGCCAGTGACGGACTGGCAGTCCTATTCCGGCCGGCTGGAGGCGGTCGACCGCGTCGACATCCGGCCGCAGGTGCCGGGAACCATCGTCGCCGTGCATTTCCGCAACGGCGCCCTGGTGAAACAGGGCGACGTGCTGTTCACCATCGACCCCCGCCCCTATGAGGCGGAGGTGGCGCGGGCCGAGGCACAGGTCGCCGCGGCGCAGGCGCGGGTGCGCTTCACCGTCGCCGACCTCGACCGCGCGCAGAAGCTGGTGCGCGACGACACCATCTCGCGCAGCACCATGGACCAGCGCGACAATGCCGCCCGCGAGGCGGCCGCCAACCTGAAGGCGGCGCAGGCGGCGCTGGACATCGCGCGGCTCAATCTCGGCTACACGCGGGTGACGGCGCCGGTGTCGGGCCGGGTGTCGCGGGCCGAACGGACGGTCGGCAATGTGGTGGCCGCCGGTGCCGCCGCCGAGCCGCTGACCACGCTGGTGTCGCAGTCGCCGATCTACGCGTCGTTCGACGTCGATGAGCAGACCTATCTGCGCCACATCGCGCCGATGCGCGATTCGGGCACGATCCCGGTGCGGCTCGGCCTCGCCAACGAGGAGGAGTATTCGCGGTCGGGCATGGTCGAGCATGTCGACAACCGGCTGGACAGCGTGTCCGGCACCATCCGCGTGCGCGCCCGCTTCGACAATGGCGACGGCACGCTGGTGCCGGGGCTCTATGCGCGGGTGAAGGTGGGGGGCACCAAGCCCTATGACGCGCTGCTGGTGGACGACCGCGCCATCGGCACCGACCAGGACAAGAAGTTCGTCCTGGTGGTGACGGCGGAGAACAAGGTGGAATACCGGCCGGTGAAGCTCGGCACCTTGCAGAACGGGCTGCGCGTGGTGACGGCGGGGCTGTCGGCCGGGGAGCAGGTGGTGGTCAACGGCATGCAGCACGCCCGGCCGGGCATGGCGGTGACGCCGAAGACGGTCGCCATGGGGACGGAGAAAACCCAGACGGCGGCCCGCTAAGACACGAACAAGACGGGCATGCGCCTTACCTAACCCTCCTCGCAAAACGCGGGGAGGGATGGGGAGCGTGCAGCCTGGGAGACCCCAGATGAACATCTCGAAATTCTTCATCGACAGGCCGATCTTTGCCGGCGTGCTGTCGGTGGCGCTGTTCCTGGCGGGGGCCATCGCGGTCTTCCGCCTGCCGATTTCCGAATATCCGGAGGTGGTGCCGCCATCCGTCGTGGTGCGCGCGCAGTTCCCCGGCGCCAACCCCAAGGTCATCGCCGAGACCGTCGCCTCGCCGTTGGAGGAGCAGATCAACGGCGTCGAAGGCATGCTCTACATGCAGTCGCAGGCCAACAGCGACGGCAACCTGGCGCTGACGGTGACCTTCAAGCTGGGCACCGACCCGGACAAGGCGCAGCAGCTGGTGCAGAACCGCGTGGCGCAGGCGATGCCGCGGCTGCCGGCCGACGTGCAGCGGCTGGGCGTCGCAACGGTGAAAAGCTCGCCGACGCTGACCATGGTCGTGCATCTGCTGTCGCCCAACGACCGCTATGACATGACGTATCTGCGCAACTACGCGGTGCTGAACGTCAAGGACCGGCTGACCCGCATCTCCGGCGTCGGCGAGGTGCAGGTCTGGGGGGCCGGCGACTATGCCATGCGGGTGTGGCTCGACCCCGGCAAGGTGGCGCAGCGCGGGCTGACCGCGACCGACGTGGTCAATTCCATCCGCGAGCAGAATGTCCAGGTGGCGGCCGGCGTGATCGGCGCCTCGCCCTCGCTGCCCGACGTGCAGATGCAGCTGTCGATCAACGCGCGCGGCCGGCTGAAGACCGCCGACGAGTTCGGCGACATCGTGCTGAAGACCGGCGATGAGGGCGGCGTCACCCGGCTGCGCGACGTGGCGCGGGTGGAGCTGGCCGCGGCCCAGTATGGGCTGCGCTCTCTGCTCGACAACAAGCCGGCGGTGGCGCTCGGCATCACCCAGACGCCGGACGCCAACGCGCTCGCCATCTCCGACGAGGTGCGCAAGGTGATGGCGGAGCTGAAGGGCGACATGCCCGACGGCGTCGACTACTCCATCGTCTACGACCCGACGCAGTTCGTCCGCTCCTCCATCGAGGCCGTCGTCCACACGCTGCTGGAAGCGGTGGCGCTGGTCGTGCTGGTGGTGATCGTCTTCCTGCAAACCTGGCGGGCGTCGATCATCCCGCTGCTGGCGGTGCCGATCTCAATCGTCGGCACCTTCTCGCTGCTGCTGGCCTTCGGCTTCTCGATCAACGCGCTGTCGCTGTTCGGCATGGTGCTGGCCATCGGCATCGTGGTGGACGACGCCATCGTCGTGGTCGAGAATGTCGAGCGCAACATCGCCTCCGGCCTGTCGGCCCGCGACGCCACCATCCGCGCCATGCAGGAGGTCAGCGGCCCGATCATCGCGATTGCGCTGACCCTGGTCGCCGTCTTCGTGCCGCTGGCGGCGATGACCGGTCTGACCGGCGAGTTCTACAAGCAGTTCGCGATGACCATCGCGATCTCCACCGTGATCTCCGCCTTCAACTCGCTGACGCTGTCGCCGGCCCTGGCGGCGGTGCTGCTGCGCGGCCATGACGAACCGCAGGACTGGCTGACCCGCGCGATGAACCGGGTGTTCGGCGGCTTCTTCCGGCTGTTCAACCGGGTGTTCCACCGGGCGTCGGAGGGCTACGGCCGCGGCGTCGGCGGGGTGGTGCGGCGCAAGGGCGTGATGCTGGCGGTCTATGCTCTGCTGATCGGCGCCACGGTGCTGCTCGGCCGCTCGGTGCCGTCGGGCTTCGTGCCGATGCAGGACAAGGAGTATCTGATCAGCTTCGCCCAGCTTCCCAACGGCGCCTCGCTCGACCGCACGGAGGCGGTGATCCGCGAGATGACCGACATCGCGCTGAAGCGCCCCGGCGTGCAGAGCGCCGTCGCCTTCCCCGGCCTGTCGGTCAACGGCTTCACCAACTCGTCCAGCGCCGGCATCGTCTTCGTCACGCTGAAGCCCTTCGCCGAACGCAAGGATCCGTCGCTGTCGGCCGGCGCCATCGCCATGGATTTGCAGCAGCGCTATGCCGGGCTGAAGGAGGCCTTCGTCGCCATCTTCCCGCCGCCGCCGGTGATGGGGCTGGGCCAGCTCGGCGGCTTCAAGATGCAGCTGGAGGACCGCGGGAACCTTGGGTACGAGGCGCTGAGCGAGGCGGTGAACGCCTTCGTCAAGCGCGCCGCGCAGACGCCGGAGCTGGGGCCGACCTTCTCCGCCTACCAGATCAACGTGCCGCAGCTGGACGTCGATCTCGACCGGGTGAAGGCCAAGCAGCTGGGCGTCAACGTCGCCGACGTGTTCGACACCATGCAGATCTATCTGGGTTCGCTCTACGTCAACGACTTCAACGCCTTCGGCCGCGTCTACCAGGTGCGGGTACAGGCCGACGCGCCCTTCCGCGACACCGCCGACGACATCGGCGTGCTGAAGACCCGCAACGCGGCGGGGACCATGGTGCCGCTGTCGTCGCTGGTCACGGTGCAGCCGGGCTACGGGCCGGAGATGGTGGTGCGCTACAACGGCTTCACCGCCGCCGACGTCAATGGCGGGCCGGCGCCCGGCTTCTCGTCGGGACAGGCGGAAGCGGCGGCGGAGCGCATCGCGGCCGAGGTGCTGCCGCGCGGCGTCAAGCTGGAATGGACCGACCTGACCTATCAGAAGATCCTGGTCGGCAATGCGGGCCTCTGGGTCTTCCCGATCAGCGTGCTGCTGGTGTTCCTGGTGCTGGCGGCGCAGTACGAGAGCCTGACCCTGCCGCTCGCCATCCTGCTGATCGTGCCGATGAGCGTGCTGTCCGCCCTGTTCGGGGTGTGGCTGACCGGGGGCGACAACAACATCTTCACGCAGATCGGCTTCATGGTGCTGGTCGGGCTGTCGGCGAAGAACGCCATCCTGATCGTCGAGTTCGCGCGGGAACTGGAGCATGAGGGGCGCGGCGTGGTGCAGGCGGCCATCGAGGCGAGCCGGCTGCGGCTGCGGCCGATCCTGATGACCTCCATCGCCTTCATCATGGGCGTGGTGCCGCTGGTCACCTCCAGCGGGGCCGGTGCCGAGATGCGGCACGCCATGGGTGTGGCGGTGTTCGCCGGCATGATCGGCGTGACGCTGTTCGGTCTGGTGCTGACCCCGGTGTTCTACGTGCTGCTGCGCAAGCTGGCCGGGGCGGAGCGCCGGGTGGAAGCGCCGGCGGAAGGCGGGGTGCCGCCGGCGGAGTGGAAGATGGGGTGATGACGAGAGGCTAACACTCCCTCTCCCCCCCGGGGAGAGGGTCGGGGTGAGGGGGATGCATGGGGTGGATTCTTGGGGATCCTCGCTGTGCGTCCCCCTCACCCTAACCCTCTCCCCGGGGGGGAGAGGGGATTATTCCCGGGGCGGGAGAGGGCGTTTATCCGATTTCCTCATTCGTCCGGCAGCATGTTCTTCGGCAGGTTTTCGCGGAAGATCACTTCCGCCCTTGGGCTTTCCACCGCCTGCATGGGCGGCCGGCCGGCGCGCAGGTTGGTGAAGATGCCGACGCAGGCCGACAGGGTGTTGCGCGGGTCCTGGGTGATCACCGCGTCCAGCGCCCCGTCGATCAGCAGGCCTCTGGTCTCGGTGGTCAGGCCGTGGGTGATGAAGACCATCTCGCGCTCGCGCCGCGTCTCCTTCAGCGCGCGGGCCACGCCCTCCGCCCCGCCGCCGATGTTGTAGACCCCGGCAAGGTCGGGATGCAGGCCCAGCAGCATGCGGGTCTGGCGGTAGCTCTTCCCCTCGTCGTCATGGCCTTCGCGCAGCCCCACAACCTCGATGTCGGGGGCGATCTCCTTCAGGACATGGAGGAAACCCATCTCGCGGTCCTCATGCGCGCGGTAGCTGAGGCTGCCGGCGATCATCGCGACCTTGGCCTGGCGGTGTTTCAAAAAACGCGCGATCAGGTAGCCGGCGGTGCGGCCGGCCGCACGGTTGTCCAGCCCAACATAGCCGGCGCGCCGGCAGTTCAGGATGTCGGAGATCAGCGTCACGCTCGGCACATTGCGGTCGGCCAGCGCGTCCACCGCCTCGCGCACCGCCGGATGCTCCAGCGCCATGAAGGCGACGCCGTCGGCGCGGCGGCCATGCTGGAACAGGCTGCGCGCCAGCAGTTCCGGATTGAAGCTCCGGATGAACTCCACCTGCGCCTTCACCCCGTGCGGGGCGAGCATGGCGTCGGCACGCCGGATCATCTCGCCCAGCCCGGTCAGGAAGCGGTTGTTGCCGGCGGGCAGCAGGAAGGACAGCCGCATCGGCTTCTGACCCGCCGCGGCATGGAGGTCGCCGTCGGGCAGATAGTCCAGCTCCGCCGCCGCCTTCAGCACCCGCTGCACGGTGGCGGCGCGCACCCCCGGCCGGTTGTTCAGCACGCGGTCCACCGTGGCGGTGGAGACACCCGCAGCCTGCGCGATGTCGACCACCCGCGGCAGGCTGCGGGGTCCGGCGGCAATTTCCGGATCGTCCTTCGTCGAGACCATCAAAAACCATCAATTTCGGTGTTTGACACTTGTCGGCGCTGGACATACCGTCCATCCAACAATCATCAATTGACATCAGATCACATCAGAAACGCAAGGCCGGAAACAGCAACGTCGGCCGGTAATCCATGGGAGGTTTGAAATGACCAGTCTGAGCCGCCGCACGATGCTGAAGGCCATCGCCGCCACCCCCGCCGCCATTCCGGCGATCGGTGCCGCCGGCGCCGTCATCGGCATGCCGCACATCGCGCGCGCCGCCGAGTTCGAGCTGAAATATGGCAACAACCTGCCGCTGAGCCATCCGCTGAACGTCCGCGCCAACGAGGCGGCGGAGCGGATCGCCAAGGAATCCAACGGCAAGGCCGTGGTCAAGATCTTCCCGAACAACCAGCTTGGCGGCGACACCGACATGCTGTCCCAGGTGCGCAGCGGCGGCCTGACCTTCTTCACGCCGTCGGCGCTGGTGATCGCCACGCTGGTTCCGGTCGCCGCGATCAACGCGGTCGGCTTCGCCTTCTCCGACTACGATCAGGTCTGGAAGGCGATGGACGGCAAGCTGGGCGCCCATGTCCGCGAAGCCATCTCCAAGGTCGGGCTCTATGCCTTCGACAAGATGTGGGACAACGGCTTCCGCCAGATGACCAGCGGCGACAAGGCGATCAATTCCGCCGCCGACATGAACGGGCTGAAGATCCGCGTGCCGGTCAGCCCGCTCAGCATCGCCATGTTCAAGGGGCTGGGCGCCGCCCCGGCCAGCCTGCAGTTCAGCGAGGTCTATTCGTCGCTGCAGACCCGGATCGTCGATGCGCAGGAGAACCCGCTGCCGATCATCCAGGTCGCCAAGCTGTACGAGGTGCAGAAGTTCTGCTCGCTGTCGAACCACATCTGGGACGGCTTCTGGTTCATCGCCAACGGCCGCGCCTGGAAGGGCCTGCCGGCGGACATGCAGACCATCGTCGCCAACGCCATCAACGATGCCGGCGTGGCCCAGCGCGGCGACATCAAGGCGCTGAACCAGTCGGTCAAGGCCGACCTGGAATCGAAGGGGCTGACCTTCAACCAGCCCTCGCCCGACAGCTTCCGCGCCAAGCTGCGCGACGCCGGTTTCTACGGCGAATGGAAGGGCCGCTTCGGCGACGAGGCCTGGGGCCTGCTGGAAGAAGCGGTCGGCAAGCTCGCCTGACCGCAGCCGCAGTCCATTCAGGTCTTCCCGCATGAAGGAACATCCCGCCATGTCCCACATGTCCGAGCCGGTCCACGGCTTCGCCGAGGCTCCCGGCACTCTGGGTGCCGGCGGCGGCTCGCTGCTGCGCAGGATCGACCACGGCCTGTCCGTCGGGGTCGAGGTCGTGGCGGGCCTTCTGGTGCTGGTCGAGATCGTCGTCCTGCTGGCCGGCGTCACCGCCCGCTACCTGTTCCACACCCCGCTGGTGTGGTCGGACGAGCTGGCCTCCATCCTGTTCCTGTGGCTGTCGATGCTGGGCGCCGTGGTGGCGCTGCGCCGGGGCGAGCATATGCGGATGACCGGGCTGGTCAGCCGCGTCGGCCCGCAGGCGCGCAGCCTCTTGGAATGCATCGCCATCACCGCCCCCATCGCCTTCCTGACGCTGGTGCTCTACCACGCCGTCGATTACGCGATGGAGGAGCAGTTCATCACCACCCCGGCGATGGAGATTTCCAACGCGTGGCGGGCGTCCGCCCTGCCGGTCGGGCTGGGGCTGATGCTGGTGGCCGCCCTGTTCCGCCTGCTGCGCGTCGCCCGGCCCCTGACCGTGCTGGCGGCGGCGCTGGTGACCGGCGCCATCGTCGCCGGCTTCTGGGTCGCCGGGCCGATGCTGAAGCCGCTGGGGCAGCTGAACCTCGTCATCTTCTTCGTCGGGCTGGTCGCCGCCAACGTCTTCGCCGGCGTGCCCATCGCCTTCTCCTTCGCGCTCGCCACCTTCTCCTATCTGGCGCTGACCACCTCGACGCCGCTCCTGGTGATGGTCGGCCGGTTGGACGAGGGGATGAGCCACCTGATCCTGCTGGCGGTGCCGCTGTTCGTCTTCCTCGGCCTCTTGATCGAGATGACCGGCATGGCCCGGGCCATGATCCAGTTTCTCGCCAGCCTGCTCGGCCATGTGCGCGGCGGCCTGTCCTATGTGCTGATCGGCGCGATGTATCTGGTCTCCGGCATCTCCGGATCGAAGATCGCCGACATGGCGGCCATCGCCCCGGTGCTGTTCCCGGAGATGAAGAAGCGCGGCGCCCCTCCGGGCGATCTGGTGGCGCTGCTGTCGGCGACTGGCGCGCAGACCGAGACCATCCCGCCCAGCATCGTGCTGATCACCATCGGGTCGGTCACCGGCGTGTCCATCGCGGCACTCTTCACCGGCGGCATGCTGCCGGGCGTGGTGCTGGGCGCCTGCCTGTGCTTCGTGGTCTGGCGGCGCTACCGCAACGAGGATCTGAGCCATGTCGAGCGCACCGCCGGCCGCGAGATCGCCCGGCTCGCCATGGTGGCCTTGCCCGCCATCGCCCTGCCCTTCGTCATCCGCGCCGCGGTGGTCGAGGGCATCGCGACGGCGACCGAGGTGTCGACCATCGGCATCGCCTATTCCACCGTGGTCGGGCTGCTGATCTACCGCCAGTTCGACTGGCGCCGGCTGAAGCCGATGCTGATCGAGACGGCGTCGCTGACCGGGGCCATCATCTTCATCGTCGGCTGCGCCACCTCGATGGCCTGGGGCCTGACACAGTCCGGCTTCTCCTCCGATCTGGCGCGCTTCATGGCCGGCATCCCCGGTGGCGCCTACGGCTTCCTCGCCATCTCCATCGTCGCTTTCATCATCCTGGGCAGCGTTCTGGAGGGCATCCCCGCCATCGTCCTGTTCGGACCGCTGCTGTTCCCCATCGCCCGCGCGGCCGGGGTGCATGAGGTCCACTATGCGATGGTCGTCATCTTCGCCATGGGCATCGGCCTGTTCGCCCCACCCTTCGGCGTCGGTTACTACGGCGCCTGCGCCATCAGCAAGGTCAACCCCGACGACGGTCTGAAGCACATCTGGGGCTATGTCGGCGCTCTGCTGGTCGGGCTGGTGATCGTCGCCGCCATTCCCTGGATTTCGACCGGCTTCCTGGCCCGTTAAAGCCACCCGTTTTCCTCTTATTCGGAGTTCCCTCAATGAGCCGATTCTTCGGCCAGATCCGTCAGGCTGGCTACGTCGTGCGCGACATCGAAGCCGCCATGGACTATTGGAGCCGCACGCTCGGCATCGGGCCCTGGTTCTACAACGAGCGGGTTCCGATCCGGAACTACAGCTACCGCGGCGAATCCTACGAGGTTCACAATTCGGTGGCGCTGGCCAACTCCGGCCCGTTGCAGATGGAGCTGATCCAGACCCGCAACGACGCGCCGTCGATGTACCGCGACTTCCTCCAGGCCGGAAACACCGGGCTGCAGCATGTCGCCTACTGGACCGAGGATTACGACGCCGATCTGGAGCGTCTGCTGGCGCAGGGCTTCAAGCCGGTGATGAGCGGCGAGGTCGGCGAGAAGGGCCGCTTCATCTATTTCGACACCGAATACCACCCCGGCACGGTGATCGAGCTGTCCGAGGTCGCCGGGCCGAAGGGCAAGATGTTCGACCTGATCCGCGAGGCGTCGGTGGGCTGGGACGGCAGCGACCCGGTGCGGCCGTTCCCGGACCTGAGCAAGCTGTAAGGGGCGGCCGACATGCACGCCGACCGCATCGAAGCCACATACCTGATCGAAACCCCCCTCGCCCCGGCCAAGGTGGCCGAGGTGATGGCGGGCGAACAGTCCTGCGGCACCTTCACCCGCGTCCATGGCGAGACCGACGATTTGCGCGCCCGCGCCCGCGCCATCGTCGAATCGGTGGAGAAGCTGGACGTCGCCGAGACCCCTGCCCTGCCGAACACCTGGCTGGAGCGGCAGCGCAACCCAGGGCCCTGGCAGCGGGCGCGCGTCACCATCTCCTTCCCGACCGCCAACATCGGCGCCAACCTGCCGACGCTGGCGGCGACGGTCGCCGGCAACCTCTATGATTTGGGCGAGGTGACGGGGCTGCGGCTGGAGAGCTTGCGCCTCCCGCAGGCCTACCGCGCGCAGTTCGACCTGCCGCGCCACGGCGTCGCCGGCACGAGGCGGCTGACCGGGGTGGCGGACGGGCCGCTGGTCGGCTCGATCATCAAGCCGAATGTCGGGCTGTCGGCCGAAGAGACCGGCGATCTGGTCGGCACGCTGTGCGCCGCCGGGCTGGACTTCATCAAGGACGACGAGATCTGCGCCGATCCGGCCCATGCGCCGCTGGCCCAGCGCATCCCGGCGGTGATGGACCGGGTGCGCCGCCACCAGGACCGCACCGGCAAGCATGTGATGGTCGCTTTCAACATCACCGACGAGACCGACGCCATGCGCCGCCACGCCGATCTGGTGGAGCGCGAAGGCGGGTCCTGCATCATGGTCAGCCTGAACTGGTGCGGTTATTCGGCGGTGCAGACCTTGCGCCGGCACAGCGGGCTGGCGCTGCACGGCCACCGCAACGGCTTCGGCGCTTTGTCGCGCCATCCGCTGCTGGGCATCGGCTTCGACGCCTATCAGGCGCTGTGGCGGCTGGCCGGGGTGGACCACATGCATGTCCATGGGCTGAACGGCAAGTTCGCCCAGCCCGACGACGAGGTGATCGAGGGGGCGCGGGCCTGTCTGGCGCCGCTGGCGGCAGATGCGGCGGACGCGTCGGATGCCGTGATGCCGGCCTTTTCCTCCGGGCAATGGGCCGGCACGGTGCCGGTCACCTGGGAGGCGGTGGGGACCGCCGATCTGATGTTCATGTCCGGCGGCGGCATCATGGCCCATCCCGACGGTCCGGCGGCCGGCGTGCGGAGCATCCGGCAGGCCTGGGACGCCGTGCGGGCCGGGCGCACGCTCGACGAAGCGGCGGCGGGGCAGCCGGAGCTGCGGCGGTCGCTCGACTTCTTCGGAAAGAAGGGCTGAGGACGATGGCGGCGACTCCCCGACTGGGCTGGTACGGCGACGACTTCACCGGGGCGACCGACACGCTGGCCGCCTTGGCGAAGGCCGGGCAGCGGGCGCTGCTGTTCCTCGACGTGCCGGACGTCGCCCGGTTGGGGGAAGCCCAGATGGACGCCGGGGGGCCGCTCGATGCGGTGGGCATCGCCGGGGCGGCGCGCAGCATGGCGCCGGACGCCATGCGGGCGGAGCTGGAGCCGGTCGGCCGCTTCTTCGCCGCACTCGGCGTGGCGGTGATGCATTACAAATGCTGCTCCACCTTCGACAGCGCGGCCCAAGTCGGCAGCATCGGCGAAGCGGTGCGGACGCTGGCGCCGCATTTTCCCAACCGCTTCCGGCCGGTGGTGGGCGGGCAGCCGAACATCGGGCGCTATTGCCTGTTCAGCACCTTGTTCGCGGCGGCGGGCACCGGTGGGATGGTCCATCGCATCGACCGCCACCCGACGATGAGCGTCCATCCCGTCACCCCGATGGCGGAGGCCGACCTGCGCCGGCATCTGGCCGCGCAGGGGCTGTGGGGGATGGCGGCGCTGCATTTCCCGGAGTACGGGCTGGACGGCGATGGGCTCGACCGGCTGATGGAGCGGTTGCTGGCGGAGGGGCCGTCGGCGCTGCTGCTGGACGTGGCGCGGGCCGAGGATCTGGCGGTTGTCGGGCGGCTGATCTGGCAGCGGGCGGTGAGCGAGCCTCTGCTGGCGGTCGGGCCGAGCAGCGTGGCGCAGGCGCTGGTCGCGCATTGGAACGCCGGGTCCGACGCTTCAGTGACGGAAGAGACGCCGCTGGCCGCGGCGGACAGGCCGGTGTTCCTGATGGCGGGCAGCCTGTCGCCAGTGACGCGGCGGCAGATCGAGGCGGCGGGCTCCTACACGCGCATCCAGGGCGATGCGGCGGCGCTGTGCGGCGATCCCGGCTATGCGGAAACTTTGTTGGGAGAGGTGGCAGCGTCGCTGGCGGCCGGGCGCCACACGCTGGTGTGGACGGCCCCGGCAGAGGCCGGGACGGCGGACACCGCCCAGGCCGGGCGGGTCGCGGCGGCGACGGCGGAGTTCGTCGCGGCGGTGCTGCGGCGGGTGCCCGTGCGCCGGGTCGGCATTGCCGGCGGCGACACATCCAGCCTCGCGGTGCGGGCGCTGGGCTGCTGGGGCCTGTCCTACCGCTGCACGCTGGCGCCGGGCGTCACCGTCAGCCGCACCCATGCCGACGACCCTTCGGTCGATGGGCTGGAACTGATGCTGAAAGGCGGGCAGATGGGCGGCGAGGATCTGTTCGAGCGCTTGCTGGGGTAGCCCTCTCCCCGAGGGGAGAGGGAACCTTGCAGCCCCCGATCAGACGGCGGCGGTGACGACCACTTCGATCAGGATTTCCGGCTTGCCGAGATCGGCGACGCCGATGGTGGCGCGGGCCGGCAGGTCGTTGCCGTCCAGCCAGGACAGCCACGCGTCGTTCATCTCGTCCTTCAGGCCCATGTTCGTGATGAACAGCTGGGCGGACAGCAGCTTGGTCTTGTCGCTGCCGGCCAGCGCCAGCACCTGGTCGAGCTTGCCGCAGATCTGCGTGACCTGGCCGCCCATGCCGACGCTGACGTCGTCGGCGATGATGCCGCCGAGATAGGCCGTGCCGTTGTTGACGACGACGCGGTGCATGATCTTGGTCTTCTCGATGCGCTTGATCACGGGGAACTGCTCCTTGGTTTTTTGAAAGAACTCTGGGGTTTTTTGAAAAGAACTCAGGGGGTGATGGAGAAATCGACGTAGCGGGCGGCGATGCGCGCCAGCGTGCCGTCCTGCACGACCGCGCGGATCGCCTCGTCGAAGGACTGCTTCAGGCCAGTGTCCTCCTTGCGCAGGCCGACGCCGATGCCGGGGCCGAACACCTCGGCGTCGATCACCGGCTGGCCGACCAGCTTGACCGACTTGCCGCCGTCGCCCTTCACCCAGTCGGACGCGGTGGCGCCGGTGGTGATGGCGGCGTCGAGCCGCCCGGCCTTCAGGTCGGCCAGCAGGTTGGACGCGGTGTCGTAGGTCTTCAGCGTCGCGTCGCTGCCGAGATGCTTCTCGACATAGCGGGAATGGGTGGTGGAGACCTGGGCGCCGATGGTCTTGCCGCGCAGGCTGGCCGGCGAGCCGTCGATGGTCGAGTTGGCCGGCGCCACGAAATAGGCCGGCACCACCATGTAGGGGGTGGAGAAGCCGATGGCCTTCGCCCGCTCCGGCGTGATGTTCATCGTCGCCATGATGGCGTCGTACTTCTTCGCCAGCAGGCCCGGAATGATGCCGTCCCATTCCTGCGCCACGACGGTGCAGGGACGCTTCATCCGCTCGCACAGGGCCTGCGCGAGGTCGACCTCCAGCCCCGCCACCTTGCCGTCGGGCTGGGTGAAGTTGAAGGGCGGATAGGCGCCTTCGGTGGCGATGCGGATCTCCTGCGCGGCGGCGACACCGCCGGACGCAAGCAAGAGGAGGGCGGCAACGCCCGTGACGAGGCGCTTCATGGCAGGCTCCGGAAGTGGCGAAGATGGGTGGGGTTAGAGGCCCGCGACGACCACGATCTCGACCAGGATCGACGGGTCGGCCAGGCGGGCCTCGACCGTCGCGCGGGCGGGCGGGTTGGCCTTGTCGACCCAGGCGTCCCAGGCGGCGTTCATCTCGGGGAAGGTGGCGATGTCGGCGAGATAGACCGTGGCGGTCAGGAGGTTGCTCTTCGACGTGCCGGCCTCGGCCAGCAAATTGTCGATCTGGCGCAGCACGTCGCGGGTCTGCGCCTCCACATCGGTGGAGCCGTCGTCGACGATCTGGCCGGCGAGATAGACGGTGTCCTTGTGGATGACCATGTCGCAGAGGCGCGGGGTCAGGTGGAAGCGCTGGATCGTCACGATGGGATGCTCCAAAGGGTCAGGCGGCGAAGCGGCCGATGCTGAACGGGGCGATGGGCAGGTCGGTGGACCCGCCCGTGATCAGGTCGGCGGTGATGCGCCCGACAATAGGGCCAAGCTGGAAGCCGTGCGCGGAGAAACCGAAGGAATGGTAGAGGTCCGGCTCGGTACCGCTGGGGCCGATCACCGGGATCTGATCCGGCATCCGCGCCTCGATCCCCGCCCAGGAGCGGACGATGGTGGCGCCGCGCATGCACGGGAACAGGTCCCACACCGTGCGGGCATTGACCGACACCTGCGAGAAGTCCAGCTCCGTCCGGTTCTCGTCGCGCACCGCCCGGCCGAGCAGCCCGCCGCCGATCAGCACGGTCCCGTTGGGGAACTGCTTGAAGGACAGGGTGCGGCCGGTGGCGCCGACCACCGGCTTGATGAAGGGGGCGACGCGGGCGGTGATCATCAGCATGGGTGCGATGACCTCCAGCGGCACCGGTTCGCCCACCTGCGCGGCAATGCGGTCGGCCCAGGCGCCGGCGGCGTTCACCACCACCGGGGCCTCGAAGCGGGCACCATCGGCGGTCTCGACGGTCCACAGGCCGCCCTGGCGGGACAGCCGCGTCACCGCCCCGCCCTCCTGGAAGCGGGCGCCGAGCGCGATGGCCTTGCGGCGGAAGGCGAAGGTGGTGCGGAAGGGGATCGCCGCGCCATCGCCGCGCGACACCAGGGCACCGACGCAGTGATCGGCGATGGCCGGCACCAGCGCGCGCAGCTCGTCCTGCCCGATCACCTCCTCGTGGGTGAAGCCCAGCGCGTTGAGTTCGGCGACGCGGTCGTGCGAGGTTGCCAGCTCCGCCTCGCTCTCCGCCACCTTGATCTGGCCGTGGCTTTCGAAGCCGCAATCGTCGTCCACCAGATCCCGGATGCCGTGCCACAGCGCCATCGAGGCGACGGTCAGCGGCACCTCGGCGACATGGCGGCCGAGCTGGCGCACGCCGCCCGCATTGACGCCGGAGGCGTGGCGGGCGACATGGTCCTTCTCCAGCACCAGCACGCGGATGCCGCGCATCGACAGGTGCAACGCCGCGGAGCAGCCGTGCAGGCCGCCGCCGATGACGATGACGTCTGGTTTGAACGAGGCGGTCGCGGTCATCGGGCGCCTCCGGTCAGTGCTTGAACACGGCGTCGATGTCGGCGTCGGTCTTCGGCAGGGCCGCCAGCTCGGCCAGCGTGATCGGCTTCACCGGCGGGCGCAGCCGGTAATAGCCGACCTCTGCCGGGGAAACGCCGCGCTCCGCCGCGATGACCTCGGTCACCGTCGGGCCGCAGAGGCGGCCCTGGCACGGCCCCATGCCGCAGCGCAGAAAGCTCTTGGCCTGATTGGGACCAGAACAGCCGAGCCGCACCGCCTCGCGCACCGCACCGGCGGTGATCTCCTCGCAGCGGCAGACGATGGTGTCGTCGGCCGGCGCGCGGAAGGCTTCCGCCGGGGTGTAGAGCGTGTCGAGGAAGGCGCGGCCGGTCAGCGCGCGGTCGAGTGCTGCGCGGACCGGAGCGGCGGACTGGTCGCGCTGTTCGCGTCCGATGCGGCCCAGCCGGTGCAGGGCGTCAAGTGCCGCCAAGCGGCCGGCCTCCTCCGCCGCGCGGGCGCCGCCGATGCCGGCGCCGTCACCGGCCAGCGACACGCCCTCCACCGAGGTGGCGCCCCATTCGTCGGTGGTCGGACGCCAGCAGCGCTGCTGCTCGTCCCAGCGCTGGGCGCAGCCGGTGGCGTTGGCGAGGTTCAGGTTGGGGACGACGCCGTGATGCAGCAGCAGCGTGTCGGCGGGCAGCCGGTGCTCGGTGCCGTTGCGGGTGTAGACGACGCTCTTGAGGGCGCCCTCATCCCCGATGGCACCTTCGGCGCGGAGTGCGGTGACGTTGCCGATGACGGTCAGCTTGCGCCGCACGTCGAGCATCAGCTTCATGCCCTTACCGAGATAGGGCGAGCGCAGGAAGCCGGGCAGCAGCGGCAGGGCGGCGCGCCAGTTCTCCTTCGGCGTGGTGTCAAGGATGGCGTCGATCCGCGCGCCGGCCTGGAGATACTGCCAGGCGAGAAGCCAGAGCAGCGGGCCGCTGCCCGCCATCACCGTGGCACCCGACGGCACGAGGCCGGAGGTCTTCAGCAGCACCTGCGCCGCACCGGCGCCCAGCACGCCCGGCAGGGTCCATCCGGGGATCGGGAAGGGCCGCTCCAGCGCGCCGGTCGCCAGGATGACGTGGCGCACGGTCAGCATCGCCGCCGACCCGTTGCGCGACAGGCCGATCTGGATCGGGCGCTGCCCGTCGGCCGCGTCCTCACGGGGACGGGCGACGCTCCACACGATGGTGCCCGGCCAGTGGACGGCACCGCTGTCGCGCAACGGACCCAGCAGCTCGGCACCATGCCAATAGTCGGGGCCGAGCACCTTGCGGTCGCGCACAGGCGTCTCGGTGACGGCGCGGTAAATCTGGCCGCCGGGCTCCGCCTGCTCGTCGAGCAGGACGACCGAGGCGCCCTTGGAGGCGGCGAGAGCGGCGGCGGCGAGGCCGGCCGGACCGGAGCCGACGACGGCGATGTCGAAATCGAAGTCGAACTTGGGGTTGGGGGCGCTCATCGCTCCACCTCGCGCTTGCCGTTCTGGGTTTCCACCGCCATGCCGGGGGCCACGCGCACCTGACAGCCCTGGCGGTTGCCGGTGCCGTCGATGGTGACGAGGCAGTCGTAGCAGACGCCCATCATGCAGTAGGGACCGCGCGGCGCGCCGCTGACGGCCGTGGTGCGGCAGGCGGTGACGCCGTTCGCCAGCAGGGCGGCGGTGACGCTGTCGCCGGCCCGCGCGCTGGCCGGACGGCCGTCGATGGTGAAGGAAACCGTGTGGCTGGCGGTTTCGATCTCAGGCAGCCTGCGGAACATGGAACCTCCGGGCGCTGAAGGGCGTGAAGCTGTCGCCGAGGCCGCCGGCCGCGATCAGCGGCGCCAGCGTCAGCGCATGGTTGGCGGCAAGGGTGACGCCGCTGTGGCAGGTGGCGACGAAGGCGCCGGGTGCCGTCTTCGATTCCTCGTAGATCGGGAAGCCGTCCGGCGTCAGCACGCGCAAGGCCGCCCAGCTCCGCACCACGTTCAGCTTGCCCAGCAGCGGGAAGAAGCGAATGGCGCGCTCTGCGATGGCCGACGACACGCCGGGCTGGAGCGTGGTGTCGAAGCCGGCCTCCTCGAAGCTGTCGCCGATCATCACCCCGCCCTCGTCGGTCTGGCGGACATAGACGGTGGGGTGGTGCAGGAAGGGCGCGGTCTTCTCGGTGACGATGACATGGCCGCGCTGCGGACGGACGGGGGCCGACAGACCGACCATCGGCGCCAGCCGCGCGCTGTCATGGCCGGCGGCCAGCACGATCTTGCCGGCGCGGACTTCGCCGCCTGCCGTGCTCATGTGGAAGCCGCCGTCGCGATGCTCGATGCGCTCGACCCGGTGGTTGGGCCGGTAATCGACGCCCAGCAGGCCGATGCCCTTGTGCAGGGTGCGCAGGAGCCGCAGCGAGTTGCAATGGCCGTCCAGCGGGCAATAGGTGCCGCCGACCACGTCGGGTCCGATGAAGGGCAGTTCCTTGCGCAGCGTCTCGCGGTCCATCACCTCGTAGGGGTAACGGATCATGTCGGGCTGGTTGTGCAGCCGCATCATGGTGTTGGCGCGGGCCTGCAGATCCTCTTCCGACAGCATCGGCATGAAGCCGCCGGGACGGCGGTAGGCGACGTCCAGCCCGGTCTGTTCGCGCAGCAGGTCGGCGAAGCCGCTCCAGTCGTCGGAGGACTTCTTGGTCCAGCCGGCATATTCCGGCATGCCAAGGCCCTTGCCCTGCACCCAGACCAGGGCAAAGTTGCCGCGCGACGGCCGCACGGCGATGTCGCCCTCGTCCAGCATGGCGACCTTCTGGCCGGCACGGGCGAGGCCCCAGGCCAGCGCCGATCCGACCAGCCCGCCGCCGATCACGGCGACGTCGTATTCTCCGCCCCGACTGGGCTGCGTCATCGTCTCCACTCCCGCCGCCGCCGCACCGTTTCCCGTGCGCATCGGCCGCCGCATTTATCGTGTGGCGCGCATCGCCGCATCCGGCACCCGCATACAGTGTCGAATATTTGACGATACGCCGTAAATCTTTGAGGTCGCGCCGGATCTGCCGGCGTTACACATGGATGTATTGCAAACCGCAGGGTTTTCTTTGCCGAGACGCCGGGAGATTCTGGCCGGAGACACCCGGCCGTTCCCGTGATCCTTGCGACAGCATCGGCAGCCAACCTATAACTGTCAAATCAGATCGAAGGGGTGTTTCATGACTGAATGTTATGATTCGGTGGGGTGTGGTCTCCCTCTTCCCCCCGGGGAGAGGGTCGGGGTGAGGGGGAGGCATTGCGTGGCGCTCCCGAGAATCCTCGCTATGCGTCCCCCTCACCCTAACCCTCTCCCCGCTTTCGGCGGATCTTCGATCCGCCTGTCGCGTCAGCGCAAACTTCGTTTGCGCGTGAGCGGGGGGGAGAGGGGATTGTGTCCGCTTTGGGCAAAGGGGCGGGCGCCATGATCAATCCGCGCCAGATCGAGGCCTTCCGCGCCGTCATGCTGACCGGCGGCATCACCGCGGCGGCGGAGCTGCTGAACATCTCGCAGCCGGCGGTCAGCCGCCTGATCGGCGACCTGCAATATGCGCTGAAGCTGACGCTGTTCGAACGGCGCGGCCCGCGCATCGCCCCGACCAGCGAGGCGATCTCGCTCTATCAGGTGGTCGACCGCGCCTTCGTCGGGCTGGAACTGATCGAGCAGACGGCGCGCGACCTGACCGCGCGGCGCAGCGGGGCGCTGCGGGTGGCGGCGATGCCGGCGCTGGGGGTGGGGTTCCTGCCGCGCTATGTCGCGCGCTTCCTCAGCGACCGGCCGCGGGTGGACATCGCGCTGCGCGGCAGCACCTCGCCGATCATTCTGGACTGGGTGGCGACCGGCCAGTGCGAGCTTGGGTTCGCCCACACTCCCATCGACCATGCGGCGGTGCTGACCGAGAAGATCCACGGGATTCCCGCCGTCGCCATCCTGCCGCCCGGCCATCCTCTGGCCGCCAAAGACGTGCTGGCACCGAAGGATTTCGAGGGGGAGAGCTTCATTTCCACCAGCCCGCCGGCCCTGCTGCGCTCCCGCATCGACACCATCTTCGCCGATCATGACGTGGCGCGGCTGATGCGGGTGGAAACCCAGCTGACGATGAACGCCTGCGCCATGGTGGCGGCCGGCTACGGCATGTCGATCGTCGACCCCTTCACCGCCCAGGATTACGTGCCGCACGGGCTGGTCGTCCGCCCGTTCGAGCCGCGCATCGGCTTCGACATCGCCATCCTGCGCTCCGCCCAGGTGCCGCTGTCGATGATCGCCGAGGACTTCCTGGCCGGCTTCCTGGAGGAGGCGACCCGCTTCCGCGACAGTTTTCTCGGGATCGGCGGCACCGGAAACCCCGCTCAACTCGTTCGCAGCACGGAATTATAACATTAGCGGATGAATGATGGCGGGAATTCGATTTGACGGTTATGTGACTGCACCATCACCCTTGGTCCATGTCCTGGGCGCGAAGCCTCAAGAAATAAAGCCCGCAGCAGACGGCCGGAAAGGTCAGATGCGGTAAAAGCGGTGCTCCGGAACGCAATGGACATGCGGTCCGCAGATCGGGCTCCGATGAATCCGGGATCGTAAACAGGGACATAGGCTCTAGAGGAGAATGACGATGCGCTCGGTGATGTGCGGGTTGATGGCGACGGCGGCCCTGTGGTGCGGCATGGCCGCGGTGCAGACGGCGGCAGCCCAGGAAAAGACGCTCTATGTCGCCGCCTATGGCGGGTCGTTCGAGCAGACCATGCGCAAGGACATCATCCCGGCCTTCGAGAAGGCGAACGGGGTGAAGATCGAGTATGTCGCCGGCAACTCCACCGACAACCTCGCCAAGCTGCAGGCCCAGCGTGGCAACCAGCAGATCGACGTCGTCATCCTCGACGACGGCCCGATGTACCAGGCGGTGGCGCTGAACTTCTGCGCCGACCTGGAGAAGGCGCCGGTCTATGACCAGCTCTACGATCTGGCGAAGATGCCGTCGGGCAAGGCGATCAACTTCGGCGCGGTCGGCACCGGCATCCTCTACAACAAGGCCTGGTTCGACGAGAACAAGATCCCGGCCCCGACCTCGTGGAAGGACATCGAGGATCCGCGCTTCAAGAAGAAGCTGGCGATCCCGCCGATCAACAACAGCTACGGCCTGCACGCGCTGGTGATGATGGCCCGCCTGAACGGCGGCGGCGAGACCAACATCGAGCCGGGCTTCAAGGAGTTCAAGGACAAGATCAACCCGAACGTGCTGGCCTATGAGCCGTCGCCGGGCAAGATGACCGAGCTGTTCCAGAGCAACCAGGCCGTCATCGCCGTCTGGGGCTCGGGCCGCGCCAAGGCGCTGGCCGACACCGGCTTCCCCGCCACCTTCGTCTATCCCAAGGAAGGCGGCATCGTGCTGGGTTCCGCCGCCTGTCAGGTCGCCGGCAGCAAGAATGCGCCCGAAGCGCAGAAGTTCATCCAGCACATGCTGGGCGTCGAGGCGCAGACCGCTCTCGCCGTCAGCGCCGGCTTCGGCCCGGTGAACAAGACGGTCGAGCTGCCCGCCGAGAAGCAGGCCGGCATTCCCTACGGTCCGGAACAGGTCGGCAAGCTGCTGGTGGTGGACTGGGACACCATCAACAAGAACCGCGAGATCTGGAACAAGCGCTGGACCCGCGAGATCGAGCGCTGAGGTAAGGCTGCTTATCCCCTCTCCCCCCCGGGGAGAGGGTTAGGGTGAGGGGGTCGCAAGGTAAGGATTCTCGAGAATCCATGCAGTGCATCCCCCTCACCCCGACCCTCTCCCCGGGGGGGAGAGGGGGACTAAGGGGAAGAGGGAGACGACGGCATGGCTTATCTGGTTCTCGACCAACTGACCAAGCGCTTCGGAAACTGGACGGCGGTCGACAACGTCTCGCTGACCGTTGAGAAGGGCGAGCTGATTTCGCTGCTGGGGCCGTCGGGCTGCGGCAAGACCACCACCTTGCAGATGATCGCCGGCTTCCTCGACGCCGATGGCGGCCGGGTGATGCTGGACGGCCAGGATCTGCTGGCGAAGAAGCCGAACGAGCGCGGGCTCGGCATCGTCTTCCAGAGCTATGCCCTGTTCCCGCACATGACCGCCGCGGAAAACGTCGCCTTCGGGCTCGAGATGCGCAAGATCAATCGCGCCGACCGCGACCGCATGGTCGCCGACGCGCTGAAGCTGGTCGGGCTGGAGCAGTATGGCGACCGCCACCCGCGCCGGATGTCGGGCGGCCAGCAGCAGCGCGTCGCCCTGGCGCGCGCGCTGGTGATCAAGCCGAGCCTGCTGCTGCTGGACGAGCCGCTGTCGAATTTGGACGCCAAGATGCGCGAGGAGATGCAGATCGAGCTGCGCCGCATCCAGCGCACCGTCGGCACCACCATGATCCTCGTCACCCACGACCAGTCGGAGGCGATGGCGCTGTCCGACCGCGTGGTGGTGATGAACAAGGGCCGCATCCAGCAGGTCGCCACCCCGCAGGACGCCTACGACCACCCGGCCAACGCCTTCGTCGCCAACTTCCTGGGCCGCACCAACCTGCTGCCGGGCATGGTCGGCGGCGGCTCGGCCGGGACCGTCATCACGGTGGCCGACAGCGTCTGGCCGGTGGCGCAGCCGATGGCGGCGGGTCCGGGGGCGCTGGCCGTGCGGCCGGAGAAGATCGGCTTCGTCGATGCCGGCGGCCTCAGCGGCACCGTGCTGGCCCGCGTCTTCCAGGGCACGCAGTGGCTGTTCGAGATCGAGACCGCCGCCGGGCGGCTGATGGTGATCCGCCAGCATGACGGCTCGCCCCTGCCGGCGGAGCGCGAGCGGGTGATGGTCGGCTGGCGGGCCGACGACATGGCGGTGATGCCTGCTGGCCCGGATACGGTCTTCAATGCCCAGGAGGCGGCATGAGCATGGCGGCCTCCACCGAAAGCCAAGTGCAGGCGACTGCCGCAAATCCCTCCACCCACGCACCGCCGCCGCGCCGGCCGCGCCGCTGGCCCTGGACACCCTATCTGCTGAGCGCGCCGGGTCTGGCCCTGTTCGCGGTGCTGCTGCTGGTGCCGCTGGCGATGACCTTCCTCTTGTCGCTGAACAGCTTCAGCTTCTATGGCGGCATCGAGAATGTCTGGCAGATCGGCAACTATGCCGACATCATCGCCGACAGCTATTTCCACGAGGTCTTCCTGCGCACCTTCCGCATCGCCGCGGTGGTGACGCTGCTGTGCGCGCTGTTCGGCGCGCCGGAGGCCTACATCCTGCGCCGGATGAAGTCGCCGTGGCGGGGCTTGTGCCTGCTGATCGTGCTGGGGCCGCTGCTGATCTCGGTGGTGTCGCGGACGCTGGGCTGGGCGCTGCTGTTCGGCTCGACCGGGCTGGTCAACCAGGGGCTGATGGGGCTGGGGCTGATCGCAACGCCCATCGAGTTCATGTACACCGAGACCGGCGTGATCATCGCGCTGACCCATGTGCTGGTGCCCTTCATGGTGCTGTCGGTCTGGGCCTCGCTCCAGCGGCTCGACCCGCAGGTGGAGAATGCGGCGCTGTCGCTGGGGGCCGGGCCGCTGACGGTGATGCGCCGGGTGGTGCTGCCACAGATCGTGCCGGGCATCCTGTCGGGGTCGATCATCGTCTTCGCGCTGGCGGCCAGCGCCTTCGCCACCCCGGCGATCATCGGCGGGCGGCGGCTGAAGGTGGCGGCGACGCTCGCCTATGACGAGTTCCTGAACACGCTGAACTGGCCCTTGGGCGCCACGGTGGCGGTGCTGCTGCTGATCGCCAACGTCGTCATCATCGTCGGCTGCAACCGGCTGGTCGAACGTCGCTACAAACAGGTGTTCGAATGAACCGCAACGGCCCGCTCGCGCTGATCTTCCACGTCCTGTTCTTAGGCTTCCTGCTGGCGCCGATCCTGATCGTCTGCGCGGTGGCCTTCACCTCGCAGGGCTATCTGTCGCTGCCGACCGAGGGGCTGTCGCTGCGCTGGTTCCGCGCCATCGGCGACAATCCGGAATTCATCCGCGCCTTCAAGGACAGCCTGCTGCTGGGGGCGGTGTCCTCCACCCTGGCGATCCTGGTGGCGGTGCCGGCCGCACTCGCCATCGCGCGCCACCAGTTCTTCGGGCGCGAGGCGATCCAGGCGCTGTTCCTGTCGCCGCTGATGGTGCCGCACATCGTGCTCGGCATCGCCTTCCTGCGCTTCTTCACCATGATCGGGCTGGGCGGCACCTTCGCCGGGCTGGTGCTGAGCCATGTCATCATCATCCTGCCCTTCGCGCTGCGGCTGATCCTGGCGGCGTCGACCGGCATGGACCGGGCGGTGGAGAATGCGGCCGCGTCGCTGGGTGCCTCGTCCTGGACCTGCTTCCGCCGGGTGACGCTGCCGCTGATCCTGCCGGGCGTCGCCAGCGGCTGGGTGCTGGCCTTCATCAACAGCTTCGACGAGGTGACGATGACCGTCTTCATCGCCTCGCCGGAGACCACCACCCTGCCCGTCCGCCTGTTCCTCTACATCCAGGACAACATCGATCCGCTGGTGGCGGCGGTGTCGGCGGTGCTGATCTTCCTGACCGTGGCGGCCATGCTGGTGCTCGACCGCGTCTATGGGCTGGAGCGGCTGCTGGTCGGCAAGGGCCGCGACTGACACGGCACCTCTTCCTCAAGGTTTCCTCCCTGACCTGCCCCGCGCCTCCCCGGTGCGGGGTATTTTTTTGCGCGGCATCGGAGCCGTTCCGCCGATGGTTCGGAAAGCAAATGATTCGTCCGCGCCATTTTCTGTGTTGACCGCAGGGGGCATGCGGACGTACTTTTAACCAGCCGGTTAAAACATAGCGACCGCCACACTGGTCGCCCCGAGCCCGCCGGCCGGAGGAGACGCATGGAACCCCGCTCTCGCTCGGGCGCAGCGTTGCGCCTGCTCAATTCCGACTGGGTCCGCCCCATCCTGCTGATGGTCATCCTGCTGGTTCTGTGGGATCTGTCGGTCCGGGTGTTCGGCGTTCCCGCCTATCTCGTGCCGAAGCCCGGCGACGTCGTGCTGGCGATGATCGACGAATGGCCGCGCCTGCTGGCCGAATCCGTCCCCACCTTCACGGCCACGCTCGGCGGCTTCGCGCTGTCGGTGCTGTTCGGCATTCCCATCGCGATGCTGATCGCCGGATCGCGCGTGGTCGAAGCCTATGTCTACCCGCTGCTGGTCTTCTCGCAGTCGATCCCCAAGGTCGCCATCGCGCCGCTGTTCGTGGTGTGGTTCGGCTTCGGCCTGATGCCGAAGGTCATCGCCGCCTTCCTGCTGGGTTTCTTCCCGGTGGTCGTGTCGGCGGTGCAGGGCTTCAAGTCGGTCGACAACGAGATGATGGACCTCGCCCGCTCGATGAAGGCGTCGCGCCTCCAGACCTTCCAGATGGTCAGCCTGCCGCATGCGCTGCCGGCGATCTTCGCCGGGCTGAAGGTCTCGATCACGCTGGCCGTGGTCGGGGCGGTGGTCGGCGAATTCGTCGGCTCCAACTCCGGCATCGGCTTCGTCCTGCAACGCTCCATCGGCAATTTCGAGCTGCCCTTGATGTTCGCGGCGCTGACCGTGCTGGCGCTGATGGGCGTCGTGCTGTTCTGGGTCATCGACGTGGTCGAGCGCTTCTCCATTCCCTGGCACTCCAGCCAGCGCCACAAGGCCAATCTCGGGGCCTGACGGCACTTCAAAGCATCCATTCATCGACAAGAACCCCGACGCCGCACACCGCAGGCCGACGGGGCGATCCACCACCCATGGGAGGACCAACGGTCGTGATGAAGAAAACCATCGTCGCGGCGCTCTGCGCCTTTGCCGCCTCCACCCTGCCGGCGCAGGCCGCCGACAAGGTGACGCTGATGCTGAACTGGTACGTCTATGGCGAGCACGCGCCCTTCTATTACGGCAAGGACAAGGGGCTGTACGAGGCCGAGGGCATCGACCTGGAAATCCAGGAAGGCCGCGGATCGGCGGTGACGACGCAGCTGGTCGCCGCCAAGGGCGTCACCTTCGGCTATGTCGACGTGCCGACCATGATCAAGGCCGCCATGAAGGGCGCGCCGGTGACCTCGCCGGGTGTGCTGCTGCAGACCAGCCCGATGTCGGCGATGGGCTTCACCGAGAAGAACATCCGCAAGCCGGAGGACATCAAGAACCGCATCGTCGCCATGACGCCGGGCGACAGCATGTCCCAGATCTGGCCGCTGTTCCTGAAGAAGACCGGTCTGAAGGAGCGTGACTTCGAGGTGGTGTCGGGCGACGCCCAGACCAAGCTGAACGCCGTCATCAACGGTCAGGCCGATCTGCTGCTGGGCTATGTCATGGACCAGAGCATGAAGATCAAGGACGCCACCGGCAAGTCGGTGACGCCGATCCGCTTCGCCGATTACGGCGTCAACATGGTCTCGTCGGGCATCATCGCCAACACCGACATGATGAAGAGCAACCCGGACCTCGTCCGCCGCTTCATGGCCGCCACCACCAAGGCGGTCGAAGAGGCGGAGAAGGCGCCGAAGGACGCCGCAGCATCCATCCTGAAGGCCAACCCGAAGGGCGGCAAGCCGGACACCTTGCAGGAAGGCTTCGAGCTGACCATCCCGCTCTACCGCACCAAGGAGACGGAGAAGCTGCGGCCCTTCCAGGTCACCGACGCCAACATGAAGGAGACGGTCGATCTGCTGGTCGAGTATGGCGGGCTGGACGCGGCGGCCAAGGAGAACCCCAAGCGCTTCTACACCCGCGAGTTCCTGCCGCCCGACCCGGCCGCCGCCGCCGTGAACGCCGCCGCCAAGTAAGCGCGAGCCAGACGTGACCGACCGGCCCACCGCACGGCCCACCGCCCAGCCCACAGCAGGGAGCGACGAGGAGAGCATGGCACAGCCTCAGTTGAAACTGGTCGGCGAGGCGGCGACGCAGCGCCTGTCCGGCGAGCCGCTGATCCGCATCGACGGCGTGACCAAGACCTACCGCACCCGCGACGGCGAGGTGCCGTCGCTCCGCCCGATCACCTTCGACGTGCGGCCGGGCGAGTTCCTGGTGGTGGTCGGTCCGTCCGGCTGCGGCAAGTCCACCCTGCTGAAGATGCTGGCCGGCCTGCTGCCGGTCAGCAGCGGCACCATCAAAATCGAAGGCGACACGGTCACCGAGCCGCACGACGACACCGGCATCGTCTTCCAGAGCCCGACCCTGCTGGCCTGGCGGTCGGTGCTGCGCAACATCATGCTGCCGGTGGAGATCCGCCGCCTGCCGCGCGAGCGTTATCTGGAACGCGCCCACAAGCTGGTCGAGATGACCGGGCTGAAGGGGTTCGAGAACAAGTATCCCTGGCAGCTGTCGGGCGGCATGCAACAGCGCGCCGCCCTGTGCCGGGCGCTGGTGCACGACCCGAAGATCCTGCTGATGGACGAGCCGTTCGGCGCGCTCGACGCCATGACGCGGGAGCGGATGAATGTCGAGCTGCAACGCATCCAGCACGAGACCGGCAAAACGGTGATCCTGATCACCCACTCGATCCCCGAGGCGGTGTTCCTGGCCGACCGGGTGATGGTGATGTCGGAACGGCCCGGCACCATCGCCGCCACCTACGAGGTCCCGCTGCCGCGCCCGCGGACGCTGGACGTCATGGGCGACCCGACGTTCATCCAGCTGACCCAGACCATCCGCAAGCATTTCGCGGCGCAGGGTCACCTCGACTGAGGCTGCCGCGCGGCAGTCGACCCCTCCTTGAAAACCCCTCTCCTGCCTTGGGGAGGGAATGGCCCCTTGCGTCCGCAGGGGGAGGGAGGGCGCACGGCACATCCCGACACGAAGGACCATCCCATGTCCGCCCCCCGTCTCCGCATCCGCGCCATCGAGCTGTACGAACGGCCCGTCCGTTTCGTGAAGCCGTTCCGCTTCGGCGCGGTGACGGTGGAGGCCGCCCCGCAATCCTTCGTCCGCGCCCTGGTCGCGGTCGAAGGACAGGGGGAGGCCTGGGGGGCGACGGCCGAGATGATGATGCCGAAATGGTTCGACAAGACGCCGGATCGCAGCCCGGCCCAGACGGTGGACGGGCTGCGCCGCTCGCTGATCGAAGCGCGCGACGCCTATCTGTCGGACGACCGCCTCGACACCGCCTTCGGCCATCACGCCGCCTACAGCCCGATGCTGGAGCCCAAGCTGGCCGCCGCCTTCGGGCCGGCGCAGATCGACAAGGCGGTGTTCGACGGGCTGCTGCGGGTGCTGGGCCTCAGCGCCTTCGACGGGCTCGGCGGCAATGTCGGCGGGCTGGATGCGCGGCTGGCACCCGACCTCGCCGGCTTCGATCTCGACGGGTTCCTGCGCGGGCTGTCCCCGCTGCCGGAGGTGGAGCTGCGCCACACGGTCGGGCTGCTCGACAAGGCGGAAGATTTGCGCGCCCTGCTGGAGCGTTCGCCGCTGCGCTGGTTCAAGATCAAGCTGGGCGGCGACGCTGCCGCCGATGCCGAGCGGCTGGCGGAGCTGGCCGGCGTGCTGGAAACCGCCGCCCCCGGCTACCGCGCCACGCTGGACGGCAACGAACAGTATCGCGACGCCGCCCATGTCGCGGAGCTGCTCGACCGCATCGACGCCTCCCCGGCGCTCGCCGGCTTCCGCAGGGCGCTGGCCTATCTGGAACAGCCGATCGCGCGGGAGGCGGCGCTCGCCCGGCCGCTGGGCGCGGTGGCGGAACGGGTGCCGGTGATCATCGACGAGTCCGACGACGGCTACGACGCCTTTCCGCGCGCCCGCGCGATGGGCTATCGCGGGGTGTCGTCGAAATCCTGCAAGGGCCTCTACAAGGCGATGGTCAACCGCGCCCGCTGCGCGGCCTGGGGGCCGCCGCACTTCATCTCCGCCGAGGATCTGACCTGCCAGGCCGGTCTGTCGGTGCAGCAGGACACCGCGCTCGTCGCCTTCCTCGGCATCCCGCATGCCGAGCGCAACGGGCACCAGTATGGCGAGGGCTTCGGCAGCCCTGCCGAGGCCGACGCCTTCCTAAAAGCCCATCCCGGTTTCTACGACCGCCGCGCCGACGGCACGGTCAGGCTCGCCACCGGCTCCGGCCGGCTGCCGACCGCCGCGCTGCGCGGTCCCGGTTTCGCGTCTTCCGCGGGTCCCGACCGGACCACGCTTTCCCCCCTTTCAAACCCGACATCAGCGTTTTCCGAAGGAGTCCTCCCATGAGCACCAAGCGCCTTGGCCTCATCATGCACGGTGTCACCGGGCGGATGGGCATGAACCAGCACCTGATCCGCTCGATCCTGGCGATCCGCGCCCAGGGCGGCGTCACCCTGTCGGACGGCTCGCGCGTCATGCCCGACCCGATCATCGTCGGCCGCAATGCCGAGAAGATGCAGGAGCTGGCCCGACGCCACGGCATCGAGCGCTGGAGCGACAACATCGACGCAGCACTGGAAAACCCGGACGACGTGATCTTCTTCGACGCCGGCACCACCCAGATGCGCCCGACGCTGCTGGAAAAGGCGATCCGCGCCGGCAAGCATGTCTATTGCGAGAAGCCCATCGCCACCAACCTGGACGAGGCGCTGCGCGTCGTCCGGCTGGCCGCCGAGGCCGGGGTGAAGAACGGCACGGTGCAGGACAAGCTGTTCCTGCCGGGCCTGGAGAAGCTGCGCATGCTGCGCGACAGCGGTTTCTTCGGCCGCATGCTGTCGGTGCGCGGCGAGTTCGGCTATTGGGTGTTCGAAGGCGACTGGCAGGCGGCGCAGCGTCCCTCGTGGAATTATCGCGAGGAAGACGGCGGCGGCATCATCCTCGACATGATCTGCCACTGGCGTTACGTGCTCGACAACCTGTTCGGCACGGTGAAGAGCATCTCCTGCCTGGGCGCCACCCACATTCCGGAACGCTGGGACGAGAAGGGCAACCCCTACAAGGCGACCGCCGACGACGCCGCCTATGCGATGTTCGAGCTTGAGGGCGGGGTGATCGCCACCATCAACTCGTCCTGGTGCACCCGCGTCTACCGCGACGATCTGGTGACCTTCCACGTCGACGGCACCAACGGCTCGGCGGTCGCAGGATTGACCGACTGCGTGATCCAGCCGCGCCAGGGCACGCCGCGCCCGGTGTGGAACCCCGACCAGAAGCAGACCATCGACTTCTACGACACCTGGCAGCCGGTGCCCGACAACGCCGTGTTCGACAACGGCTTCAAGGTGCAGTGGGAGTCCTTCATCCGCCATGTGGTCGAGGACACCCCCTACAATCACGGCCTGATCGAAGGCGCCAAGGGCGTCCAGCTGGTGGAATGCGCGATGCAGAGCTGGCGCGAACGCCGCTGGGTCGACGTGCCGGCCATCGAGGGCTGAGGCGTTCGCCGGGGAGGGGTGCCGCGACCGCCCCCTCCCCCACCCCTCCCCCGGCCCCTCCGCTGCGACTTATCCCAGGAATACCGCCCATGCCGACCATCCGCCTCCCCCGCGCCGACCGCAGCATCGAAAGCTACACGCTGGCCCCGCCGCGCGGCTTTCCCGCCCGCACCGAACGGCCGCTGACCCGCATCGCCTTCGCCGCCGCCCATATGGTCGCCGACCCGCTGGCCGAGTGCGACCCGTGGCTGGCCCCGGCCATCGACTGGGACCGCACCATCGCCTTCCGCGAGCATCTGTGGGACCTCGGCCTTGGCGTCGCCGAGGCGATGGACACGGCGCAGCGCGGCATGGGGCTGGACTGGCCGACCTCGCTGGAGCTGATCCGGCGGTCGCAGTCGGCGGCCAAGGCGCGCGGCGGGGTGATCGCCTGCGGCGCCGGCACCGACCATCTGCCGCCGGAGAACGCCCGCAGCGTCGACGACGTCATCCGCGCCTATGAGGAGCAGATCGAGGCCATCGAGGATCTCGACGGCCGCATCATCCTGATGGCGTCGCGCGCGCTGGCCCGCGTCGCCACGGGACCGGAGGATTACGTCCGCGTCTATGGCCGCATCCTGTCGCAGGTGAAACAGCCGGTGATCCTGCACTGGCTGGGCGACATGTTCGACCCGGCGCTGGCCGGCTATTGGGGCACGGCCGACGTCGATGCGGCGATGGACACCGCGCTGTCGATCATCGGCGACTTTGCCGCCAAGGTGGACGGCATCAAGATCTCGCTGCTCGACAAGGACAAGGAGATCGTCATGCGGCGGCGTCTTCCGGACGGCGTGCGCATGTACACCGGCGACGACTTCAATTACGCCGAGCTGATCGCCGGCGACGGGCAGCACAAGTCCGACGCGCTGCTCGGCATCTTCGACGCCATCGCTCCCGCCGCAGCCGCGGCGCTGGCCCATCTGGCCGAGGGCGACGAGGCGGGGTTCCACGACATTCTGGCGCCGACCGTGCCGCTGTCGCGCCACATCTTCAAGGCGCCGACCCGCTTCTACAAGACCGGCGTCGTTTTCATGGCCTATCTGAACGGCCATCAGGACCATTTCACCATGGTCGGCGGGCAGGAGAGCACGCGCTCCACCCTGCATCTGGCCGAGCTGTTCCGGCTGGCCGACAAGGCCGGGCTGCTGTCCGATCCCGACCGTGCGGCCCAGCGGATGGCGGCGGTTCTGGCGGTGCGGGGGATTTCGTGATGCGCGATTTCTCCACGGACCATCGCTGGCTGTCGATCAACACGGCCACGGTGCGCAAGCAGGGCAATCTGGTGGAGATCCTCGACGCCTGCGCCCGCCGCGGCATCCGTGCCGTCGCGCCCTGGCGCGATCAGGTGGCGGCGGTCGGGCTCGACGCCGCGGTGCAGGCGGTGCGCAGCGGCGAGCTGGCGCTGTCCGGCTATTGCCGCGGCGGCATGTTCCCGGCCGACCCGTCCAAGGCGGCGGAGGTGCGCGACGACAACCGCCGTGCGGTGGACGAGGCGAAGGCTTTGGACGCGGCGTGTCTGGTGCTGGTGGTCGGCGGGCTGCCGCAATTCTCCCGCCCCGGATCGGCCGCAAGCAAGGACATCGCGCTGGCCCGCTCGCAGGTCGAGGACGGCATCGCCGAGCTGCTGGACTATGCCCGCAAGGCCGGCATGCCGCTGGCCATCGAGCCGCTGCACCCGATGTATGCCGCCGACCGCGCCTGCGTGAACACGATGGCCCATGCGCTCGACCTCTGCGACCGGCTGGATCCAGGGAAGTCGGGGGCGCTGGGGGTGGCTGTCGATGTCTACCATGTCTGGTGGGACCCGGATCTGGAGGCGCAGATCGCCCGCGCCGGTAGAGAACGGCTGCTGGCCTTCCATGTCTGCGACTGGCTGGTGCCGACCACCGACCTGCTGCTCGACCGCGGCATGATGGGCGACGGCGTCATCGACATCCCGCGCATCCGCGGCTGGGTCGAGGCCAACGGCTTCGCCGGCTATTCGGAGGTGGAGATCTTCTCGCAGGCCAACTGGTGGGAAAAGCCGATGGGCGAGGTGCTGGACACCTGCATCGAGCGGCACCGCAGCGCGGTTTGAATTCACGGCTCGACGCTTCTACCATGGGGGAGAACCAGCCCCCTCCCCCGGACCGCAGGAGCCGGCTTCCCGCATGGACAGCCTGACCGACACACCCGAGACGGTGCCGCCCGCCCCCGCACCCGCCAGAGGCGCCGCGGCGCCGGCCAAGGTGACCCGCGACCCGGAGGGCACGCGGGCCCGCATCATGGCCGCCGCGACGGAGGAGTTCGCCCGCTACGGCCTGGGCGGCGCCCGCGTCGACCGCATCGCCGAGCAGGCCGGCACCAACAAGCGCATGCTCTATTACCATGTCGGCAACAAGGAGGAGCTGTATCTGGCGGTGCTGGAGGATGCCTATGCCCACATCCGCGAGACCGAACGCACGCTGAACCTGGACAAGCTGGCGCCGCCCGAGGCCATCGCGCGGCTGATCGGCTTCACCTGGCAGTATTTCATCGACCATCCCGAATTCATGGCCCTGCTGAACATCGAGAATCTGCACCGGGCCGAGCTGCTGAAGACCTCGGGGCAGGTGCAGTCGATGCACTCCCCCTTCGTGCAGATGATCGGCGACGTGCTGGCGCGCGGGGTGAAGCAGGGGGTGTTCCGCGCCGGGGTCGATGCGGTGCAGCTCTACATCTCCATCGCCGGGCTGTCCTACTTCTATTTGTCCAACGTCCACACCCTGTCGGTAATCTTCGGCCGCGACCTGCTGGCCGACCCGGCGCGGAAGGAGCGGCTGGACCATATGGTGGAGCTGGTGCTGAAGTCGCTGCGGCCGTGAGACGATGGGAGGGGTGGTCGGAGTCTGACCACTCCTATTGTTTGGGCGCCGGGCGCAGCAGGGCGATCAGCAGCAGGCCGCCGACGATCAGCCAGGCGATGACGACGAAGCCGTCGATGTAGGCCAGCACATAGGCCTGCTTGCGCACCGCCGCCGCCAGCAGCGACAGGGCGCGGTCGGTCGCCTCCTCAGGCCCGGTGGAGCGGGCGGCGAGCCGCGCCATGCCGCCGGCCAGCCGGTGGACGGTGTCGGTGCCGCCAGCCACCACGTCGGACACCAGCCGGAAGCTGTGGAACTGCTCGCGCACACGGACGAAGGTCTGCATGAAGGCGGCGCCGAGCTCGCCGCCGAGCAGGCGCGAGGTCTGCAACAGGGCGCCCAGCGCCAGGATGTGGGCCTGGGACAGGTTCTTGATGTTGAAGTAGATCAGCGAGGTCATGGCGAAGGACTGGCCGAAAGCCTGGAGCATCTGCGACGGCAGGAAATCGGCGCCGACCCAGTCCGCCGTCAAATGCGAGGCGAGCCAGCAGGCGAGCCCCACCGCGGCGAAGCCCGCCGCCATCACCACCCGCGGATCGGCATGGCGCAGCAGCGTGCCGACCAGCGGCGCCAGCAGGAACTGCGGCAGCGCGATCAGCAGCAGCGTGTCGCCGACCTCCAGCGCGCGGTAATTGTTCACGGTGATCATGAACTGCGGCACCAGATAGGCGGTGGACAGCATGACCAGCCGCAGAAGCACCAGCAGCAGGCACAAGAGCGGGATGTTGCCGCGGAAGAGCGCGCTGAAGGTGATCCAGGGCTTGGGGCAGGTCAATTCCTGCACGACGAAGGCGCCGACCAGCAGGCCGCCGGACAGGAAGAGGCCGGTGATCAGGCCGGAATTGAACCAGTCCAGCCGGTTGCCCTGGTCGAGCCCGGCATAGAGCAGGGCGAAGCCGAGGCTGGCATAGGCGATGCCCCACCAGTCGCCGTCCTTCAGCAGGTCGCGGCGGACCGGCTCGGCCGGCATGCCGAAATGGACGCACAGCGCCATCAGCGGCGCCAGCAGCGCGGTGTCCCAGAACAGCCAGCGCCAGTCGAGGTGCTCGATCACCCAGCCTTCGACCGAGGCGGCGAAGTTCAGCGACAGCTCGACATTCATCGCATAGACGGCGATGCCGTAGACGACGTAGCGCGGCGGCAGGTTGCGGACGATGAAGCCGATGGTCAGCGGGATGAAGGTGCCCGACGACAGCCCGGCCAGCAACTGGAAGGTCAGCACCCCGGTCAGCGTGCCGGTCAGCGGCAGGGCCAGCATCGCCAGCCCGTAGGTGAGGGAGGACACCAGCAGCACCCGGCGCGGCCCGAACACCACGCCGAGGAAGGCGGCGGCCGGAGCGACCAGCATCTGCGCCACGGTGTAGGCGGTGGTGATCCAGGCCCCCTCGTCGAAGCCGGCGCCGATGGCGCCGCGGATGTCGGCCAGCCCGAAGGTGGTGATGCGCGAGGTCAGGGTGGAGATCAGCGCCCCCAGCATGACGCCGAGCAGCCCGACGATGGGATGATGGGTCAGGATCGGCTGGGCCGGGCGCAGCAGGATCCGGGACAGCCGCCCGCCGGCCAGTCCGACGCTCACGATCCCTCCTCCTTCACGTCACCATCCGTATCAATGGTGACGACGACGGACATGCCGGGCCGCAGCCGGTCCTGCAACGGGTGGGGGCTGTCGAGAACGATCTTCACCGGGATGCGCTGGACGATCTTGGTGAAGTTGCCGGTGGCGTTGTCGGGGGGAAGCAGGGCGAACTGGCTGCCGCTGGCCGGCGACTGGGCGGCGACCCGGCCGGTCAGCGTCACGTCGGGGAAGCTGTCGATGCGGACCGTCGCCGGCAGGCCGGACCGGATCCGCGTCATCTGGGTTTCCTTGTAGTTGGCGATCACCCACACCGCCGGCAGCGGCACCAGCGTGACGATCTGGCTGCCCTGCCCGACATACTGGCCGGGGCGGACCTGCCGCTGGCCGACCATGCCGTCGGCCGGAGCGCGGATCGTCGTGCGGTCGAGCGTGATGCGGGCGAGGTCGAGATCGGCCTGCCGTTGCAGCCGGGTCGCCTTGGCCTGGCGCACCTGCACGTCGATGCCGTCGAGCGCCGCCTTCTGCTGGTCGACCTGGGCCTGTCCGGCCTCCAGCGCCGCCTGGGCCCGGCGCGAGGTCGCCTGCGCCTGTTGCAGCGCCTGGAGCGTGCCGGCGACGCCCTGCTCGGTCAGGGAGCGCTGGCGCGCCTCCTCCAGCCGCGCCCGCCACGCCTCGGCCTCCAGCCCATGGACGTTCGCCTCGGCCTGATCGACCAGGGCGCGCTGGGTGCGCTTCTGGATGTCGAGCTGGGCGATGGCCGCATCGGCGGCTTCAAGCGCCGCGTCGGCCTGCTGCACGCGGGCGCGGTAGTCGTCATCGACGATCGTCGCCACCGGGTCGCCGGCCTTCACCCGCTGGAAGTCCTCGACCGGCATGTCGCGGACGACGCCCGCCACCTGGGCCGACAACGGGGTGATGTCGGCCTGGAGATAGGCATCGTTGGTGGACTGGCGCGCGGCGGAGCCGAGCCAGCGGTCCCAGCGCGTGGCAAAGGCCACCAGCAGAACCACCGCCAGCCCCAGCACCGCCAGCCGCACCAGCCAGGGGCTCCAGGCAACCGGCGGGGCCGGCGGCGGAGCGGCCGGAGGCGGTAAGGGCTGTTGGGCCGCTTGCTGGCCCACCGGCTGGGTTGGCGCTGCGGCATCGCTCATGCGGGGCTCTCCATCGGAATCGGCCTGTCGAGATGGCCGACCCTACGCGATGGCCCGCGGAAAAGCGCCTTGCACCAAGGTGTAGCTCCGCTTGGGGAGCCGGTCAGGACAGGACGATGCCGCCGTCGACGTTCAGCGTCTGGCCGGTGACGAAGGCGCTGTCGTCGGAGCAGAAGAAGGCCACCGGGCCGGCGACATCCTCCGGCGCGCCGATCCGCGCCATGGCGGTCTTGGCCTTCCAGCCGTCGCGGATCGCCGGATCGTCGAGGTTCACCCGCCCCATGTCGGTCAGGATGATGCCGGGGCACACACAGTTGGCGGTGATGCCGAGCGGCCCGACCTCCTGCGCCAGCACGCGGGTGAAGCCCATCACCGCGGCCTTCGACGCCGAGTAATGCGCCTGCTCCGGCGCGCCGTGCTTGCCGCCGATGGAGGCGATGTTGCAGATGCGGCCGTAGGCTTGCGCCTTCATCAGCGGCAGCACCGCCTGGGTGACGAGGAAGGTGCCCTTGGCGTTCACGTCCATCACCTGATCCCAGGCGGTTTCCGGGCAGGCTTCCACCGTCGCGGCGATCAGGATGCCGGCATTGTTGACCAGCGCGTGGATGGTGCCGAGTTCGGCCACCGCGCGGTCGACCATCGCCTGCACCTCGTCCTTCGCCGACACGTCGGCGTGCAGTTCGACCACCCGGACGCCCTGCGCCCGCGCCTCCGCCGCCGTCTCGGCCAGCGCGCCGGCCTGCCGGGCGATGTCGTTCAGCGCGAGGTCGAAGCCGCGCTCCGCCAGTCCGAGAGCGATGGCGCGGCCGATGCCGCGGCTGGCGCCGGTGACCAGCGCGATCTTCCCCTGTGCCCTGTTGCCCTGTGCCATGTCGGTGTTCTCCTTCAATAAGCGGTGTAGCCGCCATCGACGGCCAGGACGGTTCCGGTGATGAAGCTCGCCGCGTCGGAGGCGAGGAAGGCGACGGCCAGCGCCACCTCGCGCGGTTCGCCCAGCCGGCCCATCGGCGTGGCGGCGAGCCAGCGCTCGAACCATTCGGGGCGGGAACGGCCGGCCAGCGTCAGTTCGGTGGCGGTGTAGCCGGGGGCGACGGCGTTGACCCGCACCCGGCCGGCCCATTCCACCGCCAGCGACTTGGTCAGCAGGTTGACGCCCGCCTTGGCGGCGTTGTAGGCGGCCTGGGGCTGCGGATGGACGACGATCTCGCCGCACATCGAGCCGATGTTGACGACCGATCCCCTGCCCGCCTCGACCATCGGGCGGCCGAAGGCGCGGGCGGTGTGGAAGACGCCGTGCAGGTTGACGTCGATCACCCGGCGCCAGTCGGCCAGATCGACCTCCAGCGCCGGCCCGTTGTGGACGATGCCAGCGTTGTTGACGAGGATGTGCGGCACGCCGGCCTCGGCGACCAGACGGGCGGCGGTCTCCTCGGCCGCTGCGGCGTCGGTGACGTCGAGGGTGTAGGCGAGGCCGCCGACCTCGTCCGCCAGCCGGCGGGCGGCGTCGCCGTCGCGGTCGAGGATGGCGACGCGGGCGCCGGCCTCGGTCAGGACGCGGGCGATGGACTGGCCGATGCCGGCGGCCCCGCCGGTGACGACGGCGAGCCGGCCGCTGAGGTCGAACTCCTTCATGGCGCGGGCTCCCTGACCGGGGTTGCGACCGGAGTTGCGGCCGGCGTTGGCACCGGCCCGTTCAGCACGCCCTTCAGCGCCGGATAGAGGGCGAGATAGCGCTGGTAGATCTCCTGGTAGAGGGCGGATTCGCGCGGGCGCGGCTCGATGCTGGTGCCGGGGCGGACCATCGCGGCGATGCCCTCGTCGATGCTGGCGAAGCGGCCGGCGCCATGGGCGGCCAGCACCGCCGAACCGGTGGACGGCGCGTCGGCCGAGGCCGGGATGCGGACCGGCAGGCCGGCGGTGTCGGCATGGATCTGCATCCACAGCTGCGAGGCGGTGGCGCCGCCGCCGACCGTGATCTCGGTCGAGCTGTAGCCGCCGGCCTTGAAGGCGTCGAGGATGGCGCGGGTGCCGAAGCCGATGCCCTCGACGATGGCGCGGAAGACGTGGTGCGGTTCGTGGGCCAGCGTCAAGCCAACGATGGCGCCGCGGCTGAGCGGGTCGGTGTAGGGGGTGCGGTTGCCCTGGAAATGGTCGAGCACCAGCAGCCCGTCCGATCCCGGCTCCAGCGCCGCCGCCTTGGCGTTCAGGGCTGCGAGGTCGAGCGTGCCGCCGCTGAAGCGGCGCAGCCAGTTGACGATGGAGCCGGTGGAGGTCTGGCCGCCCTCGACGATCCAGCGGCCGGGATAGACGATGTCGGGATAGCTGCCCCAGACGCCGGGGGCATGCAGCGGCGCCTCGGTGACGCCGAATTGCAGGTGCGAGGAGCCGGTGATCAGCGCGAGCTGGCCCGGCTGGGCGACGCCGAGCCCGATCATGCCGATCAGCGCATCGGCCCCGCCCTGCACCAGCCTGACCGACGGCCGCAGCCCGAGGGCCGCGGCGGCCTCGGGCCTCAGCGTGCCGACCACCGCGCCGGGGGCCAGCACGCGGGCCGGCCATTTGCCTTCAAGCTCCTCGAGGTCGAGCGCCTTGAGGATGCCGCGCGCCCAGCCGCCGTCGCGGCTGGAGTAGTGCCAGCGCAGGCCGGCATTGTCGAGGCTGGCCACCCGCTCGCCGGTCAGGCGCAGGGTGAGGAAATCCTGGTATTCGCAGATGGTGTGGGCGGCGGCGAAGACCGCCGGCTCGTTCCGCTTCAGCCACAGCGCCTTGGGGATCATCCACTCGGCGGAAACCGGGCCGCGCCCGGCGCCGTTGATCTTCAGCGCCGGGTCGCCGGTGGCGAGCACCGCCTCCGCCTCGGCATGGGCGCGCACGTCCATCCACAGCAGCGCCGGGCGCAACGCGCGTCCGTCGGCGTCGAGCGCCACGACGGTGCAGCAGGTGGTGGCGAAGCACATCGCCTCGATCTCCGCCGCGTCGATGCCGGCATCGGCGACGGCGCCGTGGGTGGCGTCGGCCAGCGCCCGCCACCAGTCCTCCGGATCCTGCTCCGCCCTGGCGCCGGGACCGAACTGCGTGTCGTAGGCGACGGCCTTCTGGCCGAGGCAGCGTCCGCTCAGGTCGTAGATGCGTGCCCGCAGGCTTTCGGTGCCGCCGTCGGCGGTCAGGTAATAGGCCATTCCCTTGTCCTCCCTGGAGACACGCAGCCCTTTGCGGGCCGCTTTATGGATGCCGGGATCCCCTCTCCCCCCCGGGGAGAGGGTTAGGGTGAGGGGGACGCGTGGCGAGGATTTTCAAGCATTGCAGACTCCCCGGTCCTGACTTGATCCACCCTGTGCATCCCCCTCACCCCGACCCTCTCCCCGGGGGGGAGAGGGGGAAGTGCCGAGGCGAGAGGGAGCACCCTCCCCTCAGCCGAGCGAGCGGAAGGCCGCCAGCGCCTTGCCGGCATACATCACGGCGGGACCGCCGCCCATCTCGACCGCGACCTCAAGCGCCTCGACAAGCTCGGCCTCGCCAGCGCCGTGCCGGCGGACGCCGTCGACATGGTAGAGGATGCAGTCCTCGCAGCGGGTGGCGACGGAGATCGCAACCGCCATCAGTTCCTTCTGGGCGGGGGTGAAGGAGCCGGCGGCGCTGGCCGTCCGGCTGACCTCGGCGAAGCCCTTCATCAGGGCGGGGGAAGCCTTGGCGAAGGCGCCGAGCCGCGCCTTCGCCGCCGCCAGATCGGTCTTTGCGTCATCCATGCTGGGTCTCCTCGTCGATCAGGGCCGCCACATCGCGCGGGGCGTCCCATTGCGGCATGTGGCCGGACGGCAGGAAATGGGCCGCCACGCGCGGCGGCAGGTTGAGCGCGTCGGTCGCGGACACGATGC
Source organism: Azospirillum palustre (assembly GCF_002573965.1). Classification (NCBI taxonomy): domain Bacteria; kingdom Pseudomonadati; phylum Pseudomonadota; class Alphaproteobacteria; order Rhodospirillales; family Azospirillaceae; genus Azospirillum; species Azospirillum palustre. Next base: position 746,845 of record NZ_PDKW01000040.1, on the reverse strand, counting down.
GGTCGTCCAGGCCGAAGACGGCGCGGACGGGGATGCGCTCCGCCAGCTCGGCCAGCGGGCGCAGCAGGTCGATGCGCTGCCGGCCGTCAGGCGTGGCGAGCGCCGTGGCCAGCGTGCGCAGGCGTCCGCGCGCCATCTCGCGCGTCATGGCGGCGAGGGCGGCGTCGGAGAGCTGGCCGCCGCGCGGTCCCAGCAGGCGCAGCAGATGCGACACCTCTCCCGTGGTTTCCGCCGCCGCCATGCCGTGGACGAACTCGGCGCCGATCCGGGAGCCGCAGCCGGCGGGGGTGAGCAGGACGAGACGCGAAACCCGGCCGCCGAGCCGGCGGGCGGCGTGAACGGCGGCGGCGGCACCCAGCGAATGGCCGACCAGCACCAGCGGTCCGGGCAGGCTTTCCGCCAGCGCCGTCACCGCGGCGGCCAGACCGTCCACATCGGTCGCTTCGATGGCCGTCGCGCCATGGCCGGGGAGATCCGGCATCACCACGCGCTTGCCGGAGCGGGCAAGACCGGAGGCCAGATTGGCCCAGGCGCTGCGGTCGCCGGCAAAGCCATGGACCAGCAGATGCACCGGGCCGGCGCTTCCGGCCTGCGCATAGGCCAGCCGGCCGGCGGGTGTGTCGAGCCAGCGCAGGTCGGCCGGCGCAGGACCGGTCGAACCGGCGGCGCTTTCGACATCGGCGCGCTCGATCCGGCCGCGCCGGCCGCTGCCCTGGAGGGTTTCCAGCGCGACGCCCTGCTGGCGGGCCAGCCGCCTTGCGGTCGGGGTGGCGCGCAGCCGGTCGTCGGAGGAGCGCTCCGGAGCCGGCGTGCCGGCAGTGGCGCCGGCGGGTGGGGAAGGTGCTGCCGATGCGCCGGCCGCAGGGGCTGCTTCAGCCTCGGCTTCCGCCGTATCGGGAAGGGCGGCGGCCCAGTCCTCGGCCGACAGGACGGCGACGCGGGCAATCGGGGCGCCGACCGGCACACGGTCGCCGGCCGACACCAGCGTCCCGTCGAGACGGCCGTCGCCAAGGGCGGGATATTCGACGACGGTCTTGTCGGTCTCCAGCTCCAGGATGGCGTCGCCGCGGCGGAACTGCTGTCCCGGCTCGACCAGCCAGCCGACGATGACGCCCTCCTCCATCGTCTCGCCCAGCCGGGGCATGGTGAGCGTGAGGGTCGTGGTGCTTGCGGTCGTCATGCCGGCACCCGTCCAGCCAGCATCCGGAGAGCGGTGTCGGCGATCAGCTGCGGGCCGGGCACCGATCCGGCTTCCAGCGCGGTCGACACCGAGATCGGGATGTCCTCGCCGGCGACGCGGACCACCGGATCCTCAAGGAAGTCGAAGCATTCCTCGGTGATGCGCGCCGACAGTTCGGCGGCGACGCCCGCGGTCATCACGCCCTCGCTGACCACCATGGCGCGGCCGGTGCGCTCGACATGGGCGCGGATGGTGTCGAAATCGAGCGGGTTCAGCGTGCGGATGTCGATCACCGTCGCCTCGACGCCCCGGGCCGACAGCTGGCGCGCCGCCTCCAGGCAGTAGTGAAGCTGGCGGGAATAGGTGACGATGACCAGATCGCGCCCCTCACGCCGCACCGCCGCCTTGCCCCAGGCCAGCGGCTCGGCGTCGAGATCGACGGTCTCCTTCATGGTGTAGAGCGCCTTGTGCTCGATGAAGACGACCGGGTCGGGCTTGGTCAGCGCCATGCGCAGCAGGTGATAGGCGTCGGCCACCGTGGCGGGCATCGCCAGCCGCAGGCCCGGCGTGTGCATCACATAGGCTTCCAGGCTCTGGCTGTGCTGGGCGCCGGCCGACCGCCCGGTGCCGCCCTGGGTGCGCAGAACCATCGGGACGCCGATCTGGCCGCCGAACATGTAGCGGATCTTGGCAGCCTGGTTGGCGAGCTGGTCCATGGTCATGCCGATGAAATCGACATACATCAGCTCCGCCACCGGGCGCAGGCCGGTCATCGCCGCACCGACCGCGGCGCCGACGATGGCCGGTTCGGAAATCGGCGTGTCGATCACCCGCTCCGCCCCGAACTCCTTGATCAGGTCCTTGGTGACGCCATAGGCGCCGCCGTAGCGGCCGACCTCCTCGCCGAGGATCACCACGTCCGGGTTTTCGGTCATCGCGTCGGCCAGCGCCTTGCGCAGGGCATCGCGATAGGTCAGTTCCTGAAGTGCCATTCTGGGTCTCCTCAGTCCCGCGCCAGAACGCGGTCGATGCGGGCGCGCACCGGTTCGGGTTCGGGTTCCTCGGGCGCATAGACGTCGCGGAACATCGAGGCGAGCGGCGGTTCGGTCTGCGCCACGGTGAAGTCGATGGTCGCGTCCATCTCGGCGCCGATCTCCGTATCCAGCCGGTCCAGCTCGCTCTCCGATTCCAGCCCGCGGTCGATCAATGCTGAGCGGGCGAAGGCGACCGGGTCCTGCCGGCGGCCGGCCTCCTCCTCCACCGGGTCGCGGTAGGGCGACTTGTCCTTGCGGGCATGGCCGTAGAAGCGGTAGCAGGACACCGCCAGGAAGGCGGGCTTGCCGGCCCGCGCCCCTTCGACAAGGCGCTCGGCGGCCTCGGCCACCGCCTCGACGTCAAGGCCGTCCACCGTCTCCGCCGCGAGGCCGAAGGCGGCGGCGCGTTCGTGCAGGTTGGGGTTGGCGGTCGCCTGGGCGATGTTGGTGCCCATGCCGTACTGGTTGTTGATGCAGACGAAGACGCAGGGCAGGCCCCACAGGGCGGCCATGTTCATGCTCTCGTACAGGATGCCCTGGCCGGTGGCGCCGTCGCCGAAGAAGGCGACGCTGACGGCCCCGGTCTTGTGGTGGCGGGCGGAGAGGCCGGCGCCGACCACCGCCGGGATGCCGCCGCCGACGATGGCGTTGGCGCCGAGATGGCCCAGCCCCATGTCGGCGATGTGCATCGACCCGCCCTTGCCGTGGCAATAGCCGGCTTCCTTGCCGCCGATCTCCGCCATCATGCGGGCCGGGTCGGCGCCGCGGGCGAGGAAGATGCCGTGGCCGCGGTGGTGGGTGGTGAAGCTGTCGCCGTCGCGCAAGCTTGCGCAGACACCGGCGGCAGCGCTTTCCTCGCCGATGGACAGGTGCAGCATGGAACCGGCCGACTGGCCGCGGACGAACAGCTCGCCCACGCGCTCCTCGAAGGTGCGGATCCGGCGCATCGTCCGGTAGAGTTCGGGAAGGCGCGTGTTGGCGCCCGCCCCGACCCGGCCCGCCATGCTGTGGCCGGCCGTGGCCCGGAGGTCAGCCTCGTACATCGAAGACTCCGATTTCAAAGAAGGTTGAGCTTGGTGCTGCGCGAGACGACGGCGACGGCGGCAAGGATGATGACGCCCTTCACGATCGCCTGGATGTAGGTGTCCATCCCCATCAGGTTGAGGCCGTTGTTGATGACCCCGATGAAGAGCGCGCCGAAGAAGGTGCCGGGCACGGTGGCCGTACCCGGCCGGAACATGGTCATGCCGATGAAGACCGTCGCCAGCCCGTCCAGCAGGTAGCGTTCGCCGGCATTGGGCTGGCCGGAGCCGAGCCGGGCGGCGAGCAGCGTGCCGGCCATCACGGCGAAGAGGGAACAGACGACCAGCGCGGCGGCGCGGTACTTGCGCACGCGGATGCCGGACAGCTCGGCCGCCTTCTGGTTGCCGCCGACGGCGTAGATGTAGCGGCCGAAGATCGTCCGCTCCATGACGAACCAGGCGACCAGAACGGCGGCCAGCATGAAGAAGGCGAGGATCGGAATGCCGGCGACGCGCCCCTGGCCGAGCCAGAGATAGGCCTCGTCCAGCCCGCCATAGATCGCCCGGCCGCCGGTCATCAGGAAGTTGATGCCGTAGAGGATCGAGCCGACGGCCAGCGTGGCGATCAGCGACGGGATGCCGACCAGCGTGACGAGGAGGGCGTTGACGGCCCCGACCGCCAGACCGGCGCCGAGTCCGGCCAGCAGGGCGAGCGGAAGCGGCACGCCCTTGACCAGCAGCAGCGGCACCAGCACGCCGGCAAGGCCGACGGTGTAGCCGACCGACAGATCCATCTCGCGGGCGGCGAAGCCGAAGGTCAGGCCGGCGCCGACGATGGTCAGCATCGAGATCTGCTGCGCGATGTTCAGCAGGTTCTGTCCGGTCAGGAAGCGGTCGACGCCGAGCGAGAAGACCAGGAACATGGCGACCAGCACGACCAGCGTGCTGTAGCGCTGGACATGCTCCTTGCGCAGCCCGAACAGCCGGTCGTGGCTGGGAAGGGATCCGGTGGCGGTGTCGGTCATGCGGGAATTCCTGATTTTGCAGTCTCCGGGACGGCTCCGGAGATGGCGGCGATGAACGCGCTCTCGGAAAAGCCGGTGCCGGGGATTTCCGGGCCGGGCCGCAGGTGATGGAAGGGGATGACGCGGTGCGCCAGCGCCTCGATCTCCAGCAGGTCGGAGGACGCGATGACGATCCCCACGCCGGTGGCGGCGAGGCGCCGCATCTCGGCATAGATCTCGGCCTTGGCGCCGATGTCGACGCCCTCGGTCGGCTCGATGAAGATCATCACGCGGTAACGGCCCTCGGCGCCGTAGAGCCATTTGCCGATGGAGATCTTCTGCTTGTTGCCGCCCGACAGCGTGCGCAGAAGCTGGCCGGAGGAATGGGCCTTCACGTTCAGGAGCCGCATGATGCGGCGGGATTCGGCCTCCTCCCGGCCGGGCGACAGGATGCCGGCGGCGATGGCGCCGTGGCCGGGATGGACCATCGCCAGATTCTCGCGGAGCGTCCACTCGCCGATCAGCGCATATTCCATGCGGTGGTCGGGGACCAGCGCGATGCCGGCCGCCTGCATGTGGGCGGGCGGTCCCGGCTTCACCGGCCGGCCACCGACCGCCAGCCCGGCGCAGCGCACGCCGGACGGGCTGTGCAGCGAGCGGGCGAAGCCGAAATGGCCGGCACCGGTCAGGCCGATCAGCCCGACGATCTCACCGGCATGCAGGGTGAAGCGCGGCACATGCAGCCGCCCGACCCGCCAGTCGCGGATGTCGAGCACGATTTCGCCGCGGCCGGCCCGCGCCGCCTCTTCCGATTTGCGCTGCGGGCCGGAGCCGCTGCGGCGCAGCATCATGTCCACCAGCATCTGCTCGTCGAGCGCGTCGGCGGATTCGGTGCAGATGCGCCGGCCGTCGCGCAGCACGGTGATGCGGTGCGACAGCGCCTTGATTTCGGAGAGGAAATGGCTGATCAGCACCACGCCGACGCCACGGGCCGGCAGCGTGCGGATGATCGCCCACAGCTGTTCCTTCTCGCGGGCGGGCAGCGTCGCCGTCGGCTCGTCGAGGATGACGATGCGGGCGGAGCCGCGCAGCGCGCGGACGATCTCGATCACCTTGCGGTCGGCCATCGGCAGCTCGGCCACCGGGCAGCCGAGGTCGATGGCGACCTGCGGAAACCACTTCGCCAGCAGGGCCGCGGCCTGGGCCTTCAGGGCCGAGGCGCGGATCATGCCGCCGATGCGGCGCGGCTCGACGCCGAGCAGGATGTTCTCCGCCCCGGTCAGGCCGGGAACGAGGCTGCCCTCCTGGCTGACATGGGCGATGCCCTGGGACAGTGCGTCCTGCGGCGAGCCGAAGCGGACGGTGCGCCCGTCGATGGCGATGGTGCCGCCGCTGGGCTGAAGGCTGCCGCCCAGGATGCTGACCAGCGTCGATTTGCCGGCGCCGTTCTCGCCGATCAGGCCATGCACCTCGTCGCTGCGGAAGACGACGTCCACGCCATCCAGCGCCCGCGTTCCCGGAAACTGCATGGCGATGTCGGCCAGATGGATTTCCATGGCGACCTCTTGCAACAGCAGGGGATGAAGCTGGCCACCGCCGGCCCGGATGCGGAGGGATCCGCCATCGCGGGCCGGCGGCACCCGGTCACATGAACTGCTTGCAGTTCTGCTTGGTGATCAGCGGCGCGTCGAGATAGACGGTCTTGGTCGGGATCACCTCGGCGGCGGGCTTGCCCTTCACCACCACGTCGTCCAGCCACTGGCCGACGGTCTTGCCCATCTCCTCGAAGGGCTGGCGCACGGTGGCGATCATCGGGCTGTCGGGCTTGCAGACCTCGGCGACCGCCTGCGGGTGGCCGTCGATGCCGATCACCTTCACGTTCTTCAGGCCTGCGCCCTTGATGACGTTGACGGCGGCCTGCGCCGGCTCGTCCCACGGCGCCCAGACGGCGGTGATGGTGTTGCCGAAGCGCGCGACGTAATCCTCCATCGTGCGGTTGGTGTCCTCGAAGAAGGCGGTGTAGTTGATGTTGTGCTCCGCCAGCACCTTCACGCCGGAATATTCCTTCAACACCGTCGCCATCACGTCACCGCGCTTGCGGGTGCCGTGGTGTTCGGCCATGCGCAGGAAGACGAGGTTGCCCTGCCCGCCCATCTGGTCGAGCAGATAGACCGAGACGTTGGCCGACATCGCCCAGTTGTTGGTGGTCACATCGACCAGCACCCCGTCGACATAGCCGGAATCGACGGCGAAGACCGGGATCTTGGCGGCCTTGGCGGCGTCGAGTGCCGCGCGGCTGGCGCGCAGGTCGGCCATGGTGATGACGATGGCCTTCACGCCGCGGTTGGCGGCGTCCTGGATGTTGGACGCGGTCGCCTCGCCCGAGCCGCCGCTGTCGAGAACGCTGATGTTCCAGTCTTTCTTGCCGCTCTGCTTGGCCCAGGCGTCGAAGCCGGCCTTCACCCGCTGCTCGGACTGCGCGGCGGCGTTGGCATGAACCCAGGCGATGTCCAGCGCCTGCGCCGCACCCGCGGCGGTCATCATCGCGACCATCGAGACAGCCGCAAGCATTCCGGAAAGCCGGTTTTTCATTTCCATTCTCCTCCCATTGCCAGCTATCTGGCTGGCGAATTCTCGATGCCGGTCTTGCGCCGACGACGATGAGCTTGTGATGGGGCGTGACAAATGTCAACACCAGATACATTTGTCACCTGACAGGGGTAGAGGGGGAAAGCGCGCGATGCGGAACGGGACCAGCGAGGGGCCGGAGGACGAGGTGCTGATGGCGCGGGCGGCCTGGCTGTACTATGTCGGCGGCCTGAACCAGGAGGCGGCGGCGCGCCGGCTGGGCGTCACCCGCGCGCGTGTCAACAAGCTGCTTTCCGACGCCCGCGACAGCGGTATGGTCAGCATCACCATCAATTCCGCGAATGTCGGGTTGCTGCCGGTGGAGGAGGCGATCCGCGAGCGCTACGGGCTGGACGTCTGCATCTGCACGCCGGCGCTGACCCTGGATGCCGGCGGCGACCGCGACGACGCCCTGCTCGCCCCCTTCGCCTTCCGGGCGGTGGGGGCCGCCGCCGCCGCCCATCTGCGCCGCCATCTGGCGGAGACGGAGGAGGCGGTGGTCGGCACCGGCTGGGGCCGGACGCTGGAGCAGATGACCTTGCAGATGGCGGGGGTCAGCGCGCCCCGGGCGAAATTCATCAGCCTGATGGGGTCGCTGACCGCGCGCTCGGCCTACAACCCGTTCGACGTGGTGCATGCGCTGGCGCGGACCACCGGGGCGGAGGGCTATTTCCTGCCGGTGCCCTTCATCGCCGACAGCCTGGAGGCGCGCGACGTGCTGCTGTCGCAGCAGTCGGTGCAGACGGCGCTCCAGCTCGCGCGCTCGACGACGGTGGCCTACATCTCCATCGGCGAGCTGCGCGAGGCGTCGCTCCTGCGGACCCAGGGCATGATCAGCGCCAGCGAACTGGCGGAACTGCGGGCGGCCGGGGCGGTCGGCGACACCAACGGGCTGTTCTTCGACCAGGACGGCAAGGCGGTCGATCACCCGCTGAACCGCCGCACGCTGGCGCTCGGTCTCGACGGGCTGAAGCAGACCTACACGGTGGCGCTGGTCGCAGGCCGGACCAAGCTCCAGGCCGCCCGCGCCTTCCTCGCCAGCGGGGTGGCGCGCGCGTTGATCATCGACGGCGACACCGCGCTGGAGCTGGTGAAATGAGGGAGTGCCTGAACTGCCGCCCGGTGGAAACGGCCGTCCTGCTCCCTTGACAGCGGCGGTTCGGTTGCGGAATGGTGACGCGGCCGACCGATCCCGGTCGGCGACATAGGCTTGTTCTCAGGGCAGGGTGAAACTCCCGACCGGCGGTATCCCTTCGACAGAAGGGGAGCCCGCGAGCGCTCAGCGGCTTTTGGCAGTCCCAATTGGCGGTGAGGTCAGCAGACCCGGTGTGAGGCCGGGGCCGACGGTTACAGTCCGGATGGAAGAGAATGAGCAGACCGCGCCGGAGGCTTGCCGCGAGCAGGCCCGCCGTCGTCGGTTCGCGCCATCGCGTCGGGTTCCGGTCCGGCGCGCTGGAGGTCTCTTTGCGCCCTGATTCAGGCTCACCCTTCAGTGGATGTGAGAACCATGAATCAGATTTACCGTCAGAACGACCTTCTCGCCCGCTTCGGCACGCCGGGCGAACGCGTCGCCCGCGCCCTCGACAGCCTCAAGCAGGGGCAGGGAGTGATCGTCGTCGATGACGACGACCGCGAGAATGAAGGCGACATCATCTACCCGGCCGACAGCATCACCGTCGAGCAGATGGCCCTGCTGATCCGCGCGTGCAGCGGCATCGTCTGCCTGATCCTGCCCGACGAGCATCTGCAACGGCTGGAGCTGCCGGCGATGGTGCCGGCCAACAGCTCGCGCTTCGGAACCGCCTTCACCGTGTCCATCGAGGCCCGCGAGGGCGTCACCACCGGCGTCTCGGCGGCCGACCGGGTGACGACGATCCGCACCGCGATTGCCGACGACTGCCGTCCGGAGGATCTGGCACGGCCGGGCCATGTCTTCCCGATCCGCGCCCATCCGCAAGGGCTGGCGGCCCGCCGCGGCCACACGGAAGCCACCATCGAGCTGATGGCGCGGGCCGGACGCAAAGCGGCGGGCGTGCTCTGCGAGATCATGAACCCGGACGGCACCATGGCCCGCCTGCCGGAACTGATCGTCTTCGCGGAGGAACAGTCGATGCCCATCGTCAGCATCGCCGATCTGGTGGCGGAGAGCGGCCTGCAATCGGATCGCTGAGCGGGTCCAGCCACAGGCAAACGGGGACCGCCCTGTCGGATGCGTTCGCTCCGGCAGGGCGGCCCCCGTTGCTTGGTGTCGAGGTGGGAAGAGCGGTTCGTTACAGGGAGTCGAGAAAAGCGCCGATGACGGTGCGCTGCGCCTCCGGGATCATCATGTCGATCAACAGGCGCCTGACATGGGCACGGTCGAGATGACGGATGCGATGATACTCGCGGATAAAATCCTTGTCCTTGTCACGCAACGCCAGCAGCTTCGAAACGATCAGGTCGGTCATCGCCGGCGCGATGGCGCGCACGGTGACGCCGTTGACTTCAACCTCGCGTGTGACCGCCCGGCTCTTCCAGCCTGGAGGTAGTTTGGCAGTCCCCTCGTCAACGCCGTCGATGTAGAAGCCATGCGCATGGTGAAATGACGAACCCTGTCCGAAGCGGGCAAAGATCTCCTCGCTGGCCTCTATGTCATGGCCCTCAGCGCGTCGCTCCGCTTCCCATTGGCGCGCGTTCCCCGGATAAGCGTCTATTTCGGGCGATGTGCGAAACAGGATTGGGGCATCGGGCCAGCCGACAAGGGTCGCCTGACTGCCGACGATGACCGTGGTATCGCATTTGAAGTGGGTGGCTAAAGCGCGGACGGCGCGGTCGAGGTCGTCGAGCGTCCGTGCTTCCTGGCCTTCCGCCACATCCGTCTCCTCGTCTGCTCGTCCTGCACCGAAAGCTCGGGCAGCATAGGGAATGGAGACGTGATGCGCAAACGGGTGGCGTCCTGGTTCCGCGAGACGATGAAATGGCGGACCGTATCGCTGGGTTGCGCCAGCAGGGCTTTCCATTCGAAAACATGCGAACGCTGGTTCGGCTTGGCCGACAACTCCTCGACGATCTTGCGCGCGCGCTCGATCAGTGCCGGGTCGCGCCTGATTTCGCGCGCCACCAGACGGTGATAGATCAGCTTGACGCGGTCGTCGGTCGTTTCCATGCCAAACACCAGTTTTCGCCCGGTCAGGATAACCGCCTGCGGTAACCGTCTCAAGCACGGCAAGTCGAAAATATTTGGCTCGCGAGTGGTAACGGTGACCTTCCTGACCAAGCGGTGTTCCCAAATGGAAAGCCCTCGGGCCGGAGGCTTCCGCCCCGGCCCAAGGGTCCCCGTTGCTTGGTGTCGATGTGCGGGAAACCGGCTACTCGGCCGCCGTCTTCTGGCCGACGACAGTCAGCCCCGCCGGGGTGTGCTCGCCCGCCGGCTCGACGTAAGCGCGTCCGTAATAGCTGTCGATCAGCAGCTGCCTGATCTCGGCGACCAGCGGATAGCGCGGGTTGGCGCCGGTGCACTGGTCATCGAACGCCGCTTCGGCAATCGCATCGA